>CABJEP010000006.1:349-146244 GCA_902364645.1 Coriobacteriaceae bacterium | reverse complement strand
GGCACGTGCAGACCTTTCGTCATGGCCTCCTACCTTTCTTTCGGGCCTTTCGGCCGAATCTCTCAGCACCCTTCCGTAACGGGTGCTGCTTGCTGACAGCTCTAGTTATATCCAAATTCCAACCGCAATTCCACCTCGCCCCCGAACGGTCAACAAAGTTCGATGAACGGTATATAGAATATGATTCCCCCATAATGCACTTCGGCGTTCTAAAGTAGCTTTTCTAAGGTAAATGCTCTTTTTTCTTAAAAATCATTCGCAATTACAACTCCAATCTTTCGATTAAGAATTGCATATCTAAAACGGTTTTATGTATATAAATGACGCTTGTTCGTGTTTCTGTCTGTATTCGATGATATTCAGCTACCTATCATTCTTATTCACACATACTCACCAGTTGAGTGAGGATATAGACCGTTTTTCACAACGCGAAGGGCGTCAGCTCTATGGCTTGTCAGCGTAAGAAGTAGGTAAAGATACCGTTCACGCGATACGTCCGTGCCATAGGTCGACTAAATTGAGACAATAGTGAATAGTGTTAGGCAACCGTCCCCCACGGGGACTGAACGGACAGATGCATATGCCGAGCAAAATCGAAAAAAAGCAAGCCGCTGCAAAGCTGCGTAAGCCGCCGCGCGACTTCTCGTACACGCAGAACCGAGAGCTCAGCTGGCTGCGCTTTGACAACCGTGTGCTTGACGAAGCCTTCGACGAGACCGTTCCGCTGTTCGAGCGGCTAAAGTTCGTGTCGATTTTCGAGTCTAACCTCGATGAGTTTCTCATGGTGCGCGTGGGCGGCCTGTCCGATCTGGCAGAGCTCAAAAAACAGCCTGTCGACAACAAGAGCAATATGACCGCCTCCGAACAGGTCGATGCCGTCATGGCCGAGATGCCCGGGCTCCTTACCCGCTGGGAAACCATCTTCAAGAGCATCGAGGGCAAGCTCGACGCCCTGGGCGTTCACCGCGCTCGCATCGACTCGCTTACGCCCGAGGAGCGCACCTTTGTCACCCGCTACTTCCAGGCCTACGTGTCGCCGGTCATCTCGCCGTTGGTCATTGACCCGCGCCACCCCTTCCCCAACCTGCGCAACGGCGCACTCTATCTAGCTTGCGGACTGGACGGTGTCACGGACGAGGAGAGCCTGCTGGGCCTTATCGAGATTCCCGCCTCAATGAACCGCGTGGTCGAGATCCCCTCGCCCGCCGGCACCTACTCCTACATCTTGCTCGAGGACGTCATTCTCGCCTGCCTGGACAGCTGCTTTGGCTCCTATAAGCCGCTCGACCGCGCTCTGATCCGCGTCACCCGCAATGCCGATATCGACCCGGACGGCGAGGGCGTCGAGGAGGAAGAGGATTACCGCCAGCACATGAAGCGCATCCTCAAAAAGCGCTTGCGCCTGCAACCGGTGGTGCTTGCCGTCTCCGGTTCGCTCGAGAAGGCGACACTCAAGACCATCCGCAAAGCGCTCGAGCTTTCGCGCCGCTCGGTTTTTACCTGCGATATCCCGCTCGACCTGGGCTATGTCTTTGGCATCGAGGGCAAAATTCCCGAGCACCTGCGCAACGGGCTCCTCTTTACGCCGTTTAAGCCTCAGCCCAACCCCACCATCGACATGTCCCGCTCCATTCGCGAGCAGGTGCTGCAGGGCGACAAGTTGCTCTTTTACCCCTACGAGGCCATGAATCCGTTCCTGGACCTGGTACACGAGGCCGCATACGACCCCGAGTGCATCTCGCTGCGCATCACGCTCTACCGCGTGGCCAAGCAGAGTCGTCTGTGCGAGTCGTTGATTGACGCCGCCGAGAACGGCAAAGAGGTCACGGTGCTCATGGAGCTCCGCGCGCGCTTTGACGAGCAAAATAACATCGAGTGGGCAGAGCGTCTGGAAGAAGCGGGCTGCACCGTCATCTATGGCTCCGAGGGTTTTAAATGCCACTCAAAGATCTGCCAGCTCACCTATCGCGAGGGCATGGCGCTCACTCGACTCACGCTTTTGGGCACCGGCAACTTTAACGAGAAGACGGCCAAGCTCTACAGCGACTTTATGCTCATGACCGCCCATCCCGGCATCGGCGAAGACGCCAACTTGTTCTTCCGCAACCTGTCGCTGGGCAACCTGCGCGGCGACTACCGCTTTTTGGGCGTGGCGCCCGTCGGTCTCAAGCCACTCATCATGCGCGGTCTGGACCGCGAGATACAACGCGCTCTCGCCGGCGAGCCCGCGCGCGTATTCTTTAAGCTCAACTCGCTGACCGACCGCGAGGTCATCGACAAGATCGCCGAGGCATCGTGTGCCGGTGTGCGCGTGGACATGATCATCCGCGGTATCTCGTGCCTGAAGCCCAACATTGCGGGCAAGACCAAAAACGTGCACGTACGTTCTATCGTCGGACGTTTCTTGGAGCACGCGCGCGTCTATGCCTTCGGCGTGGACTCGGACATGATCTACCTGAGTTCTGCCGACATGATGACGCGCAACACCGAGCATCGCGTGGAGATCGCCTTCCCCGTGCTCGACCCCACCTGCCGCGCGCTGGTGCACGAGTACATGGGTGTGCAGCTGCGCGACAACGTGAAGGCACGTAGCCTGACGAGCGACGGCACCTGGGTTCCCGTAGAGCGAAAAGAGGGTGAGAAGCCCTTTAACTCGCAGGAGTTCCTGTTGGAGCGCGCTTATCGCAACGCCGAGTCCGCAGCCGTGGCTTCGGAGCCCGTCGCCAAAGCAAAACCGGAATCCGCACCTGTTCTGGGTCCCAAGCCCGAGCCACAGCCGGCAGCCCCTAAGGTACAGAAGGTCCAGGCGACCGTCATCGAGCCCGACCTGGAGCCCGAGCCCGAGCCCGAGCATGCGCCCCAGCCTCAGCCGCAGACCGCCAAGCCCGCGCCCCAGGCAAGCGCCCGCCGCGAGAAACCCGCCGGCAAGACCAAAGCCATCGAGCGCCATCGCCCCGGTCGCGTGCGCATGGGCTTGGGCCTAATCGGCCTAGGACTCAAGACGCTCATTACCGGCAAGACGAAATAGACGTTTGTAGAAGCGCCCCGTATTTGAGGAATGCCTCAGGTACGGGGCGCTTTTCCCTGCTACCATGGTTGCGGACAACAACGCGAATGACAGGCAGGGATATGAAGCTCACTATAGAATCGATGACCTACGGCGCCGATGGTCTGGCGCATGCCGATAACGGCAAAGCCGTATTTGTGCAGGGCGCCGTGGCGGGCGACACCGTCGAGGCCGAAATCGTGCAGGACGGCAAATCGTTTATGCGCGCCCGCGCCACCGAGATTCTGGAACCGAGCCCCGATCGAATTCAGCCTCCCTGCCCCTTCGTGGGCATCTGCGGTGGCTGCTCGTGGGGCAATCTCTCGCGCACCGCTCAGCTTGCCGCCAAGGAGCAAAACCTGCGCTCCACGCTCGAGCGCATCGGCAAGTTCACCCCTGAGCAAGTCGACGAGCTGGTGCAGCCCATCCGCCACACCAAGGACGATTGGGGCTACCGCAATAAAATTGAGCTCGAACCGACCGTCGTTAACGGCCGCGTTCGTCTTGGCATGCACGGCGTCGATCCCAGCAAGATCGTGACCGTCGATTCGTGCCCGCTGTTCGATAAGCGCTTCCCCAAGGCACTCAAATCGGTTGTCGGCGCGCTCAATTATCTGAGCGGCAGCCACGACCTGGGCTTGGAGCGCGTGGGCATTCGCGCCTCGCGTCGCACCAAAGCGCTCGAGGTCGCGCTCTGGACGCCCACGGGGTCGTTTCCGCGCTCGCAAGTCTCGCGCGTGCTGGCAGACGCCGCACACCCCACGAGCATAGTGCGCGTTATGAGCAAGGGTGAGAAGAAGGCCCGCCGTGTCTCCAAGGTCGAAATGCTCGCCGGAGAGGGCTCATGGACCGAGAATATCGCCGAGGGTCAGATGCGCTTGTCTGCCCCGTCTTTTTTCCAAGTCAACACCAAGGGTGCTGAGATTTTGATCGAGCTTGTCATGGAAGCGCTCGACCCGCAAGAAGACGAGCTTGCCGTGGACCTGTACTGCGGCGCCGGAACCTTTACCCTGCCGCTCGCCCGCCGCTGCGACTTCGTCGCCGCCGTCGAGGCCTACGGCCCGGCCGTGCGCGACCTGCACCGTAACCTGGAAATCAACAAGCTTGATAACGTCGACGTCATTGGCGGAGACGCGGTGCGCGAGTTCCCCGACCAGGATGCCGACGTCTTGGTGGTCGACCCGCCGCGCGCAGGCCTCGCCCCCGAGGCGATCGACCTTATCGCCAGCACGAGCGCTCGCGATGTCGCCTACGTGAGCTGCGACCCCGCCACCCTGGCACGCGACCTTAAGCGCTTTGTCGAGGAAGGTACCTTCTCCCCCGTCAAGATCACGCCGGTCGATCTGTTCCCGCAAACCTTCCACTGCGAAACCGTCGTCCACCTCAAGCGCAACTAGACTGTTTGCCCCAGACCACGCCCGATGATTTTTCTGGCACGGGGATAAAAATAGATTTGCTCCGAATGATTATTTAATCCCCGTCCCGAAATTGAACCGCCCCTCATTTCTTGAACATTAGAAATGGGGGCTTCTTTATGGACGGGAGAGTCAGGCACGACGCCACGCTGAGGACTCTTGCAGCAGAGCTTTGCGACAGGGGGTGCGGGCGCGCCGAAGGCCAGCGGGAGGCCGAAGGGTGCCCGGACCCGGCCGGGGCCGGCGGCGTGCGAGGGCAAGCTCATGCGACGGAGCTGCTGCCCGGGCGCCTGAAGGACGAATTCTACAGGAGCCGGACGTGGCGGAGCTTCGAGGAGTTCAAGCGGGACCTCGAAGCCTATACCGTTCACTGGAACAAGAGGAGGCGGGTTAAGCAAAAGGGACTGACCCCGGAGGAGTTCCGAAATCAGTCCCCATGTGCGGCATAGGCCGCTAATTGACCCGTCCAAGTATCGGGGCGCAGTTCATTTCAGCGCCGCCCGAGAAAGCTAAACGCCTTCTGGCAGGTTGTCCCGGGCCGAGGGCGGCCACCTTGATCGCCCTCGGCCCTCACCCACCTCAACTGCTCCTCAATTACATAGAGCTGATTGAGGAGGGCGCAAGCTAGTGGGCGCCTTCCTCCTCGTCGTTGGGTCGGTAGGTGATGAACTCGATAACAAAGGCCAGGACGGCGGAGATGAGCGAGGCGATGATCGCGAAGATCATGTGGGAGATCCCGGCGCCACCAGGGGTCCCGTCGATGAAGTTGAGCAGGTTGAAGACGCCGAGGCCGCCCGAGATGTACATGAGAGCGCCAGTCATTCCCACGATAGCGCCGCCCACGGCGGAGCTCAGGCATGCCACGACGAACGCGCGCTTGTTGGGGAGGGCGATGCCGTAGATGCCCGGCTCGGTGACGCCGAAGAAGAAGGCGGAGATCATCGCGGGAAGGGCGATGCCGCGGAAGCGCTCGTCCTTGTTTCTGAGGTACATGGCAAAGATGACCGCTCCGAGCGCGAACCCGTGGCCGATGGTGGCGGCGAGCACGCTGTCGTGGCCGAGGGTGTTCAGATTCATGATGGAGATGGGGATGAGGCTCCAGTGGAAGCCAAAGATGACGAGGCACATCCACAGTCCGCCAACCAGGGCGCTGCCCAGGACGGAACCAACCACGGGGAGCTGGAAGATGAACGAGAATGCCGCGCTCAGCAGGTTGGTGATGAGGGTGGCCACCGGGCCGATGATGAGGTAGCCCAAGACGATGGAGACCGTCATCGTGGCGAGCGGGACAAGGAACATCTTGAGCGCAGCCGGCATCCAGCTCTTGAGCCAGCGCTCAAGGATAGAGCCGAACCACACCATGAGAAGGACGGGGATCACCGAGCTCACGTAGCCGGACACGGGCATGATGATGGGGAGCCCGAGGGCGGTGGCGTACCACGAGAACGTGCCGGCCACGCCGAGGTCGATGCTGCCGAGCGCCTCGCCCGAGGTCAGGGCGACCATCGTCGGGTAGAGAAGCGCCACGCCGATTGCCACGCCGGTGAACTCGTTCATGCGGAACTTGCGCGCGGCACTGAACGCCAGGGCGACGGGAAGGAAGTAGAAGAAGCCGTCAGCCACGGTGTAGAGCAGCGTGTAGAGGCCGTCGTTTGCAAAGGCCGGGACGAAGTAGGTGATGAGGGCAAGCAGTCCCTTCATGATGCCTGCGGCGGCAAGCGGTCCCAGGATGGGCTGGAAGATGCCAGAGATGAGGTCGATGACGACGGAGGCAACGGTCTTATCGCCCTGGGGCTCGTCGTCGGCGCTTGCGCCGCCCGAGAAGTTGCCGGCCTCCAGGACCGCGTCGTAGACGTCCTCGACGATGTTACCCACGACCACCTGGTACTGGCCGTTGGCCTGGATGACCTGGATGACGCCCTTGAGGGCCTCGATCTTGGCAGTGTTGGCGCGGGACTCGTCCTTGAGTTTGAAGCGCACGCGCGTGATGCAGTGCGCGACGCTGGCGACGTTCTCTGTGCCGCCTACGTTCTCGAGTATGGATCTGGCCAGATCGTCGTATTTTTCAGCCATTATTTTCTCCTTAGTGATATTGCCCGGGCGGCTAGCCCAGGTCGCCTCCGTTGGTGGCGATGGCCTGTTGATACCAGTAGAAGCTCTTCTTGCGCCTGCGCTCGAGCGTGCCGTTGCCCAGGTTGTCGCGGTCCACGTAGATGAAGCCGTAGCGCTTCTCCATCTCGCCGGAGCCCGCGCTCACGAGGTCGATCGGCCCCCAGGTGGTGTAGCCGAGCATCTCGACGCCGTCCTGCTCGATGGCGTCACGCATGGCCTCGATGTGCTCGCGCAGGTAGGCGATGCGGTAGTCGTCCTCGATCGTGCCGTCGGGAAGCACCTCGTCATAGGCGCCGAGGCCGTTCTCCACCACAAAGAGCGGCTTCTGGTAGCGGTCCCAGAGGTCGTTGATCGTGATGCGGAATCCCAGCGGGTCGATGACCCAGCCCCAGTCGCTCGTGCGCACGTAGGGGTTCTCCACGCCGGCGAAGGCGTTGCCCTCGGCGACGCCGCCCACGGAGTCGGGGTCGCCCGCGGTGCAGCGCGAGGAGTAGTAGCTAAACGAGATGAAGTCGACGGTGTTCTCCGCAAGGATGCGCTCGTCCTCGGCGGTCATGCCCACGTCGATGCCCTCGCGCTCGAGCATCTTGAGCGCGTAGCCGGGGTAGCGACCGCGCGCCTGCACGTCCACGAAGAAGAGGTCCTCCTGGTTCTTGACCTGCGCCGCGCGAACGTCCTCGGGACGACAGGAGTAGGGGTAGTAGCTTCCCGCGGCGAGCATGCAGCCCACCTTGTTCTCCGGATCGACCTCGTGGGCGATCTTGGTGGCCCAGGCGCTCGCCACGAGCTCGTTGTGCGCGGCGCGGTACTCGGCCTCGCGGGCATTCTCCCCGGGCTCGAGGACGATGCCGGCACCCATGAAGGGACGGTGCAAGATCATGTTCATCTCGTTGAACGTGATCCACCAGCGCACGAGGCCGCGGTAGCGGTTGAAGAGCACCGTCACAAGCCGCTTGTAGAGCTCGATAAGGGTGCGGTTTCGCCAGGCGCCGTACTTCTTGACGAGGTGGATGGGGCAGTCGAAGTGCGTGATGGTCACGAGGGGCTCGATCCCGTGCTCGCGGCAGCAGCGGAACACGTCCTCGTAGAAAGCGAGCCCGGCCTCGTTGGGCTCCTCCTCGTCGCCATTGGGGAAGATGCGGCTCCAGGCGATGGAGAGGCGAAAGACCTTAAAGCCCATCTCCGCGAAGAGGGCTATGTCCTCGCGGTAGTGGTGATAGAAGTCGATGCCCGTCTGGGCCGGGTAGTAGTACCCGGGCTCGAAGTCGAGCATGCGCCTCAGGCCGCGGCTTACGTCGTTGCGCTCCGGCCCGTGTGGGATGACGTCGACGTTGGCAAGGCCGCGGCCGCCCTCGTCATAACCTCCCTCGCATTGGTTGGCGGCGGTGGCTCCTCCCCAAAGGAACCCTTTTGGAAATGGCATGGTGCCTCCTTCTCTCTGGCGCCCCCATCTCTGCGGGGGACGCTTTATAACGTCCTTGCGGCCTCGCGCGCCTGGCCCGTGGCCCTTTCCCTGATGCGCGCGGGCCGCCTGTGAAGGGGTGACTAGCTGACGGCTTGTCCTGCGGCGGCGCGACGTGCCTCCCGGCCTCCAAGCAGGGAGGGGACCTGTGCCAGGCACACGCCGGCGAGGATGATGGCGACGCCCAGCCACTCGACGACGCCGAGCGGCTCGCCGAGGACGATCATGGCGATGAGCAGGCCGGCGGGGAGTTCCGCGGCGGCCATGACGGTGGACAGGCCCGCGGGCAGGTGCGGAGAGCCCATGCCGAAGAGCAGGACCGGGCAGAGCATGCCAAAGAAGCCGGCGATGACGGCAAAGGGCAGGATGCCCTGGGCGAGGACGCCCGAGACGACGTAGTCCGGACACACCGTGAGCGACATGACCACGGAGCCCGCGCATACGATGACGCCACGCTGCTCGGACGAGCAGGGGGCCTCGACCTTGCCGGAGAGGGTGACAAAGAGGGAGCAGGACACGGCCGCCCCCAGCGCGCAGAGCAGGGCCACGGGGTCGTACCCGGTGATGCCGGTCTTGTAGACGCCGCTGGCGAACACCGTTCCGAAGACGATGACCAGGGCGGAGGCCACTTGGAGGAGCCTCGGCGGCCGGCGCGTCATGACGGTCTGCCACACGAGCCCCAGCCACGTGAACTGGAAGAGGAGCGTGAGTGCCACCGGGGCGGGCAGCACGCTCATGGCGTAGCAGTAGAGGATTGAGGTGAGGCAGGTGAGGGCTCCCAGGCCCATGAGCTTGAGGGCGAGCTTCCAGCCCACGCGCTGCCAGCGGTGCCCGAGTGCGTGCCCTGCGAGCGTGGCGAGGGCGAAGAAGAGGCAGCCGAACCACGCCTGGCTCGCCACCACCTGCGCTGAGGTGAAGCCCGCGGCGTAGGCGAGCTTGTAGGTCGTGGCCATCGCGCCGTAGCAGGCGCCGCCCGCAAAGACCTGGAGCGCCGCCTTGACCTGCCCCGCGCCCGCGGCTCCCGCCTCGGCGGTCTGTTGCTTGATTGTGTTTGTTTCTGCCATTAGGCTCCCTTCCGTCTGCTGTCTTGCAGATGCACGTCTCGTGCGTCTGTTCCCTGCAGTCGGAAGGTGGGCTCGTGCGGTCTTCTGGCGGCGCATGTGGTACCTGCTGCCAAGACGAAAAAAGCCACGCAACCGACTGCTCGGTTGCGTGGCAAAAAGGTGGCTAGCGCCCAGAAAAGTCCACGCGTTTTTAGACTGGGACAAAGTACTACAACAGGTGAGATTCCGTCAAGAAAAACCGAAGAAAAAAGTGAGCCTCTGCCCGCCGTACCTGTAGCGGTCGTTTCCCCGAACGGGGCGGTGCTGTTGGGGACTGTCTCGATCTGTAACAGTTGGGGCTAGTTTTGGTCGATGGATGTTACAGATTGAGATTGTTGAGGATGGGTGGGGGTAGCTAATTCGGACGGGGCTATTTTAAACATTGGGAAATCAAGCGTGGCAAGCGGAGGTCTTCGGGGTATAAGACGGCTAATTGTATGCCGCCTATGAAAGGAACCCTCATGCCCAGCGTTGCCGTTCTCGCCGCCGATGGCTTTGAAACTATTGAATGCCTGACCATGGTCGATGTCATGCGTCGCGGCGGCGTGCGCGCCACGCTTGTCTCGATCATGCCCACGCGCGAGGTCGTAAGCTCGCTGCAGATTCCCGTGACCTGCGATGCGCTCTTTGACGAGATCAACTTTGACGAGTACGACTGCGTCGTGCTACCTGGCGGCCTGCCCGGCGCCACCAACCTGCGTGCCGACCAGCGCGTCTGCGACGTGGTCTGCGAGTTCGCCGCCGCCAAACACGTCGCCGCCATCTGCGCCGCCCCGTTTATCCTGGGTGAGCTCGACCTGCTCGAGGGGCGCCACGCTACGTGCTTCCCTGGCTTTGAGAAGAGCTTCCCCGAAGGCGCCTATACCGGCGAGAAGGTTACGCAAGACGGCAACATCATCACCGCCAGCGGCATGGCCCAGTCGCTCCCCTTTGCGCTTGAGCTGCTGCGCACGCTCGCCGGCGACAAGGCTGTCGAGAAGGTTGCCGAGGGCATTCAGCTATGATTTTGGCCTCGCAATCACCGCGCCGCATCGAGCTGATGCGCGAGGCGGGCTATGACATTCGCATCATTCCTGCCGATATCGACGAAACGCCATTTGATGGCGAGGCCCCACTTACGCTCGTTGAACGCTTAGCACGCGCCAAAGCCGCCGCCGTTGCCGCCGAGCATGCCGAGCCCAATGAGCTGACGGTCGCGGCCGACACCATCGTCACCTTTGACGGCAAGATTCTGGGCAAGCCGGCAACCGAGAACGAGGCGTGTACCATGCTCCGTGAGCTTTCGGGCCGCACGCACCAGGTCGCAACCGGCGTCTGCATCGTTAAGGCAGGCGACGCCACGGCTCCGCATTCCGCCGAGAGCCTGTCCTTTGTCGATGTGACCGACGTGACGTTCTACGAGCTCACCGACGAGCAGATCGAGCACTATGTCGCCTCGGGTGAGCCCATGGACAAGGCCGGCGCCTACGGCATTCAGGGCACAGGAGGACGCATGCTCGTGCACGATATTTCGGGCGACTTCTATAACGTGGTGGGCCTACCCATCGCCCGCGTCGCGCGCGCGATTCAAAAACTCTCGTAATTGCATCTGGCGCTGGGTATCCCCCAGCGCCTACAATTTCGGCGTACCGTACGGATCCCGACCGGGCATAAGGCCCGGCGGAAAACCGATAGGAGTAAAACATGGATACACTGCTTGAGGCCATTGACGTTTGCGATGTCGATGGCTTTTGCCTTGGCAACTACACGGACGAGGAGGCCGGCACCGGTTGCACCGTAATCGTGGCACCCGAGGGCGCCACCGGCGGCGTTGACGTTCGCGGCGGTGCCCCGGCATCGCGCGAAACCGACCTGCTGCGTCCCGAGAACACCGTCGACAAGGTCCACGCCGTCTGCCTTTCGGGCGGATCGGCCTTTGGCCTGGAGGCCGCAAGCGGCGTCGCTCGCGAGCTTGAGAGCCGCGGCATCGGCCTTCCCGTCGGCCCCACGCAGGTGCCTATCGTGTGCTCCAGCTGCATCTTCGACCTCGCCTTTGGCGACCCCGCCGTACGCCCCGACATTGAGGCTGGCATCTCCGCCGTGCGCGAGGCGCTCGACAACACCCCCACCACGCTCGAGCAGGGCAATGTAGGTGCCGGCACCGGTGCCACCGTGGGCAAGCTCATGGGCCCCGCCACCTGCATGAAGGCCGGCCTAGGCGCTGCCGCCGTGGCACTCGGCCCTGTTAAGGTGGGTGCCGTGGTCTCGGTCAACGCCTGCGGCAATGTCGTCGACCCCTTCACCGGCGAATGGGTCGCTGGTATGCGCGCCGCAGCAGATAGCGACCAGATCGTCGACATGGAGCTCGCAGCCTTTGCCGCCGCCGGCTCCATGCAAATGCCGCTCGACCGCACCAACACCACCATCAGCTGCATCGTCACCAACGTTGAGCTCACTAAAGCTCAGGCCACCAAGGTCTCCCAGATGGCGGCAGACGCCTATGCGCACGCCATCCGCCCCACACACACCACCAACGACGGCGACACCATCTACACCCTTGCCAGCGGCAAACTGGGCGCCCAGGCAAGCGCTGCCGTTCCCCTAGACCTGCTGGGCATGCTCGCCGTAAGGGCCCTACAGACCGCCATCGTAAACGGAGCCAAAAACGCCAAAACCTCCCACGGCATACCCGGCGCCGCAAAGTAAACTAGCTCGTCCGGTTGCCCGGTGGGGTTTGGTTATGTTTGCTGCTCTACAGTCCCGGCTCGCACGAAGAGCACATTAAGTGCTCTTCGGCTCGTGCGGAACTCGCGACAAACATAACCAAACCCCACCGGGCAACCTACCAACCAGATTCTTTTCAGCCCAGGCCCCTGTGTACCGCGCGTCCAAGATCTTCAAATTCAGCCGTCTGACATAAAGCAAGACATAGCAGAGGACCCCTGGTCCTTAACTTGATACGAGTTCCGCACGCAAAGGAGGCGCCAGTGGCGCCTCCGTCTTGCGCAGGACTGTCCGAAGTAGCAAGTTAAGGACCAGGGGTCCCCGTTACCCGTGCGTTTCTGTGCTAGTTGAATTTGAAGATCTTTGAGGCAAGACGGTATAGGCCGAGTGTGGTTTTGTCTCCGGCCCGTCCGCGCAGGTTGGTGAAGAAGCCGACCACGCCGTAGCGGGCACGACGATACATGCGCTCGTCGTAGGCCTTCAAATCATTCCACAGCGTCTTTAGGCGCTCGTCGGCGCAATCTTCCTCGGAAAGCTTGGTGAGCACCGAGCAGATCGCCATCATCATGGTGAAGTAGCCCATCATGTACGAACGCAGACGCGACGACTCAACATCGCTGTACAGGTGGTACGACTCCATCATGATACGCGTAACACGGAACTGCTGGTCCAGACGCTTGACCATCGTTGCCTCGTTGACGCTCTGACCTTCGCGACCGATAAAGTAGCGGTAGAGGTCGATGTCGGCGTAGTACATGGTCTTGCAACGCGGCAGCGGCACGTAGGCGTAGATGTTGTCCACATAGAACGTGTGCGGCGGCATGGGAAGGTTGGACTCGCGCAGCACATCCGTGCGATAGCACAGGCTGTGCATGAGTAGGTTCTGGTCCAGGCGGAAATGACCGATCTGATCCCAGGAAAAGATCTTTTTGCGCGGCAGGGCAAATTTGTAACCGATAGCGGTATGCGTGCCCTCGTAAACCTTCTCGTACACGTAGTTCGAGATAAACAGGTCAACGCGCTGGTCGCGCTCCTCAAAGCCACGCAGAATCGACAGCATGGTCGAAAGGGCAGCGCCGTCAAGCCAGTCGTCCGAGTCGACAACCTTGTAGTAGGTGCCCTGCGCCTCGCGCAGACCCGAAAGGACGGCAATACCGTGACCGCCATTCTCCTGGTGCACCGCGCGGATGATTCCAGGATAACGGGCCTCCCACTCGTCGGCCTTGGCGGCCGTCTCGTCCTTGGAGCCGTCGTCCACCACGATAATCTCGATATCGGTGGCGTAATTGCTCCCCTCCAAGATGGAGGTGATGCAATGGTCCATGTCCTTGGCGGCGTTATACGAGGGAATACCGAATGTTATGACTTTATGCATGGCAGGCGATAATCTCATCCGAAAGATCGAGGGCAGAATTGGTCACGGCGTCCATATCGTAGTAACGATACTCGGCCAGACGACCCACCGGGTGGAAGTTCGTCAGGTTCTGGACGCGCTCAAGATAGCGCTCATAGAGCTCACGGTTCTCGGGCTCAAGAATGGCGTAGTACGGCGTCTCGCCCGAGCCGGGCGTATAGGCCTTGGAGTACTCCTTCATGATGGTGGTCTTGCCGGGCAGGACCTGACCGGTCATGTTCTTGAACTCGGTGATACGCGTGTAGTCCTCGCTCGTGGTGTAGTTGACGGTGCCCACGGGCTGGAACTGGTCCATATCGAGCGTCTCGAACTTCATATCGAGCGTGCGGTACGGCAACGCACCCAAGTCGAGGCTGAACAGCTCATCGAGAGGACCGGTATAGACAATCTCGCCGCCGTAGACCTTGCCATCGATCTTGACGGTGGTCTCGTCGATTTCAAAGAGATCGCGGGCGTCCACGTCGCAGAACACGTCGATCAGATCGTGATCGAGCATATGCTCGAACAGCGCGGTATAGCCGTCCTGCGGCATGCCCTGGAAAGGAGCCTGCGGGAAGTAGCGATCGTCATCGCCCACAAAGACGGGAACGCGGCCGGTGATCGAGGGGTCGATCTGGTCGGGCGTCTGGCCCCACTGCTTCATGGTGTAATGCAAAAAGACGTTCTCATAGACATAATCGGCGACCTCGGCAAGATCCGGGTCGTTCTTCTTGCGCAGCTCCATAATGGGCACCTTGACGTCCTTGCCAAAGGTCTCCACGAGCTTTTGGTACAGCTCCTCGCCGCGCTCATCGCCAAAGGCGAGCTTGAGGCTCGCATGGTTAAAGGGTACGGGCATGAGGGTGCCGTTGATGTTGGCGAGCACCTTGTGCTGGTAGTCCGTCCACTTGGTAAAGCGCGACAGGAAGTTATGGACGCGCTCATTAAAAGTGTGATAGATGTGCGGACCGTACTCGTGGACCAGGATTCCGGCCTCGTCAGTGCAGTCGTAGGCATTACCCGCGATGTGGCCGCGACGCTCCAAAACGGCAACACGATAGCCGATAGTTTCGGCAAGACGGCGGGCGCAAACGGCACCGGCATAACCGGCGCCGACAACGATCATGTCGTACGCACCGGCATTAAAGCCTTCAGGCAGGCCTGAGGTAATCTGCATCAATACTCCTTGTCAAAAGCCACACGCTTTTTAACTGGGCTTTTTCTCGAACATACGTCGAGACATATTTATCAGAGCGATTATAGCGCTAATGCGTCCTATAATGAGCTTGCCACACAAGGAAAGCTCAAGCACCGCGGCGTACATTATTGAAAGGTAAACCCGCTAGCAGCGGGTTTATTCGTGTACAGCCGAGGGCCTGGAGCTTAGCGAAACGCTTGTAAGGAGTATCATGAGCGATTTCCTGAACCGTATGAAGTCTGCCGCCAAGGCCGACCTTAAGACGATCGTCCTGCCCGAGGGCGAGGATCCGCGCACCATCGTCGCGGCCAACAAGATCATCGAGGAAGGCCTGGCCAACATCGTCATCCTGGGCGATCCCAACGAGATCAACGTTCCCGGCGCCACCGTCATCGACCCGCGCAATGCCGAGAAGCACGAGGAGTACGCGCAGAAGTTTGCCGAGCTCCGCGCCAAGAAGGGCGTTACCATCGAGCAGGCTCGCGCCCAGGTGATGGACGCCACCTACTTTGGCACCATGATGGTCAAGATGGGCGACGCCGACGGCCTGGTCTCCGGCGCCTGCCACTCCACCGCCGACACCCTGCGCCCCGCGCTTCAGATCCTCAAGACCGCCCCGGGCACCAAGCTGGTCTCGGCCTTCTTCGTGATGTGCACCGACACCCCGCAGTTCGGCACCGACGGCACGCTGATCTTCGCCGACTGCGGCCTCAACATCAACCCGTCCTCCGACGAGCTCTCCGAGATCGCCATCGCCTCCGCTCACTCCTGGTCCACCTTCATGGGCAACGTTGAGCCGCACGTGGCCATGCTCTCCTACTCCACCATGGGCTCCGCCGGCGGCGAGGTCGCCAAGAAGGTCCAGGAGGCCGTGAAGTTCTGCAAGGAGAAGGCTCCCGAGCTCGCCATCGATGGCGACCTGCAGCTCGACGCCGCTATCGTCCCCACCGTCGCCCAGCTCAAGGCTCCCGGCTCCTCTGTCGCCGGCAAGGCCAACGTGCTCGTGTTCCCCGACCTCGAGGCCGGCAACATCGGCTACAAGCTGGTCCAGCGCTTCGCTGGCGCCGACGCTTACGGCCCCATCCTGCAGGGCATCGCCAAGCCGGTCAATGACCTTTCGCGCGGCTGCTCTGCCGACGACATCGTGGGTGTCGTAGCCATCACCGCCGTCCAGGCTCAGATGGCTGAATAGATTACATATCCCCTCGGGACCCTGCAGGGCAAAGCTCTGAAAACGTCCTCGGACATGCAAAGAGGCTCCGCTGCGCGCTTCGCGCGGCGGAGCCTCTTTGCGTCCTGCGGAATGTTTTCAGAGCTTTGCCCTGCAGGGTCCCTGCCGTCACGCAGCAGTCAGGGAATCTGGAGTGGGCGGCGGCTTGGCTACGAGCTGGGGCTTAGGATCTGAACGAATGGATGCCGTTGCTGAAAGCGCAGGCGTTGCCGGCGATGGTCACTTTGGGACTGGAATTACCGCCTGCTAGTAAAAAGGCCTCCGGAGCTGTTGCTCTGGAGGCCTTTTTTCAATTACAGACGAATGCGTTAGTTGTTCTTGGTCAGGCGTTCGACGTCGTGGGCGATCATGTATTCCTCGTCGGTGGGGATGACCATGACCGTGACGGCGGAACCGGCGGCGCTGATGACCTGCGGGCCGTTACCCACGGCCTCGCGGTTCTTGTTGTTGTCGATGCGCACGCCCAGCCACTCGAAGCAGTCGCAGAAAGCCTTGCGGATCGACCAGTCGTTCTCGCCAATGCCGGCGGTAAAGGTAATGGTGTCCACGCCCGCCATGGAGGCAATCATGGAGCCGGCCTGCTGCATGGCCTTGTAGGCGAACATATCGAAGGCGAGCAGGCAGCGCTCGTCGCCCTCGGAGGCGCGCGTGCGGATGTCACGGGCGTCGTTGGAGATGCCCGAGATGGCAAGCAGACCAGACTGCTTGTTCATCATGTCATCGACTTCCTGGTAGCTGTAGCCGCCCTCGCGCTGCAGGTAGCACACGGTAGCCGGGTCAATGGAACCACAACGGGTGCCCATCATCAGGCCGTCGAGCGGCGTGAGGCCCATCGTGGTATCGCGGCATACACCGTCCTCAATGGCGGCGAGTGAAGCGCCGTTGCCCAGATGACACGAAAGCAGACGGTGGCAGCGCGAACCCAGGATCTCCTTGGCCATCATCCACTCGTAGCGGTGGCTCGTACCGTGGGCGCCGTACTTGCGCACGTGGTACTTGTTACACACGTCCTTGGGCAGGGCGTAGGTGTAGGCGACCTCGGGCATAGTCATGTGGAACGAGGTGTCGAAGACGGCCACGTTGGGCAGCTCCGGATACTTCTCGCGACAATACTCGATTGCCGCTGCCTCGCCGTAGTTGTGCAGCGGGGCAAGCGGTGCCACCTCGAGAATCTTAGCCATGACCTCATCGTCGACGACCGCGGAATCGTCAAAGTACCAGCCACCCTGAACAATACGATGCCCAATGCCATCGATCGTAAAGTCGGTCTTCTCGAGCTCCTCGAGCACACGTGCGATAGCCGAACGGTGGTCCGGGAAGGGGACCTCCTCGGTTTGCTTGGCGCCACCGTTCTCGGAGTGGCCAAAGATGCCCATGTCCGAACCGATACGTTCGCAGTTGCCCTTGGCGAAAACCTCGCGGGTATCGGTATCCAAAAGCTGATATTTAAGGCTTGAGCTACCGGCGTTGACAACAAGTACGTTCATGAGACTCCTTTGCAGTGCGATACGGTCGGCGCAGACCCCTTAAGGCGGCCGCATGTTAATAAGAAGTTATCACAACTTAATAAATAACTATCAGGCATATCGCCCAACGAGCACAAAAGAGGGGCCGAACGGCGCTCGGTCGTCCAGCCCCTCCCCTTTTGCAATTACTTGCCGTTGACGATGCGCTCGACGTCGGAAGCGATCATGAACTCCTCGTCCGTGGGGATAACGAAAATCTTAACCTTGGAATCCTTGGCAGACAGGCACCATGCGCCGTCACCACGCAGGGCGTTGCGGGCATGATCCATCTTGACGCCCATAAAGGCCAGGCGGTCGGCCACGCCGGCGCGGACGGCAGGAGCGTGCTCACCGATGCCGGCAGTGAAGACCAGGGTGTCCATACCGCACATGGAGGTGGCCATCTCGGCAGCCTTGGCGGCAATCTTGTAGACGAACATATCGAAGGCAAGCTGGGCCTCGGGGTCACCGGCAGCGGCGAGCTCCTCGACGTTGCGGCAGTCGTTGGTCTTGCCGCCGGTCACAGCCAAAAGGCCGGACTTCTTGTTCATCATCTCGTCGACCTCGTCGAAGGTGTAGCCGCCCTCGCGCTGCAGGTAGCACACGGTAGCCGGGTCGATGGAGCCGCAGCGGGTGCCCATCATAACGCCGTCGAGCGGCGTCAAGCCCATGGTGGTGTCCATGCACTTGCCGTCCTCGATGGCGCACAGGGAAGCGCCGGAGCCGATATGGCACACGACGACCTTGCGGGCCTCGCCGTTGGTCATCTCGGCGACCTTCTTGGAGATGTAGCGGTAGCTGGTGCCGTGGGCGCCGTACTTACGGATGTGCAGCTTGTCGCAGACGTCCTTGGGCAGGGCGTAAGTCTTGGCGACCTCGGGCATGTTGAAGTGGAAAGCGGTGTCGTAAACCGTGACGTTGGGCAGGTCGGGATACTGCTCCAGGCAGTACTCGATAACGTTGGCCTCGGGGTTGTTGTGCAGCGGGGCGAGCGGAGCGACCTCGCGGATCTTGGCGAGGACATCCTCGTCGACGAGGGAGGAATCGCCAAAGTACCAACCGCCCTGAACGATACGGTGGCCGATACCCTCAATCTTGACGCCGTTGGCCTCGAGGTCCTTCAGGACAACCTCGATGGCGACCTTGTGGTCGGGGAACTCGATGTTCTCGGTCACCTTCTTGGAGCCGTTGGCAGCATGGGTGAAAGTGCCACCGGTAAAGCAGACGCGCTCGCAGGAGCCCTTTGCGGACACCTTATGGGACTTGGTATCGATGACCTGATACTTAAGGGTCGAAGATCCTGCGTTGACGACCAGAACGTTCATGTGTCTCCCTACTAACAGGCGGTGTGGCGCCGCCAGGTTACATACGCTTCAATAATAAACCCAAACGCCCTCGCGCTCGGGTTTATTGCGTTGATATATAAGTTATCGGTGCCTAAATACTCATGTCCTCTGGCTTGTAAGACGAAATAACGCGGGGATATACACAAGGGAAGAAATCCCGAGCGCGACAAGCAATATGACTCGAATGCCCGCGATGCCGCTCAACGCAGCGTTGAACAGATAGAAAAGGATGGCACCCACCGCCACCATCTGGCTTTGAACCGAAATCAGTGAACAGCGCATCGAAGGATCGGCTGCTTTTTGAAAAATTGAGTATTTAATTGGAGCAAATAACGAGTACGCGACCGTCTGCAGCACATAGAACACGGGCAGCAAATAAACCGGAGTTAAGGGAATCAAAAACAGAGCTGTCAGGAAAAGACGCACGATGCCGCAAATACGCGCAAAGCGGCCCTTGTCGACATGAGCAATCGCACAGGGCACAATAAGTCCCATGGAGGCCGAGGCAAGGAGCTGAACCGCAATGGTCACACCCGAAGCGACGGCATTCATTCCGCGACCCGCAAGCAGCAGTGAGAAAAAGTCTTCCAGGGCGACAAAAGCAAATGCCTGAGAACAGTCCATGATGAACGCTGAACGAAGAATGCCATTACCCGCAATAGCGGCACCGATCATCTTCGGGCTAATCCCATGTTCAGGTGTCGTCGCAGTGCCCCCTCTTCGCATCTCAGGAATGCAGACAACGACAACCAACGTCAACACCATTGCGATGATATCTGCCGAAAGACCAATGAGATATGCACCGACGGACGAAATGAAACCGCCCACGCAAGCGGAGATGGCATAAGAGGCATAGAAAACAAATCGCTCAACGACATTAAGTCTTACGAGCTGGTCCTGAGAGACGCTGTCAATGTAAATCGCTTCGATGGATCCGCTCACACACGCAACGGCAAAACCCTTGAGAGCGAACGCACCGATTAAAAGCAGGGGAGAACGGACGAGAAGCAGGGCGGCGTAGTATCCAAGCATTCCCACGACGCCAACGAGACCGCTTGTCTTTCGTCCAAACCTATCAGCAATATAGCCAGTGGGAACTTCAAGGATGAACTTGCTCACTTGATATGCAATCATCATGCTAGAAATCGATACCATCGAAAGTCCGACGAACTCAAGGTAGACAGTTAGAAAATACAAGATGGTGCTGAAGTTCGGCAGAAAAACGAACGTCATATAAAGCAAAACCGTACGGTTTTTCATGCTCCACCCTCCAAGAGTCAGCAATCTAAATCGGAATCTTGGAAAAGCATGAGGGCAAAGCTGTCAGCTATGTGTTACAAGGCGTCAATAATCACTTGATGCCTCGAAGCCAATTAATCTCACGAAGCAAGATGACGCAATAGGTGCAGAAAAACCGTCTGGTGTCGATCAGTCCAGGCATTTTGTCGATAGCAAAAGTAGATGGGCAAGGCTACGTCACGCGAACCTTCAATGGAGCACTCGCTCACTTCCAATACATCTGATGCGAGAGAAGAGCCAGAAAAACTCAATATCAATCCCCCGGCTTGAAGAAACTCAGTCTGCGCCCTGTTTCCGTATTCAACATCACGGAAGCGAAAATTGACGAGCTGGGCTTCGGGACATTGATTGATTGCATTGAGACAGGGTGACAAATTAATGGGAACAGCGAGCCTGCCGCCCAGTAACTCGCGAATGGTCATGGCGCCCACAGATTGATGACCCGCTGGGCATGAAAGAACCTTGAGCTCCTTTTCACCCAAATATTTTGAAGAAAGGACACTGTCCCTTGGTTCCTCAAATGAGATGGCCGCATCCGAAATACCAAGCACAAGTGATTCAAAGCATGTAGCCGTTGGCTGATGCCACACATCAAGGTGAATCTGAGGATGCGAGCGTTCAAACGAGTCATACCAGTTTTCGGCAAAAAGGCGCCCCCGCCCATGAAGGCAGGGGGCGTAAAGACGAAAGTGGCCATCGGGCGAAACGCCGTCGCCCCTCGATTGAGCGTACTTTTTGAGATCGTCGACTTGTGTCAGGATCACGCGTGCACGACGCGCAAATTCTCTGCCCGCCGGAGACAAAACAGCCTCCCCCGCCGATCGGTCGAGCAAAACAATCTGATACTCAGATTCCAACTTTTTGATTGCCGACGAAACGGCCTGCGGACTCACATGAACGGCGCGAGCTGCTTTGCGCACGCCGCCATAGTTCGCTACCGCTTGAAGGTATTCGAGTTGAGAAAGCTGCATAGATTACTCCAAAGGCAGCCAAGTCGACGGGCTACGCGTCCTCAGATGAGGTTCTCGCCCAGGCTCTTGCCGCCGAGGACGTGCATGTGGAAGTGCATGACGGTCTGGCCGGCGTTAACGCCCTTGTTGGAGATGACGCGGAAACCGTCCTCCAGACCCTTGGCCTTGGCGACCTCCTGGATGGCGTGGGCCATGGCGCCCATGGTCTCGGCAGGCACGCTGTCGGCGATGTCGCTGTAGTGCTTCTTAGGGATCACGAGCGTGTGGACCGGCGCCTGCGGGTTGAGGTCGTCGAAGGCGATGACCTGGTCGTCCTCATAGACAACGGTCGAGGGGATCTCGTGGTTGGCAATTTTACAGAAGATGCAATCGCACATAGCTGGTTCCTTTCTTACAGACCAAGGTAATTATATTTGGTCGAGATGCTTAGAACGAAAGGTTATCATCGGTGTTGGCGGCCTCGCCGTCGGCGAGCACGTCGTTGCCGTCGACGTCCTTAAGGAGCACCGAGACCTTCTGCTCGGCATCGGACAGGCGGGTGCGCAGGCTTTTGAGGAGCTCGACGCCGCGGGTGTAGCTCTCGAGCGACTCCTCGAGCTCCATATCGCCCGACTCAAGGCTGCGGATGATGAGCTCCAGCTCCTGCGAGGCCTGCTTGTACGTAAGCTGTTCGACCGGGGTCTTCTCTGCCATATCTGTTTCCTTTCCTAAAGGTTTATCGCTATGAAACGCGGGTTACTCGACCGTATCGACCGTTGCTGCCACGTTGCCGTCTGCCATGTGCACGCGAATGGCGTCGCCAGGCTTAAAGGTCTTGGCACTCGTAGCCACACCATCATCGCTGTACGCGATGGAATAGCCGCGAGCAAGCACTTTGAGCGGCGACAGGGCATCGAGCGACGCTGCCGCACGGCTCAGGTCGGACGCTGGCTTGCTGAGCATCGTGCGCCCTTGATGCTCTAGGCGGGAACTCGCAAGCGTGAGCGCATGGCGCTTACCATCGAGCCCCGAGGTGCTTGTAATCAGACGCTCGGGAAAGCGCTCAAAGTTGGAGCGGAATGTCCCGACCGAGCGTACTATGGCGCCCGACAGGCGATCGGCAGTCAGCGCAAGCTCCGATTCGCGACGCTCGACCATAAATGTGGGGTCGTTGAGGCACGGGCGACACGCAGCGGCATCGAGCGCATCACCCAAGCGAGCCGTATAGGTATCCCAGGCACGGCGACCGCGCTGATCGAGCATCTCCAGGTCGACCTGGGCCGACCCAATCATCGATGCCATCGCGGCACCCAGACGCTGATGGCGCGCCTCGAGCACATCGGCCAACTCCGTCATAGCCGGCGCCACCGATTCTGCCGCCGCCGTGGGCGTGGAGGCGCGTCGGTCGCTCACCATGTCGCAAATCGAGGTATCGGGCTCATGGCCAATGCCGGTCACCACGGGCACAGGACAAGCCGCCACCGCGCGGGCAAGCTCCTCGTCATTAAAGGTCATGAGGTCCTCAAAGGAACCGCCGCCGCGCACCAGCAAAATACAGTCGGGCGCCGGCGTAATGGAAGCGGCGCGGCGCAAGCCCTCAATGAGCTCGGCCGGCGCACCCTCGCCTTGAACCTTGGCGCCCACGCAAACGAGCTCGACGAGCGGGTTGCGACGACGCAATGTACGCTTGACGTCGTCGATTACGGCACCCGAAAGCGAGGTGACGACCGCCACGCGGGAGCAGAACACCGGGATGCGGCGCTTGCGCGCTTCGTCCATCAGGCCCTCGCGGCGTAGCTTTTCGGCCAGTTGCGCCACTTGTTGACGCAGCAGACCCTCCCCCGCTAACGAGAACGAGCGGGCGACGAAGCTCATACGACCCGTAGGCTTGTAGAGATTGAAGCCGCCCTTAAAGCTTACCTGCATGCCGTCGCGCAAGTCGAAGGTGCGCTTAAGGTAAGCGCCCTTCCAGATGATGCAGTCGACGGCCGCCGAGTCGTCCTTGATCTGAAAGTAGCAGTGGCCGCTTCGGGCGTTTGGGCCACGAAAACCCGTGACCTCGCCCAGAACGCTCAGCTGCGGAATGGCCTCGAGCGCACCGGCGGCGATCTCTACCGCCTGGCTCACGCTGAGCTCTTTGCGCTCCTGCTCGTCCGAACCGTCGAACTCGGCGGAAACGGCATTGCCGGTTAGATTCCAGCCTGCCACGCAGCCTCCTTTCGTCATCGTGCACAAGGGCTCCGGCCCTGCGCAAATTCAAGTCCAACACATAGTACAGCGCCGCGGGGACACAAATCCCCGCGGCGCCCAGCGACCCAATTTGTTATCGGTTGGAGTTTCTGTTGTAGCGAGCCATAAGATAGAGCAGCTGAATAATCGAGGTGAGCGCCGCAGCCACATAGGTAAGCGCGGCGGCCGTCAGCACCTTCTTGGCACCGTTGACCTGTTTGGAGCTCATGCCCGACTGCTCGATATACGCCACGGCGCGGCGGCTGGCGTCAATCTCGACCGGCAGCGTAACGAGCTGGAACAGCACGCTTAACGAGAAGAAGATCAGCGCGAGGGTCGTGAGTCCCGCGATGTTCATAAACAGGCCCAAGAGCAACACGATGGTCCAGGTGTTCTGGGTAAAGTTGACGACCGGCACGAGGGCGGTACGTACCTTCATCATGGCGTAACCGCTTTGGCGCTGGGCGGCATGGCCCGCCTCGTGGCAGGCGACGGCAACGCTTGCGACCGACCCGCCCGAACGGTTGGCATCCGAGAGATACAGATTGTTATCCTGCGGGTTGTAATGGTCGGTGAGCTCACCGGCAACGCCCTTGATACCCACGGCATTGCAACCGCTGGCGTCAAGCATGCGGCGAGCGACCGTGGCGCCCGTGTCGCCGTCTGAGCGAACCTTGGACCAGGTTTTGTACGTCGAGTTGATATAGTTCTGTGCGGCAAGGCCAAGCACCGTGCAGACAAGAACAACCAGCAGGTACAGCGGGTCGATGCCAAAGCCGTAACCATAATAATAGGGCATGCGAATTCCTCCGAATCGAGTTACACGTTGGAGGCATTCTACCCACTCAAGCGGCTAGGCTTCCTTATAGCAATTCAATTTTGCCGTCCTTCACCGTCAGCCCCATATTGCCGGAAAGCAGATCGTCCAGGCGCGAACCCACAAGCTCAAAACGCCAGCCTTCGCGCAGGGGGCTTTGCTCAGGATGCTCGATGTAATCGGCCAGGTCATCGCGCGAGGCAATGACCGAGGTCGCCACCCCCGAGCGCTCGGCAACCAGGCGGATGAGCGCGTACATGAGATCCGTCACGCTCTCCAGCTCCGGAGAGATCTGGCGATGCCCGCGCACCATGAGCGGCAGGCGATCGTGCGGGCAGCTCGCACCGCGCTTGATGGCCATGAGCGCGCCGTCCACGTCGCGCTCCCCCAACTGGTCGGTACCGCGAATGCTACGGAACTCCTCAACGCGCACGGGATTGCGCTTAACGAGCGCCAGCAGCGTATCGTCGGACATGACCCACTTGCGCGGGATGTTGCGGCGCTCGGCGCGGTCCTCGCGCCAGGCGGCGAGCTCGCGCGCGATGCCCAACTGGTGACGGCTGCACGAATTGATGCGTTTGACCTTACGGAACGCCTCGTGGCGATCGGCGCGATAGTGCGACTCGTCAGCCAGCGGGCGCAGCTCGTCGAGCACCCAGTCCACGCGGCCCAGCTCGCGCAGGCGGCTCATCATCTCGGTATAGGCGACGATCAGGTACTTGACGTCATCGATCGCGTACTCGATCTGTTTGTCGGTCAGCGGGCGACGCGACCAGTCGGTCAGCGACTCGGTCTTGGGCAGCGAGACGCCGCAAAACGTCTGCACGAGCGCGCCGTAGGAAATCTGCTGGCGTTCGCCCAAAAAGGCGGCGGCCACCTGCGTGTCAAAAATCGGACGCGGCAGCACGCCCACGGTATGGAGCATAACCTCCATATCCTGCGAGCAGGCGTGGAAGACTTTGATCACGCTCTCGTCGGCCATAAGCTCGGCCAGCGGCGACAGGTCGTCGATCACCAGAGGGTCGACCGCAACGCTCTCGGCAGGGGTGGCAATCTGAACCAAACACAGGCGCGGATGGAACGTGCGCTCGCGCAAAAACTCGGTATCGACGGCAATCGCGTCAAACTCACGGGCGCGCTGGCAAAAGTCGAGTAGAGCCTGATGTGTGGAAATGTACATATCAACCCATCGAATAAGGTTAGGCCCGAAAAACACGGGTAGGATATCGGCATTGCCTTACAACTATACTCGGTTAGTCACAGAACGGGAACGTAAGTATGCGCTGCCTTATCATCCACAACCCGGCATCGGGCCCCAGCTCAGATGAAATCTACGCATTCACGCACGCCCTCGCGCAGGGCGGCGACGAGGTCGTGATGCGTTTTATCGGCGATGGCATGGAACCCGAAGACGCCGTGGCAGACGTGCGCGAGTTTGATCGCGTGGTGATTTCGGGCGGCGACGGCACCGTCTCCAACGTACTCGACCAAATGCGCGGATGCGGCGTCCCCACGCTCGTCTTCCCCTCCGGCACAGCCTGCCTGTTCTTTAACAACATCGGTAATGCCCCCGAGGCAGCGGCACTTGCCAAGGCCTGCCGTGCCGGTCGCACGGTCAAAGTGGACATGGGCGAGCTCTTTTGGCTCGACGAGAACGGCAACGAAAGGCGCCACGGCTTTATCATCATCGCCGGCTCGGGCTTCGACGCCGAGATCATGATGAAGGCCGCCCCTACCAAAAACGACATCGGCGAGATCGCCTACTTCCTCTCCGCGCTCGCCACGCCCAACCCCACGGTGGCGCACTTTACCATCGAGCATGACGGCATTGTCGAGGAGCTCGATGGCATCTGCTGCATGGCCGGCAACACCTCGGTCATCCAAAACGACATCAACCTGTTCCCCAACTGCCGCATGAACGACGGCATGGTCGACATTGCGGTCATCGAACCCGTGCGCACCGTGCAGCTGCTGCCTACCGTGATCACCGCTGCGCTTGACCCCGCCGGCAAGGTACTCGGGCGCCCACAGTTCAAGATCATCCAGACCAAGGAAGCCAAGATCACCTGCACCCCGTCACTGGGCATGCAGTTCGATGGCGAGATTATCTCCAGCAACTCGGGCGTCTTTGGAGCCCGCGCGCTTCCGCAATGCCTCGACCTCATCGTCGACGAATTCTCCCCGCTCGGAAAATAGGAGGACCCTATGAACGACAATCCCCTGATCGGCTTTATTGTCATCGTCTTGGCCATGCTCGTCGGTTACGCCATCAACGTGATTCACCGCCGAAAGAAGTAAATCCACATTGGTATGATATTCATCCAGTTATCGACTCTCCCACTGTTTATGCATTCGTCAAACAGCGGGGGATTTTCATTTCGGGCATTCCCAGCTACTTTATTCGGCTACAGTAATTACAGGGCGTCTTTATTAAAGTAAAGCTGCAAACTGAGTACGATTAACCGTTCATCGCATATTTCATCACGCTTATCGAGTAAGTTTCTTTCATAGATGAATATTGTTTCCAGTTCGTTACGCTAATGAGGTGTCTTTATTGGCTGAAGCCCTCTGGCGACAGAGGGCTTTCGCACGCTGGGAGGGAAAATGAGGAAAACTCGCCCCGTCAACGCGCTCAAGAAGCTAGGCATAGGCCTCGCCTTTGGAGCTGCGACCATCATGTCCATGCCGACATCTGCGCTCGCCTGCACGCAGATGTACATGGGCAAAAACCTAACAGCCGACGGCAACACATATTATGGTCGCGCCGAGGACTTTGGCCCGCGCTACCTCAAGCACTTTGGCATTGAGCCGTCGCATGCCCCCGGGTATACCTACGGCTCAGACGAGTCCGACTTCTCATACAGGTCGACCAAGACTACATATCGTTATAGCTACGTGCGCGATCATCCTTCGCAGTGGCACGGGCGCTATGATGCCTACTCTGAGGCAGGCATCAACGAGAAGGGCGTGTCCTGCTCCGCAACGCTGACCACCAACATGAACGATAAAGCCGCCAAGGCAGACCCCCTGACCGACACTGGCATTGGCGAGTATAGCTACGGCAGCGTTATCTTAGGCGAAAGTGCCAAAGCACGTGAGGGTGTCGAGCTCCTCGGCAAGATCATCGACGAGCAGGGCGCCAACGGCAACGATCAGATTATCATCGCCGACAGCAACGAGACTTGGCTGTTTGCCGCACTTTCCGGCCACCAGTGGATCGCCATGAAGCTCGCCGATGACGTCGCCTCACTCAACCCCAACATCGGCGGACTCAATTACGATGTCAACCTTGATGACGACGAGAACTGCCTCCACTCCGAGGGCATCCAGACCATGCCCGAGAAAAATGGCTTCGCCGAGTACACCGACGGCAAGTTCGACGTTGCCAAGACCTATGGCAAAAGCGTCGCCGATTCCGGCGTTCATCAGTGGACTCGCTATGTCCAGGGCCGCGATTACTTCATGGCCCCGTTGACCAAGGGTGCGGATTACGACATCGTCACGGTTAAACCGGAAAAAGGCCCCGACCAAATCGGAGCCATGGTCAGCGAGATCCAGCCCCTGTTCTTCAAGCCCGGCAAGTCCGACTGGAACACCTTTGAGATGATCCGTGCATTTGGCAACCGCGGCGAAAATGTCCCCGGCCTCAACGCCAACACCGACGGTGTCTACGCCATCGGCACCGAAAGAAGCACCGAGACCAACCTCTTCCAGATCCGTCAGGGCATGGACCCCGAGATCGCGACCATTCAGTGGGAGATGCTCTCCCGCGCCGCCTACTCCGTCGCTATTCCTCTGTACTCTGCACTGCTCACCGAGGTCAGCCCCTACTTCAGCAATCAGGATGTCTCCTACGATCACTGCGAAGAGACGGACATCGTGAACAACGAGGAGCCCGAGAACTCCATCAACTACGTCCTCATGGACATTAGTTCCCTCTGCTACGAGCACCGCGAGCAGCTCGGCACCGGCGTTCGCGCCTACCTCGACGCTCTCCAGAACGAGCTCATCGAGCAGAACCTTGAGGTCGATGCTGCTATGCAGGCCGAGACCACCACTGAGGGCCGCACCGCCCTGGCAAACAAGGCCGGCAAGGCTGCCACTGAGAACACCTACGTCAAGTGCAAGGCCCTTCTCCAGGAGATGCGCGCTTATCTGAAGGCTGAGGATTTCAGCACGCCCTTCACCCCGAGCGACCTGAACACTGAGACCAACGGCCTCAAGGTGTCCATCACCTATGCCAAGGACACTCTTGCCACCGACCCGGTGACCCCGGATCAGCCCGGAACTCCCGAACAGCCCGGTACCCCCGAGCAGCCCGCTAAGCCCGAACAGCCCGCTAAGCCCGAGCAGCCCACCACCAAGCCCGAGAAGCCCGGCAAGTCGGACACCACGACCACGGTAACCACCAACAAGACGAACACCAAGGGCGGCCTGCCCACCACTGGCGATCGTTTTGATGGCCGCATGGTGGCTGCATTCGCCATCGCTGGCGTTGCCGTCATCTCCGCGGGCGGTTACTTCCTCTACCGTCGCAATAAGGAGTAACGTCTTAGCTGAGCGGGCGGGGCACATGAGTCACCACGCCCACTTAACCCGCCTTTTTGACCGACGGGAAACCCGCCTGAAATCTTTTTAAAAAAGATTTCCCCGCACACACTTCGCTGTGCTATAGTGCAGCGCAACAGCAACTAGGTGCGACCGCGCCACGGCATCACGAAAGGAGCCACCAACATGAAGAACACGATGAAGTCTCTCAACAACTGGTGGTGGCGTGATGCGAATACGATCGGTCGACAGTGAGTCCCTCACGCCTGTTTTTGCGCTCTAGGTGATTGGAAGGCCTCCGGTTTCGACCGGGGGCCTTTTTCTATCTCGAGCCCGATCGCATTCGCATCACGCGCCTCCGCTTTTCTCTTGCAATCCCCTTCCGAAAGGATTTTCACCATGTCTCAGAACACCACCGCCACCCAGCCCCGCACCGTCCAGACCGCCGATCGCGGCAAACTCGATGTCCGCGCCCTCGTCCTGCTCGCCATCCTGCTCGCCGCCGGCTTCATCCTCAACTTCACCGTCGGCAAGGCAATCTCGGGCATCTCGGGCGGCATGATCAGCCCCGAGTTCATCATCTCAGCCTTCTGCCTCACCATCCTGGTCGTTCGCCCCAACATCGGCCAGGCGCTCGTCATTGGCCTCATCTCGGCTGCCGTGATCCAGATCACCACCACTTCGCCGTTCGTCGATTTTGCCGCCGAGGGCATCGCCGCCATGCTCATGGCCGGCATCGTCAACGCCGCCGGCAAGAACGGTCAGGTTAAGCCTGCCGTCGCCATCGTCGCTACCTTCGTGACCACCTTTGTCTCCGGCGTCATCTTCATGGTTATCAAGATGGCCATGCTTGGCGTGGTCGGCGAGCTCGCCGCCGCTATGTTGCCCGTCGTCGCCATGACCGCCGTCTTTAACGCCATTCTGGTCGGCGCCCTCTACCTGCCCATTCAGAAGGCCCTGAAGCTCAACTAACCTGCTCGGCTTTACGAGCCACCCCATCTTGGCGTTCATTCGTCGCTCGCGTACCCAAGTACGCTTCGCTCCTCTTTCGCGCCAACCTGGGGCCCCTCGTAAAGCCGTCTCCGTGCTCCACCGGCAAAGACTGTCCCAAACAGTTAACTCTTGGGGACGTTCTTAAACGACTAGTCATTAAAGAACGTCCCCAATGACTATGAAAGGTATCCATGGAAACGATCATCAACGTCGACGATGTCTCGTTCTCCTATGGCACGCAGACCGAGCGGGCGCTCAGCCACATCTCGCTCAGCGTGAACAAGGGAGATTTCATCGGCATCATCGGGCCCTCGGGCGCCGGCAAGTCCACGCTTGCCGCCTGCCTGTCGGGTGCCGTGCCCCACCACTACACCGGCACGTTCTTTGGGGCCGTCATGGTAGAGGGCCACGACACCTGCGAAGCCTCGCTCACCGACGTGTCGCAAATCGTCGGCAGTGTGCTGCAGGATATCGACACGCAGATGGTCGCTTCGGTCGTCGAGGACGAGATGCTCTTTGGCCTCGAGAACTTTGGCGTTCCCCACGACCAGATCGAGCGGCGCGTGAGTGAAACGCTCGAGACCGTCGGCATCAGCGACCTGCGTGACCGCGAGATCGCCACCCTCTCGGGCGGACAGAAGCAAAAGGTGGCCATCGCTGCCATCCTCGCCATGCGTCCGCGCGTCTTGGTTCTCGACGAGCCCACCGCGGCACTCGACCCCGCCAGCTCCACGTTGGTCTTCGAGACGCTGCGTGAGGCAAACCGCGCGCTTGGAATCACCATCGTCGTCGTTGAGCAAAAGGTCGCCCTACTCTCGGAGTACTGCAACCGCGTGCTCGTGCTCAACCATGGCGAAATCGCGCTGCAGGGCGAGCCACACGAGGTCTTCGCGCATACCGACGAGCTCCGTGCCATCGGCGTCGACTGCCCTCGCGTCACGCGTATCTTCAATAGCCTCGAGGCCGATGGCCTGGTAAGCGGTACCCCTTGCTTGGATGTCGATGAGGCCGAGCGCCTGATTTCGGGCATCGTCGACCCCGCACACGCAAGCAGCGACATTCAGGCACCCGCCGGCTCACCGCACGCACCGTCGTTGCGCCCGCACGCCAAGGACGCCGAGCCCGTGCTCACCTTCGACCATGTTGAGTTTGCCTATCCCAATGGCGGCGCCGCCGTCCACGACCTCAACCTGACCCTCTATCCCGGCGAGCTCGTGGGCATCGTCGGCCAGAACGGTGCCGGCAAGACCACGCTCACCAAGCTGCTCACAGGCCTGCTTAAGCCCGCCTCGGGCAGCGCGCGCGTTACGGGGCTGGATACCGCCGCGGTCCCCACGAGCCGCATTGCCCGCGAGGTCGCAACGCTCTTCCAAAACCCCGACCGCCAGATCTGTAAGGATACCGTACTCGACGAGGTCGCTTTTGGCCTGGAGCTTGCCGGCATCGACCGTGCCGAGGCTCTGCGTCGTGCTCAACTTGTTATCGACCGCTTTGGCCTGCCTGCCGATGAGGCACCTTTCTCGCTTTCGCGCGGCCAGCGACAAATGGTGGCGCTTGCCTCCGTCGTAGTGGTTGAGCCCAAGATCGTCGTGCTCGACGAGCCCACGAGCGGCCTTGATTACCGCGAGTGCATGACCGTCATGGAAACAGTGCGCACCATGGCCGAGCGCGGTTGCGCCGTGATTATGGTCTGCCACGATATGGAAGTTGTTTCCGACTTTGCCGAGCGTATCGTAGTAATGGCCGACGGTCACATCCTCGACCGCGGCCGCACGCACGAGCTATTCTCGAACATCGATCTCATGCGGCGTGCCTACGTGGAGCCTCCCCAGGTTATTGAACTCTCGCGCCGTCTGGCATCCTCCGTCTCTCCCGTCTTTGCACAGGTGAGCGAGGTCACCGATATCGTTCGCATTACCGAGGAGATGGTCCACCGTGGTTAACGTCATCGACTATATGCCGGGCGACACACTGCTGCACCGCTTGAACCCGGTCGTCAAACTGGGCCTTGCCGCCGCCATCATCATCGGCATCTTCCTGTCCGACACCTACGTGGCGCTGTTGGGCTTTTTGGCACTCACCCTCGCACTGGGCGCCTATGCCGGTGTCGTCGACCGTCTGCTCTCGCTACTCAAGCTGCTGATTCCGCTCGCGCTTATCATGCTGGTGCTCCAGCTGGCCTTTATGCGCGACGGCAACATAGTGTGGGGCTTTATCACCGACACGGGCCTCATTACCGGATCGAAGGCCTGCCTACGCCTGTTGGGCGTGGCGTTACCGCTCATCCTCATGCTTATGGTGACCAAGCTCAACGACCTCGCCAACGCCTGCGTCGAGGTGCTGCACGTGCCGTATCGCTATGCCTTCACCTTTACCACGGCGCTACGCTTTGTGCCGGTGTTTGGTCAGGAGATGAACGCCATCATGGAAGCGCAGACCGCACGCGGCGTCGAGTACGACACCAAGAACCCCATCAAGAAGCTTAAGCTCATGCTGCCACTGTGCGTGCCACTGCTCATCTCGAGCGTGGGCAAGACCGATGCCACAGCCTTGGCGGCAGAACAGCGCGGCTTCTATCTGCGTACACGCGCCAGCTCGTACAAGCGCTACCCCATCAAGGTCCTGGACATCGCCGTGCTCATCGTCAGCATCGCCCTCATCGCCATCGGCTTCCTGTTCTAGTTCGCCACCGGCAGCAACCGCCCAACGCAAAAGGCCTCGGCTCGCACCAAACGAGCCGAGGCCGTTACTGTTTCACCAGATAAAACCTACCAAAATTAACCTGTCCCTTTTTGACAGGTCGGAAGCTAGAGGCGGTAGGGGGCGCCGCTGCGGATGATGGATTCGCGCACCAGGACATCCATGGCATCGAGGGTGATCTCGGGCATCTCTCGATACTTCTGCAGCACCGATAGCTCGGTGCAGGCCAGAATGACACGGTCGCAGCCGCTACGGGCGAACTCCCACATCACGCGGTCGAACTTATCCATATCGGGCTCACGTCCGGCCTTCACATCATCGTAGATAAGCGACATCACATCGTTCTGACGTTTCTCGCTGGGATAGACAACCTCAACACCCGCGGCCTCGCATTCGCGGCCGTAGACGCCCGCGCCCACGGTTCCGTCGGTGCCCATGATGCCAATCTTGCGCACCGGCTCGGCCGGCATACTCAGGTTGGGGTCGAACTCGCACTCCCCCATCACCGCACCCGCAAGGGCATAGCGCACCGACTCACGCGGCATGTGGATAATCGGCACCTTCGTAAACGACTGGATCTGGTCGTAGAAGTAGTGTGACGTGTTGCAGGGAATGGCAATGTGCGCACAGCCCAGCGACTCGAGTGCCTGGGCACACTCTTTCATGGTCGCCAGCAGCTTGGCATGCTCGCCGGTCTTAATGGCAAGCGTGCGGTCGGGCATGGTCGACTTGGAGAGCACCACCATGTCGATATGTTCCTGATCGCAGGCAGCAGCCGTATGGCGCACCACCTGGTCGTAGTAATACGACGTGGCCTCGGCGCCCATGCCGCCGATAACCCCCAGCTTTTCCATCGCCGCCTCCTTGGTGACGCTTGCGCAATTGCGCGTATCATACCCGCGCCCGCCCGATGTAAACCGGACGGGCGCCGCACTCATCTACTTGTAATACGTCTTGAACAGCTTAAAGTGGCGCAGCTTGGTGTGCCACATGCGCAGCCAGCGGTTAAAGACAAAGTCGCCCTTCATAAACGAAGGGTCGGCGCCCTTGCCTTCCTTGTCCAGGCGATGCACCTTAGCGCGCAGCTCGGGATCCTTGACGTACTTGTCGACGACGCCCATGGGAACGACCATCCACAGCGCCTCGTCCTGCGCCGTCACAAACTCCGGCTCAAACGGGCGGTTGAACACATACTCGTCCACCACATACTTGGCAACGTTAAAGCCGCTGTTGGTAACGTAGTAGTTGCTGCGACCTTGGCGCGTGTTGAAATCGAAGAACTTAAACGAGCCGTCGCGTTCGTCGTACTTAACGTCAAAGTTGGAATAGCCCACAAAGTGAAGGTCCTCGAGCAACTTGCGCACGCCATCCATAAGCTCGTCATTGGGCTCGGTGATGATGCAGGCGTGGTTGCCGACACCGTGAGGCTGATGCTCCTCGAGCAGCACGTGACCCAGGCACATCATGCGGACCTTTCCGTTGCGGTCGGAATAGCTGGTGAGCACGCGCATGTACTCGTCGTTGCCGGGCACGCGATCCTGCAAGATCAGGTCGTCGGTGTAGCCGCTGGCATACGAGTCGCGAATGACCTGTTCCAGCTCGGCACGGTCGGCAATCTCATAGGCCTTTTTCTGGCCCTCGAACTCGTGCTGCCACCACATGATGCCGTCGGAAGGCTTCAGGATCATCGGGTAGGGAAAATCGATCTGGTCGAGCACTTCGGCAGGTGCCTCGCCTTGGGCATTCAGCATCGCCATGGTGAAAGTAAAGGTATGCGGATAGGGCACGCCGTGCTTCTCGCACAGCTCGTAGAAGATCTCCTTCTTCTGGCACTGCTCAAGCATGCTATAGGGAGCGTAAGGCGCGACGATGTTATCCGCCAACTCATGGGCATCCTTGGCCTGAGCCACAAGGGCAACATAGTTATCGCCACAGCCCACAAGGACAATCGTCTTATCGGCATGCGCTTGGGCAATGCCGTTGACGGTCCTGAGCATCACGGGCATGGTATCGATATCCACGTTGGGCGTGTAGTCGATAATCTGGCTGCGGTACGCGGGACCCGTCTGATACTTGCCAAAGACCAGACTCTTGACCTGGTACTCCTCGTAGAAGGCACGCGCCACCGAATAGGCGTTGATGTCGCCACCGAGCAGCACGGGAATGAACTCGCGCTCTGTAAATTGCAATGCCATGGAAACTTCCTATCATGAACTGCCCACACAGCGGGCGGTCTTTGCGCAACTGATTTATTCTAGCGTGACGAGCCGCCGGTGCCCAAAGCTCCACCGTATCTATGGCAATCAGCGCAATTATCCAGCATGAAATCCGCCCTCGCCGTGATGGGACCCTGTAGTTGCAAAACCCCACATGAGGCGACTTTTGATAAACAAAAACCCTCTCGACAGGGTTCCGTAACGTTAAAGTTGAACTCTATGGTTTCTCAACAATTCATCATAACTGCAGGTCAAAGCCAAAGCCTCAAGTTCAACTTGACCCTTTGGAACCTTTAAGGTTCAAGTTGAGGTCGAAAGCAGTAGTAGAATACCGTTCGAACCATAACCTACGATTGATTGCAGAGGGACTGGATGCAGCATTCGAATCATCGCGCCGCAGCGCTCATTGCGTCGAAGCCGGCTCGTATCATCACGAGCGCCGCGCTCGCCGTTGCGCTGACGGCCACGCCGATGCTCTCCCCCGTTGCGGCGTATGCCGCCTCGCAGGCAACGCAGGACCAGCTTTCCGCAGCCCAGCAGAAGATCGAAGCCGCCACGAGCGCCTACAACGACGCCCGCACCAAACTCGATGACCTGCAAAAGCAGATTGACTCCAATGAGGCAAGCATCGAGGAAATCGAGGCTAAGCTTCCCGAGCAGCAGGCCAAGGCAAGCTCCGCCATGCGCGATCTGTACAAGTATCAGAAGGGCACCAACCCCATCGTGAGCTTCCTGGTCAACGCGCAGAGCCTGGGTGAGTTCATCACGACCTGCAAATACACCAACCAGATCACGAGCTCGAGCGTCGACGAGATCGAACAGCTCAATAACATGCAAACCGAACTCGAGCAGAACAAGGCTGAGCTCCAGCAGGCCAAGTCTCAGCTTGAGGCAGAGCAGAAAAACGCCGAGGATGCGTTGGCTCAGGCCCAGCAGCTCCGCAGCGAGGCACAGGCAAAAGCCGAGCAGGAAAATGCCGCCGAGCTTGCCAAGCTTGAGGCCGATAAGGCCGCTGCCGCCGAGAAGCTCTCGGGCGAGGGCGTAAGCGGCAGCAATTCCAGCAGCCAGGCCACCAACACCAACACCACCATCGACACCACGGTGAACAACGCCAATACCGGTAGCTCCGATTACGATTCGTTCATTAATGAGTGGACGGGCCGCATCGACAATTATCTCGCCGGCTCCCCCATGGCAGGCCAGGGCTATAACTTTGCCGTCGCCGCTTGGAATACCGGTGTCGACCCCCGTTGGTCCCCCGCCATCGCCTGCATCGAGAGCACCAAGGGTGCTTATTGCGCCAATTCTTACAACGCCTGGGGCTGGAGTGCCCGTGGCGGCGGTTGGCGCAGCTTTGGCAGCTGGAGCGAGGGCATCTCCGCTCACGTTGCCTATCTGGGCGCCAACTACGGCTCCACCCTTACCCCGGCCGCGGCCAAAAAGTACTGCCCGCCCACGTGGCAGGACTGGTACAACAAAGTCGCCGCTCAGATGAACCGCATCTAAGTGCAACTGCAAAGGGCCCCAATGGGGCCCTTTTCTTTTAGGTAGCGGAAGTATCGACGACGCCGGTCGCATTGGCAACCGCGACTACGACGATCATGCATAGGAGCAGCACGCCCAATGCCTTGAGCCAGAGTTTCGCGAGTTTCATGCCGCGATAGCTGTCGAGCAGTGCAAATCGCCGACGAAGACGGCGCTTATCGAGCAGCGCAAAATGCATAAGCGCCATAAGGCCATCGACAAAGAAAAAATACTCGATTATGAGAAGCCACGTCGGGTAGCTTTGGTTTGCTCCCGTGGGGTGAAAGACGGCAAAGTGACTTCCGGCAAAGAACACAAGCAGCGAGAAACAGACAAGCGTATTCCAAATGCGGCCCAGAGACTCCGGAACGCGAGAGAGCAGGCCGCATGCAGCGGAGGCGGCGGGCCTAGGAAGCCCTGCGGGGTTCTGGAGCCCTTGGAGCGTCAACACCGTCTCCGAGGCCGGAGTACGGACAGGCGCAGGTGTAGGAGGCCGCACGGGGCGGCTCAGATCGTATGCCGAGCGCGTCGCCCGTCCCAACGCTTCCGCACTCGCAAAACGCTTGGCCGGGTCGAGCGCCATCGACATGCAGACGGCATCGGCAAGTGGAGTGGGAATGCCATGCGCCTCGCATTGCTCGCGCATGTCGAGCCCTGGTTTAGGGTCGACTCCCGTCAAGCAGAAGAACAACAGGGCGCCCAGTGCGTAGACGTCGCTGCGCACACTCGTCTGCCCAAACCCATACTGCTCGGGCGGCGCATAGGGTCGCGTGCCGAACTTGACGGTGTCGGCATCGGCGCCAGCGCGCCACACGCGCGCGATCCCCAAGTCAATAATCACCAGCGATGAAAACGTCATGCCGTTATCAGACGTATAGTTGGCACCCGTCACGATGATATTCGACGGCTTGAGGTCGCGATGGATCACCGGCGCCGACGTCTCCCCCGCCATTGCAAAACCGGCATGGAGCTCGCCCACGGCATCGCATAGGGCAGGATACATTTCGCGCGCATAATCGGGGGTAGCTCCCAGACGGTCCACCAGCACCCCGAGCGTCTCCCCTTCGATGTATTCCATAACCACGTTGAGCTCGTCGCCCACACGACGACAATCGACGATTCTGGGCAGGTGCTCAAAACGCCTGCCTGCCCGCTGAGCGGCAAACAGACGCTCGTATGCCCCGCCGATTTGAGCCGAGGCATCGATGCGTTTACGGACAAAGGGGCCGAGCGAACCACCACCGGTTCCTTCAAAGTACACGAGCTCGGTTGTTTCAACGGACGAGCGCTTAAGTACACGCTCCACGCGATAGCTGTCGTCGCGATCGAGCGACGCCAGGTGCTCGGCAAGCGCTGCGGTCAGCTCGTCATCGAAATATGTTGGGGTCTGAGTATCCATAGCCTCCATCATAGCGCAGGGCGCAGACACCCCATGGCATCCGCGCCCCGTTCGTTTGCATCCTTGTTCGGCAGCTCCGCCGGCTCAGATATCAGCCGCTAACTCACCGTCTCCTCGCCAAAGCGATACAGCTCCTCGTTGACCTTTTGGAGGCTGCACCCGCGATCGATGCAAAAGATGATAATCGCATCACGACGATCCTTGCAGTTAAGGACGCTTACCCCGGCAGCCGTCAGTGCACGGTTGGCCTCTTTGAGCGTCAGCGCCATCGCAAAGGCAATCTGCAGCACCTTATTGCGGCTCGGGTGACGCGCACCGGTAAAGATCTGATAGCCAAAGGTCTCATTGAGATCGGCCATACGAACCACGCGCGAGCGCTCCAAGCCCTTTTCCTGCAGCAGCTGCTTCAGGTAGTCCGAAAGCGACGGGGCGACAAAGTCGTGCTCCCTGATATAGCCATCGATGTTCGGCGCATCGAGAAGCTCATTGAGCAGCTCCTCGGTCAGCTTTTTATCGGGCATACGACTTCACCTCCCCCAGTGCATGCAACATGCTAGAAACCGCTTACGTCCGAACGCTCCCAGCTAGCAACCTGGTCGGGAGACACCGTACCCAGCGCCTCGAACTTCCAGGAGCCGCCCGCCTTCAGATGATTGGTGTTTGCAAGAGCCGTTCCAACCTGGTTGCCATCGGCATCATACAGAACATACTCAATCTGAATGTAGCTCTTTTCCTTGTCCGTGTTATTGGTCAGTGTGCCCGTGATCTTATAGGCAAACTGATTGGAGGTGTCTTCAGCCTCGTCAGCAATGGTATACGGTTCTTGCGGTTCTTTTTGCTCCTCAGCCTGCTGTGTCGCCTCGGCAGGTTTTGCCGAATCGCTCGCAGACGAATCGGTTGAATTGCCACCCATAGAGCCCACGGCACCGACGATAACCAGCACCACGATGACGCCTAGGACAATCTTGCCGATCGGCTTCTTTCCCTCTTTTGCCATTATTCATCCTTCCTACAATCCGGCTACCGTGCCGGCACACAGCACATCGTAGGAAGGATTGAATTTGAATTCATTAGCTGAGAGCTAAGGTTGCGGTAAACGGCCAATGCAGTTATCCAAACGCCGAGCAAACGCACTTTGCACGACCGTCTGCTGGCTGTGTATCAACCCAACGTGACGGATTCCCCGGTAAAGGTACTCGCAAGCAACAGGATAAAGAAAACTAAATAGCTGATGCTCAATAGGTAGGCGACGACTAAAAAGATGGTCCATCCAACATTGGTCTTACCATCGGTACGACGTTGCTCGCGAGAACGGCACAGCCAGACCGTCACGCCAATGGCCACAATCAGCAGCACGAGCGCCGCCGCGGCCAACCCGGCAAGCGCAAACATCACGCCAATGCTCACAGCAATAACCGGAAGCAGCAGCAAGCCACACCCGCATCCACCCGGACTATATACGGAAGACTGTCGGCGCTTCATCGTCACTCCAAGTTAAGCAATCGTTTGTAGACATCGAGGCCCTTGAGTAGAATTTCCTCGTCAAAGAGCATGGTATCGGTATGCAGAGCGCTCGTGGCATAGGCGGGACAGCCATCCGAATCGATCGGATTATCTTGTCCCTCCGGCACGCCCGTACCCAGGAGGAAGAACACGCCTGGCAGATGGCGCTGATAGAAAGCGAAGTCCTCGGCAATCAGCAAAGGCTCATCCACGAGTTGCAGCTCGGACAAGACAGGCGCAATGTGGGCGAACAGCTCGGGATCGTTATCGACCGGCGGATAGCCCTCGGCAAAATCGAGGTCATATGTGCAGCCCGTTGCGACGCAGGCATCGTCCAGCACGCGGCGCACGCCCTCGCGCGCGCGGTCGAACATGTCGTCCGTAAACACACGTAGGCTGCCGGCAACATGGGCCTCCCCCGCCACCGCATTGCAGACGGTGCCGGCCTGCAACAGGCCGAACTTACCAATGCAGGGCTCGTCGGCACCCAACTCGTCCATGAGTTCGCGCTCGGCAACCAAGAACTTGGCAGCCGCCAGCGCCGCATCGTGCGACTCCTCGACCGGAACGCCATAGGTCTTAGCGATATGGATGCTCGTCCCGTGAATATGGATATGCGTCTCGCTCGAACGCGCCAGCAGCGGACCGGAACAACTCGCCAACGCGCCGGCAGGCAGATCGGGCCACACATGGAAGCCAAAAATGCGGTCGGCCCCATAGCGCTCGAACACACCACTCTCGCATACCGTCTTGGCACCACCGGTCGTTTCCTCGGCCGGCTGGAACACAAAGAGAACGTTGCGCCTAATGGCGCCCGGCTGTTCGCGAATCGTACGGTCAACATACGTCGCGGCGGCAAGCGCCATGGCCATGTGTCCGTCATGTCCGCAAGCGTGCATCTTGCCGGGATGGGTTGAGGCAAAGGCCGCTCCCGTCGCCTCCACGATGGGCAGCGCATCCATATCGGCGCGAATCGCCGTGGCATGCGCGGCATCAACACCGGCGTCGAAGAAAGCACAGACGCAGCTGGGGCACGGATGGGTCACCTCGCAAGCGAGCGGTGCCAGCACGCCCTCGATATAGGCAATGGTTTGCGGAAGATCGAAATCGAGCTCCGGAATGCGATGGAGATCGCGGCGATAGCGACGGAGTTCTTGGAGCTCGGTCATAGAGGATCCCTTCGTGAGGCACATCTGTTGCAACTTATTGTGATACAGGATTGTGGCGCACATGTTTCCAGCATATCCCTGCATTTTTTAAACGTTATATACGAATACTCTTGTTTGGTAAAGTGCAACGTGATAGGGTCTTTACCACTTGATAGAGGCGCGGGCACGAAGAGCCGCGGGCGAGCCGGCAGGCTTTGACCCCGTGGGGAGGCGAAACCCGCCGAACTGGGTTTTTCGGGCACGAACAACCTGGTGGGCCTGTGGGAAACACCCACAGGACTGTCTGCAGCAATGCGGGAGCGCTATCCGGACATTGGGTCCACGCTATGCGGATTCGATGCGCAGATGGCGCCGTCTGGATAGCGAGGTTTACGGGACATGGCATTGACCCCCAACGAGGCATATGCGGCCAAGCAGCCGTTTGTGGACAAGGAGACACTCGAGCATATCGTCGAGCAGTTCCCCACGCCGTTTCATCTATACGACGAGGCGGGCATCCGCCGCAACATGCAAGAAGTGCGCGACGCCTTTGCATGGAACCCGGGCTTTAAGGAATACTTTGCCGTCAAGGCCAACCCCAACCCGGCGCTCATCTCCATTCTCAACGAATACGGCTGCGGCTGCGATTGCTCGAGCTATACCGAGCTCATGATCGCCCGCTCGCTGGGTATCACGGGACACGACATCATGTTCTCGTCCAACGATACGCCGGCTGCCGACTTTGAGCTCGCCGACAAGCTGGGTGCCATCGTCAACTTTGACGACATCAGCCACATCGAGTTCTTTGAGCGTGTTGCGGGACCCATCCCCAAAACGGTCAGCTGCCGCTTTAATCCAGGCGGCCTGTTCCAGCTCTCCAACGGCATCATGGACAACCCGGGCGACTCCAAATATGGCATGACCACCGAGCAGCTCTTCGAGGCCTTCCGCATACTCAAGGCCAAGGGCGCCGAGGACTTTGGCATCCACGCATTCCTTGCCAGCAACACCGTCACCAACGACTACTACCCCAAGCTCGCGCGCATCCTCTTTGAGCTTGCCGTACGTCTGGAGCGCGAGACCGGCGCACACGTCGCCTTCATCAATCTGTCTGGCGGCGTCGGCATCCCCTATCTGCCCGAGCAGCAGGCCAACGACATTCACGCCATCGGCGAGGGGGTGCACGCGGCATACGACGAGATCCTGGTTCCCGCCGGCATGGGCGATGTGGCCATCTGCACCGAGATGGGCCGCTTTATGATGGGCCCCTACGGCTGCCTGGTCACCAAGGCCATCCACGAGAAGCAGATCTACAAGGACTATATCGGCGTGGACGCCAGCGCCGTCGACCTCATTCGTCCCGCCATGTATGGCGCTTACCACCACATCACGGTGATGGGTCAGCCGGACGGTCCCGATAAAACCGCAGCCCCCGTCACGAACACGTACGACATCACGGGTAATCTGTGCGAGAACAATGACAAGTTCGCCATCGATCGTGAGCTGCCGCATATCGACATAGGCGACCTGCTTGTGATCCACGATACCGGCGCACATGGCTACTCCATGGGCTACAACTACAACGGACGCCTGCGCTCCGCCGAGGTCCTACTGCGTCCCGATGGCTCGGCCGACCTCATCCGCCGCGCCGAGCGCCCGGTCGATTACTTTGCCACACTCGACGTGCTGCCGTGCGGCCGAGAGTTGCTGGCCAAATCGCGCGCCGATGCCGCCCGCCGTCGCGCTCAGGACGAGCGCCTAGCAGTCGCCGCCCAATGGAACAAACGCATCCAGATCGCGGAAGCGAAGGAGAAGGACATGGACATCCGCAATCTCGAGGGTTCAATCGTCGCCCTTGTTACGCCGTTTAAAAAGGACGGCAGTGTCGACTTTGACGCGCTCGAGCGCCTTATCGATTTCCACCTGCAAAACGGTACCGACGCCATCCTCACCCTGGGCACCACCGGCGAGAGCGCCACGATGACCGACGACGAGGACAACTCCGTTGTCGCCGCGGTGGTCAAGCAGGTTGCAGGCCGCGTCCCCGTCATCGCCGGCTCGGGCTCCAACTCCACGCAGACCATGCTCACCAAGTCGCTCACCTATCAGGGCCTGGGCGCCGACGGTCTGCTGCTCATCACCCCCTACTACAACAAGTCCAACGAAGAGGGTATCTATCAGCACTTTAAGACCGTCGCCGATGCCGTGGACATCCCCTGCATCCTGTACAACATCCCCGGCCGCTGTGGCTGCGGCATCAGCGAGCGCAACGTAGAGCGCTTGGCCGCGCACCCCAACATCATGGGTATTAAGGAAGCCTCGGGCAACGTCGCCTACGCGGCCAAGATCGCCCACCTGCTGTCAGACGACTTCCGCATGTACTCGGGCGAGGACGCGCTGACCGTGCCGCTCATGAGCCTGGGCGCCTCGGGCACCATCAGCGTGTGGGCAGACGTTCAGCCGCAGCTCGTGCATGACATGTGCCGAGCCTATTTGGACGGTGACGTGGCGCGTGCCCGCGATATCCAAATTGCCGGCCAGCCGCTCATCAATGCCCTCTTTAGTGAGGTCAACCCCATCCCCGTCAAAGAGGCGCTCGCTCAGATGGGTATGATCGAGGCAAACTACCGCATGCCGCTGTGCCCCATGGCCAACGACACGCGCTCTGCACTTACCGATGCCCTGAAGGGAGCTGGTCTGCTTGATTAAGACCGTCATTATGGGAACGGGCCGCATGGGCTCGCTCATCCGCACCACCGCCGAGGGCGTTGTCGACGCCGCCGGTCAACCCGTTTTCGACATCGTCGCCCAGATTGGCTTCGATTTGAGCGAGCTCGAGAACGCACCGGCCGCCGATGTGATTGTCGACTTCTCGAACGTCGTGACCTTCGATGCCGTCGTCGCCTATGTCGAGCGCACGGGCGCGGCGTTGGTCTCGGGCACCACAGGCTACACCCCCGAGCAGATGGACCGTCTGCGTGAGCTGGGCCAGAACACCCGCGTTATGCACTCGGGCAATTACTCCATCGGCATCGCAGCCCTACGTCATCTAGTGACCCAGGCCACGCGTGAGCTGCCCGGCTTTGACTGCGAGATTGTCGAGACTCACCACAACCAAAAGGTCGACGCCCCCAGCGGCACCGCAAAGCTGCTGCTCGACGCCGTAGTCGAGGCCGAGCCCGAGGCAGGCTACCACCCCGTCTATGGCCGCGAGGGCATGTGCGGCGCGCGTGACCCCAAGGAGATCGGCATGCACTCGCTGCGCGGCGGCACCGTCGCCGGCGTGCACGAGGTGAGTTTCTTTGGCCAGGACGAGGAGGTCACGCTCACCCACCGCGCCACGAGCCGTCAGATCTTCGTCAACGGTGCCTTGGCAGCCGCGCAGAAGCTCATCACCCGCGAACCCGGCTTCTACACCTTCGACCAGGTCATGTTCGCCTAACTAGTTATCAACCATACCCCCTCAAAGGAGAGACAGCATATGAGCAACGCAGCCGAGATGGACGCACAGGAGATTATCAACTATATCGCCACCGCGCCCAAAAAGACGCCCGTCAAACTGTACGTGCGCGAGAAGCCGGGCATGAAGGTTGCCTGGGGCGACGCACATGTCTACGGCGGTCGTCGTGGCAAGACCGTCTTTGGCGACTGGGATGAGCTTAAGGCCATCCTGGACGCCAACGCCGATTCCATCGATTACTACGATGTGGAGAACGACTGCCGCAACTCCGCCGTGCCCATGCTCGACCTTAAGGGCATCAACGCCCGCATCGAGCCGGGCGCGATCATCCGCGACCGCGTCGAGATCGGCGACCGTGCCGTCATCATGATGGGTGCCATCATCAACATCGGCTCCGTTATCGGCGAGGGTTCCATGATCGATATGGGCGCCGTGCTGGGCGGTCGCGCCACCGTGGGCAAGAACTGCCACATCGGCGCCGGCACCGTGTTGGCGGGCGTCGTGGAGCCCGCGAGCGCTACGCCCGTCATCATCGAGGACGATGTCATGATCGGCGCTAATGCCGTGGTCCTGGAAGGCGTGCGCGTGGGCAAGGGCGCTGTTGTCGCCGCCGGCGCCGTGTGCGTCGAGGACGTCCCCGCCGGCGCCGTCGTGGCCGGTGTCCCCGCCCGCGTCATCAAGATGCGCGACGAGAAAACCAACAGCAAGACCGGTCTCGAGGAAGATCTGCGCCAGCTTTAATAGTTACGCGGGTTTACCAAACCGCGTAACGGCTCGACGCTGCAAGCGCCCCTAGGCGGCAATCTGACGTTCAATCGTCGGTCGCGTACCAAAGTACGCTTCCTTCCTCTTTCACGTCACCTTGCTCGCCTAGGGGCGCTTTCGCTGACGTAGGCTCAACCCGCAACGTAATTCAGCCCCAAGCAAAAAAGGCCGAAGTCCCGAGGGGCTCCGACCTTTGTTTTTCTGCAGCGTCCAAGCGCAGTTTATCGATTCTCAATTGACCCGATATTCTTGAGCTCGATGGAGATGAGGCCGTTGGGCTCGTTGACGAACTCGATGTACTCGGAATTCGAGCCCATCTCGGCCGGAAAGCTGATCTCGATACCCGTGTCGGTACGGATCTTGTGATTGCGCACCGCCGCACGCTCGACCTGCTTGCGCTCCACGGGCACACGCTCGGGCACCTTCTCTTCGGTCAGCGCCGCACGTACGCTCTCCTTGATGACCGGCTCGTCCTCAAAGACCTCATCGACGATGTCCCAGGGCGGCAGCTCCTCATCGTCCTCAACCTTCTCGGCAACGGCAGCCTTGACCTTAGCAAGCGCCACAGCAGTGTTGGCGCCGTGTTCCTCGGCGACTTCCTCGACCACGCGCGTCACGGTGTCGATGACCTCCTTGCCCGACACGCCCGTATCGCACTGCAGCAGACCGTCGGGAATGAGCATACGGTCTTCGCCGGCAATCTTGCGCTTCTTGTCCACATAGCCGATCTCCATGGTGCTCGCGCGCACGATGGCATAGCTTGGCACCTTTTGGGAAGGATTCGGCAGGATAGCATAGTGGCGTGCGATGTCGTTGCGTACCTCGCCCTCCTCGCGGCCCACCTCGTGCATAAAGGCCTGTTTGGAGCCCAGCAGCATCACGGCAAACCAGCGGGCATCCTCGTCGTCGTCAAAGTCGGCCACGAGCACATCGGTGGACTCGGCTTTTTCGGCCTTGGTAAGCTCGGAGGAAATGAACTCCGCAATCTGCTGCGACAGGTCTACGAACTCGCGCTCGCCAAAGAAATAGCCCTTGAGCTCGCCGCCAAACGCAGAGTTCTCGGCAAACGTGGCGCGCTTATTGTCGGCCGAGGTTCGTGCGCGGCGCAGATGCGTGGTCACAAAGTTGCGCACGGTACGGCTCTCGATATCGAGCTCGCGCTGGCTCATGACGTTGACGGCAGAGTCAAAGTCCAGGATATGCAGAATCGCGTGATTGATTTTCATATACGGCATTCCGTTCTAGATCGATTTCGGCACGAACCAGTATAGCGGTCGAGCCCGCCCCAGGCGCATCGAAGCTTGATGCATCGGGGACAGGTTGCTTTGCACCAATGGTTAGCGCAGGAGCTCGGACTGCCAAGCCTCGAGCTGTTCTGCCAAACTCTTGCCGGCAGCGGGCATGTCAATCTGGGGTCGTTTGGGCAGCAGCGCACATTTTAGGATTGCCGCGATGGTCTGCGAGACAAAGCGTCGCGTATCCTTGTCAAAGCCTTGCGCAGCCTGGAGCATCACGGGCAGGCTCTCGCGCAGATTCCCAGCGATGTCCGCAAACCGCTCAGCACACGTTGCCTCAAACACGGAGAACAACGCATCTACAAAACGCTCGCGCTCGCTAGGTGACACTGCAAGCAACATCTCGCGAATGGAGCCATCAACGTATCGAGCACCGGCGGACAGGCGCTCACAGTACACGAAGTCGCGACCATCAACCACCCAGCTAAAGGGATTATGCTGCAGCAGGCTGAACTCGGTGCTCTCAACGATGGCATAGTCCTCCTGTGTCTCGAACATCATGCCAAAGATCGACGACCGAGGTAGCGTCTTGTCGATTCGACCGGAAATATCGGCAAAGGCGTTGCCGTTCAGAAACTCCTCGACGAAGCCCGGACCATCATGGGAATACACCCGTTCAATTCGCTCACGGGCGACATCGGAGCACATCGCCGCACCGTACACCGCAAGGTTTCCACCCTTGGAATGACCTCCGCACAAAAGTGGCCCGTCAATCGCATCCACCGCCTCGTCCACATAACGCGCCGCGGATTCCTGGGCCGGCACAGGACACCGGAATGCCATGTTAAAGTCCTCTTTCCAGCCCACAATCGTACTGTCGGTCCCCCGGAAGGAAAGATAACTAAACCCCGCCGGAAACCGGAACGCCATGGCTGCAAACTGCTCTGTCGCTACCACATCGCTCACGGCACGATAGCCGCAAACGCGCACGCCACGGTAACGAGGGCTTGCTGCCACGGCCTCCAACAAGGCCCTGCTCCCCTCTGGGTCCCACAAGTCACCAATCATGTCCCGGTAGCACTCGGCACGCAGCAACTCGCGTACGTCTAGGCCCTGCCAGTTCGTCAGCTCCGCCATATCACCCGGCAAACGCAAATAGGACAACCACGCAAAGACCAGGCTATCCACCGCACAGAACCGCTGCTCCTCAAACGGATAAAACGCCGTCTGGGCATAGGTCAAAAAATTAGGCGAATCCGACATGGCCCTCCCATCAACTATGCTGCATTGGGGTCAGGTTACTTTGCACCAAAAAGGCGCCCGGGCCGTGTGGACCCGGACGCCTTCATTGTAGCTTTTCGCTCTAGCGAGCTTGATTTAGCAGGAGAAGTCGACGCTGTCGATGATGTCCTTGAGAGCCTTTGCGGAGGCGGTGAGCTCATGCTGCTCGTCATCGTTCAGCGGCACGGGGACGCGGCAGACAACGCCATCGCGGCCAACGACCGTCGGCATGGAGATGGCAAGATCGGACAGACCGTACTCACCCACCATGAGCGAGGAAACGGGCAGAACAGTCTGCTCGTCGCGCATAACGGCAGTGCAGATGCGCTTGACGGCCATGGCGACGCCGTAGTAGGTGGCGTGCTTCTTCTCGATGATGGTGTAGGCGGAGTTCTTGACATCCTCGGCGATGCGCTTCTCGGCAGCCTCATGCTCCAGATGACCGTGAAGCTCGCAGAAGGTGTTCAGCGGAACGCCGGCAACCTGAGCGCTGGACCAAGCAACGAACTCGGAGTCGCCGTGCTCACCCATGACATAGGCCTGGACATCGCGCGGGTCGACCTCAACGTGGGCACCAAGCATCTGCTGCAAACGACCGGTGTCGAGCACGGTACCGGAACCGATGACGTGGCCCTCGGGCAGGCCGGACATCTTGATGGCGGCGTAGGTCAGAACATCGACCGGGTTGGAGACGATGAGCAGAATGCCGTCGAAGCCGGACTTCTTAATCTCGGGGATAATGGACTTAAAGATGCTGACGTTCTTGTTGACCAGGTCCAGGCGAGTCTCACCGGGCTTCTGGGCAGCACCAGCGGTGACGACGATCATGGCGGCGTCGGCGACATCGGAATAATCGCCGGCGTAGATCTTCATCGGCTCGGCAAACGTCATGCCGTGCGCGATATCCAGGGCCTCACCCTCGGCGCGGTTCTTGTCCACGTCGATGAGGACCATCTCGGAGAACAGACCACTCTGCATCAGCACGAACGCCGAAGACGAACCAACGAAACCGCAGCCGACAATAGCGACCTTCTTCTCGTTAACCATTAGAAACTCCCATCTCTCTCCACAAGCAAGCCGCCCGGGAACGACCCGAGCGGCTTGCCGTAATCCCAATACATCCAATCGGGACTTTGATTATGCTCCTATTCGCAGCCAAAAATCGACCGTTTACCGAAATTGTTTGCAGTATTCGTAAAATAACTGCACGAAATCGGTTTCGAGCTATTGACGAGTCGAAATAGGTTTCTAATACAGGCCCGCCTCGCGAATGGCCTCGACAGCCAAAGCGATCTGATCGGGCGGCAGGACCAGTGCCATACGCACGTGCCCCTCGCCCGAAGGGCCAAAGCTCGCGCCCGGCGTCACCACAACGCCGGCCTTCTCCATGAGCTCCTCGCAAAACGCCATGGAATCGGTGCGACCACCGGGAAGCTTGGCCCACACAAACATAGAGCCATGCGCGTTGGGACGCTCCCAGCCCAGGCCCTCAAGACCGTCGCACAGGGCATCGCGGCGCTCCTGGTACTTCAGACGCTGCGCCTCGACCTCATCGCGCGGACCGTTCAAGCAGGCGATAGCAGCCTTCTGGATCGGGAAGAACATACCAAAGTCGATCTGGCCGCGCAGCTTGGCAAAGGCCGAGACCACATCCTCGCGACCGACCAAAAAGCCGATACGCGCACCGGTGACGTTAAACGACTTGGAGAGCGAGAAGAACTCAACGCCCACCTCGAGCGCGCCGGGATACTGCAAGAAGCTGCCGCCCGGCTCGCCGTCGAACACGATGTCGGAGTATGCGTTGTCGTGAACGATGAGCAGGTCGTGCTCGCGGGCGAAAGCGATGATCTCCTCGTAGACCTCGGGCGTGCCCACCGAGCCCACCGGGTTGGCGGGCAGCGACACAATCATGTACTTGGCACGATCGGCCACCTCGGGATCGATACCCGCCACATAGGGCAGGTAATTGTGCTCCGCCACCAGCGGATAGTACTCGAGCTTGGCATCGGCGATCTTGGCACCTGCCTCAAAGACCGGGTAGCACGGATCGGGAACCAGAATGGTGTCACCCGGATCGAGCAGGGCAAGGCCCAAATGGCCAACGCCCTCCTGCGTGCCGTTGCACGACTGCACCATAGACGGCGTAATGCCCGAAACGCCAAAGCGACGCTCGTAGTAATCGCACACGGCTTGCTTGAGTTCGGGCAGGTCGCGCAGGGCATACTTCCACATCTCGGGGTCCTGGGCCGCTTGCGTGAGCGCCTCGACCACGTGGTCGTACGGCTTAAAGTCGGGCGTGCCCACGCTCATGTTGTAAATGGTCTTGCCCTGAGCCTTCAGCGCAAGCAGTTTGTTGTTGAGCGAGGCGAAGACCTCCGCGCCAAAGCGGTCGAGACGCTGCGATGCCTGCATGGTGCCACCTTTCGATATGAAAAACGCGGCGCTCCGACAAGAGCGCCGCGCGATACGGGCCATCAGATTGCAAAAGTGTAACGCTTGCACCCGCTGTTTTGGTTCAATTTGGCAACCTTAGTCCATCGGATTGAGCGCGTCAATCTGGGCGAGCCACAGGCGCGAGCTGGCGTCACTCGGCATGCGCCAATCGCCGCGCGGGCTGAGCGTGACCGAGCCCACCTTGGGGCCATCGGGCAGGCAGCTGCGCTTAAACTGCTGGGCAAAGAAGCGACGGTAGAACGTGCGTAGCCACGTGTGAATGGTCTTGACGTCGTAGACGCCCTCGAAGCTCTTGAGCGCCATGCGGTAGATCTTGCCCGGCTCAAAGCCAAAACGCAGCAGGTAGTAGAGGAAGTAGTCGTGCAGCTCGTACGGGCCCACCAGGTCCTCAGTCTTCTGCGCAATCTCGCCGTCGCCCGTGGGCGGCAGGAGCTCGGGGGACACCGGCGTATCGAGGATATCGAGCAAGACCTCGGCAATACGCCCGCCAAAGACATCGGCCGCATAGCGCACCAGATGGCGCACAAGCGTCTTGGGCACGCTCGCGTTGACGGCGTACATGCTCATGTGGTCGCCGTTATAGGTAGCCCAGCCGAGCGCCAGCTCCGACAGGTCGCCCGTGCCGATGACAAAACCGCCAGCCTGGTTGGCCAGATCCATCAGAATCTGCGTACGCTCGCGGGCCTGGCTGTTCTCGTAGGTCACGTCCTGCACGGTCGGATCGTGCTCAATGTCCTTGAAGTGCTGCTCCACGGCCGCGTGGATCGAAACCTCGCGGAAACTCACACCCAGGTCGCGAGCAAGCGACTCGGCATTCGACTTGGTGCGATGCGTCGTGCCAAAGCCGGGCATGGACACGGCCGTGATACCGGTGCGCGACAGCCCCAGTGCATCGAAGGCGCGAACTGTCACAAGCAGCGCGAGTGTAGAATCAAGGCCGCCCGAAAGACCGATGACTGCGGCCTTGGTACCCGTATGGGCAAGGCGGGTCTTGAGGCCGGCGGTCTGCAGGTCGAGGATGGTCTCGCAACGCTCGGCCAGGTCGCCATGGTCAGCCGGCACAAAGGGCGCGCGGGGGAAGACACGGTCGATGTCGCAGGCGTTGCGCAGGGCGGGAGCCTCGGAGAGCGTGCCCTCAAAAGAGAACTCAACGGTCGTGGCCTCCGGCGCATCGTCCGCGCGCGTCCACGTCGTCGAGCGACGGCGCTCGGCGACCAGGCGGTCAAGATCGACGTCGGCGATGGCCATGTCGCAGGTAAGCAGTTTGGCCGCGGCGAGCTTGGAGCCGTTTTCGTAGACGAGGTTCTCCCCCGCAAAGACCATGTCGGTCGTTGACTCACCCTCGCTCGCATCGGCGTAGACATAGGCGCAGTACAGGCGCGCACTCTGATTGGAGATAAGGCTGCGGCGGTAGTCTGCCTTACCGATAATCTCATCCGAGGCCGACGGGTTGAGAATCACCGTCGTACCGGCAAGCGCCATCTCGGTCGAAGGGGGTGCCGGCACCCACAGGTCCTCACAGACCTCAACGCCCAGCACCAGGTCCTCGGCGCCTTCATCACAGCAACGGTAGACAAGCCCCGAACCCAGCGGGACCGGACCCTGACCGGCAAATTCAACCCACACGGGATCCGCAGGCGCCGGAGCAAACCAACGGCGCTCATAGAACTCGCCATAGTTGGGCAAATACTTCTTGGCCGTGAGGCCCAAAAGCTCGCCCGCGCAGCACACGGCGGCGCAGTTGTAGATATTCTCGGCAACTGCAACGGGAAGACCGATGGTAAAGACGACCGGCAACTCACGGGTTTCATCGAGGATGTGCACAAGTGCGGTCTCGCAGGCATGCAGTAATGTGCGGTTATGGAACAGATCAGCCGCGGTATAACCAGTCAGGTTAAGCTCGGGCAGCACGAGCGCACGAACGCCGCGCTCGGTAGCCTCGCGAACAGCCGCCAGCGCAACCTCGGCATTGCCCTCAACATCGGCCACGCGAATCTTGGGCGAGGCCGCTGCCAGGCGCAAAAAACCGTCGTTATCAACTTGACCGTTTAGAAAATCGTTCATGCGAGCTCCAGCACATCCGTTAGCCGCAACGAGCGGCGGCGATATAGTCCGCCTCCATTGTACTGTCAAGTTCAATCAGCACAGATGGGACAAGCTCATGATTAAAATTGGAAAAGAGAAGCCGGGATGACGTTTAGCAGTAGAACGAGATCTCGTCCACAAGGAAAAATGCCTTCCATTTAGAGCAAATCAATTCATGCTGAGCGGCGATGATTTCACAGAGGTCATCAAGCGTGCTCCGGGGGATCTTCGCTTTGTTATTAGCGACAATGCAGCCACCTCTTCGAGTCAGCCAGATTTTGGCCGAGTTATCTGAAGGCGCCCCCTTGCAAACATGGACATGGATTGGCTCGCCCGCTTCATTGGACCAAAAGAAGACCCGATAGCCGCCAATAAGAAAAAGGCTAGGCAACTTTAGCTCCTCCGTTTGCGGCGTAGCGATACAGCAGATGGGCGTTATTGCCCAGAAAAGTCTCAAAACCTCGCTTCTCCTCGTCGGTAAAACGCCCCTCCCACATGGTCCAATTGTAAGAAGGCAGCTCGCAACGAGCGGAGTCGAAACCCTCTGCCGTCGGTCGTTCAAAATGCACGATGACCTTTTCGATATCGCCATCTGTGATCAGGTCAGAATGAATGACCTCGGTACCATCTTCGAATGTCATATACGGGTACATCACGTAAACCACCTCGCAATCATTAATTCAGTTTAGCATCAAGCTAGTGCACCAATGATAGCAAGCCCCCTTGATGAGTTGATGGCATCTGTTGCCAGCACGATCGACGGCGGTCCGGATTGTTGGGCCCCGGCCATAATCGACCGCCACGAAGCGTTCATCCGCAGGTGCATGGCATAGCGCCTAGAACACTAGCTGAGACAAGGACACTATCGCTGGCATAGTGAACATAGACAGAAGGGTGGTAACACAGACTGTTCCACATGCATATCGATAGTCCTTATTATGCTGCTGGGCAAAGATGGCTACATTCGCGCCGGTGGGGGTCGCAGCCGCAATCAGCAGCGCCATCTTAATTGACCTATCACATGGAAAGAGACATAGGAACAGGAGCGAAAGAATCGGAATAACAAGCAGCCTGACCGATGAGACGGCAAACAAGCTTTTCGCCCTCAGGAGCGCCATCAAATCAGACTGAGCAAGATAGATACCGAGAGTCATCATTGCTAGCGGAGTGTTGAGCCCCGAGATATACGAAAGCACTGACTGTGCCAGAGGGACCGTTGGGACACGAAGGATAAAAATCAAGAAACCGCCCAATAAAGCCATGACCATTGGACTTGTCAGGATCGCTTTAGGACTCATACATTTTTTAGACCCCGACAGCAGATACTGCCCGTATGTCCATTGCATGGCATTGAGAAGAGCGATCGTGCACGTGATGAAAAACACGGCATCTTTTCCAAGCGCCGCTTCAACAAGGGGTATTCCCACAAATCCAGCATTCGAGAATGCCGCAGCAAAAATGTCGATGGGACGGCCCCTGAACAACAGGCGGGCAACAACGCAAGCGAGCAACAACATCGCCGCCGACAGCATTAAGGTCATTCCCAACTCATACATCCTCTGAAACGAATACTCGATCCAAAATGATTTGAGAATGATTGCGGGAATCACAAGGTTGATGAGCAACTTTCCGAATTCTATTGCAGCCTGCTCGCTCAATATGCCCAAGCGGTTTAGAGCGTAGCCCATTCCCATGAGCAAAAACATGATAAGGACTTGTTGGATGAGAGGTTCAATGATTGACACAATACATGCTCCGTATAATCCTGACCGGTTCATCTACCACGATGGTCTATAGCGCCTGCTATAGCGCGGCACCGACCGCCTGAATGATTCGCGCAACGAACGCATCGGCAACCCCGCGCGGCGTTCGCGAGTTGTAGGTTTCAAAATACTTGCCGTAGTCTTCCTGAGGCACAAGGTAGTTGCAGTACGTGTTCGCATAGCCGATAACAAAGACGTTGTATTGGCTAAACGCCCTCTTAAAATCCAAGCCTAATGTGCTACACGTATCGCATGGCATCGTGATAAAAATGCAGTTACCAATTACCGCAAACTGGCTCGGAAGCTCAAGCTCGATTTTCCCCATCGAGAGCTTAAGCTGTTGCCGCTTAAGGAGAAAGTCTCGCATCGGGCTCGCATCCATAGCCTCTATCCGATTGGTCATCTCGATCCAATCCGGATCTGTTTTTGCATCGTAGACACTCTTCATGCTGATAGAGCCCCAACGCGGAGTATCAACTCTGAGTGCCGCGCGCTCACGCTTGGATTCGATTTGAGCGCAAAGTTCGTTAGCCGTACGCTCGAGTTCGGCAACTCCCTCCCCTTGCCGATAGAAACGCGTCGACACATCCCCGCACGTTCCGTTGACGCAAAGTACAGGACAGCCATATTTCCTCTCCAAACGCTGCCTGACATGCCCAATCAAATCAGCAGAGAGGACGGCGCTTTTCCCATTAAGGATGGTAGGATGAGCGGACATGAACAGCATTTTTCCAATTGGGCGACCACCTTGAGCGTCCTCAAACGAGAAAATACTTACCTGTTTATCGGCCGGACCGCCCTGAACATTTCGATTCCCGTACAGTCCCTCGATGCCTAACATCTCCATCGATACGGTCGCCTTCGACCTGGACGCCCATGCAGATACCGCCGCCTCGGTAGCCAAGCCAATCAAATCACTCGTCAATTCGGTTTCAGGTAACGTGTCCTCGTAGGCAAGCTTAAAATAGCATGGTGCAGAATGGGTATGAATGCATGCGACGACGATATTGCTCGAATCGATGCCCGTTTTTGACGATACGGCGTTCTTGACCGAAAGGGAAAAATCTTTCGACACCATCATTGAATCGAGCTCGATAAGAATAAACGGGACAAGATCAACACAGACAGCGCTAGCGTTGACCTCAATAGGATCAAGAACATCCGTCCAGGCACCTTTTCTGTTGTAGCCGCCCATGCGGCAAGGAGACTGGGGTGTTACGTCAATCTTCGAGATTCCAAACTCTATGTTCATTCCAACTCCAACTCTTCGCGGCACACGCCGCCCAAACATCGGAAATAGAAATACAAAAAGAGAAGGGCGTCATGGACGCCCTTCCAATGCGTCCTGCCACACGCAGGCCGTAGAAAACTTAACGCTCGGAAACGGGACCATTCTCGAGCTCATCCGCCGTAAAGCCCAGGAAATACGTGCCCAAGGCGCTCACAAGGAAGCCTGCACCAGCAGCGATTCCAAAGTTGATGAGATTCTGGGTCCCGCCGCCCGCAAACGCGAGGAACTCCAAGAAGTTAGATGCCGCGCCGGCAGTATAAACCGTGGCTCCGAGAGCGATTGCAAGCGCACCGGCAACAAAGGATCCGATAATCTTCCAGACAAACACGCGGCGATAGCGCAGCATCATGCCGTAGATGAAAGGCTCGCCGACGCCTCCGACAATGTTTGCGACCAAATAGCCGAATGCCATGCTCTTCTCGTCTTTATCGCACAGCTTGAGCCAGGTCGCCACCTCGCAGCCGAAGGTCGCCCAAAGGCTAACGCCCGTCGCAACCAAAACAAAGCTGTCGGTTCCCACAGTCATATAGTTAGCGATGGCAATCATCGCAACCGCCACATGCATGCCGGTAATAATCATTGGGCACCAAAGACCCGCCAGAATACCTCCTCCGAGAATGGCGGCGATACCACCGGAAGTACCAAGGAACTCAAAACCGGCGGCGAGGGCATTACCGGCCCATGAACCAACAGGGGCGAGAGCGCAGAGAGACACAGGAACAGCGACGACCATGGTAAGGAAAGGCGCGAAAACCGTTGAAAGGGTATCTGGCACATATTTGCGGAAGAAGCGCTCGATATAACTCATCGCCCACACGGACAGAAGAATGGGAAGGACCGTCTTTGTGTAGTTTGCGGCGACGCAGGGAATGCCATAAACGGAGAACTGAGCTCCATCGGTCGCAAGCTGAATCATGGTCGGGTCGATAAGAATGCCGCCCATAAAGGCACCGAGGACAGGCGTTACGCCAATGTTCTTAGCCGCATTATAGCCAAGGTAGATGGGGATAAAATAGAACGCTGCGTCATAAACCATGTTCATCAGAACATAAAGGTCGCTTGTGTCGGACAGCACGCCCGCCATCGTAGGTCCCAGCACCACCGCTACGGTCTTGAACAGGCCAGCACACATTAGGACGGGGATCATAGGCACCATGGAGCTTGACAGGTAGTTGAGGATGTTATTGCCAATAACCTTAGGTGTGAGCTTCTGCTTAGGAGCATCAAGGTTCTCGTCGATGGCGTCCTGCTTGGCAAAGCCGCCGATCTTGCAGAGCTCGTCATAAACCTTGGGCACGTTTTGGCCCACGATTACCTGGAACTGCCCTCCGGAGATTTGAGCACCCAACACACCGCCAATCTTCTTCACTTCTTTGATATCGGGGGCATCGATATCTTTGAGGTTAAAACGCAGGCGCGTCATACAGTGCGCAACAAACGTCACGTTCTCCTTGCCACCGACGGCCTCGAGCACGTCCGCGGCGATTTTCTTATTGTCAGTCATAGCTGAACTCCCTTGCTTTTCTGTCTTCCCGTTTGCGCACACGCGAAGAACCGATTACGGCAGGCCTGACACGAGGCAAATCGAGAAAAGCAAGAAGAAGACAAAAACAGAAGAGCCCCAAAGCACAAAGCGGACAGGGAACTGTCTACGTCATGCTTCGAGGCTCTTCTCGAATAACACCTTATGTGACTATGAAACTACATCCAACAGTTGCTTTTACGAAAGTCGAAACCGGCCAACGGTCAAACTTCAGCGGCGAGCGGTCGATTAGGACCTAGATCCCGCGCAGACGCGATTGACGTGGAGCATCAGGTAGACCTTCTCTTCATCGGCGAGCCCGGCGTCAAAGCGCTCTTCGATAAGCGCGGCCATGCGGTCGACGCACACGGCCACGTCGGGATGCTGCTCGCAGAGCGGTCCGTAAAGCGCGCCGTTCTCCGTGTTGAGGGGCTCTCCTGTCTGCACGCGTTCTAACAGGTAGCGCACGTGCGTGGCATAACGGCAAAAGTCAAAGCCGTCGCGGTCCACGCAAACCCCCAGCTCGGATTCGATAATCTTGGTGAAGCTCTCGAGCATCACCTCGTCCTTACGCACCGTATTGGATTTGGCCTTTGAAGACGAGGCGACCACGCTGTTGACGATACAGAGCGCGATACCGCTCGCCTCCCCCCGCGGCATCTTGACGTTGAAGCCGCGATTGATGCCCTCGATCGCGAACTTGGCGATCTTGTACTCAATGGGGTACATCTGCTGCACATCATAGGAGAGCGGCATCTGCACAAACATATGCTCGCGGCAGCGTTTGATGGCAAAGGCGATATGGTCAGCCATGGTAAAGGGAAGGTTTGCCGAGAGCTCGCGCGAGATGTTGGAGCGAGCGATATCGGCAATCTGGGCGGAGAACTCCATCACCTGAGGATCGATCTCGTCGAGCAGCGCTAGGTAGCGCGAGTCGACACCGTAGAAGGTTCGCTCGATCTTATCGAGTGTGACCTCATCGGGGCCATTGGGAAACCCGATACCGCGGCCAATTGCCACGAGTTCACGGCCCTTGGCGTTTACGCAGATAACCGTATTGTTGTTGATCCGCTTAAGGATTTTCATGACGCTCCCTACCCGGCGCAAGCAACAGCGCCGCGAGCCCGATTATTCCACGGGATTTCAAATCCGGTCAACCTTCCTTTCGACATCCGAACGATTCGCCCCGTCTTCATTCGATCAGCCTGAGAAGAAATTTCGCGCTTTGGTGAGTTGATGGTGTTGCGGGCGAATCCATCTCCGGTTCACACCGACTGGGTACCCTGAGGGCTGAACAACCTGTCGCAGCACTAAACGAACCGGAAGGACCCCGTATGACGACTGAATATACCGACGCGCCGCGCACGCGCGTCATGACGCCGGCATCGCTCAACAACGGCGTGCACGAGAACCATTCCATCGGACAGACCATGGCCATCGCACCCAAAAAGGGCCTGTTTGACGACATTTCCATTCCCCAGATCATCGCCGGCGCCGCAGCTGCCGCCACGAGCGTCGCGCTTGCCTCCAAGATTGGTATCGCTGGTTCAGTAATTGGCGCCGCCGTGAGCTCGGTCATCACCGTTGTGTCCTCGCAGGTCTACCGCCACTTTATCTCTGCCAGCGCCGAAGCAATCAAGGGCACGCATGCCGCTGTCGACTACCCTGCCGGCGCCTACGAGCCCGTTGAACCCGATGTCGAGGAGCACCTAGGTGGCGCCGCGACCACGCAGGAAATGCGCCAGGTTGCGGGACGCGCGACCACGGCGCGCGTCGCCCCTAACAGTCTGCGCGCCAAGGCGGCGGCAGAGCGCAGCCAGACGCAAAAGAAGGTCATCGTCTTCTCGATCGCCATCGCCATCGTCGCGGTCATCGCCTGTACCGGCGCCATCCTTATTACCACCGCCGGTGAGGGTCTGGGCGAGCGCCCCGAGCCAATCCTTTCGTCGCGCACGACCGAGAGCGATGCAAATGGCAACACCCAGTCGCAAGATCAGCAGGCACAGGCGGACGGCACGCAAGACAGTTCTACCTCAGCCGATTCGTCCTCGAACACCCAAAGCCAATCGCAGGGCACCGATTCCTCTACGGCCAACAGTGGCGCGCCGTCCGGCACGACCGACTCAAGCCAAACGACTGACGGTTCGCAGCCGAGCACGGGCGGCCAGACGAGCGACACCGCTTCGGGAACGGGCACAGCAGACAGCAGCAACACCAACAGCTCGAACAGCTCGAGCGGAACCGCGTCCGGCACGGCATCTGACAACTCGAGCCAAGGCACGGCATCGGGCAACTAAGCACATTTGCCTCTCATAGATAACCGACCTGTACAACGGGCGCGAATCGAAAGCGGTTCGCGCCCGTTTGCCTTGGGCGCCGCCATGGCGAACGCTATGCGATGGTAAGATGCTTTACATGTGTAAAGAGGAGATTTGCCATGAGCAAGACAATAGTTAGGCCCACGCTTTCGCTGGGCAACCACATCTATCTGTATCGCCTGCTGCGCGACGCGATTGGGTGCGGCAAGCAAACGTTTATGACACAGGTCGAGGAGGCGCTCGCCGCCGGCGACATGACCGCTTATGACCTGGGCTTTGAGTCCACGCGTGAGCTGCTCGAGGAGCTCGACGACTGCATTAAGCTGACCGTCTTTAAGGGCGGTCGCCTGTATGCCACCGTCATCGCCAACGAGGCTTGGGATGCCGCCCTTGCCAAGGGCGAGGACAAGCCCAAGGCAGCCAAGGGAGCCAAGCAGTCCTACAAAAAGAAAAAGCGCGGCGAGAAGGACCTCAAGGCCGTGCGTCCCAAGCACGTTAAACATCCCAAGCCAGAAACCATGGTTGAAGCCGTGCCGGAGCCCGAGCCCGAGGCAGAGATCGAAGTCGCTATTGAGGTAACAGCAGAAACCGAAATCACCGCCACGACCGATCCCGAAGTCATATCTGAGCAGGAAACCACTGCGGAGCTCAACGAAGCTCCCAAGTCGACAACCGAAGAAGCCGCTGACCAGCCCGAGACGTCTGCATTCCAAAACAGCGATGTCTTTGGTGACAAGGCCGAGGACGATCAGTCCGACGAGCCCGCAGATCAAGACGCTACCGAGTCGACGCCGGAGCCCGAGGCACCGCAGCCCGCCATCTCGCTCACGGTCGTCTATGACCCCGAGAACGCAAACGCCGGCATCACCACCATGGCATCCACGCCGGTCGAGACAAAGCCGAGCATCGAGAATCAGAGCGCTCCGCAAGTCGAGTTCGACACCGCGACCGCAGACGCACCTGCCATCGTCGAGCCCGCAGATTCCGCGGCGATGCCGAAAGCGGACACCGAATCAGTACTCGGCGCCGAACCCGCGCCCGTCATCGAGGTGACGCCCGTCAATGAGCAGGCCTTCGCACCGACGATGGTACCGGCCCTCGCACCCGTAGCGCCCGCCATCCCCGAGGACTTCCCCGTCGATTTCGCAACCGAGGTCTTCTGCCCCGGTCCGTTGCTACACCAGCTGTCGACCTATCTCCCCTACGGCGCCGACACCCTCGGCATCGTCGGCGAGTACTACTGGATCGCCCGCGAGCGCGGTACCATCGAGGCCGCGCGAAACCGCGCAAGCTTCCCCCTGCGCTACACGCAGGCCGGCGAGCGCCACGAAGTTACCGTGCGCGTCCGCCGCAACACCACCGGTGGCCTCGGATCCACCTGGGCCATCGATAAAGTCGAAGAACCCGAGCAGTAACGACAAACGGCTCAAATCCAAATCAGGATTTGAGCCGTTTTTATTTGTTGATGTTGCGTAACCAACAGCGAGCGGGCCGCAAGTGCCCCAGGTTGCCGTGAAAGAGGAGCGACGCGTACTTCGGTACGCGAGCGACGGCTTGAACGGCAAGATGGGGTGCTTGCGACCCGCGCAGCGTCGAGCAGTTACGCGGTTTGGAAAACCGCGTAACGATCTAGTCGCGCGTCAGCTTACGGTGGATACGATGCGGCTGGGCCGCGTCCTCGCCCAGGCGCTCGATGCGGTTGGCCTGATAGGCCTCGAAGTTGCCCTCGAACCAATACCAGTTGCCCGGGTTCTCGTCGGTGCCTTCCCACGCCAGAATGTGCGTGGCGACGCGGTCCAGGAACATACGGTCATGGCTAATGACCACCGAGCAGCCCGGGAACTCGAGCAGCGCCGCTTCGAGCGAGGACAGCGTCTCGACGTCGAGGTCGTTCGTAGGCTCGTCGAGGAGCAGCAGGTTGCCGCCCTGCTTGAGCGTGAGCGCCAGGTTCAGACGGTTGCGCTCGCCACCGGAAAGTACGCCAGCGCGCTTCTGCTGGTCCTGGCCCTTAAAGCCAAAGCTCGCCACATAAGCGCGGCTCGGAACCTCGGTCTCGCCGACCATCATGTGGTCCAGGCCGTCCGAGACGACCTCCCATAGGTTCTTATCGGGGTCGATGCCGGAACGGTTCTGGTCGACATAGGAGATCTTGACGGTCTCGCCCACCTCAAGCTCGCCCGAAGTCAGCGGCTCCAGACCCACAATCGTCTTGAACAGCGTGGTCTTACCGACACCGTTGGGGCCGATGACGCCCACGATGCCGTTGCGCGGCAGGGTGAACGAAAGGTCATCGATGAGCACGCGGCCATCGAACTCCTTGTGCAGATGATGGGCCTCGAGCACCTTGTTGCCCAAACGCGGGCCCACAGGGATGCGGATGTCGGTCCAGTCGAGCTTCTGGCTTGCGCGGGCCTCGGCCTCCATCTCCTCGTAGCGAGCCAGACGGGCCTTGTTCTTTGCCTGGCGAGCCTTGGGAGAGCTGCGCACCCACTCGAGCTCGGCCTCCATGCGCTTGGCGAGCTTGGCGTCACGATTGCCCTGTGCCTCGATACGCGCGGCCTTGGTCTCCAGATACGTGGAGTAGTTGCCCTTGTAGGGATAAAGGTGACCGCGGTCGACCTCGCAGATCCACTCGGCAACGTTATCCAGGAAGTAGCGATCGTGCGTGACGGCAAGCACCGCGCCCTGGTAGTTGTGCAGGAAGTGCTCGAGCCACAGGATCGACTCGGCGTCCAGGTGGTTCGTGGGCTCGTCGAGCAGCAGCAGGTCGGGAGCCTCGAGCAGCAGCTTGCACAGGGCCACGCGACGGCGCTCGCCGCCGGAAAGCACGTTGACCGGCATGTCGGAATCGGGCAGCTGCAGGGCGTCCATGGCCTGGCCGAGCTTGGAATCGATATCCCAGCCATCGGCGGCATCGATCTCGTCCTGGAGCTTGCCCATCTCGGCCATGAGGGCATCCATGTCGCAATCCGGGTCGCACATCTCCTCGCCGATCTTGTTGAAGCGATCGACCTTGGCGATCATATCGCCAAACGCCATGCGCACGTTCTCGATGACGGTCTTGTCATCGTCGAGCGGCGGCTCCTGCTGCAGGATGCCCACGGTGTAGCCGGGGGTGAGCCTGGCATCGCCGTTGGAGACCTCCTCGATGCCGGCCATGATCTTGAGCAGGGTCGACTTGCCCATGCCGTTGGGACCCACGACGCCGATCTTGGCACCGGGGTAGAAGCTCAGGGTCACGTCGTCAAGGATCACCTTGTCGCCATGGGCCTTGCGAGCCTGATACATCTGGTAGATAAACTCCGCCATATGTCTGTTCTATCCTTTCTACCTGCTGTTTCCCTATTCTTGATTCGCTTTAGTGGAAACGAAATGAGGGAACCAGCTCTGAAACGTAACGAAAAAGGGGCATGGTTGCCCACACCCCCTAATACTACCTGGGAAAAGTCCCCCGGAACATACTATGAACTGCGTACGCTAGTTTTCCGCAACCTTAACGAGCGGCTCGCTGCGATTTGCGCCACAACAGATACGAGTAGACGTAGACGGCTCCAACCGAACCAAACGCCAGAACCGCAATCACCGCGGCGACGACTTCACTCGAAAGCACGCTGCCTGCCACGCCCATCACAATCAGGCCAATACCCAGCACCATAAAGCAGGCGCCGCCAAAACGCTGCGTACGGCGCCAGTTCTCGGGATCGGCAAGCGCCCAAGGTGTCTTGATACCGAGCGTATAGTTCTGCTTCACACGCGGCAAGTAGTTGCCTACGCCGATGAACAGCAAACCGACAACACCGGAAATCAGCACGTTAACCGAACCGACCGCCGGCACCACGCCCCAGACCGTAAGCTCTCCCAGCCAGCTTATGGCGCACATGAACAAGGTGAAGGCGATTACGAAGCCCTGATAGAACTTGCCCGAGGTTCGATATGCCTCACCTTTGGGGTCGATGCGCGGCACCACGCAGAACATTGCGAGAAGCGCCAGAGGCAGCACGCCGAGCGCGGAGGCCATCCAGCTAGGACCCCAACCGTCGACGGCGCCGTTCGCGCCCCAGTGCGTGGGAATCTGCGCAGGCAAGCTCGGCATCACCATGAGGTGCGCTACGACATTGGCGACGCACAGAGCGACCAGCACAATCCACACGCGCGACGATACCCCCGTGGGGTGAATGCCCTTGTTTTCGTTATTCATCCTTATCACCTTCCGTGTTTGTAAAGCCCATAAACCAGCCAATTAAATCCTGCATGACGGTGGTGTTTAAGCTGTATACGATGTTTTGGCCATGGCGCTCGTCGGTCACCAACCCGGCGTTTTTGAGCGTCGCCAAGTGATGGCTTAGCGACGGCTTACTGATATCGAAATGCTCGGCAAGCTCCCCCGCCGTGCAATTGCCCTCGCGCAGCAACTCCAAAATGCGCCGTCGCGTTGGATCGGCAAGCGCCTTAAAACCCTCTCCCGGCATAAGACCTCCTCTCATCATCTCTCATGACGCGCACACTATACTTGATATTTAGATGTTTGTCTAATTATCTAATAGCAATGTTATGTATAGAACATTCGTTCGTTTTTAGATACAATGGGTCCAGAAGCAGATGGGCCAGCTCCCTCTTCCCAAGAAGGAGATGGACTATGAGTATTAACGATGTCCTGACGTTGTTGTTGCTTGTAATCGCGGCTGTGGAGCTCGGCATCCACATTGGAGGTCGAATGAAATAGCCGCCCCCGCGTAATGCGAAGACGGCCACTTCTCACGCTACAAACGTGTTTGGGAGTTGGCTAACCCGCTGCAACGGGTGCCATCTGCTTCATCTTATGCGAATCCCTGCCTCATTTCAACAAGCCCCTAGGGCTCAAATGGAATCGCGATAATACCTATAATGGCGATAGCTAAAACACGATTCGCTTCCCCATCGGAGGATGTCTATGACCGAAACTGCTGCACTCGTCGAGACACGCGACACCAAGCTCGAGATCATCATGGGCCGCGAGGCACTCGACAAGCTCGCCAACACCACGGTGCTGATACTCGGCTGCGGAGGCGTGGGCTCTAACTGCTGCGAGGCACTTGCCCGCGGCGGCATCGGGCATTTTGTGATTCTGGACAAGGACATCATCGCGCCCAGCAATATCAATCGCCAGTCCATCGCCTTTCACAGCACCGTCGGCAAGCGCAAGGTCGATGTTATGGAAGCCATGATCCACGATATCAATCCCGCCACCACCGTCATCAAGCGAACTGAATATCTGCTGAGCGACAATATCGACGAGTTCTTTACGAGCGTTTTTGAGCAGACGGGCGGCAAGCTCGACTACGTCGTCGACGCCATCGACACCATCTCGGCCAAGCTCACCATTGCCAAATATGCTCAAGATCACGACATTCGTTTGGTTAGCTCTATGGGCGGGGCCAACAAGCTGCATCCCGAATGCTTGCGTTTTGCCGATATCTTTGACACCGTGCGCGACCCCATGAGCCGCATTATGCGCAAAGAATGTAAGAAGCGCGGAATCAAGAGCCTGCACGTGCTGTTTAGCTGTGAGGAATCGGTTAAAACCCAACCCCGCGACCCGTCCAACATCCACGAGCGTACCGAGTTGGGAACCGCGAGCTTTATGCCGCCCATCATGGGCCAGATGATCGCCGGCGAGGTTATCCGAGAGATCAGCGGACGCGGCACCGAGCACGTGCGCGCCGACGGCCAGCGCTTGGACTAGCAGGGATGCCGCGATGGAGCCGCAGTTGTTTGATGCACACTGTCATCTTGATTTGATGGCCTGCCCGGATACCGTTGCCGATGAGACGACGGCACTGGGCCTGGGTCTATTTGACTGCGGCGTCGACCCACGCGACTTCGCGGCAGCAAAAACACGCGCCAGTCACCACCCGAACATCATCGCGGGCGCCGGCCTCCATCCCTGGTGGCTCGCCGACGGCCGCTGCGGTCCTGCCGAAGTCAATCTGCTTTGCGAAGTTGCTGACCAAGAGCGCTATATCGGCGAGGTAGGACTCGACTTTTCCGCGCGCTTTGCCGGAAGCGAACCGCTTCAAATACAGGCACTTGACCGTCTCTGCGATGCACTCGTGCAGTACCCTCTCGCCGGGCGCGTGATATCAATTCACGCTGTTCGTTCGGCAGGAACCGTACTGGACGCCCTTGAGTCATATGGATTACTCACCCCAAGCCCCAACTCCCCCGCCATCATCTTCCACTGGTTTAGCGGCACCTCGGACGAACTCGTCCGCGCGCGCGATGCAGGCTGCTATTTTTCCGTCAGCGAGCGCATGCTCGCCACCAAGCGCGGTCGTGAATATGCCCGACAGATTCCACTCGACCGCCTGCTGTTCGAAACCGACGCTCCGGCCGAGCCGCAAGCGGATACAAGCGCACGGCAGCTCATCGCATCGCTAAAAAGCGTCTCCCGGCGCATCGCCGAACTTAAAAACTGCGCTGTGGAGAGCGTCGAATCGATTGCTTTGGGGAATTCGCACTCCATTTTTGACTTCCGCTGACCCCGGTGGGCAAAAAATGCCAAATATGAGTACTGTTGCAAAGCTAGTCACATTATTTTGCAACAAATTAGCGCCTTGTTAATGTACATCAGTTCATTAACAAGGCGCTTTAACATGGGCAAAGCCATATCAAGCAGACTTTAATCATCCCCAGACACTCAACTAGGGTCTCAAAGGCTTGATTTTGCTGTTACCAAAATAGTGACAGTACTCATATTTGGCATTTTTTGCCCACTCGCTCCCAGAAAGGCCCCAAAGACCCCCTAAGAAAGCTCAAGCAGCTCCGGCAGCTGGTCGATAATCTTGTCCGCGGCATCCTGGCTAAAGCCAAAGCGCTCCTCGCGCTTGGCAATGACCGTCAGGCCGGCTCGCTTACCCGCGGTAATGCCCGGAACGGAATCCTCAACGCAGCAGCAGCGATTCGCGGGCAGCCCCAGCAGGTCCAGCGCATGCAGGTAGATATCGGGCTCGGGCTTGCTCTCCTTAAACTGTTCGCCGCTCACCACGTACTCAAAGGCATCCGACAGACCACATGCATCGAGTACTTCCTCGATGCTGTCCATGGGAGACGAACTCGCCAACGCCACGCGAACGCCGCGGCGCGGCAACTCTCGAATCGTATCCACAGCGCCCGGGTTAATCAAAGCCTGATAGTCGCGCGGACGCTTATGCGCCCACTCGTCCCAACGGGCCAACGCTTCCTCGCCAGTGAAGTGCCCTTTACCGGCGCGCTCAAACCAATCGACCAGCATATGCAGGAAGAACTGATGCGAGGTACCGACCTGTCCATTCAACTCCTCTTGAGTCAGATTCAACCCAAGCTCCTTGGCAAACGCGGCAGTCTCCCCCAGGTAGTAATACTCGGTATCGACGATGACGCCATCCATGTCAAAGATAACGGCGTCGAACGGAAATGCGGACACGGCACCCTCCCTAACAAAAGGGCGCCCGCAAGCGGACGCCCGAACCATGCACTATCGGCGATTCTAACCCAGCAGCTTATCCAACGCCACCGCAATGCCATCTTCGTTGTTATTGGCGGTCACCATCTGGGCAACTGCCTTAACCTCATCGACGGCGTTGCCCATGGCAACACCGGTGCCGGCCCACTCAATCATGGACTTGTCGTTCTGGCCGTCGCCAAACGATACGACCTCACTGGCGTCGATGCCAAGCTTGGGCAGGGCACCATCGAGCGCACGGGCCTTGTCGATACCGGGCGCCGTGTACTCAAAGTACCAGTCGGCCGTAAACATGCCCGAAAGCGTCTGGGTAAAGGGCGCATACATCTCCTCGTAATGCGCCTGCAGATAGGTCGGATCGCCCGCCGTCAGCAGCTTGTCCACGGGATAAGTATCCACGACCTCATGCAAGCTCTCGACCTCACGGATCTTAAGGTCGCAGGCATCGCGCTCGTATTTGACGATGTTTTTCTGCGAGCCGTCAGGCAGCGTGACCATGCAATGGTACGAGTCCTCGACGTGCAAATCGCGACCGAGCGAAATCATAGGGATCACGTCAAAATTGCGCAGATGATCAATCAGACGGTGCAGCTCGTCAGCCGGCATGGCTTGGTCAAAAAGGACCTCATCGGTCTGAGCGTCGACCACATGCGCGCCATTAAAGGCAACTAACAGACCGTCATGGTTTTGAAGGTCGAGCTCCTGCGCCAAGGCGTGAAGACCCCAGGCGGGACGACCCGAAGCCAAGATGAGCTTAATACCCGATTCCTGCGCCGCGAGCAGCTTCTCGCGCGTACGCGGGCTGATCACCTTCTGGTCGTTGGTGAGCGTACCGTCGATATCCATTGCGATGGCCTTAATTGCCATATGCGCCTCCCTGTCATTGAGCAACCTTGTCTGAGCCATCATACAGAACACCCACGGCGGCGCTGTTTGCAACGGGAAAAATGTCATATTGTCCCGAACATGGCCGGCGCGCCTTCGACGATTGCGATGCCCGTCGAGGCGCCTCCCGATACATTCCATCCTATCCAAATAGCAAAGGGCCCGCATCCCAACGGATACGGGCCCTTGTCGGCTATGCGTTAGTTTTCGCAGCGAATCCTACTTGCGGTGAGCGCGGTAGAACTCGATAAGCGCCTGGGTCGAAGCGTCCTGCTCGGCCTTGGCGGCATCGTCGTGAAAGGCAGGGGTGATCTGCTTGGCAAGCTGCTTGCCCAACTCAACGCCCCACTGGTCGTAAGAGTCGATGCCCCAGACCGTGCCCTCGACAAACGTGATGTGCTCGTACAGGGCGATGAGCTCGCCGAGTGCGAACGGGGTCAGCGTGTCGCCGAAGATCGAGGTCGTCGGGCGGTTACCCTCAAAGCAACGAGCCGGGACGATCTGCTCGGGCGTGCCCTCGGCACGAACCTCGTCGGCTGTCTTGCCAAAGGCGAGTGCCTTGGTCTGGGCCAGGAAGTTGCCCAGGAACAGCTCGTGCACGTCCTGACCGCTATCGGTCGCAGGGTTGGCGGTATTGGCGAAGGCGATGAAATCGGCCGGGACCACCACGGTGCCCTGGTGCAGCAGCTGGTAGAAGGCGTGCTGGCCGTTGGTGCCGGGCTCGCCCCAGAAGATCTCACCGGTGTCGGAGGTCACGGCGCTGCCGTCCCAGCGGACATGCTTGCCGTTGGACTCCATGGTGAGCTGCTGCAGGTAGGCCGGGAAACGATGCAGGTACTGGCAGTACGGCAGCACGGCGTGGCTCTTGGAACCGAAGAAGTTGACGTACCAGACGTTGAGCAGGCCCATCAGCGCAACGACGTTGTTCTCGAGCGGCGTGTTGCAGAAGTACTCGTCGATGGCGTGGAAGCCCTCGAGGAACTGCTGGAAGCGCTCGGGGCCGAGCACGACGATCAGCGACAGGCCCACGGCGGAGTCGACGGAGTAGCGGCCGCCGACCCAATTCCAGAAACCGAAGGCGTTAGCGGGGTCGATGCCGAAGGCCTCGACCTTCTCGAGTGCGGTGGAAACGGCGACGAAGTGCTTTGCCACGGCCTCGGCGTTCTGCTCATCGGAGCCATCGATGGCGCCCTGAGCCTTGAGCTGCTCGAGCATCCAGGTCTTGACCTCGCGAGCGTTGGTGAGGGTCTCGAGCGTGGTGAAGGTCTTGGAGACGATGATCACGAGCGTGGTCTCGGGATCCAGGCCCTTGAGCTTCTCTGCCTGGTCATTGGGATCGATGTTAGAGATGTAGCGGCAGTCGATACCGGCGTCGGCATAGGGGCGCAGAGCCTCGTAAGCCATGACCGGGCCCAGATCGGAGCCGCCGATGCCGATGGACACCAGGTGCTCAATCTTCTTGCCGGTAACGCCCTTCCACTCACCGGAGCGCACGCGCTCGGCGAAGGCATACATGCGATCGAGGACCTCGTGCACGTCGGCGACGACATCCTGGCCGTCAACGATGAGCTGCCCCTTCTCGCTTGCCGGGCGGCGAAGCGCGGTGTGCAGGACGGCGCGGTCCTCGGTGGTGTTGATGTGCTCGCCGGAGAACATGGCGTCGCGGCGCTCCTCGAGCTTCACCTCGCGGGCAAGATCGCACAGCAGCTTGACGGTCTCATCGGTCACCAGGTTCTTGGACAGATCGAAGTGAAGGTCGCCGGCGTCAAAGCTCAACTTATTCACGCGGTCGGCGTCAGCGGCGAACCAGGCCTTGAGGTCGATGCCCTCGGCCTCAAGCTTCTCCTGATGAGCCTCGAGTGCCTTCCAAGCGGCAGTCGACGTAGCATCGATAGGTGCGGCAACAGTTGCCATAGAGTCCTCCTCAGCATACGGGCGCACGCCTCCATGCGCCCGGACATTCAGATGCCACTATTCTAGCGCAGGTCAAGACTACAATCAGCGAGCGTTGCCAATCGGCCCCCAAACGGCAACCGAACAAAAAGGGACAGGTTTATTTTGGCAGGTCAAACGCTTTACCAACCAAAAATAACCCGTCCCTTTATGGCAAATATTAGGCCGCAGCGCAGACGCTACCGAGCAACTCACGCAGAGGAGACCCGATGTCCTCCAGCAGTTCGGGCGCGATAATGGCAAAAACGGGGACCTCGCCGGTGCCCACGACAGCAGGCACCTTGCCCTCCGAGACAATGCATCCATAAGGCACAAAGCCGTCTTCGTCGGCATCGAGCGCCGCCATGCGACGCGCGAGCTCGCGCGCAAAGCCAGCAGTATCGGCATCGCCAATCGCCAGGACAAAGTTTACGCCTTCGTCGGTCGCCAGGGCCACGGCTTCGTCGATCAGCTCGTCTCCCCCGTCGCCCTCAAACGAGCCGCAGCGGAAAAGCACACGCTCGAGTAGGGCTCGATCAAGCGAGCCAAGTGCCGCCGAGACAAGCTCATCGCGCGTATGCTTGTCACCGCCCAGCACAACCAGCGCCTTGGTGCCACCGTAGTGAGCGACCAATCGTCCGCACCAGCGAGCCACATCCCCATCCGCAACCAAGCGCGTCGGCATACCAAACCCATAGTTGACCATTATCCCCACAACCCTTCCGTGCGTATAGGCGGTATCAATCGTTAGGCTCATGCTACGAAGCGAGGTTTTCCGAGCTGTTTCGCTCTCTTTAGAGCTGCGTTAAAAAACCCGATGCAACCGCACGACCATACCCGCCAAAGAGGGACAGGTTTTGACGATGTCCGCGCAAGCAGGTATTATCGAACATGTATTCGATAAGAACATGTGTTTGATGGGAGGACGCGTGGGACACGAGCGTCACACCTATATCTGCATCGACCTTAAGACGTTTTACGCCAGTGTCGAGTGCGTCGACCGCGGACTCGACCCACTCACTACGTGCCTGGTCGTTGCCGACGAATCGCGCGGGCGCACGACCATCTGCCTCGCCATCACACAGGCTATGAAGGACCTCGGGATACACAATCGCTGCCGTCTGTTCGAGATTCCCGACGGCATCGACTGCATCAAGGCCGTACCGCGCATGCAGCACTACATGGAGGTGTCGGCGAAAATCTACGGCATCTATCTGGAATACGTGAGTCCGCAAGACATTCACGTCTACTCCATCGACGAATGCTTTATCGACGTGACGCCCTATCTGGACCTCTATCACACCGATGCGGAAGGGTTCGCCTGCATGTTACGCGACGAAGTCCTCGCGCGCACGGGCATCACGGCAACGGTCGGGATCGGCCCCAACCTATTTCAGGCCAAGGTGGCGCTCGACATTACCGCCAAGCACGTACCCAGCCGCATCGGCATACTCGACGACGAGACCTTTCGCAAAGAGATCTGGCCTCATCGTCCCATTACCGATATCTGGGGCATCGGCCCCGGCGTGGCAGCCCGCCTCGAAAAGTACGGCGTCTACGATCTGATGGGCGTCGCCGCGCTCGACGAAAACCTGCTTTACGATGAGCTCGGCGTCAATGCCGAATATCTTATCGACCACGCCTTTGGGCGCGAGCCAACGACCATCGCCGATATCCAAGCCTATCGCCCGCAAGCGACCTCGACCACCACGGGGCAGGTGCTCTCGAAGGGCTATGCCTACGAGCAGGCCTACACCGTCTTGCGCGAAATGGTCGATGCCGCCGTGCTGGATTTGATCGACAAGCACGTGGTGTGCGACAGCATCTCGCTCTTTGTGGGCTATGCAAGCGAGCGCGCCGACATACGCCGGCTCAACGCCAGCGGCACGGCGCAGTATATAGACGGCTGCGGACACCTGCGCTCGAGTACCTCGGGCATCGAACCCGCAGCGACCGACGGCTCCGAGCTCGCGCCCCGTGCTCCCAAGCCCGTCCAGCGCGATGACGAAAGGCGTCGCCTGGTGCGCGAAGCGCAGGCAATCGATGGCATCTTTGTGGGAGAGCATGGCGGCAAACCGCGTGGTGGCTATGCCGCACTCTTTGCGCACTCCAACGCCTCGCGAAAGCTGCCCGAGCGCACTAATTCGTTTAAGAAAATCATGGGGTATTTCGATGACCTTTGGGCACAAACGGTCGATCCCAAACGACCGGTCAAGCGCATCAACCTGGGATTTGGCAACCTCATGCCCGAGGAATTTGCCACCATCGATCTGTTCAGCGATATCGAGGCCGATGAGCGCGAGCGCGATCTGGCGCGCGCCGTCCTGGCCGTGAAAGACAAGTACGGCAAGAACGCGCTCGTCAAGGGATTAAGCTTTACCGCCGGCGCCACCGCGCGCGAACGCAACGATCAGGTAGGAGGACATCGTGCCTAAGTCCCAACAACAGCCGATGCGGCCACCGACGCCTTTTGAACGTCTAGCGGACCCCGAGGGAAGACGTCGATCCGCCGACCCCAAGCTCACCGCCAACGGCGCCGTCCGTGCCGGCCGTGCCGCGCAGTTTATGCCCTTTGCCGCCCTCACGGGATACTACGAACTCGTGCGCAAGCAGGAAATCACCGTCGAGCCAAAACGTGAGCTCACGGAAGAAAAAGCCCTCGTGCTCTCTAAAAAACTCGAGGGTCTCAAACGTAGCGACTTGGTTCGTGTCACCTATTACGATACATACGGCTATCGCAGCCGCACCGGCATCCTCGACGAGGCGCTCCCCGCCTTCAAGCTCCTCAAGCTCCGAGACATCGCCATCGACTTCGACGACATCCAAGACATCGAGCTGCGCGGACGAGCCTAGCCAAGGAAGCGCACCCAGAGCGACGCTTACAGCGTCATGACGTAGTAACCCGCATCTCTCACGGCAGTCTCAAGGACACCGCGATTGATCGGCCGCTTGGAGCGCACACGCGCTGTGTGGTCCGCGTACGTTACCGTAGCCCACACACCATCCAGCGCATTGAGGGCATTGGCTACGTTCTGAGCGCAGCCGTCACAGCTCATGCCGCCGATGAGCAGCTCATCGCTATAGGGATAGTGTGACGCATCGGTATCCACCACAACAACCTTTTTGGCCTTCTTGCCGCTCGCACCATCGCTGCAACAACTCTTCCCGTGTGTCGAAGCGGCAATGCGACGCAGTCCAAAAAACATGCCGACGGCAATGACGGCCAGCACGATGAGATTCGCAGGGTTGAGCAAGTCACTCATGCGCCCCCCTTTCAAGTAGCACTATCTAGATACCCCCATGGGGTGTCCCCATCTTAACCCAAAATCATGTCTGTTCGGTCAATTAGTTTCCCTCTTCAAACTTTTTTGTTGACCATGGCTTACTTTCGTGTATAAGTTTTCCTAGGCTAACAGTTTAGATCCGTAAGGAGCGCCGTGACTCGAACCATAGACATCCCAACGTTTCAGGCAGCAATCGTGCGCAACTGCTCTCCCACGCTCGCGGGCATCAAGCCGGCATCGCTCTTTACCTATCCCGGCGTCTACGCAAGTCAAAACGGCAAGCCCGGCAACCCCCATATCGAAGTGCGTCGTACACATCTCCTTGCCGTCATAGCTCAATGCAACCGAGAACTCCAACCGTTCGGCATCCACACGAGCGTCTTGGTCTGGCGCCCCTGCGGAGCGCTCATCTATGTGTACCGCCCTGCGGACCTCATGCGATACCTCTCCGACCCCCGCGCCACGACGGCGCTTGCCGCCGAAGGTTACGATGTCCACAACCTGCCCGCATCCCTGGTGCATCTCGCCGCGCGCATCACGCTGGCAAGCAGCAATGCCACGGAAAGCGCCTGCGCCGACGGACCATGCGTTCTTGCGCAGAGCGAACCTTGCGGCGACGGCTGCACCTGCGAGTTTCCTCACGAAATTGGCTATTTTTTGGGATATCCCTACGAAGATGTGCGTCAATTTATCGTCCAGCATGGCGAGAACTACAAGGTCTTTGGACCTTGGAAGGTCTACACGAATGTCGGGCAAGCGCTTGCGACGTTCGAATCCTACCGCGCTTGCACGCAACACCTCACCCATGTCTATCAGCAGGGCCATAGCCTGGCAAAACTTGCCCAGGCAACCCGATAGAACATACAAACCGCGGCCGCACGCCGCACAACCGAAAGGACAACACATGAGCAAGATCGCGGTCGTCTACTGGAGCGGCACGGGCAACACCGAGGCCATGGCAAACCTCGTTGCCGAGGGCGCGACGTCAGTCGGCGCCGAGACAGATGTCATCTCCTGCGCCGACTTCTCCGCCGACAAGGCCACCGGCTATGACGCCTTCGCCTTCGGCTGCCCCGCCATGGGCTCCGAGGAGCTCGAGTACGATGAGTTCCAGCCGATGTGGGACGAAGTCAAGGAAACCCTCGGCGACAAGAAGGTCGTCCTCTTTGGCTCTTATTCGTGGGCCGAGGGCGAATGGATGGACAACTGGAAGGCGGATGCCGACGAGGCAGGTGTCAACGTCGTCGATTCCGTCATTTGCTACGACGCCCCCGACGATGAGGGCGAGGCGGCCTGCAAGGCTCTGGGAGCGGAGCTGGCCTAACGAAGCCGGCATAAAGTCTCAAAGCAGCTGACAGCCGAGCACCGCACAACAACAGTCGCTCATGCCCAAACAAAAACGGGGCCGGATACATATCCGGTCCCCGTTTGTTATATCGACAACCTCGAGGCGCCGCTACGAGATATTGCCCAAAAACGCCTTGGTGCGCTCGCTCTTGGGATGGTCAAAGACCTCGCTCGGCGTACCCTCTTCCACGATAACGCCGCCGTCCATAAAGACGACGCGATCGGCGACGTCACGGGCAAAGCCCATCTCGTGCGTCACGACGATCATGGTCATGCCGTCGCGGGCCAAGTCGCGCATAACGCCCAGCACGTCGCGGACGAGCTCTGGGTCGAGCGCGGACGTGGCCTCGTCAAAGAGCATCACGTGCGGGTTCATCGATAGGGCACGGGCGATGGCCACGCGCTGCTGCTGGCCGCCCGAAAGCTGACTCGGCATAAAGTCGATGCGCTCGGCAAGACCAACCTTGGTCAGTTCCTCGACGGCGATCTTCTCGGCCTCTTCCTTGCTGCGCTTGAGCACCTTTTGCTGCGCGAGCATGACGTTCTTTTTGACCGACAGGTGCGGGAACAAATTGAACTGCTGGAACACCATGCCCAAATGCGTACGCACCTTGTTAAGGTCGACGCCCTTGGCGCACATGTTCACGCCCTCAACGACGATCGAACCGCTCGTGGGGTCCTCCAGGCGGTTGATGCAGCGCAGCATCGTCGACTTGCCCGAGCCCGAAGGACCCAACACAACGACAACCTCGCCCTTATGCACGTCCAGATCGATATCGCGCAGAACTACGTTGTCGCCAAAGGCCTTCTGAAGGTTCTTGATGCTGACGACAACCTCGTTGGAATTCGTTTCACTCATGCCAGGACCTCCTTACAGACCGGCGATATGATCGGCGGGCGTGGCGACAACCTGCCCAGCGCTCTTGTTGGGACGCTTTTTCTTGGTCTCGGTCGTCCCCAAAAGCCTCGCCTCAAGACCGCTCACCAAGCGCGCAAGCGGCAGGGTAATAACCAGATAGAACAGGGCGGCAACCACATACGGCGTAATGGAGCCCGTCGTGGCCACGATGGTACGGGCGTTCATGACGATCTCGACCACGCCCACGGCGGCGAGCAGCGACGTATCCTTGTAGAGCAGGATAAACTCGCTGGTCAACGTAGGCAGAACATTGCGGAACGTCTGCGGAATCATAACGTAGAGTAGTGTCTGGAAGGCATTCATGCCCAGCGAGCGAGCAGCCTCGTTTTGACCCTTAGGAATCGACTGAATACCGGCACGGAAGATCTCGCACAGATACGCAGACGAGTTCATGGCCATGACGATGACGCCCAGGACATAATCATCCACCTTGACGCCGGCCAGTGGCAGGCCAAAGAACGCGATATAGATCTGCAGGAACGCCGGCGTGCCGCGGATGATATTCACGTAGATGCCGGCAAGGCAGCGCAGGATGCGCGACTTGGAGATGCGCATGAGCGACAACGCAAAACCGAAGGGAATTGCCAACGGGAACGCCACAAGCACGATCGAGAGCGACATGAGGAAGCCCTTGAAGACGATCGGCAGGCTCTGGACCAAAATAACCGGGTTCAGGAACAGGCGGAGGAACATATTTGAGTTCCACGCCTCGATCCACGGCTGCTCCTTAAGGTCGGCCAGGAAGTTATCGAATGCCGTCACGCCCTTGATCTCCACCGACGGAATCTTGGAGATCTTCTTGGTCGAGCCGTCAGCCAAGATGTAGGTTCCGCTAAAGGCCTCGTCGCCGCCCTCGACGGGGAAGGTCACGCCGTAGACCTCGACACGGAAATAGCCGCCGGCCGGAGCCGTCTCGCCAAAATCGATCTTGAGCGTCTGGCCGTCGACCTTGCACGTAGGCTTCATGGGCGTACGGTCCATGAGGTCATCGCCCGAGAGCATCGTCAATCGCGTGTCATCGGCACCAAACGTCGTGCCGTCGACAAACGTCAGCGAAAGACCGCTCAGCTCCTCGTCGGCATCGGCCTGAACTTCCCAGGTAATTCGCGTCTCGGTGCCGCCGACCACAGCGCTGCCCGAACCGGTATTGGGTCGGGCGGTGATCTTTGCGGTCTCAAGCGCCTGGGCGGTCGTGGGCGCATATGCCCCCGCGCACACCAGCGCGAGCGCCACGGCCATGACGCAGGCTAGCTTTTGGAGCAAGGCGGGCAGTGGAAAACGCTGCTCCGCGGCTCCTTTGTTCAGTCGAGACAAGGTGGCTCCTATCGTAGAAGTTGCCGGCAAAACGAGACGGAAACGCTCTCCGTCAAGAAAAGCGCAAAGGCCCTCTCCGCAAAACGGAAAGGGCCCGCGCGCAATCAAGTGACTATTTTACTTGATGTTGTACTTAGCCATGAGGGCGTCAACGGTACCGTCATCGGTCAGGTCCTTGATGGCCTGGTTGATGTCGTCCTTGAGCTTAGTGTTGCCCTGGTTGATGGCGATGGCGTACTCCTCGCCGGTGCTGATCTGCTTGATGGTCTGGCAGGTGTTGAACTGCTCGGCGGTCAGCTGGCTGGCGACGGAGCGGTTGGTCACCACGGCGTCACCCTTATCGGACTGCAGGGCGCTGAAGCACTCGGTGGCGTCCTTGTAGGGAACAATCTTGGCCTTGGGGAAGTTCTCCTGGGCAAAGGCCTCGGCGGTCGAGCCAGACTGGACGATGATGGTAGCGTCGGCGTTGTTGAGCTTCTCGCTGTAGTTGTCGGCCGTGATGTCGGTGTTATCGACCTTGGTCACGATAGCCTGATCGTCCATGTAGTAGGAATCAGAGAAAGTGACTTCCTTCTCACGCTCGGGCGTGTCGGTGATAGCCGCGATGGAAACGTCATACTTGGCGCCCGAAGCGACGCCCGGAACCAGCGTGTCAAAGTCATTGTTGACATACTCGACATCCAGGCCCAGCTTGTCGCCGATAGCCTTGATGAGCTCAAGGTCAAAGCCCTGATAATCGCCGTTGTCATCCTTGTACTCAAACGGAGCGTACTCGGCAGAGGTGCCGACGGTGAGCGTACCGTCCTTGACGAGTGCATACTCCTTGGAGCCGTCGACCTTCTCGACCTTCGCGTTGTCAGAGCTGCTGGAACCGGCATCGGAACCAGAGGTGGCGTTGGACGAACCACAGCCCGTCAGTGCAAGAGCGAGCGCCATGGCGCCCGTGGCTGCAAACGCGCCAAGCTTCTTGAGCTTCATAATCAGTCTCCTTCCAGTGACCCCGTTTGATTCAGAGGTCTGCAAAAACTGTTGGCTATTATGCACCCGGAATTACGAATCTGCAATGAGAAAACTGATTGAAACAAACCCATAACGTGAATGGAATACTCCACTTAGCAACAGTCATTACTGCTGCAATGACCTTAACAGTTTGATTTCAGCTGCATAACCTGCAAGTTCGTTCGGCGTCTCCAAAATAAATGGAAGTGCACGCAAGCGGCTATTCGATACAATATTCTGCATAACCTGCATACCGCCACCAAACTCTTCACTACCCAGGTAGCCCTTGCCAATGCACTCGTGGCGATCCTTATGGGCGCCGCAGGGGTTCTTGGAGTCATTGATATGCACGGCGCGCAAGCGCTCGATACCCACCACGCGGTCGAACTCGTCGAGTACGCCGTCCAGATCATGGATGATGTCGTAGCCGGCATCGCTCACATGGCAGGTGTCCAAACAAACGCCCAGCTTATCGGATAGCTCTGGACACTTGGCGGCAACGCCCTCGATAATGCACGCCAGCTCTTCAAAGCTACGGCCCACCTCGGTGCCCTTACCCGCCATGGTCTCGAGCAATACCGTCGTCTGCTGTCCCTCAAACATCACCTGGCACAGCGTGTCGACAATCATCTGAATGCCGGCGTCTGCCCCCTGTCCCACATGCGCACCGGGATGGAAGTTGTAGTAGTTGCCGGGCAGTGCTTCCAGACGCTGCAAATCTTCCGCCATAGCCTCCAAGGCAAACTCGCGCGCTCGCTCCTTAGCGGAGCAGGGGTTATAGGTATACGGGGCATGCGCCACCAGCGGTCCAAAGTCGTTTTGCGCCATAAGCTCGCGCAGAGCCGCCACGTCATCCATGTCAAGGTCTTTTGCCTTGCCACCGCGCGGGTTGCGCGTAAAGAACGCAAAGGTATTGGCACCAATGGACAACGCCGTCTCCCCCATTGCCCGATAGCCCTTCGTCGTCGAAAGATGACACCCGATCGTTAGCATCTCCAGCTCCCCTCATCAGTTGCGGTGAAATACGGTCTATTGGTGCCTTATTTTGGCGCAAACAGACCGTATTCCACCGCAAGATATAAAAGGGGCATCAGGGGCACGGTCCGCCGAGCCCCCTTGAGCAGCAGCACCGCAGCCTAGAGCGTCAAGCGAATCGCATCGATGATCTGCGCGCAGCGCTGTGTGGCGGCAAGGGGCATGACGGGACTCTCGAGTTTCCCCGCCCGGATGAGCTGAGTCGCATGCGAAGCTTCGCCGTAAAAATCATCGACCTCAAATGGGGCGTCGATTTCGAGCACTCGACCGTCGGAGTACTTCACATGGGCGAGCTCGGGGCGATGGAGGCGCTCGATTTCCAACGAACCCCGTTCGCAGGCAATCGTTAAGCGGCTTTCATATGCTGCTTTGCCGTCGCACACCATATGAATGGGTATACCGCCGACACTCATATGAATCTCATCGGCCCAATCCACGCGGCCGCCCGATACGTCACGCCAGCGAACTTCACGAGACGAAACATCGCACGCACCCGCAAGCAAATCCTCAAACCACCCGACCGCATAGCAGCCCATGTCATATAGACAGCCGCCCTGCAACGGATCGAGCAGATAACTCGAAGGGGACTCACCATAATCGAGTTTTTGCACGCTTTCGATCGAGACGATACAGCCGAGCTCGCCCGACGCAAGCAAGTCCTCCACGCGAGTGCGCATCGGGCAAAACCGATTCTTCATCGCCTCCATAAACAGCACGCCGCACTCGCGAGAGGCGGAGGCAATCGAGAGAGCCTCTTCCTCACTCAAAACGGCCGGCTTTTCGCACAGCACGGCCTTTCCGGCGCGCAGCGCGCGACAGGCCCAACGCGTATGCATACCATGCGGAAGAGCCAAGTAGATTGCGTCGACATCGGGGTCGGCAATCAGCGCATCATAAGCCGCATCGCCGCCATCGTCAGCCGTGACATAACTGTGCGCAGCATCGATCGAAAACGCCCTGCAAAACTCCTCAACATGCGAAGGAGTGCGACCGGCGGCAGCCACAAGCCGTGCCCTGTCGACCTTCTTGAGCGACGATGCAAATCGATGCGAAATGTGCCCAGCGCCCAAAACGCCCCAACGAACCTCACGCAAATCATCACATGAATCCCGATGGCCCACGACAGCTCCCTTCAGTTGCGACGAAATAGTTCCTGCTATCGCCCTATTCTGCCGTAAACAGGAACTATTCCATCACAAGATATAAAAGGGTCATGAGGAGCGAGTTTTGCTGAAGACTTTAAGCGCGGCCGTTACGGGGCCAGGCTGGAAACGTCGGCGCACATCGTCGAGACGCTCGGGAATATCGATGTGCTGCGGGCAGTGACGTGCGCATTTGCCGCACTTGACGCAATTGCTCACGAGCTTGGGCTCGCTCGTGCGCACCGCGCTCGCCGTAAAGTATTGCGACAGCCCCGTAAACCAGCTGTGCGCATAGCTCGCGTTGTAAGCGGCAAAGCAGCCGGGAATGTTAATACCCTTGGGACATGGCATGCAGTAGCCGCATCCCGTGCAGGGCACGCGATTCGATTTTTCAAACTCCGCCAGCACACGTGCGATGGTATCGAGCTGCTCTGTCGTCATCGAATTCGGCAGTGCGCGATCCGCCAATGCCGCGTTCTCGTCCACCTGTGCGGTATCGGTCATGCCCGAAAGCAGCATCGTGACCTGAGGATGGTTCCACACCCACGAAAGTCCCCAGGCGGCAGGAGTGCGCAAATGCGGGTCACGGGCGCCATCGAGCGCGGCGCGGGCCCGCGGAGGCAGCTTGCCCGCCAGGCGTCCACCCAAAAGCGGCTCCATCACAAACACCGCGAGCCCGCGCTCCGCAGCCGCCATGAGTCCCGCCGTTCCCGCTTGGTAGCGCTCTCCAGCGTAGTTGTACTGGATCTGGCAAAAATCCCAGTCATACGCGTCAAGCATCGTGAGGAAGTCCGCGGCGCTGCCGTGGTACGAAAAACCTATCTGGCGAATACGCCCCGCAGCCTTTTGGTGCGCAATCCAGTCCTCGATGCCCAACGCCACCACGCGCTCCCACTGGGCGGGCGAGGTGATGTTGTGCATAAGGTAGTAGTCAATATGGTCGGTCCGCAAACGGTGCCGCTGCTCGTCAAAAAAGCGGTCGAAATCCTCCGCACATTTGCACGAAGCGTGCGGCAACTTAGTCGCCAGCAACACCCGGTCGCGCAGCCCCAAGCGCTCAAGTGAGGCGCCCACGCACACCTCGTTACCGGGATAGAGATACGCGGTATCCAGATAATTAATCCCCTGCTCCACCGCACGGGAAATGATGGCATCGGATGTCTTCGCATCGGGGTGTCCCGGCGCACCGGGAAATCTCATGCAGCCCAGACCCAGAGCGGATATTCGGTTACCACTTTTGGGGTCAACGCGGTATTGCACGGCCCCTCCTTTCGCCATCAGCACCCCGGCAAGACGAAACACAATGGTCACGCGGCCGAAACATCGTGGAATCGCAATCGAGAACGTATCGTAACGCAGCAGAAATCGAGCTGTCACGGCACCGCTTTAACATCAGCAAAAAGCCCGATGAAAGGAACCGCCCATGCCCGCGCTCGACCTTTGGAACCTCGCCTCCCAGCTCAAAAGCAACGATTATCGCTGGGTCGACCTCACCCACACGCTCTCATGCGACACCCCGCACTGGTTTGGCTTTAAGCCATTTGAGTCCACCAAGCTCTTCGACTACCTGCCCGGCACGCCCGAGGACATGCTCGCGCCCATGCGTTGCTTCCAGTATTCGGTCGCCTCGCAGTACGGCACCCACGTCGACGCGCCGCGCCACTTCCATGTCGAGGGTCGTTCCCTTGGCGAGATTGAACCCATCGAGTTTATGCATCCGCTCTGCGTGATCGACAAGCATGAGGAGTGCGCCGCGAATCCCGACTTTATCCTGACCATCGAGGACCTCAAAGCCTGGGAGGATGAGCACGGTCGCATTCCCGAGGACGCTTTCGTCGCCTTCCGCTCCGACTGGTCCAAGCTCGCCGACCTCGAGAACAAGGACGAGGACGGCCAGCCCCACTACCCCGGCTGGGACCTCGGCGCCATCAAGTGGCTCGTTGAAGAGCGCGACATCGGCGCCATCGGCCACGAGCCGGCTGACACCGACCCGGCGAGCGTGACCACGCGTGAGGACGCCTACCCCTACCCCGGCGAACAGTACATCCTCTCGGTCGACCGCTATCAGATCGAGGTCATGGACCATCTAGACGAGCTTCCCGCCACGGGCGCCGTCATCTTCTGCACCTTCCCCAAGGTGCGTGATGGCGTCGGATATCCCGCACGTGTCTTTGCGGTCTGCCCCGCGTCATAAGTTCCCATGCGTTTGTTCTTCTAAATACGGCCATCCGGTGCACGCGACATGGCCCGGCGGCATACAATCCATCAGGCGCCCCATACGCGGGCGCCTTTTTATGGGGAGATGATTCACATGCAGATCAACAAGGTCGCCTTCATCGGCAAGGGCGGCGTGGGCCTGCTCTACGGCAGCATGATCGCCCAAGCGCTCGGCAACGACGCCGTCGAATACGTTATGGACGACGCGCGCTTTGAGCGCCACGCAGGTGATGCGCTCACCGTCAACGGCAAGCCCTGCGCGCTCAAGTCCGTCCGCGCGAGCGAGGCGACGCCCGTCGACCTGGTCATCCTCACGGTCAAGACAACCGGGCTCGATGTGGTGCTCAAAACCCTGGAAAGCGTCGTGGGACCCGACACGCTGATCGCGTCGCTGTGCAACGGCATCACGAGCGAGCAGAAGATTGCCGAGCGCTTTGGCTGGGAGCACACCGTCCTTGGTATCTGCCAGGGCATGGACGCCGTATTCCTCAACGGGGAGCTCACCTATACCAATGCCGGCGAGATCCGCTTTGGTGCGGCAGCGGGCACCGACCCCGCAACCGTTATCGCCATCGACGAGCTCTACACGCGTTGCGGCATCGCCCATACCGTCGAGCACGACATCGCACATCGCATGTGGGCCAAACTCATGCTCAACGACGGCATCAACCAGACCTGTATGGCCTACGGCGGCACCTACGGAAGCGCTACGGAGCAGGGCTCCGAGCAGCTCCGCAGTTTTGTCTCCGCCATGCGCGAGACGCTTGCAGTCGCCAATGCCGAGGGCATCGAGCTCACCGAGGCAGACCTAACGCAGATGGTGCGTCTCATAAAAGGGCTCGATCCCGCCGGCATGCCCTCGATGGCGCAAGACCGCATCGCTCAACGCAGAACCGAGGTCGAGGAATTTGCGGGTACCATCTGCCGCCTCGCGGCCAAGCACGGTATCCAGGTGCCGCAAAACGAATGGCTCTATTCGCGCATCCGCGAAATCGAGGCCAGCTGGTAACGCCGCCGCACCGCATCCAACAGTCTCAATAGCAAAAACCGCCGCAAAGGGCACTCCCCTTGCGGCGGCTTCCTTCTTCATCTATGGGCAAAACCAGCTTCACAACGGCTAGCGCCGCACCTGCGGCGTCTCGTCCTCGTCATCGCGGCAAAGGGTCACGCCCGCACTTCCCAGCAGCGCTGCTGCGATGAGCGCGCCGACCACAATAGGAGCAGCCCCGCACGAGCCCTGCATGCCTACGACAAGCGCAGCTGTAGGGCCAAGACAGCCAAGTACCAATGCGACGGCGGCGATAGCGATATCTCGAGCGTTCATGAGACCACTTCCTCCACGGGAAAGACTTTGTTTCTCATGACTTAGTGTGCCCCGCGCCCATATGCCCAACGTAGTGCCACGGTAAGGGCTCTGTTAACCCAAATACAAATATAAAACGAGCGCCTTTACGTTGCCCGAAAGCTCGATAAAGACGCCCGCCCATCATGTGCCTATTTTGCTCTGATGGCAGATTACCAACCGGTGTAGTAGTCGGTGGTTCCGGCGGCGCAGCCGGAGTCATAGACCTTGCAATCACCCTTGGAGCCCGTAAAGGTCGAGCCCTGGGCCATATCGCCCGCGGCAACAACGTAATAGCCGTCGGAATCGCGCCAGAAGCCCTCAGAATCCTGCGTCCATTCGCCCGTGCGGTGGTGATACAACACGTTGCTGCTGTAATAGGTCTCACGGCGCCCGTTGTAGTTATTGACACCCGCAGAGCGCGTCAGGCCCGATCCGTTCGCGTAGGACGCGGCAGACGCGTAGGACGGAGTGTAACCGGCGTTGTAGTACGAAGCCTGGGCGGCCTCGGCAGCCTCCGCCTCGGCTGCGGCGGCCTCGAGCGCTTCGCGCTTGGCATTCTCAAGCGCAGTGCGCAGCTCATCGAGCTCGGTCGACTTCGCGTCGACCTCCCCCATCGTCAACAGACTACCCGCACCGTCGATACAACCCTGCAGCACAGCGCGCTCGTCATCGGTAGCATAGTCGCCATACATATTCATAATGATCTGAGCGCGCATCTCAAGGGAATCGCGCTTGGCCTCCATCGAGGCGTTCCACTCCTGCATGGAACCATAACCATCGCCGCGATAATCAACGGGCTGTACCAGCGTCGCCTCGGACGGCGTAGATCCAACCGTATCGGACAGTGTTGCCGCGTGGGCATCAGTTGCGCCGGCGCCTGCCAAAAGTGCCACGGTCAGAGCGGCGGAAAGGGCAGCGGCTTTCGGTTTTCGTGAATCGATCCTCATGTAGCTGGAAACCTCCGTAGTGCGTTTTTGCTGCGTTTGAGCTGCGTGTGATTCGATCGCGCTGCATAGTACCTCGAGCAAATCGCGACCTGCGGTTTTACTCAAAAGGCGCACGTCAATTGCGTAAAACTCACATCCTCTCAACAGGAGTTTTCCACAACTCAAATGCATAAAGCATGCCAAAAACCCTGTAATAGCGCCCTTCCTATGCAAAAAAGACGCCTGCGCAACCATTGCTTGCGCAGGCGCCTTGAGCAGGCATTTATGCAGTTATACCTATCGAGTCGCAAGGGGTCCTTGCACAAGTCGCCTTACTCGTCCAGCACGGCGAAGGCCTGCTTCAGATCCCAAATGATGTCCTCGGCGTTCTCGGTACCGATGGAAAGACGGATCGTGGAGGGCGTGATGTTCTGCTCGGCGAGCTCCTCGGCAGAGAGCTGGGAGTGCGTGGTGGTAGCCGGGTGCACGACGAGCGACTTGACGTCGGCCACGTTGGCGAGCAGCGAGAACACCTGCAGATGATCGATGAACTTCCAGGCAGCCTCCTGGCCACCCTTAATCTCAAAGGTGAAGATCGAAGCGCCGCCGTTGGGGAAGTACTTCTGATAGAGCTCGTGATCGGGGTACTCAGGCAGGCTCGGGTGGTTCACCTTGGCAACGTGGCTGTCGCCGGCAAGGAACTCAACGACCTTCTTGGTGTTCTCGACATGACGGTCAACGCGCAGCGACAGGGTCTCGGTGCCCTGGAGCAGGACCCAGGCGTTGAACGGGCTGATGCAGGCACCCTCGTCACGCAGCAGGATGGCGCGGACATAGGTTGCGAAGGCGGCGGGACCGGCAGCCTCGGCAAACGAGACGCCATGGTAGGAGGGGTTGGGCTCAGCGATCTGGGCGTACTTTCCGCTCGCCTTCCAATCGAAGTTACCGCCGTCGACGATCACACCGCCCAGCGAGGTGCCGTGGCCGCCGATGAACTTGGTTGCGGAGTGGACAACGATGTTGGCGCCATGCTCCAGCGGACGGAACAGATACGGGGTGCCGAAAGTGTTGTCGACGACAACCGGCAGACCGTGCTTCTTGGCGATCTCGGAGATGGCGTCGATGTTGGGGATGTCAGAGTTGGGGTTGCCGAGCGTCTCGAGATAGATGACCGTGGTATTGTCCTTGATGGCACCCTCAACCTCTTCCAGGTTGTGGGCATCGACAAACGTGGTCTCGACGCCAAACTGGGAGAGCGTATGCTCGAGCAGGTTGTAGGAACCGCCGTAGATGGTCTTCTGAGCCACCACGTGGTCACCAGCCTGGGCAAGAGCCTGCAGGGTATAGGTGATGGCAGCGGCACCGGAGGCGACGGCAAGACCGGCCACGCCACCCTCGAGCGCGGCGATACGGTCCTCAAAGACGCCCTGGGTGGAGTTGGTCAGACGGCCGTAGATGTTACCGGCGTCGGCAAGACCAAAGCGATCGGCGGCGTGCTGGGAGTTGCGGAACACATAGCTCGTGGTCTGGTAGATAGGCACGGCGCGGGAGTCGGATGCGGGGTCGGCGCTCTCCTGGCCAACATGAAGCTGCAGGGTATCGAAACCAAAGGTGTGCTCGGGGTTGTTGATGAACTGGCTCATGATGATCTCCTTGATCGAACGAAAGTAAATAAAAAAGAGAGAAGTAAGATGCTGTCTCCTGATCACGCCGACGGGCGCAAACAGGAGCCCGGCATTCGTCTTGGTAAGCAGTTCATATGCGGTCCTCCTTTTGACATCCCGGTTCCGTGGTCGGCTTAATTACCTACCGCCTTTGTGTGTTTTGAATAGTACGAGCATTGTTTCGCTCGGTCAATCACTTAAAAGCGCTAACCTGTTATCGGTTTTTTAGATAGCTATCGAAAGGACGGGCACCGATGACACTCCAGCAGCTTCGTTTTCTTATCGCCGTGGCAGAGTCCGGCTCAATCAACGCCGCAGCTCAGCGCCTCTATACCGCTCAGTCCAACATCTCAAACGCCGTCAAAAGCCTAGAACAAGAGCTCCATCTGGAGATCTTTACGCGCTCCAGCCGCGGCGTCACGCTCACCAACGACGGCACCGAGCTTTTGGGCTATGCGCGCCAGGTCGTAGAGCAGGCCGACATGCTCGAGGCACGCTACGAGGACGGTGGCACCCCGCAAGCCCGCCTCGCCATTTCCGCCCAGCACTACGCCTTTTCGGTCGAGGCCTTTGTCAACGTAGTCGAGCGCTGCCGCGACAGCAAGTTCGAGTTCATCATGCGCGAGACCACCACATCGCAGATCATCGATGACGTCCGTGCGTTTCGCAGCGATATCGGCATTCTGTATCTGGATGACTTTAACGCCCGCGTTCTGCAGAAGGCCTTCGCCGATGCCCGCGCAAGCTTCCATCCCCTCTTCGACGCGACGGTCCACGTCTTCGTTAGCGAGCGCCACCCGCTCGCACGCCGCCCGCAGCTGTCCCTTGCCGACCTCACGCCCTATACGCGCTACAGCTTTGAGCAGGGAACCTCAAACTCCTTCTATTACGCCGAGGAACCTTTTAGCTATATCCCTTGCGACCGCAACATACGAATCTCGGACCGCGGAACACTTACCAACTTACTTATCACGTCGAACGGTTACACCCTGTCGACCGGTGTCCTCTCCAATGAAATGCAATGGGGCATGGCATCGATCCCGCTAGCAGACGCCCCAACGATGCACGTTGGCTACATCATGCACGACGAGCGCAAGCCCTCTCTCCTCTTGCAGCAATACCTCGACGAGCTCAACCGCATCATCCATGCCAACTAACAGTCGGAAGACGGGGTAGAAATCGTAGATTGCTGGCCCCCGGCGGGCATGGCGCTACAATGGTCACTCACACGAAACGTACCCAACGAAAGGAAGCCCGTGAAGGTCATCATCTATACCGACGGCTCGGCCCGATCAAATCCGGGACGCGGCGGCTACGGCGCCGTGCTCAAATACACCAACCCCGCCGGCAAGACCTTTACCTCCGAGCTTTCGCGCGGCTACGCCAAGACCACCAACAACCGCATGGAACTCATGGCCGTTATCGTGGCGCTCGAGGCGCTCAACCGCCCCTGCGAGGTCGAAGTCCATTCTGATTCGCAGTACGTCGTCAACGCCTTTAACAAGCATTGGATCGACGGCTGGAAAAAGCGCGGATGGAAAACCGCCAACAAGCAACCCGTCAAGAACCGCGACCTGTGGGAGCGCCTACTCACCGCCAAAAGCAAGCACAAGGTTGAGTTCATCTGGGTTAAGGGTCACGCCGGTCACGAGCTCAACGAGCGCTGCGATGAGCTCGCCACCACGGCGGCCGACGGTAGTAACCTCGATATCGACGCCGGCTTTAACGAGAGCGATCTGTAACGGCGTTTTCGCACGCTATTTCCTGCCTCCTCGCGCTACACTCATCCTGTAAACCGAACGGCACGAGGGGGATACATGCTGCGTATAGCGACCATCGGCACATCCATGATCACCGACGACTTTATCCAGGTCGTCAACGCCAACGACCAAGCTGCGTTTGTGGGCACGCTCTCGCGCGATGCAGATCGCGGCGCCGCCTTTACCGCCGAGCGCGGTGGCGAGCGAAACTTTACTTCACTCGATGAGCTCGCGGCAGCCGCCGACGTCGACGCCGTCTATATCGGCAGCCCTAACGCACTTCACTACGAGCAGGCCCTTGCCTGCATCGCCGGTGGCAAGCACGTCATCGTCGAGAAGCCCTTCTGCGCCACCGAAGCGCAGGCGCTGGAAGTCTTCCGCGCTGCCGAGGCAGCAGGTGTCGTGGCCCTCGAGGCCATGCGTCCCCTCCACGACCCCGCCTTCCACGCCATCGAGGACGCCCTAGGCGAGATCGCCCCCATCCGCCGCGCCTCATTGCGCTTTGGCAAATATTCCTCGCGCTACAACGAGATTCTCGCGGGACGCGCCACCAATATCTTCGACTGCAATATGGCATCGGGTTCCCTCATGGACATTGGCGTCTACACCGTCGAGCCCATGGTCGAGATTTTCGGCATGCCCTCCGGTCTCACCAGCATGGCCACGCTGCTCGACCCCTCAACGCAAGAGCTCACCCATGGCCCCATCGACGGTTGCGGCTCCATTCTCGCCAGCTATGGCGGAGGGCGTATCTCCGTCGAGCTCGCGCACTCCAAAATTACGAATGACCTGCTGCCCTCGCAGATCGAAGGCGAACGTGGCACTATCCAGATCGACCATCTGTCCACGCCCCGCAACGTCCGCATCGACTATCGCGGCGACGTCGTACGCGGCTCGGCGACCGAGGCACCGCGCGAACAGGGAGACAACGGCCGCGTGCTCGACCTGCCCAAATCGAGCAACACTATGGAATACGAACTCACAGACTTTATCACCGCCATCGGCGGCATCGATAACGTTAAGGAAGAGATTTGGGAGACCCCGGCGGGACGCCACGAGCTTGGCCACTACCGCGATGTCACACTCGTCTCACTGCGCATCATGGATGCCGTGCGCCAGCAGGCCGGCATAACCTTTCCGGCCGACGCAGGCAAGCAGGCATAGCTATGGGCCTCTTCGATACGTTCTTCTCCAGCGTCACCGGCGGCAGTCGAGAGCCTCAAAAACCATCAAACGTCGAGCTCGAGCTGCGCCGCAGGCTTACTGTGCTCGCAAGCGACGAGGCCACTCAAGACACTCCCCTGCGCTATTTCCTGCGCTGGGCGGGGCAAGTCCAGGGCGTTGGCTTTCGCTTTACCAACACCAACCTCGCGCAGGCACGCGCGCTCACCGGCTGGGTGCGTAACATGGAAGACGGCTCAGTCGAGATGGAGATACAGGGAGCTCCGGCAAATATCCTATCTCATCTCGAGGCGCTTCATGCCTCCTACGAGCGTATGGGAACGCGTTTTCGCCTCGTAGACGCCCAGGCCCGAGCCCCACTTGCCAATGAAGACGGTTTCACGCCTCGTTATTAGTATTGTGTGCTAAATACGGTATCATTTACCTACGACCGTTGATAGAAAAGAGGCGAGGCGCATGGCGGTGCAAAGAAGGAATACCAGGCAGCGAAAGCTGGTTCTTGACGCCGTGCGCCAAAGCTATAACCATCCCACCGCCGACGAAATCTACAACGTCGTGCGCGCGCAGGATGACAAAATCAGCCGCGGTACGGTCTACCGCAATCTCAATCTCTTGGCCGACGCCGGCGAAATCCTCTCCATCAAGACGCCGGGCGGCAGCCGCTTCGATCGCACGATCGAGCCGCATGCGCATATCATCTGCACCTCGTGCAGCCGCGTCATCGACGTACCACTCCCCTTCGATGCCCAGCTCGACGCCAAGGCGTCCGAGCAAATCGGCTGGCACGTCACGTCGCACTACACCATCTTCGAGGGTCTCTGCCCCGACTGCCGGTAGATGTTTGGGACATGCCTACTCGGCAAGCAGGCGACGCAGTTCTTCTTCGACCGTGTACACATAGCGGACGCGGTCGTTGATGCCACGCATAGAGGGATTGCAGCTCTCCATTAGATAAGGATGGCCCACTACGTTGAGCATGTCGCGGTCGTTCTCGTTATCGCCAAACGCCATCATCTCATCGGGCGAAATACCCAGGGCACGACCGTAATCGGCAAGCGCGGAACCCTTACCCGAATCAAAGCCGATAAAGTCCGTCCATTCGGTTCCCGATGTCATGACATCGACTCGATCGCTAAAGTGGCGCTCAAAATACTCCAGCGCCGCCGGCTGATTCACCTCGGGCGTCTGGAAGGCAATCTTAATGACGTCCTCTTCGATGTCCTCGGGACGGTCAACCACCGCCACATCGCAGTGGACCTCATAGCGCAAATGGTCGACGAACGCATCGTTGCCGCTCATGGTGTAGAGGTGTCCCTCACACGAAAGGGTCACGTCGGCATGGGGATACGCAACCACGGCATTCGCGATATCCATAGCAAGGCTACGCTCCATGGAGCGCTTGACAACGGCACGCCCCTCGCTCATCACCAGGGCTCCGTTTTCGCATACATAGGCGAGCTCATCGGCCACCGGGGCAAACAGATGGCGCAAGCTCGCATATTGACGGCCGCTCGCCGGCATAAACACGATACCGCGACGATGCAGCTCATCAATGAGCTCAAAGGCCTCGGAACGCGGCTCGCGCTCCCCCGGATGCAGCAACGTGCCGTCCAAATCGCATGCAATCAGCTTGATTCCCTCAAGACCCATATGCTTCCCCCAAAGCCTCCTATCAACAGCAAGACGGACTTTGATTGGTCGCCCCTCAAAGCCCGTCTTGCGCATACGCACGCTTAGCCGCGCGTCTTTTTTACGATGGTAAAGTCGGGAGCCATGCTCACGACGACATCCGCCGCGCTCGATGCAAAGCGTCGGTCCGCATCGAGTTCGCGGGTAACCACCGAGAGCCGAACACCCTCGACACCCCGGAGCATACGGCCCAAAACAGGCTGCACCGGCGTATACATGCGCACGGTATGCTCGTCCGAGTCGCCCCGGAAGAGCGGCGCATGCATGTTGCCGATCTCCCAGCACGCATGCGCGAGCGCAATCGGATCCATGCGGTCGACTTCGACCAAATAAACCTCGGCGCTGCGCAGGCGCACGACAACCGCCACGGGCACCATGCCCGAACGGTCAATGGCGAGCACGTCGCCATCGGCAAGACGACCGCCGTCGGTAGCATCCAGCCGAACATCAATCGTGCGCCCCAGCTCCGTCACGCCCACAAACGCGCATACATCGGCCTGGTCCCAATCGAGCAGCAGCTCGTCAACTTCAAAGACGCCGCCCAACTTCCGGCGAAGCAGGAGTTCATAGGACGGATCGTTGAGATTTCCCAAGCATGTCGTCGAAACCAGGCGTTCAGACATACTCTAACCCTCGACCTCAACGAGCTCGATATCAAAGTTGAGGTCCTTGCCGGCCAACTCGTGGTTGGCGTCGAGCGTCACAGCCTCGGGCGTCACGTCAATGACGACGGCGGGAACGGGCATGCCGCTCGGCGTGGACAGGAAGAGCTTCATGCCCTTCTCGATCTGCTCGATGTTGGGAACCTGCTCGGCCGGGAAGGTCAGAACCATCTCGGGATTGTGCTCGCCGTAGGCATCGGCAGCAGGAATGTGCACGGTCTTCTTCTCGCCCACCTGCATGTCGACAACAGCGGCGTCGAAGCCCTTGATCATCTGGCCGGCGCCGCAGGTGAACTCCAGCGGCTCGCCGCGATCGTAGGAGCTATCGAACTGCGTGCCGTCGTCGAGCGTGCCGCGATAATGAGTCTTGACCTTCTTGCCCTGGTTGGACATGGTAACCTCCGTGATAAGGGCGGCGCACAACGCGGGCCGCCGTGAACATATGGCGCTAACTATACCCTAGTCATACAATTCAAGGACAGTTTGCAAAGAAACGCTGCAACCGGAGGAACCATGGCATATCCCGTATTTGACCTACACTGCGACACCGCCGACCGCATCGGCTGGGCCACGCTCGATCTCGACCTGCGCTTTACCGCCGGCACCGACGGTTATTTCCCCGGCGACGAAACGCATCCGCAAGATTTCGACCTCATCGAGGGCAACGCCTGCGCCATCTCGCTCGCAAAGATCGGCAACACGCCGTGGGCACAGTGCTTCGCCACGTTTGTCCCCGACGAGATTCCCACCGCCCACGCCGCGCGCTTCCAGGCGCAGATCATGGCACACATGAGCGGCCAAGCAATGCTCAACCACGACCGCATGGTCAACGTACGCAACGCCGCAGACATTCGCCCCGCGCTCAAAGACGGCAAGGTCGCCTGCATCCACACCATCGAAAACGCCACGTTCTTTGCCGAGGACCCCGCGCTGATCGAGGTGCTCAAGAGCCTGGGCGTACTCATGTCGTCACTCAGCTGGAATGCGCAGGGACCGCTCGCGAGCGGCCACGACACCCACGCCGGTCTCACCGCCGCCGGTATCGAGGCGCTTACGCAGATGGAGCACGCCGGCATGGTGCTCGACGTCTCCCACCTCAACGATGAGTGCTTTGACGAGGTTGTCGCCCATGCCACGCGCCCCTTCGTCGCCAGCCACTCCAACTCCCGCACCGTCTGCGGCGTCAAGCGCAACCTCACCGACGACCAGTTCCGCACCATTCGCGACATGGGTGGCATCGTCGGCCTCAACTACTGCAGCGAGTTCCTTTCCAACGACGCAACCGACAAAACCGCCGCAGACGTCACCTTCGACCAGCTGGCGGCACATATCGAGCACTGGCTCGACCTGGGCGGCGAAGATGTCATCGCACTCGGCGGCGACTGGGACGGCGCCAAGGTACCCGACTTCCTCTCTGATGCCAGCAAGATGCCCGAATTCCAGAACATGCTCTCCAAGCACTTTGGCAAGACCGTGATGCAGAAGCTCTGCAGCGACAACGCGCTCGCCTTCTTCGAGCGCTATTAAGAGCGCAATTAATTTCGCATCCCTTGAGCGGGCCGGCATGCCGAGCGGTCGACATGCCGGCCCGTCCCCAATCTGAAGGATCACATTTGACGCAGCAATTTACGATTTCCGTACCCCGACCGGATGGAACGCTCATCCCCGTCGTCGTTACCAAAAAGCGCGTCAAGAACTTTAACCTACGCGTCACATCGAGCGGCGAGGTCCACGCCAGCGCACCGCTCGGCGCCAGCCACGAGCGCATCGAAGCGTTTGTGAAGCGCAACAGCGCCTGGATTATCAGCCGACTTGCCCAACGTGAGCAACGTCAGGCGACAGCGCGAGAGCCGCTCAGCCCCTCGTCCATCATTGCACTTTGGGGCAAGCCCATCACGGTGCAGGACGCACTCGATCACAACTTTGCATCGCCCGCACCGCGACCCAAGCAGGCCACCTTCGCAAGTTTTATGGGTACCGACGAATCGGACGAAAGCCCACAGGCCAAGCGGCGCGCAATCCTCGACGGCCTAACGTCCGACGAGCTCCAAGCCCACATCGACCAGCTCTACGCGTCCGAGGTCACCGCAGCGCTACGCGACATCGTGCACGCGTACGAAATCGCAATGGGCGTCACCGTGGCCCGCGTCTCCGTGCGCAGCATGAAAACGCGTTGGGGCTCCTGCACACCCAAAACCGGCGCCATTCGCATCGCGCGCGAGCTCGCCGCCTACCCTGTCGAATGCCTCGACATGGTTGTCGCCCACGAGCTCGTCCATCTGCTCGAGCCGAGCCACAATCAGCGCTTTCACGCCCTGCTCGACACGTACTGTCCCAACAATAGAGCACTGTCTCAGCGGCTCAAGCAGCCACCCCTCAACAAGCTCTAGCGTCGACTAGCGCACGCGCTCGATCTCGACGCCGCAGCTTGCCAGGGGCAGGCCAACAGGAGCCCACGGCTTATCGAGCTTTATGCGCACACCAAGCAGCGAGGGATAACGGCGCAGCAGCATCTGGGCTGTCCCCTCGGCTGCCGCCTCGATGAGCTTAAACGTATGCTCGCGCAGATAGCCATCGACATCGTGGCACACCGAGCCGTAGTCAATCGAGGCGTCCAGGTTATCGTGCTCCCCCGCCGCGCGCAGGTCGGCATAGAGCACCAGAGAAACGATGAACTTCTGACCCAGCGCGTTCTCCTCGGGATACACGCCATGGTTGGCAAAAACCTCCAGGCCGTCAATGACAATACGATCGGCATGGCGCAAATCGTCATAGCTCACGTGAGGCACCGCCGTTGCGGTGGATATTTCGCCCCTTCCACGGCGGGCGAGCTCGGCGCCTTCGGTCTTGGTTGCATTCTCGGGCAGTTTCTTGTTACTCAACGCGATCGTCTCCTTCGTTTAGAACCCCGACCGCGCAAACTAACTACACGCGAATCGACAGGTTCTTTTTATCATCGCTCCAGTTGCAAGCGTTGCGCGCGGGGCATGCAAAGCAGGCACGCGACGCTTTGTCGGCTGCATAGAGCAGACGCTCAAGCGGTTGGCTGTTCACGCGCAGCTTTCGATGGCCCAGAATGGCCGTCTTAATGGCTGCGGCATCGGCCGGCTCAAACGCCACGTCATCGGGCATGCCGCCGAGAATCGCATCAGCGACGCGTTCGCTTGCAACATCATGGGATATACCCGATTCATACTGTTCATCTTTGCCGATATCGTGAAGAAGTGCCGTGGCGTAGATGACCTCGCGGTCAAATTCGAGCTGCTCCTCGAGATTCTTGATCCACATAATGCGAGCGACATCGAGCAGATGGTCAATACCGTGGCGGCAGAAGATGCGCCCCGATTCCAACTGTGCAATGTTGCCCAGGTGCCGCCGGAACAGCCCGTTGGTACAAATGTAATCAATGCGAGGCATGGCGCCAAAGGGGGCCAGGCCCGAAGCCATAAAGCCGCGACGCGACGTCCCCTCATCGGTCTTCGATGTAAAGTCGTTGACGACTCTCATGGTTAACGGTCCAGCATCCTAAAGAAACGCTCCTCGAGCGCGGGATCGGTCTCAAAGACGCCGCGGCGAGCGAGCGTCACGGTCTTGGTGCCGGGCTTTTGCACGCCACGCATCGTCATGCACATATGCTCGGCCTCCATCAACACAATCGCTCCCTGGGGAGCGAGATACTCCATGAGGGCATCGGCAACCTGCGCACACAGCTGCTCCTGCAGCTGCAGACGGCGGGCATAAACCTCAACCGTGCGAGCAAGCTTGGAAAGCCCGGCCACCCGACCGTTAGGGATATAACCAATGGCGGCCTTGCCATAAAACGGCAGCAGATGATGTTCGCACAGCGAGTAGAACGTGATGTCGCGCTCGATAACCAAATCGTTCGAAGCGACGGCAAAGGTTTTGGACAGGTGCTCCTCGGCACTCTGGTCCACACCGCCGGCGATCTCGCCATACATACGGGCAACGCGCGCCGGGGTCTCCAGCAGGCCCTCACGAGTTGGATCCTCGCCTATGCCCTCAAGCAACAGCTTAATGGCGGCCTCGACTTTTTCCTGATCGACCATCTGGGCCTCACTTTTCCGATTTCACGTTCGCGCTATGGTACCACGCCCTCCGGCATCGACCACAAGCTACATAGTATGGGTCGAATAGACCGGATCATCGCGCCAAAGTTCAACCGCATCACAAAGTGCAACGCCCTCGCGCTCAGCACGGGCGCGCGTAGCGTTCATATCGATCACGCGCTGGTTGCTCGAGCCCCTAAAGCGCAGCGTGATATCGTACAGGTCCTGAACAAACGGGCCGTCCACCAACATGTCGAGGCAGGCAAGAATGCGGTCCGTCACCTCGGTATGATGACGACCACCCGGCATAAGCTCCTCGAGCACGTCACCGGTAAAGCACCAAATGGTCTTCCCCGACCCCACTGGATAGGCCGCGCGAACACGCTCAATGAAATCAACGAGCCCCGCCTGATTCTCGGGCTCCATGGGCTCGCCGCCCAGAATCGTCAGACCATCGATAAAGGGATGATCGAGACTCTTGATAATCTTGTCCTCGACGGCACGATCGAACGGCTCACCCGCAGCAAAGTCCCACGCAACAGAGTTAAAGCAATTCTTGCACCCACGACGGCACCCGCTTACAAACAGAGAAGTACGAACGCCTTCTCCATCAGCAATGTCGAAATACTTAATGTTCGCGTAGTTCATAGGTAACTCTCCCGGGAGGCCGGGACATATCATCCCGTCCTCAAACATTCTCGGCCTGCGGCCTGCGAAACTGCGGGCGGGACGATATACTCCAGACCCCTCGCGAGCGATACTCAATGAACTCAGCGAACATCGAGTATAGGGTTCGAGGTCCAATAAAAACAATGCTGCAGCTCAACCGTTATCGCAAGCAGACCGTTGTCGCAGGTCAACTCATTTCCGCTGAGAACTTCGAGGAGTGAGCAGACCGCATGCTGCATCTCAGCTACATCAACTTGGCTGCCCCGTAGCGAGGCCCCGGACCTTTGCTCGATATGAGTTCCGCACGAACAGGAGGCGCCAGTGGCGCCTCCGTCGTGAGCCAGGACTGTCCGAAATAGCGAGTAAAGGTCCGGGGCCTCGCTACGGGGCAGCCTGGGATGGTTATTAGAGATGCAGCACGCGGTCGCGGATCTCCTCGGTTCGACCCTGGTTCCAGAACTGGGTACCGATGTAGCCGCACGTACGACGAGCGACGTTCATTTTCTCCTGGTCGCGGTTGCCGCAGTTGGGGCACTCCCACACCAGCTTGCCATCGTCCTCAACAATCTTGATCTCGCCATCGTAGCCGCACACCTGGCAGTAGTCGCTCTTGGTGTTGAGCTCGGCGTACATGATGTTGTCGTAGATGTACTGCATCACGCGAATGACAGCCTTGAGGTTGTCCTGCATGTTGGGAACCTCAACGTAAGAGATAGCACCGCCCGGCGAAAGCTGCTGGAACATGCCCTCAAACTTAAGCTTATCGAAGGCATCGATCTCCTCGGACACGTGGACGTGATAGCTGTTGGTAATGTAGCCCTTGTCCGTCACGCCCGGGATAATACCAAAACGGCGCTGCAGGCACTTGGCGAACTTGTAGGTCGTCGACTCCAACGGCGTACCGTACAGCGAGAAATCGATATCGCTTTCGGCCTTCCACTCCGCGCACTTGTCGTTCATGCGCTGCATGACGGCCATGGCAAACGGCGTGCCTTCCTTCTCGGTGTGGCTGTGGCCCGTCATGTACTTGACGCACTCATACAGGCCGGCATAGCCAAGGCTGATGGTAGAGTATCCGCCCACGAGCAACTTATCGATCGTCTCGCCCTTCTTCAGACGCGCTAGGGCACCGTACTGCCAAAGAATCGGCGCGGCATCCGAAAGCGTGCCCATCAGGCGCTCATGACGGCACAGCAGAGCACGGTGGCACAGCTCAAGGCGCTCGTCGAAGATCTTCCAGAACTTGTCCATGTCCTGATGCGAGCTCAGCGCGACATCGGGCAGGTTGATGGTCACAACACCCTGGTTAAAGCGGCCATAGTACTTGGGTTTGGTCGGGTCATAGTTCAGCGCGTTGGCGACATTGTTAAAGCCGTTGCCCGAGCGGTCGGGCGTCAAGAAGCTGCGGCAACCCATGCAGGTGTAGCAATCGCCGTTGCCGGCGGTCTCGCCCTTCGACAGCTTGAGCTCGCGCATCTTCTTCTCGGAGATGTAGTCGGGCACCATGCGCTTGGCGGTGCACTTGGCAGCAAGCTGGGTCAGGTAGAAGTACGGGGAATTCTCGTGAACGTTATCGTCCTCGAGTACATAGATAAGCTTGGGGAATGCCGGGGTAATCCACACACCGGCTTCGTTCTTAACGCCTTCATAGCGTTGACGAAGCGTCTCCTCCACGATCATGGCAAGGTCGTGCTTCTCCTGGGGCGTACGGGCCTCATTGAGATACATAAAGACCGTCACGAACGGCGCCTGGCCATTGGTGGTCATAAGGGTCACGACCTGATACTGAATCGTCTGGACGCCGCGACGGATCTCGTCACGCAGACGGTCCTCAACGACCTCACGGACCTTTTCGGCAGATGCCGAAACACCGAGCTCCTCGAGCTCGCGGGCAACCTCGCCGCGAATCTTTTGACGGCTCACCTCAACAAAGGGGGCGAGATGGGTCAGCGAAATAGACTGGCCGCCGTACTGGGAGGAAGCAACCTGGGCGATAATCTGCGTCGCGATGTTGCAGGCAGTCGAGAAGCTATGCGGCTTCTCGATCAGCGTGCCCGAGATAACGGTGCCGTTCTGGAGCATATCCTCCAGGTTCACCAGGTCGCAGTTATGCATGTGCTGGGCAAAGTAGTCGGAATCGTGGAAGTGGATCAAGCCCTCGTTGTGGGCATCCACGATCTCCTGGGGCAGCAGCACGCGCTGAGTCAGGTCCTTGGAAATCTCGCCGGCCATGTAGTCGCGCTGAACGGAGTTGACGGTCGGGTTCTTGTTAGAGTTCTCCTGCTTGACCTCTTCGTTATTGCACTCGATCAACGACAGGATCTTGTCATCGGTCGTGTTCTTCTGGCGCTTCAGGCTCTGAACATAGCGATAGATGATGTAGTGGCGGGCGACCTCGTAGCAGTCGAGACGCATGATCTCGTCCTCGACCAAATCCTGGATCTCCTCGACCGAAACGGTGTGGCCCGCGTTCTCGCATGCCTCGGCGACGTTTTGCGCCGCATAAACCACCTGGCGGTCGGTTAGACGAGAGCTCTCCTCGACCTCCAAGTTTGCGGCGCGAATCGCATTGACGATCTTATCGATGTCAAAGACAACCTCGGTGCCGCTGCGCTTGATGATCTTCATCCTCTTGCCTCTTTCGCGTCGTAGTCTCATTGCGCTTCAGAGCCAAACGATGCCCGGCAGGGCTTGCCCCTGTCTTGCGGCGCCGTCGCGCAATCTGTGTTCTCGATAAACCATAGGTCCTCATGCGGACAATCCTCGCGGCCGATCAAGCGGCTCAAAGATCTATCCAAATGGGGCAAATAAGGTCCTCGTTCTCTGTCCGCCATCTATCATACGACAAAGAGGCATCTATATCCTGTATTCTTTTTTTAGTTCAAACACAACATATAGTGTTTCAGCAGGTCAAAGCAATTGGTCATTTTGCAGACGCATTAATTATGAGGGGTTCTTGGCAAGTCGGTAAAACGTTACCAACACGGCTACCTGCATGGCAGTTATAAAACCCCCTTAGTCAAGCCGCTGACAAATCCTACCAAAACCAAGCCGCTCACGCCAAAAGAATCCAAAAGATTATGCTTGACCAACATGTTGCGGTCGTGCCTTGCCGAGCCCCATGTAACCGCGGCACGAATCCTTGAAAGATATGTGTATGCAAACAGAGAAGATGAGAGTTTTCTCGGATGACTACTGAGAAGCATCCCAGAAGATCAAAAAACTCGAAATTTGGTGACGTATTTGGCGACCCATTTGGCGAACAAAACAAAACAGCCCAGAGGCTAAGCCTCTGGGCTGCGAACATTTGGTGGGCGTTAGAAGATTTGAACTTCTGACCTCTTCCGTGTCAGGGAAGCGCTCTCCCCCTGAGCTAAACGCCCAAATGGAGCGGACAACGGGGCTCGAACCCGCGACCCCAACCTTGGCAAGGTTGTGCTCTACCAACTGAGCCATGTCCGCTTACGGGGATTAATCTTACGTGATACCCGCATCCTATGCAAGAACTTTTTTTGAAAAGTTTTGCGACGCCCTCTCGAACCTCGCGAAGACATCAGCCACCACGGAAAGCGCGAGCAAACGCAAACTCGCCGCAAGAGGCCCCCTACAACTCAGCGAGCATGATCCAGGCAGAGCTGTCCTGCGCAAGTCTGCCGTCTGCAAGCGGTGATGAGGTGAGCAGGACCTTGCCCGCCGGCAGCTCCACGGGTGCTGCACCGAAGTTCGTCACACACGCCCAGCCGTTGTCGCGGCGATAGGCGATGACGCCGCCCTCAGCGCCCTCGGCACCATCCGCAAGGCCGGTGCGCCCGTCAAGATCGAGCCACGCAAGATCGTTAGCGCACCCGCGCAGCTTGCGCCGCAGCCAGAGGGCGTCACGATAGAGCGCAAGCATCGATGTCGGGTCCGCCTCTTCCCTATCGGCAGCGTAATCGGAAAACCATGCAGGCTGCGGCAGATGGGGCGCCACATCGGCGTCCATCGGCGAAAATCCAAACGATCCGCCCTGCGCGGGATCGTCCGTCGCCACCCACGGCAGGGGCACACGACAGCCGTCGCGCCCCTTCTCGCGCTTCGATCCGTGCGTATTGGTCGCAGTGGGATCTTCGAGTGCAGCCCACGGGATGTCAGCCACCTCAAAAAGGCCGAGCTCCTCACCCTGATACACGTATGCCGAGCCCGGAAGCGCCAGCTCAAGCAAAAGGGCCGCCCGCGCGCGGCGCTCGCCGAGTTCACGGTCCTCGTCATAAGACGACCCGTCGCGTAAGAGCCAGTCGAGCGCAATCTGGTGGTAGCGCGTCGCCTTGATCTGCGGCAGGGCGAAGCGCGTCGCCACACGAGGCACGTCGTGGTTGGAAAGTACCCAGGTCGAGGCGGAATCGGATTCGATGGCTGCCTTCAAGCCCTCCTCGATTGCAGCGTGCATGTCATCATAGGTCCAAGTGGCCTTGGCGAACTCAAAGTTAAATGTCTGGCCAAGCTCGCTGGGGCGCGCGTAGAGATACTGGCGCTCGGGCAGCACCCACGCCTCGGCAACAGCGCTGCGCGGCGGATTATAGCGGTCGAACACGCGGCGCCACTCGCGATAGATCTCGTGAACCTCGTTGCGATCCCACAGCGGATGGGTGCCGTCGTCAACCATGTCATCGCCCTCGGCGAGATGCCACTGGTCGAGATCATCGCGGTCGAGATCCTTGGCGAGACCGTGTGCCACATCAATGCGAAAGCCATCAACGCCTCGATCGCTCCAAAACGCTAGAACGTCGCAAAAGAACGCGCGAACCTCGGGGCATGACCAGTCAAAGTCCGGCTGCTCGGGCGTAAACATGTGCAGATACCACTGACCGTCCGCAACACGCGTCCAGGCACGGCCGCCAAAGTTGGCATTCCAATTGGTGGGAGGCAGCTCGCCATGCTCGCCGCGACCATCGCGGAAGATATAGCGGGCGCGCTCGGGCGATCCGGGGCCGGAAGCAAGAGCGGCTTTGAACCAGGGGTGCTGGTTGGACGAATGGTTGGGTACGATGTCGACGATGACCTTGATGCCGCGCGCGTGAGCCGCGGCGATCATGTCATCGAAGTCGTCAAGCGAGCCGAGACGTTGGTCGACATCGCAGTAGTCCGCCACATCATAGCCGCCATCGACAAGAGGCGATGGGTAAAACGGACTCAGCCAGATGGCCTCGATACCCAGCCGCTCAAGATAGTCCATCTGCTGGGTAATGCCCGCGATATCGCCCAGACCCGAACCAGTCGAATCCTTAAACGAGCGCGGGTAGATCTGATAAATCGCGGCATCGGACATCCATGAGCGCGAAGAGGACTTTTCTGTAGCCATGGGATGAATCTCCCTTGCAACGAGGTTTTGCGAGATGCCCACGATGATACGCCCAAAGCTGACATTCACGGCAATCAACGCCGCAGCCACGCCCCAAACGCTCGCCCCCTCTCGGGCTCGAGCCTCCTGGGACGAATCGATCGATTAGTGAAAAGAACGGAAGACTTACTCCCCCGGCCACGACAGCGAGCGGGCTCCGGGTGCCCCAGGTTGCCGCGAAAGAGGAGGGAAGCGTACTTTATGTACGCGACCGACGATTGGGGGGCAAGATGGGGTGCCCGGGGCCCGCGCAGCGTCAACAAAAAACGCGGTTCGTTAGAACCGCGTAAGATAGTTGGAGCGGACAACGGGGCTCGAACCCGCGACCCCAACCTTGGCAAGGTTGTGCTCTACCAACTGAGCCATGTCCGCATATGTAAAACAAAACGGGCGCCGGAGCGCCCGGATGTTGCCTGGAGGCGAAGCCCGGATTCGAACCGGGGGTAAAGGCTTTGCAGGCCTCTGCCTTACCACTTGGCCACTTCGCCGAAAAAGGACCGCTTGAGACGGTCCGGAAATGCAATGGAGCGGACAACGGGGCTCGAACCCGCGACCCCAACCTTGGCAAGGTTGTGCTCTACCAACTGAGCCATGTCCGCTTGCGGGTTATTAATTTACGCGAGTTGCCCAAAAGACGCAAGTACTTTTTTCAAAAAAGTTGTTCGCCACATGCTCTTGGCAGATATACATGCCAAAACGATTTACTAGGCGCACGATTCCAATGTTCCGCTAAACAGCTTTACCATCCGAACGCGCGTACCGGCACCATCAGTACGACGGGCAACCTCCACGTTGTCGACTAACATGCGCATGAGCTTGATCCCACGCCCGCGCTCCTCAGTCGTAACCGGTTCACTCGACCCGTCAATCGAATAGCCCGCCCCACGGTCGACAACCTCAATCACGACACGATCGCCATAGGCCTGAACCGTCAGGATGCATCCGATACCGCCCGCATGGTCATACGCGTTGCCCAGCGCCTCGCCCGATGCCAACGCGACGTCATAGCGCTCATCCCGCCTCAGGGGAAGCGGTTCGAGTAGCTCGGCAATACGATGACGATAGTATGGAAGGTTCTCGATACCCTGGCGCACCTCGACACTCTTGCTCCAGCGAGGCAATTCCCCCACCGGAATGGCAGGAATCGACTCCCGAGCGAAGCCCGCAACATGGAGGATGTCGACAAGTCGGGCAATCTCCAAAAAGCGGATGACCTCATCGGAGGCGTTAACGAGCGAAAGCAGGCCCTCTCGCCTCATGAGTTCTCTGGCACGTGTAAGCAAAAACGCCAAACCCGTCGAGTCGATAAAGCCCACGGCCTGGCAATTGATGACAACGCGACGAACGCCCCGGTCGATCAAATTGTCCAACCGTCGGCGCAGCACGGGCACCGAGGCGATGTCGACATCACCCGGTGGCGTCAAAACCGCTATGTCATTCCACTCATTCATACGACCATGGTTCCCCAAAAAAGCCCACTCGATGCATTCGTTTCCCCAACCGTCCGGATTCAACCCGCCCAGCGTCGTCTATGAACGACCCCGTAAAAACTCAAGGGACACCAATGCAATGTCATCGTCCAGCGCCGAATCGGTAAATCGGTCAAGCTCGCCCAAGACCTTGCCGCAAATGCCCGATACGCCCTCACCCGAGACAGAGAGCAGAAGGTCGCGAAGGCGCTGTTCGCCAAAGAAAGCACCCGAGCGATCACGTGCTTCAATCGTTCCGTCGGTATACATAAATAGCATGTCACCAGGAGCGAACGTAAAGGCGCCCGTCTCGTAGACCATGCTCTCAAAGGCACCGATCACGCCCGATTGGCACCCAAGGAGCTCCACTTCTCCCCCTCGGGTTTCTCCGCCGCCAAGCGGCGTCGACGACGGCCTGATGACCATGGTGGGAGGATGGCCAGCCGAGCAATAGGTCGCGCGCCCGGCTTTAAGGTCAATCTTAGCGATAAAGGCCGTCACGAACGTCTCGACCCTCGAAAAGCCCATGAGCATGCTATTGAGCGAGCGGGCCATGCGGGCAGGCCCCGCACCCTCCCAGGCATAGGCCGTCAGCGCCGTCTTGACGAGTGCAGACATGGATGCCGCCTCGATGCCCTTGCCGGACACATCGCCCAGGATCATGACGGCGCAATCGTCGGGAAGACGGATGAGCGTATAGAAGTCACCACCGACCAATGCAGAGTTCGTGGCTGACAGGTATACCGAATCGGTCGCGATGCCCGGAACGTCACCAAGCGAATTTCTCATGCCAATCTGAAGCGTCTGAGCAATATGACGTTCTTCGCGCTTTTGAGACTCGCCCTCATAAATCAACTCAAAGTCATGCGCCAAATGCACCATGTAGTCGTATTCGAGGTCATCAATGGGCTCCTGGCTGCCATCGCGGAGCAGCAAAGCACGCCTCGTCGGCCCCTTGGCGATATCAGCGGGAACAATTGCATCGTTGCTTCGTTTGCCATCCGATTCCGAGTTGTAGCGCCCTGCTTCGATGCCGGAGTCGACATAAAGTCCCTGACACGGTAGGCCGTGGGCCCTCAACCATGCACCCATAGACGTGGATTCGTCCACACGTGTAAGGCGCACGTGCCTGAGATCGTCGGCACTCGTCCCGCCCAGCACCGATGTCTCGAATCCATCAGAAGATGTCCCCAGGCGCGCCGCCGGCGTCGTGACGGAAAAGAAGAGTGACTCTGGATCGCCCGGCAACGCCACACGGCTACCGCCCTCAAAATCGATAACATAGGCTTCGAGGCCCGCATCGTACTCCACGGGGCAAAAATGGCAATTTAGCACGGCACAGATTTCGGACGAGACGGCGTGCGAAGCAGCGACCGGATCATCAAGATAGGTAAAAAGCTCATCGCGCAGCACGTTGAGCGAACGACCAAGTTCTGCCGTGCGGCGCGAACGCAAGCTCGACGCCATGCCGACCATCTGAATAGACAGGTAATCGCAGATGACCTCGAGCACGTTAAGGTCATAGGCAAGTGGCGCCTGTGGACGTTTCCAACCGACCTCCAACACACCGAGCACCTGCGTGCCGTAAAACACGGGAAGACAGATCTCGCTGCGATACGGGGGCATATCCTGCACGCGCAGCAAGTGCTTGGAACGATTGTCCAAATCCATGAACATACCCGAAGCAACCCGGTCGCCCTCAAGGTCCTGCTGAATCGACAGGCGGCAGGCACGCGACTCGCGAAGAACATACGTCGGAATGCCAGCGCCATACGGCAAAAACTCGGGCAGGTAGCTATCATGCAGCTCCTTGGAAACACCGCGAAGCTTAAAGCCGCCGCTCTCAGAAAAATAAATCGCAGCTCCAGAGGCATCGAGCGTTCCGACGAGCTGATTCAAAACGATATCGAGCAAGCTGGGGAGCTCATTGGAGCCCACGGTACTCATAATGACCGAAAGGGTACCCGAAAGGCGTTTATTCGCCACCCTAAGCTCCGAAAGCGCACGTTTGAGCTGACGATCGTGGGAATACTGCTCTTCGATACTGTGAAGCGCCACCAGGACACGTGGTGCGCGGCGCCCAAAGATGCGTGGAGGCGTTACGGAGCCCGCACGAACCAAGACGGGAATAAAAGAGCCGTCACTCAGCTTGAGCATCAGTTCGTTCTCGGAGCCATCAGTTTCAAATGGTAGACGATGTTCCGTCGCACGTTCAAAAGCGGACGAATACAGGACGTCTTTAACATCTCCACCGATGACGTCGGCGCGTTCCTCGCACATCAAACCAAGTAAGCGATTATTCACATGCAGAATGGTTCCGTCGAGCTCACAAATGATGACAGCATCGCTCGTGATCTCGACCAGTTGGGCAACGTCTGCCCACTCGTTGCGCTCAAGCGTTTCCATCGTGGACCTCACCGTCTATCGGTAACAAAAAAGCCTCCGAAGAGGCTTCTCAAATGCGATGGTGTCGGAGGCGGGACTTGAACCCGCATGACCAAAAAGCGGTCACTAGCACCTCAAGCTAGCGCGTCTGCCAATTCCGCCACTCCGACATGCTATGTTGTTGATTCGCGGTTCGTTTTCTTGGACCCGCGCGTTCAACGAGAAAGATAATAACCTATGATTCGAGAACTGTGCAAGCACTTTTTTCAAAAAAGTTTACGAATTTGTAAATGCGCTGGTAAACGTATACGTCCGGCCCCGAATCGATGTTGCCTCCCGGCGCGTCCTCGGGCATGAGCGATATTTTGCCACGCACTTCGTGCTGCAAAATATCGCTCCCCCTGCGGAGTGCGCCGGGAGGCAACACCGATTCGGGGCCTGCAAATACGTCCTTCAGGCACAGTTCTCAAATATGTTCTGGGGCTGATGCAAATTTGGTGGCTCGGCTTTGCCGAGCCCTAATATGGGGAGGCCGGAGCTAAAGCTCCGGCCTCGCTCAATTTCCTATTAGATTAAGTGAGCGATCGAGGAATCGCACTCCCCCTGCCGAGTTACCGCAGGGCCCGCCCTGGAGTTGCTTTTCAGAACATTCCGCAGGGCTTCCGACATGTCCGAGGACGTTCTGAAAGGCAACTCCAGAGCGGGCCCGGACAGTTCACCGACTACAGGTCGATGTGCGATTCCTTGATCGGGAACGGCTCGGCGAAGTGGCAGGCACAGCAGTGACCCGGTGCAACTTCCTTAAACTCAGGAAGCTTCTCTGAGCAGATACCCTGCGCGATCGGGCAACGCGTGTGGAAACGGCAGCCGGTCGGCGGATCCAGCGGCGACGGCGGATCGCCGGCGAGGATGATACGCTTGCGGGTCTTCTGGATATCAGGATCGGGAACCGGCACGGCAGACAGCAGCGACTGCGTGTACGGATGGTGAGGCTCGCTGTAGAGCGTCTTCCAGTCCGAAACCTCGACCATCTTACCCAGATACATAACGGCAACGCGATCGGAGATGTGCTGCACGACGGAAAGGTCGTGGGCAATAAACAGATACGCCGTACCGAACTTGTCCTGCAGTTCCTTGAGCAGGTTCAGAACCTGGGCCTGAATGGAAACATCCAGAGCGGAAACGGGCTCGTCGCAGATGATCAGCTTGGGCTTCAGAGCGAACGCGCGGGCGATGCCGACACGCTGACGCTGACCGCCCGAGAACTCGTGCGGATAGCGGTTGATGTGCTCGGGGTTCAGGCCGACGACGTCCAGCAGCTCGCGGACGCGCTCAATGCGCTCCTCCTTGGTACCCACGCCATGAATGGTCATGGGCTCGGAGACGATCTCGCCAATGGTCATACGAGGATTGAGCGAAGCATAGGGGTCCTGGAAGATGAACTGCATCTCGCGACGCATGTCCTTAATCTCATGCTTGCTCATCTCGGCAACATCTTTGCCCTGGAAGAACACTTTGCCGGCCGTCGGCTTGGTCAGGCGCATGATGGTGCGGCCCGTGGTGGACTTACCGCAACCAGACTCGCCGACCAGGCCAAAGGTCTCGCCCGGATAAATCTCGAACGAAATGTCATTCACAGCAGAGACGACACGCTTAGAGAAGCGCTTGGCGAACATGCCGGACTCAGCGGGAAACTCCTTAGAGAGGTGCTCGACCTTCAGCAGCGGAGTACGCTCGTTGGTATCTGCCATTACGCCTCGCCTCCCTTCTTGGAATCCTTGCGCGTACGGGACGTCTCAGGAGCGTTCTTGAGGAACTCGGGGTCACCGGAGTAGTGGCACGCAGAGTAATGACCAGACTCGGTGACAACGCGCTCGGGGCGCTGCTTGCGGCACTTGTCCGTCGCATAGGGGCAACGAGGAGAGAAAACGCAGCCCTCAGGCAAGTTCATGAGCGAAGGCGGGTTGCCGTGAATCGGCGTAAGAGGCTTCTTCTCATCGATGGCCTGTTCCGGGATGGAGCGGATAAGGCCCCAGGTGTAGGGGTGGCGGCTCTCGTAGAAGATTTCCTCAGCAGTACCGAACTCGACAGGACGGCCGGCGTACATAACCATGATCTTATCGGCCATATCGGCGACGACGCCCAGGTCATGGGTAATCATGATGATGGCGTTGCCGTTCTTCTCCTGCATTTCCTGCATAAGCTCAATAATCTGAGCCTGAATGGTAACGTCCAGGGCAGTCGTGGGCTCGTCGGCAATCAGAATATCGGGATCGCAGGCAAGGGCCATGGCGATCATGACGCGCTGACGCATACCGCCGGAGAACTGGTGCGGGTACTCGTTGACACGCTTCTCGGGCTCGGGAATGCCAACGAGGTCCAAAAGCTCGGTGGCACGCTTGAGCGCCTCCTGCTTGGAATAGCCACGGTGCAAGCGAAGACCCTCGCCCACCTGCTTACCGATCTTATAGACCGGGTTCAGGGAGGTCATAGGATCCTGGAAGATCATCGCGATATCGTTACCGCGAATGTGCTGCATCTCTTCCTCGGTCATCTCAAGGATAGAACGACCGCGATAGCGAACGTCACCGCCCTCAATCTTTCCCGGAGGCATCGAGATAAGGCCCATGATGGTCATGGCGGTCACGGACTTACCCGAGCCGGACTCGCCGACGACGCCCAGGGTCTCGCCGCGATCGAGCGTGTAGGACACACCGTCGACAGCGCGAACCACGCCATCCTCGGTGTGGAAATACATCTTAAGGTCATCGACCTCGAGCAGATGCTGGCCCTCGGGAACCGGCTGGTCCTTCAGGTCCACATAGTTCTTGTTCTTCTTCATCCTTATGCGTCCTTCATCTTGACGTCGAGGGCGTCGCGCAGACCGTCACCCAGCAGGGTGAAGGCGAGCACAGTCGAGAGAATTGCCAGACCGGGCATGATCATCATCCAGGGAGCAGTCAGAAGATACTGCTGACCGTCCTGAATCATGGAGCCCCACGAAGGCGTAGGCGGAATAACGCCCATGCCGAGGAAGGACAGAGCGGACTCGGTCAAAATGGCACCACCAATGTTCATGGTCGCGTAGACCACGATGGAGGCGACGGAGTTCGGGAAGATGTGACGCACGACGATACGAGCATCGGATGCGCCCATCGCGCGCGCAGCGTCAACATAGTCGTTTTCCTTGACCGTCAGGATCGCGGATCGGAAGACGCGCGCAATCGAGGGCCAGCCGAGAATACCGATGGCGATAAAGACGTTCTGAAGACCACGGCCGATAACGGCGATCATGGCGACAACGAACAGCACGTACGGGAACGCCAGGAAGATATCCGCGAAGCGCATGATGATCGTATCCCAGATGCCGCCATAGAAACCGGCCAGGGCGCCCATGATCAGACCGATCACCGTGGAGATGGCGGTGGCCATAATACCGACGGAAAGCGAAACGCGCGCGCCGTAGATAACTCGGACGAGAATGTCGCGGCCAAGGGCGTCGGTACCAAACGGGTGCTCGGCACACGGAGCCAGCAGCGAAGTCTCGGCCATGGTCGTCGAGTCAGAAGCCGTCGGCGACCCGAGCCAGGGCTTAGCCCACAGGTCTGCGGTCAAGGCAACCAAAACGACGATGATAATCCAGCAGATACCGATAACGGCGAGCTTATTCTTGCGAAGACGCTTGAAAGCGTCGCCCCACAGCGTGCGGGACTTGGCGGGAGCAGATGCGGCCTTAGTGGCGGTAGCCTGCTCCTGAGACTGAGAATCAGTTTCCTGCATGAGACGTACCTCCCTTAGGCCTTATCCGACGGACCGCCGAGGCGGATACGCGGGTCGAGGAATGCATAGCTAATGTCGACGAGAAGGTTGATCACCATAACGACGACAACGATGAGCGTAACGCCGCCCATAACGATGGGCCAGTCGCGCATGCTAATGGCGCGGTAGACCTCAGAGCCGATACCGGGCCAGTTAAAGACCGTCTCGGTCAGGATGGCGCCCGAAAGCATGCCGCCGAAGTCGACACCAATATAGGTAACAACGGGGATGAGTGCATTCTTAAGCGCATGCTTGACGATGATCGCGCGATTGGAGAGACCCTTGGCCTTTGCCGTGCGGATGTAATCCTGATTCATGACGTCGAGTAGCTGCGAGCGCATGATGCGGGCAGCATAGGCGGTCGAAACCGAAGCCAGCGTAATGGTCGGAAGCACATAGTGCATCCAATCCTGATACTGAGAGCTGGAGCCGCCGGCACCCGAGATCGGCATGGAGAATGCGCCGCCGGTGGCATCCTTAAGGATGACGCCAAAGAACAGCTGCAGCAGCATACCGAGCCAGAATGCAGGAACGGCAACGAGGATCGACGTGGTCAGCGTTACCAAAATATCCCAGAAGGAATAGCGCTTTACCGCCGAAATGATACCCGCACCGATACCCATGATTGCCTCGAGCACAATGGCGCACGCGGCGAGTTTAACCGTATACGGATACTTCTGGGCAAAGATTTCCGCAACCGGCAGCTTGCGCTGATACGAATTGCCCAGATCGCCATGAAGCAGACCATTCATGTAATTCAAGTATTGGTCCACAAGCGACGTTGGAACGGGATCGCCGTTCTCGTCAAGGATCGCGTTGCCGTCCTCGTCCGCCTGGACCAGGTGATAGCGCACGCGAAGTTGAAGCTCTACCTCGGGGGACAGAGCCTTGTCTCCACCGATCAGCTTGATCGGGTCTCCCGGCACAATATTCTGGAGGGCGAACAGAATCAACGTAACGCCCAAAAATACCGGGATGAACTGAAGCACACGTTTAACGATGTACTTACCCATACCACTCCCCTATCTAGGGATTAACCTAAATGGGATGCCGATCGCCAGACCGGCATCCCAAAATTACCATCAGCCAGTTTACCCCAGGTTAGGGAGAACTGTATGTTTCCCATGAGGTCTACGTAAATACTTGACCCTCATGGAAGCTGCAAAACTCTTAGGCGAGCTCAGCGGTACCCAGATCGGCGTGCTTCTGCGGATCGACATAGAGGTACTTGACGCGATCGGAGCCGACGATGGTGTGCGTGTAGAACATCACCGGGATAACCGGGCAGTCAGCGGCGACCATAGCGTCAGCCTCCTGCATCTTGGCGATGCGCTCGTCGTCGTCAACCGTGGCACGGGCCTCATCGACCTTGGCATCGAACTCGGGGTTGTTGTAACCAGAGCGGTTGTCGCCACCGAGGGAGTCGGAGTGGAACAGCGGGTACAGGAAGTTGTCCATGATCGGGTAATCGGCGATCCAGCCCAGACGGCCGAACTGATAGTTGAAGTTCTGATACTGCTCGAGCAGGGCAGACCACTCGGGAGTATCGGAGACGGCGGTGACGCCCACCTTGGCGAGGTCGCCGATGATGGACTCCATGATCTCCTTGTGGCCACCGTCCTGGTTGTAGGACAGGGTCACATTGATGCCACGATCGCCGTTAGCGCCAGCGGGAGCGACCTTGTCGAGGTACTCGTTAGCCTTGTCGACGTCATAGGCGCAGAACTCCCATGCGCCCTCCTTGTAGCCGGCAATTCCCGGAGGAACGATGCCGTCAGCGGGGGTACGGGTGCCCTTGAAGATGGTCTTGCAGATGGCCTCACGGTTGATAGCCAGGGAGATGCCCCTGCGCAGGTCAGCGTTGTTGAACGGCTCGGCCGTGGTGTTGCACGTCAGATAGTACGTGGAAGGCTCGGAGCCGAGCAGCATGCGCTCGCCGTCACCCATGGTGTAGCCATCCTTGGACTCGCCGCGGTCCTTCTTGGCGGCGTCGATCTGAGCAACGGGAACGTCGCAGACATCGAGGTTGCCGGCCTGGAACTCCTTGTAAGCGGTCTCCACGTCCTTGATGACCTGGAAGTGGATGGCGTCGATCTTTGCCTTGTCGCCATAGTAATCGTCAAACTTCTTGAGGTTGATCTCCTGACCATCCTCCCACTTGCCGTCCATCATGAACGGGCCGTTACCGACCGGGGCAAGGTAGAAGCTCTTGACATCGGACTCGGCGCACTCGGGAACCGGGGACAGAGCCGGGTGAGAGGCGACGAACGGGAAGTCGGCGTAGGCGGAAGTCAGCTTGACGACGAGGGTCTCGTCATCCGGGCAGGTAACGCCGGACAGCTCGGTAGCGTTACCGGCAAGCAGATCATCATAGCCCTCGACCATGGAAAGGTGGTAGGAGACCTCGGAAGGACCATACTCGGTAGCGATGGCCGACTTGGTGTTGACCAGGCGCTCCCAACCGAGCTTGAAGGACTTGGAAGTAACGTCGTCACCGTTGTGGAACTTGGCCTTCTTGATCTTGAAGGTGAACTCGGTGGCGTCGTCGTTAGCCTCGAAGGACTCGCAAGCCAGCGGAACGATCTCGCCCTTCTCGTTATCGTACTCCGTCAGAGCGTCGAAGAGCTGGTACTCGACCTGAGTGCCCTGATCCTCCTGGACGTTGTAGGGGTCAATGCAGACCGGGTTGTTGATGTAGAAGTTCAGCGTCGAACCGGACTCAGAACCGGAAGCGTCGCCGCCCTTCTTGCCGCATGCGGCAAGAAAAGCCATGGAGCTCGCAGCGAGGGTGCCGCCAACAAAGGCGCGACGACCCATAACGGGCTGGTGGAACATAGAATCAGCCATGCCATCCTCCTTATGAGATAGGACAAAGTGAATTCGGCCGGGCAACGTCGAGACAGCCCGATCGAACCATTCAAACGCGGTCCGCCGTTATGGCTGGTTATGCAGTGCGGACCAACGTTTCGCAATACAGTAGCGCATTTTATGCACAATATGGCGCTAATTCCGGTTAACGGTCGAGAATTTCTTTAGTTAGGCGAAGTATGTGGGGATATTTTGACTCTATTACAAGTCTGTAAACAAAAAGGGCCCCGCACATGCGGGACCCTTTACAAACGTATATACGCCGATGCTTAGTAGCCGACGATGCCCTGCGGGAAGAAGAACATGCACAGAACGACACACACAGCAAAAACGACGGCCATAATTACCGTCAGGCGATCGAGGTTCTGCTCCATGACGCCCGTGGCAGAGCTGGAGTTATACAGCGAGCTAGCGATCATATCCGAAACGCCGGTACCCTTACCGGAGTGCATCAGGACGAGAATCGTCAGCGCCACGGCAGAGATAGCCCAAACGACAAACAGAAGAATCTGGAACGGACCCATAGATAAGCTCCTTAATAGAACAATTTAAACTCCAGTACTGTACCACAACCTCCAACACTCCCCCATCCGCCATTTAGGGACGGGGTAGAAATGGCAGAAATACCAAAAAAGGGGTCGTCCGGTTGTGGACAACCCCCTTACTAGAAAACGGTATTTGTTTTCTATTAGGCCTCGGTGGCGAGCACGCGACCCGTCATCTCGGCGGAAGGCTCAAGACCAGCCATGGTGAGCATGGTCGGAGCGATATCGGAGAGACGGCCGTCCTCGATACCGGTGAGCTTGGCCTTATCATCAACGATGATGAACGGCACGCGGTTGGTAGTGTGAGCCGTGAACGGATGCTTGGAACCATCGGAAGCGACGTCAAACATGTGGTCGGCGTTACCGTGGTCGGCGGTGATCAGCGCAAAGCCGCCCTTGGCGAGAATCGCCGGGACAACCTTGGACAGAGCATCGTCAACAGCCTCGACGGCCTTAACGGCGGCGTCGAATACACCGGTGTGACCAACCATGTCGCAGTTCGCGAAGTTCACGATGTAGAAATCAGCGCGATCCTCGTTGATAGCGGCGACAAGCTTCTCGGTAACCTCGGGAGCGCTCATCTCGGGCTGCAGATCGTAGGTTGCGACCTTGGGGGAAGCGACGAGCACGCGCTCCTCGCCCTCCTTGGGCTCCTCGATGCCGCCGTTGAGGAAGAACGTCACGTGGGCGTACTTCTCGGTCTCGGCGGTGTGCAGCTGCTTCAGGCCATTGGCGGCGATAACGTCGGCCAGGACGTTCTCGGGGAACGTCTTGGGGAAGGCGACCTCGACGTCAAACGTCGGATCATACTCGGTCATCGTCACAAAGTGCGAGAGCTTAATCTGCTCGCGCTCAAAGCCGTCGAACTCCTTGTCCGTGAACACGCGAGACATCTGACGAGCGCGGTCGGGACGGAAGTTGAAGAAGATGGCCGCGTCGCCCTCGTGAATGCCCTCGTTGTGGGCAGCGAAGGGCTCGACGAACTCGTCGCCGCGCGGATCCTTCTCGTAATAGGCCTTGATACCGGCAACGGGGTCGGTATCGGCATCGGACGCGTTGACCATGACGTCGTAGGCACGCTGGATGCGCTCCCAGCGGTTGTCGCGGTCCATAGCCCAATAGCGGCCCGAAACGGTGGCAACGCGAGCGTCGCAACCGGTCTCCTCGGAGATCTTAGCCAGGAAGGCGCAGAACTCGCTCATGTAGCCGGCACCGGACTGCGGGTCGACGTCGCGGCCATCCATGAAGGCGTGGACGCGAACGGTCTTGACGCCATGCTGGGCAGCCATCTTGACCAGAGCCTCGACGTGGTTCATGTGAGAATGAACACCGCCAGGGCTCATAAGGCCCATGAGGTGCAGGGTCTTGCCTTCGGCCTTGACGTCGTCCATAGCCTTGACGAAGACCTCGTTCTTGGCGATGGAGCCGTCCTTGATGGCGTTGTTGATGCGCGAAAGCTCCTGGAACACGATGCGACCGGCACCGATGTTGAGGTGACCCACCTCGGAGTTGCCCATCTGACCGTCGGGAAGGCCCACGTCCTCGCCCGAAGCACCGAGCGTGGTGTGAGGATACTTCTCGTACAGGCTATCAAGGAAGGGCGTCTTGGCAGCGGCGACGGCGTTCTCGCCATCAGCCGGAGCAAGGCCGCAGCCATCCATGATGATCAGGAGTGCAGGAAGATGACGCTGTGCCATATGTCCTACTCGCCTGCCTTGACGACCATAGAGGCGAAGTCGGCAGCCTTGAGCGAAGCGCCGCCCACGAGGGCGCCGTCAACGTCGGGCTTGACGACGAGCTCGGCAATGTTGCCGGGCTTAGCGGAACCGCCGTAGAGAACGCGGATGCCGTTAGCGAGCTCCTCGCCGAACATCTCCTTGAGGGTCTCACGGATAGCGCCGCAGACCTCCTGAGCGTCCTCGGCGGTAGCGGTCTTGCCGGTGCCGATAGCCCAGATGGGCTCGTAGGCGACGACGACCTGCTTGGGGCAGGTGATCTCAAGACCAGCAAGGCCAGCCTTGACCTGGTTCACGACGTGCTCGACATAGGTGCCAGCCTCGCGGACCTCGAGGGACTCGCCGCAGCAGAAGACGGGAACAAGACCGGCGGCAACGAGGGCCTTGGCCTTCTTGTTCTGGTCCTCGTCGGTCTCGTGGAAGTAGTCGCGACGCTCGGAGTGACCGATGATGCAGTAGGTGCAGCCAGCGGACTTGAGCATGTCGCAAGAGGACTCACCGGTGAAGGCACCCTTGGCCTCCCAGTACACGTTCTGTGCACCGAGGGCGATGGGGGCAGCCTGAATGCGGTCATGAACCGTGGTGATGTCAATGGTCGGAGGGCAGACGAGCACCTCGACGCCAGCCGGAACCTCGGGCAGAGCCTGAGCCAGCTCGTCGGCGAGCTTGGCGGCCTCGGCGACGTCGTTGTTCATCTTCCAGTTACCAGCGATAAGAAGGGTGCGATTAGGCATCGAGAAGCGCCTCCACTCCGGGCAGGGCCTTACCCTCGACGAGCTCCATGGAAGCGCCACCACCGGTGGAGATCCAGCTCATCTTGTCGGCCAGGTTGAACTTGTTGACAGCCGCGACAGAGTCACCACCGCCGATGATCGAGGTGCAGTCGGCCTCGGCGACGGCCTCGGCGATAGCCTGGGTGCCGTGAGCGAAGTTGTCGAACTCGAAGACGCCCATGGGGCCGTTCCAGAACACGGTCTTGGCGCCCTTGACGGCCTCGGCGTAGAGCTCCTCGGTCTTGGGGCCGATGTCCATGCCCTCACGATCGTCGGGGATAGCGTCGGAAGCGACAACCTCGGGGACAGCGTCCTCGCCAAAGTGATCGGCAACGCGGTTGTCGATGGGGAGCAGGATCTTGACGCCCTTTTCCTCGGCCTTCTTGAGCATCTCGCCGGCGCGCTCGACCCAGTCCTCTTCCTTGAGGGACTGACCGACGGTCAGGCCCTGAGCCAGGAAGAAGGTGTAGGCCATGCCGCCACCGATGATCAGGGTGTCAGCGGAGTCGATGAGGTGATCGAGAACGCCGATCTTGGAAGAAACCTTGGAACCGCCGACGATAGCGACGAAGGGGCGCTCGGGCTCGGCGAAGATGCCGGTCAGCGTGTCGACCTCCTTCTCGAGCAGGAAGCCGGCGACGGCAGGCAGGTAAGCGGCGGGGCCCACGACGGAACCCTGGGCGCGGTGAGCGGTGCCGAAGGCATCGAGAACGAAGACGTCACCATAGGAAGCGAGCTTCTTGGCGATCTCGGGATCGTTCTTCTTCTCACGCTTGTCGAAACGGACGTTCTCGAGAACGAGGACCTTGCCCGGCTCGACGGCGGCGACAGCCTCAGCAGCCTTCTCGCCGTAGGTGTCGGCGACAAAGGCAACATCGAGACCAGAGAGCTCAGCGAGCTTCTTGGCGACAGGCTCAAGGGAGAGCTCAGGCTGGAAGCCGGTGCCCTCGGGACGGCCGAGGTGGCTCATGAGGATGACGCGAGCGTTGTGCTCAACGAGGTAGTTGATGGTGGGCAGGGCAGCCTTGATGCGGGTGGTGTCGCCAACGACGCCATCCTTGATAGGCACGTTGAAGTCAACGCGGACGAGAACGCGCTTGCCGTCGACATCGATGTCGCGGACGGTCTTCTTGGTAAAGGCCATGTTTGCTTCTACCTTTCGTACGTGTCTGCCTCCCATTACGGCAGACGATTTCCTATAAAAAGGGCGCGACCCTAGGGTGTAAGCCCTATAAGGCCGCGCCCTTCTTTAGACGCTCAACGAGCTATTCGCTAAAAGCTAAATTAAGCAACGAACTTCTCGAAGTACTTGATGGTGCGGACCATCTGAGAGGTGTAAGAGTTCTCGTTGTCGTACCAAGAGGTGACCTGAACGAGGGTCTGGCCGTTGCCGAGGTCAGAGCACATGGTCTGAGTGGCGTCGAAGATGGAGCCGTGGGTCTCGCCGATGATGTCGGTGGAGACGATGTCGTCCTCGTTGTAACCGAAGGTCTCGGAGATGGTGGAAGCGTAGGCCTTCATAGCGGCGTTGACCTCGTCGACGGTGACCTTCTTGTCAACGACAGCGTAGAGGTTGGTGATGGAGCCGGTCGGCGTCGGGACGCGCTGGGCGGCACCGATGAGCTTACCGTTGAGCTCGGGGAGAACCAGGCCGATAGCCTTGGCAGCACCGGTGGTGTTGGGGACGATGTTGACGGCGCAGGCGCGGCTACGACGCTTGTTGCCTTTGCGCTGCGGGCCGTCGAGCGGCATCTGGTCGCCGGTCCAGGCGTGAATGGTGGTCATGATGCCGGACACGATGGGAGCGAAGTCGTTCAGACCCTTGGCCATCGGGGCGAGGCAGTTGGTGGTGCAGGAAGCAGCGGAGATGATGTTGTCCTCAGCGGTCAGCGTCTCGTGGTTGACGTTGTACACGATGGTGGGCAGATCGCTGCCGGCCGGAGCGGAGATGACGACCTTCTTGGCGCCAGCGTTGATGTGGGCCTGAGCCTTAGCCTTGCTGGTGTAGAAGCCGGTGCACTCGAGAACGACGTCGACGTCGAGGTCGCCCCAAGGCAGGTTGTTGGCGTCGGCCTCCTTGTAGATCTTGATCTCCTTGCCGTCAACGGTGATGGAATCCTCGCCAGCAACGACCTCGTGATCGCGAGCGTAGTTGCCCTGCGTGGAGTCGTACTTCAGCAGGTAAGCGAGCATATCGGGAGAGGTGAGGTCGTTGATAGCGACAATCTCGGAGCCCTCATGACCGAACATCTGACGGAAAGCCAGACGACCGATGCGACCGAAGCCGTTAATAGCAACCTTTACTGCCATTGTGTCTCCTTTCGTAAGGCCCCCGCAAGCTACAGCGCCCGCCGTTGAGGCCCACAAACTAACCACTCGCCTAATATACCTTTTTTTTGACTTGAATTTCACGAGAATGCTCGAAATTGAAAATCAAATTTACGTTAAAACGTTTTAAAGAATAAAATAGCAGCTAAATCCGTATATACGTCAATACTTTAAACTACTTGTTTGCTTCAATGAGCTTTTCAAGACGTAAAACACGATGGTAGAGGGCCGACTTCGACAAGGGAGGGTCAGCCATCTCCCCTAAATCACGCAGCGACAGATCGGGATAGCGCTCGCGCAGGTCGCAAAAGACCGCCAAGGCATCCGGAAGCGCATCGCGAAGGCCGCGCTGCTCGAGCTCATCGATAAGCGCAAGCTGATGTTGGGCAGCACCGGCGCTTCTGGTCTGGTTGGCGAGCTCGGCGTTCACGCGACGGTTCACATCGTTCTTAACCAACTTGACCGCGCGCGCCTCCTCAATCTCGGCAACGCTGCGCTTGGCACCAATCAGCTTTAATAGATGCTCGATTTCCTCGGCGCTCTTAATGTACACGGCATATGACCCCCGCCGTGCATTAACACGAGCATGGACCCCAATCTGCCCCAACAGGTCGCAAAGCCCCTTAGCATATTGCTCGCCCTGCACCGCGATCTCCAAATGAAAATCGCCGCGCGGATCGGCCACGAAGCCACCCGCGATGAGCGCGCCGCGGATGTAGGCAAGCCTGCAGCAGGGACGGGCAACGATGTGTCGGGGAACACCAGCGACGAGCCCTCCCCTGCGGTCTAGAATGCCCAGCAGCACCAGAGCCTTGTCCAGGTCGGGTTGATCGGGCAGGGTAATGAGATAATTACGGACCTTATGCAAGACCGATTTACGAACGGTGAATTCCGTTTTGAGCTTAAGGATGCGATGTGTCAGCGTGATCATCGTGCGTGCGACGGCTCCCGTCTCAGTCGCAACCGTCAAACGATACCGCCCAGAGCCGGTAAGCGAGAGCGTACCACTCACGCGCGTGAGGGCGGCAAGTGTCGACAAGTCGCAGTATTCACATTCGGGTTCGCAGCGCGCAAGCTCGTCGCGCACCTCAGCGGTAAACGACATGCAGGCCTATGCCTTCGTGTTGGCGCGCGACAGATCGCGGTGGGAGATGCTCACGTGATACTGGGCGCCTTCCAGGTAACGGGCCGTGGCCTCGGCAATGGCGACGCTACGGTGCTGTCCGCCCGTGCAGCCGATGGCGATAGAAAGCTGCGGTTTACCCTCCGCGATATAGCCCGGCATCACCGTATCGAGTAGCCGTGTCCAAGCCTTCCAAAACTCCTGCGTCTTGGGATGGTCCAGAACAAAATCCGAGACCTTTTTATCGAGACCGGTCATCGTGCGCATCTCGGGATCGTAGAACGGATTGGGCAGGAAGCGGACGTCGATCATAATGTCCGCCTCGACGGGCATGCCGTGCTTAAAGCCAAACGAGAACACATGGACGTCCATGAGCTGTTGGTCGGACAGTTCGGAAAATGCCATACGTAGCTTGTTGCGCAGCGCAGAGGTGCGCAGACGGCTCGTGTCGATAATCATATCGGCTCGATCGCGCACGCCCTGCAGCTGAAGGCGCTCGCGCTGAATGGCATCGGCCGTAGTCTCCCCCGGTTTGGCAATGGGATGACGGCGGCGGTTTTCGCTATAACGACGGATCAGCACCTCGTCAGAAGCCTCTAGGAACACGATGTCGCAGCTCATCTCGCGTTCTTCGAGCGCGGCGACCGCATCGAGCAACTCGTCAAACAGTCCCTGGCTACGCAAATCGCAGGTGACGGCGAGATGCCTGCCCACGCCCGTATTGATGCCGACGAGCTCGGCAAGCTGGGCGATCAGACGCGGAGGCAGGTTATCGATGCAAAAATAGCCCATGTCCTCGAACACGTGCATGGCCTGCGTGCGGCCCGATCCGGACATTCCGGTGATGATGACGATATCGGGGATGCGCTCCGAGCGCTCCGCCGCATCCATGGCATCTCCCTTTTGCATGTGTTGCCTCCCGAAAACAAGCGCGGGACCCAGCAACCCGGATCCCGCGCGGTCAATTGCCTATATTGAGTATACCGCCCCGAGCGGATACGAGGCCTGTCTTACGCCTCAAGCGCAGCCTTGAACCAACTCGTAATACTCGTGGGATGCGTGATGGCAGTGCCGACGACAACGGCCCAAGCGCCAGCATCGATCGCGGCGCGAGCCTCCTCGGGCGTGTGCACACGGCCCTCGCAGATGATGGGAAGACCGGGGAATTCCTCGGTCGCCTGACGCAGAAGCGGAAGATCGGGGCCATCGGCCATGGTGCAGTCGATGGCGGCGACACCATGAGAAAGCGTGGTGGATACAAGGTCGAAGCCCATATCAACCGCACGGCGAATGTCCTCGATGGTGGCACAATCCGCCATCAGGAGGACACCCTCCTCGTGCAGCGGACGGAAGGTGTCCTCGACGGTCTTGCCATCGGGACGCGGACGATCGGTGGCATCGATCGCCACGATATCGGCACCCGCGGCAACGCAGGCGCGAGCGTGACGCAGCGTCGGCGTGATGTAAACGCCCTCGCGCCCATCCTTCCACAGGCCGATAACAGGAACCTCACAGCGACCCTTAATGGCGGCAATGTCGGCAAGGCCCTGACAGCGAATGGCGGCGGCGCCGCCAAGCTCGCAAGCGCGAGACATTTGAGCCATGGTCTCGGGCGTACGAAGCGGCTCGCCCATATACGCCTGAACGCTCACGACGAGCTTGCCCTTCAGGGATTGAATCAAAGGATCGACGGTCATAAGGCTGCAACCTTTCTCAGAACAGCCTCCCGAGGCGTGTTGTCTCGGGAGGCTCCTACAGCAGATACGTTTACTTCAACGAGGCAAGAAGATGCTCAGCGGCACCGATGAGCGGAGCATCGCCCTCCAGAGAACCGATGAGGATCGGCGTGTCCTGAAGCGGATCGAGCGCCTGGCTGGCATAGCCCTCGTGCACCGAATCCTTCCACGTCTGCGAACGCCAATCGGGACCTTGGTGAATCACGCCGCCCGAAAGCACGATGACCTCAGGGTCCAGGATGTTAGCGAGCGAGCCCAAGCTGGCACCCAACGCAAAGCCGGCATCATGGATGACCTCGGTCGCCTTTGCGTCGCCTGCACGGCACAGGTCGTTCACATCGCGACCGACCGAAGGACGGCTGGGGTCGACACGGCCAAAGCGCTCATCGTACATACGACCAATGGAAGTGCCCGAAGCAACCGACTCCAGATGGCCGGAACGCCCGCAGGCGCAGGGAATGCCGGCGGCAGCCGAGCACTCGATGTGGCCCATATGGCCAGCAGCACCATGGAAGCCCTGCATCACGCGGCCGTTCTCGACATATGCGCCGCCGATGCCCGTACCGATGCCAAGACACAAGACGGAGAACTTGCCCTTGCCGACGCCCCAGTGGGCCTCGCCCAGAGCATGAGCTTGCACGTCGCCTACAACGGCAACGGGAAGACCGAGATCCTCGCGCAGACGCGGCCCCAACTGAACGCCGGACCAGCCGGGCATGATCTCATTGGCATACGCGATGGCGCCCGTCTTGGGATCGACGACGCCGGCGGCACCGATACCGACGCCAAGGACCTCGACATCGGGATTCGCCTCGAGAGCAGCCTTGATGGACGCCTCGATACGCTGGAAGACGGCCTCGCCGCCCTCTTGGGCCTCGGTGGGAACCTCGGCCTCAAAAACGGGATGGGGCACACTACCGTCAGCCGGGTACTCCATGATGGCAGTCGCGATCTTAGTTCCGCCGATATCGACAGAACAGACGTACTTGTTCTCCATGTCGCTCTCCTTCGGAGATAAAAAACAACTATAGGAAATGCGCCGTCAGGCTAGCCGTCACAGCGCAGTAAAGGTTTTCCTGGTGCCCAAGATCGCCGAGAAACCGTGTGGCCATTGACCTAATAGTCATGGCCACACGGTTGAACGGCGAGGTCGGGTGCCTGGGAAAGCTTTACAGGAGGCCGTTGTCCTGGAGGACCTTCCTAATAGCCTCGACGTTCTCGCCGGTCATGGCCTTCACCGGGCGCGGCATGGTCGGGCTGTCGAAGATACCCATGAGGTTCATAGCGGTCTTGAAGGCGCCGACGCCACCGGCATAGCCCTGGACGCCCGAGGTGACATCCCAGATGTGCGAAATCTCATTGAGGCGATCCTGCTCGGCCTTGACGGTAGCCCAGTCACCAGCCTGAGCGGCCTTCCACTGACGAACGTAGCCCTCGGGCTCAACGTTGGCGAGACCCGGGACAGAGCCGTCGGCGCCACCGAGGTAAGCGCCGTCGACAACAACCTCGTGGCCGGTGAGGATGCTCATCGGATGGCCGTTCTTCTCGTTCTCCTGAACGAGGTAGCGGAACGAGATGTCATCACCCGAGGAATCCTTGACGCCAGCAAGGACGCCCTCGGCGCCGAGCTTGGCAAGGAGCTTCCAGGGGAGCTTGGTGTGAACGCAGACGGGGATGTCATAGGCAAAGATGGGCAGGTCAAGCTCCTCGTGCAGGATGCGGAAGTGCTCCTCGACCTCGGTCATGCCCTGCAGGGCATAGAACGGGCAGGTGGCGACGAGGGCATCGGCGCCCAGCTCCTGAGCGACCTTGCCGTGCTCAATCATGCGCTCGGTCTCGGTATCGATGATGCCGACCAGAACAGGCACGCGGTGGTCGACGATGCGGACGGCCTCGGCGATGATCTGGCGACGACGCTCGTCGGTGGAGAAAACGACCTCACCCGAAGAGCCCAAGAAGAACAGGCCATCGACGCCGGCATCGATCATGCGGTTGATGCTGCGCTCAAAGGAGGCAACATCGAGCTGGTGATCTTCGGTATCGGGAACAACGACGGGAGGGATAACGCCGGTGAATTTCTGAGTTGCCACAAGAATCTCCTTAGTTGTCTGGCGGGCGGCCCTATGCCACCCACTCTTGTTGGCAGTGTCCAGGCCGTCTAGGCCAAAGAACACGAGTGGAACGTTTGGTTAAAAAAGTCTACGACTTCGTTTTCGAACGCATTGATGCGCTCGTGAGCGTATTTTGCATAGATGATATGCCTCCGGTCACACTCAAGACCGTTGAATACGGCAAACTGATCCTTGGGATCGCTCACGGTATCCATAAGCGATGTGCCCATGAGCACCGATCCGCGCACCCGAGACGACAGCACCTCGAGGCCGCCAGGAAGCGGATTGGCAACCGCCGTGCGGGCGAGGCCCCGCTCGTCCAGAGCAGAAACCGCCAGCGCGACTCCGCCGCCAAGACCCTCGCCCCATGCAAAGATGCGGTCGGGGTCCATGCCATCAAGATTGCGCGCGACCTCCGCCAACGCGCAGCCCCAACGGACGCGCCTGACAAAAGCAGGCGAGGTAATCCCCTGCCGCAGATCGCTGGGTCCAATCGCCTCATCGTCCGGCGCAAGCACGGCATATCCCATGGCCGCAAACCTCGTCATGTGATGCCATCCCCGCACGGGTCGGTCGATGTCGTGAAACATCAGACATAGCGGCACAAGCTCGGATGCTCGGGCGCGACCGGCAGGCTCGATCAAACGTGCGTGGACCACATCGCCACCAAGCTCAAAGGAAACCTCGGAGTAGCGGGCATACGGATTGGCGAAATCGATCGCCGTAATGGCCAGGCCTTGAATCTCAAGATTCATAGCACATGTCTCCAAATCAGAAACATCTGCCTGAACATCACCGTGCCAGTCCCGATATTCAGAGAGCCTTGACGAAACCGTCCCGGGAATCCCCACAAGGTCGGGGACAATCAGCTCGCCGACATTGCTCTCGCACTTAGACATGAGCCTCCCCTCCCTTGCAGAAAAACGGAATGATCAGATCGTCAAAATCCTGAATCTCCTCGTGGCCAAAGCCTTCAAAGAACTCATGACGCTTTTCACAGGTCAGGTTGTTATAGACCGCAAACTGCGTCGCTGGCGGACAGACGGTATCGGCTGTGCCGGTGCCAAACAGCACGGGGCATTTGACCATAGGGGCAAAGTTCTTGGAATCGAAGTACGCCAGCTTGGCATAGGCTTCGTCGATACGAGTCGAGTCCTCGTCAAACCAGCGAGACCAATAGCGCAGGCCCTCGTAGGCAATGTCGTCGGCATCCAAGTCCCAGACCAGGCGGAAATCCGACAGGAAGGGATAGAGGATGGCGGCGCGATTGATAAGCTCGCTGTTAAGTGCACAGGTCGCAATGCCCAAACCGCCGCCCTGCGACGCGCCGTTCACAAACACACGGGCAAGATTGATGCCCTCGAGCTCGCGAACGATGCGACACAGGATGCGAATATCTTGGTGCAAGCGGACATAGTAGAGGTTGGCCGGGTCGCCGTCGATACCGGCGACGATATGGCCCGCGACCGTTGTGCCCTCAAATCCACCAATGTCCTCGGAGGGACCTCCTTGACCGGGGCAGTCGAGGGCGATGAGTGCCATGCCCATGCCCGCAAACGACGCCTGCTCAAACCAGCTGCGGCTTGCACCCGGATATCCATGGAACTGAAGTACCAATGGCACGGGCTCGTCCGAGACGGGTTTAAGGTACTTGGCATGCAGGCGAGCGCCACACATGCCGGTATACCAGAGGTCGAAAAGCTGGCAGGTCACGGCATCTGTGACCGATGCCGTCTCGATCGCATAGTCAAGCCCGACCGCGTCGGCCTCGGCCATGCGATCCTTCCAAAAGAGATCGAAATCTGATGGACGGGGCATGGCGCCTCGATATTCACCAAATTGATGTTGTAGCTCCTGAGCACTTGGCATGGCTCGTGAACCCAACCTTTCGAAATCGCAACGGAGGTGCGCCCGGCAAGGGAACCGGGCGCACGGGAGGGAAAGCGAGGCTACTCGCCGAGCTTGGGATGCAGCAGCGACGGCGCAGCGCCGAGCAGCATCTTGGTGTAGGGGTCCTGGGGGTGCTGGAAGACCTGCTTGGCCTCGCCCTGCTCGACGATCTTGCCGCCATTCATAACGATGATGTCGTCAGAGATATAGCGGACCGTCTGGATGTCATGGCTGATGAACACCATGGCCAGGCCGAGCTCCTTCTTAAGGTCGGTCAGCAGGTTCAGAATCTGCGCGCGGACCGAAACGTCCAGAGCCGAGGTTGGCTCGTCGGCGATGATGGCATCGGGGTTCAGCGACAGGGCACGGGCAATTGCGACGCGCTGGCGCTGGCCGCCCGAAAGCTGGCCGGGAAGAACCTCGGCGGCGGAGCTGGGCAGACCGGTGAGCTCCAAGAGCTCCTTGACGCGCTTCTCCTGCTCGGCCTCGGTACCCAGGTTGTGGACGCGCATGGGGTCGAGCAGTTGCTCGCGAACGACCATGCGGGGGTTGAGTGCCGTGGCCGGGTTCTGGAACACGACCGAGATGACGCGACCCATGTGGCGACGGTCCTCGGCGGTACGTTTGGTAACGTCCTTGCCCTTAAAGTAGACCTTGCCGCTCGTGGGGGCCTGCAGGCCGCACATGACGTTGGCGGTGGTGGACTTACCGCAACCGGACTCGCCGACGATGCCGATCGTCTGACCGGGCATGAGCCTAATCGTTACACCCTGGACGGCGTGAACCAGGTTAGGGTGCAGAATCGAGCCGGTACGGGTCCTAAAGGTGACGTGGACGTCATCAAGGAAGATGATCGGCTCGACGCCGTTGACTGCGGTCTCGCTCATCTACATCACCTCCGCGTGAGGGGTCAAACCATTTGCCTTGAGCACCTCGTCGGGGAGCTCGGAATAGAAATGCTCGGTGCCGGGCACGCGCTTGAAGACCGGACGGGTGTCCAGGCCAATACGCGGATGGCTCGAGCGGGGCGCGAAGCGATCGCCCTTGGGGAAATCGCGCGGGCTCGGAACGGCGCCGGGCACCTGGTGCAGGCGGCCCGAACCGCTCTCGATGGACAGGACGGAACCCAGAAGACCGCGGGTGTACTCGTGGATCGGGTTGGTGAGCAGCTCCTTGGTGGGCGCCTGCTCGATAACCTGACCGGCGTACATCACCGTGATGTTATGGGCGACCTCGGCGACCAGCGCCAGGTCATGCGAGACGAAGATCATGGCAAAGCCGAGCTTGGCCTGAAGGTCGTTGAGCAGCTTGATGACCTGCTTCTGGACGGTAACGTCCAGGGCGGTCGTGGGCTCGTCGCAGATGACCAGCTTGGGGTCGCGGGTAAGGGCCATAGCAATCAGAACGCGCTGACGCTGACCACCGGAAAGCTCGTGCGGATAGCTCTCGAGCGTACGCTTGGGGTCGAGGCCCACGAGCTCCAGGAGCTCCTCGGCGCTACGGGTGCCGCCACGCTTGGTGAGCTGCTTCATCTGGGCAGAGATGAGCATGGAGGGATTGAGCGAGGACAGGGCGTCCTGATAGACCATAGCGATATCGGTACCGCGCAGGCCGAACCACTCCTTCTTACTCATCTTGAGCAGGTCGCGGCCCTCCCAGAGGACCTCGCCGGAAAGGTGCTCATCGTCGTCGGTCAGGCCCATGATGGCCAGCGTGGTGATGGACTTACCGCAACCGGACTCGCCCACCAGGCCCATGGTCTGACCAGGACGGACGTCAAAGTTGACATGGTCGACGACGTTGATATCACCGTGATGCTCAAACTGAATGCAGAAGTCACGGACCGAGAGAATCGGTTCGACAGACTCGTCGGGCACATGGCGATCGTCACGCTTGAGCTCGACATCGCGCAGGGCGCCAAGGCGAGCGGAGAGGGACTGGGCCTGCTCCTTGTAGGCGCGAACGGGGTCGGAGACCAGCAGGTCGGCCTCGCGGCGCTTGGAGGAATCGGTCGGATCCAGGGCGGCGGAGGGAGCAGCGGCCATGGCGTCGGTAATGCCCTCGGAGAGGATGTTGAGCGCCAGGCAGGTGATCATGATGGCCAGGCCCGGGAACAACGCCTGCCACCAACGGCCGGCGAGCACGCCGCCGCGGGCGTCGGCGAGGATGTTGCCCCAGGTAGCGGTGGGCTCCTGGATACCAGCGCCGATGAAGGTCAGCGAAGCCTCGAAGATGATGGCGTCGGCGACTAGGGTAACGGTGAAGACCATGATCGGGGCGATGCAGTTACGCAGAACATGCTTGATTAAAATCCACGGAGCCTTGGCGCCGGAAACGATGACCGCGCGGACATAGTCCTCGCCGTACTCGGACACGATGTTGGCGCGCACGATACGGGCAATCTGCGGAGTGTACATAAAGCCGATGGCGAAGATGATCGACGGCACGGAGTTGCCCAGGATGGAGACGAAGACGGCCGCGAGGGCGATGCCCGGGATGGACATGATGATGTCCAAGATACGCATGATCGTCTCGGAGACGGCCTTGCGCGAAACCGCTGCAAGGGCGCCCACGACCGAGCCGCAGACCAGAGCCATGGCAGTGGCGCCAAAGCCGATAATCAGCGAGTAACGACCACCGTAGAGCATACGCGACAGAATATCGCGACCCTTATCGTCGGTACCGAAGATAAATCCGTTGCCGGGAGCCTGGCGAGCCGTAAAGATCTCGACCGGGCTATAGGGGGCAAGAAGGGGCGCCAGAATCGCAGTCAGGGCGACCAGCACCAGCACGACGGCGGCAATCTTAGAAGACAGCGTCATCTTCTTCCAGCCACCGAGCTTGAGCCCCTTGGAGGCAGCCTTCTCGAGCTGCTCGGTTTGCTTCTCTCGAATCTTTACCATAATCTACACCGTCCTGATGCGCGGGTTGATGAGCAGGTAGAGCATGTCAACCACGATGTTGATGATGATGAAGGCAAGAGCAACGACGATAACGACGCCCTGAACCAGGTTCGCCTCGTTGCCCTGAACGCCCTGCAGAATCGCGGTGCCCATGCCGGGGAGGTTGAAGATAACCTCGATGACGACGGCGCCGCCCATGAGGTAACCGATCTTAAGACCGAGGGTGGTGACCGGGGTGATCAGCGCATTGCGAAGAACGTTGATACCGACGACGACCTTCTCGGGAACGCCGGCACCGCGAGCCATACGGACATAGTCCTTGTCGAGCTCCTCGACCATGGCGGTACGCACGATACGAGTCATCTGGCCCGTCAGCGGAAATGCCAAGGCGATGGCGGGCATAATCATGCGGCCCAGATAACCAGCCGGATTCGTGGTGAAGTGAGGCAGAGCACCCGATGCCGGGAGCACCTTAAGGTAGGAAGAGAACAGCAGGATCAACAGAACGGCAAGCCAGAACGACGGGGTTGCCAAGCCGGCGATGGAAAAGACGCGGATCACTTGGTCCGGCCATTTGTCGCGATACAGTGCCGCGATGACGCCGAGCAAAAACGAAACGACCGCACCGATGGCAAGGCCGATGAAGGTCAGCTGCATCGTGACGGGCAGGGCCGTGGAGATGCGCTTGGCAACGGAGTTGCGAGCAGCACCATAGGTGCCCATGTCGCCATGGATCAAATCGCCCATATAGCGCACGTAGCGCACGGGCCAGGGGTCGTCCAGACCATACTTCTCATGGTACTCGGCAACCGCCTCGGGCGAGGCACCGTCACCCAACGCCGTGTAGGCGGGGTCGGTCTTGGAGAACGACATAAGGAAGAACACCAGGACGGTGACGCCCAATGCCATGATCGGCAGCGCCACAAGACGCCTTCCAATCAAACGTAGCAAGTTGTTCACGTTCTCTCCCCTTTCTTTTGTCGGTAGGACCAACTGGTATATGAGTACGGATACTCATTACAAGACCCGAGCGACATCGAGGTCGCCCGGGTCTTTGTTTCAACTATGAGGATACGGTCCCAACGACCGACATCCTGCATACAGACTCAAGCGAGTCTTACGCCTTGACGGTCGCAACGCCCCTGAAGGACATGCTCGTCGTGCCGATGCCCTTGAAGCCATCGAGGGCCTCGCCGTTGGGCGCAGTGGACGGATCGTCCCAGGAAGCGGAGACGGTCTTGACGTGGACAACGGGGTACAGAACGGCGTTGTCGGCAATGATGTCGAAGCACTCGTTCCACTTCTTCTGCTGCTCGTCGCCCTCGGCGGCAAGAGCCTCGTCCATGAGACTGTGGAGCTTCTGCCACTCAGCGGACTCCTTCCACGGGCAACGGGTCTGCATCCAGACGTTGTCGCCGTACCACCAGTTGAGCAGCAGGTCGGGGTCGGCGCCGAAGCAGGAAGGATCGCCAGGGGCAAGGAGGATATCGTAGGCCTCGCCGCCGTCGATGGCAGCGTAGGTGGCCGGCGAGGTATCGGTCTGGATGGTCACATCGAAGCCGAGAGCGTCGAGGTCGTTCTTGACCTGGGCGGCCATGCCCTTAATCTGCTCGTTGTCGGTGGTGCGCAGGGTGATGGCACCCGGGGTGATGCCAGACTCCTCGATGAGCTTCTTAGCCTTCTTGGCGTCGGTCTTGTACACCGTGGAAGCCTCATGATAGTTGGTGAAGCTCTTGGGCAGGTAGCAGCTGGCAGCGGTGGCAAGGCCGGCGAAGGTGTTGCTGACCATCTTCTCGGTGTCGAGCGCATACATGACAGCCTGACGGACCTTGACGTTGTTCCAAGGCTCCTTGGCGACGTTGAACATGATGAAGCGGGTGCCGAAACCCTGAACGTTATCGATCTTGCAGCCGGCGCTCTCGAGCTGGTCGACGGCGTCAGCGGTAACGAGCTCCATAACGAGCGTGGAGCCCTCCTGCTGAGCGGTAACGCGAGCGGTGGGGTCGGTCAGGATGCTGTACTGGATCTTCTTATCCTCAGCAGCATACTCACCGTTGTACTCGGGGTTGGGAACCAGGGTGATCTCGGTATCGGAGATAGAGTCGTACATCCAGGGGCCGGAGCCGATCGGCTGCTTGGCGCGATCCTCCTCGGTCTGGGTGGCCGGGGTAACGCGGACGATGGCCAGACGATCCTTGAGCAGGGAGAAGTTGGGGACCTTGGTCTTGACCGTCACGGTGCTGGCGTCCTTGGCCTCGATGGACTCGAAGGGCTGGAAGAACGGAGCATAGGTAGCGGAAGCGGCGCAAGCGGTGTAGGAGGCAACGACATCATCAGCGGTGACCTCGGTGCCATCGGAGAACTTGGCGCCCTTGCGGATGGTGACCTCGAAAGTGGTGTCGTCCACAGACTTGGGATCGTCGGTGGCGAGCTCGTTGAAGGTGCTGTAGTCGTGGTAATCGATGCCGTAGAGGCCCTCGACGACGTGCCAGTTAGCACCCAGGCCCACAGCGGAGCCGGTGCTGGCGGGATCGAAGCTGGACGGAGCGTAAGCGGAACCAGCGGTGATCACGCCGCCGCCACGGTTGGCGGAATCGGTGGAACCGGAAGCGGAACCCTCGTCGCTAGAGCTGCCACCGCAGCCGGTGAGACCAAGCCCTGCGACAGCAGCGACGCTGCCGGTGAGGCCGAGGAACGAACGCCTGGATATACCCTTGTTGATGATGGCCATGTCTTCTCCTATCAATAGAGAATCTTACCCGGGAGCACCTAGACGCGCCCCCGCGCAACTTGCGGACGATATATACCTTACCTACCGACGAGCCCAACTGAGGTGCCGCGCTCGGCGACCGATACATACATACGCTTGAACGGTATTTACTACCGTTCACCGAATTCATTGACAAACGATTCGCCAGACAGTATGTATCGACGAGGTGAGATATCAGTCTTCGTCAACCCGCAGAATAGCAGGGTTGTTCACCATGGCTAGTCAAACGTTTTAGCGTTAATAAAACCCGAAATCGGCTGGTAATCGCCGTGAAATACATGATTGAAAATCACGCAATCATGTATATCAGTGGTTTAGAGGCGTGTTTAGTTTTCGGATTGCTTTGCCGCCGCCTCGGCGCGCTCGGCATTCCATGCAACGAGCGCCTCGTGAACCGCTTTGGCGACATCGGCAGGAATGCCTCGAACTTCCGCGATCTCTTGCTCGCTCGCCGCGCGCAAACGCTTCATCGAGCCAAAATGGCGCATAAGGGCACGTTTTCTGGTGGGTCCCACGCCTGGAACGTCATCGAGTACCGAAACCGTCATGGCTTTATCGCGCAATTCGCGATGGAACGTGATGGCAAAACGGTGCGATTCATCGCGCACCTGTTTAATTAGATAGAGCGACGCGGACCCGGTCGGCAGCACGACTGGAGTCTCGTCCCAAGGTACGAAAACCTCCTCATCGGCCTTTGCCAAGCCACAAACTGGTATATCGAGCCCAAGAGACTCAAGTTGCTTGATCGCAGCGGTCAATTGCGGCTTACCGCCATCGACAACGAGCAAATCGGGGCGCGAGCCAAAGCGCTCGTCGGCCATACGCTCTGGAGCATAACGTCGTCCCAAAACCTCGGACATCGACACGAAGTCGTTTGCCTCGTCCAATTCGGCCTGAATTTTAAAACGACGATACTGACTCTTGTCGGCGCGCCCGTTGGTAAACACCACCATCGAGGCGACCGTGAAGGTGCCATGCAGTGTAGAGATATCGAAGCACTCGATACGCAACGGCGGCGATGGCAGCGCCAACGCACTTTCGAGCTCCAGGAGCGCTTGATTGGTGCGGTCGTCAGCGTACCCCGTTCGCATCATGTAGCGCATGAGAGCATGGCGCGCATTTTTGGATGCCATATCGAGCAGACGGTGCTTTTCGCCACGCTGCGGCCTATGGAGATGGCAGGAACGCTCACGCTTGCCCGCAAGCCACTCCCCCAGCGCCTCCGCATCCTCAAGCTCGACGGAAAGGTTGACCTCAGCTGGAATATCAGCCGTCTCGTCGTAATAGCGCTTAAGAAAGCCCGACTGGAGCTCTTCCTCGTCAACATCAAGACCCTTGTCGAGAATGAACTCGCAGGTGCGAACTGTTCGGCCCTCGCGAACGACGAAGACGCAAGCGGCGGAGATGGTCTCCTCGCGATAGAAACCGATGACATCTATATCGACACTGGAGGGAAAAACGACTTGCTGACGATCGTCCAGACCCCTGATGACCTCCAAACGACGTTTGACGCGTGCCGCGCGCTCAAAGTCGAGCGCCTCAGCGGCATCCGTCATCTCGGAGGTCAGCTCATCGACGACATCCTTGCGATGGCCCGACAAAAAGCGCTCGACACGCTTGACGTTCTTGGCATAGTCTGCCGGGGAAATCGCGCCGACACACGCACCCGGGCCGCGCCCGACATGGTAGTCAAAGCAGGGGCGCCCGTTTTGCGCGCAAATCATATTGACGATGTCTTCCTCGCCCTTGTGGGACTCGACGATACGGCGACAACGACGCCACTCCGCACAGGATGCGGAGCAGATGGGGATAACCTTGCGCAGCGTATCTATCGTCTCACGTGCCGCGCGGCTATCGGTATAAGGTCCAAAATAGCGCGTTCCCGGCTTATGACGCTCACGCGTGTATTTGATAGCGGGATACAGGTCGCCCTTTGTAATGGCGATAAAGGGGTAGCTCTTGTCATCCTTGAGGTCGACGTTAAAGTACGGATGGTACTGACCAATCAAATTGCGCTCGAGCACCAACGCCTCGTGCTCGGTCTCCACCACGATATAGTCAAAGCTCGCCACCAGCTGCATCATCAGCGGGATCTTCTGGCGCTCGTCCTGCAGCGTCACGTACTGACGCATACGGGCGCGCAGGTTTTTCGCCTTGCCCACGTAGATGACATCGCCCTTGGCGTCTTTCCAAAGGTAGCAGCCGGGCTGCGTGGGAACGCGCGAAACCTGCTCGGCAAGCGTTGGAATGTTGTCGTGACCGGCCACGCGCACCTACTTGCGACGAATCAGCGCCGAGACCTCGGGCATCTTAAGGACGACGGCAAGGCCAAAGGTAACAGCAAGCGAGACGACACCCGCAACGCAAACGTAGCCAAGAGTAATCAGAATCGAGCCGCCAAGTGCCCCGACAAAGTGCTCAAGCGCCCACATGACGCCGGCGCCTGCGGCAGCACCCAGGCCACCGAGCAAAAGGCCAAAGAAACCGCCATGCAGGATAGATTTAACCTGAAGACCACGCAGACGACGACGCAGCCACCACAGCGAGCAACCGACCAAGATCACGTAGTCGACGACATACGAAAGCGCGATTGCCGGCATACCGAAGCCCAGCACAACGCCAAACAGCAGAACCGAGCCGGCCTGGCCGATGGCGGAATACAGACAATAGCGGCTATAGGGCTTCATGTCGAGCAAGGCAGAGAAGCTCTTCTGCATCAGCACGACCACGCCGTAGAGCGGCAGGGAAAGTGCCAGGTAGATAAGGAACTCCGACACCAGCGCCACACCGGACTCATCGAACTTGCCAGCGCAGTAGATCATGTTGAGCGGACGCGCGAAGACAATCAGGTACAGCGCGAATGGAATCAGGAAGAACAGCATCTGGGCGACGCCACGCGAAATGCCCGTGCGGACGCTGTCGTAATCCTTCTCCTGTGCGTCGTGAGAGAGCTCGGTATAGAGCGCCGTCGAAAGCGAGGCGGCAATCAGCGCGTAGGGCAGCGTGTACCACAGGCGCGCATAGGCGATGACGGAAGGACCAGTCTCGGGCTGGACCACCAGCGCAGCAGCGTTGGTGATAGAAGTCGAGACAAACATGCACACCGTGGCGAGCAGCGTCGGGATACCGAGCGCAATCGTCTGGCGCAGTGCGGGGTCCTTAAAGTCGATATGGATATGGGGATGCACGCCGTGCTTGCCAAGCGCGGGGATCTGACATGCCATCTGAACAAAGACACCGAGGGTCGTACCGGCCGCAATCAAGATGATGCCGGCACGTTCGCCAAACTGTGCGGACACGGGCGCAAAGCCCATAAAGCTCGCAATGACGATCACATTGTTGAGGACCGGGGCAAACGTCGACCAGAAGTAGTCGCGGTGTGCGTTGAGGACGCCCGAAAACACCGAGCCCAAACCATAAAACAGAATCTGGATGGCAAAGAAACGGAACATGAACGCAGCGGTATCCATGCTGCCGCCGTCACCCGAAAGGAACGATTGCGTCCAGATAAAGCCCGGGGCGAACACGGTCCCCAGCAACGAAATGCCACCCAGCACCAATAGCAGAATACCGAGCAGGTTGCCCACGTACTCGTTAGAGGCCTCGCGACCCTGCTCACGCCTCACGCCCATGTACACGGGCAAAAACGCCGTCACGAGCATGCCGCCCATCACGAGTTCGTAGAGCATATTGGGCAGATTGTTGGCGACCTGATAGGAAGACGAGAGCAGCGACATGCCGATAGCGGCCGCCATTGCCCACGTGCGGATAAAACCGGTGACGCGAGACACGATGGTCAGGATGGTCATAAGCCCGGCGGAACGACCAACCGTGGAGTAGTCCGACGAGCCCATGTCGTCAGTGTCGTCTCGCGACGAAGAAGCTTCGGATGAGGGTGTCTGAGGCGCAGATTCTTTTGCAAAATGAGCTCCGCACTTCAATTCTTCCTGCGGCATCGCTCAGTCCTCTCTCGTAATCGGAGCGACCGTCGCCCCGCAAAATGCAATTAAATCATCAGGTGCAAGCTCAAGCTGATAACCACGCTTGCCTCCCGAAATAAAAATGGTATCCCAAAGGACACATGTCTCATCAATGAGCGTCCGGTAGCGTTTTTTCATACCGACCGGACTGCAGCCGCCGCGAACGTAGCCAGTCGCCGCAAGCAAATCCTTCACATGCATCATGGCCAAGGACTTCTCCCCCGCGGCACGCGCGGCGGACTTTAGATCGAGCTCGTCGGCAACAGGGATGCAGCACACGACATGGTCGTTGGACGGCGTCACGCAGACCAAGGTCTTAAATCCTTGTCCGGGCTCCTCGCCAAGCTGCTCCGAAATCGCGACCCCCAGGCCCGCCGACTCATCACCATCGTCTTCGTACGTATGTAGAACATAGGAAATGCCGGCGCTTTCCAGCTCGCGCATCGCATTGGTTTTTGGCGTCTTTACAGCCTTTGCCATGGCATATCCTTTCCCTCGCATTCGGACGCAAAGATTAAGTATATGTCCAATTCGGCTGCATACGTCACTTCGACACAGCAAGCGCCATCGAATCACAAGGAGTCGATGGCGCCCATAAACTGAATCGCCTATTTATTGAGCATCAAGTTGAGCCTGACGCTCCCGGTCACGCCTGAGCAACGGCGCTAAAAACTTGCCCGTATAACTCTGCGGACAGTCCGCAACCTGCTCCGGTGTGCCCGAAACCACGACGGTTCCGCCGCCGTTACCGCCCTCGGGGCCCATATCGATCAGGCGGTCGGCAACCTTGATGACATCAAGGTTGTGTTCAATCACCAGCACCGTGTTGCCCGCATCGACCAAGCGCTGCAGCACATCGAGCAGCTGGCGGACGTCCTCAAAATGAAGGCCGGTCGTCGGCTCATCCAAAATATAGAACGTCTTGCCCGTCTGGCGTCGATGAAGCTCCTTGGCGAGCTTCACACGCTGCGCCTCGCCGCCCGAGAGCGTCGTAGCGGGCTGGCCCAGGCTCACGTAGCCCAAGCCTACATCGTACAGCGTCTGGAGCTTGCGCTTAATCTGCGGGATATTCCCAAAGAAGGCCAGTGCCTCGGTGACGCTCATGTCGAGCACGTCCGAGATGGTCTTACCACGGTAGGTGACCTCAAGCGTCTCGCGGTTATAGCGTTTGCCGCCGCAGACCTCACAGGGGACATAGATATCGGGAAGGAAGTGCATCTCGATCTTAATTTGTCCGTCGCCCTTGCATGCTTCGCAGCGACCGCCGCTCACGTTAAAGGAGAAACGTCCCGGCGAGTAGCCACGCGCCTTCGACTCCGGCGTACTCGCAAACAGCGCGCGAAGATCATCCCACAGGCCAATGTACGTAGCAGGGTTGGAACGCGGCGTGCGACCAATCGGCGACTGGTCGATATCGATCACCTTATCGATACACTCGATGCCCTCGATTTTCTTATACGGACCCACAGGGCGCGTCGAACGGTGAATGGCATTCGTAAGGGCAGGTGCGATGGTGTCGGTAACCAGGGAGCTCTTACCCGATCCCGACACGCCGGTAACGACCGTAAGCGTACCAAACTCGATCTTGGCGGTAACGTTTTTGAGGTTGTTGGCGCGGGCGCCCGTGATCTTAAGGCAGCCGCGACCGGGCTTGCGGCGTTCATCGGGAACCCGAATCATTCGCTTGCCGGTCAGGTAGGCACCCGTCATCGAATCGGGGCACGCCATGATATCGGCAGGCGTTCCCGCGGCGACCACGTGTCCGCCGTTCACGCCCGCACCGGGGCCCATGTCGATCACATAGTCGGCAGCACGAATCGTATCCTCATCATGCTCGACGACGATGACGGTATTGCCGATATCGCGTAGGCGCTCAAGCGTCTTGATCAGGCGCTCGTTATCGCGCTGATGGAGGCCGATCGACGGCTCGTCCAAAATGTACAGCACACCCATGAGGCCGGCGCCGATCTGCGTTGCCAGGCGAATGCGCTGGGCCTCGCCTCCGGAAAGCGTCGCCGAGGCACGGTCGAGGGTCAGATAGTCGAGTCCGACATCGACCAGAAAGCGCAGGCGCTCCAGGATTTCCTTAACGATGCGCCCGCCGATAAATTGTTGGCGCTCGGTAAGCTCCAAGCCCTCAAAAAACTCGAGCGACTCGCGGCACGATAGGCAACAGACCTCGTAAATGGACTTACCGCCTACGGTAACAGCGAGCATCTCGGGGCGCAAACGAGCGCCGTGGCAGCTCGAGCACGGCTCCTCGCGGATGTACTTCTCCAAGCGCGCCTTGGTGTTCTCATTCGTCGTCTCGGTATAGCGCTCGTACAGGATATTGCGCACGCCCGAGAACTTGGTGTCCCACTGGCTGCGGCGCCCATCGAGCTTTTGATAGTCGACCGAAATCTTCTGGTCGCCCATGCCGTCTAAAAACGCGCGACGCACCCGCGGAGGCAGATCCTTCCACGGCGTATCGACGCTCACCTTAAAGTGTTTGCAGACCGCAGCGAAAATCTGCGGATAGTAGTTAGAGTTGCCAAACAGGCTGCCAAAGACCCCGTCGGCGATCGACTTCGAGGGGTCTTCGATTAGGGCCTCGGCATCGACCGTCTTCTTAAAGCCCAGGCCATCGCACTCTGGGCACGCGCCATAGGGCGCGTTGAACGAGAAATCACGCGGCTGCAGGTCATCGATGGAGTGCCCATGCTCCGGGCACGCTAACGCCAGCGAATACTCCAGCAACTCGCCTTCGGTCCCCTCGGGAGCGTCGCGGTCGGGCAGCAAGTATACGTTCACATTGCCGTGCGCCAGCGCGGTCGCCTGCTCAACAGACTCGGCGATACGGCCCAGAGAGTTCTCACGGATCACGATGCGGTCGACCACGACCTCGATATCGTGCTTGAACTTCTTGTCCAGATCGATCGGATCGTCGAGCGAGCGCACTTCACCGTCGACACGCACGCGGCTAAAGCCCTCGGCGCGAAGATCCTCAAACAGTTTGGTGTACTCGCCTTTTCGCCCGCGCACCACCGGTGCCAGCACAAACGCGCGGCGGCCCTCCCCCGCCGTCAAGACCTTGTCGGCAACCTGGTCGGTCGTCTGGCGCTCAATGACACGGCCGCATTCGGGACAGTGCGGGGTGCCCACACGGGCGAACAGCAGGCGCAGATAGTCATAAATCTCGGTTACGGTGCCAACCGTCGAGCGAGGGTTTTTAGACGTCGTCTTTTGGTCGATCGACACCGCCGGCGAAAGGCCGTCGATTGAATCCAAGTCGGGTTTGTCCATCTGTCCCAAGAACTGGCGCGCATAGCTCGAAAGACTCTCGACGTATCGACGCTGGCCCTCGGCATAGATAGTGTCAAATGCCAGCGAACTCTTGCCCGAGCCAGAAAGACCGGTAATGACCACGAGTTGGTCACGCGGAATGGAAACATCGATATCACGGAGGTTGTGCTCACGGGCGCCGCGAATAACGATAGAAGAATCAGACATGGAAGCTCCTTGCCTCCTATTGCATCGAATCATACTGCCGATGAGTTTAGCGCACTCGACGCGCACAGATGTTCGTAATACAAGATTCGCAGACCTTTAGCTTTGCGTATCGGGCGCTTTGTTTCTCGAAATGCCGTGGAAAGGTTACAGTAGTCTAATACTGAACTTAATTTGCTGTACCAGAGGAACGTCCATGACCGAAGATATCCCCCTTGAAATCACTTCGAGCGACATGGCCAATCTGCCCATATTCATCGCCGTCCTTATCGTGGCCGCCGTCGTCGTGCGCGTGTATTTTTCAATCAAACGCAACGAAAAGCCACCCATTGCCCGCGTCTTTTGGTGCGCGACGCTCCTCATCCCGCTCGGCGTGGCAGCTGCATGGGTTACGAATCAATTGCTCGTAAATGAGGGCAGCTCTCTATGGGTCCTTTCTTATTCGGCGCTCGGTGCTGCCGCCGTCATGCTTCTTGTCGAGCCCTTGGTTTCGGGACTTATCGACCAAACCGACCTTGCGACGGGAACGGTTGCCTGTATTTGCCGTGACATCCTTGTCATCGCCGCTGTTTCAGCGCTCTCGTTCGTTTCACTCGAAATTGCCTGCAACGAAACGTTCTATCGCATTCCCGCCAACTCATTCGGGTTTTCCGTCGGGCTGCTCGCGACGGTTCTGCTCTCCCTTTATTTGCTGGGACAGCGTCATGGAGGCGTCATGGCCCTCGTGCCCGTCGTCTGCTGCATCCTTGGCATTGCCGAGCACTTCGTCATAACGTTTAAAGGCGAAGCCATCCTGCCAAGCGATATCTTGGCCCTTGGCACCGCAATGGAAGTGAGCGAGGGATACGAGTTTACCTTTACCGCCGGAATCGTAACCTCTCTCGCCCTGCTGGAGATTTCCCTGGGGCTTCTTTCGCTCATCCGACCGCGAAAGCTCCGTACGCCCACCCATGTCTTCCCCGCTATCGCCTCTAACCTCTGTGCTTTTCTGCTAGTGACCGTTGTGGGGCTCTCAGGCTTTTCCAACATCGACTTGGAGCAGGCGCTGGATTTTGGATTTGACCGTTGGCAGCCCATCACCACGTATGCGTCTCAGGGTTTTATCACTTCGTTCACCGAAATGGTCAACGAGTTGCCCATTGAGAAGCCCAAAGACTATACGCCCGATGAGGCGCAGAGCATCGAGCAGGAGCTCGCCGCCGTCTACGACAGCACATATGGCTCGAGCGAACAGCGCGCGGCGGCCGTTGCCCAGTTCAATGAAATCAAGCCGACGATTGTTGCCGTCATGAACGAGAGTTTTAGCGACCTTTCGTGCTTTGAGCAGCTCCAGACGGACGGGTACACCGGCCCCGCATTCTACAACTCGCTTCCCGACACACTTGTTCGCGGCACCATGCTCGCTTCGGTCGCCGGTGGCGGAACGGCGAACTCCGAATTCGAATTTTTGACCGGAGCGACAACGGCCTTTGTCGGATTAGGCAAAATCCCCTATCAGCTGTATCAGATGAATGGCGTCAACAGCCTGGCAAAGGACCTTAAAGAGCTTGGGTATACCGCTACCGCTATGCACCCGCAAAACCCCGTCAACTACCATCGAGATAAAATCTATCAGCAGCTGGGCTTTGGAGACTTTCTTTCAATCGGCGATTTCGAAGGTGCGCCCTATTACCATGCCGGCGTATGCGACTACGCCACCTACGACAAGATACTCGACCTGCTTAGAACTAACGAAGCCCCGCAGTTCATCTTTGACGTCACGATGCAAAATCACGGCGGCTACGACTATGGCACCGTTCCCGCCGAAGAGCTGACAAACTATTGGGTCGAGGGAGCCAGTGAGGGTGCCAACAGCGCGCTCAACACCTATCTCACCTGCATCAACGCATCCGACCGGGACCTCGAGTACTTTATCAACGAGCTCCGCAATATCGGCAGACCGGTTGTTCTTGTCTTTTTTGGCGACCATCAGCCGAGCGCCGCAACGACTCTCAACGACGAGCTGTACCCTCAGGAAGATACGGCAAGCCACGCTTTCCGTATCTATCAGTCGACATATCTCGTCTGGGCTAACTATGAGATCGCCGGCAATACCGAGCTCAACGTCTACGACACCGTCGGGGCAAACGAGATTGCAGCCATTACCCTTAATAAGATCGGCGCCCCGCTCACCAATTACCAAAAGGCCCTGCTTGCGACAAGGTCAGATGTGCCCACCATCAATGTCGCCGGCTATCTCGGTGCCGACGGGCTGCGCTACGACTTGGAATCGAAAGACAGCCCCTACGCCTCGACGATCGACAAGCTGCAGCGCATGCAATACCTCGAGTTCGCCAGCAAAGTTCAGTAAGCCCGCCCATTCGCTTGGGCCCATCGTATTGCAAGCACGCTCGGCCCAAACGCATCGCAAATGACTCCCGCTCGCAAACGAGGGTACAATGACGCTCGTGTCACATCGCGGGGCCCCGGCCCCAGCATATACAAAGGAGTCATACATGGGTTGCGAACACGCACAGGCCGCCGGCGGGCAAACGTCGCCGTCGCAATTTGAGGAGAATACGCTGTCCGAGGTCAAGCGCGTTATCGCCGTGCTTTCCGGCAAGGGCGGCGTCGGCAAGTCATTCGTCACCGGCGCCATCGCCACGGAGCTTTCCCGCCACAGTCACAAGGTCGGCGTCCTCGATGCCGATATTACCGGCCCCTCTATCCCTAAGATGTTCGGCATGAGCGGACGTCACGTCCATGCCCTCGGCAACCTTATGCTTCCCGAAATCTCCGAGCACGGCGTTAAGGTTATGAGCTCTAACCTGCTACTCCAAAACGAAACCGACCCCGTCCTTTGGCGCGGTCCGGTTATCGCGGGTGCCATCAGGCAGTTCTGGAGCGAAACCTCATGGGGCCCCATTGACTACCTGCTGGTCGACATGCCTCCGGGAACGGGCGACGTCGCCCTCACCGTCTTCCAGTCGCTGCCCGTCGATGGCATCGTCATCGTCACGAGCCCGCAGGATCTGGTCTCGATGATCGTCGCCAAGGCGGTCAACATGGCCGAGAAGATGAACGTCCCCATTCTGGGAATCGTCGAAAACATGAGCTATATCGAGTGCCCCGATTGCGACAAGAAGATCGAAGTCTTTGGCAAGAGCAAGCTCCCCGAGGTCGCCGAGCGTTACAACCTCGAGATCCTAGGGCAGCTTCCCATCAATCCGGCACTCGCCGAGGCTTGCGATAAGGGCGAGGTTGAGACCGCACTGCCCGCACACATGCTGCCCCAGGCCGTCTCTGCCGTCGAGGCCATTGCCCCGCACGAGACCGCCGAGGCCTAAGTGAACGCGAGCGCCTTCTATGACGTCCTGGTAATCGGCGGCGGGGCCTCGGGTCTCGCCGCCGCCGTTACGGCCGCACGCGCAGGCAAAAGCGCCTGCATCGTTGAGCGCGATGTTGCCTGCGGCCTTAAACTTCTTGCGACCGGCAACGGCCGCTGCAACCTTTCCAACGAATCAATTGATTTCCAGCGGTACAACCACCCCGCATTCGTCGAATCCGTCATGGGTCCCCAGCCTGAGCAAGAGCTCGGCAGTTTCTTCTCCTCGCTGGGCATCATGACGACCTCCGAGGAGGGCCGGCTGTATCCGCGCTCCCTTCGTGCCGAATCGGTGCGCGATGCGCTTCTCAACGCTTGCAATCGTCTGGGTATCACTTTGATCTGTGGAGCAAACGTTGTCTCGGCATTTAAAGCCCCCGAGGGCTGGGCGCTCCAAATAGACCGTCCCGCGCGAGCACTCAAGGCAAAAAAGCACGACGACCGAAAATCGGAACTCCGCTCGCTTCGGAAGGCACTCGCCGACACCCCTCGCACGAACGAGACGCTGCAGGCAAAGGCCGTAATTATCGCTACGGGCGGCAGCCCTGCCGACATCGCGAAGACGTTCAATCTTCCCCTCACCCCGCAACACCCCGTCCTCTGCCCTGTGTCGGCATCGGTCTTCGGCGACCAGACTGCGCTCAAGACGCTGGATGGCCTGCGCGTTCGCGCCCGTTTGACGCTCACCCGCAATCACGAGGAGCTCTGGCACGAAGACGGCGAAGTGCTCTTCCGAACCTTTGGCATCTCGGGCGTTGCCGCCTTTAACCTCTCCCGTCGCGTCCAGCGCGGCGACACGATCCTGCTCGACGTTTTCCCCGACCTCTCCAAAGACGAGTTACTCGATATGCTCAACCAGCGAGTTGAGTTGCTCGGCGGCTTTTCGCCCCGCGACCCCCACTGGCTCGACGGCATGCTCGCCCCGCAGCTCTCTCACGTTGTCTGCGCCGCATTCGAACAGTGCCACCCCGGGTCGTACGACGTCATCCATCTGGTCTCAATCCTCAAGCACTTTAAGCTGCTCGTCGAGGGAACGACAGAGGAGCGTTCAGCCCAGGTCACGCGCGGCGGCGTGCCCATCGAAAGCGTCTCAGCTCCCGACCTCTGCGTGAGCAACGCGGCAGGCGCCCCACTTTACATCTGTGGCGAGGCGCTTGACATCGATGCCGATTGTGGCGGTTTCAACCTTGCGTGGGCTTGGATCTCGGGCATTCGCGCTGCAAGCAGCCTATAGCCGCGCAGTCTATAATCAAAACGCATTCGGGCCGTCTGGGACACCGGGCGGCCTCTTTCTTGCATCTAAGGAGACCTCGATGATCGAAATCACCCAAGTCACTGCGTCGCTCGATGAGGCCGGCGATGAAAAAGCTTGCCTCATCGTTGGCAAGCGAGTCGTCAAACGCGTCCTACGTTGCAAAGACTCCGAGATCAAGTCCATCGAGCTCCACCGCAAGTCCATCGATGCCCGCAAAAAACGAGACGTTCATTTCATCCTGAGCTTTCGTGTTGAGCTGACGAGCCCAGACATCGAGCAGACAGTGCTCGGCAGCGTGGCCGAGCGCGACCGCTCACGCGTGCGCACGATAGACGACAGTGAGCCTTCATTCCCCTCCCCCGTTTCCGGCGCACCCAAAGAGCGCCCTGTTGTCGTCGGCGCCGGATGCGCTGGCCTTTTCGCCGCACTCACCCTTGCCGAAGCGGGTCTGAAGCCCTTGCTCATCGAGCGCGGCGACCCCGCACTTCGCCGCTCGGAAGCGATTGACCTCTTTCTTAAGGAGCGCACCCTCGACCCCGAATGCAATATTCAATTTGGCCTGGGCGGCGCAGGGACCTTCTCGGACGGCAAGCTCAACACGGGAACCAAGAATCCCGCCCATCGACTGATTCTTGAGACCTTCGTCGAAGCGGGCTCACCTCGCGACATCCTGTGGGATGCCAAGCCGCACATTGGCTCCGACATCCTTCCCACGGTTGTCACCGCTATATCCCAGCGCATCGAGCAGCTCGGAGGTGTCGTCCGTTATCGAACAAAGCTCGTCAATATTCGAACCGATGGATCTGGCGCCATCACCGGCGTAGATGTCCAACCGCCCCAAGAAACCGCAAGCGAGACAATCGCCACAAAGCGCCTCATTCTCGCCTGCGGCCATTCCGCCCGCGACGTATTCGAGCTTCTCAAGGAGCATAACGTTGCCCTCGCGCAAAAGACCTTTGCCATGGGTGTGCGCATCGAGCATCCACAGCGCGACATCGACCGTGCCCAATATGGCCCTTCGGCGGGGCACCCGGCACTCGGAGCAGCCCCCTACAAGCTTGTCGCCCATCTCCCCAACGGCCGCAGCGTGTTCTCGTTTTGCATGTGCCCCGGCGGACAGGTTGTCGCGGCTTCTTCCGAGCAGGGCCATCTGTGCGTCAACGGCGCCAGCCTCAATGCCCGCGACGGGCACAACGCGAATGCCGCCCTACTCGTTAACGTCACACCTGACGACCTTCCCGGCGATGACCCGCTCGCAGGCATTGAACTCCAGCGCGCCTGCGAGCGAGCCGCCTATCGCCTGGGCGGCTCCAACTGGAACGCGCCGGCTCAGCTCGTCGGAGATTTCCTTGCTAGACGCGCCAGCACGGCACCCGGAAAGGTAAAACCAACCTATCCACTTGGCGTGACCTGGACGGCGATCGACGATGCCCTCCCGCAGCATATCGTCGAATCGCTTCGTTTGGGAATTCCCTTGCTCGGTAAGAAACTGCGTGGCTACGACCGCCCCGATGCGGTCCTCACTGGCGTGGAGACGCGTTCGAGCTCCCCGGTCACCGTTACCCGCGATCGAACATGCCACGCCGTGTCGACTCCGGGCCTTTACCCTTGCGGCGAGGGTGCCGGATATGCCGGCGGCATCATGAGTGCCGCCACCGACGGCATCCGTTGCGCTGAGGCGCTGATAGCAGACCTCTAGTGCACGAACTCCCGCGTCCGAACGATGCAGGCCCCGAGCTCCACAGGGAACTCGGGGCCTGTTTGCTACTTCCTGAATCGTGCACCCTGGCGTTTTCTGCCCGAAGCAAAGGTAGAGCCCTTGCGAGCCTGCGAACGCAAACGCTCGATCGTTTCGTCCTCAGATGCGCCCTCAAGCATCGCTCGAATCTGAACGACGGCATCGCGCAGACGTGCCGCCTCCTCAAAGTCCATGGCGGCGGAAGCGTTACGCATGTCTTCCTCCATGGTCTCGACAATCCGCACGAGCTCGTCATGCGGTAGCCCTTCCAGCTGCTCGGCAAGCGTCTGCTCGGGTGCCACCGTCTCCGGCACGGCGCCCTCACCGTTTTCGTCGGGTGTATAGAATGCGCCGTGACCCAGAGAGTCGCCCTTCGAGCGTCCCTTCGAGCCCACAGTCTTTTCGGCCTCGGCAATAAAGCTCGAAATGTCGTTGATAGCCTTGCGGACCGTCTTGGGCACAATGCCATGTTCTTCGTTATATGCCATCTGAATCTCGCGACGGCGCTGCGTCTCCTCGATGGCCTCTTTCATCGAATCGGTCACAACGTCCGCATACATGATGACTTCGCCATCGGCGTTACGGGCCGCGCGTCCAATCGTCTGAATCAGCGAACGGCGGTTGCGCAAGAAGCCTTCCTTATCGGCATCGAGAATTGCCACCAGTGAGACCTCGGGAAGGTCTAGGCCCTCGCGGAGCAGGTTGATGCCAACGAGAACATCGATCTTGCCCTCGCGCAGCGTTCGCAGGATCTCGACACGATCCATTGTCGCTGTATCAGAGTGCATGTAATTGACCTTAATGCCCGCATCAAGCAGATGGTCGGTCAGGTCCTCGGCCATGCGCTTGGTCAACGTGGTCACCAGCACGCGCTCCTTGCGGGCAACGCGCTCGCGAATCTCGTCCTCAAGATCGTCAATCTGCCCACGAACCGGACGCACATCGATCTTGGGGTCGAGCAGTCCGGTCGGACGAATGATCTGCTCAACGTCGTTCTGGCTAACCCGCAGCTCATAGTCGCCCGGCGTGGCCGAAACGTAGATGAACTGGGGAATCCTCGCCTCAAACTCATCGAAACGAAGCGGGCGGTTATCGAGTGCCGAAGGCAGACGAAAACCATGCTCCACCAGCGTCACCTTACGCGAGCGGTCGCCTTCGTGCATGCCGCGGATCTGCGGCACCGTTACATGGCTCTCGTCGATGATGCAGAGCATGTCCTTAGGAAAGTAATCGATCAGGGTAAACGGCGGCTCGCCCGGTTTTCGACCGTCCAGATGACGCGAGTAGTTCTCGATACCGTTACAAAAACCCATGGTCTCGAGCATCTCGAGATCATAGTCGGTGCGCTGCTGCAGACGCTGTGCCTCGAGCAGCTTATCAGTCGCCTTGAGCTCGGCCACACGCTTCTCGCACTCTTCGCTGATTGATTTCAGAGCCGCTTTGACCTTAGGCTTCTCAGTCACGTAGTGCGAGGCCGGCCACACGGGAATGGCCTCGTACTCACGCAGCATCTCGCCGGTGACCTCGTCGATCTCGGCAATCAGCTCGACCTCGTCGCCAAAGAACTCAAACCGCAACGGATGCTCGGCATAGGGCGGATACACGTCGACGACATCGCCGCGCACGCGGAAGGTACCACGTGCCAAATCATAGTCATTGCGATCGTACTGGATATCGATAAGCGCATGGATAAAGTCATCGCGCTCGAGCGGCACCTTCTTGTCGACGTTCGGCGCCAAGCCCGCATAGTCCTCGGGAGAACCGATGCCATAGATACACGAGACCGATGCGACGACGATCACGTCGCGTCGAGAAAGCAGCGATGCGGTCGCCTGATGTCGCAGCATCTCGACCTCTTCGTTAATCGAGGAATCCTTCTCGATATACGTATCACTCTGCGGTACATACGCCTCGGGCTGATAATAGTCGTAGTACGAGACGAAGTAGACCACGGCGTTGTTGGGAAAGAATTCCTTGAGCTCGCTCGCGAGCTGGGCGGCGAGGGTTTTATTGGGAGCCATGACCAGCGTCGGCTTACCGAGAGCTTCGATGGTCTTGGCCATGGTAAAGGTCTTGCCCGAACCAGTCACGCCCAGCAAAACCTGATAGCGATCTCCGTCCCTCACGCCCTTCACAAGCGACTCAATGGCCTTAGGCTGGGAACCAGCGGGCTCGTATGGAGACACGACCTCAAACGGCACCTCAGAGCCCTCAACGCCAAAACGTTTGAGCTCTCCTCCAACACGCTCAACTTCAAATTCCGCCATGGATACTCCTAACTCATATATCTGCAGTATACGCAGGCGGCAGGCATAGTCCTATACGAACCGATCGGGATAGAGGGTCTTGTAACGAACCCAGGCATTATTGACACGAATCAGATACGCCTGCGTCTCGGGAAAGGTGATTGCATTATGAAGCGACGTGCTCTGCTGCGCCCATCCGTCGACATTGCCCATGCCGGCGTTATAGGCGGCAATGGCGCTGTCAGTCGACCCGTTAAAATACGTTAGAAGATACGAAAAATACGCACAGCCAAACTCGATATTCGTAGCGGGATCGTTAAGATCGTCGGCTGAATACTCGCTGCCATCGACAAGACCCTTGGCAATCATATCTTGGGCAGTCTCGGGCATCAGCTGCATCAATCCCCGAGCGCCTTGATTCGACTCAGCCTCGGGATCCCAATTCGATTCCGACTTTATGACAGCACACACCAGAAAAGGATCAAGATTGTGCGAAATGCTCGATTGCTTTACATACGCCTCGTAGTCAATTGGATACAAAGGCTTAAAGAAGGCGGCAGGAGCATACGAGTAGACGAGCGAAATAAGGCCGAAGACGAACACAACGGCAAGTGGCGCCACGCGATACCACGTAAAGAAACGTGTCTTAGGCATCGGTCTCCTCCTTATCCGTTACATCCCCGAAGCCATGGCGCGCAAGCCATGCGTCAAGTTGTTCAAAGAGCGAATTATCGCCTGCCGCATTATCGATTACCGTCGTAGCGAGATGGCAAAGCGAAGCCTCATCAGGTTGGCATGCAGAGCGCGCATCAAAATCAGAGGACTCCATACCACGATGAATGGCACGCTCGCGACGAACTGCCAAAGGAGCACTGATAACCAGAATTTCATCAGCCAGGCCAAAAGCATCCTCAAACCCAGTCGGGGCAGAAACCTCGACAACAGCAAAGGGATAACGGGGGGACGAAACCGTGCAGCAAACCGGATCAAGAATCCTCAGTGACAGCTGTTCGATGAGAACCGGATGAACGATGCCGTTGAGCCGCGCAACTGTATCAGGAGAGGCGAAAGCTCGAGCAGCGAGTACATCGCGGCGAATGCCGCCCTCCCCGTCTAGAATGTCCCAACCGAATTCTTCCGCGAGGGCATTGACGATATCGGAGCCTGGCACATACAGCGATTTGGCAAGCTCGTCCAGATCGATAAGCATGGCGCCATGAGATTCGAGATAGCGGCAGGCAGTAGACTTACCCGAAGCTATATTGCCCAAGACAAATACGGTAAACATCAAGCCCTCCCTAACGCCAATGGGAGTTATTATCGCGCAAATACAAAAGAAGAACTCAAAATACAGCCAAACAGTAAGACAAGCTAAACGAAGGCGAGTTTGTTAGATCAGGCTTTAAACGCAAAAAAGGGGGAGGCCGCGAGGCCTCCCCCTTCTTCAAGTCTTGCGAC
>CABJEP010000006.1:0-339 GCA_902364645.1 Coriobacteriaceae bacterium | reverse complement strand
CCGCGAGGCCTCCCCCTTCTTCAAGTCATCAGACGGCTCGGTGCCGTCCACCGGTCAGCGGCGCCCTGGCCTCCCACGGGCTGGCCCCGCAGTACTCTCGGCGCGATGGGGCTTAGCTTCCGGGTTCGGAACGGGACCGGGCGTGCCCCCCATGCTCTGGCCGCTGACCGGTGGGCGGCGCCCACCGTTACGGTGTCCTGGGTCTCATCTACGTGCCCTGGGGGCCGCATGGCGCATAGGAAAGAAACTGACTCGGGGGCATCCTCGTGCCCGGACCGCGCATGAGCGCAAAGTCCCGCGGGCCGCGAGGTGCGGTTCCGGAAGAGCTCGGGCGATTAG
>CABJEP010000005.1:145605-148641 GCA_902364645.1 Coriobacteriaceae bacterium | reverse complement strand
CTGCGCCGATGCCCCTAAAGTGGACACACATTTTGTCCTATAAGCCTAAAGCTGGCCGCTGCGCGGCCAGCAGACTAAAGTCTTGAATAAAAAACCGCCCCGTATGGAGCGGTTTTGCCCTTTATATATCGAGCGCCTCGGCCATCGCTGCCGTAGTGATTGCCGTGGTTCCACAGCAACTGCCCACCATTGCGGCACCGGCATGTCTCCATTCGATGCATGCGCGCGCGAAAGCTTCGGGGTTCTCGTGCCATACGGGGCCATCCTGAGTCTGGACCGGATCGCCCACGTTGGGGCGCACCGTGACGGGAGTAGTCGCCGATGCAACCATCCTGGGCACCGCCGCGTTCGCGGCCGCAAGCGAACAGCAATTAACACCAACCGAGTTTGCGCCGTGTTTTTCGGCGTACAAAACGGCTGCCTCGATGTTGAGGCCATCGCCCAACAGGTCGCCCTTGTCATCAACGACAAAACTCACCAGGACAGGCATGCCGTCAGCGGCATCTCGAGCGCCGGCAAGCATGGGCTGCAAATTACGGATAGACGTCACCGTCTCGATCAGCAGACCATCAACACCAGCATTGAGCAAGGCGTGCGCCTGTTCGCGCGCAATGCCTCGGATCTCACGAAACTCGGCAGAGTCCTCGGCAAACCACTCAATACCGATCGGACCCATCGAGCCCAGCAGCAGCTGAGGGTGCGCCTGGCGGGCATCGTCGACGGCCCCGCGATTGACCTCCGCCACGGACGGCGCAATCTGGTCGTGCTTGAGGGCATAGCTTGATGCCTGAAAGGTATTGGTAATGAGCACCTGCGCACCGGCGGCGACATACAAGCGATGGATACGAGAAACGGTCTGCGGCTCCGCCAGATTCCAAAACGCCGGTGGAATATCGGCGGCGTCGTACTCACTCAACAGAACACTGCCCATGGGGCCCTGCGCCAACAAGGTCTCGCTCGACAAGCGGCGCGTAAGTTCCTCGGCACCAAAGCGGTTGTAATAACTCGTATCCATATATATCCCGCTATTCCTCGACGCTGATTCCCTGCTTTTCGAGATAGGCGAGCCAGCGGCTCATCGTGTCCTCGGATAGCGCATGCTCCATCATGCAGGCCTCGGAATCGGCTCGCTCAAATTCGACACCGAGCTCCTGAACCAAAAACGTGCGGATGAGGCGATGACGGTACCAGATAGCCGTGCCAACCTCGCGGCCGCGATCGGTCAGGATTACCTTGCCATAGTGCGATTGCTCGACAAGCTCGGATGCCTTGAGCGCCGAAACCGCTTTATTGACCGATGCCTTGGAGACGCCAAGGCGCTGCGCGATGTCGACCGATCGCACGCCGTTGGTTTCCCCCTCTTCGCTTTCAATGCGAACCATGCACTCCAAGTAGTCTTCGTTCGCCACCGTCAGATGTAGTTCGCGCGAGCTATTTGTCGTATCCATGATCTTCCGTCCCTTCTGCATTCAATGGCTGATTCTACCCCATCCAAGCGTCGCGGTATGCCGTGGCATACCGTGCTAGAGTTCTTGTTGCACACGACGACCAAGATTGGAGCGGTCTTTATGGAAAACACCACCACGAACCCCGATGTCCTCGAGCGCTTTTTGCGCTACGTCCAGATCAACACGCAGTCCGAGGATGCAAACTGCGACCAGGTGCCTTCGAGCGCCGTTCAGTTTGACCTTGCCAACGTGCTGGCTGAAGAGCTGCGCGAGCTTGGGGCGGAAGATGCCCACGTGACCGAGCATGCCTATGTCTGCGCGCATATCCCCGCAAGTGCGGGCGCTGAGGACAAGCCCGCCCTGGGCCTGATCGCCCATCTCGACACCACCGAAGTTGCACCGGGCGCCGGCGTGAAGCCGCACATCGTACACTACGAAGGCGGCGACCTGGTCTGCGGCACGGTTGACGGTAAGCCCGTTGCCATGAGTACCGCCAAGCTTCCCGCCCTGAACGACCTCGCGGGTGAGGACTTGGTCTGCAGCGATGGCACCACGCTGCTGGGCGCGGACGACAAGGCAGGCGTCGCCGAGATCATGTCGCTTGTCGCGCGTATCGCTCAGGACCCTTCTCTGCCCCATCCCGCACTCGGCATTTGCTTCTGCCCTGACGAGGAGATCGGTCACGGAGCCGAGCTGTTGGATATCGATACCTTTGGCTGCAAGTACGCCTACACGGTCGACGGCGGCCCCATCGGCGAGCTGGAGTGGGAGTGCTTTAACGCCGCCGAGGCGACCATCCGCTTTGAGGGCCAGTCCATCCACCCGGGCGACGCCAAGGGCCGTATGGTCAACGCAGGCAATCTGTTCTGCGACTTCAACGCGTTGCTCCCCTACGTGCAGCGCCCGGAGTATACGGAAGGCTACGAGGGCTTTTATCACCTTGAGGGCGTATCTGCAACCGTCGATCACGCCACGGCGCGCTACATCGTCCGCGACCATGACGCCGCCAAGTTCCAGCAGAAACTCGACCTTATTGATGCCGCCGCCTCGATGCTCAACCAGCGTCTGGGTGAGGAGCGCGTAACGGTCGAGATTAAGCAGCAGTATCGAAATATGGCCGAAATCGTTCGTGACTATCCCGAGCTTAGTGATGTTGCCAAGCAAGCCTACCTTGCCTGCGGCGTTGAGCCCCAAGTGCTGCCGATTCGCGGCGGCACCGACGGCGCGCAGCTGTCGTTCCGCGGTCTGCCCTGCCCCAACCTTTCCACCGGCGGCTATTGCTACCACGGCGTCAACGAGTTCGTCCCGGTCAGTTCGCTCGTCAAGATGACCGACGTGCTCCAGGAGCTCGTCGCCCGCTTTGCATAAGCCTGGCCGCTCAAGCCTAAAAGACAAACCGCCCCGTCCTCTACAGAGGACGGGGCGGTTTTTGTACAGGGAGTGTCCCTAACTGCCGGCAGAAAAGGAACGTCCCCAAGTGCCGCAAAATGACGAGATCCACTCTCGCTTTGTGGGTAGTCATTGGGGACGTTCTTGTTTGACTAGTCGTTTAAGAACGTCCCCAATGACTACCCAACGACTAGTCCGG
>CABJEP010000005.1:0-145595 GCA_902364645.1 Coriobacteriaceae bacterium | reverse complement strand
GTCCCCAATGACTACCCAACGACTAGTCCGGACCAAGGCAACGCCGATGTTTTGGCAACGACAGCGAAAACCCGCCAGAGCGAGCAAGGTGCCTTGAAACGAGGCGGCATTGATCTTTTGATCATGCCGCCGAAGTTGAAAGGCAGATTGCCGCTCTGGCGGGTTTGCAGCGTCAACTGGTTACGCGGGCTGGTAAGCCCGCGTAACCCTAATAATTGGCTTCGTAGCCGTTGCCGTCGCCGGTGGGCTCTTCGTAGTAGTCCGAATCGCTCGAATCGCTTGAATCATCGGAATCGTCAGAGCTGACCGATGAGGTTGCGGTACCGTTTGCGTAGTCGTCAGACGTGTTGTTGCTGAGGTCGCCGATCGTAGAGCTGGAACCGTCGGAAAGACCCATGGTGTTGGGACCCTTGGGATCCTTGCCGGCATCGACGCGCTCCATCATTTCCTTGAGTTCGTCCTCGTAGACAAAGACGTAGCTCACACCGTCGATCATGGTGCTGTCGTCGGCGTACGAGGGCAGGTTGGCCGAGTAGATACCGTCGACATCCATACCGCGCATGGCATTGACCGTAGCCACGATATCCTGAACGCTCATATCGGTTACGAGCATATCGGACAGCGAATTAACCAGGCCAAAGATCTTCGTGGCATCGAAGTTATTGAGAATCTGGTTGGCAAGGGCGCCAAGCACCTGACGCTGGTGGCGCATGCGCGTGTAATCGCCGTCGGCATAGGTGTAGCGGCAGCGGGCATAGGTAAGGGCGGTGGCACCGTCCATATGCTGCTGGCCAGCGGTAATCTTAATATCCAGGTGCTCGGGGTCGTCAACATCATCGGTTGCGTTAATGTCGATACCGCCAACCGAATCAATCAGCGCCTGCATACCGTCGAAGCTGACCTCGGCATAGTGGGAAATCTGAACACCGCACAGCTCGTTGACCGCCTCGACCATGGCCTCGGCGCCGCCAACGGTATGGCAGGCGTTGATCTTCATGGTCTCGCCCTTGTACTCGACCTTGGTGTCGCGCGGAACGGAAATGAGCGTCGCCTGCTTTTGCGTGGGGTCGATGCGTGCCAGGATAATCGAGTCGGCACGATACGTATCCTCGCCCGGACGGCCGTCGGTGCCAAGAAGCAGCACGTAGAACGGATCCTTTGCCTCATCGGTGTCAACCAGAACCCGACGCAGATTGTCAGTAATGACATTAGAATCGCCGAGCTTGCCCATAATGGTGGCAAACCACAGGCCGGCAGCGGTAGTGGCACTCAACAGCACGCCAAGCACGACAATGAGCGCGACGTGACGAATCGTGTGGCTACGACGACGTTGGCGAGCGCGCTCGGAATAGCGAGCCACGTTATCGCGACTGTAGATCTTGGCCTGCGCACCAGTTGAGGGTCTTCGGGTGGTGGTATCTGCGAGGGGCTTTTTATTAAACATAGGCAACCTGTATTAGTAGATGACGGGATCGGGGACGGTAGCATGCTCGACATGCGCGCCGAGCGCCTGCAGCTTTTCGACAAACTGCTCGTAGCCGCGCTTGATGTGATGGATAGCCGAAACCTCGGTCGTCCCGTCGGCGATCAAGCCCGCTACGACGAGGGCCGCTCCGCCGCGCAGATCGGGCGAGGTAACCTGTGCACCCGAGAAGCCCTTGACGCCATGAATCATGGCATGATGGCTCTCGATACGAATGTCGGCACCCATGCGCACCAGCTCAGAGGCAAACATAAAGCGATTCTCGAAGATGTTTTCGGTAATAACAGAACTGCCGTCGGCAAGGGCGGAGAGCACCATAATCTGCGCCTGCATGTCGGTCGGGAAACCGGGGAACGGAAGCGTCTGGATGTCGACCGGCTTGATACGCTCGGCACGGTTCACATGGACGCCATCCTCGACGCGCTCGCAGTCGATACCCATGAGCTCCATCTTCTTGAGCACCATGCCCAAGTGAATGGGGCAAAAGCCCGTGACATCGACACCGCGATCGTCGGCCATCAACGCACCGGCAACGATAAAGGTACCGGCCTCGATGCGGTCGCCCACCACGCGATGGGTAACGGGATGGAGCTCTTCCACGCCTTCGATAGTCACGACGGGCGTACCGGCGCCAACAATCTTGGCGCCCATCTCGTTGAGCATGTTAGCGAGATCGACGATCTCGGGCTCGCGGGCGGCATTGTCGATAACCGTGGTGCCCTGTGCGCGCACAGAGGCCATGATGAGGTTCTCGGTCGCACCGACGCTGGCAAACTCGAGCGTGACGGTGGTACCGCGCAGACCTTGGGGCGCATTAGCGTTGATGTAACCGTGGGCGGTATCGAACTCAACGCCCAGGGCCTCAAGACCAAGAATGTGCATATCGATCTTGCGAGCACCCAGGTTGCAGCCGCCCGGCATGGCAATTTTGGCGCGATGGAAGCGGCCCAGCAGGGGTCCCATGACGGCGGTGGAAGCGCGCATCTTGGCAACGAGCTCGTAGGGGGCCTCCCATGAATCGACCTGAGAGGTATCAATCTCGAGCGTGTGCTCGTCGAGAACATCGATCGTAGCGCCCATGCCCTTGAGCACCTTGCCCATCACGTGGACATCGGAAATATCGGGCACGTTCTGCAGCGTCGTCTTGCCCGGCGCCAGAAGCGTTGCCGCCATGAGTTTGAGCGCGGAGTTCTTGGCGCCCGAGACGGGCACGGAGCCTCCGATGGCGTGGCCACCCTCAACGCGGATAATATCCAAGGTCTACCCTTTCAAAAAGCATGCCCGGGGTGGCTGGGCCATCCCGGGCATGATGTGTTCGCAAATGGTCGAACGCTAAATCGTTTGACTATTGGGCAAGCTTGAGCTTACACCATGCGATTTCATTATAGAGGTAGGCGCGGCGTGCATCATCCTCCGACAAATTACCCAGCTTCTCTTCAAAACCTTGAATATCAGCTTTAAGCTTGTCGGCATCGACGGTCGCCAAATCGCAAGCGCGCTCGGCGAGAACGGTCACGACATCGTCCGCAACCTGGGCATAGCCGCCGGCCACGGCAAACGTGTGGTCGACAGTGCCCATGGCCTTATCGGAAACGCGAACGTAACCGCGGTCGATCGTGCAAATCTCGCTGGAGTGAGCAGGCAGGACGCCAAACTCGCCATCCGTGGACGGAATCGACACAAACGCAGCGTCGCCCTCATAGGCGCAGCTCACGGGGCACACGATGCGGATACGCATAACCTACTTCTCCCCCATCTTGCGGGCGCGCTCGCGCACGTCCTCAATCGTGGAAGCATAGCGGAAAGCCTGCTCGGGCAGGTCATCGGCCTTGCCGTCGACAATCTCGGCAAAAGAGCGGACGGTATCCTCGACGCGGACGTAGACACCGGGGTTGCCGGTGAACTTCTCGGCGACGTGGAAGGACTGCGAGAGGAACTGCTGAATCTTACGGGCACGGTTGACCGTAAGGCGCTGCTCCTCGGACAGCTCGTCCATACCCAGAATGGCGATGATGTCCTGAAGGTCGGAGTACTCCTGCAGGAGCTCCTGGACCTTGACGGCGACACGGTAGTGCTCCTCGCCAACGATCGAGGGATCGAGAGCGTCGGAGGAAGACGCAAGCGGGTCGATAGCCGGGAACAGGCCGAGCGACGAAATGCTACGCGAAAGAACCGTGGTGGCATCGAGGTGAGTAAACGTCGTGGCAGGCGCCGGGTCGGTCAGGTCGTCTGCGGGGACGTAGACAGCCTGGACGGAGGTAATGGAGCCCGTCTTGGTCGAGGTAATGCGCTCCTGGAGGTCGCCCATCTCGGTTGCCAGCGTGGGCTGGTAACCAACGGCGGACGGCATACGGCCCAGCAGTGCGGAAACCTCGGAACCCGCCTGGGAGAAGCGGAAGATGTTGTCGATGAACAGCAGAACGTCCTGGCCGCGATCGCGGAAGTACTCAGCGGTGGTAAGGCCGGCCAGACCGATGCGCAGACGCGCTCCGGGCGGCTCGTTCATCTGACCATAGACCAAGCAGGTCTTGTCGATAACGCCAGACTCGCTCATCTCGAGATAAAGGTCGGTGCCCTCGCGGGTACGCTCGCCGACGCCGGTGAACACCGAGGTGCCGCCGTGCTCCTGGGCGAGGTTGTTGATGAGCTCCTGAATCAGAACGGTCTTGCCAACGCCGGCGCCGCCGAACAGGCCGGTCTTGCCGCCACGGATGTAGGGCTCGAGCAGGTCGACGGCCTTGATGCCGGTCTCGAAGATCTCGGTCTTGGTGGTGAGCTCGTCAAAGCGGGGCGCTGCATGGTGGATGGGGTAGAACTCCTCCACCTCGGGCATGGGCTTGCCGTCGACGGGCTTGCCCATGACGTTCCAAATGCGACCGAGCGTCTTGGGACCAACGGGCATCTTCATGGGCTCACCGGTATCGGTAGCGATGAGGCCGCGCTGCAGGCCGTCGGTCGAGGACATGGCGACCGTGCGGACGACGCCGCCCGGAAGCTGGCTCTCGACCTCGAGGATCGTGCTCAGATGACCGATCGGGGTCTCGGCCTCGACCGTGAGCGCGTTGTAGATCGGGGGCACCGCGCCGTCAAACTTGACGTCGACGACAGGGCCGATGATTCGCACGATGCGACCATCACCGGCAGTCGTCTTCTTGGTGGCTTCCTCGACCGCAAGCTTTACGGTGTTATTAGCCATTACTGTTCCTCCAATGCTGAGGCTCCGCCGACGATCTCGTTAATCTCGGTCGTGATCGAAGCCTGGCGCACGCGACTATACGTGCGGGTAAGGGTCGAGATGATCGCGGTGGCGTTTTCCGTCGCGGAGTGCATGGCCTTGCGGCGTGCACCCTGCTCGGCAGCCGCCGAATCGATCAGGGCCTGGTAGATGACCGTCAGGATATAAGACGGCACAAGCTTGCCGAGAACATGCTCGGGAGAGGGCACGAACTCGAACGTGGACGAGATGCGCTTAGGGGCGTCGGTCTCGTTCTTACGCGGACCGTGGGCCATAGCGATCATCTCGGGGTCGAGCGGCAACAGATGCTCGACGCGAAGCTCCTGATCCACGCGGTTCTTGGCGTGGTGGTAGACAAGCTCGACACGGTCAAGCTCACCGGCACGATACGCATCGCAGATATGAGAGGAAATCATGCGGGCCTGATTGAAATCGGGCTCAGAGGAGTTGCCCTCAAAGTGCATGACGACGTTTGCGCGGTCACGGAAATACGTGGCCGGCTTACGCCCACACGCGATGATCTCGCACTCGATGCCGTCGTTCGCCCAAGAAGCGGCGAGCTTTTCGGCCGTGCGCTCCACCGTCGTATTGAAACCGCCGGCAAGGCCGCGGTCCGAGGCAATAACGACAATCAGGCCATGCTTGACGCTCTCATGCTTCTGCAGCATGGGATCGGTGCCCGAACAGGAGGCGTCGCCGGCGACCGTCAACATGACGTCGGTCAGCGCCTCCTTATAGGGCTCGGCCTGCTTGGAGCGATCGAGGGCACGACGGATCTTGGCCGTAGAGACCATCTCCATCGTGCGCGTGATCTGCTTGGTCGTGGTAACCGAGGAGATTCGCTTCTTAATGTCGCGAAGGTTGGCCATGGGGCTTAGTTCTCCTCTGATCCAGAAACATCCGAATGGTGCTTGGCCATGAACTGCTGCTTGAAGTCGCCGATGACGCGCAAGAGCTCAGCCTTGGTGTCATCATCGATCTTCTTGGCGCGAACCTTGTCGAGCAGCGAGCCAAAGCCATTGTCCATGTACTCGATGAGCTCGGCACGGAAAGGCAGCACGTCGGCGATCTCCAGGTCATCCAGGAAGCCCTCGTTGCCAGCGAACAGCGTAACGATCTGCTCGCCAACCTCAAACGGCTTGTAGCGCGGCTGCTTCAGGAGCTCGGTCATGCGAGCGCCATGGGTAAGCTGCTTCTGAGTAGCCTCGTCGAGGTCGGAGCCGAACTGCGTAAAGCCGGCGAGCTCCTGGTACGAAGCGAGGTCCAGACGGAGGTTGCCGGCGACCTGCTTCATGGCCTTGGTCTGCGCATCGCCACCGACGCGGGACACGGAGATGCCCACGTCGACTGCCGGGCGCTGACCCTGGAAGAAGAGCTCGGACTGTAGGTAGATCTGACCATCGGTAATGGAAATGACGTTGGTCGGAATGTAGGCCGAGACGTCGCCGTCCTGGGTCTCGATGATCGGCAGTGCCGTCATGGAGCCGTAACCGTTCTTCTTGGACATCTTGACGGCACGCTCGAGCAGACGAGAGTGCAGGTAGAAGATGTCGCCAGGATAGGCCTCGCGTCCGGGCGGACGATGCAGCGTCAGCGACATCTGACGGTAGGCCACAGCCTGCTTGGACAGGTCGTCGTAGATGACGAGCACGTGGCCGCCGGGGTTGGTCTCGCTGGCGGGCTTGCCGTCCTCGCCGTTGTACATGAAGAACTCGCCGATAGCGGCACCGGCCATAGGCGCGATGTACTGCATAGGGGCGGAATCGGCAGCGGTGGCCGAAACGATGATGGTGTAGTCGAGCGCACCGTGCTGAGCGAGGGTCTCGCGGATGTTGGCAACCGTGGAGGCCTTCTGGCCGATGGCGACATAGATGCAGACCATGCCCTTGCCGCGCTGGTTGAGGATAGCGTCGATGGCGATGGCGGTCTTACCGGTCTTACGGTCGCCGATAATGAGCTCACGCTGACCGCGGCCAATAGGCACCATGGAGTCGATAGCGAGCAGACCGGTCTGAACCGGCTCGCACACCGGGGTACGATCGATGACGCCGGGAGCCTTGAACTCGATGGGGCGACGGTGCGTGGCGACGATGTCGCCCAGGCCGTCGATGGGCTGGCCGAGCGGATTGACGACGCGGCCGAGCATGGCACGGCTCACGGGGATATCCATAATGCGGCCAGTGGTGCGGCACTCGTCGCCTTCCTTGATGGAGTCGACGGCACCAAACAGAACGGCGCCGACCTCGTCACGGTCAAGGTTCTGGGCAAGGCCGAAGACGGTCTCACCGGTATCGGAGCTCTTGAACTCCAGAAGCTCGCCTGCCATGGCGCTCTTGAGGCCGGAGACGCGCGCGATGCCGTCGCCTACCTCGTCGACCGTTGAAACCTCATGCGTATCGACCGTCGCGGAGAGGCTCGTGAGCTGCTCCTGCAGTTTCTTGGCGATATCCTGGGCATTGAGGGTTTCGGACATTAGGCTTCACCTCCGTACGAATTAGCAGAGTTTGCGAGGGTCTCCTGCGCGATGCGCAGCTGCGTCTTGACGGAAATATCACGACGCTCGCCGCGGGCCTCGAGCACCAGGCCGCCCACGATAGACGGGTCGACCTGCTCGATAAGGAATACCTTGCGGCCGAAGTCCTGCTCGCATTTCTTAGTGATGGTTTGACGCAGCTCGTCGTCGAGCGGGATCGCCGTGGTGACGGTCACGCCCACTACATCCTCGTCTTCCTCGGCAACATACTTAAAGGCAGCTGCCACCTTGGGAAGAAGGTCGAGCTGGTCGCGCTTGGACATGGTGTCGAGCACGGCGATGATCTCGGGGCTGGCAGAAGCCAAGCGCTCGATCATCTCGAGGTCCTCGAACACATGGTTCTCGGCCTTAGCGGCTTCCAGAAGGGAGCGCGCGTAGGTCTCGAGCACCTTGTCCTGATAGCGGCTAGTCGGCATTCAGGCTACCTGCTTCCTGGATGTAGCGCTCGATGAGCTTCTTCTGCTCGGTCTCGTCCTCGAGTGCCTCGCCCACGATCTTGGTGGCGACGGCAACGGACAGGTCGGCGATGGAGCTCGCGGCACCGGCGTAAATGGACTTGCGCTCGTCCTCGACGGTCGTATGGGCCTTGGCGATGATCTCCTCGGCCTCCTTGTGAGCAGCCTCGATGATACGGGCGCGCTCGGACTCGGCGTCCTTACGGGCCTCGAGAACGATGTCGGCAGCCTGACGACGGGCGTCGGTGACGATCGAGTCGGACTCAGCGCGCTTGGCGATAGCCTCCTGCTTGGTCTTCTCGGCCTCGTCGAGGCTCTCCTCGATCTTCTTGCCGCGCTCCTCCATGGTTTTCATGATGCCCGGCAGGGCGACCTTGGCCAGCACGATCCAGATAATCAGGAAGGCGATAAGCGCCGGGATGAACTCCGCCATCTTAGGGATGAGGATGTCCGCACCGGCAGCGCCGTCCTCGGCGAACGCGGAAACCGGCATGAGCAGCGCGGCCGCGGACGCGGAGAGTGCGATCGCGCTCTTCTGGGATGAAAGATTCATACTTGACGCTCCGTGCTATTTAACGATCAGCGCGACAACGAAGCCGATCAGAGCCAGAGCCTCGCCGAAGGCGGAGCCCATGATGAAGACGGTGAACACGCGGCCCTGGACCTCAGGCTGACGGGCCATAGCACCCGTAGCACCCAGAGCAGACAGGCCGATAGCAAGACCAGCGCCGATAACACCGAGACCGTAACCGATAACTCCCACGATTCCTCCTTTGTCGTGCGTGTCTTATTTCACGCAGGATAACCTTTTTATAACTGCCGGGCTCCATGGGTACGGGCACCGGCGGTTTAACGAATTGCCTTACCTTTAAGGCGCGAACGGAAGACTACTCCTCCTCTGCGACCTCCTCCGCCTCGGAGACATACACGGCGGTAAGGACCGTGAAGACGTAAGCCTGGATAGCGCCGACCACAAGCTCGATCGCATAGATCAGGATGAGGATGGCAAGCCAGGCTAGCGAAGGCAGGGCGCCGACGGCGTGGGCCGCGGAAACCTGCTGAAGCAGCGGCTGCATGAACATGCTCGCCATGATGGCGAACGAGCCCATGACCACGTGTCCTGCGAACATGTTGCAGAACAGACGGACGGCAAGCGTGATGAGGCGCAGGAAGGTCGAGAAAAGCTCGACGACCCACACGAGCACGTTCATCGGGAAGCTCACGCCCTGCGGGGCGAGGCTCTTGATGTAGCCGATCACGCCGTGAGCCTTGCATCCGTAGTAGATGAAGTACACGAAGGCGAAAATGGCGAGTGCGGCGGTGGAGCCGATTGCACCGGTGCCGGGCTTCATTCCCGGGATCAGGCCGATCATGTTATTGATCAGGATGAACAGGAAAAGCGAGCACAGGAACGGGAAGTGCTTCTTCCAGTTCTCACCCACGACGCCCTTGCCGATATCGTTCTCGACGTACTCGATGATGTACTCGAAACCGTTGACGAAGAAGCCCTTGGGAACCAGGGTCTGCTTCTTCTTGAACACGGCCAGGACGATCAGGAGCACGATCGTGGAGACGATCAGCCAAAACGAGTACTGCGTGATGCCGCAGCTCAGATCGCCCACGACAGGGGTGGAGCTGAACTCGCTGACCAGATGATTAATCTCATCAGGCAGCTTTTCAAAAATTTCCACGACTTACCTTTCGACCTCATGAGGATCTCGCAGCGCCTTGACGACACGAACCGTGCAGGCAGCCATAAAGGCCACGAAGCCGATCGCCTCGCCCAGGAGGAACATGCGAAATGCCTCTCCGAACAACACGAACACAACCAAGGTAAAGACGAGTAGGGCGATTGCCGAGACCGCCAGACTCACCATGCCCTTGAGCATGTCCGCATTCTGCTTATCGTCAAGAACCGGCTTGAGTGTAAAAACAAAGGGAAGAAAGGCGACCGCGCCCGCGATGACGCCTGCAACGATAGCGAGCAGATCGGCTATCTGAAACACTGGCGTCCTCACTTTCCCTCTTTAACGCTTCCCAGAACAGTTCCCGCCAAACATTGGTGACTATTGTACGAGCCAATCGCTAAAGTACAACCGAAAAAGCATCGGTTAATACGCACCTGTTCGTTTTCTTAAGACCTTCTTTATGCCGCAGGTAGGTAATACGTTTTTCTCGAACCCTGCAGGGCAAAACGTCCGTTAACGGGAGTGCGCGCGGTCGCCTTTTGTTCGTCCGCGCGCACCGTTTCTTCGTATTTGCAGCCGCGGCCGTCTTAGCCCGACGACTAGAGCGTGCCGTAGATGCGGTCGCCGGCGTCGCCCAGGCCGGGAACGATGTAGGCAGCCTCGTTGAGATGGTCGTCGATGGCGCAGGTATAGATATGCACATCGGGATCCTTCTCGGTCAGCGACTTGAGGCCCTCGGGGGCCGCGACGATGCACAGCATGCGGATGTCCTTGACACCGCGCTCGCGCAGGTAGCTGATGGCCATCTCGGCCGAACCGCCCGTGGCAAGCATGGGGTCGACGACCAGGCAGATGCGCTGGTCGATATCCTTGGGCATCTTGCAGTAATACTCGTGCGGCTCGTGGGTGACCTCGTCGCGTTCCATGCCGATGTGGCCCACGCGAGCGGAGGGCACCAGGTCGAGGATGCCGTCGACCATGCCAAGGCCCGCACGCAGGATGGGCACGATGGCGAGTTTCTTGCCGGCAAGCTGTTTGAACGTGGCGGTAGTGATGGGGGTCTCGACCTCGACGTCTTCCATAGGCAGGTCGCGCATGGCCTCGTAGCCGTCAAAAAGCGCGAGTTCGCGCACGAGCTGACGGAACTGGTTGGTGCCGGTGTTTTTGTCGCGCAGGATCGACAGCTTGTGCTGGACGAGCGGGTGATCGACAAGCGTCACACGGGACGCATCGTAGGTGACGGTCATGGATTGATTGCCCCTTTCGTTGCGGCCGCAAAACGGCCTTGCTGACAAGGTGTGCAGCAATGTTGCCGCCGCACGCCATGCATTAGTTTAGCGGTTTGTTGTATCGAGCAGCCCATCGCAGCCCTACTGTGAGGTGTTGAGCGAGCGCCTGACTGCATCACGCCAGCCCGCAAGGTTTTGCTCGCGGCGCTCGGCGGACATGTGGGGAAGGAAGGTCCTAACGATCTGGGCATTTTGCTCCAGCTCTTCCAGGTCTTCCCAATAGCCGACGGCAAGACCCGCCAAGTACGCGGCACCGATTGCCGTGGTCTCCACCGTCTCGCATTGCAGCACGGGGATATCCAGCAGGTCGGCCTGGAATTGCATGATGAACTCGTTGCGCGAGGCACCGCCATCGACAGACAGGCGCTCAATCGAAAGCCCCACGTCCTGCTCCATGGCGCGCAGCACGTCGTAGCTCTGATATGCCATGGATTCGCAGGCGGCACGTACGATGGTCGCACGGCTCGAGGCGCCGGTCAGACCGCACACGATACCGCGAGCATGCGGGTCCCACCAGGGAGCACCCAAACCCGCAAAGGCCGGAACGAAGTAGCAGCCCTCGTTGTCGCTAATCGAAGCGGCGAGTTGTGCCGACTCGCTCACGCTCGAGATGATGCCCATGTTGTTGCGAAGCCAGTTCATCGTTGAGCCGGCGGCAAAAATAGAGCCCTCGAGCGCATAGCTGACTTTGCCGTCCGCAGCGATACCGATGGTGGAGACCAGGCCATTCTTGGATTCGACGATCTCGTCGCCGGTGTTCATGAGCATAAAGCAACCCGTGCCATAGGTGTTTTTGGTCTGGCCGGGACGGAAACAGCAGTGGCCGAACAGCGACGCCTGTTGGTCACCCGCCACGCCCATGATGGGCGGCATGTTGGTCATGATGTCGCTCGCGACGCGGCCGTAGTCGCCCGAGCTCCAGCGAACCTCGGGCATCATGGAACGTGGAACGTCAAAGAGTGCCAGCAGGTCGTCGTCCCAATCGAGCGTATGGATATTAAAGAGTGCCGTGCGGCTGGCATTGGTGTAGTCGGTGGCAAAGACCTGGCCGCCGGTGAGGTTGTAGATGAGCCAGGTGTCGATGGTGCCAAACATGAGGTCGCCCGCCGCCGCGCTTTCGCGTGCGCCGTCGACGTTGTCGAGAATCCACTGCACCTTGGAGGCCGAGAAATACGGGTCGAGCGTGAGTCCCGTGCGGGAGCGCACCAGCCCTTCTGCGCCCTGCTCGACAAGCTCGTCGATCAGAGGTGCGGTACGGCGGCACTGCCATACGATAGCGTTATAGATCGGCTGACCGCTCACGCGATCCCAGACCACCGTGGTCTCGCGCTGGTTGGAGATGCCGATGGCAGCAATGCGGTCGGAGTGGATACCGCTCTTAAACTGGACTTCCATCATGACGGCGATCTGGCTAGCAAGGACCGCCATGGGGTCTTGCTCCACCCAGCCGGGACGCGGGAAGCTGGTTTTGACGCTGCGACGTGCCTGCGCGACGATGCATCCGTACTCGTCGACGATGGTCGCAAGTACCGAGGTGGTGCCGCAGTCGAGCGCCATGATGTAGGAACCGCCAAAGTCAAACGAGGCATCTTCCATGCCCAGGCTGCCCAGATTCAACGACATCGCTTAACCCTTTCTATTGCATCGGGTCGGACAGGACCCGTTCGATCTCTGATGCGGGAAGTGCGCCTTGGCGCAGGAGCTGGAGCTCGCCGTGCTGAAACGACACGATGGTCGAGGCGTCGCGACACGGGGTCTCACCGGCGTCGACGGCAACATCGACCCCCTCCAGGATGCGACCCTCCACCGTGATAAAACTTGCCGGCGCGGGCGCGCCATGCGTGTTGGCGCTGGTGCAGGCAAGGGGGCTGCCACAGGCGCGAATGAGCGCCTGCACCACGGGCGAGGCCGAAGCGCGAAGTGCCACCGTGTCGTCGGCAGCGCGCATAAAGGTCGGCACGCAGGGGGCTGCCTTGACCACGATAGTCAGGGCTCCCGGCCAGCATCGTCGCGCGAGTATGCGGGCATCTTCCGGGATATCCACGCCATAGCGGTCGAGTGCTTCGACGCCATCGACCAGCCAAGCGACGGTTTGCGTGAGTTCACGTTGCTTGAGAGTGAAGATACGGCGATAGCCGGTGCCGAGCGCAGGAACTGCGGCGCCATTGACGGCAGCCTGCGGATCGCGCGGCCACGATGGGAATTCGCTTGTATCTTGGGGCACGGCGTCCGAGAAGGCGTTGACTGCCACGGCGACACCGTAGACGGTCTCGGTCGGGATCAAAGCCAGGCCGCCGCGGCCGAGCACCTCGGCCGTGCGCTCGACGGCAAGCCGATGCGGCTCGCGCGTTCCCTCGTATACCCGATAGACCGTCTGCATGTGTATGCCAGCCCCTTACGCTCTGGTGCAAGTTTGTTTACTGTGGGGCATTCTCGCACGAAACGTTCAACCTATTTGCCCAGAGCGCATGTTGGTTTGGTGAGCGGCTCTAGTAGTCGGTGAAAGTGAGGGGGTTATTGGACGGCTACGAACTTCTTTGGCCTGCCGGCGTGGCGTTCTTGGGCGGCGTAGCGCTCGATGCTGTCTATCGTTATCATCCGACGGCCGTCGACGAGTTCAACATCGAGCTTTCCGGCTTTGACCAGCGCGGTAATCCGCGGAGCGGAGACTTTGAGGTCCAGCGCTGCGTCTTTAAATGTTCGGCACGCCGCTTCCCGAGCGTCCTCGTGGTCGATTTCGACTGAAAGGGCCACGACCTCGGCCGAGCGTTCGTACCCTGCCGGAGTCAAACCGTTGTTGAGGTCGTCGGCCAAAAACGCCATCAGTGCCTCGGTAGCATGGGCAATCGCTTCTTCGCGCGTATCGCCATCGGCAAAGGCGCCGGGAATCTGCGGGAAGCTAGCGCAGTAACCGTCGTCTTCTTTTATGAGAACGCAGTCATAGGTAAATCGCTGCCTCATTTTGCCTCCAACTACCATCCAGCTTGGCGACGAATACTTGCCCACGTGCCCTTCTTTGGTCGATCACCACCAGAGCCGTTCACGGTGACAACACGGTCACCAGAAACATACTTAGCATGACTACCGACTTGCGCGACCTTCACGAATCCATCGTGCTTGAGTAGGGCAATGATTTCCCGAAAGGTAGGAGGTTGCATGGGCCGACCTCTTTCAGCCGTCCTAATTATAAACTAATTTATAATTTTTGCTAACCAGTTAATAAATATTACTGGCGCTGCTTGGGCTCGGTGACGATGGCTCGGACGATGCGGGGGCGATCGGTAAGGTCATGGACGATACGCACGTCCGAAAGGCCTGCCTGGCGACAGAGCTCGGCCGCGGCATCGAGGGTACCCTCGTAGAGCTCGCAGGCAAACAGGCCGCCGGCGCGCAGCATGTAAGGCGCCGCGTTGAGCAGGCGGCGGAAGATATCGAGGCCGTCGGCGCCGCCCTCGAGCGCCAGGTCGGGCTCAAAGTCCTTGACCTCGTGCGGCAGCGAGCGCATGACGTCGGTCGGGATGTAAGGTGGGTTGGAGACGAGCACATCAAAGGTGCCCCACTCTTCGCGGGGAATGGAACTCACCAGGTTGGTGAGGCTAAAGGCAACCTCATCTGCCGTGAGGCCGAGGGTGTCGCGGTTTTTGGTGGCCAGATCGATGGCGCGCGACTCGATATCGGTGGCGGTGCAGGTAACGTGGCCGCGGCGCTCCCAGGCAAGGGAGAGCGAAATGCAGCCCGTGCCGCAGCCGACCTCGAGAACGCGGGCAGTGCGGGGCTCGGCTGGGGCAGGCGCAGCGGCATCCTGAGCTGAAACCGTCTCCTGGTCGGCACCCTCGATGGCGACGCCGTATTCGTCGAGCTCGGACTCGGCGGCTTCCGCGGCTTCGGCTTCTGCTGCCTGCGCGGCGGCTTCCTCGGCCTCGCGATCGGCCAGTTCCTCGGCATAGGCACGGCTGCCCAGTACGTCGCCGCCTAGCGCCGCCTCATCGGCAGCCGTCAGATTAGCGGCACGGCGCTCGGCAGTCGCCCGTTCGTCTGCCAGCGCGGCCTCGGCCTTGCGTGCCTCCTCGACCTCATCGTTCCAAGGCAGCTCAACACGCTGACGGGCAGCAGCCTCGGGGCTCAGCACCTCGGCATCCAGATAATTGAGGACTTCCTCGACGAGCATCTCGGTTTCGGGGCGCGGAATGAGCACACCGGGAGCGCACGCGACGTCAATCATGCGAAACTGCGTGCTGCCGGTGATGTACTGCAGCGGCTCGCCTTTGGCGCGACGAACGACGGCCGCATGCATGGTCTCGAGCTGGGCCGCGTTAAGCGTCTCGTCCATACGCATATATAGGTCAATGCGCGCCAGGCCCGTGGCGGCGCACAGCAGCCACTCGGCGGAAAGACGGGGATGCTCCTCACCGCGCTCGGCCAGGTACTCCTTGGTCCACTCGAGACAACGCTTGATGGTCCAGATCTCGTTTGCCATGGGGCCCTCCCCTCTTAAGCGCCGGGCGGCGCGCGAATGTCGGAGCAGATTGTAAGCGAGGCCAGCGCTTGGCAAGGGACGATTGAAGGCGATTATCGAGAATCAGCCCAGAATTTTGCTTGGAGCCTGCCTAGAGTGTTCATTCGTCGACGTCTAAATCTGCATCCGTCAAGCTTTTGGCAAGGTTGCCCCAAAACTGACCAATATCTAACCAAGAACTTGCCAAATCACTTGACGCGCGACCCATCAAAAATCGCCCCGCGACTTCTTGGACAATTTTTCGAGCAATATTTTCGATAGCAGATATATGCCGTCAATTACCTTAAGCAGGTAAGCAGCTCAAATGCCATAACAGCCGACTGAATAACATCTCAAAGCAATGTCCCCAATGACTCCCTACGGATCATTTGACAACCAAGGAAACGCCGATGTTTTGGCAATGCCAGCGAGCGACGTCCAGAGCGAACAAGTTGGCATGAAAAAGGCAAGGCATAGACCTTCTGGTCATGCCTTGCCTTTTGAATGACAAATTGTCGCTCTGGACGGCGCGCAGCGTCGGCTGGTCCGCCGTTCGGTAGAACGGCGGAACTTAGACTGCCTGTGCCAGCTTCTCGGCACGCTCGGCGGCGGCGAGCGCCTCGATGACGGTGCCGAGCTGGTCGCCCAGGAGGACGCCATTGTAGGTGGAGTTGAAACCGATGCGGTGATCGGTCACGCGGTCCTGGGGCTGGTTGTAGGTACGGATCTTCTCGGAACGGTTGCCGTGGCCGATCTGGCTCTGGCGCTCGGCACCGAGCTCTGCCTGCTGCTTCTCGAGCTCCATCTCGTACAGACGGGCGCGCAGCATCTGCATGCAGACTTCGCGGTTCTGGATCTGGGAGCGCTGTTCCTGCGACTGCACCACGGTGTTGGTGGGCAGGTGGGTGATGCGCACGGCGGAGTAGGTGGTGTTAACGCACTGACCGCCAGGGCCGGAGGCACAGTAGGTATCGATGCGCAGGTCGGACTGGTTGATCTGAACGTCGATCTCCTCGGCCTCGGGAAGCACGGCGACGGTTGCCGTGGAGGTCTGGATGCGACCCTGGGACTCGGTCTTGGGAACGCGCTGGACGCGGTGCACGCCGGACTCGAACTTCATGACGGAGTAGACGCGGTCGCCCTCGACCTTGAACTCGATGGACTTAAAGCCGCCGGCCTCGCTGGGGCTGGAGTCGAGCACGGTGGTCTTCCAGCCGCGCGACTCGCAGAAGCGCTGATACATCTTGTACAGGTCGCCGGCGAAGATGGCCGCCTCGTCGCCACCGGCGGCGGAGCGAATCTCGACGATGGTGTTCTTGTCGTCGTTGGGGTCGCTCGGGATGAGCATGTACTTGATGTCTTCCTCGAGCTGGGGAAGCTTGGCCTCGTTTTCGGAGATGTCCATCTGGAGCATCTCCTTCTCATCGGCATCGGTAGTATCGTGGAGCATTTCCTTGGCAGCCTCGATGTCATCGAGCGCGCCGATGTACTCGCGCGAGGCAGCGATGAGGTCGGACTGGTGCGCGTACTCCTTGTTGAGACGCGTGAACTCCTTGATATCGGAGGCGACGGCTGGGTCGGAAAGCTTCTTCTCGAGCTCCTCGTAGGCCTTGATGATCTTTTCGAGCTTGTCGCGCATGACGGACTCCTTTTATATGCGTGAAGGTGAAAATCGGCAGAATTGATGGGGCGCGGGGCGCCGCTGCGGGGGTAAAGCCCGGCTAGAACATGTCGATCTTCAGATACATGCGCATCCCTTCGCGTATGGGGGTACATAGTTGCGGTCTAACCCATACATGATAGCGTGCGCAGGCAAACCTGCATACAACCCGCACGGAATCCGACAAAGGGAGAGTCCCTTTGTCGGATTCTAGAGCGTATGGAGCAGGGCGATGAGGAAGCGAACACCCTGGAGGTAGGCGCGGCGGGTGATGCGCTCGTTGGTGCCGTGGACGCCGCGGTCGCACTCGTCATCGTCGACCACAAACGCCGAAAAACGAATGCATTCGGAGCAAATGTGCTGGTAGTTGGCAGCGTCGGTCGCGCCGATCACGGTCGAGGGGACAATCGCCAACGGCTCGGATGATCCGTTTTCCTCCGTCCCCTTTGGATCGCAGAAATAGCGGGCGGCGATGGAGCGAACCGCCTCGAGGCCGGGACCACCGATGCGCGGGGACGGCGAGGGCTCGGAGCTGCCGGGGCCCAGCTCCACTTCGACACGACCGGCAAGGTCCGCCCCGGCAACCGCCTCACGGCAGCGCGCCACAACGTCGGCCACGCTCGTGCCCTCGAGCATGCGGAAGTTAATGTTGGCCCACATATCCTGCGGCATCACGTTGGCGCCGGCGCTGCCTCCCTCGATCTGCGTGGGCGCGCAGGTGGTCGTCACCAGCGGATAGAGCTTCTTGCTGGCGAGGCAATCGCGGACAATGGCGCCCCCGTTGGCGGCAATCTCATCCGCCGTGTAGAGCCCCAGCTCGACAAGCTGCGCGGCAAGCAGATCGGTCACGCGCGTCGGCCACTCGATATCGCAGATTGCGGCGATGGCACGGCTGAGCACCTCGAGCGACGTGCCGCCGTAGGGGTTAGACGAATGCCCGCCCGCGCTCTTCGTCTTGAGCACGATATCGGCATAGCCCTTTTCGGCCAGGTCGGCATGCATAAGCCAGCCCTCGCCCGCGCCGTACTCGGCAGCCGGAACGATGCGGTAGTCGCCCTCGTCGATCAGGAACTCGAGCTCAACACCGCGCTCCTCGAGCACGCGGCCGATAGCTCCAGCGCCGTACTGCGTGGTTTCCTCGTCCTGGCCAAAGGCGAGCAACAGCGAACGCTTGTGCTCCCAACCGTGCGCCAATGCATACTCAACCGCCTCGAGAATGCCTGCGACCTGATCCTTCATGTCGATAGCGCCGCGGCCCCAAATGTAGGTGTCGTCCACGTGCCCGCTAAAGGGGGCGTGCGTCCAGTCGGCCTCGGTACCCGGCACCACGGGGACCACGTCCATGTGGCCCATGAGCATAACGGGATTGAGAGCAGGGTCGGAGCCGACAAGCGTCACCAACAGCGAGTGGTCGATAAGCTCGACCTCGCCCGCCGCAAACACGCGCGGCCAGGCCTGCTGCATATAGGCGCGCAGGTCGTCGAAGGGCTGCCAGTCCACCGCCTCGGCATCCATGCTCGAAATGGTCGGAAACGACAGCACGCGGCCCAAGCGCTCGCACGCGCTGACTTCGTCTATATCGGCAAAATCGTCCTCATGCGCAAAGAAGCGCCAAACCTCGGCCATGACATCCTTTCGATTGTGACGACAAAGGCCGCCCCACGGGAGCGGCCCTGCAACGTAAGCGTTTGCGGTCGGTTATTTGTCCTCGAGATAGCGAGAGAGGAACTCACGAGTGCGCTGGTGTTTGGGGTTGCCGAAGAGCTCGGCCGGCGCGGCATCCTCGAGCACCACGCCCTTGTCCATAAAGACCACGCGGTCGGACACCGTGCGGGCAAAGGCCATCTCGTGCGTGACGACGACCATGGTCATGCCGTCGGCGGCGAGCTTGCGCATGACCTCGAGCACCTCGCCCACGATCTCGGGGTCGAGCGCGGAGGTCGGCTCGTCGAACAGCATGATCTGCGGATTCATACATAGGGCACGAGCGATGGCCACGCGCTGTTTTTGACCACCGGACAGGCGGCCAACGGCGGCGTGCGCGAACTTTTCGAGTCCCACGCTCGTCAGATGCTCCATCGCGACCTTCTCGGCCTCGGCCTTGCTCATCTTTTTGAGCGTGACGGGCGCGAGCGTGCAGTTGTCGAGCACATCCATGTTGTTGAACAGGTTAAAGCCCTGGAACACCATGCCGATGTCCTCGCGCAATTTGTTGATGTTGCAGCGCTCGGCCGTGAGGTCCTGGCCGTGGAACCAGATGTGGCCCGCGTCCGGGGTCTCGAGCAGGTTGAGGCAGCGCAGGAAGGTCGATTTGCCCGAGCCCGAGGCGCCGATGATGGTGACAACCTCACCGGAATTGACGGACAGGTCGATGCCCTTGAGTACCTCGAATGAGCCAAAGCTCTTGCGCAGGCCCTCGACGCGGATAAGCGGCTCTTGGTTTTGCACGGCTGCCGCAGTGCCGGTAGTGGCGGTATCTGCCATGATGATTCTCCTCGTCTTGCGCCTAGTTGGAGCTGGGCAGCGTGGCAGGGGCCTCGGCGCCCAGCTTTTTGCCAAAGGCTTCGAGCAGGCGGCTCGCCACGAGTGTCAGGATCAGGTAGACCACGAGCGCCACGCAGTAGACCTCCATCTGGCGGTAGTACACGCCGGCGACCGTGGTAGTAGCGTACATAAGGTCGAACACGCCGATGACCGAGAGCACCGACGAGTCCTTAATGTTGATGATGAGCTCGTTGGTGAGCGCCGGAATCGCGTTTTTAATGCCTTGGGGGAACACGACTTTGCGCATGGCCTGCCACTGCGACAGGCCCAGCGAGCGCGCTGCCTCGGCCTGGCCGGGATCGATGGACTCGATGCCGCCGCGCAGGACCTCCATCATGTAGGCGGTGGAGTTGAGCGAGATGGTGACGAGGCCGGCGGTGAAGGTACTCCAGATCTGGTTGGCCTGAGCGGTCTCGAAGCCCATGCCGCGCAAAACGGTAAAGCCCGCGTAATAGATGAGCAGGCCCTGGACCATCATGGGCGTGCCGCGCACGATGGTGGAGTAGATGGTCGCAAAGCCGCGGCCGATACTCTTAAAGAAGCGCACCAGGTCGTTGTCCACGCGGTCAAAGGTCTGAATACGCAGGAACACAAAGAGCAGCGCCAGGAAGAATGCGATGACGGTACCGAAGGTCGCAAGCGCGATGGTGATCTCGATACCGCGGATAAAGAAATCGCCACTCTTGTAGGTCATGTAGACCAGGCTCGACAAAAAGTCGCTGGGGTTGGAATCCGAGACAATGCTCACCTGCACCAGGTCGATAAACGACATGACGCAGCGGTCGATAAAGAAGATCGCCGCGATAGCGACCACAACATAGCTACCCAGGCGCGCGCCGCGGCGGAAACGCTCGGATGCGAACGGCGACTTTTCGCGATAGTCACTCCAGTGCATAAGCTTGGTGACAAGCGCCGCTGCCGACACGACAATCCAGGCCCAAAGAATCGCCCAAAGGCAATCCTGGAAGATACCGGTGGGGGCTAAGAAGCTCAGCGGTGTGGGGTTGCGCTGGCTAAACGCCAGGCCGAGCGCCGCGATGACGCTCGTGCCCAGGTATACATAACGGTGGTCGGCCTTGATAAAGGAGGCCAGACGGTTGATGGCTTTCATGCTGCCTCCCTATGCCGGCTGACGGTCGAGGCACGCGTCCCACATTTGGTCGCGCTCCTCTTGGCTAATGCCCTTGAGTGTCTTGTCGATGAGCTTAAGCAGTTTGTCCGAGCCCTTGCGGCAACCGACATTTGCCGTGACCTCCTGCTTAAAGCCCTCGCCCTCGGCAAAGTGGATGGGGACGATACCGGGATTTTGGGCCATATAGCCCTTTTCGTTCTCAGTGTTGTAGGTCACGGCGTCGCACGTGCCCTGCAGCAGATTCGAGAACACCGTGGGGACCGAATCGACCGGGTTCTTGTGCACAACGCCCGGAATCTCGTCGATGACGGTATCGAGCATGGTGTCCTTTTGGCCGAGCACCGTGGCACCGCTGAAGTCGCTGAGCTTGGTGGCGTTTTGGTAGGGCGAGCCCTCTTTTACGAACAGGCCAAAGTAGCCAATGAAGTACGGGTCGGAAAAGCCGACGGACTCCTCGCGCTCGGGCGTGGCGCTCATGCCGGCGATGATGAGGTCAATCTGGCCGTTGTTGAGCGAGTCGATAAGGCCCGAGAAGCTCTGCTTGACGGCAACGGGCTCGCCGCCGAGAGCCTTGCAGACGATCTTGGCGATCTGCACGTCGTAGCCATCGGCATAGGCGCCCTGCACGTTGTCGATGGGGATCGTGAACTCGCTGGCCTCGGAAACCTGCCAGTTGTACGGGGCGTAGGCCGCCTCCATGCCGATGCGGATCTTATCCTTGCCGATCACAGAATCGGACAGGTCGTCGCGACCGCCGCCCGTCGTGGACTGAACTACTTCCAGCGTGGAGGGACGCTGGCAGCCGGCAAGTGCGCCGGCGACGACAGAAGCGCTCGCAGCGAGAGCGCTACCCAAAAAGATGCGACGGCTGCATACCGGCTGTGGATGCGCGTCGCGTTGATGGGGAGAATGCATAATCTGCCTTCCCTGTTGAATCGTATGCTGACGACTTAACAGGATATACGCCAGCGACCAGCAGCGCAGCACAAGCTCGAAAAATTAATAGACACACGGTAGTCATTGGGAGCGTCGATGTTTTGGCAATGCCAGCGGGCGCCACCCAGAGCGAACAAGTTAGCATGAAAAAGGCAAGGCATAGACCTTCTGGTCATGCCTTGCCTTTTGAATGACAAATTGTCGCTCTGGGTGGCGCGCAGCGTCGACCGGTCCGTCGTTCGTTAGAACGGCGGAACCTCTAGAGCAGGGTAACGCTAAAGCTGCGAACGTCCGTCTCACCCGGTGCCAAGGTAATGGTGTTGACCTTGTGCTCAAAGACGTCGTCCTCGGTGTCCATGGTGGTGTGGCCGGTCCAGGGCTCGAGCGCCACAAACGGGGCGTCGTTGGCGGCAGACCACACGCCGATGTACTTAAAGCCCTCAAAGTCGATCTTGACGCCGTGGCCCGACTTGCGGCCGCGCAGCGTGAGCGTGGAACCCGGGACATCGGTGAACATGATGGCATCGTTATCGAAGCTGCGGTGCGTGATGGGCAGCACGTCCGAGTTATCGGGAGCCTTGTAGCTGCCCTCGAACGTCATAAGACCGTCGGGCGTGATGATGGGGGCCTCGTTAGTCCAAGCCTCGGTAAACGCCAGCTCGTAATCCTCGAACGCCTCGTCTTCGGCACCGGGGGCGGGCACGTTGAATGCAGGATGACCGCCCACCGAGAACGGCAGGGCCACGTCGCCGGTGTTGGTGACGGCAAAGGTCTGCGTGAGCGTGGCGTCGCCGGTCAGGGCATAGGTCATGTTGAGCTTAAAGTGGAACGGGAACGCCTTGAGCAACTCGGGCGTGTCAGTGATCTCGTACGTTACCGAGGAGCCATCCTCCGAAACCTCGACCAACTTGTGCTCGACGATGCGAGCGAGTCCATGGCGCGGCATCTCGCAGGTGCCGGCCGCAGATGTCGCCATGTTGTTGCGCAGCGATCCCACGATGGGGAACAGGATAGGCGCATGCTTGCCCCAAAAGGCCGGGTCGCCCTGCCACAGATACTCGTTGCCGTTGAGGGCAAGGCTCGTGAGCTGGGCGCCCATGGAATCGATGGCCGCGGTGAGGCCGCCGCGCTTGATGGTAGTGACGGTGGACATGCTACTTCCTCCAATAGTAAACAACGGTGTCGAGGGCTATTGTCCCACTCTTGGCGGCGGGGTTGAGCGACAGGTGCAGTTATTGAGCAATAGCGTAAAGGTCAAACCCGCCCTGCGGCGTGCTATCGACCGTATCGGGCGCCTGTGAATTAAAACTCACCGGAACCATGCGCTTTGAGGCACGGTAACGCGTGCCGTCGGTGGCGACGGGCGGCTCATCGACCGTGAGCTCGTAGTCGCCGGGCTTGAGCTCGATGCCGTCACCTTCGGAATTGACGTATTGGTACTCGTCGATCGCTTGCCCCTTGAGCGTGCGACCCACGATATGGACGAGCATCTGGCTGTCGCCGCGCGCGGTGTCCCACGTCGCGCCGTCCTTGACCTCGACCGATACATGCACCGAGCGCGTGCGGCTGAGCGATTGTTCGACGGACATCTCGACCTTGGCGGCGTCTTGGCGCTGCTGCTCGACATGACCCCAGATGCTGCCGATCGCCGAGCAAGCGATGACGCCGGCCATAAAGGCGATGAGAATGGGGCCGAGCGGAGAGCGACGGCCCGCGTCTTCCTCGCGAGCCAGGTTGGGGCGATGGGTGGGGGCGGGCGCCTGGGCACCCTGCACGGGCACGTCGAGTATGCTGAAGGATGCCGTGCTGCCGGGGTCGATGGTATGGCGCGGCTGTGGGGTCTTTGCCGGCGAGATCGACATATCAGCCGGCTCGCCGAGCGTGGCCGTGGCATCGGCCTTCGCCTCGTCGGCCTCGGCCTGGGCCCAAGCCTGTTCAAAGGTTAGGGGTTCGGCGGCATCGGAGGCGGCTTCAGGCTCGACACCGGCATCGTTGCCGGTCTCGTCCTCGTCGCTCGACACGTCACACGGCGCGGGCTCGTCCCACTCTTCGTCCGGAGCCTCGCCCTCGCTATACCACCATTCAAAGTTATCGATATCCATACGGGGCGCCCCTTAAGCCTCGCAAATAAACACTTGCTAGCCTTATACCCCCAGATGACACGGGAGCTCGCCGGCACAGACAGGAAAAGCGTCACAACATTCGACGCTTTTCCTCGTTTTCGAGATTTTCATCGAATGTTGTGATGGTTTGGGCGGCAGCCATGCCGCGAATGTGACAAAGGGACTGTCCCTTTGTCACATCTGGAGGGTAACGGGGATTTGGATGCAGCAGAAGTCCTCTTGGTGGGACTCGTCGTAGCTCGTGGTATCGAGGTAGCAAAAGTCGAAGGCGTTGCCGATAGGCTGGAGCGCGTGCTCGTCCATGCAGGCAACGATGGCGCGGATGCCCTCGGGCTCGTATGGCATGCCCCAGCGGCTCATGCACAGATATGTGCCCTCGGGCAGCACCTCGATGCCAATCTCTGCCAGCTCGGCGGGATCGCTCGGCAGCAGCTCCTCGGCACCGCGCGGCAGCACGGCAAAGGAGCCGGCGCCGGCAATAGGGTCGTCGGAATGCAGCGCCTCGCGACGCAGCATGGCACCCCAGCCGCGCATAGGGCGCGTGCCCGTCAACGCACGCATGCGCAGGATGGCCCGCATGAGCGTGGGATGGAGCATCGAGCGGCCGCGCTCGATATCGCCCGGAAACTCCTCAAAGACCACGTAGCGGCGCTCGAATTGCTTGAGCTCCGGCCTACCCTCGCGCTCGCGCCAGTAAACCGCCTCGTCGTAAAAGCTCAGACGCTCCTGCACGCTCGAACGCTCGGCTTTGAGCCCGGCAATCTGCTCATCGAGCGCCTGCACCCGCGAGCGCAGGTGATCGGTCATCTCTCCGATGTCGAACGTCGAGGTCAGGCGGTCAATCTCGTCGAGTTCGAGCCCTAGGTCGCGCAGCATGCAGATCAGACGCATGAGCGGGATCTGCGTGGGCGAATAGAAACGGTAGCCTTTTTCGTTAACCACGGCGGGCTTAAACAGGCCGATCTTGTCGTAGTAGATGAGCGTTTGGCGCGAAACGTTAAACAGGCTCGCCATCTCGCCAATCGCATACATGCCCGTCTGCATAGGTCCTCCCGACACACCAAAGCCCGCCGCCCACAGGGGCAGCGGGCTCAAACACTACTCGTATCCTACCCTAAAGACGCCTATGACCAGCGCTTATAGTTTGCACATGACACGCCGACGGCCTCGAGCGCCTTGGCGGCGATGTGATGCACCGCGTCATCGAGCGTGGCGGGGCCGTTGTAAAACGTGAGCATAGGCGGCATGAGCATGATGCCGGGCACGCGCGCCAGGCGCGCCATGTTATCGACGTGAATGGCGCTGAAGGGCGTCTCGCGCACCATGAGCACCAGGCGGCGCTGCTCTTTCATCTGCACGTCGGCCGCACGCAGCAGCAGGTTTTCGCTGTAGCCGCTTGCGATGCCGGCGAGCGTCTTCATGGAGCACGGGGCCACGATCATGCCGTCGACCGGATAGGTGCCGCTTGCGATGGCGGCGCCGATGTTCTTGTTGTCGTAGACCACATCGGCATGCGCGGCAAACTCGTCGAGCGTCATGCCGAGCTCCTGCTCGATGGTGATCTCTCCCCCACGCGTGACGACAAGCGCCGACTCGGCACCGGCCTGACGCAGGCACTTGAGACACTCGAGACCCAGCGCAGCGCCGCTGGCGCCAGACACGCCAACGACAATGCGACGGGGACGGACAGAAGACTCAGGCATGACAACTCCTTGACTACTTGATAGGGCTACGCACTAGAAAGCGAGCTCTGCTGCCCACTTATCTGTGTCGATCTCCATGAACTGCGAGCGGATGAAATTCTTCTTGAGGTCGAACGGAACCGTGCAGTCGAAGATGGCCTTGCAGGCGATGCCGTGCTCGCGGATCGAAGGATCGAACGCGGGGTCGTTGGACGGGTCGAGCACGTGGCAGTGGCAGCCGGGGATGGTGATGAGGTCGACGTCGGCCTGGAAGCGCGTGGTCATGGCCCACATCACGTCGCTCATATCGAAGATGTCGACATCCTCGTCAACGAGGATGACGTGCTTGAGCTCGGAGAACGCCGAGAAGGCGAGCATGGCGGCGTTGCGCTGACGGCCCTCGTCATTTTTGCTCGACTTCTTGAACTGCATGATGGCAACGAACTTGCCGCCGCCGCAGGGGGCAGCGTGGACGTTGAGCAGGCGGCCCGGGATAGCGGTCTCGACCATCTTGTAGATGGAAGCCTCGGTGGGGATACCGGCCATGGAAACGTGCTCGTGCGAAGGGCCGATGCAGCTCTCCATAATGGGGTTGACGCGCGTGGTGACGGCGGTGATCTTGATCACCGGGCATACCTTGGCGCCACCGGTGTAGCCGGGGAACTCGGGCATGGCGTAGCCGTGGCCGTTGACGTCCTCGTTGATGGTTTCGTCGTGCATGAGGTAGCCCTCGAGCACGTACTCGGCATTGGCAATGCACTTCTGCGGAACGGTGACACAGTCGGCGAGCTCGACGGCGTGGCCGCGCAGGGCGCCGGCGATCTGCAGCTCGTTGAAGCCGAGCGGCGTGGTAGGAGCCTCGAAGCCGCAGCACATGTACACGGCGGGGTCCAGGCCGATGGAGATGGAGATGGGCATGTCCTCGCCACGCTGGCAGTACTCGTCAAAGAACGCGCCCAGGTGACGGCTGCCCGGGGTAATCCACATGGCGAGCTTGTCCTTGTCGACGCAGGAGAAGCGGTGGATGGTCACGTCGGACTGGGAGCCGTCGGGGCTCGTGCCGTAGGCGAGGCCCATGGTGATGTAGGGGCCGCCGTCGACGGGCGTGTTGGTAGGAGCGGGAACGATCTTGCGCAGGTCAAAGCCCTCGTCGGTCGCCTTGTACACGACCTCCTGGCAGTCGACGTGCGCACCCTCGGCGATCTGCTCGGGCGCGATCAGGTTCTCGAAGCGCTTGCCGAACTCGAGGCCCAGGTGTTCCTCGTCCAGATCGAGCAGGGCGGCAACGCGCTTGCGGCTGGCAAGCATGCCGATGCAGACCTTGGCATCGTCAAAGCCCTTGACGTTGTTGAAGACCATCGCCGGACCCTCTTTGGTCGGACGCATAACGGTGCCGCCGGCGCCGACGTGGCGATAGACACCCGAGACCTCGGCGTCCGGATCGACCTGGGTGTCGGTCTCGAGCAGCTGGCCCGGCATCTCGCGCAAAAAGTCGAGTGCGGAGCGCAGGTCGTGGATCTGGGAAGCATCGGTAGTGGACATAGCATGCTCCTTTCGGGAGAGTGCCCGGCGGCGGGGATGCCGCCGGGCTGGGTAACGTAGTGGGGCCGCGGCGCTCATAGATGAGGCGCTCGACCGTTTACATCAGGCCAAAGAGGTGGAACCAGGCAGCCTCGACCAGCACGACGATAAAGACAACCGCAGTGAGGGGAATGCCCATGCGCATGGCCTCTTTGGAGGTGTAGCCGCCGGCGTCCTTGCCCTCGCCGATAAGGATCGGCAGGTTATGGAACGGCAGGATGTAGTGGATGTTGATGGACGTGAAGACGATGAGCGCCACGGCGAGCGGGCTTACGCTGGAGCCGGCCGCGAAGCTGATGAACGCCGGCACGCACACACCGAGCACGGCCATGACCGAGCCCATGAACATATGGATAACCATGGAGAGCGCGGCGACAAGCAGGGCGAACAGGAAGATGTTCTCGGGCACGGAGCTGGGAAGCACGACATCGGCGATCCAGGCGTTCATGCCGGTGGCACCGCCCACGGAGCCCACGGCCATGGCAGCCGTCAGGAACATGAGGGACTTGATGTCGACAGCGTTCCAGCTGGCGGGGGTGAGGACCTCGCCGATGATGGGCATGGCGAGAGAAACGCCGATGGCAAGTGTCACCCAGCCGATGTAATCGCCCGAAACGGTAAGCCACAGCGCGATGGCGATGACAAGCCACACGATGGTGCGGATCTCCTTGACGGAGAGCTTGCCGAGCGCGGCCTGCTTGGCCACGATCTGCTCGCGATCGTAGACGAGCTCCTTGCTGGGCTTAAAGAGGAACAGGCCCAGGAACAGGGTGCACAGCAGCGCAACCAGCATGGGCACGCTCATGTACAGGAACCAGTCGATAAAGGACGGGCTCATGCCGCCGGCCTCGGCGCTGTACTGTGCAACGAGCGGGTTGAGCGTGGAGTCGCCCGTCAGGAAGAACATGGAGCCCGGGGCGGCAGCGGCAAACACGAGGAAGCCGAGCTTACCCTTGTCGTCGTCCCCGTAGCCGGCGGACTCGGCGATGACCGAGACGACGGCGAGGATGAGGAAGGCGCGGGGAAACGGGTGCGGGATCAGCAGCGACAGCACAAAGGTGAGCGCGAAGATCGAGATGATGAGCGACTTGGCATCGCGCACGAACTTGAGCATAAACGCATAGGCGATGCGCTCGCCCAGGCCCGACTCCTTGACCGCGCTGGCGATGAGGTAGGCGCCAATGACGAGCCACATGGTGGCTTTGGTCCACGAGCTAAACGTGGAGGCGACCGTCGCCGAGATGCTCGCGGCGCCCGTGTCGTCCACGCACACCTTGAACAGAACGAGCAGCGCGCAGTAGAGCAGGCCCACAAAGCCCGGCTGTGCCACGCCACACGCCCAGAACACCACCGTGGCGAGCGTCAACGCCAGACAGGTCTGACCGCCGACCGTAAGCTCGACCGTCGAGCTCAGCTCCGCCAAAGGAAGAAACTTCACCAGCAAAAAGACAACGATACCCAACACAAAGCCAATTTCGCGCTTGGTGATCTTAAACGCCTTCTTTTCCGCTTCCATCTCCCCACCTTTCTTGTTGGGGGCACCCGGCGCCGCGGCGTGTGCCGCTACAGCAAAAGGGAGTGCCCGTTATTGGACACTCCTTACGTTGCGCTGTGTTGTTGCAATACAGTCAAGCGGGATTTTTGGATGAGAAGCGGTCCCCTGGACAAAAACCATCACAACATTCGACGCTTTTCCTCGTTTTCGAGATTTTCATCGAATGTTGTGACGGTTTGGATATGGCAAAGGGACTGTACCTTTGTTACATAGCGAGGGCCGTACGGATGGATGGGTCGCTGAGGGCCTCGCGAAGCCAGGGGGCCAGCTGCTCGGGGTGACCCTGCAGATAGCCTTTGAGCTCGGACGGAGCCACGCGACGCACCTCCGAGATCTCCTCTTGGTTGATATGCAGCTCGCCCGGCTCAACATGGGCAAGGTAGACCTCGCACCATTCGCACTCGCAGCGGCCGTCGCCGTGGTCCTCGCGGTACACCACGTGTCCGAGGTGCTTGAGCTGATCGGGCTCGCGCGTGATGCCAAGCTCTTCGTTGATGCGACGTGCCGTGGCGGCCGCGACGTCTTCCCCGGGGAGCGGATGGCCGGCACAGCTATCGGCCAGCACCCCGCCCCACAGGCGTTTGAGCGGACTGCGACGACAGAGCAGCAGGCGCGCGTCTTCGCCCTGGCCCTCGACCAGAAGCGTCAGAAATGCCTGATGCAGGATTCCCTCGCCGGTATGGGCCTCGATGCGGTCGACGGGGCCAAGCGCCTCGCCGGTCGCGACATCGACCGCCACGACCTCGGCGCCTGCGCCGCCCTTATCCCAGCCGGCGCGCAGAATGCGGGCTGCGGCCTCCTCGAGCGCGGCGATGAGTTCCTTGGTGGTATCGAGCATGCGCCGCAAGTCGTCCGCGGTCGCGTTCTCCACATGAAAACCCGTGCTTGCAACTACCGGCACGCCAAAGCGCGTGGCCAGCGCCGCCGCAATATCGTGCGCCGGGATCTCGTCTCGATGGCACGGAACGGCCAGGATGCTCACCGTCGCCGTACGGCCGGGCTCGGGGCGAGGAATGGCCTGCGCCGTGGCGCCCAGGTGCGCAAACTCCGGCGAGCAGGCGTACACCGCCATGCCTCGCGGCGTCACCGTCAACTGGGCCTCGAGCGCAAACTTGCCCTCGCCCACTACAACCTTTGTCGTGTGCATACCCATGGGATCTCCTGTCGCCCGCAATGTACCTGAGACCATCTTCGCCTGTATTGCGACTATACAGGCAAGCGCAGCCTGCGACAAAGGAGGCAGGCACCTGACACATTCTGTTAGAGTTGCAGGGATTGAATCCCGCTTATTCATGCGACATTGGAGTTACAACCTTGACCGCCGCAACCACGCCTAAAAGTAAGTCAACCGCCGCCGCGCTCTCCCCCGCGCGCACCAAGCTCTGCCTGGCGCTGCTCGTGCTGTTGGGATTCTCGCTCGGCTGCTCCGAGTTCGTGGTCATCGGCATCGAAAGCGACCTGGCGACGGAGCTCGGCATCTCGCTTGCCACAGCGGGCCAGCTCATCAGCGTGTTCGCACTCGTCTACGCCATCGCTACGCCGGTGCTTGCGCTCAGCACGGGACGCTTCCGCCGCTACCGGCTGCTCGTGTGCTACAGCATCGTCTTTGTGCTCGGCAACCTGGTCATGGCGTTGGCGCCCAACTTCCAGGTACTGTTTATCTCGCGCATTGTCCTGGGCTCTGTCTCGGGCGCACTGCTCGCCGTGGGCGTGACGTACATCCCCGAGCTGCTGTCCCCGCAGCAAACTTCGCTTGCCATCTCGGTGGTGTACGGTGCGTTTTCCGTGGCGATGGTCTTTGTCACTTCGATCGGCAAGTTTGTGGCCGACACGCTCGATTGGCACATGGCCATGTACGGCACGCTGACCTTTGCCGTTCTAATCTGCGGAGCGCTCGTGGCGTTTATGCCGCGCGCTGGGCAGACCGATGAGCCCGCCACCTTCCGCGAGCAGGCGGGTCTGCTACGCGAGCCGAGCATCATCACCGGCATGCTCATCTTTTTGTTTGGCGTGGGCTCGGTCTACGTATTCTACGGCTACGTGACGCCTTATCTTGAGCAGGTGCTGGGCATGGGCACGGTCGAAGCCAGTACCACGCTTATGGCCTACGGCGTGTTCTGCCTGATCTCGAACATCCTGGGCGGATGGATCGACGCGCGTTTTGGCATGAAGGCACTGCTTGTGACGTTTGTGCTGCAGGCCGCGGCGTTACTCGGGCTGTTTGCCGTGGGCGGCACCATGCCGCTCGCACTGGTCTTTGTCTTTAGCTTGGCGCTGCTCATGTACCTGTTCTCAGTCTCGTGCATCACACACTTTATGGACGTGGCACGCAGCCGCCATCCCAAATCGATGGTACTCGCAAGTTCGGTTGAGCCCATGGCGTTTAACGTCGGTATCTCGTTTGGCACCGCAGTGGGCGGCGCCGTGGTAAGCAGCATTGGCATTGCGTACGTGGGCGCAGTGGGCGCCGCGTTCTCGCTTGTGGCCTGGATGCTCACGCTGGTGACGATCAAGTTGGCTCGCTGGGAGCGCAGGCGGGCGAGGGCATAGGCGTAGATGCGATACTCGAGCTCGATGATGGCGATCGAAAGGAAACCGCACATGCAACGTGTACTGTTTATCTGTCATGGAAATATCTGCCGCTCGACGATGGCTGAGTCGGTGTTTACCGAGCTGGTGCACCGCGCCGGACGCGCGGACGAGTTTGTCATCGATTCCGCCGCGACCTCGACTGAGGAGATTGGCAACCCACCGCATCGTGGCACTGTTGCCAAGCTGCGCGAGGTCGGGATTCCCGTCGTCGCACATCGCGCGCGCCAGGTGCGTCGCGCGGAGTATGGCGACTGGGATCACATTGTCTATATGGACGATGAGAACGCCCGCGGCCTGCACCGCATCTTTGGCGACGACCCCGACGGCAAGATTACGCGCTTGCTCGATTGGACCGAGCGCCCCGGCGACGTGGCCGATCCCTGGTACACCGGCAACTTCGATGCCACCTACCGCGACGTGCTCGACGGTTGCACTGCCATGCTCGAGCAGATGTAGGTTTGCGGGCGCACAAACCGCGCGAACCGCGTCATCGGTATACATCGAGCGTGGATTTTCTCTCGTATACAGATCGAGCGTGGAAAATCTCCCACTTTGAGCGTTCAAGTGCGCTCTAAACGGGAGAAAATCCACGCTCATTTTCTCGGGCAGTGGAACTCGATACGACCAAGGGACTGCCCCTTTGTCACATTCGGGACTGGCCCTAGACCGGCTTGACCTCCAGCTTTATCCCCTCGGCACGGGAGTCGCCCAAAACATCCGAAAGGACCCAGGTCGCATATAGCGGCAAATAAAGAACAGCTCCGTTGCGCTCAACGTTGCCTCTCGAGAAAACAATCCCGAGCCTTACGCCATATTCGGCCGTATCAAGCACATGACCGAGCGCAGCGTGCGCGTGGTAATAGGAGCCCGATTTAACCTCGATCGGGACAGCCGTCCCATCCGGTCCGTCGACCACAAAGTCCACTTCGCCGCGCTTTTTCGTCTGATAGTAGTAAAGCTGGCGATTCTGGGCAGCCAGCTGCTGGGCCACCACGTTTTCGTAAATGCCGCCCAGATTGGGTTCCTTGCTATCAAGATACGCCGCCTGGGCGACGCCAACGGGGTAGCGCGCCATCAACATGCCCGTATCCGATTGGTATAGCTTGAACTGCGATGGCCGTGCCGTCTTGAGCAGGGGCGACTTTGGCTCGGTTACGATATCCGCCTTGAGAGCAACGCCGGCATCGACAAGCCAGACAAAATCTCGCTGGTACTTGTCGTAATGCGCCTTGAGGTCAATGGAATTGAGCACGAAGCGTTTGTTTTCGCCCTCGAGCATAATAGGGAGCTGATCGTAAATGCTCTGCACCTGAAGGGCTCGCCCGCTTGCATACTTGGAGATATCCCGCCGGTACTGTTCGTTGAGCTCTGACTGTAGCTGACGAACAGAGGCAAGGTCGCCCCGCGTGTCAAGGAAACGCTGCACGACCTCTGGCATTCCACCGACAACGGTATAGGTCCTGAAGTTTGCCATCATCGCGTCGTGAATGTAATCAGGAATGGGCTTCTCGCTGATACACGCGTCGCGTATCGTTTGGCGAGCTCCCTCGCTCACCCCGATCGCCCAGCAAAACTCCTCGAAATCGAGCGGGAACATCCTAAGCTCGTGAACATATCCCACGGGATAGGACCTAACGACCTTGAACTGGGTCCCGAGCATTGACCCCGAAAACGCCCAGCGGCACCTCCCGTCCTCAACAAGGAACTTTGCCATCGTCATGATGTCGGGGGCCTCTTGGACCTCATCGATAAACACGAGCGTTTTGCCCGGTGCTATCGGCTTTCCCGAGAGAAGCGTCACCCTGCTGATGAAATCGTCGGCATCCCGTGCCTCGAGAAGAGCATCTTTTGCCTGGCGATTTTCCATGAGGTTGAGTTCGATGTAGGTTGCATGGCTGGCTTTGCCAAATGCGCGAATCGAATAACTTTTGCCGATCTGGCGAGAACCCGTAATGAATAAGGCCTTTTGCTCGGCAGACTTCAGCCAACGCTCCAGCTCTGCCGCTATTTTCCTACGCAGCATAGGCTCTCCCCTCAGTGTCATCAAATGAAATGCAAGGTTTATATGCTTGATTATCGATGAAATGCAGAGTTTTTAGAACCTAATATCGGATGAAATGCAGAGATTTAGGATTATAGGCAAAAAAGAAGGGGCACCATCGGCGGATGCGACAAAGGGCCCGCCCCTTTGTCACATCCGGCTATTCGTCGACGATCTCGGCAAGCCAGACGTTCAACGTGTCGACCTCGGGACAGCAGAACTTTGCCGTGCCGGGCTCGTTGCCAGGCACGGTTCCGCCATAGCGCAGGATATCGATATAGGGAAAGCCCACATGGCAGGCCATGGCGCACATCTTGCCGCGGTCTCGGTCGAAGTCAAAAACGTCGCCCGGCTTGTGACCATGATGGCAGCGGCACGTTCCCAGCTGGTCCACGCAGCTCACGCGGATACGCGGACGTTTGTCCCGCGGCGCGCCGAGCGGCTTGCCCCCGCCCGCAGGCTTGGCGCCGCCCTCGCCAGCGTTACTCATGGTCAATCACATCCAGGCAGGCTTCGATGGGAAGGCCGGCCGACTTGTCCTCCTGGTCGGCATTGCGCTCGATAAGCTCAGCCACCACACGCATGGCATCGGACGTCGCGCGCTGCAGACTCCAACCTGCCATAACGCGGCCGACGAGCACCGCCGAGAACGTGTCGCCCGTGCCCGGGAAATAGACCGGAATGAGCTCAAAGGGAATCATAAAGTACTCCCCCGCTACATGGTCGTAACCGATAACCGCGTTCGTGCCATTGACCACGGCGCTCGTAATGACCACCGACTTGGCACCCAGCTCGCGCACGGCGTCCACAAGGGCGCGGCCCTCATCGGGCGTAATTTCCTCGGCAATAGGCCTATCGGCAAGCAGGCACGCCTCGGTATAGTTAGGCACCGCGTAGTCTGCGCACTCCAGAAGATGCCGCATAAGGCCAATCGTGGACTCGGGCACGCCCGCATAGAGCTTGCCGTTGTCGCCCATGATGGGGTCGACGAACACCTTGGTGCCCTTTTGCGCGCGGCGGTGGCAAAAGTCCGAGATGATGCGCGTCTCTTCCTCGGTCACGATAAAGCCGGTCGAGATGGCGTCGAACTCAAAGCCGAGCTCCTCCCAGATGGCAAGACTCTGACGCACGTACTCCGTGGTGTCGTGGATGTAGAACTTGGGGTAGTTAAGCGTGTCGGAAACGAGCGCCGTCGGCAAGTTATGGATACGGTAGCCCATGTGCGACAGCACCGGCAGCATGGCGGAAAGCGCGACCTTGCCGTAGCCGCACATATCGTTGATCAGCAGCAGCTGAGTATTCTTCATGAAGGTCTCCCTTGTTTCGGGCGCGACGCGCAGCGCCACAGTGCGACTAAGTGTAGCGCAGGGAACGTTGCGAGCGGAGTCGAGCGGTTACGGCGTTTGGCAAAACGCCGTAACTATAAAGTTTGGTACCTTGACATTCATTTCTCATGCTCCTAGATTGGTTAGGCACAAAACAATTCCACTACCTAACTAAAGAAAGGAGCAACACTAATTCATGTGCGATGAACCTCTTAACCTTTGTTCGCATGAGCCCGGCGGCGACCCGTCACAGCCTGCGGATGTACCCGAAGCGGTCAGCGCCGAAGACAAGCTTGCCAAGCGCATCCTCAATAATCTGGGCTTTTGCGGCCATTACATGCACTTTCATGGCGGAGGCGTATCCGGCAAGGCGCCCATCATCTGCCTGCTAGCCAAGCAACCCGGCGGCGAGATGTCGCAGCAGGAGCTCGGCATGCACTTTGACCTCAAGCCGGGATCGCTTTCCGAGATCCTGTCCAAGCTCGAGCTCAACGGCCTCATCGAGCGCAGCCGTAACCCCAAGGATCGACGGCAACTCACCATTCGCCTGACCGAAACCGGCCGGGAAAACGCCCGCATCGACCAGGCAGCCCGCATTCGCTTTAGAGAGCAGGCCTTTAGCGCGCTCACCCACGACGAGCGCGAGGACCTCGCCGAAATGCTCGATAAAATCCGCGTAACCTGGGAGGAACTGGATGATTAAAACCCTCATGGGCAGCATCCGCGACTATATGAAAGTCACCGTTGCTACGCCGTTGCTTGTGCTTGGCGAGGTGCTCTGCGAGATGCTGATTCCATTTATCACTGCCAACCTGATCGACGCCATCAAAGACGGCGCCACCGTAGCCGAGATGCTTCCCACCGCAGGCTTTTTGGTGCTCATCGCGCTGACGTCGCTTGCTTTTGGTGCCGCTGCCGGCGTCACCTGCAGCCATGCGAGCTGCGGGTTCGCCAAGAACCTGCGTCACGACCTGTTCTACAAGATCCAGACGTTCAGCTTTGCCAACATCGATGAGTTCTCGAGCTCCTCGCTCGTCACGCGCCTGACCACCGATATCAACAACGTGCAGCAGGCCTTTATGATGATCATCCGTATCGCCGTGCGCGCGCCGCTGGTATTGATCTTCGCCTTTACCATGGCGTTTATCATGGGCGGCAGCGTCGCCATGGTCTACCTGGTCATCATTCCGCTGCTGGGCTTTGGACTGTTCTTTATCATCTTTAAGGTGCGCCCCATCTTCTCGCGCGTGTTCCACAAGTACGATGCCCTTAACGAGTCCGTCGAGGAAAACGTCACCGGTATGCGCGTGGTCAAGAGCTATGTGCGCGAAGACTTTGAGAAGGAGAAGTTCGCGACCGCCGCGCGCGACGTCCAGATGGACTTCACCCGCGCCGAGAAGCTGCTCGCCTTTAACAACCCCATGATGAACATCTGCGTCAACGGCGCGTTTGTCGTCATCATCTACCTGGGCTCCAAGCTCATCATCACGAGCCAGGGCACGCTGTTCGACGTGGGCCAGCTCTCCTCGACCTTTACCTATGGTTTCCAGATTCTCATGAGCCTGATGCAGCTGTCGATGATCTTTGTCATGGTGACCATGGCCGACGAATCGGCACACCGCATTGCCGAGGTGCTGGCCGCCGAGCCCACGATCGCCGATCCCGCCGAGCCCGTGCTCGAGGTTGCCGACGGTTCCATCGACTTTGACCACGTGAGCTTTAAGTATTCCAAGCATGCGAAGCGCCAGGCGCTCGACGATATCGACCTGCACATTACGAGCGGCGAGACCATCGGCATCATCGGCGGCACCGGCTCGGCCAAGTCCACGCTCGTTAACCTCATCGCCCGCCTGTACGACACCACCGAAGGCGCTGTGCGCGTGGGCGGCGTGGACGTGCGCGACTACGACCTGGACGCGCTGCGTCACCAGGTCGCCATGGTGCTGCAGAAAAACGTGCTGTTTAGCGGCACCATCGCCGAGAACCTGCGTTGGGGCGACCCGAACGCCACCGACGAGGAAGTCCGCGAGGCAGCGCATCTGGCCTGCGCCGACGAGTTTGTCGACGGTTTCCCCAAGGGCTACGACACCTGGATCGAACAGGGCGGCTCTAATGTTTCGGGCGGTCAGAAGCAGCGCCTGTGCATTGCACGCGCCCTGTTGCGTCGCCCCAAGATCTTGATCCTGGACGACTCCACCAGCGCCGTCGACACCAAGACTGACGCCAAGATTCGCGCAGGCCTGGCAAGCTATCTGCCCAACACGACCAAGCTCATCATCGCCCAGCGCATCAGCTCCGTGCAGGACGCAGACCGCATCATTGTCATGGAGGGCGGCCGCATCGCACAGATCGGCAACCACGAAGAGCTGCTCAAGACGAGCGAGATCTACCGAGAGACCTTTACCTCGCAAAACAAGATGTCTGCCGAGGGCGAAGGGGCCGTCGAGGCCGACACCGAGGCATCCGCAACGCAAGCTCAGACCCAGGAAGGAGGCGAGGCACATGAGTAAGGCAACGACCGCCGAGCGCGCGCTCAACCGTAAGGGCGGCACCATGTCGCGCCTCATCAAGACGCTCTTTGACTTCTATCCCGTGCTTTTGCCCCTTGTCGTCGCCGGCGTGGTGCTCTGCGCCATCATCAACTCCATCGGCGCGACCTTCCTGCAGAGCGCCCTGCAGATTATTAGCGAATCGTGGCAGTCGGGCGATTGGGAAGCCGCACAGCCCAAGATTCTGCAGCTCGTGACCACCCTCGCCTGCATCTACGGCGTCGGTGTCCTGTCCTCGCTCTTCTGGAACCGCGCCATGGCTATCGTCACGCAGGGCTCGCTCGAGAAGCTGCGCGAGATGATGTTCAACCGCATGCAGGACCTGCCGATCCGCTACTTCGACACGCACCAGCGCGGCGATATCATGAGCCACTACACCAACGACATCGATACGCTGCGCCAGATGATCAGTCAGTCGCTGCCCAACCTGCTCATGACGATCATCATCATCGTCACGGTGTTCTTTATCATGCTGTACTACAGCGTGTGGATGTGCCTGGTCATCATCGCCGGCGTCGCCTTTATGACCTTTATGACCAAGCTGCTCGGCTCCAATTCCGCGCGTTTCTTCATTGCGCAGCAGACCGAGCTCGGCGTGGTCGAGGGCCATATCGAGGAGGTCATGAACGGCCAGAAGGTCGTCAAGGCGTTCTGCCACGAGTCTGCCGCCGAGGCCGATTTTGACGAGCGCAACGAGAAGCTCTTCGAGGTCTCGCAAAAGGCCAACATGTACGCCAACATCCTCATGCCCATCCTTATGAACCTGGGCAACCTGCTCTACGTGCTGGTCGCACTGGCGGGCGGCATTTTCCTGGCGCTGGGCGTGCCCAACCTGAGCATCTCGGGCATGGCGCTGTCCATCGCCGTCGTGGTGCCGTTCCTCAACATGACCAAGCAGTTCTGCGGACAGATCGGCCAGATCTCGCAGCAGATCAACGCCGTGGTCATGGGCCTCGCCGGCGCCGACCGCATCTTTGAGCTCATCGATGAGGAGCCCGAGGCCGACGAAGGCTACGTGACGCTCGTCAACGCGCAGGTAAACCCCGAGACCTGGGAGCTCGAGGAGGCCGACCACCATACTGGCATGTGGGCATGGAAGCATCCGCACCGCGCAACCGGCGAGATCGAGTACGTGCCGCTGCGCGGCGACCTGGTCATGGACAACGTCGACTTTGGCTACACGCCCGACCACGAGGTGCTGCACGGCGTGTCCGTATACGCCAAGCCGGGCCAGAAGGTCGCGTTTGTCGGCGCCACCGGTGCCGGCAAGACGACCATCACCAACCTCATCAACCGTTTCTATGACATCGCCGACGGCAAGATTCGCTACGACGGCATCAACGTCAACAAAATCCGCAAGGCCGATCTGCGCCGCTCGCTGGGTGTCGTGCTGCAGGACGTGAACCTGTTCACCGGCACCGTGATGGATAACATCCGCTACGGCAACCTGGATGCGACCGACGAGGAGTGCATCGCGGCGGCCAAGCTCGCGGGCGCGGACGACTTTATCACCCGCCTGCCCGACGGCTACGACACCATGCTCACCGGTAACGGTGCCCAGCTGTCGCAGGGCCAGCGCCAGCTGATTTCGATTGCGCGCGCCGCCGTCGCCGATCCGCCGGCGATGATTCTGGACGAGGCCACGAGCTCCATCGACACCCGCACCGAGGCTATCGTGCAGGCGGGCATGGATAAGCTCATGGAGGGCCGCACGACGTTTGTCATCGCGCACCGCCTCTCCACCGTGCGCAACTCCGACGCAATCATCTGCCTGGACCACGGCCGCATCATCGAGCGCGGCAACCACGACGAACTGATCGCCAAGCGCGGGTATTACTACCAGCTCTACACGGGTGCGTTTGAGCTGGAGTAGGAACGATTACTGACGGAGGGTTCCCCGGGGCGGCGGGGTAACTCCTCCGTGCTCAAACATTCTCGCTGCGCTGCGAAACTGCGCGCGGAGGAAATACACCGCCGTCCACGGGGCACCCTCCTACGCGTGATCAGCCCGTCGTTTAAAACGGAATAAAGGTTAGTGAGGCCCTGGCCGTTTGGCCAGGGCCTCGTTTTGTGTGAGCTACTTGAGGAGTTGGGCAATGGCGTTGACGAATTTTTGGACTTGGAGGGTGGGCTCGAGCGGGTAGTGCAAATAGACCGGCACCTCGCGGCCGCACAAAAACGGTACGCCCACAAAGGCCGGGTGCACGCCCGACCACGCTCCGCAGGTGAGCACCGCGTCGCCCTTTTCCTCCGCCTCGTTAAAAAGCGCAAAGTCAAAGCTGTCCACGTCGATCACGTCCACGCCGCCGTCGGCCAAAAGATCGATACGCAGGCTGTCCATGGCGTCGTTGCCGTGACGAAGCACGCGCAGGCGCATACCCTCCAGGTCGGCAACCGTGATGCGCGTCTTGCGCGCGAGTCGGCTTGTGCGCGGCACGTCGATATAAAACGGCACGGTAACGATGCGAAGCTTTTGGCAGGCGTCTCCCCAGCGCGGGGTCGAAAAACTCGACTGCACCACGTCGACCTCGCGTCCCAGACTGCGCATAACGGTCTCGTGCTCATCGTAAAGGTCCCCCACCGGCACAATCTCAAAACGCAAACGCGGTTCCATGTCGTGCAGCTGCGGCCATAGCGCGAGTGTATGGCGCCCCGGGCACATCATCGACACACCCAGGCGCACGGCGCCGCCATCGCCCGCCGCGCGTCGGGCACGACGCAGTGCGTCCTCGGACTGGCGCATGATCGAGCGCGCGTCGTCCACCAGCAGAGCACCCGCCGGCGTCACCTTGACGCCCGAATGCGAGCGCTCGAACAGCGTGATGCCGAACTCGGCCTCGAAGCCCGAAACCTGCTTGACGAGTGCCGGCGTCGACACGCGCAGCTTTGCCGCGGCACGCGAGAAACTTCCCAGCTCCGCGGCGGCCGAAATAGCGTCAAGTCGTCGATCGTACACGTCAATCTCCCGTTTTCGCACGCGCGGGCCCACAGCACCGCAGGGGGTCGTTTTCGCAGGTCACGCGCTCAATTGAGAACAAACCTCAATGTACAGTGTAAACCTACGGTTAACGTCATTCTAACAAATATGCAATTCACCTGCGCGAACGCTAAGCATACGATAACCAGCGAAAACCACGTGGGTCGGTTAATGGGAGCGACCCACCGGGAGGCACAAGAAGGGAAGTTCCTATGAGCAATTGGCTTAAGCTCGAGGGCGATGTTTGCGCCGTGACCGGCGCGCTCGGCGGCATGGGCGTCGAGATTTGCCGCGAGTTCGCCCGCAATGGCGCCAACGTCGTCCTGCTCGACCTGGACGAGAAGAAGGTCAAGGCCGCTGCCGCCGACCTCGCTGCCGAGTTTGGCATCCACGCCGAGGGCTACAAGATGAACGCCACCGACGAGGCCGAGGTTCAGGCCGCCGTCGACGCCACCATCGCCAACTTCGGCCGCGTCGACGTCCTCGTCAACACCGCCGGCATCCTGCGCTTCGCAGCCATGGAGGACCTGCCGCTCTCCGACTGGAACGAGGTCATCAACGTCAACCTCACCGGCTACTTCATCACCTCGCAGCGCTTTGGTCGCGAGATGATCAAGGCCGGCCAGGGCCGCCTGGTTCACATCTCCACCGTCGCCAGTCACTCCCCCGAAACGTTCTCGGGCGTGTACAGCTCCACCAAGGCGGGCGTCAACATGATGTCCAAGATGCTGGCTGCCGAGTGGGGTCCCTACGGCGTGCGCTCCAACTGCGTCGAGCCCTGCTTTGTCAAGACACCCATGTCGGCAAGCTTTTACGCCGATCCCGAGGTCGAGAAGAGCCGCAGCCGCCTCATCGCCGCGCGTCGCATCGGCGAGGTCAGCGATATCGCCAACGCCGTCATGTTCCTGGCGTCCACGCGCTCAGACTTTACCACCGGCGACGCCATCAAGGTCGACGGCGGCTTCTCCAACATGATGGGCGACCTCACCGCCAAGCCCGGCGGCCGCCGCGCCTTTGCCGACAACTACCTCAAGAACAAGGGCGTCGAGCTCTGGTCCGATGAGTCCGGCGTCGCAAAGCCGACTGACCAGTAAACCAGCCTGACAGGGAGGCACCGCGGACACGCCCGCCCCTCCCCCGTATCGATTAGAAAGAGTCCAATGGCTTCCACCAACTCCAACAAGGGTCGCGCCGTCGTGCTTTCCGCCGCGTGCGTCACCATGTTCTTTATCAGCTCCATCGCGCTGTATTCCGTTGTGAGCAAGAACCTACTCGCCGTCTATCCCGAGTGGTCCAGCGCTCTTACCTGGGCTTTCCCGGTCTTCCAGACCATCATGGCCGTGACGGGCATCTTCGCCGGCCGCATCTCCGATAAGATCGGCCCGCGCAACGTCGTGATCGCTGCCGCCGTGTGCTACGGCGTGGGCTGGTTCATGTCCGGCACCGTCACCGAGCCGTGGCAGTTCTACCTGTGGTTCTCGCTCGTCGCCGCCATCGGCAACGGCCTGGGCTACAACCCCGCGCTCACCACCGGCCAAAAGTGGTTCATCGACAAAAAGGGCCTCGCCTCCGGCATCACCCTGGCCGCTTCGACCGCCGGCCCCGCCGTGCTGTCCCCGGTGCTCGCCTCGCTGCTCATCCCGAGCCTTGGCATCTTTGGCGCCCTTAAGGCACTCGGCGTCATCTTCTTTGTGACGATCGCCGCCTCCGCCCTGTTCCTGAAGGCCCCCGAGGCCGGTTGGCTGCCCGAGGGCTTCGAGGTCCCCAAGGGCGGCGCGCACGCCGGCACTTTCGGCGACCTCACCCCGGGCGAGATGGTCAAAACCCCGCGCTTCTGGGTCCTCATCGCCACCTTCGCCTTCGCCGCCACCGCGGGCACCCTGCTCGTGGGCAAGGTTGCCTCCATCGCCGCTGTCCAGCTCTTCGCCGACCCCACGAGCGCCGCGGCCGTCGCCCTCGGCGGTGTGGTGGTCTCCGTCAACACCTGCGCCAACCTGGTTGGCCGCCTGTCCTTTGGTCAGATCATCGACAAGCTCGGCGCCTATAAGTCGCTGCTCATCAGCCTTGTCGTCACCATCGTCGCCCTCGTCATCATGTCGATGAGCTTTACGCAGAGCATGTTCTTTGTGGCGCTCGCCCTGCTCGGCTTTAGCTTTGGCGCCCTGCTCGTCATCTACCCGCCGCTCACCGGTGGCGCCTTTGGCACCAGCAACATCGGCGTCAACTACGGCATCATGTTCTTGGGCTACGCTGCTTCTACCTGGATCAGCCAGCCCATCACCGCCGTGCTGTATCACGCCGAGGCCGGCAGCGCTGCCTACCAGCAGTCCTTCTACGGCGCCATCGTGATCGCCGCCATCGCCGTCGTGCTCACCGTCTACATGATGGTCTCCGACAGCAAGAAGAAGTCCGCCTAGTTATACCGATGTGACAAAGGGGCTGTCCCTTTGTCACATTCCAAGCCACCAGCATTAAGGAGTCGAAATGTCTGAGCTCAACCCCGTCCGCATTGCCGTCATCGGCGCCGGCGCCATGGGCCGCAACCACATCCGCTTTGTCACCGAGGAGCCCGAGGCCGAGCTCGTCGCCATCGCCGACGCCTTTGAGGGTGCCCGCGCCACGGCCGAGGCCGCTGGCGTGCCGTTTTACACCGATCCCGCCCAGATGATGGACGAGGTCAAACCCGAGGCCGTCATTATCGCCACCCCCAACGACCTGCACCTGGGCGTTGCTCGCGAGGCCATCAAGCGCAACATCGTGCCGCTGGTCGAAAAGCCGATCTCCAACGATCTCGAGGATGCCCAGGCCTTTGCCGCCGAGGCCGAGACCGCCGGCGTGCCCGTGCTCGTGGGTCAGCACCGTCGCCACAACCCGTTTGTGAACAAGGCCAAGGAGATCATCGAGTCTGGCGAGCTGGGCAAGCTCACCGTGTCGAGCTTCCACTACATGATCTATAAGAATGACGAGTATTTCGATGTCGAGTGGCGCCGCAAGAAGGGTGCCGGCCCGATCCTGGTTAACCTGGTTCACGACGTCGACCTGCTCCGCTATCTGCTGGGCGAGCCCGTTGCCGTCCAGGGTATGCAGTCCAGCGCCGCCCGCGGTTTTGAGACCGAGGACTCCGCCGTGGTCAACGTCCGTTTTGCCGATGGCGCGCTCGCAAGCATGACCATCTCCGATGCCACCGCCAGCCCCTGGAACTGGGAGGCGACTGCTCGCGAGGACCCGCAGTACCGCCCCTTCGACGCCGACGCCTACTTTATCGGCGGCACCAAGGGCGCCCTGTCGCTGCCCCGCCTGCACCAGTTCTCCTACGACGGCGCCTCCAACTGGCACAAGCCGCTGCAGATGGAGATTCCGGCTGTCGACCCGGCACTGCCGCACAAGATGCAGCTCAAGCACTTTGTGAAGGTCGTCCGCCGCGAGGTCGAGCCCGTCGTGACCCCCGCCGACAACGTCAAGACGCTCACGCTTCTCAACGCTATCAAGGAGGCAGCCGAGACCGGCCAGCTCGTCGAGCTGTAATGCCTTGAGAGCGGCCGCGGCAGAAACCCCATGCCGAGTCCCTCGGTCTGCCATCAACAAGTCCCTCTTCTTTGCCCCGCGAGCAGCCTCCTGCCCGCGGGGCATTTTGCTACCTTGCCAATGATTTTTCTGGGACGGGGGACTTTTTGCACCTTAGCTTGATTCGTTCGCCACGAAATGTGCCTATCTACTACGTTTAACCAATCACCCTCATCCATACCGAATTTCGCGAAATAAAAACCGCAGGTAAATGGCTTGCGCATTTTCGGAAAACCGGGGGATGGTCGACCCACACGGTTCAAACGTAGTAGATAGGCCGCTTTCGTGGTCCCGCGCCAAAACAGTCTTTTTTGAGCGAAGTGGCAGGTGGTATCCTTGGTAGCTCTGTGCTGCAAACGCACCTCAAACGCAAGGAGTCCCATGGATCTTATCGCCCAGCTCGCGCGCGAGCTCAACCTTAAGGCCGCCAACGTCGAGGCGGCCGTCAAGCTCATCGACGAGGGAAACACCATTCCCTTTATCTCGCGCTACCGCAAGGAAGCCACGGGCGGCATGGACGATGTCGCCCTGCGCGCGCTCGACGAGCGCCTGTCCTACCTGCGTAATCTTGAGCAGCGCAAAGAGGACGTCATTCTGCTCATCGGCGCCCAGGGCAAACTCACGCCCGAACTCGAGCAGCAGATTCGCGAGGCCACGCAGCTCCAGCGTGTCGAAGACCTCTACAAGCCCTACCGTAAAAAGCGCATGACCCGCGCGCAGAAGGCCCGCGAGGCCGGCCTGGAGCCGCTCGCCAACATGATCATCATGCAGGCCTCGGCCAAGGGCAGCGCGCTCGACGCCGCCGCGGCATACGTCAACGAGGAGGCCGGCTTCGACACGCCCGAAAAGGCGCTCGCCGGCGCGGCGGACATCGTGGCCGAGACGGTGGCCGAGGACCCCGAGAACGTCGCCGACCTGCGCGCCTTTACGCAAAACACCGCCGACATCGTCGTCGAGGCCACCGACCCCGCCGAGAAGACCCCCTACGAGCCGTACTACAGCTATGATGAGCCGCTGCGTCGCATCCCCAACCACCGTGTGCTGGCTATCGACCGCGGTGAGCGTGAGGGCAAGCTCCGCGTGCGCGTGAACGTCGACGGCGCTGCCGCTACGGCACGCCTCGGCAGCCGCTGGCCCCGTCGCCAGGGCGTGTTTGCTCCCGTCTTTAATGCCGCCATCGCTGACGGTTACAAGCGCCTCATGGCCCCCTCGCTGGAGCGCGAGGCCCGCGCCAAACTCACCGTTCGCGCCCAGACCGAGGCCATCAACGTCTTTGCCAAGAATCTCGAAGGCCTGCTCTCGGCACGCCCCGTACGCGGCGCCCGCGTGCTCGCGCTCGATCCGGGCTACCGTACCGGCTGCAAGGTCGCCGTCATGGACGAGACCGGCAAGCTACTCGACCACGGCGTGGTCTACCCCACCAAGCCGCGCCACGACGTCGCCGGCACCAAGCGCGAGCTCGCCCGCCTCGTCAAGAAGGACAGCGTCAACACCATCGTCATCGGCAACGGCACCGCCAGCCGCGAGACCGAGGAAGTCGTCTCGGAGTTTATTGCCGAGCAGGCGCCCAGCCTTCGCTACACCATCGTCAACGAGGCGGGCGCGTCGGTGTACTCCGCCTCCGAGCTCGCCAGCCAGGAATATCCCGACCTGGACGTCACCGTACGTGGCGCCATGAGCCTGGGCCGCCGCCTGCAAGACCCGCTGGCAGAGCTCGTCAAGATTCCGCCCCAGTCCATCGGCGTTGGCCAGTACCAGCACGACCTTGACCAGGCCGAGCTTTCACGCACCCTGGGCCACGTGGTGGAGGACGTCGTTAACCGCGTGGGCGTCGACGTCAACACCGCAAGCGCAAGCCTGCTGGGATACGTATCGGGCATCACGCCGAGCGTGGCCAAGAACATCGTGGCGTACCGCGAGGAAAACGGCGCCTTTACCGATCGCCGCCAGCTCAAGAAGGTCCCCAAGCTGGGACCCAAGGCATACCTCAACGCCGCGGGCTTCCTGCGCATCAGCGGTGGCACGAACCCGCTCGACGCGACAAGCGTCCACCCCGAGAGCTACGAGGTGGCCACATCCGTCTTGGAACGTGCCGGCGTTGCGGCAAGCGAGCTCAGCCGCGGCGGCGTGCCCGACATCGAGCGCCGTCTGGGCAGCATCTCGGCGCTGGCAAGCGACCTGGACTGCGGCACCCTCACGCTCATCGACATTGTCAACGAGCTCAAGAAGCCCGGCCGCGACCCGCGCGACGACGCGCCCGAGGTGGTCTTTAGCCGCTCGGCACTTTCCATCAACGACCTGGAACCCGGCATGGAGCTCAAGGGCACGGTGCGCAACGTCGTCGACTTTGGCGCCTTCGTCGACGTGGGCGTGCACCAGGACGGCCTCGTGCACATCTCCAAACTGGCCAACCGCTTTGTCAAGCACCCGAGCGACGTGGTACGCGTCGGTGACACGGTCAAGGTGTGGGTCGAAAAGGTCGATCGCGACCGCAAGAAGATCTCGCTCACCATGGTGCAGGGGAAGTAAACCGCCAAAGCGAACGTCCCCCTCTTCGCGGCGAGTGTCGCAAAGAGTGCGGGAATTCCCCGCACTCTTTGCCCCTTCGACAAAGTGGGGTATACTGTCCGCAGTGTGAAAAGCCTTCGTGCTTTTAGCGGCTGCGGGTACCTGTACCTACAGCCGCATTTTTCGTTTTGGAGGCTCGACTATGAAGGAGCGCCCGCTCATCCCGGCAGAACAACAGGTCGCCCACCTCGCAGAGCGGGGCGTCCGCTTCGACATAATGAGCCCCGAGGATGCGGTTGCGTTCCTCCGCGACAAAAACTTCTTTTTCAAGGTCAAGGCGTTTGCGAAGTGCTTCTCAACGTATCGTAGCTCCGCGTCAGAGGGCTACGGACGCTACGTCAACCTAGACTTCGCCTACCTCGCCGAGCTCACCAGACTCGACCACCACCTCCGCGAGCACATCCTCTCGATGACGCTTGACATCGAGCACTACATGAAGGTCCATCTAAACCGGACGATGATGGACGACGGCGCCGACGGGAAGGAGATCCTCGACCTCCTCTTCGCCCACGAGAGGGTGCGTAAGGAGAGGATGCTGGAGGAGCGGTTCGATCCAAGCGGGTCAGAAACAGCCGTCGAGAAGATGAAAGCCATCGCCGACCGGCTAGATGGAGTGGGCGGCAGCGAGCGAGCGACGCTCTTCCTCGAGATGCTCCACATCGCCGAGGACCAGACTTTGGGGATAGACCCGGAGCACCTTGAGCGCAGCGTCTCGTACCTCGGAGACTCGAACTACACCCGGAACCTCGCGAATAAGTATGGCAGACGCGAGGACATGTACGTCTGGAACTACCTGGAACTCGTCTCCTTCGGGGGAATCATCGCGCTTTACAAGTTCTACTTCTACGACCTCAGGAGGGAACGCAGCCAGGAGGCCGAATCCGTCAAGCAGCTCCTGTTCCCCGTGAAGGCCCTGCGCAACGCGGCCGCTCATAACGGCAACGTTCTGAACACGATCGGGCAGCGCCTACAGAAGCCCGTCGGCTCCATCGCGACGGCCGCGCGGGAGGAGCTCAGAATCGACCATGAGCTCGTCGCCCTTACAAAGCGCTTCCCCGTCATCCACGACTTCACCGCACTCGTACTCTGCTTCGATAGAATCGTCAGCGATGCGGACGCGAGGTCGGAAAAGGCAGCAGGCCTGCGCACCCTGCGCGAGCGCTTCCTTGAGCACGCCGACTACTTCGAAAAGCAGATCGAGCTTGACCGAGGAATCAGGATGCTGGGGGAAGTCATGCGCTCGGGAGCCGATGTCATCTCTTCGAGCTCCCTATAGCTCTTCAGCCCCCTAATAGCCCCTTACCATTTGGGCCCCGCTCGAACAGAGTAGGTTCGAGTAGGTTCGAGCAACTCAGCAGCAATCCGACTACCCGCTGCATGAAAACCGCAGCTCAGACGCATGACATGCCGTCCCATGAAGCAGCGGGTTCGGGTAAGAGTACGTCCGAGTGGTCAGAGTAGGGCCCGACTTCCCCCTCTTGGCGACGTGCAAAATCGCGAATATTCAGCATCTCTCGATAGCCCCGCGGTGCCTCAGAGAGCCATAAAAGCAAAAACGGCCCCCGTTTTAGCGTCAATTAGAGCCAAAACGGGGGCTGTTCCGTGCTTCAGCCAGCTGGTAAAAGCCTTTACCTTGCTGAATACTCTCAATTTTGCACGTCGCAGGCGGGGGTACCTTTGCCCGCGGCAGGATATGGAAGCCGAGTGCTAACTTGCCGGCAAGCTCGTGTCGGCAGCCCCGGCCTTTCCTTTACCTAGCGCGACCCTCGCGAAGCGCGTGAGCGATAGGGAAAGGAAAGGCCGGGGCGAACAACCCGCGGCGCAGCCAGTGTTCGCGTTACGGCAAGATATGGAAGCCCAAAGCGGCGATATCCTTGGCAAAGCCGCGCACGGTGTCGAGCGAGACCTCGTACGGATCGCGACCGATGTTCTTGCGCTTGGCCAGGATACTGTTGGGCACCGTGATGATCTGGCAACCGCAGGCTTCGGCCTGGTAAATGTTGATGAGCTCGCGCGTGGATGCCCACAGGACCTCGCAGTTTGGCTTGGCGGCGGCCTTCTTGACCGACTCCGTCATAAACGGAATGGGGTCGACACCCGTGTCGGCGATGCGGCCGGCAAAGAGCGAGATGATGGACGGCGTCTCGGCGTCAACGGCCTCGACCATCTCGTCGACCTGCGCGGGCGTAAAGATAGTGGTGACGTTGACCTTGATGCCGTCGGCCGAAAGCTTGCGCACCAGCTCGGCGGTGGACTCGCCCTTGGTGGTCACGCACGGGATCTTGACATAGACGTTCTCGGCCCAGGTAGCGATCTCGCGGGCCTCGATCTCCATGGTCTCGACGTCGTCGGCAAAGACCTCAAACGAAACGGACACATCAGTGATGTGGGCCAGAACCTCCTTGGCAAATGCGCGGTAATCCGTCACGCCGCCCTTCTTCATAAGGGACGGGTTGGTTGTGAAGCCCTGAACGTTGCCGTTCTCGTACATGTCGAGCATGCCCTCGAGGTTTGCACCGTCAGCGAACACCTTGATTGCCATCTGCCTGATTCCTTTCGCTTGCACATGGGCGTTAAACTGCTAAACACTTTACCTACGTTTATCAAGGCGTGAGCTGCGGTTTTTTATCTTCTCGGCGAACGGCATAAACGCTTTAGCGTTTTTGAGCACACCCTCCAGCGGCAAAACGATTTTGCAGGGCGAGCCGATTTGAGCCGCCCGCCGCGGGTGAACGGTAATTGGACGGTTCCCGCTAGATCAACCCAAAGTGGCGCATGGCGGTGACGGTACCGTCGTGTGCGACGTCGTCGGTCACGTAGTTGGCGACCGCCTTGACCTCGGGCATGGCGTTGCCCATGGCCACAGCCGTCTCGACGGCGGCGAGCATGCCCAGGTCGTTGCCCGAATCGCCAAAGCCAAAGGTGCGTTCGTTGCCAGGGCGACCCAGATACTCCAGTGCCCGCGCCACGCCCACGCCCTTGTCGATACCTTTGGGGTTCAGCTCGCGATTTGTTTGCTGGGCTCGCTTGGAAGAGCGGCGGTAAACGCATCTCCCGATCAAACCGGCACCGCCGAAGCGAACCCCACACACGCCCTCCGGCAAGCGGCACGCGCCCGTCAACGCAAAGGTCCGGCGGGACGCACCTAGCATCCCGCCGGACCTTCACTCGTCCAGGAGGCCGCCGCGACGAGCCCCTAGATCTTCGCAAGCTCCTCGGAGATGACGCGGCAGACGTCCTCAGCCTGAGGCATCACGCCGTACATCTCGAAGAAGCCGTGGTCGCAGCCGCGATAACGAATCGCAGTGACGTCAACGCCCGCATCCTGCAGCCTCTTCGCGAACAGCTCGTCCTGATAGCGCAGATAGTCATACTCGGAAGAGATGATGACCGTGCGGGGGAACGCGCTCACGTCCTCCGCGAACAGCGCGGAAATCAGCGGGTCGAGCATCTTGTCCGCATCGCCGTTGACGTACATGGGCGGAAGATCGTTGTTGGCGAGGCGAATGCGATCAACCCTGCTCAGCGCCTCGGGCCTCTGCTCATCCACGACCTCGTACAGGTCATAGGACCACTCATCCGGAACGGGACCGCCATCAACGAGCGGATAAAGCTCGACAACCGCCTTGATCCTATCCGCGTGAGAGCCCTCGAGCACGACGGCATTCGACAGGCTGCCACCCGCAGAGTCACCAGCCACGGCAATGCGAGCCGCATCAACGCCCAGCTCGTCAGCGTGATCGACAAGCCAGTCGAGCGTCTTCACGCAGTCCTCGACGCCACCCGGGAACATCGTCTCGGGAGACAGGCGGTACTCCGGATAGATCGCGACGCAACCCGTGCGCTCCACGATGTCGCGCAGGCAGTTCTCGTACTGGCCGATGTTGCCCACCATGAACCCGCCGCCATGGATGAACACGAGCGCGGCAGACCCATCCTCGTGCCCCTCCGGCGTGAAGATGTGCAGCGGAATGCCCTTGTCGCCGAAGTTCATGACGACGGTCTTCTTGGCAACGTTCGCGCCCCTCACGACGTGGGTCTCCTTGTTGGGCGCGGAGCGCCACGCGATCACGTCCACCGGTCCGGCCGGCGCCGACCCCGCCGCAGGAGCCGCAGCGAGCTTCGCGTGCGCACGAGCATAGACGCGCGGATCGAGCACGTGCTCGCGGTCGTCACCCGGCACGGGCTTCAGCATCAGCCTCAGGCCGTTAGGCTCGACAACCTCCCTCGCGCCACTCTCAAGCACCTCAAGCTCGGAAGTGGGGTACTTCCTATCCTCGGCGCTCATGGCTAGCCGATCTTCAGCTCGTCGAGCCTGGCGTCGAGCTTGGCCATCTCGTCGGCGGAAAGCTCCCACTCGAACGTCTCGCAGTTCTGAATCGCGTGGGCGTCCGTGCGCACGCCCACGAGAGCGGTGCCCACGTACTCCTTCTGGGTGCTCCAGTTCACGGCAACCTGCGCCACGGGTTTGTCGTGGGCCTCGGCGATCTCGTCCATGACCTTGAGCAGCTCCTGGACGCGCGAGAACTTGGGCTCCCGGAAGTAGTCGTAGAAGCCACCGCGGACGTCGCCTTCCTCGAACTTCGTCAGCTCGCGGAACTTGCCCGACAGGATGCCCGCGCCAAGGGAGCCATAGGTGAAGGAGTCGATGCCACGCTCGTAGCCCCACTTGATGAGGTCCTCGGAGGAGCGGTCAACCATAGAGTAGGGCGGCTGCTGGACGTCAATCTGAGCGACCTTCTCGCACTCCTCGATCATCTCGGTCGTGAAGTTGGAGACGCCGATGTGGCGAATCTTGCCCTGCTCCTTGAGGAGCTGGAGGGCGCACATCGTCTCGGAGAACGGAGTCTTAGCGTCGGGCCAGTGCACGAAGTAGAAGTCGATGTAGTCGGTGCGGAGGTTGCGCAGCGAGCTCTCGACCTCCCTCATGATGTTCTTGAACGAGGAGTCGCGGTCATAGCCGGCGGCGCTGGTGATCAGGCCAACCTTGGTCGAGAGCAGGTAGCTCTCTCTGTCGACGCCCCTGAGCGCGTTGCCGACGACCTTCTCGGACGTGCCGTTGCCATAGCACGGCGCGGTGTCGATGAGGTTGACGCCGTGATCGAGCATGGTGCGGATGGCGGACATGCTGGCGGCGTCATCGTTCTCACCAAAGGAGTCGCCGCCGATCGCCCAGGTGCCCACAGCGAGCTGGGAGACGTCGACATCGGAATTCTTGAGGTGCGTGTAGCGCATGTTCTCTCCTTCTAATGGGGCGGCACGCGTCGAATGTCCTCGATCGCGTGCCGCCGGGAATTGCCTTAAACAAGCTTCGAATGATCCGGAAGCCGCCCTACACGATGCCCACGAGGCCGAGGACGAGCGCCAGAATCATGATGCCAACCAGGATGATGTTGACGTTCACGTTCTTCTTGCGCAGGAGCCAGAGGACGACGAGCGTAAGCCCCAGGGGCACGATGCCCTTGAAGATCGAGTCGAGGTAGGTCTGGATCATGACGGGGTCAGAGTCCTGAACCGGAATGGACAGGATCGTGTTGAATTGGACGTTCGCCGCAGTCATGGCACCGATCATCACGAGGCCAACCGTGGAGGTCGCCTTGGTGATGAGCTTCATGAGACCACCCTCGTACATCTCGGAGATGAAGTTGGTGCCCATGCTGAAGCCGAGGTAGGTCATGAAGTATCGGCAGAGGATCGACGGGATGTTGTAGATCAGCAGGAACATGATCGCGCCGAGTGGCGAGCCGCTCATGGCGAGGTTGATGCCAATGCCGGCAGCGATGACACGCAGGACGCCCCAGAAGATTGCGTCACCGATGCCGGACATCGGGCCCATCAGGGAAACCTTGATGCCGTCGATGGACTCGGTGTCGAAGTCTTCGTGCTGCGAGTTCTCCCTCTCCATGGAGGCGACGAGGCCCATGGCGAACGTGCCGACGTTCTGGGTAATGTTGTACCAAGTCGTGTGACGCTTCATGGCTTCGGCACGGGCCTCGGGGTCATCGGCGTAGTAGCGGTTAAGCGCGGGCTGGACGGAGTACAGCCAGCCGTCGGCGCCAGCCTTGACGGAACCGCCGGCGCAGGAGGCGAACACGGAGAAAGAGCGCAGGAAAATGCTGTTGAGCATCTTCTTGTCTTCAGGGCTCACATTCTTGGTCAGGTTGCTCATGCGAAGAAATCCTCCTCGTCGCTGGTTACAGAGTCGTTGGAAACGGCCTGGGTGGCCAAGCCCTTCTTGGTGAGATCGAAAATCTCCTTGTCGCGGAGGGCGGAGGCAACCGCGATGATGACGCCGAGAACCGCGATGGCGATCATCGGGAGGCCGAGGTACTGGTAGAGCGTGAAGCCCAGGAAGAAGTAGATGCTGAGCTCGGTGCTCCACAGCATCTGGAGCAGGAGCGCCATACCAACGGCGGGCAGGAGGGCGCCCACGGCGTTGAGGCCGCTCATGACATTGGCCGGAATCTGGTTGACGATAGCGGCAACGGGCTCAGCGCCAAGGTAAACGCCGAGGAAGGCGATGAGGCCAAATGCGGCGTACTTAACGAACCAGAGAACGAAGTGCTGAAGCGCGAGGCCCTTCTCGTTGCCCTCGGCGGCCATCTTGTCAAAGGTGGCGGCGAAGAACGCGAGGAACACGTTGTTCATGAAGATCGAGAGGAACGCGGTGACGACGCCAACGGGAACGGCCAGCGTGATGGCGGCGCCTTGGTCGATGCCGGCGCCAACGGTGAAGGCGACGGCGAGGGCGGTCGCGGTAACGGGCTCGGCGGAGATGGCGCCACCGATGTTAACCGCGCCCATGAAGATTGCCTCGAGAGAGGCACCGATGATGACACCGGTCTTGACGTCGCCCATCAGAAGGCCCGCAACGAGGCCGACCACGAGAGGACGCTCGATCATACACTGACCGAGAACCCAGTTGCCGCCGTAGCAAATCAGCACGGTCAACCAGGCCATTACTGCTAACCCAATCATTTGACTTCCTTTCTCTCATTTCATTTGACCGCCTGGCCAAATCCCCTTATTTCTCCGCCGCCTCGATCAGACTCTTGAGAGGAGTCTTGGGATTGGACGGGATAAGCTGATGGAAAACCGGAATACCCTGCTCGCAAAGCTCCTTCGCGGCCTCGAGCTCATCCGGGTTGAGCATGATCGTGGAGTTGAGGGCGACCTTGCTATCCGGATCGGACTTGTCGAAGCGGCCGACATTGGCAACGTTCACGCCCTCGATCTTGCCCGGTGCGCCTTTAACGAGCTCAAGCACGTCACGCACGCAGTTGGTGAGCGCGAAGATGCGCATGGAGTCCGCACGCGGATCGTTCGCGATGCGGCAAGCATCCGGAACATCCTTGACGAGGAGCTTCTGGCCCGCCGGCGTACCCATGGAAAGCGTCATGCGAAGGGCATCGCTCTCCACGGCGTGCTTGTTGGCGACGATGATCCTGGTGGTGTTGAGCTCCTTGGTCCACACCAGGGCGACCTGCCCGTGAATCAGACGGTCATCGACTCGAACCTGAACAATCATTGTTTCCTCTCCTTACTTATTAGTGCTCTCTAATCGAAGAAGTCTCCGTCGGACCCCTCGTTGTCCGCGGCCTTGCTCGGAGGCTCGACGACCTGCATCGTCGCCCTCGCCAGCTCGACGCTCTGCTTGATCGAATCTGCCGTGACCGGCTCAGCGCCGAGGAGCGCCTCGATCACGAGGCCGAGGTTCATACCGGTAACATGGACGATCCCGCGCTTCTCCGGCTCCATAAGGACGACCTTCTGGAAGACGGAGCCACCGTAGATGTCGGTGAAGATGATGGCCTCGTCCTCAGGGCCCACCGAGTCAATAAACGCCTGGATGCGAGGGGTGAAATCGGAGTCGTCCACGTAGCAGTCAACTGCTTCCACCATGTCCGCCATACCGGTCAGGACCTCGATCGAGCTCCTGATTCCGCTTGCGAGGTGACCGTGCGACGCGACAAGAACTTTCTTCATCGAGTCTCTCCTAGAGCGAATAGTGGTTGGGGTTCAGAAGCTGGATCTTGCTTGCGACGAACGCGCGCATGTCGGGAGCGGCGTCCATCAGGAGGCCAACGCCGTTGCCGTCGTTCTTGCCGGAGTTGATGTCCTTCTCGAAGGCGCGGTACATGGAGCGGAAGTACTCCGTGGCGATGTTGAACTTGCTCATGCCGAGGTTCACGGCCTCCTGGAGCTGCTCGTCGGGGATGTCGGAGCATCCGTGCATGACGAGGGGGACGCTGACGGCCTCCCTGCAGGCCTTGATGCGCTCCATGTCGAGGTTCGGGACCTTGACGTAGGGGCCGTGGGCGTTGCCGACGGCGATGGCGAGCGAACCACAGCCGGTGCCCTCGACGAACTCCTCGGCGAGGTTCGGGTCGGTATAGTGGTCGCTGTTCACGAAGTCGTTGGCGTCGGAGCCGTTGCCGACGTGGCCGAGCTCGGCCTCGATGTCAACGTCGAAGATCTTGGCGACCTGGACGACGTCCTTCGTGAGCTGGAAGTTCTCCTCATAGGGAAGCGAGGAGCCGTCGACCATGACGGAGGGGAAACCGGCCTTGACGCCCTTGACGGCGATCTCGTAACCAGCGGAGTGATCCTGGTGGACGGCGACGGGCACGCTCGCGCGCTCGGCGTAATAGCGGGCGGCGAAGGCGATGATGTCGAGGGCACAGTGGTCCTCGAAGCCGGGCCAGTACTGGATGATGATAGGCATGTGCTCATCCTCGGCGGCCTGGATCGCATAACGGATGGTCTCCGTGTTGATGACGTTGATCGCGGGCACGCCATAGTGGTGCTCGGTCGCATGTTGAAGAAGCTCGTTGACCTTGATGAGAGACATCTTTGTCTTCCTTTCACTTGGATAACCATTGGATTGGACAGTTCTCAGCTCGTCAGCTGGTTGAACACGAAGAGAAGCGCGAAGCAGGCAGGCGCTTGCAAAACGCGGTGGAACCTATGCGGCCGACTGGCCCTCAGGCTGTGGCGCTGCGCTTCGACGCCACAGTACGTACGCCACAAAAGCAACGACCGCAGCAATCGTTGAAGCGAGGGCGAAGGCCAGAAAACCCGCGTGCGTGCCGAGCGCGTCGCACGCCCAACCGCCAAACAGGTTCGCAACCACGACGGACAGACCGCTCTGAACCATCGCGAAGGCGCTCTGACCTCGAGCGCGACAATCCTCGTAAGTGTGGTTGGCAATGTAGGTAACGCAGGAGTAGTAGACGGTCATGTAACTCACGCTCTGCAGCAGCTGGCCGCAGATCATGACCGGGACGATGCCGGTGCCCACGAGCACGAGCCTGAGCGCCGCCATGAAGCAGGAAAAGATCAGGAGGTTCATCTCGCCGAAGCGCCTGACCAGCTTGGAGGAAACGAGCAGGATGGGGATCTCGCTCGCAGCGGAGACCGCACTCAGGACGCCCACGAGGTTCTGACCCTCGCCAAGCTCGACCGCGTAGCGGCCCAAGAACGCCCCGATGAAGCCAATCGCGGCCGAACTGATGAAGGCGAAGACCAAGACGAAGGCGATCTCATTGCTGGTAAACAGCGAGAGGAGGCCCTTTCCGTGGGAGACCTTGGGATCGTCCGCGGCATTGGCGCGAATTCCCGCCTCGGGGAGGCGCCACATGTGAGCCGCGAAGACCACCAGCGCGGCAGAGACCACCGCGAACTGGATTTGAGGAGCCATGTCGAGCAGCCGACCGACGATCAGGACGACGATGGCATAGCCGATAGTGCCACCCATGCGAATGCGAGAAAAGTCCAGGCCAGAGCGATCCGCGAGCTCGATGACGAGGGAGTCGCTCAGGGGCAGGAGCCCCGAGAAAAACGCCGAGAACGCAAAGGTTACAAGAAGGACCGGGACGAACGTCGACGCCAGGTAATACAGCGGAGCGAGTACCGCCGCCGCAAGGCAGAGGATCACGATGACCGCGCGGCGGCGCCCGAGCTTGTCGGCGATCGTCGACCAGAGCGGCTGGATGGCGAGCGCACACACCGGGGTCGCCGCGAGGAGGATGCCGGTCTGGGCTGCGCTGAGGCCGAGGCTCGTGTAGTGAGCGGAGAGGAACGGCGAGTACACGCCCGCGCAGACCCAGTAGAGGACGTTCGCGAAGAACAGCGAAATCATGCTTGCGTTTGTCCTGGCGTTGTGCATCGTGCTTCTCCCTTCTTGCTCGCCGGGTGCCTGTCTGGGCTTCGAAGTGATTCGCCATCTAGCGTGAAACAAAGTTGTGAGGCGTTGGAACAATGTTCTGTTGTTTCATCGTTTTCGTGCCGTTGTTTCACGGCTCATAAGATAGCAGCTCAAGATGAGATTGCGCCGGGGAAGCACCGATTTACCGTGAACGGTAGGAAATCAGCGGTGAAACGCTATTTCACTGCTTATGAAACATTTTGCTTTATTTTCACCTCTCTTGACCTAAGATACGAAGCAAACTAGGGCCAAGGAGTAACCATGGATAAGACAGGGGATGTGCTCAGCCACATCTGCGCGGTCATGAACAGCCTATCCCCCTCGGAGAAGGCAATCGCAACGTATGTGCTCGACCACCCGTCGGACGTCGCAACGATGACCGTCCGCGAACTCGCCGCAGGAACCGGTACGTCACCGGCGTCTGTTTCGAGGTTCGCAAGGACGCTTGACTACCGAACCTATTCGGACATGCGTCTGGCGCTCGGCATATCCATCAGCAGGGCCTCCGGCGAGGAAAAGGCCACGGGCGGCAAGGTTACTCTGGACGACGTCGAGGGCTCCATTAAGTACGTCCTGTCTCACAAGGTCAAGGAGCTCTCCCAAACCGCCTCGCTCATTGACTCCGATGACTTTTCGGCAGTCGTCAATCTGCTCCACAACGCCAACCTCGTCCTGATTGCGGGCGTCGGCAACTCGATTAGCATGGGCGTAAACGCGGCGTTCAAGCTCTCACAGGTTGGAGTCAGGGCGTTTTGCCCCAGTACCACCGATGCCATGGTCTCCGCCGCAACCAGCCTCAAGGAGAATGACATCCTGCTCGTCATTTCGACGTCCGGATACTCGAAGCGCCTCGTCAACATATTCGACTCTGCCGAGGATTCGAACACCCCCATCATCATGATCACAGACAACCCAGATACGCCGCTCGCGAAGCGTGCCACGTATATCATCCGAGCCATCTCGCGAGATCAGGCCATCACCGGAACCGAGGTCGCCTTCTCGCACAGCTCGATCAACTTCGTCATCGAGCTGCTGTTCCTCTTCCTGACCTCTTGCTGGGATGACCCGGTAGAGTTTAACAGGATCATCTCGAAGAATCTCTTGGGAGACAGGCAATACAGCTAGGACGACGCACACCGGCGCACCGACGCCCAGACCGAAACGGGAGGACCCCTTGATAAAGCTCATCCTCGCAGACATGGACGGGACCCTGCTGCCGTTTGGCTCAAGGGTCGTATCGGAGCGCACGCACAGCGCGATTCTTTCGGCGCTTGATGCGGGCATCGCGTTCGGCCCCGCAAGCGGCCGCGACTACGCCGACCTGGCCGATGCCTTTGACGGCGACGCGCGCTGTTTCTCGACCGGCATCATGGCCAACGGAAAGAAGGTCTTCTCCAGCGGCGAACTCGTGTTTAAAAAGACGCTCTCGACGGAGGCCCTCGTCAAGCTCGATAGCGCCGTACGCCCCTACGCGGGGACGTCACTCTGGCTAGTCGCCGATGTCGATGAGACAGGCAAACGCTGCGAGCAGTTCCTCTGCGCCGTCGAGCCTGGCGACGAATTCGCCCTGGAAATCGTTAAGGACTCCGGAAGAGACATGGCGCTCGGAGACGTGCCCACGAACCGTGACGTCATCACCGCCGGCATCTTCGTCAACGTCAGCTCCGCCCCGACGGAAGTCGTTCGGAGTCGATGCAAGGAAGCCTGCCCAGAGCTTGATTTCCCCTCGCCCGTCCCATTCTTCCTCGATGTTGTTCCGGCTGGCTGGAGCAAGGTAAACGGACTCGACGCGCTTCTCGGCAGCCTTGGGGTCACGCTGGACGAGGTCGCTTTTATCGGAGACTCGGAAAACGACGTGACGCTCCTCGATAAGGTGCCGAACTCCTACGCAGTCGCGGGCGCGATGCCAGAGGCGAAGGCCGCGGCCCATCACCTGATCGGGAACGCAGCCGAGGACTCCGTCGCGAAGCTCATCGAACAGATTGTCCAGCAGCGAGGCTAGGGTTCCGCCAGCGTGGCATGCGCCGCGTGCCTCGTCATCCGTTCGTGGCGCGCTACCTCGTGACGATCCAGAGCGTGGCCATCGTCGCGACGCCGATGCCTACGATGAGCGCGGCCCACAGGACGCGGACCACGGGGTTCATGTCGCCCGCCACCACCATGTCGTTCGCGTGCCAGAACCAGCTCTCGTTTCCCTTGCGCATGATGCCCTCCCTTAGCCTCGATTACGCCATCTATGGCCGAGCAATCGCAGGTCACGTGCCATGGATTTGCCCTACGCCCAGCTTTCAGTTCTGTAAGGCGGCGGGAGCCTGTGCGAGGCCCCGAGTCCTGAGGCTGTTGCAATGAAAATGGGAATCAAGGGGCACGCATCAATCATATGGGTTCCTTTCGGGGGCGATGGCAAACGAAGCATCCATCATATAATGGAGCGACGCAATCAGAGAGGTCACCCATGGAATTTTATGCAAGCTGCCCCGAGGGCTTTGAGTCCGCACTCGCCGACGAGCTTAAACGGCTCGGGCTTTCGCATGTACGCCGCCTTAAGGGCCGCGCTACGTTTGAGGGCGAGCTCGAAGAAGGCTACCGCGCCTGTCTGTGGTCGCGCCTGGCCAGCCGCGTGTTTGTGGTGCTTGGGCGCTTTGAGGCGCAGGATGCCGATGCGCTGTACGACGGCGTTTACGACATCGCCTGGGAGAGCATTGTTCGCCCGGGCGCCACCATCGCCATCACCGCCCGCGGCGTGACCGAGCAGCTGCGCAACACGCGCTTCTCGGCCCTGCGCGCCAAGGACGCGCTGTGCGACCGCCTGGCCGAGGCCACGGGTCGCCGCGCCGGCGTCGATGCCGCCGATCCCGACGTTCACCTGCTGCTTTCGCTGCGCCAACGTCGTGCGAGCATAAGCCTGGACCTTTCAGGCGACCCGCTGTTCAAGCGTCTGCCGCCCGCGGCGACCCGCGCTGGCGAGGGCACGCACGTGCTACGCCCCGACTACGCCGCCCTGGTGTTGGCGCAGGTCGGCTGGACCGCGCTGTGCGAGCGCGAGCTGACGGCCGACGACTACGAGAACGAGGCTCTACCCACGTTGATCGACGCCTCGTGCGCCGGCGGCGGCCTGCTGCTGGAAGCCGTGAATATTCTGAACGACCGCGCCCCGGGCGCCGCCCGCGAGCGCTGGGGCTTTGAGGGCTGGCAGCTGCATGATGCCGACCTGTGGGAGCAGCTGCGTGCCGAGGCGCGCGAGCGCGAGACGGAAGCACGCGAGCGCCAGGCGCGCATCGTTGCCGTAGATGTTGACCCCGCCGCACGCAAGACCGCTGAGCGCATGGTTACGTGTGCCGGCTACAAGCGCTTTGTCGATTTTTGCGCCGCCAAGTCCGCCACCGTACTTGACCACGCGGGCGCCGTCGCCGGTGCCGCCGTGGTCGCGGATACGACCGAGACCCCGTTTTCGCTCATGCACGATGCCATGACGCTGGTCGGCGAGCTGCACCGCGCGCCCGAGCTTACCGCCGCGCCGGTCGCCGCGCTCACCCGCGACGGATTGCTGGCCCGCGCGCTCCATGCCGAGCCCGCGCGCTCCATCGCCGTCATGCCCAACAACGAGGAGGCGATCGTCGAAGTCTGGCCTTCGCTCGACCACGCCGCCGCGGCATTTGAGGCTGCGACCAACGCAGATGCCGAGGAGCAGACCGCAAATGCCCAAGACGAAGCCGCCGACACCCCCATGCCCGAGCCCGCCGCCACGCTCGACCTAGGCGACGGCAAGCCGCTGCCCGTGCTCATCCCCGAGTCCGAGCAGTTCGCCAACCGCCTGCGCAAGAACGCCCGCCTGCGTCGTAAGTGGGCCAAGCACGAGGGCGTGAGCTGCTACCGCGTCTACGATGCCGACCTACCCGACTACTCCGCCGCCATCGACCTGTACGAGGGATGCCCGCAGACGCCGGGCCGCTGGCTCGTCATCGCCGAATACGCCGCGCCCAAGACCATCGACCCCGCGCTGGCCCAGGCCCGCATGCTCGACATCTTGGCCATCGCGCCGCGCATCCTGGATGTTCCAGCCGAGCACGTGCACGCCAAGGCCCGCATGCGTTCGCGCGGCGGCTCGCAGTACGGCAAGCAGGGCGCTGGCAAGGGCGGCTCGGGCGAGCGCGCCAATATCGCGCGTCGTCGCCTGCCGCTCATCGAGGAAGGCGGCCTCACCTTTGCCGTCAACTTTGACGACTACCTGGACGTGGGCATCTTCTTGGACCACCGCGTCACGCGCAATCTGGTGCGTGAGCACGCCAAGCAGGCGCGCCGCTTCCTCAACCTGTTTGCCTACACCGGCACTGCCACCTGCTATGCGGCAGACGGCGGCGTCGAGGAGACCGTGACGGTTGACCTCTCGAACACCTATCTGGACTGGGCCGAGCGCAATATGCGTCAGAACGGCTTTGTGGGCCCGCAGCATCACTTTGTGCGCGACGACGTGCTCGCCTGGATTCGCGACCAGCGTCAGACGCGCAACCGCTGGGACCTGATCTTTGTCGACCCGCCCACGTTTTCGAACTCGTCCAAGATGGGCCGTCGCACCTGGGATGTTCAGCGCGACCATGTTGAGCTTTTGGCCGGCGTATCGCGCCTGCTCGCGCAGGGCGGCCATGCCATCTTTAGCTGCAACCTGCGCGGTTTCCGCCCCGAGACGCGCAAGCTTGCGCGCGCAGGCGTGGTGCTGGAGGACATTACGGCGCAGACCATCCCCGAGGATTTCGCGCGCAACCAGAAGGTGCACCACTGCTACATCGTGCGCCGCCTGCCCATCGAGGACGCCATGGCCGAGGTCGGCTTTAGCGCCGAGGAAATTGCTGAGCGCGTCGAGGAACTGCGCAACCCCGGAGCCCGCAAGCCTCGCGCAACGGCGCCCGCGCACGCGCAGGCCGGCGTCCGAGGACCGCACGGCGACGACAAGCCCGCCTGCTCAGGCAAGCCCAAAAAGAAGAAGTTCTACGCCAGCAAGCCCAAGGGCAAATAAACAAAGTTGCGGTGGAATAGTTTCTAAAAATGCCTGGTAAAGGCCCAAACAGGAACTATTTCACCGCAGCTCATAGTGGGATGGCGGGTGCCGTCCTACCCTTGGGTGACCAGGCGATAGCCAATACCCACGTGCGTTTGGATATAGCGCGGGTGCGCGGGGTCGGACTCGATCTTCTTGCGCAACGTGCCCATAAAGACACGCAGGCTCGCCAGGTCGCTCTTGGTCGCCGTACCCCAAATCTCGTGCAAGATAAACTGGTGCGTCAGCACCTTGTCGGCGTTGTGTGCCAGCAGGCACAAGAGCTTGTACTCGATCGGCGTCAGATGCAGCTCCTCGCCATCCATCGTGGCGATGCCGGCATCAAAATCGATATGCAACTCGCCGGTATCGAACGAGCCCTCGGAGACAACACCGCCCGCCTGCGCATACGAAAGGCGCCTGAGCGTGGTGCGAATGCGCGCGAGCAGCTCCTCGACCGAAAACGGCTTAGTCAGGTAGTCATCGGCGCCGGCATCGAGCGCTCGGATCTTGTCCGCGTCCTCGCTGCGCGCCGAAACCACGATGATCGGCATGCCCGACCACGCGCGCACCGACTCCACCACCTTGACGCCGTCCATATCGGGCAGGCCCAGATCGAGCAGCACAATGCTCGGCGCCTGCGACGAAGCGGCGGCGATGGCGGCGTGGGCGGTCTCCACAGCCATATGGCGCAAGCCGTGCGCCTCGAGCGCGGCGACGATAAGGTTGCGGACGGCGGGATCGTCCTCAACGACCAAGATGAGCGGTTTCACGGCAGAGTTCGGCACAGCGCTACTCCTTATCAAACGAAACGTCGGCGGCGGGAAGCTCAATCGTAAAGACCGAACCGTGAGGGTCCGCCGCGGTAACCTCTATGCTACCGCCATGTGCCAGCGCAATGGAGCGGCAGAGCGAAAGCCCCAAGCCCACACTGCGGCAGCTGTCGGCCAGGCCATGGTTGGCGGTGTAGAACGACTCAAAGATTCGCTCGCGGTCCTCGGGCGCAATGCCCGGGCCGTCGTCGGCGACCGAACACCTCACGCATCCGCCGTCGACGCTAATCGAAATCACGATATGCGAGCCCGCGGGCGTGTAGGTAATGGCGTTGTTCACCAGGTTTACCACCAGCTGCACCATCAGGCGCGCATCGACGTTGACGAGCGCCGGCTCATCGCACGCCACCACCTTAAGGTCGTGCTCGCGCACGGCCGGGTTTACGTGGCGCAGCGCCTCCTCGACGATATCGTCCATAAGCTCGAGCGTAGTCGACAGATGCATGCCGCCGCCCTCGAGCTTGGTGATGGCGAGCAGGTTCTCGACGGTGGCGTTGAGCCATTGCGCGTCCGAGCGAATGGATAGGAGCATGCCGCGGCGCGTCTGGTCGTCAAGCACGGCCGTGCCGGTCGAGCCCTGGTCGAGCAGCACGTCGGCATTACCCGAAATGCTGGTAAGCGGCGTGCGCAGATCGTGCGAGATGGAGCGCAGCAAGTTGGCACGCAGCTGCTCGTTTTTAGCGAGCACCGCCGCTTCCTCGCGGGCCTCCATGGCGCGGGCGCGATCGAGCGCCAGCTCGCCTTCGCTCGCGATGGCATCGGCAAGCGTCCGCTCCTCGGGCGTCAGCGCATCGGGCTCGGCGACAATGGCGAACACCCCCACCACCGAGGCGGGATCGCCCGCGCGCACCATGGTGTCGCCCGAGCGCACGGTCAGGTATATGCCGTAGAACGCCGAGGCGCCATAGGTGGCATCGAGCGGCGTTCCCACATAGGCGGACGCCGAGAGCCGCGGCGGCATCTGCGGCGCCAGCTGGTGTACCGGCGCGGCATCGCCCACGGCCGTGTACGTCGTGCGCGGCAGCAGGTCATCGTTATCGGCATCGGCGCTATACCACACGACCGGACAGTCCGAAAGACGCGCCAGCTGCGTTGCCATAGCGTGCACAATCTGTTGCTGATCGCCACACCGCTGCAGCATGCGGTTGGTCTCGAGCACCATCTGCGTGCGACGGTCGCTGGCGGCGGCCTGCGCCAAGGCGCGGCGCAGGGCCAGCGCGATCGAGCTCGATACGAGCGAGACCGCAAACATGATAAAGAACATGCCGGGATAGACGCGGTCGATAAACGACAGCGCGTAGCGCGGGTCGACAAACAAGAAGTTGTAGAGCGCCACGGCGGCAGCCGAGCTCAGCAGGCAGTACAGGCGGCTCCAGGTAAAGAAAGCGCACAGCTGCACGGCAAACACATAGACGATCATGATGCTCGGCGCGAGCCCCGGATGGTCGAGCAGCGCGCCCACAATCGTCGCCGCGGCTAGCAGCCCCGCCGATACGCAGGCGTCATACAGAGGGCTGCGACGCGTCAGCGTTGTACGCCGCCACCAAAAGTTCTCGGCAATATCGCCGTCCGCACGGACGTCCATCAGCGCCCCGCCCCTCTCTCAAAAACAAAAACCACCACAAAGGGGACTGGCACCTTTGCGGTGGTGGCCTCCTTGTGGTGGTTTCAAGTGTATAGCCTTTGCAGCCTGCGGTCGCTAGACAAACAGCAGACGTCGACTACGGACGCTCGTCGGGAGCCAGGCGCTGCATCTTGCTCACGGCCTTAAACTTGGTGAACAGCGGCACGTACTCAAAGCTCACGTTGGAGTTCTCCAGGCCGTACCAGCGCGCAGGCGTGCCGGCGGCGCGGCGGATGATGTACTTGAGCGTGATGGCCGTACGCTCGCTGGGCTCCACGTCGCTTTCGGGCGCCAGCAGCTTGCGGATCATGACGAACTTAAACGTACCGATGTTGCCCGGGTCCTTGTAGACCGAGTAGTCATGCGTCTGCGCCGGCAGCTCGCCGCTGGCAGCCAGGTCCTGAACAACCTGGCGCAGGTAAGCATTGACGCGCTGGTTGATCTTATAGCCCAGGTACAGATGCACGCGGAATACGTAGTCGGTGCCGAACGTCTCGACCGAGTAGGCAAAGGTATGCGGCTCCTCCATGGTCTCGACATTCACGAACCACCAGGCGCGAGCGCGCTTGGGGTGCTTATCCAAAATCGAGTAGACGATATCGCGGTCGATATAGTCGGTGTTGGTGTCCTTGGTCAGGTACACGATGTTGTCGCTCATGAGCTCGTAGCGATCGTCGTCGCGCAGGCGTTTGAGCTGCGGCAGATAGCTGCGCAGCGGCAGCAGCGTAAACTGACGTTGCTCGACCGCCGTACCGTTGTACCAGCACACCATAATGCCCATGATGAGTGCAGCCATAAGGATGGTGAAGTAGCCGCCGTGGAAGAACTTGGTGAGCGAGCTCACAAAGAAGAAACCCTCGAGCAAAAGGAAGAAGGCAGCAAAGATCCACGGCGCGACCTTGAGATTGCGCTCCACGTGCAGATAGAAGAAGAGCAGCATTGTCGTGCACATCATGGTCAGGGTAATGGCCAGGCCGTACGCGGCCTCCATGTGCGCCGAGTTCTGGAACAGCAGCACCACGACGACGCAGCCCACGAGCATGACGTTGTTGACCATGGGGATGTAGAGCTGGCCCTTGGTCTCGGCAGGATAGAAGACCTGCATATGCGGCATGAGGTCCAGGCGGCTGGCCTCGGACACCAGCGAGAATGCGCCGGTGATGAGCGCCTGCGAGGCGATGATGGCCGCGACGGTGGAAAGGCCGACGGCAAAGGGGCGCAGACCCGGGGCGAGCATCTGGTAGAAGGGGTTGAGGTCGGCGATACCCATGAGCTCCGGGTTGCCGGCGTTGTTGATAAGCCACGCGCCCTGGCCCATGTAGGACAGCAGCAGGCAGCACTTAACGAACGGCCAGGTGGCATAGATGTTGCCGCGGCCCACATGGCCCATGTCGGAATAGAGCGCCTCGGCACCGGTGGTAGCGAGGAAGCAGCTGCCCAGAATCATGATGCCCGCATGGTTGTTGGGGCTCAGCAGAAAAGCGATGCCACGCAACGGGTTGAGGCACAGCAGCACCGCGGGATACTGGCAGACAAAGAACAGGCCCGTGCCGCCCAGGAACAAAAACCACAGCGTCATGATGGGGCCGAAGGCGTGACCGATCTTGGCCGTGCCGATGCGCTGCACCAAGAAGAGCGCGATGATGATGGCAAGCGTGATGGCGACGACACGACCCTGGTCGTCACCGAGCACGGCATGGACCGCCGGGATGGTGCGCAGGCCCTCGATGGCCGTGGTGACGGTAACGGCAGGCGTCAGGATGCCGTCGGCGAGGAGCGCCGCGCCGCCCAGCATGGCGGGGATGATGAGCCACTTGCCGCAGCGCTTGACCAGGCTGTACAGGGCAAAGATGCCGCCCTCGCCGTGGTTGTCGGCGCGCAGCGAGATCAGCACGTACTTGACGGTCGTCAGCAGTGTGACCGTCCACACGACAAGGGAGAGCGCGCCGAGCACGAACTCCTGCGTGACGCTTCCGATGCCGCCGTTGCCGGCAACGAGCGCCTTGGTTACATACATGGGGCTGGTGCCGATATCGCCATACACCACGCCCAGCGTGACGAGCATCGCCGAGATGCTCACAGGAATCGCAGCGTGCGAAGCTGCCTCCTTGGCCTTTTGATTCATAAGCCGGTTTCCTCCCAACTTTAACGTTCGACGGGATTATATGTAATCAGCCCATATTTTAATGGCACCGTTTTCCCAGCTAGATAAACATTTATGCGGCCTTTAGGCCACCGCGGCGATATGGAATGTGACAAAGGGACTGCTCCCTTTGTCACATCCGTCATTTTCCGAACCAGTTTTTGAACCACCACTCCATGGAGCGGCTCATCTCGGCCATAAAGGGGCTCGTGTGCTTGCGGGTGTAGATATCGATGACGCGCTCGCCCGCCTCGCGGGCATGCGGGCGAAACATCGCGTCCATCTCGGCCACCTGCGCATCCATCGTCTCGGCGTCGGCGCGGCGGTAGTGCTCCTCGTGCACCAGGTTCACCACGGGATGCGCGATTGCCGGGCGCTCCTTACGGGGCGTGCCGATGATGAGCATCGACAGCGGCATGGTATAGGGCGGCAGATCGAGCAGCTCGGCGACTTCCTCGGCATTCTCGACGATATCACCGATGTAGCAGCTCCCCAGCCCCAGGGCCTCGGCGGCAACCACGGCGTTTTGAGCGGCGATCACGGCATCCTGCGCCGCGATGGCAAAGTCGCCCAAACCCGGCGCGCGGCGGGGCGCCTTGCCCGTGCGCCCGACAAACTCGGGTTCAAAGCAGCCCACGTGCTCAAACAGATCGATCCACTTGGCATAATCGACCACAAATATAAGTGCCCAGGGCGCCTTGGCGATCATGGGCTGGTGATCGCACAGGTCGGCCAGACGGTCCAGCGTAGCCTGCTCGCGAATGCTCACGATGGAATACATCATCATGGCGCCCGCCGACGGCGCGCGACTCGCCGCATGCAAGATCGCCGCCCGCTGCTCGTCGGTCACCGCCACGGGACGGCCGTCGTCATCGCGCGCAAAAGCGCGCGTGGACGAGCGGTGCTCCAAAATGTCCAGTACCGCGTTGCCCGTAGTCTCGACCGGATAGCCGTACGTATCCACGCCCGCAGCTCCGTCGCCGCCCATGTCCGCCTCGCAAACCTGCTCGCTCATTGCCCTACCCTCGCCATTTCTTTAAGAAGCCTTTACGTTTCCGTGTAATTCCCGTCCATTATCGCGCAGGTCGCCACTACATTGCGCCACACCGCCACACGCGCGCGTTAATATGGCTGGTTGGTGTGCGCAGCCACCAATTGCTGCGCATATCTTGGTAACAATCGGGTAAATCCCCGCTTTCGTAGGTTTTAGTTTGTGAGGAGTCTCAGCATGTTCGCTGCCGCCATCTCGCTCGTCGGTCTTGCGGCGACCGTCTACCTTGTCTTGCGCGAGGCCAAGGCCATTTGCGCAAAGTCGGGCACCGTTGCCAAAAGCGCTCTTGGGTGGAGCGTCGCCTTCGGCCTGTTCCAGCTCTTTTTGACCATTTGGGGCGCCATTGGCCTCGTCGCTCAAAACGAGCCGCTCGCCTTTGTGATTCTCATCCTGACCAACGCCATTCTCACCGGATGCGCTTGGGCCAGCATCGCCCGCGACCGCATCGCACCGCGCGTCTTTGCGTTCGCCTCGGCCGACGCTCCCGCCCCCACTGGCAAGCTCGCCCGCCTGCGCGGCGCCTTTGTGGGCAAACCGCTCGTCGCCGCCGTCCTGTGCCTGCTGCTCGCCGGCGTCTTTGCGCTGCTGGGCATGGAGGTCTCGTCCAACCACGACTTTACCTGGGTCTACCCCCTGTGCATCCTGCTCGAGTGGGCCATCATCACCGTGCTCATGACCGGCCTGTTCTTCCTATTCCAGCGCCACGGCGCAGCTCCCGCGGTCCTGGCCTTTGCCCTCTTTGTCCTGGGCATTGCCGAGTTCTTCGTTATCACGTTTAAATCCATGCCCATCCAGCCGGGCGACCTTTCGGCCATCTCCACCGCCGCCGCGGTCGCCGGCAACGGCTACACCTTCTCGATCTCGCTGTTCTGCGTGCTGTCCATGGGCTTTACCGCCATCGCCATGCTGCTGTGCGAGTACGCCGGCCTGGTGGCACCGCACCGTCAGAAGGGTGCCGCCAGCGCCAAGCGCATGCTGCTCACCAACCTGCTCGTGGCAGTGCTATGCCTGGGCGGTGTGACCGCGCATGTCACGCTCATCGACTACTACAACACTCTCGGCATCACCGTCTACACCTGGCGTCCGCTCGAGAGCTACTGGCGCGAGGGCTACCTGCCTGCCTTTATTAGTGCGGCGCAGTCCATCAAGCCGCCCAAACCCGCCGACTACTCCGTCGACGATGCCAAGGCCACGCTCAAAAAGTACGCCAAGGCCTACGACAAGTCCGACGCGGCCAAGAGCGACGAGCGCGCCGCCGCAAAGGAGCAATTCGACAGCGAGAAGCCCACGGTCATCGCCATCATGAACGAGACCTTCTCGGACCTGTCCATCTACCAGAACATGCGCGCCGGCTACGAGGGCCCGCAGTACTTTAAGAACCTGTCCAACTGCCTCAGCCGCGGCAAGCTCTATGTGAGCGCCTACGGCGGCGGCACGGCCAATACCGAGTTTGAGTTTATGACCGGCAACTCCATGGCCAACCTGGGTTCGGGCGTGTACCCCTACACCATCTACAACATGGAGACGACCGGGAACCTGGCAGAGCAGTTCAAATCGCTCGGCTATTCCACCACGGCCATGCACCCCAACCACGCCACCAACTGGAACCGCGAGAACGTCTATAAGGACTTTGGCTTTGACCAGTTCCTGTCCATCAACGATTTCCAGGGCGCCGATACCCTGCGCGGCATGGTGACCGACCAGGCTACCTACGACAAGATTCTGGAGCTTCTCGACCAGAACGCCGACCCGCAGTTCATCTTCGATGTGACCATGCAGAACCACTCGGGCTACGACACGGGCCTGCTGCCGGCAGATAAGCAGATGCACCTCAACATCGACACGACCGATCTGGACGCCAAGACCGTCGAGGACGGCACGCTGTCCGATGTCGACGAGTACGTCTCGTGCATCGAGCAGTCCGACCAGGCGCTTCGCTACTTCCTTAACGCCTTGAGCAAGCTCGACCGCAAGGTGGTCGTGGTGTTCTGGGGCGACCACCAGCCGTTCTTCCCGTCCAAGTTCAACGATAAGTGGTTTACCGGCGAGGACGACGCCACGCACCAGGAGCGCTTGTGGCAGACCGACTACATCATCTGGGCTAACTACGACGTCGCCGGCTGCGACCAGACGAGCGAGGTCGACGACCTGTCCACCAACTACCTGTCCACCCAGCTGATGCAGCTGATCGGCGCCCCGCTGACCGACTACCAGAAAGCGCACATGACGCTGCGCGAGTCGCTGCCCGCCATCAACTCGGTGGGCTACGAGGACGCCAGCCTGCGTTGGGCGCTTTCCTCCAACGTCACCGGTGACGACGCCGCCGCAGCAGCCGCCACCAAGGCGCGCGAGGATTACGCCAAGATGCAGTACTACGAGATGTTCCGCGACGGCAAGAACGTGTATACCGAGCACTTCCAGACCGAGGCCAACGAGACCGACCCCAACCTGGCACCGGGCACGACCAAGATCAAGTAGCGACACGTCTTAACTGGTTCGTCTGCCTGGCGGCGCGGAATGTAAGGTTCCCTGCTCGGACAGTCCTGCTCGCACGGAGAGCACATTAAGTGCTCTCCGGCTCGTGCGGAACTCGCGATGAACCTTACATTCCGCGTCGCCAGGCAGACGCCTCGGTGTTGAAGCGCGGCTTGTCATGAAAGCATCCGCAACATATATAAGTTGAAGGCCACATTAAGTGGCCTTCTTTATATTCGGAAAGTGTGTCCCGGAATCTGCCTTCGGAATGGGACGCAGTTTCCGCTTGAGGGCCTGTTGGGAAAGCGCATCCCACTTCAAGAGAAAATTCCGGGTCGCACTTTCCGCTAAGGCTCTCAACCGGAAAGTGCATCCCATTCCAAGCCTTAATTCCGGGACATAGTTTCCGGACAAGACATCAACCGGAAAGTGGGGACCACTCTGAGCGCCGATTCTGGGACACACTTTCCGAAACCCCGCCCATCCGGAAAGCCCGTCCCACTCCGTATACATCCAGGCATGAAATCATCAGCTTATTAGGCCTTCTATCAATAAAGAGACACCCTCCCGGGCGGCGGGCACGAAGTTCATCGCGAGTTCCGCACGCAAAGAAGACCACTTAATGTGGCCTTCGTCTTGCGCAGGACTGTAGAGCTGGGAACTTCGTGCCCGCCGCCCAGGAGGGCGTTGCGTTTAGAAGATGGACCTAGCGCTTGTTCCTCCGGGACAAGAGAAGCGCGGCTATAAAAGCGATGATGGCAAGCGCCAGCAACACCAAAAGCAAAGCGAGCGTGTTGTCGCCCGTTGCCGCCAGACCAAGCAAGCCGGGCTTCTTGCTGCCAGCAGGTTGTACGGAGATCTTCTCGCCATCGTCTTCGGCGGTGATTTCCCAGCGAATTGCCTTGTTTGCGTCGGCAAGCTCGTTGCCCACCGACGTCGGGACACTTAGTTGCAAATTGAGTACCGTGCTGCCATCGCTCGTAAACGTTGCGACCTGCGTGGGATAGGCAAACACGCTGCCCGGCGTTCCCGTCTGGAGCCAACCGGCAGACGCATCGGCCGCCGACGCCGTTAGGGTAATGGGCGACAGCAGATGTGCCGTCTCGTGATCGACAACAGCCCGCACAAACACACGTACCTGGGACTTTACACCCGTGGCACGAACCCCAATCTGTTGCTCGCGTACATCGCCGGGCATTAGATCTTTAAAGGCTGGAAACAGATCGGGCTCCCCCGAGGAGTCCGTCGCTCCCGATACCGTTAGCTGGCGTGCATTTCCGTCATAGGCAATCGAGGGCGTATCGGCGAACGCACGGGCAGGAACGGCGAGCGCGACCACGCAGAAAATGGCCGCGACCACACAACGCAAGGAACGCGCAACGTCTTTGAAAATCGGTAAAGCCATGCTTACGCACCTCCGTGCGGCGGCACCAGCACGCCATCTTTGACCGTACAGTTCCATGCCTCGGTGACCGCATCGTCGGGCGTAGACTGAATCGCTTGGGTCGAGATGTCAACAACTAGGTTTTTACCATCTGCCTTCTTCTCGGACACGCCCTTGATGAGCACGCCCGTCTTGTCGAGCGGCGCAACAGGAGACGTCCAGTAGTAGAACCCGTCGGCCGAGCGAACCCAAGACGAGGCGCTGCCAGTAGTTGAGGCATTGGACACGTTGCCCCACACAATGGCGTAGTCGGTACCCTCGACCGGCTCATCCCACAGGCGCGCGCCATCCTGGTCCTGCCAGTAGATATCCACCGCAGCACGCAGGTATGCCGGAGCCGAGCCCTTGTTTGTAATCGTGACGTCACTCTTCACGTTGCCATTGAGCTTCTCGTCTACCGAGGGCGCCACCGAACCAAAGCCAAACTCGTTGACCAGCACGCCCGTAACCGAAAGCCACGCAAAGGTGCCGGCAACGCCAGCCAAAAGAAGAACGCCGGCAAGGAGGGCAACGATCTGCTTGCGCTTACCCATCCTAGTCCTCCCTCCTTAGCGTGCCGTTTTCCCAAACATTCTTGGCACGCGAGCCACCATCGACCCATTTGTCCTTCGCGCGCGTGTTAACGCACGTCACCACGGCGTCGCCTGCGCTCGAAGCAGACGAAATCGTCAGCTCGGCAGTTTTACCGGGCGCCTTGCCCGGCGTGCTCAGCTCGCCCCGGTAGCGCCATGCCCAAGCCGTATCTTCCTCGACGGTATAGATGCCCGCCGGAGCGGCGAACTGCACGCTGCCGACATACCAGGTCTCACCGTTTTCCGGCTGCTGCTTATCGACTTTCACCTCGACCATGCGCGTCTCGGCAGGAGAATCCTGCGACATCTTTCGCGTTACCTTAAAGCGGAACGTTTGCCCCATAGCGCTGGCATCGGTCGTCTTTTTAACGATCGTCAGCGCATGAGTCTGGGCAAAGTTGAACACGGCTTTGCCGGGGCCCTGATCGCCCTCGCCCGTCTTCTTGGACTCCAGACGGTTGGCCAGGTCGAACGAGCCGCCACCCGAACCCAGACTGTAGAGCGAGACAAACTTGCCGTTCACAGGCTTTTCCGCCGCAGAAACGCCCTCTGCACCAGGGCCGTAGCTTGCCTGCGTTACCGTAACGGTCAGTTGTGTTCCCATAAACGGCTCGGCAAAGCAGACCTTAAACGGCGCCTGGTCGGCACCGTCATCGACGGTGTTGGCGGCGGCGGGATCGAGCAGCCATTTAAGCTGCGCGGTCATGGTTACGGGTTTCGCGGGATCAGACGTATCGTTGGCAACCACGCGATACGTCACGGGATACAGGTCCATGTCGCCCTTGACTGGCTCGCCCTTGAACTCATCCCAAGACTTTGCAGTGCCATCGGCACCCACATATCGCCACTCCAAGAAGAGCTCGCGCTTATCGCCATTGGCAGCAGCCTGTTCATCGAGCAGCGCGACGATCTTGGAGTGGGCGTCCGGATCGTACGCCACGGATTTTTGCTCCATCACAGGATTGCCGTCGTTGTCGTAGAAAGGGTTGCCGCTCTCGTCCATTTTGGGAACATCGACCGTGTAGACAAAGCCAGGCTTACCGTCCTGCGCGCGCTCGTCGCCCGAGTCGACCGTCGCCGTAAAGATGACCGCCCCGTCGACGCTGTGATAGCGCACCTTATACGGCGTGACCTTGTACACCGCGGTATACGTCGCGCCCTTAAAGGGTTCACTACCCTCGAGGGGATACTTATCGTCTTCGGTCAACAGGGTGTATTTGCCATCGGGTTCATAGTCGCGCGACCAGCCGACAAAGTCGTACTTGGTGCCGTCAATGCCGACAACCTCAGCTGTAGCTCTTACTTCCAGCGAAATTTGATCGCCAGAGTCGGTGCGCGAAAGAGAACGCACGGAATCGGGGTTATCCAGATTGGCATCGATATTCGATTGGACAATTACCGCGCTGGCACGGTAGACCGGGTACAGCTCCATGGGGGCGTTAACCACAGTGTTTGTATTCACCATGGGAAGGCCGTCCGACCAAACGACATAACAGTTGCCGGATGCCGGTTTAGTTTCCGTCCAGCCTACGAAGGCATTGTATGCGTTCGTTGCATCATCGATGTCGCCAACGTTATACGTCGGCAGCGGGATGCCGTCCTTAAGGCTGCCGAGCGTATCGCCCTGCTGGGCTACCTTGCCATCCACATCTTTGGCATTGAGATGGTACACGACCGCCAACGGCGAATAGTACGCCACAAATGTATAGGCTCCGCCGGGTTCCACCTGATAGGAATACGAGTTATCGCCGTTAGGTTCGAGCTTTTTAACCTCACCGTTCGGGAGTTCGATTTCGACCTTATTCAGCTTGTATAACTCGCCGCCGGACTTGTATACCGTCGTTTCGATATCAGGAGTCACCGTTGCCGTGGCGGGATCGTTGTCCGCATTGAGATTAGGGGTGATGTCATACCTAGGAACATTCACCTCGGAAGTGCCATTAAAACCGGCGCGGTGCAGGTTGGTGGTGTAGTTGACGTCGAACTTTGCGTAGACGGGATAGGCATCCTGACACTTGGTGACCTTGAAGTCATCCGTCGCCAAGTATGGCGCCGCCTTTTCCGGATCGCTCGTCACATAGGGGTCGTTGGCGACATCATAGATATAGTTCCAGACGGGAGAATCCTTCTGGACCTCGGCGGTCGAAATCCAACCCAAGAACTTATATCTCGGATCCGGCTCGCCCTTAGGATTCCGCACGGCCATTTCAGTATCGGTCGGAGAAGACTCGAGGGTCAGGGGGCTCTCATACGATCCCTTCTCACCATCTTCTGGCTTTTCGGCCACTTTAACCGACTTATTAACATGCGGGTAGTAATACGTGAACGTCGGATCCGCCCCGTTCACCTTGGTCTGCAGCAAGTTACTCTCATAGCGCCGCGTGGCAGTCCTCACGACATTATCGCCCTTGTTGTAGAAATTGACGTCCGTGGTAATCATCGCGCGAACGTAGTACTTCTTATCTGTACGCACCATGCTCTCGATGGGATTTTTCACATATGTCCAATATTCACCATCGCGCTCAAGCGTCCAGAAATTCAGGCGATAGCGATCATTCACCGGTTTGACCGTTACGTTCAGCGAAGCCGAAGTCCAAGTATCGCTTAGCGTTGCAGCGCCTGGAAAATCGGTATCGGCATAGAGGTTTTTTAGAGTATCGGCTCCCGTATCGTTTTTAACGTTGTGCGAGTACGCGTTAAGGGGACTCACGACAAGGGTTTCCTTCGTGAAGCGTGTGCCACACGTTTCATAACTATCCTTTATACCGTGGTCAACATGCTCCGGGCCCCAGTGGACGACGTTTTCACGCACGAAGGTACTACCGACGTTTTCCTCAAAGGGCGTTTGATAGCGATTCCAAACGGAACAAAGTAGCTTGCTGTCCGTAAACTCATGGTTGGTATAAGCCCGAACGTAATAATCCACTCGGTACTCAAAGCGGGCGATGTAGGTATGCGGCGCGGTTAAATCGACATCGGTGGGGAGCGTATAGCTGGGATCGCGGCTTACGCGCACCTCAAGCGGGGCATCCTCGGTTCCCTTGTTTTCATACCAACCCAGGAAACGGTAGCCGTCGGGCAGCGCACCGTCCTCTGATAAAGGCTTGTTGTCCACGTCGCACACCCGCACCGTGTACACACCGGTGCCATCCTCGGCAGTCTCAACCTTAACGTCAGTTTTGCCCACACCATCGCGCCGAGTCTGATCGTCGATTGCATCCTGCTCATTGCCCTCAAACACCGTCATGATGTTCGACACATAGTCGGTGTACACCGGATAAAAATCGGTAGGGCCAAGCACAGTGATCTCAGCGCCGGCAGGATAGAACGCACCGGCGTTTTTTAGCTCGGCAAGCTTAGGCGAGGTGATGGCCGCGTAACCGCCATGCATCCCGGCCTCGCCGCTCGGCTGCGTCGTCCAACCAATAAAGGTGGCGCTGGCAGATAGAGTGCCGCGGTCCGCAGGGGCAACCGGCGTTAAACCGACACCATAGCGGTACCAATCCGTCGACTTGTCGTGCGCCTCGCCGCTCTGCCACGAGAGCATCTCACCCTTGACGTTATAGAACAGCACCTGCGCCTCGTACGAAGCAATAAAGAGGTCGTTGCCCTTAAAGGCCTCGGCCCCCTTCGCGTTATCGGCAGTATAGGTCGACGTTTTGTCGTTTGCCTCGTTCTTCTGGACCTGCTTGCCAGCAGCCACAGCATCGGCATCGGTCTTGCCGTCAAACCAGCTGTTGTCTTGTCCAATTCGGTTCACACGCACATCGGGCTCGCGGAACCAGCCCATAAAGCGGTAGCCGCCGTTCGCCTCGCTCAGGTCGGCAGGCTTTGCAGAGGTCTCCTGCTTAAACGTTACCGAGGTATCGCCCTGGGCCAAGACCTGAGCAGTTCCCGCCAGCACGGCACTCACGGCAAAGGCATACGGATCCGAGGTCGCCTGATCAATACCGAGTTTGGTTGCCGTAATAGTCGCGGTACCCGCACCGGGAAAATCGATCGTCGCCTTAACGCTTTGGCCATGCACGGGGATATTCAGCTTGTAATCCATCGCCCATTCGTTTGCATGGTCGCCGCCCAGATAATCGTTATTGGCAGTCGAGCGCATGGTGCCGGCACAGAAGTCGTAGTCGTGCTCTTCCCATAGCTCACGCGTGGTATAGCGCTCGTCGTCCCACGGGCCATAGCCGTCGCCCTTGGTGGTACCGTCGCCGCCAAAAGAGGGGATCTTCTTCTTAGCCGCGGTACCCTGGCTGCTGCCGTTTAGGCTCACGCTCGGCTTAAAGTAGCACTCGGTGACCGTGGCGTCGCCCTTGTTGGCGCGCGCAGCAATACCGCCCAGGTTCACGTCGTTTTGGATGATGGGGATCACGGCGATGGGGTTGTATTGACGCGAGCTCAGGTCACCTGCAAAGTGGCTGCGGACGAGCTCATTGCCTTCTTTGGTTAAAATACGACCCGCCAGGCCACCCGCCCACGCGCGCGTCACGGCGACAACGCCCACGTACGACGCGGCATAGCTGTAGCACTGGGCCGTCGAGAAGCAGTCGATGATCTTGGCGTCACCTGCCATGCAGCCCACAAAGCCCGAGGCGTACACGTTGTTGCCGCCCAGGGCGCCAATGGCCACGTCGTACTTATTGGTGACGTCGGTCATGCCCTTCTCGGCAATCGAGCCGTCGTCCTTACGCGTCGGCGTCACGCGGCAGTACTCGATAGTCGATTTCTCAACGTAGCCGGCAAACGCCGCCATATACAGACCCTCACCGCCGAGCGCCTGCACGCCCGAAGTCGTGTTGTTAACGGCGCGGCCACCACGTACCTCGCAGTTATAGAGGGTACAGCCGTCGAGCTCGCCGGCGATGAGACCGCCCTCAAAGCCTGCGTTGGTAATGAGGTTGAGAGCATTGTTGGCGCAGGTCACGTGCAGCGTGCTCTCCATGACCATAACGTTTTCGAAACGCGTATTGACGGCCTTGCCCACGATAATGCCACCGCGGAAGTCCGCCCACACGTTGGCGTCCTTGACCAGGAAGTTTTTGATGGTGGCACCGTTGGTCTCGGCAAAAAATCCCGTATCGCGCTCGGGGTCAAAAGCGTCTTTATCGTAGTTCAGGCCCTCAACGGTGTGGTTTTGACCATCGAACACGCCCTTAAACGGATGCTCCTTGTTGCCAAACGACAGATGCTTAACAGTGTTTGCAACGATGGCTTTCATGTCGTCGCTGTCGAGCTCAATGTCGTTATCGAGATAAACGTGCCAGCCGGACGTATCGCGCTCGCGCGACAGCGCCACATACAACAAAAAGTCAGCCTCGTTTTTGATGTGGAATTCGTTTTTGTTCTCGGGCACGTCCTCGGCATGCACCACCGTTGGCAGCGCCATAACGCAGCAAAGGACAATCGCTGCGACGGCAACCAGCCTGCTAAGCATACCCCGGTTCATGTTCTTGATCTTCATAGGCTAGTTCGCCTCCGGCCAACCCACAACGTCAAGTACGTCGAGGGCGGTATCGCTTGCCTGCTGGTTTTTGGCCTGCACGGCCTGAACATCGATATCGAGCCTGAATGAGCCGCCGCGCGCGGCATCGTGGTAGTCGCCCACAAAGCGCAGCGAGTCCATGAGGCTTTCCGTCATGACGCCGGGGTCGAGCGTGCCGCCACGCCCGGCCAATCCGCGGTAGTAGTACCACCCATCGCCGCCGTCGATCCACGGGGACCCCTCGCCCACATTCACATGAAACGCAACGTTGCCCGAGGCATCCGCGCACGAGCCGTCTGGTGCCACCGACGTCATGCGCAGGCGCGCGCGAACGTACTCAGGCTGCGCGCCAGCGTTCTCCACGCGCACAATGCGGCTGATGTCAGAGCCGCTGGCCTTGGTGTCGGGATAGTCCCCGTACTCGTTGGCCTCAAACGGAATCTCTTCGCCTTGCTCGTTGAGGGTGTATTCGCAGACTCGTACCTTCACGCTGCCAAACGATAGGACGTTGTTCGCCGGAACCATATCAACGGTAAAAGCCAGCGTGCCGCACAGGCACGCCAGGGCCAACAGCGCCATCGCGGCAAGCGCCAAGGTACGTTTCTGATTGTCGGAAAGATTATTGAGCATTACGTTCGCCAGTCGTCGATAAAAAGGGGGACTGAGATCCCAGCCCGAATATAGGGGTGGGGGCGGGCCGGGATCTCAGTGGGGGGTGGGATTACTTGAGAGTGTCAGCCCATGCCTTGGCAGCAGTCAAAGCAGACGCAGACGAGCCCTCAGCAGTGTTGTCTGCCGCGTAAATGAAGCAGTTGACCTTCATCGTGGCAGGATTGGCGAAATCCTTTTGCTCGGTCTCCTTGGGCGTAGTCACATTGCTGAACAGCTCACCGGTCCACTTGTCCTCGGTCTTGCTGGCAATAAGCGGAGTTGCCTCGGTCCCATCGCCAACATAAACGAAAAGGCCACCGAGATAATGAGTCGGCTCGCCCGTAACTGCGGTCACGTCAACGGCCTTCCAGCCATTTTTAATGGTGAAGTAAGTCGTCTTGGAATCATCAACCCCAGCAGACGCTGTCGCGTTCTTCACGAAAACGTACACATAAGCGTTCTCGGATCCCTTGCCAATACCGACATTAGGATTCTTAGGAACAGACACGCCAGGGGCGAGCTTGGAGTCCGCAACCCAGTTGGTCTCGGTCAGATTGCCGTTGACCTTAGTGTTGTCATCCGGAATCGGCTGATCCGGATTATCAGGATTAGTGGTGGGCTTGTTGATGCCCGCAGTAGTGAAGTTGTTGGTCAGGCCCGACTGCGCCGTCAGCCATGCATAGGTGCCAACGCCGGCGGCCAGCACCAACAGCAGCAGGGCGGCAATGATGCCGTAGCGCTTTTTCTTCTTGTTTTCCATCGTTCTCTTCCTTTCGAGAATCGTCTTCCCCGGCAACGGCCCCTACCGCCGCCGACGCTTTTCCCTGCCGCTATGAACGCCGCTCCCTCGCATGCACGCGGGCATGCTTACCCGCAGGCTCGTCGGAAACCACCCGATCGAGCACTATCGACGCCGCGACCAGCAGCGCCAGAACGGCCACCACAACAAGCAAACCGGGCATCGTCGTGCAATATGCGTTAACGAAGCCCAGGTAAGGGACACAAAAAGAAACGACACCGATCACGCGTGAAAAAGGCGTCTGCTCGGCGTCGTGCATGATGGTTCCATCTGCATTTTTGTTTGCGATTCCCTGCGTACCGATCGTCTGTGCCACAGGGTCGATCTCGTACACCTGGTGCGTCACCACGGCACCGTCGGAGCGGTAAAAGGTTGCATTGTCGCCCACGGCAATATCCGTTGGCTCAACTTGGCGAACAAACACCATGGAGCCGACGGGAAACTCGGGCTCCATAGAGCCCGAAAGCACAGCAAAGGGTGTGTATCCAAATGCGCGAGGCACAAAAGAAACAACGGCAAGGGCTATGACAAGCGCGAACGCCAAGCTACTCAAAAGCGTAATAAATCGTTTGAGTCTGCGCGCCGTCAAAGTGATAATTCATCCCCCTTGAGGACCTATTCTACCCATCCAAAGGTCAGCAAGTTTCAACAGGAACCGCAAGGCGCTTGAAAAGTGAGTCCGAAATAAGCCAATTTGGAATCTTTTCGTAATAAAAACATAGCGATGTGCTACACATTTTTCAATGTTTTATCGCTAAATGCTACTTATTTTGGCGTAAGTGGCCATTTATCCCCAAATTAGTCTGTTTTATCCAATACTTACGACTAACCCCCTACGCAACTTCCCCATAGGAGGTTCGATTTTTTTGCGAAACTAAAATAATGGTACCCCCCCCCACATTAAAACAAACTACTGGAAGTGTCATTTATTTCCGACCCTCCCCTTGCCGGAGTTTTATGACAGCCCCATGTAGTTCGCAGCCCATAATCCTCTGAGAACCGTGTCCCAGAATTCACGTCCGGAGTGGGATGCGGTTTCCGCTTGTGGCCCCGTTGGGAAACCACATCCCACTCCGATCGCAAATTCCGGGTCGCGCTTTCCGCCAAGGCCCTCAACCGGAAACGGCATCCCATTTCTCGGCCGAAAACTGGGATGCGGTTTCCACAGAGCCCCTCAACGGGAAACCGCATCCCATTCCAAAGGCAAATTCCGGGACGCAGCTTCCGCAACCCCACCCATCCGGAAATCCCATCCCACTCCGCACACATCCGGGCATAGAACAATCAGCTTATTAGGCCTTCCATCAATAAAGGAGCGCCCTCGTGTCAAGAAAAAAGCCTCGAGAACTTCGAGGCTTTCACATTTGTATTGTTTTGCACGAAGGACCGCGAACGGCGAAGCTACTCTCCCAGCACGGCCTTCTTTGCGGCTGCGGCCATGTTGTCCAGATCCTCCTTAGTGGGGTGATCCTTTGCGGCAACCCAGTTGTCGAGCAGCATCTTAAATCGGGCGTTTTCGGGATCTTGCTCGAGCATGGCCTCGTAGCGCTGCTTGACCGCGGGGCCCATCTTGCCCTGGCACATCGCCCAGCCCGCAAGCTCGGCATCCCCAGCCAAATTGGAAGTTACGCGGTCGATAATCTGCTGATAATAGCTCTGGTCGGCCCCAAAGCCGCAGGTGCCAAACAGGAAGACGCGCTTACCGTGCAAGGCGGAGAGCAACGCCGCGACCGAAGGCGTGCACGCGCCCTTGTCGCACCAAAAACCGACGAGCACCGTGTCGGCCGCGCAGGCGCCCTGCGCCTCGAGCGCAACCTGATCTGCGTCCGCATCGTCGCTCAACGCCGCGGCATGGACAAACTCAACGCCCGCAACCTGCAGAGCGCGCTTGATCGCACCCGAAACCATCCTGGTATTACCGCTCTTGCTGTTAACCACCAAAGAGCACGTCATAGTCACGTTGCCTCGTTTCCCCCAAAACTAAAGCCACTAATGCAATTTATTAGATGAATATCTTAGTACTAACGTGACAGATGTAAACCACCGTCTGTCGATTGGCGACGCAGACGACATCTTTGGACAGATTTCGAACAGTATGTACTTCGGATTGAAACCGCCGCAGAACGTTTCACGAATGGCCGAAAAACTGTTTCACAAAACGCCGTCAAATTGTGTCACGGAGTATCGTCAAAATGTTTCACGCGCTGGTAGAACGCTATATAACAAGATCGCTCTATGGGACAAACAAACCTGATTAATTTGCCCCACGGGCTTGCTCACTGGGCGAATTGGCTGCGGTAGAGTTCGGCGTAGAAGCCACCTGCCGCTAGCAGCTCGTCGTGCGTGCCGCGCTCGATAATCTCGCCGTCGCGCATGACCAGAATGCAGTCGGCGTTGCGAATCGTGCTCAGGCGATGCGCCACCACAAAGCTGGTACGACCGGCCATGAGCTCGTCAAATGCCGCCTGAACCTGCAGCTCGGTGCGCGTATCGATGCTCGAGGTCGCCTCGTCCAGCAGCAAGATCGCCGGGTCGGTGAGCATGGCGCGCGCGATGCACAGCAGCTGTTTTTGACCTTGGCTAAACGTGCCGCCGTCCTCGCCGATCACCGTATCGTAGCCGCCTGGCAGCTGCACGATAAACTTGTGCGCATGCGCGCGCTTGGCAGCCTCGATAACCTGTTCGCGCGTGGCATCCGGGCAACCGTAAGCGATGTTTTCCGCCACGGTGCCCTCAAACAGCCAAGTGTCCTGCAGCACCATGCCAAAGGCACGGCGCAGGCTTGCGCGCGTGTAGTCACGCGAGGAACGGCCATCGACCGCAATGCGACCGGCGTCGATATCGTAAAAGCGCAGCAACAGGTTGATGAGCGTCGTCTTGCCACAGCCCGTGGGGCCGACCAGGGCAAAGCGCATGCCGGGCTTGGCATCGATGCAGATATCCTGCAGCAGCTTGCGGTCGGGCACGTAGCTAAAGTCCACGTGCTCAAAGGTCACCTCGCCCTGTGGGGCAGCAAGCTCCACGGCATCTGGCGCATCGGGCTCTTGCTCACGGGCGTCGAGCAGCGCGAACATGCGGCGCGCCGAGGCATACGCCGTCTGGATTTGCGTAATGACGTTGGTGACCTCGTTGAACGGCTTGGTGTACTGGTTGGCGTAGGACAGGAAAATCTGCACGCCGCCCACCGTAAGCGCCGCGGGCACACCTGTGATCACACCGACGCAGCCGATCACGGCGACCACGGCGTAGATGATGTTGTTGATAAAGCGCGTGCCGGGGTTAGAGAGCGAGCCCATAAACTGTGCGCGCTCACCTGCCGTATAGAGCTCGGCGTTGAGGACATCGAAGCGCTGCTGAGCGCTCGGGCCGTAGGCGAAGGCGTCCACGAGCTTTTGTTCACCAACATACTCCTCGATATGACCGCCAAGTTGGCCCTGGATGCGCTGCTGTGCCGTAAAGCTCTTGTTGGAAAGCTTGGCGATGGCGCCGGCTGCAAAAATGGAAAGCGGCGTGACGAGCACCACCACGAGCGTCATGGCCAGGTTAATGGAGAGCATAAACGCGAGCGTGCCCACGATGGTGATAACGCCGGTGAAGAGCTGCGTGAAGCCCTGCAGCAGACCGTCGCCCACCTGGTCGACGTCATTGACCACGCGGCTCATAAGGTCGCCGTGGGCATGGCTGTCGATAAAGCTGAGCGGCATACGGCTGAGCTTGTCGCTCGCCTCCACGCGCATGTCACGCACCGTCTCGTAGGACAGGCGGTTGACGCAGTAGCCCTGCAGCCACTGGAAGGCCGCGGCACCTACGACGACAATCGCGAGTTTGGTGACAAGCGGCAGCAGTGCATCGAAATTCACCTGGCCCGCGGCAACGATCAGGTCGATGCCCTCGCCAATGAGAATAGGCGTATAGAGCTGTAAGATCACCGAGACGGCGGCGCTCACAAACGACGCCGTAAACGAAATACGGTGCGGACGGACGTAACCCATCAGGCGGCGGGTCACCGCACCCACGGGATAGCGCTCGGGATCACCGGGTTGGCGCGGACCGTCGCCCAGGTCGTTAAGGTTATCGTTGCCGGACACGTTAGCGGTCATCGTGGCGACCGAACCGGAGGAAGTATACGGATTCATCTAGCAGCCCTCCTTTGTGCAGACGGATGCGGGGGCAGTCGAGGCGGGCGCGGCGCCTGGGGCGGGGGCGGGCGACGCGCTCCCCTGCTGACCCTCGAGCTCCTCACGGCGAAGCTGCGACTGACAGATTTCGCGGTAGAGCTGGCAGGTCGTGTACAGCTCATCGTGCGTGCCCAGGCCCGCAACCGAGCCGTGGTCGAGTACGCAGATCATATCGGCGTCGCGCACGGTCGAGACGCGCTGGCTCACAATCACCGTCGTGAGCGGCAGCCCGCCCTCGGCGGCACCGCGCATGCTGCGCTCGCGAATGGCACGGCGAAGCGCCGCATCAGTCTTAAAGTCGAGCGCCGAGGCGGAATCGTCCATGATCAATATCTGAGGCGAACCCACCAGGGCGCGCGCGATAGTCAGGCGCTGGCGCTGACCGCCGCTGAAGTTCTTGCCGCCCGCCTCGACCGGGGCGTCGAGCCCCTGGGGCTTGTTGTGCACGAACTCGCTCGCCTGCGCTATGTCGAGCGCCGCCCAGAGCTCCTCGTCGGTCGCCGCCTCGTCACGCCAGGTCAGGTTGCTGCGGATGGTGCCGCTCACCAGCGACGCGCGCTGCGGGACGGTCGCGACCACGTGGCGCAGCTGATCGAGCGGCCAGGTGCGCACGTCGGCGCCCATTACGCTCACGCTGCCGGTGCCCGCATCGTACAGGCGCGGGATAAGCGAAACGAGCGTGGACTTGCCACTGCCCGTGCCGCCGATAATGCCGAGCGTCTTGCCCAGCGGGAGTTCCAGACTCACATCGTTGACGGCGTTGGCAGCGCCGGCGCCAAAAGAGAAGCTCGCATGGCTCAAGCTCAGCGCGGAGGTCGGAGCGACATTGCCCGGCTCGGGCAGCGCGACCGGCTGGTTGCCCTCGTCGGTGATGCTCGGCACGCAATTGAGCACCTCGTTGATACGTGACGCACTGGCGCTCGCCTTGGTAAAGACCACGACCAGGTTGGCGACGTACACGATGGAGGTCAGGGTCTGCGTCATGTAGTTGACGAACGCCATGACCTGGCCCTGCGTGAGCTCGCCCACGTTGACCTGGATGCCGCCCACCCACAGGATGGCACACACGCCCAGGTTCATCACAAGAAACGTGACGGGGTTGAGAATCGACGAGAGCTTGCCCACCGCGATGGCAGTATTGGCCTGGTCATCGGCGGCTTGAGCAAAGCGCTCGCGCTCGTGATCTTCACGCACAAACGCACGGACCACGCGAGCGCCCGAAAGGCCTTCGCGGCAAATGAGTGCAATGCGGTCGAGCTTTGCCTGCAGCTGCTTGTAGTACGGAATGCAGCGTGCCATGACAAACCAGAACACCAGGCCGATGGCGGGCGTGCAAATCAAAAAGATGATGCCGAGCTTAAGGTCGATGGCAAGGGCTGCGACCATAGAGCCCACCGCCAGGAAGGGCCAGCGGATGAGCATGCGCACGCCCAGCGCCACGGCGAGCTGCACCTGGTTGACGTCGTTGGTAATGCGCGTGATGAGCGACGGCGCGCCAAAGCGATCGAGCTCAGCATAGCTCAGCTTATTAATGCGCTCGTAGAGCGCACCACGGATATCGGTGCCCATGCCCTGCGAGGTGAGCGCCGCCATCTTTTGGCAGACGAGCGTAAACGAGATGCCAATCACAGCCATGGCGGCGAGCACCACGCCGTAGTGGACGACGGCGTTGACATCGTGTGCGCCGATGCCCTTATCGATCATCTGGGCAATCACCAGCGGCGTCAGCAGGTCAAAGATCACTTCGATCAGCTTGCACGCAGGACCAATCACCATATAGCGGCGAAACTTACCGCCAAAACGCCTGAGCAGCTCAATCATAAAAAGGCGCTCCCTATCATCATTCACACTCAATTCGAATCATGATAGTACGGTGAGCCCAAAAGAAGCGTAAACAACTCGTCATTTCTAATGGGGTTCGGTTTCCAAAGAAGCGGAGAGGTCGCGCGCGCCCGGTCAGCGGCGCGCCAATCGCTTGGTATACTTACAGTAGTGCTACCAGCCGAGCCGCCGACCCTTGAAATGAGGTGCCAAGATGAACGACATTCTCGCAAGAAGAGCAAGACGAGCAACTGTGGGCATCGCCCTTTCCGCGGCGCTTGTCGCGGGAATCGCCCCCCCCGTAACGGCGATCGCGGCAGAAACCAGTTCCCCCACCGGTGCAGTTGCCTTGCAGACGGAAGATGCGGCCGCCGCAAAAGAAAAAGCGTATGCAACCATGCAGGAAGCGCTCAAAACCCTCGAGGCCGCAAAAGACGCCGCAAGTCCTGAGAAACTTGCGGTAATCGATGATGACATTGCCGCTTTTCAAGAGATCTACGACATGGTGGTGACGGAAGCCGCCAAATGGAGGAAACCCCTTCCCGCCATGCAAGCGAACGTCGATGCAGCCCAAGCCAAATACGATGAGGCCCACAACCGGACAAGCGGCCTTCAGGCAGAATTAAATAAGGCAATCGACGACGGAGCTTCTAACGAAACTATTAAGCAGTTGCGAAGTGAGATCATGTCGGCAGAAAGGCGAGAAAAATCTTGTGAAGATGATCTTCACCACTGCCAACGCCGGCTCGAAAGCCAGGAAAGACAGGTTCAGCGTTTCGAAAGTGAGGCGGAGAAAGCCAAAGCCCACATCGATGAGGACGTAGCCAAGCGAGATGCGCTCCTCGACGATTTGGAAAAGGCGCAAGCGGCCTATGACGACGCCTGCAAGGCATACGAAGAGGCGAAAGCCGCGGCAGACAAGGTCACCTCGCCCGAGATAACGCAACCGACCGAGACGACGCCTCCCTCCAACTCGGCGCAACCCGCCGAACCGGCACCGCCCGCCAGCTCGCCCGCGACCGGCAAAGGCGCCACGCCGAGCTCCACCAAGCAAGCGAACGCGAGCAGCGGCAAGCCCGGCAAGCTCGCAAACACGGGCGACACTGCACCGAGCGCAATCGCACTCGCAGCAGTCGCCGCCGCAGGCCTCGGAATAAACGCCACGGCTACACGCCGCATCAAGAACTCAAAATAGCTGCCAGCGGTTATTGTCTTCGCCAATCCACAAGCCCAGAGACAAAAAGAGGCCCGTTTCCCCAACCCAGAGAAACGGACCTCTTTACTTGTAAAAACAAATGGTAATGCCACTGTCTCTTGAAGCACATCGCCACCGCGCTCCAAACAACGCCAGCGAGCAGCATTCCTTAAGGGATAGATTTAATTAGGCTAACGCGCCTTTACGGGTGATTTTTGGACGAAGTGGTCCCGGTGCCGGTGGGCTGTTTGGTAGTCGAGCGATCCCGCAGGCAAAGCCGAGGACCAGCGAGGCACCAAACAGCCCGCCGACACCGGGACCGCATCGCGGCACCAAAAAAGCGCCCGTGCGCTCGATGGATTCGGATGCCCGACAGAGGCTCCTTATGGCTGCTTCCTTCCGGACCTGACCAGATTCGGAACATGTCGTCATCCGAACCCATCGAACGCGCTAGGCGCTCGATATATATTACCTGCTCCCGCCCGATGGGGCAAGACAGCTAATTTGGGACGAGGCTTTTTTGACTACTTTTTGACTGGGGACATCAGGGTGACGAAAGTAGCCAAGAAAGCCCCGTCCCAAAAAGACTGATCTGGTGCTGCGCCACGAAAAGGGCCTATCTACTACGTTTTGGTCGCAGGGGTCGACCATAGCCGACTTTTTCGGAAATCGGCAAGCTCTCTACCTGCGGTTTCATTTTTGCAAATTCCGAGATAGTCGAGGGTGGTCGGTTAAACGTAGTAGATAGCCGTGTTTCGTGGCAAACGGTCCGACTCGAAACCCATGTCGACCAGCCTCGGATGACCATTCACGAAGTTGCGGTGGAATACGTACTGAATTGGCACCTTAAAGGCAAAAACACTCCGTATTTCACCGCAACTTATAGAGAGATAGGTTTTAGAGGCGGGCGAGGTCGTAGGATCGAGCGGCAGACTCGCCGGCGCAGATAAGGTTGGTTATGGCTTCTTGGGGATCGAGCGCCAGCTCAAGGCCCATGGGCTTGCGGCAGATCGTCAAAACCAGGTCGACGCCCTGCTCATACACCGCATCCAGGTTGTCAGCGCGACCGCCCACGACGGCAACAACCGGCTTGCCATAGCGCTTGGCACGGCGGGCCACACCCACCGGCGCCTTGCCGGCGGCGGATTGCTCGTCCATATTGCCCTCGCCCGTTATGACCAGGTCGACATCGCGCACATGTTCGTCAAACCCCACGAGATCGAGCACCGTCTCCACGCCCGAGCGCAACTCGGCACCGAGTGCCAACAGCGCTGCTCCCAGACCACCGGCGGCACCGGCGCCGGGCACACCGAGCACCGAGCCAAATGTCCGTGCACCCTCGGATGTGCGCAACAGCCCCTGGGCTCGAGCTCCGGCAATCGCAGCGTCGAGCAAGCGACCGTAGCCGACCATCCAGCTGTCGCACCTGTTCAGCGCCTCGGCATCATCCGCCGGCAGACCCTTCTGTCCGCCGAACACCGCAAGCGCGCCGCGACGCCCTACGAGCGGATTCTCGACATCCGAAAGCACAACGATACGAGCGTCATCCAAAGCCTGCAGCGCTGGCGCCAAATCGATACTCGTCACGTGTTCAAGGCCCGCAAGACCGGGGGCGATATTGCAGCCCTGATCATCGACCACATGCGCGCCCAGCGCCTGCAGCATGCCGGCGCCACCGTCGTTGGTGGCACTGCCACCCAAGCCAATATAGATTGTCTTCGCTCCGGCACGAACCGCACGGAGCATCAGTTCGCCCACGCCATAGGTCGAAGCCGCCAACGCCGCCGACTCCGCACAGGGCGAATACCCAATACCCGCCGCCTCGGCCATCTCAATAACGGCCGACTCGCGCTCGCCGTCCACCAGCATCCGGGCAGACACGCGTTCGCCCAAGGGACCTGCCACCTCGCAGGTCGAGAGCTCACCACCGCATGCGGCGATAGCATCGAGCGTTCCCTCGCCGCCATCCGCCAGTAGCAATGTGCACACCTCGGCATCGGGCCAAACGCGGCGCACGCCTTCGGCAACGACCTCCTCTGCCTGCGCACTCGAAACGCTGCCCTTAAAGGAATCAATCGCCAGCAGCACACGGCGAGGCCGGCGCTGCACGGGACCAAAGTCGAGCGTCTCGCCGGCAAGATCCTCGCCGTCAGCAAGGGCCTCGGCGTGGGCAACATGCGCCTCAAGGTTTGCACCGCAGCCGCAACCGACGCCATCCGCACCGCGCAAACCGGCAAAATAGTTGCTCAGCACCGCGCGACACTCATCCGCCAACACGCCGGCGGTCACATGAAACCGATGGTTTAGGCGCGAATCGGCATTGAGATCGTACAACGAGCCCAACGCACCCGCCTTGGCGTCGCTCGCGCCATACACGCAGCGCCCCACGCGCGCATTGACCATAAGCCCCGCACACATGCAGCAGGGTTCCAACGTCACATAGACCGTACAGTCGGAAAGGCGCCAGCGGCCAAGCGCCTGGGCAGCGGCGCACACGGCCGCAAACTCGGCATGAGCCGAAGGATCCTGGTCGAGCTCGCGCCGATTGTGCGCCCTCGCGACGATCTCGCCGTCGCGCACCACTACGGCTCCGATGGGCACCTCGCCCACCGCAGCAGCGGCGCGAGCCTCCGCCAGCGCCTCGCGCATGAACTTCTCGTCGATTTCGGTGATCGTCATCGTTCGCCTTCCCTGTTGCAAATTCAAAACGATGCTATCATTACGACTCACGGAGAGATGGCAGAGCGGTTGAATGCGGCGGTCTTGAAAACCGTTGAGCGCGAGAGCGTTCCGGGGGTTCGAATCCCCCTCTCTCCGCCACTTTAGTGATGCACCGGCGTCATGGTCCGCTCGAACAGCGCATCGACAACGTCGGCTATCTCGGAGCGACGTTCCAGATCGTGACCAGATTCCCACCACATAGTAAAAAGCCGAATAATGCCGCCGGCGACAAACTCAGCCGTCGTGTCGAGCGACACGGGCGCAAGCGCGTCCTCGTCTAGCGCACTCATCACACACTCGCGGATAGAGCGGGCAATGCGGTCGCAAATCATGCTGGTCAGTATGCCCGACATGCTGCTCGCCAAAATGTTGTCCATGAGCTGCTCATGGGCCAGAATCAGGTCCATGGCGTCGGTGAACACCTCGTGGCGAAGCACGCGCACGTCGTCAGCCGACACCGTGCCGCCCTCGCCAACCCGCTTTTGCGGCAAACCCGACATAAGCTCATCGATATAAAAGGCAAAGTAATCGTTCTTGTCGCGAAAGTGCTTGTAGAACGTCGTGCGGCGAATCATGGCCCGGTCGCACAGCATGGCAACCGTCAGATCCTCAAAACGATGCTCCTCGAGAAGCTCGGTGAAGGCATCGAACAGGGCGCGGTAGGTTTTCTTAATGCGAAGGTCCACTGGTATCGCCATCCTCAGGGCAAAGACAACACTCGAAAATCTGTCGCATATCTTACACCTGTACCTCGCGCGCTTTGCCCCGGTGCCAACCCCGCCGAAAACATAACGCTTACCGGAAAGTTCGGCACGGCAAAACGTTGCGGGTATACTAGTAGCGTTATACCAACGGCAGCTGGCGCATGCCGCCGCGGCCATTCGAAACGGAGACATCATGATTACCGTCATCATCGGCATCGTTGTTGTCATTGTGATTGTCTGCGCCATCGCCGGCATCTACAACAACATGGTCACCAAGCGTAACCGCATCGATAACGCCTGGCAGAACATCGATACGCAGCTGCAGCGCCGCAACGACCTGATCCCCAACCTGGTCGAGACCGTCAAGGGCTACGCCAAGCACGAGCAGGAGACGCTCTCCGCCGTGATCAGCGCGCGTAACACCGCCGTCAAGGCCACCACGCCCGAGGCCAAGATGGAAGCCGACAACGTGCTGACCGGTGCGCTGCGCCAGCTCTTCGCCGTAGCCGAGGCCTATCCCGACCTTAAGGCAAACACCAACTTTACGCAGCTGCAGGCGTCGCTCGAGGATACCGAGAACAAGATTAGCTATGCACGCCAGAGCTACAACGACTGCGTGCTCAGCTACAACAACGCCATTCAGACGTTCCCGGCTGTCATCTTTGCCGGCATCTTCCAGTTTAAGGAGCGCCAGGGCTTCGAGGCCGCCGAAGCAGCCCGCCAGGCCCCGACCGTCAAGTTCTAGTAGTTTGGCAGCGCATCCTTAATCGGCCAAATGCATAAACCGCCCCGTCGAATGCATACTTCGACGGGGCGGTTTCCTTTTTCGCGAAGCTCCCCCTCTAAGCGCCGTGCATTTTTAGGAGTATTCAACATAACCAAGGGCTTCGGGCACCGCGATAAATGCCAAAGAGCGCAAATACCCCTGCAAATCAAACGCTGTCAGCCCATAACCCCGCCCATCATTCGTAGAAAACATCGAGAAATCCCGATTTTTTGCCCGAGGTCGGTATGCAGGGGCCTTCGATTGCAGAATACTCGCAAAAATGCACGTCGCCACCACCCCCACATGGCGCGAACCAAAACAAAAGCGCGGCCTTCCTTTCCGGCGCACTCCGCAGGACGAAAGAACCTCCGCCGCACGAAGTGCGCTGCGGAGGTTCTTGCATGTCCGAGGACGCGCCGGAAAGGAAGGTTGCCCTCGGGCCGAACAGCTATGGCAGCTTACGCGACGGTGTGAACCCAGTCGTGCTTATCCTCGACAGCACCAGATTGGATGCCGGTCAGGGTCTCGCGGAGCTTCTTCATCACGGGGCCAATCTCGGTGTAGCCAGCCGGGAAGGTCACGGTCTCATCGGCACCATAGACCTTGTTGTCGATCTCGCCCACCGGGGAAATGACGGCAGCGGTGCCGCACAGGCCGCACTCAACAAAGGTGCCGGACTTGACCTCAGCCCACTCGACGGGACGCTGGTCAACGGTCATGCCCAGGTCCTCGGCAACCTGAACAAGCGAACGACGGGTGATGGAGGGCAAGATGGAGTCGGTGTGCGACTGCGGAACGACGAGCGTGCCGTCCTCCTTCACGAACAGAACGTTCGCGCCGCCGGTCTCCTCGACATAGGTGCGGGACTCAGAGTCGAGATACAGGTTCTCGGCATAGCCCTCGCGATGGGCCTCCATCGTGGGCTTGAGGGACATGGCGTAGTTCAGGCCAGCCTTGATGTTGCCGGTGCCGTGCGGTGCGGCGCGGTCGTACTCGGAAACGCGCAGCTTGACGGGCTTGAGGCCGCCCTTAAAGTACGGACCGACCGGAGTCACGAGAATGCGGAACGTGTACTCAGGAGCGGGAGCCACGCCAATCACGTCACCGGAGCCGATCATAAACGGACGCACGTACAGGGTCGCGCCGGAGCCAAAAGGCGGAACCCAGGCGGCGTTGGCAGAAACGACCTGCTTGACGGCCTCAACAAACTTGTCCTTGGGGAACGGGGGCATCTCGAGGCGCTGGGCAGAGTTGTACATACGCTCGGCGTTCATATCGGGACGGAAGCAGACGATGCTGCCGTCCTCGGCGGTGTAGGCTTTCAGGCCCTCAAAGACCTCCTGGCAGTAATGGAAGATGCCGCCGCACTCGGAGACATGCAGGGTGTGGTCGGTGGTCAGGCCGCCCTCGTCCCACTCGCCATCCTTCCAATGGGCCTCGTAGCTGTAATCGGTCTTCATGTAGCCAAAGCCGAGGCTACCCCAATCGATATCCTTCTTCTCGACAGTCATGTGTCGCTCCTTACATACACAGTTGCATACTCGCGAACTCGCACGCAAGGACCGAGGCCGACCGCGTCGCAACGTCGCACGCCCGGAGCGTAGAGCCGGACGGGACACGCGGACAACACCAAAGCCCATGGCACGTCGATTCGCATGCACGAGATTGTACTCCCCGCACACGCCTGATAAAACGCTTTTCTTTAACTAAGTAAAGTATTTTCATTCAACCGAAGCTAAAGAGGCCCGCCACCGTAAGCAGTGGCGGGCCTCAACGACACAGTTTGTGCGCTGCCTCGAGCTATGCGTTCTTTTTGCCCAGTTTAGCCTTAACCAAGCCGACCACGGTCGGAATGATCGACACGGCGACGATGCCGATAATCAGCAGCTCAAAGTGCTCCTGCACAAAGGGAATGCCGCCAAAGAAGTAGCCCAGCAGCGTAAAGACCGTCGACCAGGTAATGCCGCCCAGCACGTTAAAGATAACGAAGTTGCGCCAGTGCATGCCGCCCATGCCGGCGATAAAGGGCACAAAGGTGCGGATAAACGGGAAGAAGCGACCCAGGAAGATGGCCAGGTGACCCCACTTGTCCAAGAAGTCCTCGGACTTTTTGATGCGCTCGGGCGTCATGGCCTTCACCTTGCCCGAAGCGATAATCTTTTTGCCAAAGAAATGGCCAATCATAAAGTTGCACTGATCGCCCAAGATGGCAGCAGACCATGCGACGGCCAACAGAGCCACGATGTTAAAGCCGCCGTTATGGGCAAAGAAACCCGAGGCGAACAGCAGCGAATCGCCGGGAAGGAACGGGAAGAATACCACGCCCGTCTCGATGAAGATGATCAGGAACACGCAGCCGTAGGCCATAAGCGGGCCGGCGGCGATCCAGCTGGCAATCGCGGTGCGCGGGTCTTTGAGCAGCTCGGCGATAAAATTGATGAAACCCATGAAGTAAAACCTCTCAGTTGTGGGCGCGGATACGTCCAAGTTGACCAGTATACGGTTGCGGCGCCCCCTCGTGCGCAACCCCACAAAAGCATGACCCCATTACCAGCAAGTTTGCATAACTGACACCTGTTGCGCAATGCCGCCAAGATTGTTCTTCCTAATCCCTAGCGAATCGCTATACTTTATTGAATCGCATTGCCATGGCGCTAAGGGAGGGCGGCCGGTGAGCTTTATCAATACCATTCGCGAGGACATCAAGACCGTCCAAGCGCAGGATCCCGCCGCGCAAAACGGTCTAGTCATCTTCCTTTCCTATCCTGGCCTGCACGCCAAGTGGAACCACGTGCCCGAGCACTGGCTCTGGGAGCACGGTCATCGCTCGCTCGCCCGCGTGCTCTCGCAAATCCCCCGCCACATCACCGGCGTCGAGATTCATCCCGCCGCACAGATCGGCAAGCACTTCTTTATCGACCATGCCATGGGCGTCGTCATCGGCGAGACCACCATCGTGGGCGACAACTGCGTGCTCTACCAGGGCGTCACGCTCGGCGGTACCGGCAACGAGACCGGCAAACGCCACCCCACCCTGGGCAACAACGTCACCGTGGGCACAGGCGCCAAGGTGCTCGGCAACATCCGCATCGGCAACAACGTCAAAATCGGCGGCAACTCGGTTGTCGTCAAGGACGTGCCCGACAACTGCACCGTCGTGGGCGTGCCAGGACGCATCATCAAGCGCAACGGCTGCCGTGTGTTCGAGGAGAGTTTCGACGCCAAGCAGCATCGCGAGTACATGCCCGATGACGCCGCCGAGCAGAGTGCCCTCAACCGCCAGGGCATCACCGAGAATGCCCGCCGCGTCAAAGAACTCGAGCGAGAGGTGGCCGAGCTCAAGGCCCTCGTCGCCAAGCTCATGGACGAACGTTAGGAACGCAAGCGGCACAAAACAATATCGGCACCGACGCAAAAGGCGCGCCAGGGAATCAATCCCCGGCGCGCCATTCCTTTTGATGTGACATGCGGGACTGTCCCTTTGTCACATTATGCGAACTGACTCAGATAGAGGTCGGCGTAAGCACCCTCGGCAGCCAGCAGTTCCTTATGCGTGCCTTGCTCGATAATGTTGCCGTGGTCCATGACCAAGATCAGGTCGGCGTCCACGATCGTCGACAGGCGATGCGCGATCACAAAGCTCGTGCGCCCGCGCATGAGCGCGTCCATGGCGCGGCCGATAGCAAGCTCGGTGCGCGTGTCCACACTTGAGGTCGCCTCGTCCAGGATGAGAATCGCCGGGTTGTTGAGCAGCACGCGTGCGATGGTCAGCAGCTGACGCTGGCCCTGGCTGATGCTTTCGGCATCGTTGGCTACGCGCGTGTCGTAGCCCTGAGGCATGGTGCGCACAAAGAAGTCGACCTGGGCGGCGCGAGCGGCCGCAACAATCTCCTCGCGCGTTGCCTCGGGGCAGCCGTAGGCGATGTTCTCGGCAATCGTGCCGTCGAACAGCCAGGCGTCCTGTAGCACCATGCCAAACTGCTGTCGCAACTCGCCGCGATCCATGCGGCTCGTATCCACGCCGTCGAGCGTAATACGCCCGCCGTCAATCTCGTAGAAGCGCATGAGCAGGTTGATGAGCGTCGTCTTGCCTGCGCCCGTGGTTCCCACCACGGCAATCTTCTGGCCCGGCTCGGCGGTAAACGACACGTCGCGCATGAGCGGCTTGTCGGGCGCATAGCCAAAGCGCACGTGCTCAAAAGCGACGCGGCCCTCAATGCGACCCGGCAGCTTGGCGGCCTCGTCCGGCAGCGGATCGGCCTCCATCTCGGGCTCATCAAGCAGGTCGAACACGCGCTCCGCACTCGCCAGCGCGCTCTGCAGCGAGTTAAAAGTGAACGACAGCTGCGTCATGGGTTCGGACGCCTCGTAGATAAACTGGAAGAACGCCTGGAACACGCCGACGGTCATGTGACCGGCGACCAGCATGCTGCAGCCCACGAGCGCAATCACAATCTGCGCCAGGCGACCGATAAAGCGAACCGCGGGTCCGACGGCGTTAATCATAAAGTCGGCCTTGGTGCTCACGCGCGCCAGCTCGCCCGAGGCCTCGTGCACCTCGGCAGAGCTCTGGTGCTCGCGGTTGAATGCGCGAATCACCAAACGGCCCGAATAGCCTTCCTCGACCGCGCTCGTGATTTTGGACACCCACTCCTGACGCTCGCCCGTCACATCATGCGTACGGCGCGAAACCACCTTGGTCACCAGCAGCGACAACGCCGTAAAGAACAAAAAGACTAGCGTAAGCGGCACGCTAAACACGAACATCACGCCCACGGCGCCCACCACGGTGCCGATCGACACAAGCAGCTGCAGCAATCCGCGCTGCATGCTCTCGGACATCTTGTCCAAGTCGTTGGTCGCACGGCTGACGACCTCACCGGGACGATGCGCATCAAAGAAGGCAAGCGGCAGACGGTTGAGCTTTTGTGCGATGCGGTTGCGTAGACGCAGGTTGAGGCGTTCGGCCACGCTCGACATCAAAAAGCTCTGGAGCGCATAGAACGAGGCGGCGGCAGTCCAGATCATAAAGTAGACGAAGATGGTCTTGCCGCAGTTCTCCCAGGTGATGTTGAAGGTGGTTCCGTTGGCAAACGCCACCTGAATGTGGCCCCACAGCTCATCGATCACGCGGGCGCTATATGCCGGCGCGGCGGTGTTAAAGATGACATAGAACACAATGCTCGCAAACACGATATAGAAGCGCCAATGGTCGCCGGCAGCCTCGCTCCACAGGCGGCGCACCGTCGCCCAGGTATCACGGGGCGTCTCGTCTTCGTCTTCGTCATCCACGTCGCGCATGCGCTCTGCCTCGGCGCGGGCACGCTCATCCTCGGCTCGTTCGTTTTCCTCGTAAAGCGCTTGACGACGAGCCTCGCGCCCGGCCGCCGCCTTGGCGGCGTCATCCAGCTCGGTCGACGCGGCAGCCTGGTCGACCGTTTTATCGGCAGCGTCCGCAGCGGCGGCATCGACAAGGCCGCCCTGCTTCTTGAGCTCCTCGGTCATGCTACTCACCTCCCTTCATCTGCGATTCCGCGATGGCGCGGTACACCTCGCAGGTTTCCATAAGCTCGCCATGCGTGCCCAGGCCCACGACCTCGCCATCCTTGAGCACGACAATCTGGTCGGCGTGCAGAATCGTCGAGATGCGCTGCGCGATGATGAGCACCGCGGCGTCGCGCGTCTCGTCCTGCAGCGCATGGCGCAGGGCTGCATCGGTCTTAAAGTCCAGGGCCGAAAAACTATCGTCGAAGATATATAGATCGGCATGCTTCATGAGCGCACGGGCGATGGCCAGACGTTGGCGCTGGCCGCCCGAAAAGTTCGTACCGCCCTGCACCACCGGGGTATCGAGCCCCTGCGGCTGATCGAGCACAAAGGTGCTCTGGGCAACCTGCAGCGCATGAAGCATGTCCGCCTCGGTCGCGTCCTCGTTGCCAAAGCGCAGATTGCTTGCCACGGTACCCGAGAACAGCCACGCCTTCTGCGGCACATAGGCAATGCGCCCGCGAATCTCACCTTGCGAAAGCTCGCGCAGATCGACGCCGTCCAGGCGAATGATGCCCTTGGTGGCATCGTGGAAGCGCAGTAGAAGCTTTGCCACCGTCGACTTGCCCGAGCCCGTCGAGCCCACGATCGCGGTGGTCTGCCCGCGACGACAGGCAAAGCTCAGGTCGCACAGGGTGTCCTCGTCGGCATCGTCAAAGCGAAACGACATGTGATCGAACACGGCGACCGTATCGGCCCCGTCCTTTGAGTCGGACGCGGCCGCATCGAGCGTACGCTGGCCATCGACGATGCTCGGCTTAATCTCCAGCACCTGCTGTGCGCGGTTCAGACATGCGGCGGCACGCGGAAGCGTCAGCACCACCATCTGCGCCATCATCACAAAGAACAGGATCAGAAGCGCGTACTCCAGCACCGCCGAGATGCTCGCGATCTGCATGGCGTGGGCGCCCACGCGGTTGCCGCCCACCCACAGCACCGCCACCTCGGCAATGTTCATCAAAAAGAAGCTGGAGCTGTCGAGCCCCACAAAAAGGTGGTTGACCTTAATGGCGTTGTCCGCGTACTCGCTAAACACCTCGTCCAGGCGCTGCTCCTCGTGGCGCTCTTTATTAAAGGCGCGGATGACGCGAACGCCCACGATGTTCTCGCGCAGCACCACGTTCATGCGGTCGATAAAGCTCTGCAGGCGCATAAAAATCGGCGCGGCGTTAGCGACCGTAAAGACCGCCGCCACCAGCACGATCGCAACCACGACGCCCAGCAGCGTGCCCATGGCGGGATCGATAAACCAGGCGAAGATGATGCCCGCCACGGCCAAAAACGGCACCGGCAGCACCAGTTGAATCGTCTGCAGAATCGCCTGCTGGATCACGTTGATGTCGTTGAGCGAACGCGTGATCATCGAGCCCGTGCCAAAGCGCTCAAAGTCGCTGGCAGACAGCTCAAGCGACTTGTCGTAGACGGCGTTGCGGATATCGGAGGCCACGTTGGCGGCCAGGCGCGCCGAAAGATAGCAGCCCAGCACCGCGCCGCCGCTGGCCATGCCGGTCGCGATAAGCATGTGGAGGCCGTTGCGCAGGATGTAGTCGACATCGCCCGTGGTGATGCCGGTGTTGACCATGTTCGCCAGCATCGTGGGAACCAACAGCGTACCGACGTTGTCGATTAGCAGCACCAACAACGTCACCGCGACAAGCCTGCGATACGGCTTCATAAACCTCATTAAGAGTCGCACGACTCCCCCTCACCTTGATTCTCGGCCTGGCTCTCGGCAGCGATATGCTGCTTAAAGGCATCGCACTCATCGCCGAGCACCCGAGAGAATTTGCCGATCAAGCGCATAATCTCGCGCTGCTCACATGGCTCAAGCGCACCAAAGGCTCGCTGTTCGGCCTTGAGTGCCGGCAACGCATAACGCTCGGCAAACCGCATGCCCGCTTCGGTCAAACGCACAACCTTGTTCTTACGGCTGCCTTCGGCAAACTCCAACGTTGCGAAGCCCCGCGCCGTCAAGGTTTTAATTGCCGAGTTGATAGTCTGCTTGCTGTAGAACCATTCGCTTGTCAGACGGCTTACGGCAACACTGCCGCCCGCCGTGCTGGTATCGACGAGCATCCAGTAAGCGCAGTCCGAAAGACCGCAGGCGCGCGAGAACTCCGAATAGATATGGTCGAGTCCATTGAGCAACCGGTCGAAGTCGACCAGCGTAACCGCACTATTCATCTATCCCACCATTCGATTGTCCGATTTTTGACCAATTTTATGTCTCTAGATTAGTCCGAGTTTTGACTATCGTCAACAGGCGCTCCGCAAATGCTTGCACTTTTATGGCCCATCGGCAGAAAAAGACCGCCGGCGCGGGGGCGGCGCCAGCGGTCACGTGAAATTCAGGTTTTATTGCCTGTTAGGCAGCGACGGCCTCGTAAACCGTAGCGCCCGCAAAGCTGTCATGCAGGCTCTTGCCGCAGATCCAAGGCAGCTCAACAACCTCGCAGACCGTATTGACCAACTCGGAGCAGTCAGTAAAGTGGCCCTTATCGTTGATGGCCTCACAATCCTGAACACGCCAGTACCCATCGGTATGTGTGATGTAGTACTCGTGGTTGTCAATCGTCACAAAAGCGCGCGTCTTGGAACGCAGCAGCTTCAGAAATCCTTCGAAATCGGTCTCGACGACATCTCCAGCCTGGAACATGATAGTTACCTCCTGGCCCGGCGCCACCACGGCGCATTGATAAACGTTGGTACTTCTTTAGTAAAACCTTTATCAGAGGTTATGCGTTCGTCATTTAGGCAAGTGGTAAAAAACCGCAGGGTAGACGGGATAAAACGTTTAACCATCCCATTGGTTTGTCACATTCTGAAGGTACTTTTATGCAAACCTACTTTCCCAATTGGAATCTATCCTTTTGGCCGGGCAATTGACCGTCTATCGTTTGAGCCCGACGGGTATGAACGTGGCATCTGCAACGCCACCACAAGGAGACACCATGGAAACCATCGAAGCGCTCATTCACCGCCGCAGCTGCCGCAAATACAGCGATCGTCCCGTCGAGGCCGAGAAGCTTGCACGTATTATCGAAGCCGGCCAATATGCACCGAGCGGCATGGGCCGCCAGCCGGTGACGTTTGTCGCCGTCACCGACCCCGCAACCGTTGAGCGTCTCTCACAGCTCAACGACCAGGTCATGGGCAGCAAAGGTGACCCCTTCTATGGCGCCAAGACCGTTGTGGTGGTGCTGGTTGACCGCAGCGTGCCAACGCATCTGGAAGACGGTTCGCTCGCCATGGGCAACCTGCTCAACGCCGCCTATGCACTGGGTGTCGATTCGTGCTGGATTCACCGCGCACATGAGGTCTTTGACTCGCCCGAGGGCCTGGAGCTGCTGGCCAGCTGGGGCCTGCCCGCCGACGGCAGCCTGCGCGGTGTCGGTCACTGCATTCTGGGCTATGCCGAAGACACGCTTCCCGAGGCAAAGCCGCGCCGCGACAACGTGGTGTACGTGAAGTAATTAGTTCCGCCGTTCTAACGAACGGCGGACCCGCTGACGCTGCGCGGGCCGCATTCACGTCAATCTGACGTTCAATTTTGAGGGCGCGACCAGAAGGTCAGCGCCCTCTCATTTCACGTCACCTTGGCGCAAATGCGGCTCGCTCGCTGTTGGCGACTGACATCAGGTGCGCCACTGTTGACATTCGACACTTGGGCAGCTAAAAGGCCCCGTCCCAAATTTGCTGCTCCGCTCGCAACTTATCTTGCCGATGGAGTTGTCGTCGTTTCGTTCGTCTGGGTCGTTTCGGCGTCGTCGTCTTGCTCGTCCTCGTCCTTTTGAGCATCGGCGATGGTGGTGACCGCCGCAACGATTCCGCGCTGGGGCGCGACGCCCGTCTGGACCTGTGCGCCCTCGACAACTTCTATGCCTGCATGTGCGAGCTCGGGCGATTTAAACATTGCGTCCAAGTTGGCGCCGCCGCCGGCGTAGCCAAGCGCAGCGAGTGCGATGACGATCGCTGCAACGACAGCCACGATCGGCACGTAGCGATGCCAGCCGGCGGGATTGAGCCCGCTGCGACGAGCCGCCCCGCGGCTGATGTAACCGAGCGTTCCGTCGTGCTTGAGCTTTGAGCCCACCACGCGCTTGCGGCCCCACAGCGACGACTCGGCCTGCATGGCCAAGCGAGCGCTTGCCGAAGGATAGCCATATTTAGTGCGCTTGAACGAGCCATCAAACCCCGAGGCGTGTTTGCCCCACGTCACCGATGTCGTGCGTCGGTTAACCGGCGCGGCACTCCGCCTTCTGCGGCTCGGTTTTGAAGTCTCAGCCATATGCCCTCGCACGCCGTAACCAAATCGAAACAATAACGCTTTGGACTGTAGCACACGCGTCGCGCGCGGTCACGGGCGCCTCGCTCAACGGTCATCGTCCTTCAGCAAGCGCCACAGCGTTGTACGGCTTATGCCCAGCACCTCCGCCGCACGGGTTCGGTTGCCGTGTAGATGATCTACAACCAGATGCGCGATATCTCGCTCGGTATCGGCCAGCGGTCGCAGGATATACAGGTCACTTTCGAGTGTCGGGGCGCCAAAGGTTGCGGTCTTAATCACGTCCTCTTGGGCTAGCACTTCCTCCGCCACAGCGCGATCCACCGTGCCCGTCCCCACCAATATATACAGTCGTTCCGAGACCTCGCGGAGCTGCAGATAGTTGCGCGGCCAGCGGTAAGCATCGAGCGCCTTCGTCGCCGCGACAGACAGCGTGGGCGCTGCCGTCCCAAATGCACCAGCGAGATATTCCAAATAGCGCGCAACCTTCGTCGACGCGGCTCCCTGCTCGACGATTGCCGGCGCCACGCTCACCGCACAGGCGAAGCGCTCGGTCACAAAGGCGGCTTGATCACTTTCGCTGCCGCCCGGCATGTCATTCGCCGTCAGCACCACATGGCAGCGCGTCGCCAACGCGGTGTCGGCCATCGTGGAAACGAGCTCGCGAAGGCGCTGGGGGCCAACCGCATTCCAGCCCGCAATGCAAAGTGTCAGCCCCGTTTGGAACAACGGCGATTCGGCGCTTTTGAGCACGTGGCGCCAACCGCGATCGGCAAGCTCATCGAGCGCAACGGCAACAAAGGGTTGATCGGCAAAAGGACCGTCCAGATAGAGGCGCTTGGCTATCTCGACCTGACCCGCTCCCAGCTCGCCCTCGAGCATAAGGGGCACACCGCGCGCGTAGCTCTCGGCGACCGGCGCAGCTACCGAGGCCGCCCCCTCAACGATGCCGTACGCGCTCGATTCGTAGCGGGCCTCAACTTCGTCGGCGTTGAGCCACTCGATGCCCGCATGTGCCGCGGCGCCGCGTACCTCGCGGACCACGACGACCCAAAGGCCCCCGCCTTCTTTGTCGGTGGGGCGAACGGTCAGGCTCAGGCGCGTACCCGCACGCCCCATAACCAGACGCGCGCCGTCTCCTATACGGTCGAGGCGCTCAGCGACAAAAGCCGCCACATCCCGCTCAAGCGCCGCGTCATTCATGGTCGAAATCGCGACATCCCCACGCGCATCGATTGCCAATGCCGAGGCCCCGGCAGCAGCCAGGGCCTCGGTCAAGATGTTCAGCTTGGCATCGCTATCCATGATTTGCCCCTGTCCGCGGCGACGTGCAACCGCCGACGGTCGCACGACCGAGTGTTTCAAAATTGAACGATATTGCTCACCAAACACTATAGGGCAGAAAGCGCCGTCCTGCGAGTATAGGTGTTGCCCCGCATCGCCATCCTGGCGGGGCGATAAGAGCTCTTCGGGACTTATAAACCTGCGGACAAGCCATACCCGCAAGAGCTCCTATCGCTCCACCGCAGGCTTGCGCTCACCAGCAACCAGCAACCAGCACGCGAATAAGCTACTTCTCTACCAGATTCCCAGCACGTGCTGCATTCCCAAACTCATGCACGCAATGCCAATCCAGCAGCAAAAGCCCAGCGCGATGGGCTTGCCGCCCTTTTTGACCAGCTCGACGATATCGGTATTAAAGCCAATAGCCGCCATGGCCATCACGATAAAGAACTTCGACAGCTCCTTGATGGGCGCCGTGATGGACACGGGAAGCTGAAGCACCGTGGTGATTACGCTCGCCAGCACAAAGAACAGCACAAACATGGGAAACGCGCGTTTAAGCGAGAACGTGCTTTTGGCGTCGCCGCCGGCCTTGCGCGCCAGATGCATCTGCCAGCATGCGAGGACCAACGTGATGGGAATAATGGCCAGCGTCCTGGTGAGCTTGACCACCGTGGCGCTCTCGAGCACATTGGCGCCGGGATGCATGCTGTCCCAAGCGCTCGCTGCAGCCGTTACGGACGAGGTGTCGTTGATGGCGGTGCCGGCAAACAGGCCAAAGCCCTCGTTGGTCAGCCCGAGCATACCGCCGAGCGTCGGAAACACGAGCGCCGCGATAACGTTAAACAGGAAGATGACCGAAATAGCCTGGGCAATCTCGCGATCGTCGGCATCGATGACGGGCGCGGTCGCGGCGATGGCAGAACCGCCGCAAATTGACGAGCCCACGCCCACAAGCGTCGCGATCTTGCTCGGCACGTTCATAACGCGGCAGAGCACAAAGGCGATGACAAGCGAGGTCGAGATTGTCGCCACGATAATCGGTAGCGACTGGGCGCCCTTGGACAGAATCTGGGAGAGGTTCATGCCAAAGCCAAGCAGGATAACCGCGTACTGCAAGACTTTTTTAGACGTATAGGTGACACCGACGGCGAGCTGTTCGCGGCGATTCTTGGGAAAGACGAGCGCCAGAACCATGCCGAAGAGGATGGCGAATACCGGCCCACCGACCACCTCAATCTGTTTGCCGAGCAGCGTTGCGGGGATAGCGATGATCAGGCAGAACAAGACACCCTTCCAGCGCTCGCGTACGATATTCGCCAGTTGCATATGGGATTCCTTCTTTCTCTTTCACGTTTGCGACGGCTTATGATACGGCAACATTGAGCGCAGCCTTGCGTAAACAAAGACTAAGATGCCGCAATAGTTCTTGGGCAACAGCCGAATTACCCACCGCGGAAAGCTGATTCGCGGCATAATTAACAACTGACATATGAGTTTGATAGAACAGTTGCGAGGCGCTATGGAAGAATCGATGCACGTCGGCGAGCAGGAAACGAGCCTACAGGACCAGTCCTACCACACCATTCGACGCAAAATCGTCTACCTGGACTACAAGCCGGGCGAAAAGCTGGGCGTCAAGCAACTTTGCGACGACCTGGATATGGGGCGCACGCCCGTGCGCGAGGCTTTGGTTCGCTTGGCGCAGGAAGGCCTGGTGCGCACCGTGCCCCAGAGCGGCACCTACGTCTCACCCATCAACCTCACCCTTGCCGAGAGTGCCTGTTACATCCGCGAGCATCTGGAAAAGCAGGTGATTGTGGAGTGCTGTGCGCGCGCCACGTCGGCCGGCATCGAGCAGCTCGACCGCGCCATCGTGCTGCAGGAAAAGGCCATGGCCGAAGAGGATCGCATCGGCTTCTTTTTGAGCGACAACCTCATGCATCACATGATTTTTAGCATCGCATGTCGCAGCACCGTGTGGTCGTGGCTCGAAGAGACCAATGCCGACCTGGAGCGCTTCCGCTGGCTGCGCGCCGCCACGCAGGTTCTCGACAATCAGGACATCGTGAACGAGCACAAGCAGATTCGCCGCGCTATCGCCGGTCGCGACCCCATCGAAGCGAGCTTTTTGGTCAGCAAGCACCTGCACATGATGTTCCGCAACCAAACCGAGGTTCTGGACCAGTTCCCCGAGTACTTCGAGACCAGTAAGCTCCGCTAACCTGCCAAAACCACCACAAAGGGGACAGGCACCTTTGTGCTGGTTTCTCCGTACAAAAAGGCCCGGCTCCGTCTGATGACGCGGAGCCGGGCCTTGGTCGTTAGAACGGCGGAACCAACTACTCGACAGTAACGCTTTTCGCCAGGTTACGAGGTTGGTCAACGTCGCAACCGCGCAGGATGGCGACCTCGCGGGCGAGCAGCTGCAGCGGGACGCTCGCGGTGATGGGGCTGAACACGTCGCGGACGGCCCGCACGCGGATGATGCAATCGGCAATCTTGTTGATCTCCTCGTCACCCTCGGTGGCAACGACGATGACCTTGGCGCCACGCGCCTTGCACTCCATGAGGTTCGACACGGTCTTGTCGTAGGTGGCACTCTTGGTGGCCACAGCGATGACAGGGAAGCCCGGGTCGATCAGGGCAATGGGGCCGTGCTTCATCTCGCCAGCGGCGTAGGCCTCGGCATGCAGGTAGCTGACCTCCTTGAGCTTGAGTGCGCCCTCGTAGGAAATAGCGGCACCCATGCCACGGCCCACGAACAGCGCCGACTGCGCGTCCTTGCACAGCAGGGCGGCCTCATGAACGGCCTCGGTCTGGGTATCCAAAATCCACTGGATCTGCTCGGCCGTATCGGAAAGCTCGCGGAACAGCATGCGCGCCTGCTTGGTGGTCAGACGGTACTTAACCTGCGCCAGCAGCAGAGCCAGCAGCGTAAGGCTCACGACCTGACCGATAAAGCTCTTGGTCGAGGCGACCGCGATCTCCTTGTTGGCCTTGGTGTAGATGACGCCGTCGCTCTCACGCGCCACCGGGCTGCCCACCACGTTGGTGATGCCGAAGACCTTGGCGCCCTTGATGCGCGCGTCGCGAATGGCGGCAAGGGTATCGGCCGTCTCGCCCGACTGGGACACGGCAACGACGAGCGTCGTCGGCGTAATGATGGGATTGCGGTAACGGAACTCGCTGGCCGCCTCAACCTCGGTGGGGATGCGAGCCCAACCCTCGATAAGGTTCTTGGCGATGAGTCCGGCGTGGTAGCTGGTGCCGCAGGCGATCACGTAGACGCGGTCGATGTCGTTGAGCTCCTCGAGCGAAAGGCCCAGCTCGTCGATGTCGAGCTCGCCGGCCGGCGTCATACGACCGACCAGCGTGTCGCGCACAACGCGAGGCTGCTCGTGGATCTCCTTGAGCATAAAGTCGGGGTAGCCACCCTTTTCGGCCATGTCTAGGTCCCAGTCGATGTGGGTGACCTTGGGCTCGATAACGTTGCCGGCCTCGTCGGTGTACTCGACGCCCGCGGGCGTGAGCTTGGCAAACTGACCGTCTTCGAGCACCACGACATCGCGGGTGGCGTCGATGAGCGCGATGACATCGGAAGCAACATAGGAGCCGGTTTCGCCCACGCCGACTACGATCGGGGAATCCTTGCGGGCCACGGCGATCACGCCGGGCTCGTCAGCGCACACGGCGGCCAGACCATAGGCACCGACCACGTGGGTGCAAGCCTCGCGCACGGAGGCCATCAGGTCGTGCGTCTCAGCATAAGCCTCTTCGATCAGATGCGCGAAGACCTCGGTATCGGTCTCGCTCTTAAAGTGGTGGCCGCGGCCCTCCAGCTCTTCGCGCAGCTCGGCGAAGTTCTCGATGATGCCGTTGTGGACGATGGCGATACGACCGTCGCAGCTGGTGTGGGGGTGAGCGTTAACGACGGAGGGCTTGCCGTGGGTGGCCCAACGGGTGTGACCGATACCGCAGGTAGCGTCGCTGTCGATGTTGGAAAGCTCGCTCTCCAGGCCCGCAACCTTGCCCACGCGGCGGATGACGTCGAGGTGTGCCGCGGCGCCCTCGCCCACCTCGAGCGCAACGCCCGAGGAGTCATAGCCGCGATACTCCATGCGCTTAAGGCCTGTGACCAGTATGTTCTTTGCAATATCAGAGCCGGTGTAGCCGACAATTCCGCACATAGGATAAATCCCTTCGTTCGCGTGACTGCAAGACGTCCACGCACAGGGGGCGCTGAGACGTATAACGTTCGAGTATTGTACTCACGCAAGCGCAAGCTGATATACCAGAAGTGGTATCTCAACTTAGATACCACTCGATGCACACATGCCCAAACCACCACGATGGGGACAGGCACCTTTGTGGTGGTTTGGGCTCCAGCGTTTGCCCAGATAAAACCTACCAAAATAAACCTGTCCCTAATTGGCAGGTTTTGACACCCTAGGGGTGGGCGATGCTACAATCTGCCTTGTACTTGAAACGCATCAAAGGGGCCGCTATGGCAAAGGTAAAAATCAGCGACGTCGCGCGCGAGGCGGGGGTCTCGCTGGGCACGGTATCCAACGCGCTCAACCACCCCGAAAAGCTGCGCCCCGAGACCCTCAAGCTCATCAACGAGACCATCAATCGCCTTGGCTACCTGCCCAACCAAAGCGCTCGCCAGCTGGCCGGCGGCACCACTAAGTCCTTTGGCCTTGTCCTCCCCCGTCTCGACCACGGCTTTTCGCTCCAGATTGCCAGCGGTGCCCACAACGAGGCACGCAAGCACGGCTATGACTTGCTCATCGCCAATGCCGATAACGACGACATTCTCGAGGATCATTACCTGCGCTATTTTATGGGCACGCAGATGTCCGGCGTCATGGTTCAGCCCATGGCGTCCCCCGACTGGCACCCCGCCATGGCCAAGATGCCCGTGCCGATCGTCCATCTGGACATCCACTGCTCCGAGCCCGGTTATTACGTGGCTGCCGACAACGAGGCACAAGGCCGCATTATCGCCGAGCTCGCCGTTGCCCGTGGCGCACGCCATATCACCGTTGTGGGCAGAGCGGCATTTATGCAGCTCACCTTGCGCGTACTTGGCATCCACAAGGCCCTCGCCCTGCATCCCGATATCAAGATCGAAGTCATCGACGCCGGCGAATGGAATACCGCTGCCGACGGCTACAGCATCGGTGCCCAGCTTGCCGAGCGCCCTGATGACAAGCGCCCCGATTTTGTCATCGGCCTGACCGACGTATTGGCCTCGGGCGTTATCGCAGCGCTGACCGACAAAGGCATCTCCGTCCCTGAGCAGGTCCGCGTGGCCGGCTGCGACGGCAACCCCCTTGCATGGAGCGGATCGGTCCCGCTCACTACGGTAGCGCCCCCGGGCTACGAGATTGGCCGCAAGGGCGTTCAATTGCTCATAGAGCAAATCGAGGATAAACCTGCCGCCAAGACCAAACGAGTCCGCATCGGCTCCGCCGCGCGCACCGTCACCACGGTCACGGCCAGCGAGGACATTAACCGTCAGGAGCTCGTGCGTCCCTTCTTGCTCGAGCGCGTAAGCACCCAAAATGCCAAGCCGCACCCGACGGGCCAACCCATGGTCCCAACAACCGACATCAACCTAGGCGCCTACTTGTGACAAAAAAACGCCGCAACGGAAACAGGCCCGCTGCGGCGTTTTTTACTGGCCCCATGTGCCCTCCCCGTTTAGCCGGACCTGCGGCTACGGATATTTACGGAATATAATCCATTTTTCATTAACTTTTTTGTTAAAATAGACTCAATTCCATATTTTTAGATATTTCCTATAAGTATTGATTTTGCTCCAGTTTTTTCTCGCCAAGAAAGGGGTTTCATGAATCTGATTGATCGCAAACAGTACCTCGACTGGCTCATTTCGTGGAAAGACTCGCACGTCATCAAGGTCGTTTCGGGCGTGCGAAGGTCCGGCAAATCAAAGCTATTCGAAATCTACCGTAGCTACCTGCGCGATCATGGAATCACAGGCGACCAGGTTATATCCCTCAACTTTGAAGACCTGGAGTTCGAGTCGCTTACGTCGTATAGAGCACTCTACGACTACATTTCCGCCAGACTCGTCCCCGATAAGATGAACTACGTTTTTCTGGACGAGATACAGCACGTCGAGCATTTCGAAAAAGCCGTCGACAGTCTTTTTATCAAGGACAATGTCGACCTCTACATAACCGGTTCCAACGCTTATCTGCTCTCGAGCGAGCTGGCAACTTTGCTCTCCGGCCGCTACGTAGAGCTCAAGATGCTGCCCCTATCCTTTAAAGAGTTTTGCTCGGCAAAAACCAATGACGGAAAGGCTCCCGCGCAGTTGTTTGACGAGTACATCACCCGGGGCTCTTTTCCCTTTATCGCCGAGACGGGTATTCAGGGACCCCAGGCGCGCGATTATCTTATGAGCCTCTACGATACCATCGTCATACGCGACGTTATCGAACGCCTGAAGGTCTCGGACGTCCCGACCCTGCGCGATATCACCAAGTTCCTACTCCATAGCATTGGAAACCGGATCTCGATTAAAAAAATCTCCGACACGCTCTCGTCCAACGGCAACAAAACCGACCAGAAAACCGTAGCCAAATACCTCAAAGGCTTAACAGACAGCCTTGTGCTGTACTTTGCTCCGCGCTATAACGTGCGCGGTCGGCAGCTTCTTTCAACAAACGGCAAATACTACGCCGTTGACCTTGGACTTAGAGGTGCTCTCGTCAAAACCCAAAGCAGCGATATCGGTCATATCCTCGAAAATGTTGTTTATCTCGAGCTCCTACGCCGTGGATACGACGTCTACGTGGGCGATATCGACGGCGGGGAAATCGATTTTGTTGCCCTAAAGTCAGACGAGACAGCCTATTTTCAGGTTTCAGCCACAACGCTCGACGAAACTACCCTCAATCGAGAGTTGGCCCCCTTTAAGAAAGTCCGAGACAACTACCCCAAGACGCTTCTTACGCTCGACACGCTGTTTGCGGACGCGAACTACGAAGGAGTCCGCAAGCGCAACGTGATCGACTGGCTCCTGGAGTAACTCATAGCGCCCAAAGCCCTCCGCCGACCCCTTGCCAAGGCTGCACCCTCGATCGTTTAAAGCAAAAAAGCCCCTTTTATTCCACCCTAGCCACCCTCCGGGTCCCTTCCGGGAGGGGCCCATCCAAATAAAACGACCTTATCCTTCGATACTCGCCTTAAGTCGCTGAACATGCATCAGCAGGTAGAGCGTCTCGTTCTCGCTGCATTCCCAGCCGTGCTCGGAAATAAAGTAGGCGAGAATATCTGCCGTACAGGCATACGACTCCGGATACGTCTCCTTCATAACGGGAAGCATCGTTCCAAAGCCGGCATCCGCGTCCTCCCCCAGCTTGATACGGTCGAGCAAAAATCTCACATGCATCGCAAAGCGCGCATAGGTAAAAGACGAGGTATCGAGAGCTCCGATGTGCCGCACCACGATCTCTGTCAGGTCCTCAAGCACGCGCGTCGCCTCGATCGTAGCCTCCATGTTGCTCTGCTCGGACTCGCCGTCGATCAGGTGCAGAGCAATGTTGGTGACCTCGGCCTCGGGAAGCGCAACCCCCAGGCGGCTCTTTGCGAGCGTGAGCGCACGGCGGGCGACGGCGACCTCGCGCGGATACAGACGCATCACGTCAAACGAAAGCGGCGTCTCGATCACCACGCCCTGGCTCACGCGCTGGCAGGCAAAATTGATATGGTCGGCGAGCGTCACGGGCGCGTTGGGGTTGAACTCCGTGTCGAGCTTGGCGCTCGCGTAATCGACGATATCGGCCGCAAGCAGCAGCACATCGGACGGAATATCCTTGAGCGCGGCAACCGACGCCCCGCCCACGCCGTAGAACGTGCGCTCGACGATCGAAAGGTCCTTAAGCTCATAAGGGGGCCTGCGGTAGGCGATGCCCTTGCCAAAGACAACAAGGTCCTGCCCGTCGTCATCGCGGGCAAGCGCGCAGTTGTTGTTGATCTTCTTGAGGATCCACATCGCCTATCCTTCCTTTCTGACCCACTGTACAACCTAGCACATGTGCTAGATGGATGCCGCCGCAGAGTAGCCTTCAAACACGGCATCCTTGATGACGCGCGCCCGGCGGCAGTCACCCACAAGATACGTTTGGGGCACCACGCCCGCAAGGCCCTCGGCAAGCGCGGTGCGCGGCCGCACGCCCGCAGCGATCACCACGTTGTCGCAGGCGAGCACGCACTCGGCCCCATCGGGCCCGCTCACGCACACGCCCTCATCGCCGATCGAGGTGCAAGAAGTGTTGAGCAGCACCTCGATGGCCTTGCCCTGCCTGTCAAACATCTGGCGGAGCGCAATCCTAAAGAGTGAGTTGCCCTGCGCCGCGAGCGCAGACCCCATCTCGACCACCTTGACCTCGTGCCCTTGCTCGGCAAGCTCGAGCGCCAGCTCGGCACCGATCGTGCCGCCGCCGACGACCACCACGCGCGAGCCGAGGTCCTCCACATGCTCGATAGCCTGGGCAAACCCCATAACGACGGGCGCATCGACACCCGGAACGGAAGGCACAAACGACTCGGCGCCCACGGCGACGATGAGCGCATCGGGCGCCATCTCCTCCACAAAGACACGGTCCACCTCGCACCCAAAGCGCACGTCAAGCTCACCCGCGCGCTCGAGCCCGGCAATCTTGTGCTCGAGATAGTGCAAGTAGCGAGCGATATCCTCCTTGTGGGATTCCTGGGCGATAAGCCTCACATTGCCGCCCACGCGATCGGCGCGCTCCGCGAGCACCACCTTGTGACCGCGCGCGCAGGCTGTGATCGCCGCCATGCAGCCGGCAGGGCCGGCACCCACCACGAGTACGCGCTTCGAAACCTCCGCGGGCTCCACCGTGCGCGGAACAAAATCCTCGTTGGCAAAGCGCGGGTTCACGCTGCAGCCCACGTTCCAGCGGTCCGTCGAAATGTGGTAGCACTGCAGACAGCGCAGGCACGGCACGATATCCTCGGCACGGTCGTCGCGTGCCTTGGCGGGCCACAGGGGGTCGGCGGCCAGGGCGCGCGCGAGCGCCACCATGTCGCAGGCGCCCTCGGCGATGGCGCGCTCCGCCTCCTCGGGCGTCTCGACGGAGCCCACGAGCGTCACGGGGACATCGACTGCCGCCTTGACGGCACGGGCGAGCTCCAGGTTGAGCAGATGCGGGTCGAGGTTAGTTGCCGAAGTGTGCACGTTGGCCTCGTGCTCGATATCGAGCCCGCAGGAGACCTGAATGCTTGTCACGTAGCGCTGGGCCTCGCGGCAAAACGCGATGACGTCGTCAAGCTCTATGCCGCCCGGCATCCACTCGTCAGCCGAGATGCGCATCTCCATGGCGAAGCGCGGCCCCACGGCCTCGCGGCAGGCGCTCAGCACCTGCAAGGGAAAGCGCATGCGATTTTCGATGGAGCCGCCGTACCCATCCGTGCGGTGGTTGAACAGCGGGCTTAAAAACTGCCCCATGAGCCAGCCGTGCCCAAAGTGCAAAAACACCATGTCAAAGCCCGCGCGGCGCGCATCAACGCACGCCTGCACCCAACATGCGGCCGTATGCTCCATCATGGCGGGCGTCATGGCGCGCACCTCGATGCCATCGGCGCGCACAAAGCCGTCTGGTCCCATGGCGTAGTCCACGGTGCGCGCATACTGACCCGCATGCGCAAGCTCGATACTTGCCGCCGCACCACCCGCGCGCGCCATGCGGGCGCGGGCCACCGTGGACTCGCGCTCGTACTTGGAGAATGCATACGGCTCATCGGCGCTCATCCACGACGAGCGCCCGGGCTCCACAATGGTGTGCCCGCAGATCACGACACCGGCGCCACCGCGGCAGCGATCCTCGTAATGCTCGCTCATGGGGTTTGCGACGATACGGTTCTGCACAAGCGTGTCGCCCAGCTTAATGGGAGAAAACAGATGTGGGTAGCTCATCTAGCAGCCCCCTTTCTCTTCAGAAACGACCATGACGGTACGCGTGCCCTCTGTCTTTGACGAGAGGACCTCCGAGCCCCAGGGGGACTCGATGGCCGTCTCGACGCCCTCGGGCACCTCGACGGCAACCGTGACCGCGCCGTCCGCGCGCTTCCACTCCACGCGTGCCGCGCCCTTGCAGGTCTTCCACGTACAGGCAAAACTGTCCGTGGCGTGCGAAAGGTAGGGCTTGACCGTGAGCTTGTCGCAGCCCTGCGCGTCGCGCGCAACTAAAAGGCCACCCAGACCCTCGTAGAACCACTGGTCGTAGCTCGAGAACATGGCATGGTCGCACGAGGCCAAAGGATCGTCGAACATCTCGATAAGCGCCCCGTTGCCGTCGGCGAGCATTCCGAGTAGGCTCGGGTTCTCCTCGCGCAGCAGCCAGCGCTCAAGAAGCTCGCTGTAGCCATACTCCGCAAGCAGCCTAAAGGCAAACGAGGTACCGAAGATGCCCGTGGTGAGCACGCCACCTTCGGCCTTGATCGCACGCACCAGTGCGCCCACCAGCTCCGACTGGTCGCCCAGGCCGAGCTCCGCGGCAAACGCCCAAGACGTCTGGGTCCCGTCGCCAAACGATCCGTTCTCGTGCTTAAAGCGATCGATGATCCGGGGCCGCAGCTCTGCGGCGGCCGCAGCAAAGCGCTCGACATCGCAGCCTAAGCGCTCCCCCGCCTCGCACACAAGGCCGAGCGCCCAAAGGATTGCGCACCAGCCCACAAACTCCTTGTCGGGGCTGCCGCTCGAGAAGCCCTGCGCAATCAGGCTGCCGTGGTCGCCCAGGCAGTGCGGAGCGAGCTCTGCCGCATCAAAGCCGAGCAGGTAGTCGCCAAAGCGCTCGATGCCCGCCCACTCCCGCTCGAGCAGGTCGCGTCGCCCGCAGACACGATCTGCAACAAGCGCCAGATACGGGTAGGCGATCTGCCATATAAGCGGCCCCTCGCCATAGGCGGGCCCGTTGGAGCCGATACCCATGAACGGCGCCGTCTCGGGAAGGCCGCCTCGCTCCGTCTGATCGCGTGCAAAATCCGCAAGCGTCTTGTCGATGAGGCCCGCGACGTTAAACGAGAACGTCTGGGACGCGGCGAGGGCCACCATATCGCCGCCGTAGCCAAAGCGCTCGCGCGCGCAGTCCTCAAACAGGCCGTGGTTGTTGTTGAGCTTGGTGCGGATCGCAGCCTCGTGCAGCCGCTCAAAGCGCTCGCAGCCCAGCTCAAGCTTACCCACCTGCGCAAGGTCCGTATGCACATAGGTCGCCACCGCCTCGACGATGTCGGCAGCAGACGCGCCCGTCACGCTCACGTATCGGAACGAATGCCAGCAGAAGCGGTTCTCAAACTCGTTGACGCCCTCGTGGCAGAGCACCGAGTCGTGCTGCTCGGCCGGCTCGGGAGCGTCGGGACCGCCGGGACACACGCCGCGCGGAGTCTCCATGCCGGCATAGCCCGCAACCGCCGTCCCTGTATAAGGGCCGCCATCGCGCCAGGTCTCGGAATAGAGAAGCTCGATGCGCGCACCCGCGTGAGCCGCCACGCGCATACGCAAAAATCCGGCGACGACCTCGCCAAAGTCGACAACCGTCGCCCCCTCGTGCTCAAAGATCCGCACGGGCGCAATGCTTCCCGCGCGCACGCACGGGGCGACCGGCGTGAGCTCGACCGAGCGAGTATCGTCATATACCGTCACAGGGCACGGGCCTGCCGCGGGAGCACCCCCGCGCAGGTCAAACACCTCGCCCAGATACACGTTATTGAACAGGAGGTCGCCCTCGCGCACACTCCACGAGGCATCGGTGGCAACGAGCACCTTGCCCTCGCCGTCGACGAGCCGTGCGGCCACGCGGGGCGTGCCGACCTCGGTCAGGCGCTCGCGCAGGTTGTACTTGCCAAACAGGCGTAAGGGCGAGGGGTTAAAAAATCCGTTGCCGAGCTCGATCTGGATCTCGTTTTCACCCTCATGCAAAAGGCCCGCCACGTCGACCTTGTGCGCATAGACCTTTTTGGTAAAGTTGGTCCACCATCCGAGAAGCTCGGAGCCATCCGCGCGCTTACCGTTGATGCGCACGCGCGCATAGCCCAGCACCGCCAGCTCGAGCTCGGCCCGTGCGGGCACGCTTTCAAGCTCAAACGACCCCATGACCACATGGTTTCGATATGTTTCGCCAAAAAAAGCCGACTCGGGCTCGTAGCAAAACGGCGCGCCTGCGATCCAGCGCGCCCCGTCCAATAACGTATGCTCCATCCTGACCTCTCAAGAGATAAACAGAATGGCGGCCCGCCACGTGGAACCGCCATTCTGGCTGGGGTGTAATCTGTACCGACGATTATTTGTCGGCGCGCTTCTTGCCCAGGTAGCTACCGTCGTCGTGATAGGTCGCCATGGTAAAGACAAAGGCAACGACCATGATCACGGCAAGGGTGCCCAGGTAGAACACGATATTGCTCGTGTCGGCGCCCGAGGGATCCATAAAGGTGGGGATACCGAAGAGACCGGCGCTGCCCATGCTGAAGGCGTGGACGTTAAGCGCACCCATAACCAGGCCGGCTGCTGCGCTGAAGACGATGTTCTGAATAAAGAGGAACTTGCTGGGGAGCTGGATACCGTAGAGCAGCGGCTCGCCTACGCCAAAGAACTGCGAGATGGTGGCCGGGATGGCAACGTTGCGGGTCTTGTCGCTCTTGGTGCGCAGGATCACGGCCAGGCCCTGGGAGACGCCCACGAAGCCGCCGATGGAACCGGCTGCCATGAGCGGGTCGTAACCGAGCATAGCGATGTTGTTGAGCATGATGGGGATGATGGCCCAGTGCAGACCGAACATAACGAGCGTGGAGAACGCACCACCCACGACGAGACCGACCACAGCGCCGCCCACGACGGGGATGTTGATGAGGGTCTCGGTGATGAGGGTGAGGACGCCCGAAATCATGGAGGCCACGGGGCCGATCACAAGGTAGGTCGCGGGAGCCATGATGGCAAAGCAGAGGAACGGCACGGCCATGGAGCGGATGAGCTGCGGGACGGCCTTGTTGAGCGCGCCCTCGAGCTTAGAGGCGGCCCACACGGCGATAAGGATGGGGATAACGCTCGAAGTGTAGCCGGCCGCCGGGAAGATGACGGGAATGCCGAAGAAGGTGTTGTAGTAGCTCATCTGGAAGGCGGTGCCCTCGAGGATGGTGCCTGCGACCTCGGCCGTGGAGCTCAGGTTGACCATGGCCGGATACACGAGCGCCGCGCCGAGCGCCATGCCCAGAAACTCGTTGCAGCCGAACTTCTTGGCCGCAGTGTAGCCCAAGATGATGGGCAGGAAGTAGAAGAAGCCGTCGGCAATGGAGTACCAGATCATGTAGGCACCGCTATCGGCGGTGAGCCAGCCCATGGCAATGCAGAGGGCGAGCAGGCCCTTGATCATACCTGCGGCAGCGAGGGGCATAAGCGTAGGCGCCATACAGCCCGACACCGTGTCCATCAGCATGTTAAAGACGTTGCGGCTCTTCTCGTCCTCGTCCTCGGCCGCATCGTCCTCAGCGACCGTGCCCACGCCCGGGACCTTGTACTCGCTCACGAGCTCCTCGTAGACATCGTCCACGGCAGCGCCGATAACGACCTGGTACTGGCCGCCGGCCTTCATGACCTGGATGACGCCGTCAAGGTTGCTGATCGTCTCGTCCTGGGCGATCTTCTCGTCTTTGAGCGTAAAACGCAGCCTCGTGATGCAGTGGCGCACGTTCTTGATATTTTCGATACCGCCGACCCCTTTGAGGATCTCGCCGGCGAGTTCATGGTACTGACCCATGTGCTTACCCTTTCCGTGGATAAACGTACATTTGAGGACCGAGGACGTGAGCTTGGCGCTCTCCACGCCCGCTAGGGCGCAGATCTCGCTGAGCTTCACGGCGCTTGCGTCTTTGACCCTGATCTGCGCGCCGCCGTCAAGCTCGATCACCGAGCTCACGTTCGTGTCGCCGCCGACCAGGGCTTTGATGGTCTCGAGAACATCCATCGCAAACCGCCTCTCCTTAGGTCCCAATCCATAGGGCCGCTGCCGTGCACTGCATCGACCTCAAGAATAGCTGCACAAAAAAGACCGAGCCAGAGGACTCCTAGAGCCTCTGACCCGGTCATGCTTCCAAATGGAATAACAATCCCACTGACACCTTGTCTCCGGCGCAGCTTTTCTTTCTGGCTACACTATAGCCATTGCGATGAAACGTTTCAAATGACGTACCGGCAAACGGTGGCTTTTACGCGGCAAACGGTTGAAACCCGTCGTTCCCCTTCAAAAAAAATGGCCATTTCTGTTGATAAGAGGCCATTTTGGGCCTACTTAACGACAAAAATGGCCATTTTTGTTGGCTGGGCAGCTAAGGCTGCTGTGCGCAAGTGGACCTCCCGCATCAAAACAGGCGGGAGGTCCACCCAGCTGTGGCTATTAATCTAGCGGCAGACGATCTCGACGGGCACATTCAAAATCTTGGCGACCTTAAGAATCGTGTCGGTCTGGCTGCCCAGGCAGGCGGCCATGTGGTGAGTCGGGCCCGTCTCGTTCCAGCGATCCATGAACTCACGGGCGCCGATCGAGAACTTCATACGCATGTTGGTGTCACCGAAGGTAAAGATCGGGCCGTCGACGTTCTCGCCCTCGGCAACCACAAACTTGAAGTTGCCGTCGCCGTCCTGCGTGATGCCCAGGAAGGTGATGGTGCCGTGGCCGGGATAGAACTGGGTGAGGTAGCCGCCGCCGGTCTTGCCGTGGAACACGGGGACGACCTTGAGCGTCGGCTTCTTGGCGGTCGAGATGTCGGCATCGCCAGAGCCGGAGTGGCCGATGATGACGATGTCCTCGGGGAAGTCGATGGAGTACATCTCGGAAAGCTGGCCGGTGCCAGAGATGGTCTTAAGGATGCTCATGGCGATGGCGACCTTCATATCGCCCTCGACCGCGCAGCTCGTGCCCTGCTTGATGAGCATGGAGAACGCCGGAATGAGCATGGAGTCGAGCACGCCGGCCTGACCCTTGGCATAGCCATCGTAGTGGCTGGCGACCAGACCGATCTCCTCGTCCTTGACCCACTGCTCAAAGGCAACGACGTACTTGGCCATCTCCTGGATGGGCTCGTCGCTCACCTTGGCGCCGCCCTCGACGTCGAAGGTGTCGAGAATCTCGGCAGCCTTGGCGTCCACGGCGGCCTGGTCATCGATGTTGTCGGCGATGGCCCACATCTTCTCCCAGTCAAACTGCTTGGTGTAGAGACCCAGACGGTTGTAGAGGTTGGTTTCGTCGATGTAGAGGTCCATCATGCCCGGGTACGGACGGCCGATCTGGGCGATGTTGGTGCGACGCAGGCGACGACGCACCTGGGCGGCGCGGCACCACTGCTCGAGCTGCTCGGCCACAGCCGGGTCGCCGCCCTCGACAACGCCGGTCACAACAGCATGACGCTTGCCGGCACGGTTAAGGTCGGCCACGACCTCGCCGGGGGCGCCGCAGGCGTACAGGTCGCCCAGCCACGTGGGGATGTCGGTGTTAGCGTAGTCGGGCTGGGCCTTCTTCTGCACATTGACCACGACGACGGGCACATCCAGGTCGCGCACGACCGGCAACACGTTGTAGCTCGTGGCATAGGTGAGCATCTGCAGGATGACCAGGTCGACGTCCTCGGCGCGGAACTTGTCGCCAGCGACCTGGGCCTGCTCCTTGGTGGTCACCATGCCGCCGTCAACAAGCTCGACTGTCGTGGGCAGCGTGGCCTTAAAGTCCTCGTACTGCTGCTCGAAGTTGGGAACGAGCTGCGGAAACTGCGGAAGATAGGCACCGAGGGTGATAGAAAAGACGCCAACCTTGGCCTTGGTGTTAACGAGCATCTATATCCACCTTTCTTGCGCTAGTCAACAAATGCTTCGTTGATCTTGATACCAAAGTCGCGGCAGGTGTTCTTGAGGCCCTCGTCGCAAATCTTGTTGAGGAAGTCATCCGAACCACCGTTGGCAGCACGTGCGGCCAGGTAAATCTCGGCGGCCTTCTCGACGGTGTGCGCCAGGCCAAAGGTCGTATCGAAGTCAGGGCCGGCGGCAAACAGACCGTGGTGGGCCCAGACGATGGTGTCGTAGGTCTTCATGAGCTCGGAGCTCGCCTCGGCGATGGCCGGGCCACCCGGGACCATCCAGGGCACCACGCCCACGCCGGTCGGGAAGACGACGACGCACTCGGTCATCATCTGCCACAGGATGCGGGTGAAGGCACGGTCCTCCAGCGGCACCACAAAGGACATCTCGATGATGCCGGGGGTGTGGGCATGGTAAATCACGCGGTCGGCGCCATCGGTACGGGCGGCGGCGACACAGTGGTTCATGTAGTGGCTCTCGAACTCGCTGGTCGGACGGGCGCCGTTGGCAAGGCCCCACACAATGCGGAAGGCGTCACCGGTCTCGTTGATCTCGACGATGCCGATGTTGGCATGCGGACTCTCGAGAACATTGCGCATGTACTTACCCGAGCCGGTGCTCACAAAGTACTGGCCAGCAAGATTCTCACCGCGCACGCCCATCTTGACCCACTCGCGAGGCTCCTCAAAGAACGGCTTGGCCTCGGCGACCTCCTTGTCGGTCATACGGTAAGTGAGGTTGCCGCCGTTGCGCTCATGCCAGCCCTGCTTAAAGCCGTCATCGCACAAGCGGCAGAAGCCCTTGATAAACGCCAGATCTTCCATTGCCATTGTTTGTCTCCTCTCCGGGACCCGCAGGTCCAATTGAAAAACGTAGCAAGCCGATTGACGTCGGCGCGGAGTATGGTTTCGTGTAGGGCCTCCGCGCCGTATGTCATCGGAGAGAGCCGCTCGCGCCCGGCAGGAGTCGTTTGCCGCACGCGGGGCTGGGGGTAGTTGAAAGGTGAGTCGGGGCAGGCCCTGCCCTCGTTTAGGCCTGGGTGCCCTTGGGGTCGATGCGCTTGACATTGAAGGAGCGGGCAACGCAGGCACGGGCATCGGCCAGGTCGGCAAAATCGCCGCCGGCGATCATCTGAACGATAAAGTTGCCGATGCAGGTACCTTCGATGGGGCCGGCGAACACGGGGAGCCCGCAGGTATCGGCCGTCATCTGGTTGAGGTAGTAATCCTGGCAGCCGCCGCCCACGATGTTGATGCTCGTGTAGTCGTGGCCCGAAAGCTCACGCAAGCCCTCGATGGCCTTGGCATACGAGCGCGAAAGGCTGCAGTAGTTGGTACGCATGATCTCGCCCACGGTGTGCGGGATCGGCTCGCCGCCCTCGGCACAGGCCTGCTTAATCTCCTGGATCATGGAGTCGGGGGCCAGGAAACGGTCGTCGTCGACATCGACATACGCCTCGAAGGGCTCAGCCTCGCGGCAGAGCGTACGGAGCTCGTCAAAGCCAACCTTATGATCCATGAGAGCCTTGTGCGAGGTCTTGCCCTCGACATAGTCTACGCCGTTGATCTCGCGACGGACGGACTGGTTCATCCACAAGCCCATGATGTTCTTGAGGAAGCGATAGCGCTTGAGGTAGCCGCCCTCATTGGTAAAGTTCTGCTTGCGGGCGAACTCGCTGGTGATAGCGTGCTGGTTCTCAACGCCCAGCAGGCTCCACGTTCCGCTCGAGATGTAGACGGCGTTGTCATCCTTGGCGGGAACGGCCAGGAAGGCAGAGCCAGTGTCGTGCGTGGCAGGCAGCACCACGGTCGCGGAGTAACCGATCTTCTCGGAGATGTCGGCCGTGAGCTCGCCGAGCACGGCGCCGGGCATGGTCGGCTCCAGGAAGATGCTCTGGGGAATACCAAAGCGCGAAAGGATCTCGGTGTCCCACGTGCACTTCTCGGCGTCGAGCATGCCGGTAGTGCTCGCGTTGGTGTACTCGTTGGCCTTGATGCCGGTCAGACGCCAGTTGAGATAGTCGGGGATCATCAAGAAGGTACGAGCTGCCTCGAGCTGCTCGGGATGCTCGTTCTTGAGGGCGAGCAGCTGATAGAGCGTGTTGAAAGGCTGACGCTGAATGCCGGTGCGGGCATAGACCTCGGCCGGATCCATAATTTGGTCGGCAACTTCGTAGATGCCGTCAGTGCGGGCATCGCGGTAGGCGACCGTATCACCGACGATCTTGTTGTGCTCATCGAGCAGCACGAAATCAACACCCCAGGTATCGATTCCGATGGTGGCCGGAGCCTGTCCGGTCTGATCCTTGACGGCGCGCAGGCCTGCGACAACATGGTCGAACAGAGCCTCAACGTCCCAGCAGTCGTGGCCGTCTACGCGCTTTTGCTCGTTATCGAAGCGGTAGACCTCCTGGTAGGACATCTTGCCGTCCTCGATCCAGCCGGCAAGAACGCGACCGCTCGAGGCACCGATATCGACCGCTGCGTACTGCTTGGACTCGATGCGACTCTCCATGTGCTCTCCCCTTATTGAAGCGCTTCATTTACAGTTTTCATTATTATTTGAACCGTTTCAATTTCAATATGAGTCAACTTTAGTCCGGCGAGCGGTTGTTATCAATCGGTAAGCGGTAGTTTTTGGGTTAAAAACTCTTCTAAACAAAAGGATGCGGCCACCCACACTTAGCGGTTGGCCGCATCCTTAAAATGCTATTGAAATGATTCACATGCGAACGCTAACACACGGCCTTGACCGCCGCCGTCAGATCGAACAGCGTATCGAGCACAGCCTCGCAGCCATCCACCACGTCCTGCGGCAGCGGCACGATGTCGGGAACGGCAAAGACGTGGCAGCCGGCCGTGATACCCGAGACGCAGCCGTTGCGCGAATCCTCGACCACGGCGCACTCCTCGGGAGCAAAGCCCGCGCGCTCGCAGGCGAGCAGGTACATCTCGGGGTCGGGCTTGCCGTGCGCGACGTCCTCGCCGCAGGTCACCGTCTCAAACTTGTCAAAGAGGCCGACCGTCTTAAGGTTGCGCTCGACGGTAACGTGGCGCGACGACGTCGCGAGGCCCACGTGATAGCCCGCAGCCAGCAGCTCGCCTAGGCACTCGGCAGCGCCAGCCTTAAGCTCCAGATCGGTCTTGACCATCTCGTCGCGAATCTCCTTATGGCGACGATAGATTGCCTCAGCGGTTTCGCTGCTGTCGTAATGCTCCTCAAGGATGCGCATGACATCGGGCAGCGTACGACCGATAAACTGATGGATCAGCGCATCATCAATCGCGAATCCCAGCTCGGCCGCGCCCGCCTTCCACGCCTTGATACCCAAACGCTCGGTGTCGACCAGCGTTCCGTCCATGTCAAAAATAACGGCCTTGATCATATCGGTCCCCCATCTCTTCGCGCTGCTGTACTCCCGCAACTTTACCGCACCTGTAAACTTGTATATAACGTATATAGCATATTGCACTTTCGTTACATAGATAGAAGTCTTATGACAAGCGACTCGGTAGGATTATAGTTTTCGACCGAGTACTCAACGGCAAGGATCGACTTATGCTTTCAGACACCACCGCACCCGCAGAGGGGCTTCAGGACAAACTCGCAGCGCTCGAGCAGCTGCTTTTAGCATACGGACGCGTCGCCATCGGCTTTTCCGGTGGCGTCGACAGCAGCTTTTTGGCCGCGGTCTGCGCCCGCATCATGCCCGCCAGCACGCTTCTTGTTCACCTCACCACGCCGCTCATCGGCACGCCCGAGCAGGCTTCGTTTGAGCGGGCGGTTGACGGGCAGGCCGATGAGGGGCCGCATTTTAAGCTCCCCGTGCTCAACCTCTCGGTCGATCAGCTGCAGCTCCCCCAGGTAGCCTGCAACGACGCCAACCGCTGCTACCACTGCAAGCGCGCCGGCTTTACCGCCATCGTCAACCACGCCAAGTCGCTGGGCTTTCCCACCGTCATCGACGGCAGCAACGCAAGCGACCGCGGCGACTACCGCCCCGGCATGCGCGCCGCCCAGGAGCTCGGCGTGCGCTCGCCGCTTATGGAGGTCGGCTTTACCAAGGACGAGGAGCGCGAGCTGCTACGCGCCTGGGGCTATCCCGTCTGGAACCTGCCGGCAGGAGCCTGCCTGGCCACGCGAGTCCCCACGGGCGAGGAGCTCACGCGCGAGAAGGTCGATGTAATCCGCACCTGTGAGGACTACCTGCACGACCTTGGCCTGGACCAGGTCCGCGCACGCCTCGTCGGCGGCTGCATGCATATCGAGGCCGAGCCGGCAGACGTCGCCAAGATCGCCGCCCTCAGCGGTGCCGCCGTCGACGCCGAAGGCAAGACCCCGCTGCCCGCCGCCATCGAGTCCACGCTGCGCGAGCTGGGCTGCGGCCATATCTCCCCCGAGGTCACCCCCTACATCCACGGCAACATGAACCTTTAAGTTACGCCGTTTAACCTACAAAAAAGGGACAGGTTTATTTTGGCAGGTTTTATCTGGGGAAACGCAGACAGGGCCGCGACGCCTATAGCGTCGCGGCCCTTTTCCTTGGAGAAGGATCGATTAATGGAACGGAGAGCCCGTTCTAGCCCTCGAGCCCGGCGTTGATGAGCTCGGCAATCTCGACAGGATCGGTGCTTTCGCGCACCCTGTCACGGAAGCCAGCATCCATCAGCATCACGGCAGCCTTGGAGAGCAGACGCAGGTGCGTGGTTCCCGCTTCGCCGGCGGGCACGTACAGCGCGAGCGCCACATCGACGGGCACGCCATCAAAGCTCGGCCACTCAACAGGCTCGGACAGCTTGAGCACGGCCACGCCCGGCGTATGGATCGCATCGCTCTTGGCATGCGGAACGGCAAAACCGGCGACGAGGCCAGTCTCGGCCTCGTTTTCGCGAGCAATAAAAGCCGCCTCTACAGCAGACGCGTCATCGGCAAAACCAAGCTCAACAGCCTGCTCGGACAGATAATGCAGCGCGTCCTCGCGCGAGGCGGCGGCGTAGCCAATCGTCACTTGGTTGGCAGATACAAACCCCATGGAAAGCCTTCCTTACAACACGGACCTGACCGCAGCTTCGATGCCGTCGGCGTCCAAACCGTACTTGTGCAGCAAATCGACCGCAGGGCCGGACTCGCCGTACACATCGCGCACGCCGACGCGACGCATCGGCACTGGATGCTGCTCCGCGAGCACCGAGGCAACGGCCTCGCCAAGACCACCGATAATCGAATGCTCCTCGGCGGTGACCACGCGACCGGTCTTCTTGGCGCTGGCAACCACCAAACGCTCATCGAGCGGTTTGATCGTATGCATGTTGATGACCTCAGCATCGATGCCGTCGGCAGCGAGCGCCTCGGCGGCAGCGAGCGCCTCAGCGACCATGAGACCGCACGCGACGATCGTGACATCAGAGCCCTCCCGTACAACAACACCGCGGCCGATCTTGAACTCGTAGTCCTCGTGATCGTTGATGACCGGTGTTGCCAGGCGGCCGAAGCGCATGTAGACCGGCCCCTCAAACTCATAGGCGGCGCGCACACAGGCGCGGGCCTCGACATCGTCGGCGGGAACGACCACCGTCATACCCGGAATCGTACGCATGAGTGCGATATCCTCGCAGCACTGGTGCGTGGCGCCGTCCTCGCCCACCGAAATGCCGGCATGGGTGGCGCCAATCTTGACGTTGAGGTGCGGGTAGCCAATGGAATTGCGGACCTGCTCGTAGGCGCGACCGGCGGCAAACATCGCAAAGGTGCTCGCAAAAGCAACGCGGCCCGTGGTCGCGATGCCGGCGGCAAGACCCATCAGGTTGCTCTCGGCGATGCCGGCATCGTAAAAGCGCTCAGGATGGGCAGCCTTAAACTTACCCGTCTGCGTAGCGGCAGCCAGGTCGGCATCGAGCACTACAAAGTCATCGTGCTCATTGCCCAGCTCGACGAGCGCCTCGCCGTAGCTTACGCGCGTGGCGACTTTTTTGACCTCTGCCATTAGAGCTCCTCTCCTGCTGCCGCGAGCTCGGCCATGGCCTGCTCAAACTGCTCGTCATTGGGCGCCTTGCCATGCCAGCCAACCTGGTTCTCCATAAAGGAGACGCCTTTGCCCTTCACCGTCTCGGCGATGATAGCGACGGGCGCGCCGGTCACCTCGCGAGCTTCGGCGAAAGCCGCCTCAATCTGCGCCATGTCGTTGCCATCGGCTAGCTCTATCACATGCCACTTAAAGGCGCGGAACTTGTCGGCAAGCGGCATGGCCGAGTTGACTTCATCGATCGTGCCGTCAATCTGCAAGCCGTTGTGGTCGACGACGGCAACAAGATTGTCGAGCGCATGGTTGCCGGCAAACATAGCCGCCTCCCACACCTGGCCTTCCTCGCACTCACCGTCGCCCAGCAACGTGTAGACACGGTAGCTGTCGCCCCAGTGCTTAGCGGCAAGCGCCATTCCAACTGCAGCAGAGATGCCCTGACCGAGCGAGCCGGTGGACATATCGATGCCTGGGGTATCGTTCATGTTGGGATGGCCCTGCAGTCGGCTGCCAATATGGCGGAGCGTCTCGAGCTCTTCGACGGGAAAATAGCCGCGATTTGCCAACACCGAATACAGGCCCGGCGCCGCGTGACCCTTGGAGAGCACAAAGCGGTCGCGATCGGCCTTGTGAGGGTCGGCAGGATCGATATTCATTTCCTCAAAGTACAGATACGTCATGATGTCGGCTGCACCGAGCGATCCACCCGGATGTCCCGACTTGGCCGCGTGAACCGCAGTCACGACACCCTTCCTGACCTCATTGGCGACCTTCGCCAGCTCCTGGTTGGTCATACGAATTCCTCTCTTGAGAACAACCCCGGCACCGGATGGCGCGATGCCGAGGGCAACCCGGTCGTTAAGCCTGAGCGACGACCTTCTGCCAGTCAGCCTCAAAAGAGGCGAGGCCCTGGTCGGTCAGCGGGTGATGCAGGCACTTCTTGAGAGCGGCCATGGGCACGGTCGCGATGTCGGCACCAAGAAGAGCCGCCTGGGTCACGTGGTTGGGCGTGCGGACCGAAGCGGTGATGATCTCGACGGTGTCGTCGACGTTCTTGCCGGTCCAGTCATAGTTCTTGATGCATGTCACGACATTGTCGAGCTGCGAGATGCCGTCCTCGGCGATGTCGTCAAAGCGGCCGACAAACGGGCTGATGTAGCGGGCACCGGCGTTGGCGGCCATGAGGGCCTGCGTCGGCGAGAAAACAAGCGTCATGTTGACGCGCACGCCCGCATCGGCCAGGGCGCGGCAGGCGGCGAGGCCGGCCTCGCACACGGGAAGCTTGACCACGATGTTGGGAGCCAGGGCGGCAAGACGCTTGCCCTCCTCGATCATGCCCTCGGCAGTGGTCGCGGTGGACTCAGCAGACACGGGCAGGCCCTCGCAGAGCTCGGCAATCTTGAGCATATGGGGCTCAAAGTCGGCGAGCTTGCCGCCGGTCTTGGCGTACAGGGACGGGTTGGTGGTGACGCCGGCAAGGCAGCCCCAGCTCTTGGCCTCGGCGATCTCGTCAAGGTTGGCGGTATCGATAAAGAACTTCATGGTGCAAACTCCTTCTAAGGAATCCAAAACTCAAAAAATAGGACAAAGGGGATGTCCTTTTGTCCTATGTGCCGGGCCTGCAGCTGGGACATGCCCCAGGCCCGGCGTCGTGTAGGAAAAGCTACTTAGAGAGCCTTCTCGATGCGGCTCGTGACGCCCTTGAGGTTAAGACCGACGACGTACTGCTTGATCGGGCGCTTGATGTGCTCGATCACAAAGCGCTTGCCGTCAATGTCCTGGGCAGCGAGGTTGCGATAGAGCTTCTCGACCTGCTCCTTGACCTCGGGATCGTTGAACGCGTAGTGGCCGGAGACATCCAGAATCTTCAGGCTGAGCTCGTCGTCGGCCAGAATGTCGTCAACCTGCAGGTTGACATCGTCGCCGGTCATCCACTTGCGCCAGCGCTCGGTCTTGATGGCCTTGACCAGCAGCGTGTGATACAGATTGGAGGGATCGTCGCACAGGCCGTTGTCGACCAGAATCTGCTCGGTAGCGCAGAGCTTGAGGTAAGCGCGGGTCTCCTCGGTGCCGTACTGAGGGGCGACATTGGAAGCGGTCACGTGTGCCGGGATGTGCTCGAGCAGCGTCGCGTCGTCCAGGTAGTCGGCGTTGTGCTCCTTCAGGCCCACGCCGTAGCGCTTGGCCATGTCGGCGAGCTCGCGGGCATTCTTAAAGTTGTAATGACCGACCTGCTCGGTCCAACGGGTGAGCGTACCGGTCTGGCCGACGATAAAGGTGGGCATGGGGCAGCCGCGCTTCTCGAGCTCGGGCTGCAGCTGAGAAATGAACTCCTCGTACTTGTCGGTGGAGGTCAGGCCGCCATTGGTCTCCTCGGTACCGACCTCATAGGCAACCTCGGGCAGGTTATGCTCGCGACGGTACTGCTCAAGATAGTCGATAAGATCGATCGTGCGGCGAAGCACCACGTCGAGCGGAATAACCTTGCCGATCTGATAGGGGTCCTTGGTGGGGTCGACCATCAGCAGGTCAAAGCCTGCCTCCATGTCGGCGACAAAGGACTTGCGGGCGAGCTCCATGGCCTCGTCCTCGGGCAGGTGGGCGTTACGCTCCTCGTCGCGCTGCCACGGACCGCCGTGATCGCGGCACAGGTAGTACGGACCGGTATAACCCACCTCGTCGGCAACCTTCTTAATGTCGGCGGCAAAGCGCGTCTGGTCCCAACCGTTGACGTAGCCGGCGCCCATCTCGTCCATATCGACCTGGTTGCGGCTAGCGATAAACATGGGCGGGAAATCCTCGTCCTTGGCAAGCTCGAACACGGCCTGAATCAGGTTGGGGCTCATGGGACCAATGCCGACCATGGTTGCGTGATCGCCGCTGTCCTGCAGCTTGAGCATGCCCTGAACGGCCTGGCGGATGGTGAGGTTGGACATTTTGTTCTCCTTCTCCAGAGGATTTTTGACAAAAGTTCCCTGGGACCCAGATGTGGGCCCTATCAGTGCGGATGGATTTTGTTGTGTAGGGGCGGTTGTGCGGAGTCAAATCCATCCCTCCGCACAACCGGAGTCCTTAAAGGTTTACTTGGCCTGCTTATCGAGCGTGGGCTTCATGGCAATCAGGATTGCAGCGGCGACCAAGGAGCCAATCACGATGTCCAGGCAGAACAGCGCGACGTTGTTGGTGGCCAGGGCGACAATAAAGCCACCATGCGGAACATAGCAGTCGATGCCCTGGAAGGCGGCAAGCGCCGCGCCCACGGCAGAGCCGATGCAAATGCCGGGCAGGGTGTGGCCAAGATCCTTGACCGCGAAGGGAATAGCGCCCTCGGTAATACCGATGCAGCCCATGAACAGCGCAGAGATGCCCATCTGACGGTCAGCGTCATCGAACTTGTTCTTGGCGATGAGCGCAGCGAGGCCGCAAGCAATCGGGGGAATGGCGACGGCGACGCGGAACATACCGTTGGGGCCGTAGATGCCGGAGGCCATGATGGCCATGGTAAAGGTTGAAGCGGTCTTGTTGATGGGGCCACCCATATCGAAAGCGGTCATAACGCCAATGACCAAGCCCAGGACGACGGCGGAGCCGCCCTGCAGGCTGCCGAGCACGCTGGTGAGCCAATCCATCACAAAGCCAAGCGGCGTGGCCAAGATGTAGATGTAAGCCATGCCCAGGACGAGCGAGGTCAGAATCGGGATGATCAGAATGGGCATGATGGTCTGGATGGTGTTGTTGACCTTCCAGGTCTTCATCCAGCGGACAAAGTAACCGCAGATGACAGCCATGATCATGGCGCCCAAGAAGCCGGTCGAAACGCTGTTGCCGCTCGGGGTGACGACGGCGTTGTTAACCAAGTAGCCCAGGACGAAGCCGGGGGCAAGTGCGGGCTTACCGGCCATCGAGTAGGCGATGTATGCCGCAAGCACCGGAATCATCATAGAGATGCCGGCCATGCCGATAGTGTTAAGACTCACCATCAACGGGTTGGTGACCTCCATACCGCTAGCACCGGCAGTACCGGATGCCAACGAGAAGGCGAGGAACACGCCACCGATAACGACGATGGGGATAAAATAGGAAACACCGGTATTGAATGCATTGAGCAGCGTCTTGCCAGGATCGGCAAAGATGGACTGCTTGGACGCCGGTGTCGGGGCCTGCGGGGCAGCGGAGACGGCCTTCTTCTCTGCCTTGGCCTCGGCCTTGGACGCGTCAACGGCACCGCCCGTCGCCTTGATGATCTCGACAGCCTGGTCGATAATCTTTACCGGATCGGCGATTACATCCGAGGTGCCGACCTTGAGGAACTTGCCCTCGGCCATCTTTTGCTCAAAACGGTCCTCGTTCTCGACACCCACGTCGACGGACTCGAGCACCAGGTCGGCGGAATCAACGTCTTCCTGCGTGAGCTCATTCTCGATACCCAGACCACCCTGAGCCTCGACTTTGCACTCGATGCCACGAGCGGCGCATTCATCCTGAATCGCCTTCTGGGCCATATACGTGTGGGCGATACCCACGGTACAGGCGGCAACGCCTACGATCTTCATTGCTTCCCTCTTTTCATAGAGTTGCGTGCGCAAGACACCGTTTGCGGAGGCCTCCGGAGCATCCCCTGCCGTTTGGACTTGCTGTCTTTTCGACAAGACCAATATAGGTGCTCGTTTTTCTTAATGCCAGTTTATTTCGGTAAACGCGCAGGTCAGAGCGTTGGTTACGCTATTTAGTTATGCGTTTAACTAAAAATGAATCCTGCGATTTTACCCTCGATTTCAAAAGTCAAGAAGTATTTGATTTTCTCGGTAGACGGCAGATGCGCATGCCGGTCACAAATTTCGACCCCACCCATATACCGCATTTGTTGCATACTCATATGAAAGGAAAAAGTCGCTCACCAAAGCGCATCCCTCACCAAGACTCAAAGTCATCATGTTGGAAAATGCTCATCTGTCGGAAGGAGTCGCTGTGGCAAAACAGCGCGTTACGATCGCAGACGTCGCTCGAGAGGCGGGAACCTCGACGGCAAGCGTCTCGTATTACCTCAACGACAAACGAGAAAAGCTTAGCGAGAAGACGCAGGTAAAGATTGCGCGCGTCATCAAGGAACTCGGATACGTTCCCAACGCCCAAGCGCAAACGCTCACCGGCAAGCAAACCCACGTCATCGCCATCATCATCTTGGATAACACCAACAAATGGGCGGGCCTCGTCCTCAACGGCATGGAGCAGGTCATGCTCCCCGCGGGCTACCAGACGGTCGTTTGCACGAGCAACTTTAACCCCGAGACCGAGCTCATGTATGTCGACAAAATGCTCTCACTGGGCGTCGATGGTTTTATCATCCAGCCCACGGCAAATTTCAAGGCAGTCCACGACCGCATCAAGCGCGCCGACAAGCCCGTCGTCTTTTTTGACGCGGCCATCTACAGCCCAGGCACCAGCTGGATCAAAACCAACCTCTACGACGGCGTGTACAATGCCACGCAGGCGCTTCTCGACGCCGGCTACGAAGACTTCTTTTCCATCGCCGCCAACATGACCGAAATGCGCACTCGCATGGAACGTTTTCAGGGATATGCCGAGGCATTGGCCGCGAATGGGCAGCTCTACAAAGCCATCCCCATCGATCACAACAAGCCGTCAATCAACGAGCTCACCGAATACTTTAAATACAAGTTCAACCCCGCCAAGCGCACGCTCATCTTCGTACAAAACCAATGGGCGCTTCCCCGTGTCTACAAGGCCCTCCAACCCATGGCCCATCTACTTCCGCAGCAAATAGGTCTTTTGGGACTCAACTGCGAAGACTGGACCAACCTCACCACGCCGACCGTCTCCACGATCATCGAGCCCGTCGACCAGGAAGGCAGGGAGGCGGCCGAGATGCTGCTCGCCTTGCTTGATGGCAGCAGCCAACCCGGCGAGCAGCGCATTCTCGAGTGCAAGCTCAACTGGCTCGACTCCACCTCGATCTAGCCATACGTCAAATATGAAGCAAATGAACCAGTAGCGTTTGTCCCAAATCTTAAGTATTTGTTCGACAGAACGGCCTCTGCCGGCTCCTGCTAGACTGGTAGATTCCCAACCGTCCATCCAGGAGCCTCAATGTCGCGCAAGTCCGCCTACAAGCAAGTACTTTCCATCGGCACCGCCGTGGTGCTGGGGTTTGCGCTGTTTACGGGATCGCTCGATGGGGCGCCCAAGTTGCTGTCGCCGCAAAGTGATGAGCAGGCGGCGGCTCTGGCCGAGAAGCAAAACGAGAGTCCCAGCCGCACCGACGACGAGGCGGACCTGGTTGCCCGGCTCGAATCGGGAACAGCGAGCTCCGAGGACTCTCAAAATAGCCAAGACTCTGGCGATGGCCCCGATTCCGCCGCAAGCGACACCGACGACGCTTCCACAGACAGCGCCGCCGCCCCCATCGACGAGGTGGAAAACCCCGACCTCAACCGCGCCCGCGGTGTTTATCTCAGCAGCATTCCCGACTACGCCGGCAACCCCTACGTTGCCCTTCGCGCCGACAGCACGCACCCGCTCGGCACGCCGTCATTCACACTCGATGAATACGATCGTGCCACCGAAGAGGGCTGCTTTAAGAAATTCTCCAAGCTCGACAGCCTGGGCCGCACTCGCAAGGCGCTCGCCTGCGTGGGCCCCGAATCGCTCGGTCAGGGCAAGCGCGGCGATATCTCGCGTATCCATCCTGCCGGTTGGCACCAGCAGCGCTACGACTTTATTCCAGGCCAGAGCCTCTACAACCGCTGCCACCTCATCGCCTGGTCACTCTGCGGCGAAAACGCCAACCGCAAGAATCTCCTCACCGGCACGCGCTATCTCAACGAGACGGGCATGCTGCCGTTTGAAGAGCAGATCCTCGACTACGTCCGCGACACGGGCAACCACGTGCTCTATCGCGTCACGCCTATGTACAACGAGGAGGAGCTCGTCTGTCGTGGCATTCGTCTGGAAGCACAATCGATCGAGGACCACGGCAAAACCCTGTGCTTCCACGTGTACTGTTATAACCTGCAACCGCATGTGCAGATCGACTACGCCACCGGCCGCAATCAGGCATCCGGAGACTAGTGCCGACCGCGCCGCCCGTAACCCAAAAATGATCCGTTTTCCTCCGTTCCCAAGGGATCAAATAAGGCCGCCCCGGTTACCCAGGGCGGCCTTTTCGTCAGCACCTACATTGCAGACAAAGCCACACGTTACTTAGCTCGGCCCTCCTCATAGCGCTCGACCAGCTTGGCCTGAACGTCATAAGGCACCTGCTCATAGCCTGCAGGCTTCATGGTAAAGTCGCCCGTGCCGCGCGTGATAGAGCGCAGGCGCGTCGAGTAATCCGTTAGCTCGGCCAGCGGCGCCTGGGCAATGACCACGGTATCGCCGCGTTCGTCGGTCTCCATGCCCGTCACGCGACCGCGCGAGGCCGAGATGTCGCCCATCACGGCGCCGGCGTAGCTCTCGGGGATAGTCACCGTGATTTCCTCGATGGGCTCCAGCACCACCGGGTCGGCATCGGCGCACGCCTTGCGCAGGCCGATGCGGGCCGCCGCGCGGAACGCCATCTCGTTGGAGTCGACGCTGTGATACGAGCCATCGTACACAGCAACGCGAATGCCCGTGAGCGGGTAGCCGGCAATGATGCCGTCCTTCATAGTCTCCTGAACGCCCTTGTCCACGGCGGGGATGAGCGAGCGCGGGATGCGGCCGCCCACGACCTCGTCAACAAACTCATAGCCGTCGCTCGTGCCGTCGGGCCCAATGAGCGGCTCCACGCGCAGCCAGCAGTCGCCGTACTGACCGGCGCCGCCGGTCTGCTTCTTGTGGCGACCCTGGGCGCTTGCCGTGCGGCGGATGGTTTCGCGATACGGAATACGGATCGGCACGCTCTTTGCCACAACCTTGGTACGGTCCTCCAAACGGTTGAGCAGCACCGAAACCTGCGCCTCGCCCACCGCCGAGATGATGGTCTGCCCGGTCTCCTCGTCGCGGTCGATACTCATGGTCGGATCGGCCTTGCAGGCCTTCTCGATAAACGTGTAGAGCTTCTCTTCGTCGCCGCGATTCTCGGCCTCAATGGCGATGCGGTACTGCGAGTTGGGGAACTTAAACGCCGCAGCCTCGACCTTACCGGTAATCGAGAGCGTATCGCCCGTCTCGGCAGCCAGCTTGGGCGCCACGATGATATCGCCGGCATACGCGTGTCCGACCTCGGTCATGTCGCGACCGCACATCACATACAGGTGAGCCAGACGCTCGCCCTTGCGCGTGCGCGCATTGATCAGCTCAAGGCCCGGCTCAAGCGTGCCCGTCAGCACCTTGATAAAGCTGATGCGACCCTGTTGCGGATCGGCCAGGGTCTTAAACACAAATGCCACCGGACGGTCATCGTCACTCGAGATCTTGAGCGAGTCGCCGTCGATGAGCGGCATCTCGCCGTAGTCGGTCGGCGCCGGGAAGTACGTGGCGATGTCGTCCATCAGCGAGTTGACGCCCTGCTCCTTAATGCAATCGCCCGCAAAGACCGGCACAAAGATGCGCTCGGCAATCGCCTTCGACAGCAGGCCCTCGAGCTCTTCCTGCGTCAGCGTCTCCTCGCCTTCCAGGTATTTCATCATCAGTTCGTCGTCGGCCTCGGCCACCAACTCGCACAGATGGTCATGGGCCTCCTCGGCCTGGGCACGATACTCCTCGGGGATCTCCGACTCAACGGCTTCAGCGCCGTTGCAATGGCGCGCCTTCATGCGCACCAGGTCGATAATGCCGTCAAAGTCCTCGCCCTCGCCCCAGGGAAGGGTCACGGCGCCCAGACGCGTACCAAAGCGCTCCTGCAGCAGGTCCATCGTGGTCGCAAAGCTGGCCTCGGAACGCGACAGACGGTTTACGAACACCGCGCGCGCCAGGCGCAGGTCCTCGGCGGCATACCAGAGCTTAACCGTCGTAGGCTGCGGGCCGGCCTCGGCGTCGACAACAAACAGAGCCGTCTCGCAGACGCTCATCGCGGCATAGGCGTCGCCGATAAAATCGGGATAGCACGGGGCATCGAGCACGTTGATGCGCGCGCCCTTCCAGTCGATCGGCGCAATGGTCGTCGAGATGGAAAATGCACGCTTGACCTCTTCGGGGTCATAGTCGAGCGTGGGCTTGGTGCCGTCGTGGCCGCCCAGGCGGGCGGTCTTGCCGGAAAGGTGGAGCATGGCCTCGGCGAGTGAAGTCTTGCCCACCCCGCCTTGGCCTACGAGCACCACGTTCCTTACGTTACCGGTCTTGGGAGCACCCATGATGACCTCCTTGCAGGGCCGCGCGCAATGCGCGACGCCAACGGGGAGGGTTCGCGGTCGGTGCCGTCCCAGGAGCAGCATGGTCGGCAGCCGAGCCGACTCACCCTCCAAATGTCCTATGCCACCACCCTACCCTCACGGGCGGCTGTCCATGCATACCTTTCGGCGCACGTATGAATACAGGCGGCGAGAGGAAGAGACAAGCTTGTGAGTCGATTATTGAACCCCGTCGACGCAAACAAAAAGCCGCCACAGACCGTAAGACCTGCGGCGGCTTCGCCTCAATTAATGGTTGAGTAAATACCTGAGCCTATCCCTCGATACGGCTCAAGAACTCACGGGTGCGCTGCTCGCGTGGATGGTCGATGACCTGCTCGGCAGAACCCTCTTCGACAATGCGGCCGCCGTCCATAAAGACCACGCGGTCGGCAACATCGCGCGCAAACTGCATTGCGTGGGTTACAATCACCATCGTCATATTCTGCGCGGCAAGGTCTTTAATGACACGCAGTACCTCGGCCGTCAGCTCGGGATCGAGCGCCGAAGTCGGCTCGTCAAAGAATAAGATTTCCGGGTCGAGTGCCAGGGCGCGGGCAATACTCACGCGCTGCTGCTGACCGCCCGAAAGCTCACACGGCACTTTGTTCTCGTTGCCCGTCAGCCCCATTTGCGCAATCAGCTCACGCGCGCGTGCCTCCGCCTGCTCGCGCGGGCGCTTGAGCACGCGGACCGGAGCGTCGGTGATGTTTTTCATCACGGTATAGTGCGGAAACAGATTGTAGTTCTGGAACACCAGGCCAAACCGCGAGCGCGCCTGCTTGGGCACATCGCCCTTCGCATAGACCGCGCCCGATCCCGCATCCGTCACAACCGCAAGATCGCCAAACGAAAGCGAGCCGCCGTCGAGCGTCTCGAGCAGCGTGGCGCAGCGCAGCAGCGTGGACTTGCCGCCACCCGAAGGCCCGATAATCGCCACGACCTCGCCACGCTTGACCTCGAGCGAGATATCCTTGAGCACCTCATTGCCGCCAAACGCCTTACGCGCGTTCGATATATTCATTACCGAATTAGTCATGGTAGTAATCCAATTTTTTCTCCGCGGCGCCCAACAGCATCTCGACCACGAAGTTGAAAACCCAGTAGATCAGCGCCGCAATCGCAAACGGCACCATGCTCACCTGCGAGGCAACCAGCGCCTTGGCCGTCGAGAACATCTCGCCCACGCCAATGGCAAATGCCAGCGATGTGTCCTTGACCAACGTGATGATCTCATTGCCCATCGCCGGCAAAATGCGCTTGGCGACTTGCGGCATCACAATGTACAAAAATGTCTGCAGACGCGAATAGCCCAGCACCTCGGCTGCCTCGTATTGACCGCGCGGAATGGACTGCAAGCCCGAGCGATAGATCTCGGCAAAGTAGCCGGCGTAGTTGATGATGAACGCCACAACGCACGCCGTCCACTTGGAATCGGGCGTGAGCGAAATGCCAAACACGTAGTACGGGGCAAAGTAGATGGCAAACATCTGCAGCATGAGCGGCGTGCCGCGCATCACCGAAATATAGATGCGCGCAATCCAGCGGAGCGGCGCGATTTTGCTCATGCGCATAAACGCCACGGGGATTCCCAGCGGAATCGACCCCAGCAGCGTCAGCACAAACAACTGCAAACTGACCAAGAATCCCTGGCCAAGCATCTGCATCATGACCTGAATAGACAACCTAAGCTCTCTTTCGCGACAACAGAACAGCAAACCCAATGCTAAAGCGGGTTTTCCAGGTGCTCGAGTTTGCCGTGAAAGAGGAGCGCCGCGTACTAAATGTACGCAAGCGACGGTTTGAACGGCAAAATCGAGTGCCTGGGAAAGCCGCTATTTCAGAACCCAGTTGTCGAAGGAAAGACCGTAATCTGCATACTTATCGCACAGGTCCTTGACCGTGCCGCCCTCGTAGAGCGCCTTGAGTGACTCGGTTACAGCATCGGCCGACTTGGTGTCGCCCTTCTTAAAGCCGACGGCGTAGTGCTCGCTGGACAGCGGCTTGTCGAGCTGCGTATAGGCATCGGGCTTGGCGGCCAGCTGATACTGAGCGATCGAGAGGTCACAGGCAACGGCATCGACCGCACCACTCTCGAGCTGCATAAACGCCGTGTTGTACTCACCGATGGTATCGAGCGTGGCAAACGTCGCGGCCAGATCCTTCTGGTCGCCCTCGAGCACATCCTGCGCAGCGGAATCAGTCTGGGTAATCACGGTCTTGCCGGCAAGATCCTCCCAGCTCTTGATACCCGCGTCCTTCTTGACCACGAGCACCTGCTCATTGAGCATGTACGGCTCGGAGAACGTGTAGTCGTCCTCGCGACCCTCCATGGTAAAGCCGTTCCAGATGCAGTTGATGGCGCCTGAGTTGAGCAGCGTGTCCTTGGCATCCCAATCGATGGCCTCGTAATCGACATCCCAGCCCTGCTTATCGGCAACGGCCTTGGCAAGGTCAAGGTCAAAGCCCGTGTACTCGCCGTCATCGCCCACAAAGCCGTACGGAGGGTAGGACTTGTCAAAGCCCACCACGAGCTTCTTGGACTCCGCGGCGCCCTTCACATCCTTGGCCGCGGCAGAACCAGCAGCGGAGCCCTTGCCAGCACCACCGCCGCAGCCGACAAGACCAAGGCCAAGCACCGTGGCGAGCGAGCCGGCTAGACCAACAAACTGACGACGAGACATATCGGTATTCATGGTATTCCCCCTCGATAGCACTTTAGTTAGGTAAAGTGAGTCATGTAACGTTCAGAATCATACACTTTAGTGGGATAGAGTACAAGGGAGTACCTGCCCGGCGCGGGCGGGGAGCGGCGCGGAATTAAGTTTCCTGCTCTACAGTCCTGCGCAAGACGGAAAGCACATTAAGTGCTTTCCTTTGCGTGCGGAACTCGCGATAAACTTAATTCCGCGCCGCTCCCCGCCCGCGCCGGGCAAACGTCGTTGGACTTATCGCTGACATGAAATGGCCGCTTGCATATCGTCCACTAGCTTGGCACGGTACAATGCTTGCAGCTTTTAATTCATGAATTAGTGGAGTTATTGATGGCAGAATCTCGTGCGGAGCGTAAGGCTCGTCGTGCTTTGATCGAGGCGGCTGAGGGGTCGGAGGAGAAAAAATCTTCTACGAAATCCAAGTCGTCTCAGGATGCGAAGGGTAAGTCGGCCAAGGGCAAGGCTAAGGCCAAGCGCCCCAGTTCTCGTCGGAGCGAGGATAAGGCATCTCAGACTCGCTCCAAGCGCTCGCATAAAGATCCGGTTTCGTCTGCGCGTAAGGTTGTGGACTCCAAGTCTCCCTGTTCGATCATGAAAGCTTGCGGTGGGTGCACGGCGCTCAATCGTCCTTATAAGAAGCAGTTGGCGGCCAAACAGGCTGCTATGGAGGAGCTGTTTGCTGAGCTCTGCGAGCGCGAGGGCATTAGCGTCGACCCCATTCGCGGTATGGGAGTCACCCTGGGAGACCCGGGCAAATATCCTGCGCCGCGTGGTTTTCGTCATAAGGCTGCCACTCCGTTTGCTCCCGGCAAAGGGGGCGCTGTCCGCTGCGGCTTTTTTGAACGTGGGACACACAGAATCGTTGCTGTTCCTGAATGCCCTGTCGAGGCGCCGGGCGCTCGTCAGATTCTCAACGGCATCGCTCGCGAGGCCGAACGTCTGCATATTCCCGCCTTTAACGAAGACAAGCATCTGGGGCTGCTTCGCTATGCCGTCGTTCGCTGCGGCTGGCGCACCGACCAGATTATGGTCACCCTCGTGACCGCTCAACGCGACCTGCCGCATGCGCAGGAGTTCTTTGAAGCCGTCGCGGCGCTTGATCCGCATATCGTCACCGTCGCTCAGAACATCAACGGTCGCCCCGGAAATGCCATCTTGAGCGAGGAGACCCGTATCGTCTATGGCGCCGAATGCATGCGCGACCAGCTGCTCGGTTGTGAATTCGACATCTCCCCTACCGCGTTCTATCAGACCAATCCGCAGCAAACCGAGCTGCTCTATCGACTTGCCATTGACGGCATGGACCTGCAGCAGGGTGACATTCTTATGGACGCTTACTGCGGCAGCGGAACCATCGGCCTGTGCGCCGCGAAGGATGTCCAGGACAAGGGCATCGGCATTATGCTGCTCGGCGTGGAGCGCAACCCGGCGGGCATTGCCGACGCACGTCGCAATGCCGAGCTCAACGGCCTCACCCGCAGCGCTTGGTTTATGGCCGACGACGCCGCCGATTACATCCTGGACGCCGCCGACAACAACGAGCGGATCGATGTCCTTTCCATCGACCCGCCGCGCGCCGGCTCTACCCCCGAGTTCCTCGAAGCCGCCTGCGCACTCAAGCCGCGCCGCATCACCTATATCAGCTGCAACCCCGTGACCCAAGAGCGCGACCTGCACCAGCTTCTCGACGGAGGCTATCGCCTGCTCAAGATCACGCCCGTCGACATGTTCCCCCATACCGACCACACCGAGACCGTCGCGGTCCTCGAGCGCCGCTAACCAACACCGGTAGATTTTTGGGACAAGAAGGGGGCGGCCCGTTTGAACCGCCCCCTTTCGTTGGGCATATGAGTCTCGTTACATCCCCTTGCGCAGGTCGCACACGCCGGCTGCCGCCATCTCGCGCAGCAGCGTCTCGCGGTCGCGCGTCACGATCAAATCCAGCGGGAAGTGAATCTCGTCAAGCATCTTGCGCGCGTGATCGAGTTTGCCAATGGCCATGCCAATGTGGGCATCGGTCGACACGCCAATACCCACGCCCAGCTCGGCGCAGCGCTCGGCGATCTTGCGGCATACGGCCCAATGCTCAGTGTCGACACCGTGTTCAAGACTATGGTTGTTGATCTCGATAATCTTGTGCTTGGCCTTGGCCGCCAGCAGCACCTCATCGATATCGAACGGCACGCCCGAGCGCCCCGTATGCCCCAGCATGAACACCTTGGGGTGATCCAGGGCATTGATGTACATCTCGGTTGTCTGGGCGAGCGTCGCGCCTTCGGCAAACTGCGGGTTATGCACGCTTGCCACCAAATAATCCAAATTACGCGTCACCAAATCGAACAGCGAATGCTGGTGACTGTACGAATCGCCGGCAATATCGAGCGAAACGGGAATGTCCTCGCCAAACAGGCCTCCATCCAGCGAAACGATATCGGCCTCGGCACCACGCAGCACCAGCACGCCGCTCCAAATGCGCGGCCAGATATCCTGGTTAATAAAGAATTGGAAACTGCGCAGGTCATTGGGACAAGGCGTAACCATCGAGCTTAAATGATCGGCGGAACCGAGCACCTGAAGGCCGCGCTCTGCCGCCCAATAGATGTTCTCCTCGATGGTTGAGTACGCATGCGCAGAGAACATCGTATGAGTATGAATATCACAAGAAAGAAGGTAGGGCATCGGGTCTCCTTGTCCAGTATGGCCGTCGCGTATATTCATTGTACGCATAGCTTTCGGCAGTCGTAAAACTGCTTCATCCCAATCACACAACGGCATAGACAACGGGGTCTGGCTTAAAACCAAACCCCGTTTCACGTAAAACATTGTAAGCAGAGCGCTTTACTTTCGACGATATTCGTCGGCCAGCTGCTTCCAGGCAGGCAGCGAGTTGACGATTGTCTCGTAGCTCACACAGTAGCCAAGGCGGAACCAGCCCGGCATGCCAAAACTATCCGAAGGCACCGCGAGCAGTTCGTACTTCTTCGCGCACTCGCAGAACGCATTCGCATCGGGCTCCAGCGCCTTCACCCACAAGTAGAATGCACCATCCGGCTCAACATAGGTGTAGCCGTACTCCGCTAGTGCATCGGTAAGCGCGGTGCGGTTGCGCGCATAGGCCTCGACATCGCTCGGTTCATCAATGCAGTCGATGATTACACGCTGGAAGAGGGCCGGTGTGCACACGAAGCCCAGCGTGCGGGCGGCACCGGCAACGGCCGGCATCAGGCGAGCAGCCTGCGGATTGGTATTGGGAACCAAAATCCAGCCCACGCGCTCGCCCGGCAGCGAAAGCGACTTGGAATACGAGTAGCACACCACGGTGTTCTCGTAGATCGAGGGCACCCAAGGCACCCCGGCACCGTACACGATCTCGCGGTACGGCTCATCAGAGATGAGCGTGATTGGGTTCTCGGAATCGCGCTTGGCGTTGACCTCGCGTAAAACATTGGCCAGTCGCGTCAGTGTATCGCGCGTATACACTGCACCGGTCGGGTTGTTGGGTGAGTCGATAATGACGGCAGCGGTCTTATCGGTAATCGCCTTGAGCACGTTATCCACGCTCAGCTGGAACGTATCTTCATCGGCGAGCGCCTCAACACACGTGCAGCCGGCCTTCTCAATCCACACGCGATACTCCGGAAAGTACGGGGCGATAACAACAACCTCATCGCCCGGGTTCGTAACGGCATTGAGCGTGCAGGTGAGCGAAGCCGCGGCACCCACCGTCATAAAGACGTCCTTGCCCTCATAGCTCGTGCCAAAGCGACGGTTGAGCGAGTCGGCGACGGCTGCTCGACATTGCGGCAGACCCGGCGCAGGCGTGTATCCATGCAGCTGGTCGCTCGGCAGCTCCAAGGCCTTCTTAATGGACTCAGCCACGGCGGCAGGTGCCGGAACGCTCGGGTTACCCAGCGAAAAATCGAATACGTTCTCCGCGCCGATCTGTGCCTTGCGCTCAAGGCCATAGCTAAAGATCTCACGGATGATGGAGCTTTCCGCACCGCGAGCATACATAGTTTCGTTGATCATCTGTTCCCCTTTCGCATAGGCGCTATTGTACGCTTTAGCCAACTAGAGCGCCACAATGTTGATTGGGGACAGACTTAAATGCGTGAAAACGCTCATTTAAGTCTGTCCCCAATCAACATATCGCTCAAAAGAAAAAGCCTCCGCAGGTTTCCCCGCAGAGGCTTTCGCCACAAAGACTATTTGTCGTCGTCGGTGTCGGCACCGGCATTGACGGCACAGTCATCGCCGGCATCATCGGATGCGATCTCTGCATCTTCCTGCATAGCCGCCTGCGCAAATGCCGCGGCGTCCGCCGCAAGCTCCTCCTCGCTCATACGAGGCGCACGCTTCTTGGTCGGCATGCCGGCCGCCTTGGCATTGCGCTCCTCCTTGGCCGCCAGGATATCGCCCTCGCGCTCAAGATAGGCATCCCACTCGTTGTCGAGCAGGGCGTTCACGGCGTCGCCTTCGACGGTCTCGCGCTCAAGCAGCACCTTGGCCATCAGATCGAGCTGATCGCGACGGGCATCCAAAATCTCGACCGCACGGCGATGGGCCTCGCGCATGATGCGCTGAACCTCGATATCGATGCGGCGCGCCGTCTCCTCGGAGTAATCCTGGTGATCGGCGTAATCGCGGCCCAGGAATACCTGATGCTGTGCCTCACCAAACACCTGCGTTCCAAGCTCCTCGCTCATGCCCAGGCGCGTGACCATCTCGCGCGCCATCTTGGTCGCGCGCTCCAGATCGTTGCTCGCGCCCGATGTGATGTCGTCGCACATGAGCTCCTCGGCAACGCGACCGCCCAAGAACACGGCAAGCTCGTCGAGCATCTCGTTCTTGGTCTTGAGGAAGTGGTCCTCCTGCGGAAGCTGCAGCGTGTAGCCCAGCGCCTGGCCGCGGCTGACGATCGAGATCTTGTGAACCGGATCGGAATGCTCCAGGACGTGGCCCACCAGGGCGTGACCGCTTTCGTGGTAGGCAATCGTGGTGCGCTCGGCTTCGGTCATCACACGACCCTTGCGCTGCGGACCGGCAATCACGCGCTCCATCGACTCCTCGACCTCGTCCATCGAGATCACGGAACGATGACGGCGGGCAGCCAACAGTGCAGACTCATTGAGCAAGTTCGCCAGGTCGGCGCCGGTAAAGCCAACGGTCATCTGGGCGAGCTTCTCAAACTTAACGTCCTCGTCCATCGGCTTGTTCTCGGCATGCACGCGCAAGATCTGCTCGCGGCCCTTCACATCCGGACGGTCGACCGTAACCTGACGGTCAAAACGACCGGGACGCAGCAATGCCGGATCCAGGATGTCAGGACGGTTGGTCGCGGCGATCAGGATGACCGACTCGCTTTCCTCAAAACCGTCCATCTCGACCAGCAGCTGGTTGAGCGTCTGCTCGCGCTCGTCGTGACCGCCGCCCAGACCGGCTCCGCGCTGACGCCCCACGGCATCGATCTCGTCGATAAAGATGATCGACGGGGCCTGGGACTTGGCCTCCTTAAAGAGGTCACGCACGCGGCTGGCGCCGACACCCACGAACATCTCGACAAAGTCAGAACCCGAGATGCTAAAGAACGGCACGCCCGCCTCGCCGGCAACGGCCTTGGCCAGCAGGGTCTTACCAGTACCCGGAGGGCCAACCAGCAACACGCCACGCGGGATCTTGGCGCCCAGCTTGCGATAGCGGTCCGGATCGCTCAAAAAGTCGCGGATCTCCTCGAGCTCCTCGACTGCCTCGTCCACACCGGCAACATCCTCAAACTTGACCTTGGGGCGCGTGGCCTCGTTGGTCTTGGCGTTAGTCTTGCCAAACTGCATGTTCCTGTTGTTGGCGCCCATCATCTGGCGCATAAAGTAGAACATGATGGCGATCAGGGCGATCGTCGGAAGCACGCTCATCGCCAGGTCGCCCCAAAAATCGGGGTCATTGGTGTTGACGATGTACTTGGTATCGGGGTGCTCCGCCATAAGCTCGGCAAGCGAATCGGAGCCGACATAGGTCGAGGAGAAGCTCTTGAGCTCGCTCGTATCGCCCTTGTCCTTTTTTGTCTTCCAGTAATGACCCGCCACGCTTCCGTCTTGAACCGTATAGGTCAAATCTTCGACACGGTCCTGCTTAATGGCGTTGACCATCTCGCTCGTCGCGAGCTTAACGGTATTGCTGGAGTTGGCAAAGCCGGAGCCCATGTTAAAGAAGGCGTAGCCCAGAAGCGCGCAAGCCAAAATAAAATACAGCCAGCCCGTACGCGTGGGCTTCTTGCCTCCGGGCATCCCCGGGATCTTAGGCTCCCGGGGAGTCTGGGAATTGTTATCGTTACGGTCATCGGGCATCTTACGAATAAACCTCCGGTTTCAAAATGCCCAGATACGGAAGGTTACGATAGCGCTCGGCATAGTCGAGGCCGTAGCCCACCACAAAGGCATCGGGGCAATGGGTTCCAACATACTTGGGCGTGACGGCCGAGGTACGGTCCTCAACGTCCTTCCACAGGAAGGCGGCGACCTCCAGCGAGGCGGGCTTGCGGCTCTCGAGGTTCTTCATCAGATACTTGAGCGTCAGGCCCGAGTCCAGAATGTCCTCGACGATCAGCACGTCGCGACCGCGGATGTCGATATCCAGGTCCTTAATGATACGCACGATGCCCGAGGACTTCACACCGTCGCCATAGCTCGAAACAGCCATGAAATCGATGTTGGTCGGCAGCTCGATCTTGCGCATCAGGTCGCCCATAAAGACCACGGCGCCGCGCAAGACCGCAATCAGCACCAGATCCTTACCCGCGTAGTCGCGAGTAATCTGCTCGCCTAGGCGAGAGACGATACCGTCGATATCCTCCTGCGTAAACAGAACCTTCTCGATATCCGGATGTTGAGAAGCCATGACAACCCTTTCTTGTGCTTATCGCCCACACACCGCCGTATGGACGCGAACTACACATTCTAGCAGCGCACGGGGTATATTTACCAGCCCGTGCGCCATCAGCGCGGGAATACCGTCAACGTCGCACAGAATAGCTGGCGTGGGACGCTATTCCGCATCGACCACACGAAGCAGATACGCCACGCGCGTTGCGGCCGTGCATTTAAAACGCTCGTCCGTGCGAACGCCTGCGACCCATACTACGGCACCTCCCGGAGCCGTTCTTACCACGGGTACGCCAGAGCGCTCAGATACGGGAATACGAGCCTCGTTGAGCAGGTCGGATACCTTCTTACTTCGCCCACTCATGCCCAACGGACACATCACATCCCCCGGCGCGGGACCGTCTACCCACAGACGCGCCAAACGCGCCTCGGCGGGAATCTCCCCGCGCGAGCCGGCGAGCATCCGTTCGTTATCGCGATCGGCAAAGCCCAGCGTCGCAGCATCCACCATCGCGACCACCCCTCCGGCACCCGCGAGTTCGCGGGCACGGCGCACAATATCACACCCCGGCTCGACGGCCATCGGCTCTGCCACAAGAATGCGGCCCGCCCCCAGCGGCAATCGACCGGGAATGGTGACCCAATCGGCAACTAATCCCTCGCGCGCCGCCGGAGCCTTGAATGACAGCATGCCAAACTCCACGCGCGCATCGATTCCCGCCGGCAGCGTGACCGAACCCGAGCCTTCGGCGACACAGGCGAGCACGCGCTCCACATGCCGCATCTCCGGGCGAGCGTCGGGGTCGATACGCTTAATTGCCAGTCGCACCATGCGCCGAGCAATCACCACCTCGGCCGCGGCCAGTCGGCGAGCGTCAAGAACCAGTGCACCCGCCGCCTCCTTACGCAGGCAGCTTCGAAACGCCTGTGCGGAAAGCTGGGAAAGAAAGGCATCCTCATCGCCCAAGATCTCGCAGGCGGCGCCAATCGTCTTACAGACACTCGCGTTGCGCTGCGCCACCACCGGCATCACTCGATGGCGCACATAGTTGCGCAGGTACGAAACGTCCTCGTTGCTTTCATCTTCCCGCCATGGCTGACCGTGCACCTGCAGATAGCCCACGAGTTCATCGTGCGTGAGGTCGAGCAAGGGGCGAACCACAATGTTCCGACGGCGCGGAATGCTCGATAGACCCGCGGGACCCGACCCTTTAATGGCATTCATCAAAAATGTTTCCGCGCGGTCCGACGAAGTATGCGCGGTACAGATACGAGCCGCCGTCCGCGGTGCGCCCGATTCGGCACAAAGTTCGCGAACGTATCTCCGTGCCGCGGCATAGCGCACCTCGCGAGCCGCAGCCTCGATATTGCCCGATTCGTCATCAAAATAGGCATGCTCAACACACAGCGGCAAACCGTATTGTGCGCACAGGTCACATACAAAGGCCTCGTCGCCATCGGATGCCTCCCCGCGCAGATGATGGTTTACATGCAGCACGTGCAATCGCTCGCGCGCAATGGGAGCGACGCCGCGCCCGTCCTGGATATCCAGCTTTGATGTGCAAGCCATAAGGAGCAGCGCCGTCGAGTCCGCACCGCCTGATACCATAAGCACTACGGGGGCAGCGGCCTGCCGCGTTGCCAGGGCGCTCTTATCCGTCCTCGGCGCGGCATGATGTCCATAGTGCTGAGATACCGTTGGCATTCGCTTCCTCCTCTATTCGTCCGCACTCATTGTATCCTTTGGAATCTTATGTCTCGCCTGCACCTTCATATCCTCGGCAGCGGCTCAAAAGGCAACTGCGCACTCGTCGAGGGACCTCAGGGGCTCATCATGATCGACAACGGCCTGTCCCGCCGCGAGACACTTAAACGCATGGCGGAGCTTGGCCTCTCGGCAGACGACGTCGCCGCTCTTGTAATCACCCATGAGCATGGTGACCATATCAAGGGGCTCGATGTATGGTGCAAGCACTGGCATGGTCCCCTCTTTGCCAGCAGGGACACCCTTTCATGCAAAGAAAACCTCGCGCGCCTGCCCGTAGAGGAATTTGACCCCGGCGACACGCTCCCCATTGCCGGCATCCACGTGCAAACCTACTCAACATCGCACGATGTCATCAATCCTGTCGGCTATCGATTTAATGCTCTCGATGATTCCATTGGGTTTGCCACCGACACCGGAGAGTTATCGAGCAAGGCCATAGGCATCCTCAAAGACTGTCGAGTTCTCGCGCTCGAAAGTAACCACGATGTAACTATGTTGCGCGAAGGAGCGTACCCCCGCTTTCTTCAGGAGCGCATCCTGTCCACAAAGGGGCACCTCTCCAACAACCAGGCCGCCGAAGCCGCGCGCGAACTTGTTACCGATCGCACCGAACAACTCATCGCCATGCACATCAGCCAGGACAATAATCGTCCAAGCCTTACCGTCAAAAGCTATGCCAACGCGCTTGATGCAAGTCTCGATGATGAACTCGGCAGTTCTGCCACCCGTCTTCAAGGGCCACGGAAGCTCTCGATACGCCCTGCAAGCCAGTATCAACCGACAACCATTCAATAGCCCCTCAAGACAACAAAGGGGGGCTGGGAATCACTTCCCAGCCCCCCTTAACTCATACTCTCGATTGAAGCAGAGCCATCGTTAGTCGATGGAGATCTTCGTAACGTTCTTCTTCTCGACAATCTTGGGAACCGTAACGGTCAGGATGCCGTCAGCATACTTAGCCGAAAGGCCCTCGCTCGAAGCGTCCTTCAGATACACGCCGCGCGTCGCGCTGTACGAGCTAAACTCCTTCTGCAGGAAGTTCTTGCCCTCGTTCTCCTCGTCCTCCACAACGTTCACGCTAATCGACAGGCGACCCTCGTTAAGCTCAACGTCGATATCATCCTTAGCGACGCCGGTCAGATAGGCCTTGACCTCATAACCATCGCCCTTGTCCTCGACATCAACGGGGAACGCCTTGGAAGCAATCGAGTTGTTTGCAAGATCGGTCATATCATCAAACAAATCGAACAGCGAGCTAGCAGAAGGACGAACGCCAAAAACCGAACGATAAGGAACCATGCTTGCCATGTTTACCACTCCTTTTAAGGACTGCCGAGTCATCTTCTAGGTGACTGAGACTTCTTTTGACGCTCTTATATATGCCCACCCAGTGCTCATATATACATCGACTATAAAGTTTTTTGAGTCCAGTACTATAAGCATATCTAAGTGTGTATGACTCAGGTCTTAGTAAGGTTAAGGTTCTTTGAACCAGAGCTTAAATAAGAAGTATGTTCGCAGCTACAAATAACAAGGGGCTTACAATGAGCGCGTACACGTTGTTGGTAACGAGCTAAAGGGCATCATGGACGACCAAAACCAGAACAATATGTTTATGCCGACGCAGGGCGAAGATACTTCTACGCAGCCGCCACGGTTCCATCGCCCCCACATCTCGCAAGAGCCCATTAATGATCCTGAGCCCGATTATGTGACGAGAAATCGATATCAAACGCTCGAGGATGCCCAAACGGGACGTAAACATATGGGCGTTGCCTCGGGAGACCCTGTATATCTGAAAGACGCACCATTATCTAAAAACAGCGCAGCTAGCGATGAGCCGATGAAAGCATCCGCCGCTCATCAACAAAGAGGGCCTCGACCCAAGCAAACCTTGACGCATTCGGCTCGCTATCTCGAAACGCCAAAACAGGGAAAATCAATCTTCGTTTCGTCAAGTAAACGACGCAAGCAGCATCAGCTGACAATTCTGCTTTTGACCATTGCGGCCATAGTAGTTGCCCTTGTTATACGATTTATTTTCTTTAAATAAAGGCTCAATACCGAAAACAACAAGATCGTCTGGTGTAATTGAGTCATTTACGCCCCGTAAACGCAAAAAAAGGGGGAGGCCGCGAGGCCTCCCCCTTCTTCAAGTCATCAGA
>CABJEP010000004.1 GCA_902364645.1 Coriobacteriaceae bacterium | reverse complement strand
ATGGAAACGGATGTTCTATCGGGACACACATTTTGTCCTATAAGCCCCGAGTTCGATATCGCTCGTATTCCTCGATATAGTTCCAAAAGTTCATATGCCCATTTCGATCATAGGGCCTCTTTTGCCGAAGTTCAGGCCAAGATTTTAGATTCAGGGTACGTTTCTCATCATGCGTTCTACCCTCTTATTTCCAACGAGATCATTACTGTTCGGTATCGTGGAGGTAAGCGAAGCTGCAAAGTTCGCAATATCGCTTATGCCTCGCATTTCGATCACCGCGTCTTCCAGTACTACTCTTATCTGTGGTCGGACTTATATAACAAGAAGGCTATTGCCGAAGAGTTTAATGAGGTTGCCGTAGCGTACCGCTCTTCGCTTTCATCAGACAGCGCCGTAACTGCTGGCAGCAATATTTCCTCAGCTAAAAAGGTATTCGACTATATGCGTGAGCAAGATTCGGCTTTTGTGCTTACGGGTGATTTCGAGAGCTTCTTCGACAACCTAAATCATGCCCATCTAATAGCGTCGTTGCGTTCGTTGTTTCCCAGTGGACGCTTGCCGGACGATCACTATCAAGTTATTAAAAATATCCTTCGCTATTCGTGCTGGCCTATTGCTGATTTGGCTGCTCGACATGAATTTCCATGGCCAGTAATCGATCCTACTCGGGAGAAAATGATCAATGAAGCGGCTATCGAACTTCGGTTCAAGTCTATTCGTGAACTTAATAAGCTGGATGTTATCTTGCCAAGGTCTGAGTTTCTTGCAAACAAAAGTAAAGTCATCACCAGGCCGTGGCGGCGAACGGGTATTGATCTCGGCATTCCTCAGGGTCTTGCTGCAAGTGGAGTGCTCGCTAACATCTATATGACCGATATCGATATGAAGGTCAGGCTTGCCGTTGAACGGGTTGGTGGCTTGTATCTTCGTTATTGCGATGACTTTATTATTGCCGTTCCAAAATCTGGCTTTGATGCACTTGTAGAGGCAATCAATCTAATGGCCGATGTCGATTCCGTTAAACTGCAATCTGAGAAAACCAAGGTGTTCCGGGTTGATGGCAACGGAGTTGCTCAGCTTGATTTTGAAAGCGTTTGCGCGGGTGAGGTTCTTTCGTATTCCGGTGCACATCCGGCGCAGAAAGTCAGTTTCCTGGGGTTTGACTTTGACGGGCGCATTGTAAGACTTCGACAGTCTACGGTTGGAAAGTACCACAAACGTCTCCGTGAGGCGGCCACTGCGATTGCGCGTTCTAATGAGGGAGAGGGGAGACACGCATCAAAAAAGCGCGTCTCCGCTCTATATCAACATTATTCACCACTCGGTATTAAGGGAAGAAGGCTATGCCCCTCGGGTGATGCTGACCCTTCTGCATTTTCTCGCTATGGGAACTTTCTTTCCTACGTAGCGAGAGCCCAAAAGGCGTTTCCAAATGATCCGATTGCCCCCGACGAGGCTAAGATTTATAGGAAGATTAAACGCTTGAGTGCTCGGTAAACGATGGCTTTAGCGCTGGATTATTCATAGCCATAAATACTAAATCGATATCGGCCAATTCCGATCACTAGGTAACAATTGATGTGCCTTCACGCGGTCGCGGAACGATGCCTCTGAAACTCGAGCCGAACATCAGAATGATATGACAAGAATGGTAGTGTCGCGAAAGTTGGTGTAATGGACTCCTTGGCCCCTGTGTCCAGGATCCGGAATCTATCGATATCCTAGGCCGACTCCACTCTGTCGGCAAGCTCAAGGCTGGATTCGACCATCTTCCCGGCAGTCTTTTCCAGCTCGGCCCAGTCATGACAGCACGATGCTCCCCTTCGCAGCGCCGCGTCGTGCAACTCGGCCATCTTCCTCTCCGAGAAGTAGCGCGAGGTTGCCATGGAAACGGCCAGGATAACCCCGAAAGCGGCCTGAACGCGCCATGGTGCGCGTATTCTAGGCGAAGGCACGGACCCTTCCGAGCCAGGACGGGCCGCTCGCTCGGCCAACTTTGGCGTACCCTGCTGGAACGGCTTCCGTCAACATCCGTAAAACTACCGCAAAGAGGAGGCCACAGTGATAGATAAGAGGCTTATTGAAGCCGTTCCCGGAGCCGAGAGACTTAAATCCGCAATGATTACCCCAGAATTGTTTGTTAAGGACCTCATGCAAGACTATTCTGGGCGTCCGTTATATACATACGAGGAATGGACGCGCGAGCTCATCAACCACTCTAACGCTTTCAAGGAACTGACCAGAGGTGCGGAGTTTCATGCGCCCGTATCCGAGGCAAATGGGGAGTGTGATGCGGTATCAGACGCGTATCAGTTAGATTTCAAGCTCATCTTCGGAAAATCCATGATGCGCGCCGTAAGTCTCACTTCGTCAAGGCGAGTTTCAGACCGCGGAATAACTTTAGAACAACTTTGCAGAAGTCATGTAAAAGAACAGAGAGGCTTACGCCTGCATGCAATTCTCAGGGATTACAGCCTCGCCAAGCTTGACGAGCTTCTAAAAACTGAGAGTAATAAACAATTGAGCGAAGAAGACCGTGAGGCCCGAGGACTTCTTCGCTCAATCAGTCATTCGAAAAACTTGCTGCTAATTTATCCTTGCCGCTTTGAAGGCATCGACAGACTGCCTGAACTTGAGGAAACCGCCAACGCCGCACTTTACTATGACTTCCGGAACGTGCTCGACGTCCGACGGATACACCATCCCGGCAAGGACACCTTCCTTTCATATTTTTGCGACGACCGCATGGTTGTCACAAGAGCGAGCGGGCACGGCCTATCCAAGTTCGACGATATCATGGTCGCAAAAAGCAGAACATACATGGATATTATGCGTATGCGTGATCCCGGAGAGTATCAAAGGCTGCTGAAACTTGTTTAACCGACCGCAAGGGCTAGTTTTGTGGACATCAACCCAAGATGGGACCTGCCAAGAGGACCGGACGCCGCTGCGTTCGGACTCGTTTTTCTGCATTCAAAAGCAACGCTGAGCTCGACCTCACGGCTTGCGCCTGCTGCTCGGCGGCCTTCTGAGGCTGAACCCCCTCTGCAATGGCTGCCATAGGCATCGTCGCGTTGACCATGGACGTGCACGCGGTCGCACAGAGCGGGTGGTAAAGGGGGCGTTTCATAGCGGAGCCTCTCGGTGTGCAGCCAATAGGGTCCGAAGGCAGTTTCAGGCCGGCACTCCGCACATTTTTTGTTGGGGTTTTACGGGAACCCCAGTCAACATCAGCGACCTTTCTGGGGTATGTTGGTTGATCCGGGGTGCGCAAAACAACAGTTTCAAATATTGTTGCTTCCTGTTCAATTCTGTCTATCTACAATTAATCGCAAGCGTATGACCTGAGGAGATTGTTTACAGGTGGAATCGGTCACTATTCATTGGATTGTCTTTTATGTCTTTATCGGTTTGTCGAGCGTTCAGCTTGTCCGCTTTGCTGGGCCCTCGGCGATCGGAGGGCAATACACCGTCGAAGAACTGTATCCCTCCGATGAGTCGGGCAGGCTGAACGTTGCCTACCGAATTCTCGCTCCAACAATTTGTTGCCAGCTCCCGGTGTTTATTATGGCTTCGATTTGCGATGCGTTTTCAGTTCCAGGTCCTTCGCTGCGATACATGCCTACCCTTTTCTATTGGTTGTTTCTTGGGGTAATCAAGCATGCAAGGGGTAAATTGCGGTACCGGACTCTTCCTTTCTCATTCGAGGCGTTCATGTCTCTTTTGCTGTCCGTCGCATTCGATCACTTTGTTATCGATGGCTATCTCGGAGGCCAGGGGCTAGATGTGCTTGATACTTCGAGTATTGCCTTTGAGTTTGAGCTGGCATTATTTGGTGTTGTGACCTTTTGGATTTCAACCTTTTTTAAGCGATATCAAATTAAGTTTAGCCGTGTGTACTCAAATGCCGCTCCATCATATGTCGTTCCTTCGGACTCCGTATTTGGTTACTCTTCAATCGATACGGGTGAGGCCAGGCTCTTCTCATACGAGCGCGAATATGGCGATCTCTTACCTCAGCGATTTTCAAGTGATCTTCTGTTGAGAAGTGTTTTCTTTGCAATTATGGCGATTGAGGACGGGAATCGGCCCGAGTTTATCCGAACGATCGAGCGCATGGCAGCTCATTTCCATTTGGCAAAAACCACTGGAATAATGCAGCAGACGAGCGATGCTCCTTTGTCTGATATGGATAGCGTTAAACTCGCAATTCCCTATATTGAGCGCATGTGGGACCAGTTTCTTGTTGAATTCGCCCGTTCTGCCGAAGGGGCAGGGGGAGACGCCCTACGAATCTTCAAGTGTTACTACACCTATGATTACTGTATGTTGTCGCGGACTATCCGCAATCATTTTGCGCCGTTTTACGGGGACTATTGTGGAACGAGATTACTTAATGCTAATCGCGTATTTTGCGATGTTCTTGAATTTGAGGAAAGGCAGCGCTACGGATTGCTTCCAAAGACGGTTTCTGCGACTGGATCGATATGCGCCACTGAGCTTGGATGGCTTTCTGGGGAGTACTGTTATTGGGCCGATTACAATACGGTTGTATCCTGCCTGAATGAAAATGATGGCAATGGCGTTAAACTGGTCAGCAAAAATGATGTGAATAAAACCCAGATAACCGAGACGACCTTAAGGCTTAAGGAGCAAGGTGTTTCCGTTCTTGAGGCCAAGTATGTGCCCGGCGCTTCGGCGACCATCGTGTGCATCGGCGATTCCTCGAAGATTTCGAGTACTGTCGGTAGTGACTGGATGGTTGTTAGCTAGGTGAATCATCTTTGCCTTTCCGCATATTGATTGCGCATTCTCGTGCACGGACGCGAAAATGCTTCGCATTAGTTTCAACGCGAAGAGTATTTGCTACATGATTAACTTTTTTGGATGCGCAATTACTGCGCATCTAGGTTAACATCCAGTTAGTGATGCAGTTGTCGTGGGCTCTACGTGAGGCGATGACAAAGGAGGGTCGTTGTTTGGTTGTTATCGGCAACGGCCCTTTGATTTTAGGAGTTACTTTGGCGATGGAATTTTAGACTTTCGCTCAACTTATCGAACTCCTAGAGAGTCATGGCGTTCTAACTGATGCCGCTGCGCTAGATTGCCTGAGGCGCGAAATGAATATTTGCTCGTCGGAACACTGCTGAATATTGGGTCACCTGTGCGGTTCGAATTTTCAATTGTCGAGCAGCTTTGTCTCCGATGAAGTCTTGCAATTCTAGTAAAATCCAAACATATGTTCTATACTTATGGAAGTAGCTTGTTTGGAGGCGCTAGATGGAAGTCGGAAGAGATGACATTGTAGAAAGCGTTGTACGTTTGATAAATGGGGTGGGGCGTAGCCCATATTTATTCGTCGGCTCGGGCTTTTCCCGTAGATACATGGGTACCGACGATTGGGTTGGTTTGTTAAGGCACCTCTGTTCCCGTCTTTCCGATGATCCCTTTCGGCTTGACTCGTACCTGGCACGTTGTCCAGATGAGTCTGACAATAGCGCATTGCCCTCTGCCGCGACGATGCTTGATAAGGATATGCGCATAGCTGTTCTTGAGGACCCTCGCTTCGCTTCTTTTAGAAACGATCATGTAGAGGACATTCGTCAGCGTAAATCTATTTTAAAGATCATGGCGGCCGAGAGGTTATCCTCGTTCAAACCTGAATATATGACGCATGAGCTTGATATCTTGAGAGAGGTTGGCAGGCGGCGTATCTCTGGAGTTATAACAACCAACTATGACTGTCTCCTGGAGTCGCTATTTCCCGAGTTTAAAGTTTTTGTTGGCCAAGACGATCTCGTCTTTCACAGAACTTTTGAAATGGGTGAAATCTATAAGATCCACGGTTCTATGGATAATCCTGAATCTATGGTTCTTGAGGAGGCAGATTACGCAAAACTCGCCGAAACACAGGATTACTTGGCTGCCAAGTTGTTAACTATTTTTATGGAATACCCAATTATTTTTATCGGTTATTCCCTTAACGACCCCGATATCCAAGCTATCCTCATGTCGATTTCGCGCTGCCTCGGTTCTAACAATCTTGCGTTGCTTAGAAAGCGCTTTATCTTCCTTACTAGGGGAGAAAACGCAACCTCAACTCATTCGTTTACCTTTCCAGGTATTGGCGAGATAAGCATGACCGAGATTAGGACGAACGATTTTGGTGCAGTGTATGAAGCAATTGGACAATCCAAATGCTCCTTCTCGCCCAGGATCATTCGTGAGCTTCGCAGGAGCATCTACGCCTTGGCTGATGAGGGCGATCCGAATGACTCTCTGGTAGTTGAAGCGAGTTTTAGCGACCTCGAGAGACTTCCGGAGGGACAGCATCTTGTGCTGGGTATCGGTGTTGCGAATGCTTCTTTAGGGCACGGGCATATGGTCAAAGCCGAACTTCTATATCGTGATGTTGTGTTTGATGACGAACATGTTGCTCCTAAGCTTGCCGTCGAGGAATACCTTCCTTCGCTGCTTGCTTCTAACTCGGGTGGTTTGCCCATGTATAAGTATTTAAGCGCGTATTCAGGGGAAGTTCTTAATCCAAGGATGCTAAAGGAAATAGATGAGAAGAAGGATTTAGATGCTTTTCTAAACAACAGCCTACGAAAGGCAAAAGGTAGCTATCATCATTCGGGAATTAGACACTCGGTTCAGTCTGTTATAGCTAACGAATGCTTTGAGGAAGCATTTAAAAAGCTTGTGCTACTTGAAGAAGATGAGATCGATCTAAATAAGTTGCTTGAATATCTGAGGGCGCTCATCACGGACGATCGCAAGATAATCCACGGTAATAGCGAGCTGAAACGGCTTATTAGAATGTATGATTTCCTTAAGTACAAGAAGGCCTTCGACATATCGGCTACTAGTGAGTAATCCCACCTAGCGTCTATGAAGAAGGCCATCTTTGTAAACTATGGCATCTGAGCGTATAGTGCGAACACCACGTGCAAATGCATACTTAATATAACGCTTTCTGCTTGAAATCACAATGGTGTCTGTTTCGACCCGCCAATCAAGGGAAGATAGTGTAGAGTATCTTCCTGCAATACAAAAGCTCTTTGGGAGCTTTAAGGGTGACGCTTTCAAATTGAGAGTGTTGCCCTTTTTTCATGTATGCAATGTGTGACGTACTAGCCAAGCACCATCCCGGCAATGGAATGATCGAGCATGGGCGGCTTCTACTGGTTGACGTGATCGTGGTCAAACAAGTGATATCGATTAGAATTAAATCAATTGCGCTGGAAGCCTTCGGGCGACACCTGAAGAGGGTTGATGCGTCGGTCCTCTTTTTTTGTTTGGATGTAAGATTCGGCCAGGCAAAACAAGGATCTCATTTGGGGAGAACAAATATCCGGCGGTTTTCCGCTTCGGGACGCGCGGTTTAAGGGTGCTTTTCGGAAGTGCGGGGAAAAATCGGAAACCTCCGAGCATAAACCGAATTTCGGCAACAAAACCGCAGGTCGCGGAAGGCTAAAACAGGGGTCTGGTCTGTCGATCTCGGTTTTTCACCGCACTTCCGGAAACGCCCGACGGAAGCATGCGGCAAATTTTGGAACCCTCGAGCACATCGTCCTTTTCATGAAAGGAACCCGCAGGTAGAAGCGTTGCCACTATCCAGTGTGGTTGACGTGTCTAGAATATGCCGCACACTTCCGGATTTTGCATAAGCTCGACTGGTTTGTTTATCGATTGGGGCAGAGGAATCTTGTCTGGACCTCGTTATATGTATTTAAATGGATGAACTTAACCTATAAGTTAAGTTCATCTAGAAATGGGAGGTGCCCTTTGGCAGAAGGATATGATCTTGTCGAATATAGAGACCTCAAGGGTCGACCGTTTTGGGAATTGACGGCTTCTCCCGACAACTCTCAATTCCAGAAAATGTTGTCAGACCCTAAGCGGAAATTAACCGCTCGAACAATGATCGGCCAGAATAGCACGTCAACTTCTGGAATCTGAGCCTTGACTTTTATACTTGGCTTTCGAAACGGAGAACACAATGAATAAAGTAGATTTATCTGATTTTTACGCCGATACAGAAACCAGCGAAACACGCGCTTATGAACACGCGCTAGATATCGAGTTTATTGTTCATCGCGAGATGAAGCGTCTGGGTTTAAGCAAAAGCGATTTGGCAAAGCGTATGGGCGTGAGCCTTCAGTCGCTTTCGAAGCTGTTGAATTCTCAGCCCAATATGACGCTGAAGACGATCGCTAGGTTCGAGCTTGCTTTGGGTATCAATATCGTTCCTAAGGTTACCGTTAGCTATTCTAAAGAGCTACCGTTTCTTTCATCCAACAATTTCGTGCGAGAGCAATGGTCTTTTAGGAACGAGCGTCCGTCCTCGCATGTGAATCTCGAGATGATTTCCGGAGGTTTGGCAGCATGAGTGGGGATTTTATTGCTCCGATTCAAGTCGTTCATTTGTTCGTCGTTGACTCCGATTTCCATATCGAGGATTCGCCCTCGGATAACATGGAATTAAAAGTTGACGTTAGCTACCAAGATGTCCATCTTTCGAAAAAAGGTAATGATGCACGCGCAAGTCTAAAGATGTGCGTAATTGGCAGCCTCCTTGACAGAGACGAAGGTGCACAGGAGAAGATGCACGCTGGCGTTACAGTATCCATCTCGGTTTCAGCGCAAATGCCAATGAACTCTCCCGATGACGAGGCGCGTCACTACCTTCTTTAAAATGCTATTTCGATGGCATATGCCCATGCAAAGAGCTATTTGATGGTTGTTACTGGACTTTCACCCATGGGAGCGCTTACATTGCCTGCCATTCTCCCTGCAGAGCTGTCAGCAGATTGCGATGTGCCTTTTCAGAGCGAATAGCATTTCCTCGATGAATCTAAGTCGAATGAGTTGCCGCTCTCACATCCTCTAAAAGTTCTTAAAACAGCCTTAAAGGCGCCTTGGCTCGCTTTTACAGCGTACAATACGCATGTTTGACTATGGCAAAAGTAGATTTTTGGGGAGGGGGAACGCCGTGGAAGTGCTGGTTGTTGGCAACACCGCATATGTTGACGATGACTTTTGCTCCAAGGCGTTCCCCGGCGACCATGTGTAGGTCGTAGCCGCGCAGGACGCGCGCCGCGATGAGTCGTCGCCCCATGCTTCGTGGAAAGAGCTCCTCCAGCACCTGGACCAGGCCTACGAGTTTGAGCGCGTGGTCTACCTTTCTACCTACCTCACCCCGCATACCGTGACTTTTGGCGACATTGGGCTGCTGCGCTCGGTGTTTCGTGCCTGTATGGGACGCAATGTGCAGCTGCTGTTTATTGCGGGGCCCGCGGGTGCAGAGGGCACCACTGGCGGATGTGACGACGACGCCACGGCCGCCAGTGGGGCCCAGACGGGCAAGGGCATTATCGCCCGCGCTGCCAACGACCTGTGCCGTTACTATGCATCGCGCGACGGCATCCAAGCCAAAGTCCTGCGCGTGCCGTATCTGTATACCGCATCGCCGGCATTAACCGACCCATTTTTGATGCCGTTGTTCGAGGCATGCTCGGGCGGGTCGGTCGCGCTTCAGGGTGCGGCAGATGCGCCGTTTCCCCTGCTGTGTGCCGAGGAACTCGCGGTGTTGGTGCATCGTATCTTTGACAGCTGGGATGCCAACTTTGAGATGCTCGACGTTGCAGACGCTTTTGGCCACCCGAGGCCTATGGCGTGACCGTTGACGCTCCGGGTGCGAGCGTGACCTATCACACGCTCAGCATCTAGGCGTTTCGTCGCCTATCGGCGCTATACTGCAGCCGTTGCCCACGATGCGGGGAACACCCGCATCGTGGGTTTTTTGCTTATGAAGGGACGGTGCCGCGTGGACGTACAGCAGCTAGAAGAGGCCTGGGCTGCAAGGGCCGGCGCGCGTGAGGCGCGTCTTGCTGCAGCGCCGCATGTGCCGGCGGCGCTGTCTCTGTTGGGGATTGTACGTCCCGGCGATCGCCTGGTTGCGTTTGCCGATGACTTTGCCGATGCGTTTGCGCGCGGCTTTGAGTGCTGCGACGTGGCTATGGTGGAGGAGCCGTCGGTTGCGGCGTTTACTGCTGCGTCCGAGGGCTTTGATGCTTCGTTTGAGGTCGAGGGGCCGCACCTGTGGTGGTTCGTCAACTCTATTGGTGGGTTTGGATTGCGCGTGCCCGATCTGCGCGCGTTAGGACGTGCCGCGCGTGAGGCTCATGCGCTGCTCGTGGTGGATAACACCGTGGCTGGTGTCTTTGGGTGCGATCCGTTGCGCTTGGGTGCCGTGCTGTCGCTCGAGGCACTTGACCGCGTGTGCGCCGGTGAGGCTCCGCACAAGTTGGTTGCCATATCGGTCGCGCGCTCGCAGCTCAAGCGCCATCGTGTGGATGCTGCTGCCGAGTGCGCGCATGCTCTGCTTGAGGGCTGTGGCTTGGTCAAACTTGATTTGCCTGCTGATGAGGCCGGTGTGCTGGAGCGCGGGCTGGACTCGCTCGATGCCCGCATGCAGGCACATTTCGACCGCGCACGTGCGCTGGCCGAGTACTTGGCTGCCAATGAGATGGTGCACGCCGTGCGCTATCCTGGACTGAGCTCGCATCCCGACCATGCGGTTGCAACTGGAATCCTCGAGCACGGCTTTGGTCCGGCAGTTGAGTTTGACCTTATCGAGCGCAGTGCGGGCGATTTGTTCGATGCTTTGCCGGGGGAGTTTCGCACATCGCCCGCCGGCGGCGCAACGACGCGACTCTCTGCTCCGCGCGGCAAGCAGGGGAGCACCATTCGCCTCTTCGCCGGTACCGACGACCCCCTGGTTGTAGCGTCCACCCTGGACAACGCGCTCCGAAAGTAACTAATCGGGGTGTGTGTCACGAAAACGGCCTATTTTCTACGTTTAAGCCATAGGGGTCGACCATACCCGCCTATTTCGAAAAATGCCAAGCTGTCTACCAGCGGTTTTATTTTCATAATGTCCGGTATGGTCGAGGGTATTCAGCTAAACGTAGTAGATGGGCCCGTTTTGTGGCACGAGCCTCAATCCGAGGGCACGGTGGACAACAATTCAGTCCCAAAAGGACTACTCTGCATTGATGCTGGCGATGAGGTCGTTGGCTTTGGTGGCGATGACGTTGTTGATGTCGGCCTGCAGCTCCTCGTAGGCCGCTATGGCGCGCTCGCCGGCGGGGGTGAGCGATGATCCGCGGGCTCCGTCGCGCTCGATGAGCTTGCAGCCCAGCTGGCCTTCGGCCTCGTTTACGATGCGCCAGGCCTTGGAATACGCCATGCCCATGCTCTTGGCGGCACGGTTGAGCGAGTGTTCGTGGGCAATACCCTGCAGCAGCAAGACGCAGCCGTGACCAAACACGCCCGGCAGATCCTTGTCGCACGCTTGAATGACCAACTTTGCCGTCGTCCTGTACTTCATACGCCCCACGTCTCCCCGCTAAAGTGTTTGCTGGGCAAACGCAAAGCCTGCGTCAAACCCTCGTGTGCTCTTCTTAAATCATGCATTGTAGCAGTCAAAGTGCGTTAAGATACTTCCCCAGTATTGGGCGCCCAAGGTTGGGCTGGGTCCTACGAGGCCTGCAGCCGACCGGTCGCATGGAAAAAGGAGAAACATGGCTACGTTCTTTCCCGGTGAGTCCCACACGTTTTCGGAGTATCTGCTGGTCCCTGGCTACTCGTCCTCGCAGTGCATCCCCAACAACGTCTCTCTTAAGACGCCGCTGACCCGCTTTAAGCGCGGTGAGAAGCCGGCAATCACCCTGAACATCCCCATGGTTTCCGCCATCATGCAGTCCGTCTCGGGCGTCGACATGGGTGTCGCGCTCGCTACCGAGGGTGGCCTGTCCTTCATTTACGGTTCCCAGACCCCCGAGTCCGAGGCCGCTATGGTCAAGGCCGTTAAGGATCACAAGGCCGGTTTTGTGCAGTCCGATTCCACGCTGACCCCCGACATGACCATGGAGCAGGTTATCGCCCTCAAGGAGAAGACCGGTCACTCCACCATGCCGGTTACCGACGATGGCACCCCCAAGGGCAAGCTCGTGGGTATCGTCACCAGCCGTGACTATCGCCCCAGCCGCGATGATCACCAGAAGAAGGTCTCCGAGTTCATGACCCCGCGTGAGCAGCTCATCGTGGGCGACAAGAACATCAGCCTCAAGGTTGCCAACGACGTGATCTGGGACAACAAGCTCAACGCCCTGCCGATCGTCGACGACAACGATCACCTCATGGGCATCGTCTTCCGCAAGGACTACGACAGCCATAAGACCAACCCCAACGAGCTGCTCGACGGCGATAAGCGCTACATGGTCGGCGCCGGTATCAACACCCGCGACTATGCCGAGCGCGTGCCGCTGCTCATCGAGGCCGGCGCCGATGTCCTGTGCATCGACTCTTCCGAGGGCTTCAGCGAGTGGCAGAAGCGCACCATCGAGTGGATCCGCGCCAACTACGGCGAGGATGTCAAGGTCGGTGCCGGTAACGTCGTCGACGCCGAGGGCTTCCGCTTTTTGGCAGACTGCGGTGCCGACTTCATCAAGGTCGGTATCGGCGGCGGTTCCATCTGCATCACCCGTGAGACCAAGGGTATCGGCCGTGGTCAGGCCACCGCGCTGATCGATGTCTGCCGCGCTCGCGACGAGTACTACGAGGAGACCGGCGTCTACGTGCCCGTGTGCTCCGACGGCGGTATCGTCTACGACTACCACATGACGCTTGCTCTTGCCATGGGTGCCGACTTTATGATGCTGGGCCGCTACTTCGCCCGCTTCGACGAGAGCCCGACCGAGCGCGTTAACGTTAATGGCCAGTACATGAAGGAGTACTGGGGCGAGGGTTCCGCGCGCGCCCGCAACTGGCAGCGCTACGACCTGGGCGGTGCCGCGAAGCTCAGCTTCGTCGAGGGTGTCGACTCCTACGTCCCGTACGCCGGCTCCCTCAAGGACGGCGTGGGCGGCACGCTTTACAAGGTTAAGTCCACGATGTGCAACTGCGGCGCCCTCTCGATCCCCGAGCTCCAGGAAAAGGCACGCCTGACGCTGGTCAGCTCCACCTCCATCGTCGAAGGCGGAGCCCACGACGTTGTCGTCAAGGACTCCCAGCAGTCTGTGTCTTATCGATAAGCGGCTTTCCCAAGCACCGCACCTTGGACCTCAAACCGTCGCTCGCGTACCAAAGTACGCGTCGCTCCTCTTTCGGCCCAAACTGCGGCACTTGGAAAACCCGTCAATGCTAGGACGGGTCACAAATAAAGGTTGAGTATCAACCACGTTATTTAGATAAAGCGAGATGCCTGCAAGTCGCAGGCATCTCGCTTGTCGTATTTGCTATCATCATGCGAGTTAACGATGTGGCGGGGCGTTCTTACCTTTGCTCGCTGCAAGTTCCGCACGAGCCGAAGAGCACTTAATGTGCTCTTCGTGCGAGCAGGACTGTCCGCAGCAGCGAGTAAAGGTAAGAACGCCCCGCCCCAACCCAGCTAACAAAGGAGCTGATATGTGCGATTGCACAGATCATAAGGACGAGATTCCTGCCTACGACGCACAGGCCATTGAGTCCAAGTGGATGAAGGCCTGGGAGGACTCCAACCTCTTTGCCGTGGACACTGACGACAGCAAGCCCAAGAAGTACGTGCTCGAGATGTTCCCGTATCCGTCGGGCGACCTGCACATGGGCCACGCGCGCAACTACACCATCGGCGATGCCATGGCCCGTCAGGCCCGTATGCGCGGCTTTGACGTGCTGCACCCCATCGGCTTTGACGCCTTTGGCCTGCCCGCCGAGAACGCTGCCATCAAGCACAATACGCAGGCTGCCGCCTGGACGTATAAGAACATGGACCAGGCGCTCGCCACGATGAGGCGCATGGGCTTCTCCTACGATCTGGATCGTACCGTTAAGACCTGCAGCCCCGACTACTATCGTTGGGGTCAGTGGATCTTTGAAAAGATGTGGGAAAAGGGTCTGGTCTACCGCAAGAAGAACCCGGTCAACTGGTGCCCCACCTGCAAGACCGTTTTGGCCAACGAGCAGGTAACCGAGGGCAAGTGCTGGCGTTGCGGCACCGAGCCCGAGAAGCGTGACCTCGAGCAGTGGTACTACAAGATCACCGACTACTCCCAGGAGCTGCTCGATGACCTGGAGAAGCTCCCCGGCTGGCCCGAGCGCGTCAAGCAGATGCAGGCCAACTGGATCGGCCGCTCCGAGGGCGCCGAGGTCGACTTTACCCTGTGCGACGCCGATGGCGAGCCCATCGAAGGCGACGAGGGCAAGATCACCGTCTTCACCACGCGCGCCGACACGCTCTTTGGCGTTTCCTTCTTTGTCCTGTCTCCCGAGTACGCTCGTCTGCACGAGCTCGTCGAGGGCACTCAGTACGAGGAGGCCGTCACCAAGATCGTCGAGGACTCCAAGCATATCTCTGCCGTCGAGCGCGCCCAGGGTACCCTCGAGAAGCACGGCGCCTTTACGGGCCGCTACGTGGTGAACCCCGTCAACGGCGAGAAGATCCCCGTGTGGGTTGCCGACTACGTCGTAGCCGACTACGGCACCGGTGCCGTCATGGCCGTTCCCTGCGGCGACCAGCGCGACTTTGAGTTCGCCCGCAAGTACGACCTGCCGATCGTGCCGATCATCCTGGACGATGAGGATCGCGCTGCCGTCGAGGCTAGCGGCGAGACCATCGACACCTTCCATGCCGAGAACGTCGACTGGGATTGCGCCCACGCTGCCGAGGGCACGCTCGTCCAGTCGGGCAAGTACACCGGCATGCGCGGCGGCAAGCACTCTGAGGGCGAGGCTGCCATCGTGGCCGACCTCGAGGCCATGGGCTGCGGCCGTCGCAAGGTCGAGTTCCGCCTGCGCGACTGGCTCATCAGCCGTCAGCGTTACTGGGGCAACCCCATCCCGGCCATCCACTGCGAGCACTGCGGCATCGTGCCCGTGCCCGAGGACCAGCTGCCGGTGACGCTGCCCGAGAACCTGGACCTGGGTGCCGGCGAGACCCTCGCCGAGTGCAAGGAGTTCTACGAGACCACCTGCCCGGTCTGTGGTCGCCCGGCCAAGCGCGAGACCGATACCATGGACACCTTCACCTGCTCCAGCTGGTATTACCTGCGCTATACCGACCCGCACAACACCGAGCTGCCCTTCTCCCGTGAGGCCGCCGATCGTTGGATGCCCGTCGATAACTACATCGGCGGCATCGAGCACGCCATTTTGCACCTGCTCTACAGTCGCTTCTTTACCAAGGCGCTGCGCGACCTGGGCCTGCTGAGCGTTGACGAACCCTTCACCAACCTGCTGTGCCAGGGCATGGTCAAGGACGAGAACGGCGACACCATGTCCAAGTCCAAGGGCAACGTCGTGCCCCCGAGTTCGGTCATTGAGCCCTACGGTGCCGACACCATGCGTCTGGCGATCCTGTTTATCGCCCCGCCCGAGAAGGACTTCGACTGGGATCCCAAGGCCGTCGAGGGCGCTAACCGCTTCATTAAGCGCGCCTGGCGTATCGTGTGGCAGCTCGTCCAGTCCGGTGACGCCAACGTGGCCTTTGACAAGTCCGCGCTCGACGAGACAGCGATGAAGCTCTACCGCGAGCGCCATCGCACCATCGCCAAGTGCACCGAGGACTTCGACCGCGGCCAGTTCAACACCGCGATCTCGGCCGTCATGGAACTCGTCAATGCCGCGAGCGCCTACCTCAACGCTACTGAGGGCGCTTCCCGTGACAAGGCCCTGTGCTACGGCGTGGCCAAGGATATCGTGAGCGTCCTTGCCCCCATCTGCCCGTTCTGGGCCGATGAGCTGTGGCATGAGGCGCTCGGCTGTGAGGGCAACGCCTACACCGCCGCCTGGCCCGAGTTTGACCTGGCCGAGTCCATCGAGGACACGGTGCAGATTGTCGTACAGGTGCTTGGCAAGGTCCGTGGCCGCATCGACGTCGCCCGCGACGCCTCCAACGAGGAGATGCAGGCTGCCGCCGAGGCCGCCGTTGCCAAGTGGCTTGAGGGCAAGACGGTCGTCAAGGCCATCTGCGTGCCCGGCAAGCTGGTTAACCTGGTGGTCAAGTAAGCGCTGCGCGTATAGCTGACATCAAAAAGCGAGGGACGATTCCGTAGGGAGTCGCCCCTCTTTTTGGTTAAGGACACTTGCGACAACACCCAATTACCCATTTCTTGTGGAGAACCTGTGCTCACGCTGACCTGCGGGTTTGTGTTGTGGTTGCACGTTTGTGCAGGTATTGGTATAGTTTGCTTGCAAATGAAGTTGTAATTGAAAGAAGTGGGGTTTCGGCCCCGCTTCTTTTTTGTATGGATGGAGGTGCCGCAATGGTCAAGACCAAGACCGAGCAGGCGATCATCGACGCGCTCGAGGCCGTTGCTCCCCAGCACGATGTCGACATTGTCGACGTTGAGCTCGTGGGTGCCACCAAGGCCCCCTGCGTGCGCGTGCGTATCGAGGGTGCCGAGGGCCAGAGCCTGTCGCTCAATGACGTCACGGCCAACACCAAATGGGTCGGCGATGTGATTGAGGAGCTCGACCCCATCTCTTCGAGCTATACGCTCGAGGTGTCGAGCCCGGGTATGGCGCGCCCGCTGCGCCGCCCGCGTGACTTTGCCCGCTTTGTGGGCGAGAACTGCGAGCTCACCTCCACCGCCACCGAGGGCCGTCGCAAGTACGCCGGCAAGATTGCCGCCGCTACCGAGACGAACGTGACCCTCGAGCTCGAGGACGGCGAGTCCGTCACCCTCGAATTCTGCGATGTTAAAAAGTGCAAGTTGAAGCCCACCTACGACTTCAAGCCCGCGAAGGAAGGAAAGTAAGATGGCAGCATCCGACATGATGACCGCCCTGATGGAGCTTTGCCAGGAAAGGCACATCGACCAGCTCTACCTGATCGACCGCCTGGAGCAGTCGCTCGCCAAGAGCTATGCCGAGATCCTGCATCTTGAGTGGGGCGCCAAGGTGACCATCGACCGCACCACCGGCAAGATCTACGTCTACCGCCTGGAGCCGATCGACGATTCCATGGACGAGGAAGGCAACTTCACCGAGTTCGAGGAGATCGACGTCACCCCCAAGAACACGAGCCGCATCGCCGCCCAGCACGCCAAGGCCGAGATCAACGCCATCGTGCGCAACTCCGCCCGCGAGCAGATCTACGAGGAGTTCGCTGGCCGCATCGGTGACCTCATCAGCGGTACCGTGCTGCAGTCCACGCCCGACTTCACGATCGTCAAGATCCGCGAGGGCGTCGAGGCCGAGCTTCCGCACTTCGACCAGCGCCGTTACGAGAACGAGCGCAACGAGCGTCCGATGGGCGAGCGCTATCTACACAATCAGCACATCAAGGCCGTGATCATCGACGTTCGCGACCCCAACTCCAACCTGCAGCCGGTTCGTGGCGAGCACAGCCGTCCGCCGATTGTCATCTCCCGTACCCACCCCGAGCTCATGCGTCGTCTGTTTGAGCAGGAGGTGCCCGAGATCTATGAGGGCACCGTCCAGATCAAGTCGATCGCCCGCGAGCCCGGCCAGCGCTCCAAGGTCGCCGTCCACTCGCTCGACGATCGCCTGGATCCCGTTGGCGCCTGCGTCGGCCCCAAGGGCAGCCGTGTTCGCGCCGTCGTGGGCGAGCTCCGTGGCGAGCGCGTCGACGTCATCCTGTGGGATGCCGATCCGGCCGTCTATGTCGCCAACGCCCTGTCGCCTGCTAAGGTCACCCGCGTCCTTATCGACGAGGAGAAGGCCTACGCCGGCGTTATCGTGCCCGACGACCAGCTGTCCCTCGCCATCGGCAAGGAGGGCCAGAACGCCCGCCTCGCCGCGCGCCTGACCGGTTGGCATATCGACATCAAGTCCGAGACCCTTGCCGCCGACATCCTTAAGAACGTTCCCGTTCACGAGGAGCCCGCCGCCGACCTGATCGGTGACGAGGAGGACGAGGACGTCCGTCGCTGCGAGTTCGTGTCCGAGGACGGCATCCAGTGCCGCAACCAGGCCCGTCCCGGCTCCCGTTTCTGCGGTGTCCACGACACCGACGCCTTCGATGATGCGGAGGACCTGATCTAGCGCGCGGTCGCGCCGGGCAGGTCCCAGCGCATACCCCACGCTCGTTCAGTCTCTAGGCACCCAAGGTGCCAGAAAGGGTAGGTGAAGTCATATGGCAAAAGTCCGTGTGTCCACCCTGGCCAAAGAGTTCGGCATGACCTCTAAGGAACTGATGGGTCATCTCGCCGAAATGAAGATTCCCGCTAAGTCCGCTTCCTCCGCCCTGGAGGACGCTTACGTCGCCATGGTCCGCAAGCAGCTCGCCTCGGTGATCGAGGCCCGCGCCCAGGAAGTCGAGGCCGCCAAGCAGGCCGAGGAGCAGGCCGCTGCCGCCGAGGAGGCAGCACGCGCTGCCGAGGCCGAGCGCGAGCGCATCGCCGCCGAGAAGGCACGCGAGGAGGAGCGCCGTCAGTTCGCCGCCGCCCAGGCTGCCGAGGAGGCCGCCCGTGCCGAGGCCGAGGCCAAGAAGAAGGCCGAGCAGGAGCGCCTTGCCCGCGAGAAGGAGGAGGCTGCCCGCGAGGCCCAGCGCCGCGCCGTTCCCGCTTCCGACTCCGGTTCGCGTTTCCGCTCTCTGCTCGACCAGATCGCCGCACAGGAGACCGTGCTCAAGGAGAAGAAGGACGCCGAGCAGAAGGCCAAGGCCGAGCGCGCTGCCGAGCGCGGTAACCGTCGTGGCGGCAACAACGACCGCCGCGGTGGCCGTCGTAACGATCGCAACGCCTCCGACAACAACTCCGAGCGCAACGCCTCCGAGAGCCGTCCGCACAGCCATCGCACCAACGCCAGCAACAACGTCGCTGCCGGCATGGACTTCCCCAACCCCGACAAGCAGGGCAAGGGCAAGAAGCGCAAGGGCGGTCACAGCAACGAAGAGGACCACTACAGCCGCATGGCTCGCGAGGCCGAGGAGTACAGCCGCGAGAAGGTGCTCGAGGAGGCTCGTGCTGCCGTCGAGGAGGCCTCTCGCGAGTCCACCGGTCGCCGCAAGAAACGCAAGGAGAAGCGCGAGCGCGAGGCAGCCAAGGCTCAGGAGGAGCGCAAGATAGAGGAGGCGCTGGCCCAGGGCGTGAACCCCGAGGAGCTCGACGCCATCAAGGTCTCCCAGGGCGTTACCGTCCAGGAGCTTGCCGAGGCGCTCGACGTTCCGGCCAACGACATCATCAAGCGCCTGTTCCTGCTGGGTACGCCGCTTACCATGACGCAGTCCATGTCCGACGACCTCGTCGAGCTCGTCGCCGACGACCTGGGTCGTCAGATCAAGATCATCACCCCCGAGGAGGAGAACACCTTCTCGTTCTACGACGATCCCGCCGACCTTAAGCCGCGCGCCCCGGTCGTTACCGTCATGGGCCACGTCGACCACGGCAAGACGTCGTTGCTCGACGCCATCCGTCACACCGGCGTGGCTGCCGGCGAGGCGGGCGGCATTACGCAGGCCATCGGCGCTTCGCAGGTCATGATCAACGACCGCAAGATCACCTTCATCGATACCCCGGGTCACGCCACCTTTACGGCCATGCGTGCCCGTGGCGCCAAGGTGACCGACATCGTCATCCTGATCGTCGCCGCCGACGACGGCGTCATGCCCCAGACCATCGAGTCGATCAACCACGCCAAGGCCGCCGGCGTTCCCATCGTCGTCGCCGTCAACAAGATTGATAAGCCGGGCGCCAACCCCGACCGCGTGCGCCAGGAGCTCACCGAGTACGGCATCATCCCCGAGGAGTGGGGCGGACAGAACATGTTCGTCAACATCTCGGCCAAGCAGAAGATCGGTATCGACGATCTGCTCGAGACCGTGCTGCTCCAGGCCGACGTGCTCGAGCTCAAGGCCAACCCCGACACCTTTGCCTCCGGTAACGTCCTCGAGGCTAAGCTCGACAAGGGCCGCGGCTCGGTTGCTACGGTGCTCGTGACCCGCGGTACCCTGCACGTGGGCGACACGCTGGTCGCCGGCCTTACCTACGGCCGCGTCCGCGCCATGCTCGATCCTAAGGGCAACGCCGTCACCGAGGCCGGCCCCTCCGACGCCGTCGAGATCCTGGGCCTGCAGTCCGTACCCAACGCCGGCGACGAGTTCCGCGTGTTCGAGGACGAGCGCGAGGCTCGCGCCCTGGCCGACGAGCGTTCGCTCAAGGCCCGCATCGAGGAGCAGAGCCGCGTGAAGCACGTGACGCTCGAGAACCTCTTCGAGACCATCGCCGACGCCGAGGTCAAGGAGCTCAACCTGATCATCAAGGCCGACGTTCAGGGCTCCATCGAGGCCCTTCAGGACTCCCTCGACAAGATGGATCAGTCCGAGGTGCGCATCAACACGATCCACTCCGCAGTCGGTGCCATCAACGAGACCGACGTCGTCCTGGCCGACGCCTCCAACGCCATCATCATCGGCTTTGGCGTCCGTCCCGACGGCAAGGCCCGCTCCGCCGCCGAGCGCGAGGGCGTCGAGATCCGTTGCTACGACGTCATCTACAAGTGCCTCGAGGACCTCGACGCAGCCCGTATCGGCATGCTCAAGCCCACCGAGGTCGAGGTCTCCACGGGTACCGCGACCGTTCTGGACACCTTCAAGGTGCCCAAGGTCGGTATCGCCGCCGGTGTCCGCGTCGAAGAGGGCGAGATCGCCGCGACCGATTCCGTGCGCCTGGTGCGCGACGGCATCGTGGTCTTCAACGGTAAAATCGCCTCGATGCGCCACTACAAGGACGAGGCCAAGAGCCTCAAGAGCGGCTCCGAGGGCGGTATTGGCCTGGAGAACTTCCAGGACATCAAGCCTGGCGACACCATTGAGGGCTACCGCATCGACCAGGTTGCCCGTACCGAGTAGGGGGTAGCGCTATGAAGCAAACGCAGGCAACCCGCCGTTTGGGCGAGCAGCTTCGCGAGAAGCTCGGGCATATCCTGCTCTTTGAGGTTTCCGATCCGCGTCTCGACCTGGTCACCCTGACCGCGGTCGAGGTCGCGGTGGACCGTTCGTTCGCGCGTGTGTATGTGTCGTGCGACGCGAGCCGCTACGACGAGGTCATGGAGGCGCTCGCCAGCGCCAAGGGCCGCATCCGTAGCCTGCTGGCCCGCTCGCTCGATTGGCGCGTCACGCCCGAGCTCGATTTTCGCATCGATCGCTCGACCGATGAGGCCGAGCGCATCACGCGTGCGCTGGAAAACGTTCCCGCCACGCTTGCGATCGAAAAGGACGAGGACGGCTATCCAATTGCGGATGCCGCCCAGGAGGCAGCTTTAGATGAGTAATTCCGCCGACCTTGCATCGTGCGAGTCTGCAGATATTCAGCGACGCATCCTTGAGCTCATCGAGGGTGCGTCCTCCATTGCGATTTCGGGACATACGTCTCCCGATGGCGACGCCCTGGGCTCCGTGTTGGGTCTGGGCCTTTCGCTCATGAAGTTTTTCCCCAACAAGGACATTGCGCTGCTGCTGGCAGACGATGATCCGGTTCCGCGCATCTACCGCTTTATGGAAGGCTCCGATCGCCTGGTACCGGCATCTGCGTATACCGGCAATCCGGACCTGTTCATCTCGGTGGACGTGCCGGTCGTCGAGCGTCTGAACAACTCCGCCGAGGTGCTCCGCCGCTCGTCGCATGTGGTGTGCTTCGATCACCACCCGGCGCGCGAGGAATTTGCCGAGCTGAGCCTGAGGTGCGTCGATGCCGCGGCCTGTGCCATGATCATCGACCGCTTTTTGGACAATTGCGGCATTGTGGCTCGCGATGGTGTCGCGACCTGCCTGTTGTGCGGCCTGGTGACCGATACCGGTCGTTTTCAGTATCAAAACGCCGATGCCGCTGCGTTTCACGCTGCCTCGCGCCTGGTCGCGCACGGTGCCGATCCGGCGCGCGTTGCGCTCGAGGTCTACCAGAGCATGCGCGTAGAGTTCTTGCATCTCAAGTCCATCGTTATGGGCCGCATTAAGACGGTGGCGCACGGTCGCGTGGCATATAGCTATGCGTACCAGAGCGACCTCGAGGCCTGCGGCGTTACTTCGGACGAGTGCGACGGCTTGGTCGATGTGGTGCGTTCGGTGATGGGTGTGGAGGTCTGCCTGTTCCTGAAGGGCATTGAGGGCGATACCAAGGTACGCGGCAACCTGCGCTCCAAGGGCGACCTCAATGTTTCCGAGATCGCTGCTGCTTTTGGCGGTGGCGGGCATCCCGCGGCCGCTGGTTTCTCTAACAACGGAACGATTCTCGAGACGCTCACCGCGGCACTCCCCATGCTGGCCGAGCTGGTAGGGGAGGATCCCGCTTCGGTGACCGTCGAGCTTTAACTTTTTGGATGGTACATGGCTCGTCGTACGCCTTCACAACTGAATATGCTGCTCGCCGTCGATAAGCCGGTGGGATGCACGTCCCACGATGTGGTCTCGCAATGCCGACGCGCCCTCCATGAGCGGCGCGTCGGCCATGCCGGCACGCTCGACCCCATGGCATCGGGTGTCATGGTGGTGGGCGTGGGCCAGGCCACCCGTCTGCTGGGTATGCTCACGCTCGATACCAAAAGCTACGTCGCCGACATCTCGTTTGGTGCCGAGACCAATACCGATGATGCGGAGGGCGAGGCGGTCCGCACGGTGGCTGTTGCCAACGAGCTCCGCGATCCTGCCTATGCCCGTGAGCACTTGGCCGCCATGCTGGGTCCGCAGATGCAGGTGCCGCCGGCGTTTTCGGCTATCTCGGTCAATGGCGTTCGCGCCTACAAGTCTGCTCGAGAGGGCAATGCGGTGGACCTACCTCCGCGCCCCGTCGAGGTTTATGCCGCCGACCTGATCGCCGTGGGCGGCGAGGGTGATACGTGTGTGTGGACCGTGGCGTTCTCGGTGAGCAAGGGCACCTACATTCGTGCGCTCGCTCGCGACCTGGGCCGCGCCTGCGAGAGCGCCGCGCACATTTCCGCGCTGCGCCGCACGGCCTCCGGTGTTGTTTCCATTGGCGCCTGCCATGCGGTGGAGGAGCTTTCTCCCGAGTCCGCCGTTGGCTTTGCCCTGGATCCCATTGCGGCCCTGGGCGCCACTCGTGTTGACTTGCCGGGCAATCTTGCCGACGACCTTCTCTGCGGCCGACGCATTCCCGTTGAGCGTGCGCTTGCCGATTTCGATGCCTCGAAGGCGCCGTTTGCGTTGGTGCTCGATGGGGGACTCAAGGCGCTCGCCCGCATCGAGGGTGGCCGCTTTGTCATGGAGCACGTGTTTCCGCAGGCAATCGGCGGTGTTCGATGATGTTGTCCGCTCGCGAGTTCGCGCGTGTCTTTTTCGCGGGCGAGTCGGACGAGGCTCGCATCGTTGCTGCCGATACGTTTGATGAGTGCGAGCACTTGGGTGCCGCATCGATTGCCATCGGCGTGTTCGACGGCGTTCACCGTGGACACCAGGAGCTCATTGCGGCGCTTGTTGGCGATGCCCGTGCCCATGGCTGCAAGGCGGTCGTGGTTACCTTCGATCCCGACCCGGACGTTGTGGTGAGCCCTTCGCCCGCTCAAAAATTGATGACGACGGCCGACCGTCTGCATGCCTTGGCTCAGACCGGGGTCGATGCGGTGGTGGCCGTTCCCTTTACGCCTGAGGTTGCGGCGCTTGACCATGTTGACTTTCTCTCGCTGGTGTCGCGTCTGGTCGACATTCGATCTATTCGCGTTGGCAACGACTTTAGGCTAGGTCGTGGCGGTGCTTCTGGTGTTGCCGAGATGCGCGCCTGGGGTGCCGAGCGCGGCGTTGACGTATACGGGCACGACTTGCTTTGCGAGGGCGGTGAGGCCATTTGCGCCACCCGCATTCGTCACGAGCTAGGACAGGGCCATGTGGAGCTTGCTGCTGGGTTACTCGGTCGCCCGTATATGGTGCGTGGTGGTGTTATTCGCGGCCGTCACGAGGGTTCTGGCATGGGCTTTCCCACGGCAAACCTGCAGGTTCCCAGCGGCATTCAGGTGCCTGCTGATGGCGTGTATGAGGGCATGGTGCTCGTCGATGACACCGTGTGGCCCGCTGCCGTGAACGTCGGCCTGCCGCCGACGTATGCCGACGATGCCGCTTCGGCGCATCTCGAGGCTAATTTAATTGGTTATACGGGCGACCTGTACGGCGCTTCCGTTTCGCTGGCGTTTACGCGCTGGCTACGTCCCTCGCGTGTGTTCGATTCGCTGGATGAGTTGATTGCGACCGTCGAGGGTAATATCGAGGACATTCGTCACAACTTGGGTGAGCAGGGGGTGAGCATCCGTGATTAGCGATGAGGAAAAAGACCAGGTCCGCGCTGCGTCCGACCTAGTTGCCATCGTGCAGGAAACGGTTGAGCTCAAGCCCCGCGGCCATGAGTTTTGGGGCTGCTGCCCCTTTCATGGCGAAAAGACGCCGTCTTTCCACATTATCCCCGCCACGCAGGTGTGGCATTGCTTTGGCTGCGGTGAGGGTGGCGATGTCTTCACCTATATCATGAAGCGCGAGAACCTGAGCTTTCCCGAGTCAATCCGTTATTTGGCCGATCGCGCGGGTATTGAGCTGCACGACACCGGAGACCGCCGCGAGCGCGGTACTAAGCGTGCCCGAATCTACGATCTGTGCGCCGAGACCGCTCAGTTCTACCACACCATGCTCATGCGCGGTAAGGATAGCCGCCCGCGTGAGTACTTTGCCAGCCGCGGCATGGGCGGCGATGTCTGCCGCCGCTACTGTCTGGGCTTTGCACCGGGTCGCAACGCTCTGGTGTCGCACCTGTCCCAGGCGGGCTTTACCCCGCAGGAGATGATCGACGCCAACGTGGCCGTGAGCCGCGGGCGCGGGCAGCTCGCCGACCGTTTTTACGACCGCGTGATGTTTCCCATCTTTGATGAGCAGGGTCACAACATCGCCTTTGGCGGTCGCATCATGGGAGACGGCCAACCCAAGTACCTCAACACCGCCGAGACGAGCGTGTTTCATAAAAAGCGAAACCTCTACGGCTTTAATTGGGCCAAGGAGTTTATCGTCGCGCAGGATACCGCCATCGTGGTAGAGGGCTATACCGACTGCATCGCCTGTTGGGAGGCGGGGATTAAAAACGTCGTCGCTACGCTGGGCACCGCGCTCACGGAGCATCACGTCAAGACGCTCACCCGCTTTGCCAACCGCATCGTGTATATGTTTGACGGCGATGCCGCGGGCCAGAAGGCCGCCCGTCGCGCGATTCAGTTTATCGAGCAGGATTCGATGGACCTGCGCTGCGTGGTACTGCCCGACGGCAACGACCCCATGGAGTTCATCGCGGCGCACGGCGGAGAGGAGCTGCAGAAACGTATTGACGCCGCCGAGCCGCTTATGGACTTTGTCTACCGCTCGCTGCAGGAGTCGAGCGACATCACCACGCCGGGTGGTCGCGCCAAGGCGCTGGAAGATGCGCTGACGCTTATCTATCCGCTGCGCGATAGCTATATGATCGACACGTACTTTATCCAGATTGCCGATCTGCTGGGTTTGGATTTGGAGACGGTGCGCGCGAGTTCGGGTCGCGTGTTTCGCGATGTTGCCAAGCGCGAAGATGCGGAGCGCCGTCGCGAACAGAACTATGAACGCCAGCGGGCGCAAGCTGAGCGGTCCGGTAGCGCGGGCGGTCGGTCGTCTGGTTCGCAGGGGACATCTCGTGGTGCTTGGGCGTCGGGCGCGACGCCGGCAGTAGCGGCGTCGGTCGAGGAAGAGCCGTACGATTATGTCCCGCTCGATGCTTACGGTGCCGCGCCTGTGGAGGTCGTCGACGACCTGCCGCCGATCGACGCGCCTGATGGTATGGGTGCTGTACCTGTGACTGATGGTTCGGGTGCTCCGGCTGCGGCGGCGCCGATGGTTCTTACTGATCTAGAGCGCAAGTCCTTGGCGGGGGAGCGTGAGCTGCTGACCATGCTCACGAGCTACCCCGACCTGTTCCGCACGTATGCCGACCGCATCTGCTCCATCGAGTGGGTTGACCCACGTCACGAGTCCATCGCATGGGCTGTTCTGGCAACGCCGCCGGGAACCGATCCTGCAGCTTGCATGGATGCGGCACGCTCGGTGTGTCCCGATGCGGCAACGCTTGTGAGTGCCGGGCGCATCTCGGCGACGAGCAAGCACCCCACCGAGACGAACATCGTGTTTATGCTTGATACGCTCGAGCTCTACACCATCAAGCGCCGCATGCGTGCCGCACAGGCCAAGCTGCGCCAGGACCGTTCGCTCGATGATGAAGCCCGTCGCGCGCTGACCGTGCAGGCCGCGCAGGATTCGCAGCGTCAACGCGAGCTGCAAAAGTCGATCGGCGGCGTGGCGGACCCGTTCCGTTTGATCGGTCTGGAGGCCGCAGGCACCGAACAGGCCTAGATGTTGTGGTCAACCAGCGTATTCTCGCCTATATCCAGTCCTCTTTTTGGGTATAGACGTCTATGTGTGTGCTAAAGTATTGAGTCCTGTGGACTATGAAGGGAGAATCTGTGCCAAAAAAGACTGAGAGCACGGGTACTGGGCTGGAATCCTACGTTGCAAAGCTCATGGGCAACGGCTCAAACAGGACTTCGGTAACCGAGGACGAGATTCAGGTCGCCCTGAAGGATATCGATGTTTCTGACGAGCAGCTCACCGCGGTGTATTCCGCGCTGCGCAACAGCGGCATCCAGATTATCTCCGCGAGCGGTAACGACGACGCCCCCATGGACGTCGACGATGACGATAACGATACCGATACCGACGATTTCGATGACGACGACGAGCACGATTCCGGCTCGCTCGACGATCACGAGCTCAAGATGGCCCGTCAGGCCGATGCCGAGATGGGTTCTTCCAAGAGCAAGAAGAAGCGCACCGTGCGCACGTCCCGTTCACGCTCCCGCGTGCGTGGCATCGATGCCTCCACGGTGATGCTGACCGGCGATCCGGTTCGTATGTACCTCAAGGAGATCGGCAAGGTCGACCTGCTGACCGCCTCCGAAGAGGTCGATCTGGCCATGAAGATCGAGGCCGGTCTTGAGGCCACCGAGAAACTCGAGGCCGCCGATGCCGGTGAGCTCGAGCTCACGCGTGCCGAGATGCGTCGTCTTACGCGCATTGAGAACGTCGGCCTCGAAGCTAAGCAGGCACTCATCAGCGCAAACCTGCGTCTGGTCGTCTCCATCGCCAAGCGTTATGTCGGCCGCGGCATGCTGTTCCTTGACCTGATCCAGGAGGGTAACCTCGGTCTGATTCGCGCCGTCGAGAAGTTCGACTACCAGAAGGGCTTCAAGTTCTCCACGTACGCCACGTGGTGGATCCGTCAGGCCATTACGCGCGCTATCGCCGACCAGGCCCGTACCATCCGTATTCCCGTGCATATGGTCGAGACTATCAACAAGCTCGTCCGCGTGCAGCGCCAGCTCCTTCAGGACCTGGGTCGCGACCCGACCCCCGAGGAGATCGGTGCCGAGATGGACATGAGCGCCGACCGCGTCCGCGAGATCCAGAAGATCTCGCAGGAGCCCGTGTCGCTTGAGACCCCCATCGGCGAGGAAGAGGATTCCCAGCTGGGCGACTTTATCGAGGACTCCCAGGCTATCGTTCCGCCCGATGCCGCCAGCTTCTCCATGCTGCAGGAGCAGCTCACTCAGGTGCTCGACTCGCTTGCCGATCGTGAGCGCAAGGTTATCGAGCTGCGCTTTGGCCTTGTCGACGGGCATCCCCGCACACTCGAGGAGGTCGGCCGCGAGTTTGGCGTCACGCGCGAGCGTATCCGCCAGATCGAGTCCAAGACCCTGGCCAAGCTCCGCCACCCCAGCCGTTCGAGCAAGCTGAAGGACTACATCGAGTCATAACCTCGCAAGCAAGAAGCGCCCTCAAGCACATCCGCTTGGGGGCGCTTTCATGTGGTCATTGGGGACGTCCCCAATGACTAGGTCGGAAAAATTCTTAAAAAAGTTCTTGCCCTGAGCTGATTCGTCCGTATAATAAACTTCGTTGCTTGAGAGCACGCACCTATTCCTCGGTAGCTCAATGGTAGAGCACGCGGCTGTTAACCGCGCTGTTGTAGGTTCGAGTCCTACCCGGGGAGCCAGGTTGTAAAACCCGTCGCTTATGCGGCGGGTTTTTTCATACCGCGATCGCCTGGCGCGAACGTTACCATATCAACATTTCGTGTCGAGGATGTAATCCCGCGACCCACCACCTCAACATGGCGCGCTCGTTGTAGAATATTGCAATGATTGCTCCCACGAGATGGTGCCGCGAGCACCAGATAAGGAGATTCTTGTGTCTGAGACCATTAACGGCAGCCTGAGCGTCTCGAACGACGTTATTGCCGATATTGCCGGTTATGCCGCGATGACGTGCTATGGCGTCGTCGGTATGGCTGAGCAGCTCCAGGGTGCCGAGAGCGTGCGCCTACTTGCCGGTCAGCGCCTCCGCAAGGGCGTGCTTGTCTCCGCCGACGAGAACGGCCTTACGGTCGATCTTCACGTCGTGCTCGAGAACGGCGTCAACATGAAGTCCGTCTGCCACAATCTTTCGAGCTCCGTTGCCTTCACTCTGCAGGAGATCGCCCAGATCGATCCCGCCAGCCTTAAGATCGGCATTCACATCGACGCGCTCAAGAGCCGTCTGAACTAGCATCCGAAAACGGAGATTCAAATACCCATGATTGCAAAGACCATTCGCACCTGTTTTCCGATCGCTGCGGCTGCCGTTTCCGACAAGGCCGAGGAGATCAACAAGCTCAACGTCTTCCCCGTACCCGATGGCGATACCGGCACCAACATGTCGCTCACGCTCGCCTCGGTGACCAAGGAGCTCTCCGCCCTTCCTGCCGACGCCGACATGGAGGCCATCGCCGGTGCCATCACCCATGGCTCCCTCATGGGTGCCCGTGGCAACTCCGGCGTCATCACCTCGCAGATCCTGCGTGGTGTGGCCGAGGGCCTTGTCTCTGCCGATGAGCCCATCACGTCCGCCAACATCGCCTATGCGTTCCGCCGAGCCGTCAAGGTTGCCTTCCAGGCCGTCCGCAAGCCCATCGAGGGTACGATCCTCACGGTGCTGCGCGACGTTTCGACCAAAGCTGACGAGTGCGAGAAGAAGAAGTTCTCGGCCGAGGACGCGCTCGACGCCATCGTCGTCGAGGCCTATCAGTCCGTCGCCTGTACGCCCGACCTGCTGCCCGTTCTGAAGGAGAACGGCGTGGTCGACTCCGGCGCCTTTGGCTTTGCCATCTTCCTGGAGAACTTTGTTGCCGCCGCGCTTGGCCGCAGCACCGTTGTCGAGGATTTCTCCGCCACGTTTGATTCCGCTGGCTCTGCCCGCGACGCGGCCCTCGGTCGCGTTGAGATCGAGGCCAACGACGACTGGGAGGGCTCGGAGTTCCGCTACTGCAACGAGTTCCTCTTTAAGGCCGACGCTCCGTTTGACGAGGACGAGTGCCTTAAGTTCCTGGGCTCCATGGGCGACTGCGAGTTGCTCGTGGGTGCCTATCCCGACTACAAGATCCACGTGCACTCCAACACCCCCAACCTGGTGCTCGAGCACATGCTGCAGCTTGGTCAGATCTATGAGGTCTTTATCCACAACATGGAGATGGAGGCCCACGACCGTACCGCTAAGATCCACGAGGATCAGGAGAAGGCCGCCGAGCCCGCGAAGGCCCTGGGCTTTGTCGCCGTTGCCGCCGGTTCCGGTGAGGCCGACATCCTCAAGTCCCTCGGCGTTGACGTGATCGTCTCGGGTGGCCAGACCATGAACCCCTCGACCGCCGACCTGTTGGGCGCCGTCGACCAGGTCAACGCGACCTCGGTCATCATCCTGCCCAATAACGGCAACATCCGCATGGCTGCCGAGGCCGCAGCCTCTGCCTGCACCGACAAGAAGGTCGCCGTCGTTCCCACCAAGACCGTCCCGCAGGCGTTCTCCGCGCTGTTCGCCGTCCTGCCCGATTCTGAGCTCGAGGACGCCGTTGCCGCCATGGTTGACGCCATCAGCGAGGTCCGCGATGGCGAGGTCACCCGCGCCGTGCGCGACTCCAGCGCCTCGGACGGCTCTCCGATTCACTCCGGTGACGTCATGGGCATCATCGCCGGCTCCATCGACGTGGTCGGTTCCGACGTGAAGCAGGTCACGCTCGACTGCATCAACCGCATGCAGGAGGAAGAGGAAGGCGACGCGCTGACGATTCTGGCCGGCGAGGAGCTATCCGACGAGGCCTTCCAGGAGATCGTCGACGCCATCGAGGAGGCTCAGCCCGATCTGGAGATCGACGCCCATCGTGGCGAGCAGCCGCTCTATCCCGTGATCTTCTCGATCGAGTAGGCAACTGCCCATGTCCGAGCTGTGCTCCGTGCCGCGCGTCTCGGAGCGCTTTGCCCAGAGCAATGCGCTCGACGAGGATATCGCGCGACTCAAATATGTTTCGGGTAAACGTGAGGAGGCCCTTCGCCGTCTGGGAATTCGGACGGTGGGGGACCTCCTTCTCCATATCCCTCATCGATACCTCGACTTTACCCGCTCGTGGTCCATCGAGATGGCGCCCATCGGTACCGTGTGCACCATCATCGCCACGGTTGACCGTATCGTCCAAAAACAGCCGCGTCCGCGCATGCAGGTAACCGAGGTTTCGCTCGTTGACGAGACGGGCGTGCTACAGGTCGCCTTTTTCCGCCAGCCCTGGATTGCCCAGCAGCTTAAGCAGGGCGACCGCCTGGCCGTGATGGGCAAGGTCGAGTTTGCCTATGGTTTTAAGCAGATAGCCTCTCCGCATTTCGAAAAGCTCGAGGACGGGCGTGCCGCGGGCACCATTTTGCCGGTCCATTATGTGAGCGATGGCGTGAGCCAGGCGTGGATGCGCCGCATCGTTAGCGGTGCGCTCGAGGTCGTCGGCAATCCCTTTGATCCCATTCCGGCACGCTTACGCGTTAAGCGTCGCCTGATGAGCAATGCTCGTGCGCTTCGATCGATCCACTTTCCCTCGAGCATGGCTGAGCGCGACATCGCACGCCGGCGTCTTGCCTACGAGGAGTGCCTCTACCTGCAGCTGGCGCTGCGCCTGCGCAACGACGGCGGCCTGGTCGATGTGGTGCCCTATGCCCACACCGCGGGCGAGCACCTGGCCGTGCTCAAGCAAGCCCTGCCGTTTTCGCTGAGCGACGAGCAGGAGGCCGCGTTCCAAGACATCCTGCATGATATGTGCGATGGCGGGCGAGTGATGAACCGCCTGCTGCTGGGCGATGTCGGTACCGGTAAGACCGCCGTTGCCGCCTGCGCGCTGGCTGTGGCTGCCGATAGCGGCACGCAGGCCTGCGTTATGGCGCCCACGGGCGTTCTGGCGCTCCAATATGCCGATAAGACTGGCCCTCTGCTCTCGCAGGCCGGCATGTCCTGGGCGCTTCTGACGGGCGCCACGCCGGCCGCAGAGCGCGAGCGCATCCATGCCCAGCTGGAATCGGGCGAGCTTGACGTGCTCTTTGGCACCCATGCGGTGCTTTCGGATAACGTTGCGTTCAAGCATCTGTCGCTCGTGGTCATCGACGAGCAGCACCGGTTTGGCGTCGGCCAACGCAACGCCCTGCGTGCGAAGGGCCCTGGTGCGGACCTGCTCGTTATGACGGCAACGCCCATCCCGCGTACGCTGGCGCTTTCGGTCTACGGCGATCTGGACACGAGCATCATCCGCCATCGGCCCGTCCCTGGCGCTGGCGTGACGACACGCGTGCTCACCGAGTCGAGCCGCGACCTCGCCTATGGCGCCATCCGCGAGGCGCATGAAAAGGGTCAGCAGGCCTACGTGATTTGCCCGCTCGTGGAGCCGAGTGATTCGGCCGATGAGCTGGAAGACGTACCTGGTATCGCCCGCGACGACGAGGGCCGCGTGACGGTCCCCGTGCCGCTGCACGATACGGCGACCGAGCTCGATCGCCTGCGTCTGGCGTTGCCGGGTTTTGTCATCGAGCGCCTTCACGGCCGCATGCCGGCGGGGGAGAAGGATCGTGTGATCGACGCCTTCAAGCGTGGCGAGATCGACGTGCTCGTCTCGACTACGGTGGTCGAGGTGGGCGTCGACGTGCCTAACGCCACCGTCATGGTCATCGAGAACGGCGAGCGCTTTGGTTTGGCTGCCCTGCACCAGCTGCGCGGTCGTGTGGGCCGCGGCAGTGTGTCGGGCACGTGCCTGGTCATGACGCACTCCAAGGGCAACGGCGGCGCTTCGGCAGCGCAAGATCGCCTGCAATCGCTCGAAAAAACCTCGGATGGCTTTACGCTCGCCCAGATGGACCTGCGTCTGCGCCACGAGGGCGAAATCCTGGGGTACCGCCAGCATGGCGGTGTGACCCTGCGCTTTGTCGACCTGGATGCCGACGAGGAACTGATCGAATGGGCCCATTTGGACGCGGTCGAGCTCTTGCGGTATGCTTGCAACCTTGACTCCGTGGCGACGCGCCCCCTGCGCGATGCGGTCGCCATGCGTTATCGACATATCTTTAAGGAGGTCAGCGGAGGATGAGAATCATCGGCGGCGAATGGCGCGGTCGTAAGATCGAGGAGCCCCGTGGTCGCGATGTCACCCGCCCCACGACTGATCGCGTGCGCGAGGCGTGCGCATCTATGGTCATGTCGGCATTCGATTTCGATTTGGACGAGGTTCGTGTGCTGGACGCCTTTGGTGGCTCCGGTGCCTTAGGGTTAGAGATGCTCTCTCGTGGGGCCCGTTCGCTCACGACGTTTGAGATCGATCGCAACGCCGCGCGGCTCATTACCAAGAATATTGAGTCGCTCTGCCGTGACCGTGCGCTTTGGCGCGTGGTCACGGGCGACATGCTGGCGAGTGCCTCGCGCGGTCGTGTACCGGGCGGTCCCTTTGATCTGGTCCTGCTCGACCCGCCCTATGCTTTTGGTGCCGAGCCGGTCGAGGAACTGCTGCAGAACCTGGCTCAGCAAGGTCTGCTTGCGTCTGGCGCTTACGCCTTGTTTGAGCATGCCGCCGCCGATGCGGGCGCGCATCCGGCAGGCTTTGAGGCTGTACGTGAGAAGCGCTACGGCATTACCTCGGTCGACCTGCTTCGTTGGGCCGGCGATGACGATGGTGAGGGCGATAGCGCCGGCGCAGATGCCGAGAACAACGATGCCACGACGTTTCAGGAGGACGTCCATGAATGACACCATCAACCGCGTGATCGTCCCGGGCACCTTCGATCCCATCACGTTTGGCCATATCGATGTGATCCGCCGCGCCCGTCGTATCTTTCCCAGCGTGATCGTCGCTGTTGCCGAGTCGCAGGGTAAAAACGGCGTGGGCACCACGTTTATGCTCGATGAGCGCGTGGCGCTGGCCCGCGAGGCGCTCGGCGATATCGACGGCGTCGAGGTCCTGCCCTTTACCGGCCTCTTGGTCGACTTCGCACGTGAGCAGGGGGCGGGTGCCGTGGTCAAGGGCCTGCGCGCCATGACCGACTTTGAGTATGAGCTGCAGCAGGCCGACCTTAACTATCGCCTGGATAGCGAGCTGGAGTCCATTTTTGTCATGAGTGCGCCGCAGTACGGCTATATCTCGAGTTCGGTCGTTCGCCAGATCGCCTCACTCGGCAGCGATGTATCGACGTTTGTCCCGCCCAACGTGGTCGAAGCGCTCAGACATCGCTTTTCGTGACGTTTTTTATTGCCTGGTGGCATGTGGTAAACTAGCACGATGATATGTTACCTATGAAAGGAGACCGGATGCCGGGCGAGAATTTTCCTGGCGATAGGATCGTCAGCTTGGTCGATGAGCTCGAAGGGCTGATCGAGGAAGCCAAGCCGCCTTTCGGCAAGAACGCTCAGTTCAAGGTCATCGACGCCGACGTGTTCTTCAACATCCTCGACGAGATCCGCATGAGCTATCCCGAGGAGTGGCAGAAGTCCCGCCGTATCCTTAAGGAGCGCGAGGAGCTTATGGCTTCCGCCGCCGCTCAGGCCGATTCCATCATCGCCGACGCTCAGCAGCAGGCCCTCACCATTGCCGGTGAGCAGGAGATCGTCCGCTTGGCACAGCAGCAGGCCGACGACATCCGCGATCGTGCCCAGCAGTACGAGCGCGAGACGCGTTATGCTGCCGAGGACTACGCAGAGCAGGTCTTTACGCACCTGGAGGAGAACCTCAAGAGCCTGACCGGCACCGTTACCCGTTGCCGTCAGCAGCTCAACGAGGGTGCCGCCCAACAGAATGGTCAGTGGTAATGGCTGAGTTCCCGAGCGTTACCGTCGATCTTTCCGAGCAGCTCGAGTTTCCTGGTGATTCGTATCCGCTGACCGGCAAGGTCGATGTTGCCACCTACACGGTGGGCGAGAAGGAGTACCAGCTACAGGACGGCATCGACTACGACGTTGTCTTTACCAATGCCGGTACCGGTGTCTTGCTCACGGGCATGGTCCGCGCGCACGCCACCGGCGAGTGCGACCGTTGCCTGGAGCCTGCCTCGTTTGATATCGCCGGCGAGATCGAGGAGTTCTACCTCTTCGAGGAGCCCGAGGATCCCGAGGCCTACGAGGACGGCTACGAGCTCCTGGGTGAGGACCGCATCGTCGATCTGGGTGAGCCCATCAACGACGCGGTCGTCATGGACACGCCGTTTGTCGTTCTGTGCAAGCCCGATTGCCGCGGCCTGTGCCCCACTTGCGGTTGCAATCTCAACGTCGAGCAATGCGATTGCGCCGCCCAGGCAGAGGCAGAATGGGCCGCTGCCACGAAAAATCCATTTGCAGCATTGAAGAATCTCAAGCTCGATGAGTAAAACTGTGGTAGTATCGCTACTTGCGCGTAATCGCCACACTGGATAGTTCATAAGGAAGGTCACTATGCCCGTACCTAAACAAAAGCAGGGTCGTATCCGCACTCACACCCGTCGTTCCGCTAACATGAAGATCTCGGCTGCGGCTCAGTCCACGTGCCCCCGTTGCGGCGCTGTCAAGCTTCCGCACCACGTGTGCCCCAGCTGCGGTTTCTACAAGGACCGCGAGGTTATCGTTACCGAGTAACGGTATACTCTGGATGCGATGCCGTTCCAAATGGAACCACAATGGCCGGCTCAATGAGTCGGCCATTTTTGTATAAGGAGCATGTATATGAGTAACGTTCGCGTTTGTGTAGACGTTGTGGGTGGAGACGAGAAACCTCAGGTTGTTCTCGATGGTATCGAGGCTGCACTTGCCGTCGATCCCGATATCGAGGTCTTGGCAGCTGGCCCCGCCGAAATCGTCAATCCCTTTGCTGCTTCCCACGCACGTGTTGAGGCCCTTGAGGCACCCGACGTTATCGCCATGGATGACGATCCCATTCGCGCCGTGATGACCAAACGCAAGTCTTCGATCGTGCTGTCGTGCCGCGCTATCAAGAAGGGCAATGCTGACGCGTTCTTCTCTGCCGGTTCGACCGGTGCCATGACCGCTGCCGCTACCGCCTATGTGACGCCGTTTAGGTATCAGGCCGAAGGCAAGAAGCAGCCGGTGCGCCCCTGTCTGACCAATGCACTGCCCAATCGCGCCGGCGGCCTGACGGTGCTGTGCGATATGGGCGCCAACCCCGATGTCGAGGTGGACGATATGGTGCGCTTTGCCCAGATGGGCGCCGCCTATGCCCGCGTCGTTTTGGGTATCGAGCATCCCCGCGTGGGCCTGCTTGCTAACGGCACCGAGGACGAGAAGGGCTCCAACTTTACCAAGTCCTGCTTCCCGGCCATGAAGGCTGCCGTTCCCGGCTTTGTGGGCAACTGCGAGGGTACCGACCTTACCTCGGGCCACTTCGATGTCGTCGTGGCCGACGGCATGTCGGGCAACATTGCGCTCAAGGCCACCGAGGGCGCTGCCAAGTTTTTGTTGCAGGAGCTCAAGGGCGTCTTTATGTCTTCGCTTGGCACCAAGATCGCCGCGCTGCTCATTAAAAAGCAGATGCGTGAGATAAAGGCCAAGCTCTCTGGCGACGCCAAGGGCGGCGCGATTCTTTTGGGCCTGCGCGGCGTGGTTCTGATCGGCCATGGCGCCACCTCGGTCGAAGCTGTTAAAAACGGTACGCTTGCGGCGGCCGAAGCCGTGCGCGCCGGGCTGGTCGAGAATGTCGCCAACTCCATGGACGGCATCGTTTTATAAGAGCGAGTTAGAGCGCTGTTATGTGCCTCGCGGCCTGCTTCGTGGGGTAGAATCAGAACCGTGTCTTGGTACCGCCCGGGCGGTACCATTCTTTTGGTATTCATGCACTATGAGAGGAAGCGCTATGGACCGCTCCGAAATCTTCGACAAGATCGCCGAGGTCGCTGCTGACGTTCTGGGCGTCGATGTTGCCGAAATTAGCGATGAGACCACCTTTGACGATCTCGATGCCAACTCGCTCGAGCGCCTGCAGCTGGTTACGGCTATCGAGGACGAGTTCAACCTCGAGATCGATGACGAGACTCTGCTCTCGCTCAACTCTGTCGCCGACGCCGTCGACGCGATTGAAAACGCCAGGGAGGCCTAGGTCTTGGCTTTGTCTGAACGACTTACGCGTGCCCAGGAAATTCTGGGCCACGAGTTCAATAATAAGGTGCTTCTGCGCGCGGCGCTTACGCATCCCTCGGCAGTCGAGGGCCAGCCGGTTTCTGCCAGCTATGAGCGCCTTGAGTTCTTGGGCGATTCCATTTTGGGCGCCGTCGTCGCCCGTTCGCTCTTTGAGTCCTATCCCGAGTTTGACGAGGGCAAGCTCACGCGCCTGAAGGTGTCGCTTGTCTCGGGCGCTACGCTATCCGAGGTGTCGCATGAGCTGGGCATCGACGACATCATCATCTTTGGTGCCTCCGAGACCGGTACCGGCGCGCGCGGCCTGCACTCGGCGCTCGAGAACGTCTACGAGTCGCTCGTGGGTGCGCTGTACCTGGATGCCGGCTGGGATGTTGCGGCGGACTTTATCCATCGTACGCTCAAACCGCACCTGGCCTCCGAGCGTGCCGAGCACCCCGCGAACCCCAAATCGTTCTTGCAGGAGTGCGTGCAAGCCGACGGTCACGAACCCCCGGCGTATAAGCTCGTTGGCTCCGAGGGCCCGGCGCATGCGCCCACCTTTACCGCCGTGGTGTTGATCGATGGTATTCGCCAGGGTCGCGGCTCCGGCTCCTCAAAGAAGGAAGCCGAGGGAGCCGCTGCACTTGAGGCACTTGACCGCATGGGCTACACCACCAACGGCGTGATTCTCAACAAGAAGCCTGTTTAAGCGAGGAACCGTGTATCTCAAGTCCCTCACGCTCAAGGGGTTCAAGTCGTTTGCCGACCGTGCCCATATGACGTTTGAGCCGGGCCTGACCGTCATCGTCGGTCCCAACGGCTCGGGAAAATCGAACATCTCTGACTCGATTCTGTGGGTCCTGGGCGAGCAGAGCGCCAAGCAGCTGCGCGGCCAGGCCATGGAGGATGTCATCTTCTCGGGCTCGTCAGCGCGCAAGCCGGTGGGTGTCGCCGAGGTCACGCTGGTGCTCGATAACTCGGACCATATGCTGCCCGTCGACTTTGACGAGGTCGCCATCACCCGTCGTATGTATCGCTCGGGCGAAAGCGAGTACCTCATCAACTCGAGTCCGTGCCGCCTGATGGACATTCAGGACATCCTGCACGATTCGGGCTTGGGCAAGGATACGCATTCCATCATCAGCCAGGGCAAGCTCGACGCCATTTTGCAGAGCCGCCCCGAGGAGCGCCGTGCCCTCATCGAGGAGGCCGCCGGCATCTCCAAGCACAAGCGCCGCAAGGAGCGTGCGCTCAGAAAGATTAAATCGATGGACGAGCACCTGACGCGTGCCCGCGACATCAATAAGGAAATTGCCCGTCAGCTGCGACCGCTGGAGCGTCAGGTCGATCGCGCGCGCAAGTATAAAGAGCTGTCCTCGCGCGCGAACGAGCTTACGCAGATGCTGGCCGTCGACGAGCTGCGTTCGCTGCAGTCGCAGTGGAACGACTTGGAGAGCCGCTCCAAGGAAGGTGCCGCCGAGCTGGAGCTTGCGCAGTACCGCTTGGGCGAAAAGGAACGCGAGCTCGAGAAGCTCCAGGTCATGCTCGAGGAAAAGGGCCTGTTTGTGGGCGATCTGGGCGAGCAGCGCCGCCATATGCAAGACGTGGTCGGCCGCATTAACTCCGATATGCGCCTGCTCGAGGAAAAGGGCCACAACATGGTGTCGCGCCTGTCCGACATGCGCGGCCAGATCTCGAGCTCCGAGCATCAGCGTCGTCGCGTGGTAGAGGAGCTCGAGGACGCGCGTGCGCAGCTTGAGGAAGTGACCGGCGCGCACATGCAGGCCCAGGAGGACGTTGACGCCGCCGGACCTGCCGCCGCCGAGCTCCACGAGCGGCGCGTGACGCTCGACAATCAGATTTCGCAGCTTACGCGTGAGCAACGCGATGTGCAGCGTGTGGCCGATAACGCGGCGCTCGAACTCGCCAAGGTGAAGGACTCGCTGAGCAACGCCGAGGTCGAGGACAACATGTATGCCTCGCGCCTGGAGCAGATCGATGACCAGCTCGAGGAAGTCACGGCCTCACTCGAGAGCCGTCGCGACCGCGCCGAGGAGCTTGAGGGTGCACTCGATCAGGCCCGTCAAGCCCAGATTGATGCGCGCGAGGCTACCGAGGTCGCCCGTGCAGCCCTTAAGGACTTGCGTGCCCGCGAGAGCGAGGCGCGCAACAAACTGTCCGAGGTGCGCTCGGAGCTTGCTAGCCAAAAGAAACTCGATGCCCGCATGGCCGACAGCTCGCCGCTCGTGAGCTGTCTGGTGGGTGTACTGGGCGACGATGTCTCGGGTCGTCTGGGCGACGTGCTCGAGGCCCCTCGTGAGCTCGAGGGCCTGGTGGAGCAGCTGCTTGCCGGCGATATCGATGCGCTGCTGTTCGACGATACGTCCGCGCTTGAGCGTGCCGGTCGTGCCGCTCTGGACCAGAAGAAGGCCTCGGGCGAGGCGCTGCTGGTGGCGCGCGGTGCGAGCGCCTCTGCTGCCGCTAAGGGCGCTGCCGGTTCCCGCCTGGTCGATCGCCTGTCCGTACGCGCCGGCTATGGCCCGGTTGTCGAGGCGCTGCTCGGCGGCTATTACGTTGTCGACGACTTGGCGGCTGCGCTGGCCGCGCCTGTCGTTGACGGCGTGACTTACGTGACCCCCGATGGCGCCCGCGTCGCCTGCGGCGGCCTGGTGCGTGTAGGCCTCGACGCCGGCGAGGCGTCGGGTGCCTTGGAGCGCAAGCGTCGCATTCGCGAGCTGGAGGGCCTGGAGCCCGATCTGGCTGCTGTGTTTGAGCATGTGTCGGATCAGGTCGTCGAGGCCAATGCGGCCGTCGAAGAGGCGCGTGCCGCTGAGGGCGATGCCGCCGGCGAGATCGCCCGTCTTGAGGGCGAGCGCCGCTCGCTGCTCTCCGAGATTGGCCGCCTGGAGCAAAGCGCCAACAACGCCGAGGTCGAACGCGTGCGCATCTCCAAGCGCCGCGAGCAGGCCGCCGAGGCCGTTCGCGCTGCGCGCCCGCGCGTGGACGAGCTCACCCGCTCGCGTGACGAGGCCCGAGCGCAGGCAAGCGATCTTGGCCTTCAGATTGCCGAAGCCAACGACGAACTCGACCGCGTTCGCCGTGACGATTCCGAGGCCGCCGGCAAGCTCGCCGATGCCAAGGTCCGCCTGGCCCAGACGAGCGAGCGCCTTCGTTCTCTGAAGGGCCGCGTGCCCGATCTGGAGCATCGCCTGGAGGGCATCGACCGCCGTATCCGCGGAACACGCCAGGCCTCGCGCTCACTCGAGCTGCTGCGCCTGCGCGTCGATCCCATGCACGAGCGCTATTCGGCCCTGCTGGAGCGCGCGTCGGATTGGGCAGCGCGTCTGCGTGACCAGGCCTCTCTGGAGGAGGCGGACTCCGCTTCGCTCAAGAAGACCATCGAGGATGCCAAGGCAGAGGTTGCCCGCGCTAAGGAGAAGGTCGATACCGCCACCGCCACGCAAAACGAGTTTAAGGTCGCGCGTGGCAAGCTCGAGGTGCAGGTAGAGGCCGCCATTAAGGCCATTACCGCCGATGGCAACACGGTACTCGAGGAAGCGCTCATGCTTCCCGCGCCCACGGACCGCGATGCCGCCGAGCGCGAGCTCAACCAGCTTGTGCGCCAGATCAACAACCTTGGTCCCGTGAACCAAGTTGCCATGGAGGAGTACGAGCAGCTCAAGCGCCGCGCTGACTACATCGAGGAGCAGCTGGCCGATCTGGAGAGCGCGCGTAAGGCGCTCACCAAGATCACGGTGGCCATTGATCGCAAGATGCGCAAGGCGTTCCTTGTGACGTTTGAGAAGGTCGACGCGAACTTCCGCGAGATCTTCGCTATGCTGTTCCCGGGTGGCCAGGCTCATCTGGAGATGACCGATCCTGAGCATCCGGCCGAGACGGGTATCGAGGTCGTGGCGCAGCCGCGCGGCAAGCGCATCACCAAGATGATGCTCATGTCGGGCGGCGAGAAGAGTCTGACGGCACTCGCCCTGCTCTTTGCCGTGTACCGCACGCGCACGGTGCCGTTCTATGTGCTGGACGAGGTCGAGGCGGCACTTGACGACGCCAACCTGTCCAAGCTCATCGGCGCGCTCGACGTGTTGCGTTCCGATACGCAGCTCTTGGTCATTTCGCATCAGCGCCGTACTATGGAGGACGCTGACGTTCTCTATGGCGTCTCGATGCAAGCCGACGGCGTCAGCCGCGTCGTCTCGCAAAAACTCGATCGCGAAACCGGAAAGGTCGTGAATGCATAATGGGATTCTTTGACGCTCTCTCGCGCGGACTTGAGCGCAGCCGCGAGGCCCTCAACGAGGTCTTCTACTTTGGCGGCGAGGTCGACGAGGACTTTTGGGAGGACCTTGAGGATACCCTCGTTATGGGTGACATGGGTGCCGAGGTCGCCATTCAGGTCTCCGATGACCTGCGCGACGCCGCCGCTAAGAAGAACCTCAAGACCGCCCCGCAGCTTCGTCGCGCCCTGGCCGAGCAGCTCGAGGGCCATTTTGTGCCTGTTGAGCGCGATCCGTTTTCCGATACGCCGAGCTGCGTACTGTTTGTCGGTATTAACGGTGCCGGCAAGACCACCACGGTCGGCAAGATTGCGAGCGCCATGGCCGCCCGCGGCAAGAACGTGGTGATCGGTTCGGCCGACACCTTCCGCGCCGCCGCCATCGAGCAGCTCGATGTGTGGGGCCAGCGTGCCGGCGTGCCCGTCATCAAGCGTGACCGCGGCTCCGATCCGGCGAGCGTGTGCTATGACGTGCTCGACGAGGCCGATAAGCGCGGCAGCGACTTGGTGCTCATCGATACCGCCGGCCGTCTGCACACGAGCCCCGAGCTCATGCGCGAGCTTGCCAAGGTGGTCAACGTGACGCGTAAGCGCGCCGCCAATATGGCCGCTGGTCCCATGCCGGTTTCGGTCGTGCTTGTGATCGATGCCGCCACTGGTCAGAACGGTCTGAACCAGGCGCTCGAGTTTAACGAGGCGCTGGGCCTGGACGGTATTATCATGACTAAGCTCGACGGCACGGCTAAGGGCGGTATCGCCATGGCCGTGGCCGAGAAGCTCAAGCTCCCGATCCTGCGCATCGGCGTCGGCGAGCAGGTCGATGACCTGCAGGAGTTTAATGCAAAAGATTTCTGCCGCGCCCTGGTGGGCGAGTCCAATTAAGGAGTGACTAGTGTTTGATTCTCTGAGCGATCGCCTCAACGACACATTTGACCGCCTGCGCGGCAAGGGTAAGCTGACCGAGGCCGATATCACTTCGGCCATGCGCGACATTCGCATGGCGCTGCTCGAGGCCGACGTTAACTTTAAGGTCGTCAAGGAGTTCGTTGCCAAGACCAAGGAGCGCTGCATGACCGCCGAGGTCATGGAGTCGCTGTCGCCGGCGCAAAACGTCGTCAAGATCGTGCTCGACGAGCTCACCGAGATGCTCGGCTCCACCGAGAGTAAGCTCGTTTTTAGCAATCGCATTCCTAATGTCATCATGCTCGTGGGCCTGCAGGGCTCCGGTAAGACCACGGCGGCCGTAAAGCTGGCCTACCTGCTCAAGAAGCAGGGCCGCTCGCCGCTGCTCGCCGCGTGCGACGTCTACCGTCCCGCCGCTGCCGACCAGCTGGCCACGCTCGGCGGAGAGATCGGTGTCCCGGTCTTCCGAGGCGACGGTGCGCACCCGGTCGACATCGCCAAGGGCGCCATTCAGGAGGCCGTCGACCACCTGCGTGACGTGGTCATTGTCGATACCGCCGGTCGTTTGCAGATCGACGAGCAGATGATGCAGGAGGCCGTGGACATCAAGAAGGCCGTCAAGCCCGATCAGGTGCTGATGGTCGTCGATGCCATGACCGGCCAGGATATTGTCAACGTCGTCTCGACCTTCGCCGAGCGCACCGACTTTGACGGCGTGATCATCTCCAAGCTCGACGGCGACGCCCGTGGCGGCGGCGCACTTTCCGTGCGCCAGGTGACCGGTAAGCCCATCAAGTTCGTGAGCATGGGCGAGAAACCCGATTCGCTGGAGCCGTTCTATCCCGACCGCATGGCCAAGCGAATCTTGGGCATGGGCGATGTTGTCGGCATTATCGAGAAGGCCCAGGAGGCCGCCGATGCAGAGCAGCTCGAGGCTGCCGAGCGCATGCTGCGCGAGGGCTTTACCATGAACGACATGCTCGACCAGATGAAAGCCGTCAAAAAGATGGGCGGTATGAAGGGTATCCTGGGCATGCTCCCCGGTGGTCAGCGTGCACTCAACCAGATGGGCGGCAACCTGGACGAGGGCATCTTCGATAAGAACGAGGCCATCATCATGTCGATGACCAAGGAGGAGCGCCTGCGTCCCTCCATCATCAACGGCCAGCGCCGCGCCCGCATTGCCAAGGGTGCCGGCGTAACCCCCACCGAGGTCAACAGCCTTATGAAGCAGTGGGGCGAGATGAATAAGATGATGGGCCGCATGCGCACGATGGCCAATCAGGCGCAGGCCGGCGGCAAAAAGGGCAAAAAGGGAAAGAAGGGCAAGAAGATGCGCATGCCCAATATCCCTGGCCTGGACGCTATGGGTCTGGGCGGCATGGGCGGCCTAGGTACGGGCGGTCCCAAGTCCGATATGGAGCTGCTGCGCCAGATGGAAGCGCAGATGCGTAATAAGAAATAGAGCTGTAATTCCAGCTTGATATGGCAAAGGCCACTCGGAAGCTACCGGGTGGCCTTTGTTGTTGGCTTTGATTGTTGGGTTGCGTTCGGCTTCGCGTCCCGAGCTCGCGGTGCCGTGCCGTTAGTGGCAGCCGCAGCCCTCATGGCCTTCGTGGTCGTGGTGGCCGTGGCAGCCGCAGGACCCGCCATGCTCATGGGTGTGCTCGTGGTCGTGGCTGTGGCAGCCGCACGTGGCCTCGCCGTTCTGTGCGAGCGTGCCGGCGATAAGGGCCTCGACGCAAGCGTCGCAGCTGCCCTGGGCACCTGCGTATACCGTGATGCCGGCTTGGGCAAGCGCGTTGATAGCGCCTCCGCCGATGCCGCCGCAGATGAGCGTGTCCACGCCGCCGTTGGCGAGCAGGCCCGCAAGTGCGCCGTGGCCGGTGCCGCCGGTGCCCACGACCTGCTCGTTGAGCACCTTGCCGTCCTGAACGTCGTAGATCTTGAACTGCTCGCTGCGGCCAAAGTGCATAAAGATGTTGCCATTGTCGTACGTGGTTGCCACCCTCATGGTGCCGACCCCCTTTGCTGGCCATGCGGCCGTTGTCGTGGTGATGGGGGAGTACGCGATATTGCCGCCTTCGATGATGAGCGCCCGACCATTGACCAACGCGTTTGCCACCTTGCGATGCGCTCGGCTGCAAATAGCCGCCACCGTGGCGCGCGCGATGCCCATCTGCTGTGCGACTGCCTCTTGGTTAAGGCCTTCCAGGTCGCACAGGCGCAGCACCTCGAGTTCGTCGACCGTCATGTCGATGGCGTCTCCACTGGCAAGGCCGTCGGGGGTAAAGCCGCGATATTCGGGGATGATCCCAACACGGCGCAATTTCTCGCGTCTTCCTGCCATACGTGCTCCTTATCTGACATATGTCAACAATAGAATAACGAACGTGCAGATTTACGCAAGAGATTTCTGGCATATGTCAGAAAACAAGGGCTTATGTTTGGGCTGTGGGGCCGCGTGCGCCTGGGCTACAATGAATCTCGCTTGTAGGCGACTGACAGGAGGGTCAATGAGCAAGGCTGATCAACAGTTTGTAACCATGTGCCGCGATATTCTGGACCATGGCACCACCACCGAGGGCCAAAAGGTCCGTCCGGTGTGGGAGGACGGCACCCCTGCCTATACCATTAAAAACTTTGGCGTTACGGCACGCTATGACCTGCGTGAGGAGTTTCCGGCGCTTACCCTGCGTCGTACGGCCCTCAAATCTGCCATGGATGAGATCCTATGGATCTATCAAAAGAAGTCCAATAACGTGCATGACCTCAACAGCCATATTTGGGATGAGTGGGCTGACGAGACCGGCTCCATCGGTAAGGCCTACGGGTATCAGATTGGGCAAAAGAGCCATTATGCCGAGGGCGATTTCGACCAGATGGACCGCGTTCTGTACGACCTTAAGAACACGCCGTACAGCCGCCGCATTATGACGAATACCTATGTGTTTAGCGATTTGTCCGAGATGCACCTGTATCCGTGCGCCTACAGCGTGACGTATAACGTGACGCAGCGCCCGCAGGATGACAAACCGACGCTCAACATGATTCTCAACCAGCGCAGCCAGGACATTTTGGCCGCGAACAACTGGAATGTGTGCCAGTACGCCATCTTGCTGATGATGGTCGCGCAATCGGTCGATATGATTCCCGGCGAGCTGCTACATGTGATTGCCGATGCCCACATTTACGACCGTCATGTCGATATCGTCCGCGAGCTTATCGAGCGTCCGCAGTTTGCCGCGCCCAAGGTAACGCTTAACCCCGATGTGCATGACTTCTATGCGTTTACGACCGACGACCTGATCGTCGAGGGTTATGAGCACGGCCCGCAGGTCAAGAACATCCCCATTGCGGTGTAGGTGACGCGCATGACGTGTAAGCTTTCTGCCATTGTCGCCGTGTGCGATGACTGGGGCATTGGGTGCGAGGGCGACATGGTGGTGTCCAATCGCGCCGACATGCGCCATTTTGTGGCGTGCACCAAAGGGTGCCCGGTTATTATGGGACGCAAGACCCTGCTGAGTTTTCCCGGTGGGCGTCCGCTCAAGAACCGCCGCAATATCGTGCTCACGCGTGACGAGAGCTTTGCTGCCGAGGGCGTCGACGTGGTGCATAGCGTCGACGAAGCGCTCGCCGTGGTTGCCGATGAGCCCGTTGCGTGGGTGATCGGCGGTGGCGAGGTGTATCGTCAGTTTTTGCCGTGCTGCGTGGAGGCCGAGGTCACGCATAACCACTGCGTCCATCCCGTGGACACGTACTTTCCCGACTTGGACGCCGATCCCGCGTGGGAGATTGCGCGGCGTGGCGGGGTTGCCACGATTGCCTCGGGCGAGGGTGACGAGGGTCTCGATTATGAGTTCGTGACGTATCGTCGCGTTGAGGCATAAATCGCCTGGCGTGAACGGTATCATCGGGTTGATTGAATGCATGGGGCGGCGCTTAGCGTCGCCTCGTTTGGTATAGATGTGCTGTAAAGAAGGGTGCGGGCTGGCTGCTATGACTGATGCCGTTGAGGTGCTGCGAATCGATTCGCTCGAGGACGAGCGGCTCGATGCCTACGTGCGACTGACCGAGCGTGAGCTTCGCTGCGTGCTGGAGCCGCAGAAGGGCATTTTTATCGCCGAGAGCGCCAAGGTCATCGAGCGTGCGGTTCGCGCCGGATACGAGCCGGTGAGCTTTCTTTTGGGCGAACGCTGGCTCGATCAGATGATGCCGCTGTTTGAGCGCCTGGTTGTGCGCGAGGGCGCGGGTCCGGTTCCTGTGTTCGTTGCCTCCATGGAGCTCATGGAGCAGCTGACGGGTTTTAACGTGACGCGCGGTGCGCTCGCGGCATTCCGTCGTCCACGCCAGATTCCGGTAGCCGAGTTCTTGAGTGGCGTCGTCGAGGCGGCGGGTGAGCGCCCGGTGCGCGTGTGCGTGCTCGAGGGCATTGTCGACCACACCAATGTCGGCGCGATTTTCCGCTCGGCGGCTGCGCTGAACGTCGATGGCATTTTGGTGAGCCCCACTTGCTGTGACCCGCTGTACCGTCGCTCGGCCCGCGTGAGCATGGGCACGGTGTTCCAGGTGCCCTGGACGCGCATTGGCAGCGAGGCGCGCGTATGGCCGCATGATGGGCTGGCGGCGCTGCACGATGCCGGCTTTTCGTGTGCCGCCATGGCGTTGACGGATGATTCGGTGTCGCTGGACGATCCCGTGCTGCAGGAGATTGACCGCCTAGCGATCTTTATGGGTACCGAGGGTGCCGGCTTGGGCACCAAGACCATTGCCGGCTGCGACCGAGCCGCGCGCATTCCGATGGCGCACGGGGTCGATTCACTCAACGTTGCCGCTGCGAGTGCCGTCGCCTTTTGGCAACTGTGCCCGCATGTGAGCAACGAGTACCACTACCAGCCGGGGCTGTATCACTAGGCAGATATTTCGCACCGGGCTCTGGTTCGGGACGTTTCGGCCGACGTCGGTCGGTGCTAAGCTGGTTTTGGCTTTCGTTTTAAAGTGCCGTTTTGTTGTTTGACGTACGCTGGTGGGGAGGGCGTGTGGCTAAGAAATCTACGGCTATCGATGTAACGCAGGGCGTTATTTGGCAGCAGCTGCTGTCGCTGTGCGTCCCCATCTTCTTTAGTTCGTTCTTTCAGCAGGCATACACGCTTATCGGTACCTATATCGTCGGTCAGTTTGGCGGCAAGCTCGCGCTGGGTGGCATTCAGGCCACGATGGTGCTTACGGAGCTCTGCATTGGTTTTTGCGTCGGTGTTGGTGCTGGATGTGCCGTTATTACCGGCCAGTTTTTTGGTCAGCACGATGACGAGCGCTTGAGCCGATCGGTCCATACGGCCATGACGCTCGCGCTGGTGGGCGGCATTGTCATTTCCATTCTGGGCATGGTGTTTGTCGAGCCGATGCTTGTGCTGATGAATACACCGCATGAGCTGCTGGCCGAGGGTGTGGCGTATGCCCGTTGCTACTTTGCCGCCATGTTTGCGGCGCTGCTGCTCAATATGGGGACGGCGTTGTTGCGCGCCGTGGGCGACACGCGCGGTCCGGCGGTCATTATTGCCTCCGGCTGCTTCGTCAACGTGGCGCTCGACATTCTCTTTGTCGCCGTGCTGCACATGGAAGCGCTGGGCTGCGGCATCGCGGTGGCGCTGACTATCTGCACCAATGCCACGATGATTGTGATCCGCATGATGCGCGCTCCGGGGGCGTGGCGGTTGTCGCTATCCAAACTCGGTATCGATCGCGGCATTTGCAAGAGCATGCTTTCGTGCGGTTTGCCGCTGGGCGTTCAGTCTGCGGCGTATTCGATCTCCAACGTTTTGATTCAGGTGTCGGTCAACTCGTTTGGAGCCGATGTTACGACCGCTTGGGGTCTTTCCGGTCGCCTGGACGGCATTATCTGGATGGTGACCGAGGCGCTTGGTGTGTCGATTACTACGTTCTCGGCGCAGAACTTTGGTGCGCGCAATTACGATCGCATGCGAAAGGGATACCACACGTCGCTCGTGCTGTCGTTTGTGCTTATCGGTGGCCTGTCTGCCGTGCTGCTGGTATTCTCGGGCCCGCTTTCGCGTCTGTTTATCGACGATGTCGCAATTTCGGCCTACACCACGACGATTCTTCATTTCATCGCGCCGTTCTACGCGATCTTCTCGATTATCGAAAACGCGTCCGGCTCCATCCGTGGCGCTGGCGTGAGCTTCCAGCCTATGATGCTCACGATATTCGGCACGGTCGTGCTCCGCGTGGCGTGGGTGTTCGCGATTATGCCGCTCGACCCCTCGCTCGAGCATCTGCTGCTGGTCTACCCCGTAACCTGGGTAATAACCGCCACGATGTTCACCATCTACCACCACAGCGGCAACTGGCTAGGCCGCGCCACTGCCTAATGATCCCTGGGGGGACGGAGGAAAACGGCTCATTGCTCTCCGTCGTGATGTCGATGATCCGTTTCCCTTCGTCCCCTTCGGATCAATTAGTATTCGATGCCTTGGCGGGCCAGGAGGCCTTCGTCGAAGTAGTGTTTGACGAGGCGCATTTCGGTGACCAGGTCGGCGAGGTCCGCGATGGGCAGCAGGCCGCGGCCGGTCAGTATGAGCTCTGTGGTGTCGGGTTTCATCGCGATCAGTTCCTCGACATCCTCGCGCGTCACGAAGCCGCGGCGCATGGCCTCGCCGAGTTCGTCCAAAATCAGAACGTCGACCTGTGAGATCTGCTTGCGTGCGAGCTCCATGATCTGTGCGGCGCAAGCCTCGGGCGTGTCGCGGTCGGCCTGTACAATTCGTAGCCCTAGGCGTGGTGCCGCATCATGCTCGGCGCAGTGCAGCTTCTTGGCAAACTGAAGCATGAGCACGTTAAGTCCATAGCCCGTGGCGCGCAGCGCGAGCCCCAGCGCAGCCGTCGTCTTGCCCTTGCCGTCGCCCGTATAGATCTGAACCTTGCCGACTTCGAGTGATGCCATCTCTATTCTTTCGTGCCCGGCGTCGGTTTATCGCCGGCCGGGTTGGGTATTCTAGTTAGCATTATCAACCCCAGTAGATGGAGTTCAAGCAGATGGAGATGGATGACAACAAACGTAGACGGAATATGATCCTCTACGTGCTCATCGCCTTCGTCGTCTACCTCGTGCTCTCGACCGTTCTGTTCCCCAACATCGGTCACACGCAGCAGATTACGAAGACCGATTATTCGACGTTTGTCAAAGCGCTCGATAAGAAGAGTGTCGACAAGGTCGAGTACAACACGGACGATTACTCGATTTATTACACCAAGAAGGGCGAGGACGAGAACATCGCCTACAAGACGACCGGCGTGCCGAGTGACACGGGCTTTACCGATCGCGTGCTCGAGGCCGGCGCCTCGCTGGAGTCGGTGGTTCCCGATAAGAACTCGGGCCTGATGACTTACTACTTGCTCACGCTCGTCCTTCCCATGGCGATTTTCTTCCTCATCGGCTGGTGGCTCAACCGCCGTATGAAGAAGGCCATGGGCGATGACGGCCCGTCCATGAATTTTGGTGGCGGCGGCTTTGGCGGCGGCGGTCTGGGTAAGTCCGGTGCGCGCGTTATCGCCTCCAAGGATGTTGGCGTGACCTTTAAGGATGTTGCTGGTCAGGAAGAGGCCAAGGAATCCCTGAAGGAGGTCGTCGACTTTCTGGAGAAGCCGCAGCGCTATGAGGAAATCGGCGCCAAGCTGCCGCGCGGTGCTCTTCTCGTGGGCCCTCCTGGCACTGGTAAGACCCTGCTTGCCAAGGCTGTTGCCGGCGAGGCGGGCGTACCGTTCTTTAGCATTTCGGGCTCTGAGTTCGTCGAGATGTTCGTCGGCCGTGGCGCCGCCAAGGTGCGCGACCTGTTTAAGCAGGCTAAGGAAAAGGCCCCCTGTATCGTATTTATCGATGAGATTGATACCATCGGCAAAAAGCGTGACGGTGGCGGCTTTAGCGGCAACGACGAGCGTGAGCAAACGCTCAACCAGCTGCTGACCGAGATGGATGGCTTCGACAACCACAAGGGTATCGTCGTCCTCGCTGCCACCAACCGTCCTGACAGCCTCGATCCCGCTCTGCTGCGCCCCGGTCGTTTTGACCGCCGCATCCCCGTTGAGCTGCCCGACCTGACCGGCCGCAAGAACATCCTCGAGCTTCACGCCAAGAGTGTGAAGACCGAGCCGCCGATCGATCTGACCGCGATTGCCCGCGCCACGCCCGGAGCCTCGGGCGCCGACCTGGCCAATATCATCAACGAGGGCGCCCTGCGCGCCGTTCGCGAGGGTCGCAAGCGTGCAACCCAGGACGACTTCGAGGAGTCGGTGGAGGTCGTCATCGCCGGCCAGCAGCGTAAGTCCACGGTGCTGTCCGATCACGAGAAACAGGTCGTGTCCTATCACGAGATCGGCCATGCCATCGTTGCCGCCCGCCAGAAGGGTTCTGCGCCGGTTACGAAGATCACCATCGTGCCGCGTACGAGCGGTGCTCTGGGCTACACCATGCAGGTCGAGGAGGACGAGCGCTTCTTGACCACGCGCCAGGAGGTGCTCGACAAGCTCGCTGTCTACTGCGGCGGACGTGCTGCCGAGGAGCTCATCTTTGGTGAGATGACGACTGGCGCGGCCAATGATATCGAGCAGGCCACCAAGCTCGCCCGCAACATGGTGACGCGCTTTGGTATGTCGGAAGAGTTTGGCATGATGGCGCTCGGTACCGTTCAGAATGCCTACCTCAACCAGGACACGTCGCTCACCTGTGCCCCCGGTACGGCCGAGCGCGTCGACGCGATCGTCGCCAAGCTGATCGAGGACGCACATGACCGCGCCCTGCAGATCCTCAAGGAGAACAAGTTTAAGCTCCATGAGCTGGCTCGTTATCTGTACAAGAAGGAGACGATCACGGGCGAGGAGTTCATGAATCTCCTCACGCGCGAGAATCCGCTGATGCCAAAGCAGCAGTAAGGCTGGTTGCACAACGTCGAACGCCCCATTTGAGTTTCTATCTCAAATGGGGCGTTTTGTTTGGGAGGGATATGTATGAAGATCGTGGTAAGCGCCTGTTTGATGGGCGAGAGCTGCAAGTATAACGGGCTCGACAATTACCACCGCGCGTTGGTCGAGGCTTGCGAGCGTACGGGGACCGAGGTGCTCCTCGTATGCCCCGAGGTTTTTGGCGGTCTGCCCACGCCGCGCGACCCGTCCGAGATCGTGGGCTGTGAGGTTCGCACCCGCGAGGGCGTGTCGGTTGATCGCGAGTTTCGCCATGGTGCCCAACGCGCGCTCGATATGTGCGAGCACTTTGGCGGCCCGTCCGAGATCGCTGCGTGCATCTTGCAGGACCGTAGTCCCTCGTGCGGCGCGGGCCGCATCTACGACGGAACATTCAGCGGCACCCTTACAGCGGGCAACGGCGTTTTCGTCGATCTGTTGCTGCGTCACGGGTACCGTGTGATTCCGGCTAGCGAGTTCGATCCCAGCATGCTGGAGCATTGTCCATAGCACTCGAACCCAACACTTCCTCACGGGTGACCGTTTTGGCATCATCCGTGAAGTTGATATTGAGTACGACCCGGTCATCAAAGACGTAGACCGAGTTGACAGGCGCCGTACCCAGGCAGCCCCTCCCCGCGGCCCTCGCGCAGGAACGCGCACGCGGCCTTCCCGTCTCTTGCGCCCCTCCCGGAACTGTCCACATCAGTGTAGCCAATCCAGTCCGCAAAGGGCTGCAGCCCGGACAACGCGGCGATGGAGGGCTTCTTCGGCCTGCTCAAGAAGGAGTTCTGGCACGGCCGGGACTGGTCGGACTGGACCCCCCGCCCGCTTCATCGAGGAGCTCGGGGGCTGGATCGGTCGATATAATACGGAGAGGCGCAGCGATGCGCTCGGTGGCCGCATGCCGGCTGAGTTCCGCTCCGCGCTGGGAAGGGCCGCGTGACGGTCCATGAAATCATCCGCAGTCCCCATACTTGCCCCTTTGGGACAGCTTCTTGTTGGGGCGTGCCTGCCCCAAACCCTGCTAGGAACGAGTACAGCTAACTGGAATTTTCAAATTAGTCTTTGCAAATTACCTTTGAACCTTCACCATCAATTACAATTCCCTGACGGTTGTTAATTGGGCATAGATTCAAATCCGAAAACTCAGCCATTATTTTCTCGGTAACTTTCTTAAATGGTGCTGTGAGATAATGCGGAAGAACATAGAAATCAATCAAATTAAGCCCTGAATCATCTTCTTGTGAGTAGTCCTCCGGCATTTCATCCATTTGCTCGATATATTGGATGCTTGGAGCGCATACAATCGCCCCTGCCGATTCACCAATCATCAGTTTTCCCTTTGCCAATTCTTTCTTCAACAGCTCATCCGTTCCCGTTTTACGGAGCTGGTCTATAAGGAAAAAAGAATTTCCGCCGGTAAAATAGATCACATCCGCATCTTCAAAAAGAGACTGTATCGTTGAATAAGCCTCCGTTGAAATATCAATTTCAGTTACGATTGCTCCCAACTTTTTGAATAATTTTCGAGCCGAGCCGACATAACCGGTGTAGCCTTCACGCAGCGAAGCTGTTGGAATAAATGCGACTTTTTTATTTTCAATTTCTTCCTTTATCAGACTTCCTACACTTGAAAAGTGAGAACATAAAAACAGTTTCATCAATATTCTCCTTTATATATAAATTCTTATTTGTTGAACTAAGCCGTGTATACCATACTCTCCAATGATAGAACGCCCTGATATAGCGAAATTTTGCCGTTTTCCAGCGTACGTGCGTACACACTCCACAGGAATTCTAAGGGGCCTGCCCCCTTAGCACACGGACTTTGGAATAAAGTCTAGTGTTTTACGCCTTGCCAGAGGTGTACAGGCTCTCGGTATGCACGTACGAAGCAATTGCCATCAATGCCCCATATAAGTGGCGATCAAGTTCGCATAAAGCGACCTTGATCCCGCAAAACAAAAGGCAGGATACCATCACCACGATGATGCCCTGCCTCTGTTCGTTCCTGTTTACCGTTCCGAGTAGTCCTTCCGCAGAATTTCCGATAAACAAAAAACGTACCCGAACCCTTTCTCGTAAAGAATCGGGTTCGAGTACGAACTGAATTCTGGAGCAATAAAAAACCAACAGAAAGGTGCCTGTCCCCTTTGTGGTGGTTTTGGGCCAGCCCTAGAGCGTGTGGCCGTAAGCGTCGGCAGCCTTGATGGCGGCGGCGAACTTTTCGTCGGTGAAGGGCTCGGGGTTGCCCTGCTTCCACTCGTTGGTGGCGTGCGCGAACTCGCACAGGGCAGGGATGTCGGCCTCGGAAAGGCCGACCTGCTCAAGCGTCACGGGCAGCCCCATCTGCTTGTTAAAGGCGGCGTAGCGCTCAAGGTTCTTGGTATCGCCCGTATAGGCAAACAGCACGAGCACGCCCAGGCTCACGACCTCGCCGTGCAGGTAGGAGCCCTCGCGCGGGATGCTGCACGTGGCGTTGTAGAACGCATGCGCCACGCTCGAGTTGTAGTAGTAATCGTTTTGGTTGGTCAGGTTCGAGACATAGCCCGTGTTGACCACGATGTCGAGCGCGATCTGCTTGACGGCCTCGCTCGACAGGTCCTGGCGCACGTCCTCTAGACCCTGCACGCCATAGGTAAACAGCGGCTCGGAGCAGGTGTGGGCGAGTGCCAGGCCAAGTCCGGCGGTGTGCTCCAGGTTGCCGGCGCTCGTGGCGTACTCGACCTCGGGCTGCTTGGACAGGGCATCGCCCACGCCCGCCCAGAAGTACTCCGCCGGAGCCTCGGCGATGATCTTGGGGTTGATGAAGATGTGCGCGGGGCGGTTTGGGTACGAATAGCCCTCGAGCGAGCCGTCGTCGTTGTAGACAACGGCAATGGCGGTCGCGGCCGAGCAGTTGGAGCAGATCGTCGGTACCGTAAAGACGATCTTCTTGAGCTCGATGGCCGCTGTCTTGACGGTGTCGAGCGCCTTGCCGCCGCCGCATGCGATAAGAACGTCGGCTTCTTGGCAGACAGGGGAGTTCACAACCTTGGCGATATTGGCGCGCGTACTGTTGGTGCCGTAGACGCGCGTCTCCAGAATCTCGACGTCGGTGCCCTCCAGCGCCGCTTCGATACCGGGAAGCACCGCTGCCAGTGCTCGTTTACCACCGATAATCGCGACCTTGGTCGCTCCGTACTCGTCCAGTGCGCCGGGCAGCTCGTCAAAGCAGTCCTCGCCGACGGTGTAGTCGCTCATTCCAATCGTGCGCATAGCAGCCTTCTTTCGTTAGATAAAGTGCTTTCAGGTATTTTGCTCCAAGTGAGTGCTTGCGATCGCGAGAAGTTTCTAAAGTATGAAACCGATGTTGAGGGTTTTTCGCCGGCGTTGACCGTGTTACCATACAGCGCATAAGCGTTGATGGGGACGAGTAGTCGGCCGTCCGCATGCTACAGAGAGCGGGGAGCGCTGAGAACCCGTGCATGCGACCGATGAAAATCACCCCGGAGCTGCGGTCCCAACGGGCGCGCCGCACAGGCACGTCTTAGTAGATATCGCCGAGATGGTCGTCGATACAGGCCAGCCGAGTAACGGATGCGAGCGCGCGAATATGCGGGCGAGGGCATCTAAGCTGGGTGGTTAAGCGAAGAGCTTTTGCGAGCGTACAGCTCGATTTGTGGCGCTTCGTCCCAGCTTGTAGGGACGGGCGCTTTTTTGGTGCCCAACGGGCGTGCGCGCCCACGACATGAAAGGGGTACCGTGGCAAACGAGTACAAGCAGACGATGAATCTGCCCAAGACCGGTTTTCCCATGCGTGCCGGTCTTTCCAAGTCCGAGCCCAAGCGACTCAAGGACTGGCAGGACAACAAGGTCTACGAGCAGGTTCTGAAGAAGAACGAGGGTCACAAGAAGTTTGTGCTGCACGACGGTCCTCCGTACGCCAACGGTCCGATCCACATCGGCCATGCCATGAACAAGATCTCCAAGGACATGATCAACCGCTACTGGATGATGCAGGGCTATGAGGTTCCCTATGTCCCCGGTTGGGACTGCCATGGTCAGCCGATCGAGCACAAGGTCGAGGAGAAGCTCGGCACCGAGAAGTTCAACCAGACCCCCACGGCCAAGATTCGTGAGCTCTGCAACGAGTTCGCTGTTGAGAACATCGAGCTGCAGAAGGCCGGTTTCCGTCGTCTGGGCGTGCTCGGCGACTGGGATAACCCCTATCTGACGCTCTATCACCAGCACGATGCCGCCGACATCGAGGTCTTCAAGGCCATGTTCGATAAGGGCATGATCTATCGCGGCCACAAGCCGGTTCACTGGTGCAAGCACTGCCACACCGCGCTGGCCGAGGCCGAGATTGAGTACTCCGACGAGACGAGCCCCTCCATCTTCGTGCGCTTTGAGATGACCTCCAAGCCCGCCGGCCTAGAGAACTTCGACGGTCCGGTCGACTTTATCATCTGGACGACCACGCCGTGGACCATCCCCTCTGACCAGGCCGTTTCCCTTAAGCCCGGCGCCGCCTATGTCGCCGTTGAGCACGATGGCCGTGCCGAGGTCATGCTCGAGGACCTGGCTCCCAAGTGCTGCGAGGAGTTTGGCTGGGAGTACACCCCGGTTATGGTCGCCGGCAAGCCCTATGTGGTTCCCGCTGAGACCTTCCACCACATCCACTACAAGCAGCCGATCTTTGACGGCGTTGAGGGCGTGGCGCTGCTGGCCGATTACGTCGGTGTCGACGACGGTACCGGTATCGTCCACAACTCGCCCGGCCACGGCGTCGACGACTACTTCGCCTGCCTCAAGGAGGGCATCACCGACATCTGCATGCCGGTCGATGACGACGGCAAGTTCTACACCGGCGAGGAGTTTGGCACCGGTGGTCCCTTCAGCGGTATGGATACCGATGAGGCCAACCCGCATATCATCGAGTTCCTGCGCGAGCGCGGCACCCTGGTTCTCGAGAAGAAGATCACGCACAGCTATCCGCACTGCTGGCGCTGCAAGCACCCGGTGCTCTTCCGTGCTACCGACCAGTGGTTTGTCTCGATGGACAAGACCGGTTTGCGCGAGCAGGCTGGCAAAGAGGTCCGCGAGAACGTCAAGTGGTATCCGGCCCACGCGGCCAACCGCATCGGTGCCATGGTCGAGCAGCGTCCCGACTGGTGCATCAGCCGTCAGCGCAACTGGGGCGTGCCTATCCCCAGCTACACCTGCGCCGACTGCGGCGAGAAGGTCATGAATGATGCCACGCTCGACGCCGTCATCAAGCTCTTCCACGAGAAGGGCTCCGACGCCTGGTTCACCGACGCTCCCGAGAGCTACCTGGGTGAGGCCTGCGTCTGCCCCAAGTGCGGCGGCCATCACCTCAAGGCCGATAAGGACATCCTCGACGTGTGGTGGGATTCCGGCGTCTCCTGGAAGGCCGTCTGCGAGTATCGCCCCGAGCTTGAGTACCCGGCTGACGTGTATCTCGAAGGCTCCGACCAGCACCGCGGTTGGTTCCAGAGCTCGCTGCTCACCTCTGTGGGCGCCAACGGCCATGCTCCGTACAAGGCAGTCGTCTCGCAGGGCTTCACGCTCGACGGTCAGGGCCGCAAGATGTCCAAGTCGCTCGGCAACGTCATCGACCCCAACAAGGTCTGCGACGAGATGGGCGCCGACATCATCCGCCTGTGGGTCGCCTCGGTCGATACCAGCTCCGATGTCTCCATCGACCACGAGATTCTCGCTCGTACGTCCGATGCCTACCGTCGTTTCCGCAACACGCTGCGCTTCCTGCTCTCCGAGCTCGAGGGTCAGTTTGAGCCCGAGACCGACGGCGTCGCCTTTGCCGACCTGCTGCCGCTCGACAAGCTCATGGTTGCCCGTCTGACCCAGGTTCAGGCCGAGGTCGACGATGCCTACGCCAGCTACGAGTTCCCGCGCGCCTACCGTGCGCTCTACGACTTCGTGGTTACCGAGCTTTCCAACGTGTACCTCGACGCCCTGAAGGACCGTCTGTACTGCGAAAAGCCCGGCTCGCTCGAGCGCCGCAGCGCCCAGACCGTGCTCGCCGAGCTCTTCTCGATGCTCATGCGCGATTTGCAGCCGATCCTGTCCTACACCGTCGATGAGGCCATGGCCTATGCGCCCGCCGGCTGCGTCGACCACCAGAAGTACGCCGCGCTGCTCGATTGGTACAAGTCGCCCATCACGGTCGACGAGGCCAATGAGTTCGAGGGCGTGCTCGAGGCTTCGCTCGAGCTCCGTAGCGCCGTGACCAAGGCCCTTGAGGATGCCCGCTCCGCCGGCACCTTCACCAAGAGCCAGCAGGTCCGTGTCAAGGCGGTCGTTCCCGCTGAGATGTATGCGCTGTTGACCGGCGACAAGGCGGTCGACCTGGCCGAGTTCTACATCGTCTCCGATGTTGAGCTGACCCAGGGTGAGGAGCTCTCCGTTGCCATCGAGGCTGCCGAGGGCGAGTGCTGCGACCGTTGCTGGAACTATCGCACCACCGTCGGCGAGTACAACGGCCACGCGCAGATCTGTAAGCGCTGCGCGGAGGCGCTGAACTAGTCGTTGGGGACGTTCTTAAACGACTAGTCTAACAAGAACGTCCCCATTGACTACCTGTGTCACATTCAAGCGGCATTCTGTTTTTCGGGATGCCGCTTTCGTTTTTAGCTGGTTATTTCGCTTGCGTTGGTGTATATGTCGTGCGTTCAGCGTATGGCAATATAAGATGGTTCTTTGCATTAAACGTAATTCGATTTTTGAGGGTAGGGGATTTCTTTGGGTCGTGGTGCGGATATGACGCCGCCTTTGCGTTGGCGGTTGGGTGTTGCTGGTGGCGTGGCGCTCGTTGTGTTGCTCGTTGACCAGCTGACCAAGCTTGCGGTTCGTTCCGTGGGCGATGCCCTGCATATGACCGTTATCCCCGGCGTGATCGATTTCCTGTTTGTTCGCAATATCGGAGCCGCCTTTAGCATGGGTGAGGGGCATGGCATCGCGTTTGCCGTGCTGGCGTTGGCGGTCATTATCGCTATTGCCGTGTACCTCGTTCGTGCGCCCCAGCTCGCCCATCTTGAGGTTGTAGGCATGGCTATGGTTGCGGGCGGCGCCATCGGTAACGCGATCGACCGCCTCGCCTTTGGCTTCGTGACCGATTTCATTGCCACCACGTTCATCGACTTTCCTGTCTTTAACGTGGCTGATATCGGCATTACGGTCGGCGTCGTGCTGGCGCTCATTGGTTACATGTTCTTGAGTCCCGCCGCTCGCGAGGTCGATGCGACTGCCGAGCTCAACGCCCGTGACGAGGCCCGAGCCAAACGCAAAGCTAAGCAGCGTGGGGAGCGTGCCCGCAAGATTCGCGAAAGGAATGAGCGCTAATGGCCGACATCCATATTCTCGTTGCCGACGATTCCGCTGGTCAGCGTCTTGACGCCTATCTGGGTGCCAACGATGGCTGTCCCACGCGCTCTGCCTGTGCGCATCTGATCGAGGGCGGTGCCGTTGCCGTCAACGGCGAGACCTGCCTGTCAAAAAAGTATGCCGTGCGCTCCGGTGACCGCATCTCGGTCGACCTTCCCGAGCCGCACGATCCGACTGACGTGATTCCCGAAGCCATCCCGCTCGACATTCGCTATGAGGACGATTATCTCATTGTACTCTCCAAGCAGCGCGGCCTGGTGTGCCATCCTGCGCATGGTCATGAGAGCGGTACGCTCGCGAATGCCCTGGTCTATCACTGCGGTATCGACCATCTGGGCACCGTGCAGGGCGAGGACCGCCCCGGTATTGTGCATCGCCTGGATCGCGATACCTCGGGTCTCATGCTTGCGGCAAAGGACGACGACACCCAGCGCGCGCTCCAAAATCTCATCCGCACGCGTACGCTCGACCGTCGCTATATCACACTTGTTCACGGGCACATCGCCATGGACGAGGGCACCATCAACACCGGCATTGCCCGATCGACGCGCGACCGCGTCAAGATGGCGGTTTCCGATGACCCCTTTGCGCGCCAGGCCATCACGACTTTCAAGGTGCTCGAGCGCTTTGATTCCACGCGCTTTGACGACGGCTACACGCTCGTCGAGTGCCATCTGTTTACCGGCCGCACGCATCAGATTCGTGTGCATATGCGCCATATCAACCACGCCTGCGTGGGCGATCCACTCTACGGTAAGTGCGATGCACGCGCCGATCAGGGCCTGACCAGGCAGTTCCTGCATTCTTGGCACGTGGCGTTCGACCATCCCGTGACGGGGGAGCGCATTGAGTGTCGTGACGAGCTGCCGTGGGACCTTGCCGCGGTTCTGGATGACCTGGCCTCGCGTTCGCTCGGCCGCACTGCCGCCGGTGACGAAATCGTCCCGCAGCTCGGCCTGCTCGAAGCCTAGCCAGTATTAGGTGGTTTCTTGAACTCGGTAAGCCTGCGGTAAGATATACGGTTGTTTACGTAATGCGTTGCTGGGAGCCTGCATGCTCGCCTTTTTACAAACCAACACACCCATCGTGATCTTCAACCAGATTGTCGTCACGCTGCTCACGGTCTGCTTCCTGTACCAGGTGGTCTTCTTTGTCATTGGCGCTCTTCGTGGCGAGGTCGCGCCTCCCAAGGCCAAAAAACTCCATCGTTATGCCTTCTTTATCGCGGCGCATAATGAGGAGGCCGTAATCGCCAACCTCGTTCGCTCCATCAAGGACCAGGATTATCCGTCCGAGCTTATCGAGGTCTTTGTGGTCGCCGACGCCTGCACCGACAACACGGCGCAGCTCGCGCGCGAGGCGGGCGCTGTCGTTTATGAGCGCAATGACCTTGCCCGCAAGGGCAAGAGCTGGGTCATGGACTTTGGCTTCGACCGCATCCTTAACGAGTATCCCGATACGTTTGAAGGCTACTTTATCTTCGATGCCGATAACGTCATCGCCCGCGATTACGTCTCCAAGATGAACGATGCCTTTGATCAGGGCTTCCATGTGGTCACGAGCTATCGCAACTCCAAGAACTTCGGCAGCTCGTGGATCTCGGCGGCTAATGCTACGTGGTATCTGCGAGAGGCGCGCTTTCTCAACAACGCGCGTAATATCTGCAAGACGTCCTGCGCTGTCTCGGGTTCGGGTTACCTTATCTCGGCGAGCGTGATCGAGGGCATGCACGGTTGGCAGTTCCATACGCTGACCGAGGATATTCAGTTCACCACGTTCTGCGCCATTCACGGCATTCGCATTGGCTATGCACCGGCGGAGTTCTTTGACGAACAGCCCGTGACGTTTAAGGCTTCCTGGAAGCAGCGTATGCGCTGGACCAAGGGCTTCTACCAGGTGTTCTTTACGTATGGTAAGCACCTGGTCAAATCGACCTTTCGCTACCATCGCTTTGCCGCCTACGACATGTTTATGACGATCGCCCCGGGTATGTTGCTATCTCTGATCTCGATGCTCGCCAATGCCACGTTCCTGATTGTGGGCGGTCTTTCGCACGGCTTCCTGGCCACCGAGGTTGAGATGCAGGCGTGTGCCGCTTCTCTCATTATGACCTTCGCCATGATGTATCAGACGTTCTTTATCCTGGCGCTGCTCACGACCATCTTTGAGTACAAGCACATTCATTGCGCGCAAAAGTGGCGTCTGGTGACCAACCTGTTTACCTTCCCGATCTTTATGTTCAGCTATATCCCCATTACGGTGGCAGCACTGTTCTTGAAGGTCGACTGGGTGCCGACGCAGCACGCCGTGAGCGTTACCCTTGACGAGGTCATGCAAGGCGCCAAATAACCACGATCAAAACCACCACAAAGGGGACAGGCACCTTTGTGGTGGTTTTTGCGTTTGAGCTGCTGCCCAAGGAGGTGTTAGATGGTCTATATTCCGTTTTGGATTTGCATCTTTGCCGGCGCGGCGATTGATGCCCGTGAGCGACGGTTTCCCAATCAGCTTGCCGGCGCGTGTGCGGTGGCGGCGTTTGCAGGCGTTTGGCTCGACAAGGGCGTTAACACTGCGCTTGACCATGCCGGTCTTGCTGCCATCGCCTACCTTGCCCTTATGCTTACTGAGTCGCTCTGGCGTCGTGTTCGCCACGCTCCCGGCATTGGTATGGGGGACGCCAAGGCACTCTTTGCCCTTTGTACCTTCGATCCCTTGGGTGGTATCGTCGCGTTTGCGGCTGCGCTCCTGGCCCTTGCCGCCGCCTGTCTCATCGCAAAATCGCGCTCCCTGCCATTGCTGCCGTTTTTGGTGCCGATATTTGCCATAATCGAGGTTGTGGGTAGTACGCTGTAACCGTTTGCGCGCCCTTTTTAAGGAGCATGCCATGGCAACCAATCAACAGACAGCCGCCATTAAGGCGCGTATGGATCGCATTCCCGCGGCGTTGTCGCCCGAGTTGGTCGGGCGTATCGCCGCCGACCGCGGCTCAGGTGTCGTTAATCCCTATCAATGTGGTGACGACCAGGTCATTCGACGCTTCGATCGAGCCGCAGATGTGGGCACGCTCATGCGTCCGGCATTTATGCGCGATACCGAAAAGATTTTGCATCTGCCCGCATACACCCGTTATGCAGGCAAAACGCAGGTCTTTAGTTTTCGCAGCAACGACGACCTGTCGCGTCGCGGCCTGCACGTGCAGCTTGTTTCGCGCATCGCGCGCGATATCGGACGTGCCCTGGGGCTCAACTGCGATCTGATCGAGGCGATTGGCTTAGGCCACGACTTGGGCCACACGCCCTTTGGCCATGCCGGTGAGCGATTCCTCAACGATATCTATCACGAGCGCACGGGTCGTTATTTTTTCCATAACGTGCAGTCGGTCCGCGTGCTCGACGCGCTGTACGGCCGCAACGTGTCGCTCCAGACGCTCGACGGCGTGCTATGCCACAACGGTGAGTACGAACAGCGTGTGTTTGAGCTTTCGGACATGAGCTCCTTTGACCAGTTCGACCTTACGGTTGAGGATTGCATTGCCACAGGTTACAGCGCAATTGAGCACCTGCGCCCCATGACGCTCGAGGGCTGCGTGGTTCGCATCTCGGATATCCTTGCCTACGTGGGGCGCGATCGCCAAGACGCCATTTCGGCGGGTCTGCTGTCACCCGACGCCTTTGACGATGACCTGGGCGGGGCATACAACAGCTGGATCCTTACGCATGCCTCCATCGATATCGTCGAGCACAGCTATGGTAAGCCACGCATCGAGATGAGCGAGGACCTGTTTGAGGAGATCCGCCGAGCCAAGCGCGAGAACTACGAGAAGATCTATAGCAAGGGCGGCATTGAAGGCGACTCCGAAGCGGAGCTGCGCGAGGCCTTCGAAAAGCTCTACGACCGTTGCCTGCAGGATATAAACGAAGGCGACGAGTCTTCGTATATCTTTAAGCACCACATTTCTCGCATTGAGCGGCAGCTTTTCTACTACGATCGCACCTATGCCTGGCAGGACGACAAGGATCAAGCGGTGGTGGATTACATCGCGAGCATGACGGACGGCTATTTCTGCGAGCTTACGAGCAAGCTGTTCCCGGGATTGAAGTTTCCGCACCGTACCTATATTAACGAACGGTAGTTCGTATTTATTCGGTATACTGTTGGTGGAAAACGTTTTTGATTGACGCACGGGATGGCTATGGACGACCTTTTTTCTGCTTCGACGCGCGAGCGTTCCTTTCAGAATGCGCCGCTTGCGGTGCGCATGCGGCCCAATTCGCTCGACGAGTATGTGGGCCAGCAAAAGGCCGTCGGTAAGGGTTCGTGGTTGCGTGCCGCGATTGAGCACGACGTGCTGTCGAGTGTGATTTTGTATGGGCCGGCCGGTACGGGCAAGACGACGCTGGCACATATTATCGCCAACCATACTAAGAGCGAGTTTGTCGAGGTCAGCGCTGTGACGGGCACCGTAAAGGATCTTCGTCGCGTGATCGACGAGGCTAAGACGCGCCTGAATACGTACGACCGCCGCACCATTCTTTTTATCGATGAGATTCATCGCTTTTCCAAGTCGCAGCAGGATGCCCTGCTGCATGCAGTTGAGAACCGTACCGTCATTATGATTGGCGCCACGACGGAGAATCCGTACTTCGAGGTCAACTCGGCATTGCTCTCGCGCGGTCGCGTGGTGGAACTTGAGCATCTTAAAGACGAGGATATCGCCACGCTTATTGAGCGTGCGCTCGAGGCGCCGCAGGGTTTGAACGGTAAGTTCTCGGCCGATGAGGATACGGTTAAGACCATTTGCACACTGGCAGCGGGTGACGCTCGATCGGCGCTCACGACGCTTGAGCTTGCGAGCGAGATTGCCGTCACGCGCCCCGATACCGAGGGAACGCCCGCGCCGGCGGCGGGGGAGCGCTATCCCATCACTGTTGACGACGTGAAGATTGCCAATCCGCGCCGTGGCTTTTCGTACGACAAAAACGGTGACATGCACTACGACATCATCAGTGCGTTTATTAAGTCTATGCGCGGTAGCGACCCCGATGCCACGATTTATTGGCTCGCGCGCATGATTGACGCGGGGGAGGATCCTAAGTTTATCGCTCGTCGTATTATGATTCAGGCTTCTGAGGATGTTGGCAACGCCGACCCACAGGCGCTTTTGGTGGCGCATGCCGCGTTTAAGTCTGCCGAGGTCATTGGCTATCCCGAGTGCCGTATTAATCTGGCTCAGGCTGCTCTCTATGTGTGCTTGGCGCCTAAATCCAACGCGTGCGAGGCTTCGATCGATGCGGCGTTGGCCGATATCCATTCAAGTGGGCTCCGCGAGGTGCCGAGTTATCTGCGCGATCGTCATCGCCCGGGCAGCGACGAATACGGTGTGTATAAGTATCCGCATGATTATCCCGAAGGCTGGGTCGATCAGCGTTATTTGCCCGAGGGGTTGGAGCGCGGTGCGTTTTGGCAGCCTGCCGGCCGCGGCTGGGAAGAGTGGCGCGTAGAGCAAAGCGAGCGCGACCGTAGCGGCAATGCGCCCAAGTAGGTCATTGGCACCTCGCACATCCCCTTTGGGTATCTTTCCCCTTCTTTGGGGTACCATGAACAGCGTCTGTATTTCGATTCCTTCGGGAGGCTTGTATGAGTCCCATTCAAATCGCCCTGCTGCTGCTCGCCGTTGCCGGTGTGTGGGCTGTTATCGAGCTCGCGCTCACACTGCGAAAGACCCGCACCGTCGTTGATTCGCTCGATAAGACCGTGAGCGACCTTAACAACACCATCGCCGAGGCTCAGCCTGTGGTGGCAAAGCTCGATGGTGCCGTTGACGAGCTTACGCCCGCACTTGCCCAGATGGAGCCGCTGCTTAAGTCGAGCAAGACTGCCGTTGACGCCCTGACGTCCAACCTCGTTGAGGTTGAGGCGGTCGTTCGCGACATCTCTGAGGTCACGGGCACCATGGCCGAGGCAAGCAACGCTGTGTCGAGCGTGACTGATTCTGCTGCTGGCGCCGTGCAGAAGCTTTTCAATAAGGTGAAGGCTCCTGCAGCCGACGCCGATCGCAAGCTCGCCGCTGCCGCCACCGAGGCCGAGCAGCCTATCGAGCGCGTTCTGATTGGTGAGGCTGAGGACGAGGCCGCCGATGGTGCGGATGCGGCTCAGAAGCCCGCAGCCAAGCCTGCTCAGTATTACACCTATACGCCCGCCGAGACCTCCGAGGAGTCCTGCGATGAGTAGCGAAGCAACTTGCCCCATCACGCTGACTGTTGCCGGGGATCCGCGTCTGGCGCGCCTTGTGCGCATGACGGCGGCAAATGTCGGTGCGCTGTGCTCTATGTCCGTCGATCGCATCGAGGATATCCGTATGGCTGCCGAGGAGGCCTTCATCTTTGGCTGCACGGCCGTTGATTCTGACGACATTTCGATCAAATTCGACGTCGACGAATCGCACGTGGGCATGACCTTTACCTTTGGTGACCAGGCGACTGTCGATGAGGATGATCAGGCTGCCGTGTATGCCGAGCTCATTCTGGCAAGCGTGTGCGATTCCTACGAAAAGACTGCGGCGCCCCTGACGCTTTCCCTCGACCTCAAGGCGGATATCTAATATGACCGAACGTTCCCGGAGCGGTAAGACCGCTTGGGACAAGGAGAAAACCCGCGAGCTGTTTCGTCGCTACAAAGAGACCGGTGATCCGGACGCACGTGAGCAGCTCGTCATGTCCCATATGAACCTGGTAAGGTTTCTTGCCAACAAATTTAAGAACCGCGGCGAGCCGCTCGACGACCTCATGCAGGTCGGCTATCTGGGTTTGCTCAAAGCTATCGACCGCTTTGACCCCGAGCGCGGACTCGAGTTCACGACGTTTGCCACGCCTACCATCCTGGGCGAGATTAAGCGTCACTTCCGTGATAAGGGCTGGAGCGTGCGCGTGCCGCGCCGTTTGCAGGAGCTTTCTGCCAAGGTCAACCAGGCCACCGACAAGCTCACCAATGAGTTGCAGCGCTCGCCTAAGGTTGAAGAAATCGCTGAGTACCTGGGTGTGACCGTCGACGAGGTGCTGGAGGCCATGGAATCGTCTTCGGCCTATACCTCGGTGCCCATCGAGGCTCCTGGCGCGTCCGATTCCGATGATGCCCCCTCGATTCTCGACCGCTATGCCGATGACGACAACGAGCTCGATTTTACCGATGACCGCCTGGTGATCGAGGAAGCCATCCGCGATTTCTCGCCGCGTGAGCGTGAGGTTATCGAGCTGCGCTTTGTGAAGGGCATGACCCAGATCGAGATCGCCAAGAAGCTGGGTATCTCGCAGGTGCAGGTTTCGCGCCTGCTGCGCCGTACCCTTAAGAAGATACAGGACAAGATCGACCCCGACGGAGTGATGGTTCGTTCATGATTGAGCACCCCCAACAAACCGACCGCACGCTGCGTGATACTCGTATTCTGACGCTTCGCATTTGGGCTGTCGTTGGCTGCATTGTCATCGCAGCCGTCATCTTTAACCTTATGGGTATCCTGGCGCCGGTTATCGAGTTTCTCGCTGTCGGTTCCATCATCGCTTTTGTGATGTCGCCGATCACTAACTGGCTCGAGCATCACGGCGTCGGTCGTGGCATCGGTTCGCTCATCGCGCTGATCGTGGTTGTGGCAGTGCTCGTCGGCGTCGTCTGCATCCTGTCGCCTATTTTGCTCGGTCAGATTATGGAAGTCCTGAGCCGTCTGCCTGAGCAGCTTCGCGTTGCGGGCGGTGATCTCAACGAGATGATTTCGCACGCTAAGACGCTCAACAACACGCCGCTCAAGGAGTACCTGGACGATAATCTGTCCTCGCTGGTTACTGTGGCGTCCAAGTACGTATCGCAAATCGCCGCTGAGCTCGGTCGCGGCGTGTTCCCGCTGATCACCAACACGGCCTCGCAGCTGTTCGTAATCTTCCTGGGTTTGGTGCTTGCCTACTGGCTTGCCTGCGATTATCCCCGTATGCACCACGAGGTCTGTACCATCATCGGACAGGAAAAAGAGACCTCGTACCGCTTTATGGTCGCGATTCTTTCGCGCTCGGTCGGCGGTTATATGCGCGGCATGGTCGTGACGTCCATCTGCGGTGGCATCCTCGCCTTTATCGGCTTTACGCTCATTGGCCATCCCTACGCGGCACTCATGGCCATCTTTACCGGCATCATGCACTTGGTCCCGGTTGTCGGTCCCTGGGTAAGCGCGGCTATCGCCACGGTGCTCGGCTTTATGTTCAGCCCCATGCTGGCGTTGTGGACGCTCGTTGTGACCATGGTGGCTCAAAACGTCACCGATAACGTCATTTCCCCCAAGGTCATGCAGAGTTCGGTGCAGGTGCATCCCATCATGAGCCTGACGGCCCTCGTTATTGGTTCGGCACTTATGGGTCCCATCGGCATGGTCATCGCCATTCCGCTGTGCGCGGCCCTCAAGGGCATTTTCGTCTACTACTTTGAGAACGAGACCGGTCGCCAGCTCGTGGCATACGACGGCGCTGTATTTAAGGGCACGCCATATCGCGATGCCGAGGGCAACCCGGTCGCCGCCTACGACGCGCTTGGAGACGATACGTTCATTTACGAGTCCGAGCTCATCGGCAACGAGACCGCGCCCGAGGCCCAGGCGATGCCCAAGCCCGAGCTCGAGAATCCCTGGATCAAGCTCTCGGGCCTGCAGCCCGATGCGACGAGCTTTTTCAAGAATCCCTTCGCCAAGGACGATGACTCCAACTCGGACGACGATACCAAAACCGGCATCGACGGCTCCATGGACGATTCGGATTCCAAATAGGCACCGCTAGCGTTTCTTGAAGTTGTAAATGACAAGAAACGCGAGCAAAGCGATTGATAAGGGGCCGGCTACATAGAAAAAGAGAACGTCAATTGCGCGTAGAGTGTAATAGGCTTTATCGCCGGACATTACTGCATACAATACGTAGCCAAATGCTGGTTGGTTTGCGTACCAGCAGGAGAAAGCCAAAAGCGCTAAAAGTGCTACAACCAGAAGTGCATTCAGGACAAATCGTTTGCTTTTCATCGATCGCTCCTTCCGGGTGAATCTTATATGTAATTATACAGTAGCCTTTTTCAAAGCATCGCATACTCCTAAATAACGTGCACTTTCGCTGTAGGGTCGGCTTTATGTCGGCCCTCTTTTTTGCACTTGCGCGGCGGGATGGTAATATCGTTACGTTTGAACTGTTTCGATGTGAAACCGAGGAGATTCCCTCTATGAGTGCTGACTACCCGTCAATGACTACGGCCGAGATCCGCTCCAAGTTCCTCAACTTCTTTGAGGAGCGCGGTCTTAAGCTCTATCCTTCTTCGTCCCTTGTTCCCGACGACCCCTCGCTGCTGCTTGCCAACGCCGGCATGAACCAGTTTAAGGAGTACTACCAGGGCAAGAAGGCCATGAAGGAGATCGGCGCGATCTCCTGCCAGAAGTGTGTCCGCACCAACGACATCGACTGCATCGGCGAGGACGGCCGTCACCTCTCGTTCTTTGAGATGCTCGGCGACTTCTCCTTTGGCGGCGTCTCCAAGCAGCAGGCCTGCACTTGGGCCTTTGAGCTCATCACCAAGGAGTTCAAGCTGCCGCTCGACCGCCTGTACTTTACCGTCTTTACCGAGGACGATGAGACCCATGACGTGTGGCGCTCCCTGGGCGTTGCCGAGGATCACATCTCGCGCCTTGGCGAGGACGACAACTTCTGGGCCGCTGGCCCCACCGGTCCCTGCGGTCCGTGCTCCGAGATCTACTTTGACATGGGCGAGGAGGTCGGCTGCGGTAGCCCCGACTGCAAGCCCGGCTGCGACTGTGACCGCTTCCTTGAGTTCTGGAACCTCGTGTTTACCCAGTACGACCGCCAGGAGGACGGCTCCATGCCGGAGCTGCCGCACCGCAACCTCGATACGGGCATGGGTCTGGAGCGCATGGCCGCCATCATGCAGCACAAGACCGCCAACTACGACGGCGATCTGATGCAGCACCTCATCAAGCTCGGTGAGAAGATCAGCGGCAAGACCTATGACGCCGACGATTACTCCGGCGCCAGCCGCTCGCTGCGCATCATCGCCGATCACTCCCGTGCCGTCGACTTTATGATCTCGGACGGCATCCTGCCCGGTAACGAGGGCCGCGAGTACGTCCTTCGCCGCCTGCTCCGCCGCGCCGTGTTCCACGGTCGCCTGCTGGGCATCGAGGGCGCCTTCCTGACCAAGTTCATCGACGAGGTCAACGCTCAGATGGGCGAGGCCTATCCCGAGCTGCTAAAGAACGTCGCACTCGTCAAGGGTATCGTCGCCTCTGAGGAGGAGCGCTTCTCCACGACGCTCGACAACGGCCGCGTCTACCTGGACGAGGCCCTGGCTGCTCTTGCCGAGGGCGCCGTGCTTCCGGGCGAGGTCGCCTTTAAGCTGCACGATACCTTTGGTTTCCCCATCGACCTGACCGTTGAGATCGCGGGCGCCGCTGGCCATGACGTCGACATGGACGGCTTCACCGCTTGCATGGAGGACCAGAAGGCCCGCGCCCGTGCCAACGCCAAGGGCGATGCCTGGGGCAGCTTCAACGACGTGTGGGTCGAGCTTTCCGACAAGGTCGCTGCGACCGACTTTGACGGCTACGACAACGACGTTATCGAGGGCGCCAAGGTTGTCGCCATCGTGCGCAACGGCGAGTCCGTCGAGTCTGCCGCCGCGGGCGAGGACGTCGACGTCGTGCTCGACCGCACCCCGTTCTACGCCGAGATGGGCGGACAGCAGGGCGACGCCGGCGAGCTTTCCGCCGAGGGCGTTGTTCTGACCGTTGCCGACACCAAGAACCACAACGGCCTGTATGCCCACGTCGCGCACGTTGCCGGGGGTACGCTGACCGTCGGTGCTACCGTGACCGCCGCGCTCGACGCCGAGCGCCGTGGTTTCCTGCGCCGCAACCACACCGCCACGCATCTGCTCGACGCTGCGCTTAAGCAGGTACTGGGCGAGCATGTCTCCCAGGCCGGCTCTCTGGTGACGCCCGAGCACCTGCGCTTTGACTTCACGCACTTCGAGGCCCTGTCTTCCGAGCAGCTCAAGGCTGTCGAGGACCTGGTTAACCAGCAGATTTTCGCTTCCAAGCCGGTCGTGACCCGTGTCATGGGCATCGACGAGGCCAAGGCCGCCGGTGCTGTCGCCCTCTTTGGCGAGAAATACGGCGACGTCGTCCGCGTCGTTTCCGTGGGCGCCGAGGACCAGCCGTTCTCCCGCGAGCTCTGCGGTGGTACGCATGCTGCCAACACTGCCGAGATTGGCCTGTTCAAGATTATCTCCGAGTCCTCCACGGGCTCGAACGTCCGCCGTATCGAGGCCGTTACCTCTAAGGGCGCCCTCGACTACATGGCCGACCGCCTGGCACTCGTTGACGCCGCTGCCGCTGCGCTCAAGTGCCGTGTTGACGAGGTTCCCGCTCGTGTGGAGAACCTGCAGGCCGAGCTGCGCGAGACGTCTAACAAGCTCAAGAAGGCGCTGACCGGTGGCTCCTCCGACGCTATCTCCAGCGCCATCGAGGGTGCCGTCGAGCTCGACGGCTATAAGCTCGTCGTCGCTGAGCTCCAGGGCCTTGAGGCTGCTGACCTGCGCAACGTCTGGGATACCGTGCACCAGAAGGTCGCCGGCCCTGTCGCCTGCGTCGTTGCCAGCGTGACCGAGAAGGGCACCCCGGCCCTGCTCGCCGCCGGCTCCGATGACGCCGTGAAGGCCGGTTTCCACGCCGGCAACGTGATCAAGCAGATCGCGGGTCTGGTCGATGGTCGCGGTGGCGGCCGTCCCAACATGGCCCAGGCCGGTGGCAAGAACGCTGCCGGTATCGCCGATGCCCTCGCGGCCGCCAAGACCGCGCTCGGCGCCTAAGTAGTCGCTGTGGTCGCGCTCGCGCTGGACATAGGGGAGACCAGGATCGGCATCGCCGTCTCGAGCCGTGATGGCAAGATGGCGATGCCCGTCAAGGTGCTTCCGGCCGCTGAGGTTACCGGTATGGCCAAGACGTTCCGTTACCTGGTCGAGGACTATGAGCCCGACATCTTGGTAAGCGGGCGTCCCCTGACCATGGCCGGCGAGCCTGGCCCCCAGGCCGAGCGCGTTGCCGCCATAGCGCAAAAGATCGCCGACGAGCTCGATCTTCCGCTGGAGTTTGAGGACGAGCGCCTGTCCTCGCAAGAGGCCAAGCGTATCCTGCGCGAGCAGGGACTCAACGAAAAGCAGATGAGGGGCAAGATCGACATGATCGCCGCCAGCCTGTTCTTGCAGACATGGCTCGATCGTAAAAACGAGGAGGTTTCGCATGTCTAGCGCTTTCGATCCGCGCCAGCCGAATTGTACACGACAGCCTGCGCCACGCCCTGTATCGTCCGGTCAGCGTCCGATGCAACCGACGCAGCGTTCGGCTCAACCTACTCGGCGTACTGCTCAACAGCCCGCCGCTCGTCCCGCGCAGCCCGCGGGCGGTTCCCGCTTTAAGCAGCAGGCTCCTGCCCAGCGTACGCAGGGACAGGCACCGCAATCACGCTCCCACGCACATCATACTCATGGCTCGCACGGCGTTGCTCCGGCTACGCGCTCGAGCTATAACACGCGCGCTCGCCGTGGTGCCCAAAAGAAAAGCTCCCCGGTGCCTATGATTATCGGTGGCGTCGTCGCCGTGCTTGCGCTTGTCGCGATCGTTTTCTTTGTCGTGCCAGCTGTCAAGGGCTTTTTTGCTGGTGAGGATGCGAAAGTCACTGCTGGCCAGCAGGTTACTATCACTATTCCCGATGGTGCCTCGGGTGACAGCATCGCTTCGATTCTCTCCGAGAACCATATTGTCGAGAATCCCAAGGATTACTATGCGGCGGTCAAAAAGCTCAACGCGGACATGTCGCTTAAACCTGGCACGTACTCGTTCACGACGCTGATGGATGCGACTAAGGTCGTCCAGCAGCTCATGGAGGGCCCCAATGCCGGCTCCGATGCGCTGACAATCCCCGAGGGCCTGACGGTCGACCAGGTTGCCGACCGCGTGGCCCAGGCCTACGACAGTATCTCCAAAGAGGACTTCCTCAACCAGGCGAAGGCCAGCAATTATGTGAACGACTATGCGTTCCTGAAAGGCGCTGCGAACGATTCGCTCGAGGGCTTCCTGTTCCCTAAGACCTACTCGTTGGGCAAGGACCCAAGTGCCGATGATGTCATCCGAGCCATGCTCGATCAGTTCAACACCGAGTATAAATCGCTCGACTTTGCCGGTTGCGAGGCCAAGATCAAGGAGCGCTACGGCGTGGAGATGTCCGATTACGATATCATCAATCTCGCTTCCATCGTTGAGCGCGAGGGCCTCAACGCCGAGCAGCGCGCGCATGTCGCCTCGGTGTTTTACAACCGTCTTGCCGGCAAGCTCGACGGTCTGCGCTACCTCAATAGCGATGCGACCATGATGTATGTCACCGGCGGCGAGGTTACCGCCGACGACCTTCAGAGCGATAGTCCGTACAACACCTATAAGCATGAGGGGCTGCCGCCCACGCCCATCTGCTCTCCGTCGCTCGAGGCGCTCAAGGCCACCCTTGAGCCCACCGACTCCGATGACCTGTATTTCTACATTACGCAGGACGAGGAGTATTTCTCGCAGACCTACGAAGAGCACCAACAGTCTTGGAATTAAACATGAGGATTTTCAGCCCCAAACGATATGTTGCCTCGGTCGACCGCATCGACCTCGATACCCTTTGGGCCGATGGCAAGCGCGCCATTCTGCTCGATCGCGACAACACCCTGGTGCCGCGTGATACCGAGCAGGTACCCACTGCGGTCTCCGCTTGGCTCGAGGCCGCCCATGCCAAGGGCTTTAAGCTGTGCATGGTGTCCAATAACTGGCATCGCGACCAGGTCATGGCGTCGGCGCGCGAGCTGGGGCTCGAGGCCATCAGCCATGCCATGAAGCCCGCCCCGTTTGCCCTGAAGGCGGGTCTTAAGCGCCTGGGGGCCACGGCTAACGAGGCCGTACTGATCGGCGATCAGCTTTACACGGACGTGTGGGGCGGTAACTTTGCCGGCGTTGACACTATTCTGGTTAAGCCGCAGGCAACCCAGGACCTGTGGTACACGCAGATCTTCCGTATCTTTGAGCGCCGGGCCCTGCGCGACCTTCCCTGCGAGGAATAGGTTTCGCCATGTCTCAGCACATCAAACACGGCTGCGACCATATCTTCTTTATCGGCTTTTTGGGTGCGGGCAAGTCGACGCTTGCGCGCAACGTGGGCACGATGTTCAAGCGTCGATTCATCGATACCGATCGTTTGGTTGTGCGTCGATGCGGCAAGTCGGTGACCGAGATATTTGAGACCGAGGGCGAGGATCGTTTTCGCGAACTCGAGACCTCGGCACTCCGTTCGCTTCAAAGCGAGCGCAGCCTGCTGGTATCGTGCGGGGGTGGCATCGTCGAGACGCCGGTGAACATTGAGTTGATGCACAAGATGGGTACCTGTGTGTACCTCGAAGGCGACTTTGAGGATTCGTTGCGCCAGATTCGCCGCTCCGATACCCGACCAGATTTCCGCTCACCCGAGCATGCTGCGCGCCTGTTTGAACATCGCCGTCCGCTGTATCGCCAGGCCGCCGATATTACCCTTGATATTCGCAACAAGTCCTTCGAGGACGTTTCCTACCTTTGTGCCGAGATGCTTTTGGAGCGTGGACTGCTATGATTCGCCGTCAACTTATCAATTTCCAAAACCGCAGTGTCGATGTCCGCGTCGGATTGGGCGCGTTCGAGGAGCTGTCGCGCATGTTTGCCTCGGCTGTGGGCAAACCCAAGCGGGCGATGGTGGTTTGGAACAGCGCCACATCCGAGCGTTTTGGCGAGGTTGTCGAGCATGCGCTGGTCGACGCCGGTTTTGCCGTGTCGCCGCTTGTCCTCGAGGTTTCGCCTGCCGGTGCTACGCTGGCCGATGCCGATACCGTTTTTGGCGCCCTGTCGGCTAACGGCATTACCTGCGACGATCTCGTTGTCGCTGTCGGCGACACGGCGACCTGCTCGGTCGTTTGCTGGTGTGCCAATCAGTGGTGCGGTCGCACCGAGTGCGCCTTGCTGCCGACGACGTTCGACGCCATGCTCACGGTCGCGACGACTATGAAGCCACTCGTCGCCTCGTCGGCGAATGCGCTTCCCGCTATCGCGTTCCGTCCCGAGCCGGGCTTGGTCGTGTGTGACCTCGAACTTGTTCGCGAAGCGGACCCCGAGGACCTCAAGCTCGGTTATGCGGTACTTGTTGGCACTATGCTTTCGAGCAGCAAGTCCCGTTGGAATCAGTTTACCGAGACCGTCCCCGAGATTCTCGCTGGCGAGGAGGTCGCGCTCGTCAATGCCGTTCAGTGGTCTCAGACTGCCCACAAGGACGTACTGATGGCCACGAACCCGAGCGCCCGCCATGCGCTCGATTTTGGCAAGACGGGGGAGCGTACCCTGCGCGCCTGCTTGGGCGATGCCGCTTCGCAGGTCCCTGCCTACCAGCTGTTGTCCGAAGGTATGCGCTTTGAGGCGCGCCTAGCACATGATGCCTGCGACTTCGATATCGATCACGTCTTTGAGGTCGATGACTGCTTGGAGGACTTTGGTATCGAGGAGTTTGCCTTCGATCTGGAGCCCGCCGCATATATCGAGGAGTTCCGCAGGCAGCAGTTTGTCCGCTCGAACCGCAGTATGTTGCCGCTGCCCGCGGCACTCGGCGCCATTCGTCTAACGAGCGTTGAGGACGAGGTTCTTGAGCGCCATGCTCATGCCTACTTGGCTTCTCGCAAAGAACTTCTCTAAGTTTTATTGACATCCTTCGTCTTTCGTATCATGTTGAGGGACGGGTTTCCAATCGGTTGCGGATCGCATGCGATTCTGACGTTCGGTTGAGACCCGTCCCGTCTTTATAGAGACAATAAGAAAGGAATCTGCATGTCTGAGTTTGCTGCCGGTCCTGCCGGTCGTATCGAACGTGTCCGTGCCCTGATGGCCGAGCGCGGCTACGACGCTATCGTGGTGCGCGACGAGGCCAACCTCCGTTGGCTCACGGGCGTGAAGGGCGTCTTCGACTACACCTTCGAGTTCCCGCACGCGGCGTTTATTACGGCTGACCAGTGCCTGTTCCATACCGACTCGCGCTATCTCAACAGCTTTGAGGAGAACACGCCCGCCGGCAGCCCCTGGGTCTACGACATGGACGAGGGAACCATCCCCGGTTGGGTCGCTGGCAAGATTGCGGCCAACAAGTGCCGCGTCTGCGCCGTCGAGGACGACATGCAGATCAATTTCTACCAGGGTATTCAGCGTGGTCTGGAGGACCGCTCCGTTGCCTGCATGCTGCCGCTGATGCACGACGACATCCGTAAGATGCGCGCCATCAAGGACGCCGAGGAGATCGAGCTCATGCGCCATGCGCAGTCGATCACCGATGCCGCCTTCCAGCACATGCTCGGCTTTATTAAGCCCGGTATGACCGAGAAGCAGGTTCGCAACGAGCTCGAGAACTTTATGTTCGCCAACGGCGCCGATAGCCTTGCCTTTGGCTCCATCGTGGCGAGCGGTCCCAACACCGCCAACCCGCATGCCGTGCCGAGCGACCGCGTGATCGAGAAGGGCGATTTCGTTCTTATGGATTACGGTGCGGGCTACTGTGATTACCGCTCCGACATGACACGCACCGTCGTGATGGGCGAGCCCACGCAGGAGCAGCTCGACCTGTACGCACTCGTGCGCCGCACGCACGAGGAATGCGTCGCCGCCATCCATCCGGGCGTCGAGGGCAACGACATCTTCAAGCTCTCCAAGAAGATCATCGGCGATGCCGGTTATGGCGATTACTACAACCATGGCCTGGGCCACGGCGTTGGTATCGACATCCACGAGCTGCCCAACTTCAACCGTAGCAAGAACATCATCGAGGTCGGCTCGGTTATCACCATGGAGCCCGGCGTCTACCTGCCCGGCGTGGGCGGCGTGCGCCTGGAGGACTACGGTGTCGTCACCGAGAACGGCTACGAGCCCTTCACCAAGACCCCGCACGACCTGCACGTCATCGATTGCTAGCCCATTTCGATAGATTTTTGGGGCGGGGCGTCCGGATCGATTCGGGCGTCCCGCGTTCTCTTTTTATGCGCTCGCCGCAGCCGCCGTCTGCAAGTGTATAATTTCGGTCGTATGTAATTTGGACGTTTGTGCGTCTAGCCAATAACAAGAAAGGTCGCTATGCCTACTATCTCTACCGCCGACTTCAAGAATGGCCTCGGTCTCCGCATTAAGGACAAGGTCTACACCATCGTCGAGTTCCAGCACGTCAAGCCGGGCAAGGGCGGCGCTTTCGTGCGCTACAAGACCCGCGACATCAAGAGCGGCCGCGTCGTCGAGAACACCTGCAACGCCGGCACCAAGTTCGAGAGCGTCATGCTCACCACCCGTGAGTTCCAGTACCTCTACAACGACGGCGCCGACTACATCTTCATGGATAACGAGTCCTACGAGCAGGTTCCCGTTCCCGAGGATATGGTGGGCGAGAACGCCAAGTGGCTGCGCGAGAATGACACCTGCCAGCTGCTCTTCGCCGACGACGAGCTCATGGGCGTGACCCCGCCGATGTTCATCGAGACCACCATCGTCCAGACCGACCCGGGCTTCAAGGGCGATACCGTCCAGGGTTCCACCAAGCCGGCCACCATCGACACCGGCGCTGTCATCCAGGTCCCCATGTACCTCAACGAGGGCGAGGTCATTAAGGTTGACACCCGCGACGGCAAGTTCGTCTCCCGCGTCTAGCAACCAACTCTTCTAGGAGGACTCATGCCCCAGGAAATCAAGATTGACGGCATCGGCATTTCGCCCGATGTTCTGACCGCCATCGTCTCGCGCGCCGTGTCGGATGTCGAGGGCATCGCCTCCGTTGGCGTCAAGGACCTTGCCACCAACCTTGTCTCCATGATGCTCTCTTCTAAGGCCCCGGCTTCCGAGCCGGCGGTCGAGGCCGAGGTCGTCGGTGACAAGCTCGCACTCACCGTGCGTGTCGTGGTGTTCTTTGGCTATCCGTTCAAGAAACTCGCCGAGGCTGTTCGCGCCGCCGTGGTCGCCGCCATCGATGCCCAGGTGGGCGTCGAGGTCGAGCGTGTTGACGTTTGTATCGACGGCCTCGTTTTCCCCAAGGAGTAACCTTTGAGCCTTAAGGTTTATCGCGGGCGTACGCTTGCCCGCAGTCAGGCGCTGCAGCTGCTGTTCCAGGCCGAGGCCACGGACAGCCCGCTCGAGCGCGTCCTCGAGGGCGATTTCCTGATTTCGAAGGGTCCCCTCGATCCCTACGCGCTGGACCTGTGCCGTGGTGCCTACGAGCACATCGACCGCATCGACTGCGCCCTGCGCGCCATCGCCAAGAACTGGGATCTTATGCGCATGCCAGGCGCCGACCGCAATCTGCTGCGTATCGCCGTCTATGAGATGCGCTTCCTCACCGACGATGAGGTCTCGGACGCCATCGTGATCAACGAGGCTGTCGAGCTTGCCAAGGCCTATGGCACCGACCAGTCCGCGTCGTTTGTCAACGGCGTGCTGGGCAAGATCGCTCGCAGCGAGGAGCTGCCGGGCGAGGAGCTGTACCAAGAGCTGCTGGCCGAGGATCGCGCACGCGAGGCGGCACAGGCTGCTGAGGCGGCCGCCAAGGTCGCTGCCGCTCAGACTGCCGCCGGTGTACTTGCCGAGGATGCGGACGCTGCCGAGGCCGTCGAGGCCGACTCCGTCGAGGAGTAGTCATGCCAGAGGGTTCCGTCCGCAACTTCGATGAGATCTCAGATCGTCTGGACCAGATCATCGCCACCGTTCGATCTAAGGATACGTCCCTGGAGCGTTCGCTCGATTTGTTTGACGAGGCGATTGAGCTGGGCTCCCGTGCGGTCGATATGGTCGACAAGTTTGAGCTGACGCCGCGTGAGGCCAACAAGCTCGAGCAGGAATACGATGAGGATGCGGCAAACGAGTCCCAAGATAGACAGGCTGCATCCCCGGATACGAATGGTTGATGGCATTCATGAAACGCGTGCGTCTTGATGACGAACTGATTTCACAGGGCATCTGCGCCGATCGCGCGGATGCCCTTCGCACTCTTATGGCTGGCTTGGTCTCGAGTGGCGGCGAGCGCTTGACTTCGCCGGGCCTTAAGGTGACCCCGGGCCTGCCGTTGCACGTGAAGGGGCGCATTCCCTATGTTGGCCGCGGCGGTCTTAAGCTCGAAGGCGCGCTTGATACGTTTGGTATCAATCCGACGGGCCTTGCCTGTCTGGATGTGGGCTGCTCTACCGGCGGCTTTACCGATTGCCTGCTCAAGCGCGGAGCTGCGACCGTTGTCTCGGTGGACGTTGGTCGCGCCCAGTTCGATTGGTCGTTACGTCAGGACGATCGCGTGACGCTGCATGAGCGCACAAACGTGACGCAGCTGCCTGAGCTTGGCTATGCCGGCGCCATCGACCTGGCTGTGTGTGATGTCTCGTTTACCAGCATCGCGAACATTATCGATGCGGTGCTGGCGTGCCTGGCGCCTACGGGTGCATTCTGCACGCTTGTAAAGCCGCAGTTTGAGGCTCCGGCGGCGCTGGTGGGTGAGGGCGGCATTGTGACCGATCCCGCCGTGCGCCGCGATACACTCGTTGCGGCAGTTGAACTCTTTGCTGCCAAGGGGCTGTTCCCGGTCGATGTGTGCGTGTCGCCCATTCATGGTGCCAAGGGAAACGTTGAGTTTTTCCTGTACGGCACGAGATTTGACCCCGGCGACCGCACGCAAGACGAGCTGCAATTCCAGGTATCGGTTTTGAGCGAGAAAGCTGCAACGCTATGAAGGTCTTTCTGGTTCCCAATTACTACAAGCAAGAGGCGGTTGAGAGCGGCCTGATGCTCGAGCTTTGGCTGACGCGCCAGGGCTATGAGGTCGCATGGGCTGCCGACCAGCGATCGAAGATTCAAAGCACGCCTGATATTGACGGCTCCGATCTGGTCATTACGCTCGGCGGCGACGGTACGTTGCTGCGCGCTGCCCGCATCCTCAACCATCGCGAGATTCCTATCCTCGGTCTTTCCTATGGTCACCTGGGCTTTTTAACTGCTGCGAGCCCCGAGGAGCGCGACATTCTGCAGGTCGTGAGCGACGCCCTTTCCGGCGAGCTGCACGTGAGCCGTCGCGCCACCATCGCCGCGGATATCGTGTCCGTGCGCGACGATGGCACGAAGGATGTCGTGCGCACGTTCGCCCTCAACGACATGGCGCTCACGCGCGGCCCCCTGTCCGATATGGTTGAGTTCGACATCACGGTGTCGGGCCACCATATCGATCGACTGCGTGGCGACGGCGTGGTCGTGTCCACGGCGACTGGTTCTACGGGGTACGCGCTCAGTGCCGGTGGCCCCATTGTGAGCCCCGACTATACGGGTATGGTCTGCGTACCCATTGCGCCGCACACCATTCAGGCCCGTGCCTTCTTGACTTCGCCGAGTGATGTCGTCGAAATCTTTATGTCCGATGATCGCCCGAGCGTTCCGGCGATCGCCATCGATGGACAGTTTATTACCTGCGACGGCACGGTCGAGAGCGTGGCCGTGCGCCGAGGCCCAGGCGATGTGCTGCTGCTCGACTACGGCCCCGAGAGTTTTTACAACTCGGTGAGCCGCGTATTCTACGGAGTCCGTCATGATCGATGAGCTGCAGGTTTCTAACATTGCACTCATTCGTGAGGCGACGCTGGTGCCGAGTGCCGGCCTGACTGTCCTGACAGGCGAGACCGGCGCCGGCAAGACCGCGCTGCTCTCGGCCCTTAAGCTTATTTTGGGCGAGCGTGCGGATTCGTCGACGGTGCGCGAGGGCGAGGCGCTGGCGAGCGTCGAGGCACGCCTGTTTGACGGCCCGCACGACACGGAGGGCTTCACGGTCCAGCGCAGCCTTTCTGCCGAGGGCCGCAGCCGCGTGAGGATTGACGGCCGCATCGCCAGCGTGCGCGAGCTTTCGGAGCGCGTCGGCGTGATGATGGATCTGTGCGGTCAGCACGAGCACCAGCGCCTCCTCGACCCGGCGCATCACGTTGCCATGGTCGATGCCTGGGCGGGGCGCTCTGCGCTCGAGGCACTCGAGCACTACCGTACTTGCTTTAAAGCCTCGCGCGCGGCTGCCAAGGAGGTCCGTCGCGTTGAGGAGGCCTCGCGTGCGCAGGGGAGTCGTGTCGAGGAGGCGCGCTTTGCCCTCGAGCGCATCGGCGAGGTCGACCCTAAGCCGGGCGAGTATGAGGAACTCGAGGAATTGCTGCCGCGCTCCGAACATGCCGAGGTACTGGTTGCCACAGCTAACGATGCCCATGCATCGCTTGCCGCCGAAGGGGGAGCGCTCGATGCCGTGAACAGCGCCGTGGCAGAGCTTTCCCGAATGGCTACCGTCGATCGCAAACTGGGCGACATTGCCGAGACGCTTTCGGATGCCTGCATCTCGCTTGAGGATTGTGCCAACGAGCTGCGCGCCTATCGCGATGGGGTCGCCTTCGACCCGCGCGAGCTCGCTCGCATGCGCGAGCGGTATTCCGACCTCAAGGGCCTGCTGCGTCAGTGGGGTCCGACCATGGACGATGTTTTTGCCATGCGTGATCGCTCGCAAGAGCTGCTTTCGCTGGTTGATAATGGCGATGAACAGATCAAAATGGCGCGTGAAGCGCTTGGCGCGGCGGAGCACGAACTGTTTGCTGCCGCCAAGGCGCTTAAGCGCGCTCGCAATACGGCGGCCCCGCGCTTCTGTCACGAGGTTGGCCGCCAGATGGCTCGCCTGGAGATGGGTAGTGCCGAGCTCGTCTGGGAGTCGCGCGATCTTCCCCGTGCTGAGTGGACGCCGGTTGGTCCTTCGAGTTACGAGCTGCTATACCGCAGCGGTGCCGGCTTGACGCCACGCCCCCTGCGCCGCATTGCGTCGGGCGGCGAGCTCAGCCGCGTCATGCTGGCAAGCAAGGTTGTCCTCGGTAACGCGGACGGTGTCGATACGCTGGTGTTTGACGAGGTCGATGCTGGTGTCGGTGGCTCCACGGCGCGTGCGCTCGCGGGCGTGCTGGCAGATCTCGCCGCTACGCATCAGGTGATTGTCGTAACCCACTTGGCGCAGGTCGCCGTCATGGCCGACAAGCATTATGTTGTCAGTAAGGAACCGGGCGATGTTCCCCAGACGCATTTGGACGAGGTAACCGGCGAAGCGCGTACCGCCGAGATCGCCCGCATGTTGAGCGGCGATCAGTCCGAGGCAAGCCTGGCGCACGCCAAACAGATGCTTGAAGAAGCTCGAGGCTAGATCGTATCAGCGGTGTTGGTGGGACAAAATAGACTGAAATTTTTGTCCCACTACGCGTTTTACTCAACGACCTTGTCCGGCTGGATGAGCTCCTCGTAGTAGCTGATATGCTCGCGGGCGTCTTCAATCTCGGGCAGCAGGAAGTTGTAGATGACTTCGATGATCATCGTAGCGCTGATCTTAGAGAACGCAAAGTCGCCTGTCGTCAGCAGCGCTTCGTGGTTGACGGTATTAAAAGTGTAGTCTGCCAGGCGCGCGAGTGGGGATTTGCTGTCACTGCTGATGACGACTACGGTTGCGCCGCAGTTGCGAGCCGCTTTTGCCATGCGATTCAATCGGCGCGATTTGCCGGAGTTTGAGATAAGCACGATGACGTCACCCGGGCGTAACGTGAGCGCAAAGCCGATTGATGTCTCGCTAATGGTGCTCGCCATGCAGCGCAGGCCCAGCTGCGAAAACTTAAACGTCGCATCGAGCGCGACCGCGTTCGTATTGCCCACAGCTGCAAACTCAATAACCCCTGCATGCTTAAGGGCATGCACAACAGCCGCCAGCGTATCGTGGTCGATCCCGTCGATGGTCGCATTAAGCTCGCTCACCTTGGCAGCCAGGATATTCTTGAGGCTCTGCTCCATATTGTCGAGCGAGACCTCGTCAGTCAGGCCCTCGTTACGCTGGCTTTCCAAATCCCTCGCCAACGAAAACTGAAAGCTGCGGAAGCTACCAAAGCCAAGCTTGCGGCAGAAGCGCGAAACGGTCGCCTCGGACGTGGCGGCGGCGCGCGAGAGCTGAGCGGCCGTGAGGCGTGGCGCCTCGGACTGGTGCTCCAATATATAGTCGACAATGCGCTGCTCGGACTCGCTGTATCCCTGATGGGTGCTAATGAGGGAAAGTGCGCTCTTGCTACTATCGGTCATGGATGGCTCCTGGTTGGCATGAAAATCTAGCTTGATTTGCAATGCCATAGTATACGGGCATTTTCAATTACAAGATACACCTTGCCGTTTCAAGTGTTGATGGTAAACTTTCACTTACCGTTTACGGTTATGAAAGAACCTTTCACCGGAGATTTGCACCTTAGCTCTTCTCACGCGGACGGTAGGTTGGTATCTTTCAGTTGTGGAAAAACGCGCATCGAAGCGCGTGTAGGGGAGCGCCCGCGGGCGCTGTACTCAAGAAGGAGGGACACATGGCTAAGTTTGACATCATCGCCGCGACCGGTTGCCCGACCGGCATTGCGCACACCTTCATGGCGAAGGAGGCGCTGGAGAAGGCAGCTGCCGAGCGCGGTCTGACCATTAAGGTCGAGACTCATGGCCAGGTCGGTGTCGAGAACGAGCTCACCAAGAGTGAGATCGCTGGTGCCAAGGCCGTCGTCGTCGCAGCCGACAAGGATGTCCAGGCTGAGCGTTTCGCCGGTAAGCCCATGGTTTCCGTTGGTGTTTCCAAGGCCCTGTCCGTTGAGGCCGCCGGTAAGCTGATTGACCGCGCGCTCGCCGCCAAGGGCGACAGCACGGTTGCAGCCGCTGCCGATGTCGAGGATGAGGTCGAGGAGAAGGAGTCCATCGGCCACGTCATCTACAAGCACCTCATGAACGGCGTCAGCCACATGCTGGTCTTCGTTGTTGCTGGTGGTGTTCTGACCGCTGTCTCGTTCCTGTGGGGCATTACGTCCTTCGATTCGACGGCGTCTGACTACAACAGCTTTGCTGCGATGCTCAAGATCATCGGCGGCATCGCCATGAACCTTATGGTTCCGGTGCTTTCCGCCTACATCGCCGAATCCATCGGCAAGCGCCCGGCGCTCGTCCCCGGCTTTGTTGCCGGTATGATCGCCATCCAGGGCCTGCCTGTTAACGCCGAGACCGGCATGATCGATGCCGGTGGCGCCGGCGTGGGCTTCGGCTTCCTGGGCGGCATCGTCGGCGGCTTCCTTGCCGGCTATGTCATCTTGCTGCTCGAGAAGGTCTTTGCCGGTCTGCCCAAGAATCTGGACGGCCTCAAGGCTATCTTCCTGTACCCGCTGTTCTCGACGGCTATCGTCGGCCTGGTCATGCTCGGCATTTCCGGCCCCATGGCTGCCATCAACACCGCCATGATGGACTTCCTCAAGGGCCTGTCCGCCTCTGGCGCCGTTGTCCTGGGTCTTGCCATTGGCTGCATGTGCGCCTTTGACATGGGCGGCCCGGTCAACAAGGCTGCTTACGTCACCGGTACCGCTATGCTCACCGAGGCTCTGGCCGCCGGTGTTGGCACCGATACCTATAACTTCGGCACCAACTTCATGGCTGCCGTCTCCGCCGCCTGCATCGTTCCGCCGCTGATCACCACCTTTGCCGTCGTTGTCGGCAAGAAGTACTTCAGCCAGGAGGATCACGACGCCGGTGTCGTCAACCTCATCCTTGGTTGCACCCACATCACCGAGGGCGCCATTCCGTTCATGACCAAGAACATCTGGCCCGTCATGCCCATCATGATGCTCGGTTCCTCTATCGCTTCGATCCTGACCATTATGTTCAACGTTCACGATCCGGCGCCTCACGGTGGCTTCCTGGTCCTGCCCGTTGTCGAGAACGGTCCGCTTTGGGTCCTCGCGATCCTCATCGGCGCTGTGGTCGGTGGCATCCTTTTCGTGGCCTTCAAGAAGTACGACTTTGAGAAGAACCAGAAGGCCACTCCTGCAGCCAAGCCGGTTGAGGCTCCCAAGGCCGCTGCCGTCGAGGCCCCCAAGGCCGAGGCTGCCGACTTCGTGAAGGTCGAGAATGTCTTTGTCGCCGAGGACTTCGCTTCTCGTGACGAGGCTCTGAGCTTCGTTTCCAACCAGGCCGTCAAGGCCGGTATCGCCAGCGACGCCGACGCCGTGATGAACGCCTTCCTGGCCCGCGAGTCCGAGGGCACCACGGGCATGATGGAGGGCTTCGCCATCCCGCATGCCAAGTCCGACGCCATTACCGAGGCTGCCGTCATCGTCGTCAAGGACGAGTCCGGCGTGACCGGTTGGGACACCATGGACGGCGCTCCCGTCAACGTGGCTATCGCCCTGCTCATCCCCGGTGCCCAGGCCGGCACTACGCACCTCAAGATCCTGTCCAAGGTCGCCGAGGCGCTCATGGACGAGGACTTCCGTGCCACCGTCAAGGGTTCCACCGACGCCGCCGAGATCGCCAAGACGATCAACGCCCGTCTGGTCTAATCCCGCAACACGCGAATACCATCGCCCCCTGTAACAAAGGCGAGGACTCCACTCGGAGCCCCCGCCTTTTTTCATTCCCTTCTGTAAGGTGCGGTGAAATAGGGATTGTTTAAACGTTTCAACCGCAAAATCAGTCCCTATTTCACCGCAACTTCCAGAAGGGCATAGAGGGAACTGCCCATTGAGTCTTTGTCGCGAACAGATCCTCAGCCAGAATTCCGTTCACACGATATTGCTCTGAGCCGACCGAGTTTCCGCAGCTTGCCTGCCGGGCGGGGCGGTTAAGTTTGTCGCGAGTTCCGCACGCAAAGGAAAGCACTTAATGTGCTTTTCGTCTTGCGCAGGACTGTAGAGCAGCAAACTTAACCGCCCCGCCCGGCAGGCAAGCGTACAGGAACGACATCTGTCCAACAATTCGTGCGAAACATAATGAAAAACCGTTTGATGTGAGTTAATATAAACAACGTCGTGAATCTGACTCCTGCCACATGCATGACAGGGGTTAAACACAAAAAGGAGTCAACTATGGTTTCTGAGAAGGCTACCCTCGTTAATCCTCAGGGTCTGCACATGCGTCCGGCTGGTCTGTTCGCCTCCACCATGGGCAAGTACGCCTGTGACGTGACGGTCGTCACCCCCGAGAAGGAGGTCAACGGCAAGTCCCCGATGGCCCTCATGGCTGCTGGTATCCCCTGCGGTACCGAGGTCGAGGTCAAGTGCGACGGCGCCGACGAGGCCGAGGCTCTGGCTGCTGCCATCGAGCTCATCAAGAGCGGTCTTGGCGAGTAGAACTCAAACGGGTCGCATGTTGAACAACTAAGTTCATATTTGGGGGCGCAGTGACCTGTTGTAAGGTAGCTGCGCTCTTTTGTCATGGATATGGCAAAACGCTTTATCACATGACACGGAGAGAGGAATGGGAATGTATCAGGGAGTCAACGCTTCCGAGGGCATCGGTATCGGCACCGTCATGGTCGCCGTCGATCCCGACTTGACGTTTGAGCCGCACGAGGTTGCTGATTCGGCAGCAGAGAAGGAGCGCTATCAGTCCGCTCTTTCGGTCTTCTGCGAGAAGACCCAGGCTCAGGCCGACCATATGAAGGAGACGGTGGGCGAGGCCGAGGCCGAGATCATGAGCGGACACATTGTCCTGGCTCAGGACCCGGGCATGACTGACGCCATCAACGCCGCCATTGACGGCGGTACCTGCGCCGAGCAGGCGCTCATGGACACCTCGACCATGTTTGAGAACATGTTCCTGTCCATGGACGACGAGATGTTCCGTCTGCGCGCGGCCGACATCGCCGACATCCGCACCGGTATTCTGGCCGAGCTGCTGGGCAAGGAGGTCGTCGACCTTTCCGTCCTGCCCGAGAACACCGTCGTTGTCGTGCACGACCTCACACCGTCCATGACCGCCACGATCGATAAGGCCCACGTTGCCGGCATCGTCACCGAGACCGGTGGCCGCACGTCGCACTCCGCGATCATCGCGCGCGCCCTCGAGATCCCGGCTGTCCTTTCGGTTTCCAACAGCTGCACCGCGCTGCGCAACGGTATGACCGTTGTCGTCGACGGTGGCAAGGGTATCGTCGAGGCCGATCCCGACGAGGAGACGCTCGCTGCCTATACCGCCAAGGCCGAGGCCTTCGCTGCCGAGAAGGCGGCCCTCGAGGCCTTCCGTGGCAAGCCGTCCGTGACTGCCGATGGCATCAAGAAGATCATCGCCTGCAACATCGGTAACCCCGATGACGTGCCCAACGCGCTCGATCACGACGCCGAGGCCATCGGTCTGTTCCGCTCCGAGTTCCTGTTCATGGACTCTGCTGAGCTTCCTTCCGAGGAGGAGCAGTTCAACGCCTACCGTAAGGTCGCCAGCGCGCTCAAGGGTGCTCCGGTCATCATCCGCACGCTCGATGTGGGTGGCGACAAGGAGATTCCGTATCTGCATATGGTCAAGGAAGACAACCCCTTCATGGGCTTCCGCGCCGTGCGTTACTGCCTGGCCAATCCCGACCAGTACAAGGTCCAGCTCCGCGCTCTGCTGCGCGCTAGCGCCTTCGGTGACGTCAAGATCATGATCCCGCTCGTCACCTGCGTCGAGGAGGTCTTGGCTGTCAAGGAGCTCGTCGAGCAGTGCAAGGCCGAGCTGACCGAAGAGGGTCGCAAGTTCAACGAGAACATCGAGGTCGGCATCATGGTCGAGACGCCCGCCGCTTCGCTGCTCGCAGACCGTCTTGCCGAGGTCGCCGACTTCTTCTCCATCGGCACCAACGACCTGATCGGCTACACCATGTGCGCCGACCGTGGTAACGACACCATCTCCAACCTGTACCAGGTTTACTATCCCGCCGTGCTCCGCTCGCTCAAGAACATCATCGAGAGCGGCGTGAAGGCCGGCATCATGGTCGGTATGTGCGGCGAGGCCGCTGCCGATCCGCTGCTCGAGCCGCTGCTGATCAGCTGGGGCCTGGAGGAGTTCTCGATGAGCGCTCCGTCGATCCTGCGCGCCCGCAAGACCATCAGCCAGTGGACCAAGGCCGAGTGCGACGAGCTCGCCGAGAAGGCACTCGCCTGCAACACCGCCGCCGAGGTCAAGGCACTGCTCGAGTCCGCAGCTCGCTAATTTGGTATCAGAGGTAACCGCGTGGTTGGAATGGGTCGGCCACGCGGCCCTCACATATACAGGGGGTACTGTAAATGTTCTACACGCTAACCGCTAACCCGGCTGTCGACATGACGGTTTCGAGCTCTCCGCTCGAGCCCGACGAGAACGTCCGCACCGGCTCGGCCAGCTACACGGCTAACGGCAAGGGCCTCGACGTGTCCTTCGCCTTTAAGAAGATGGGCGTCGACACCGTCGCGCTCGGCTTCTTCGCTGGCTTCACGGGCAAGTTCATCGTCGAGGAGGTCATGAACCTGGGTTGCCTCTGCCGCCCGGTCTGGACCGACGGTATCACGCGCATTAACACCTACGTCAACGATGGCCAGCACGAGTACGGCATCCTGAACCCGGGTGCTCCTATTACGCCGCAGCACCAGGAGGAGCTCTACAACATCCTGGACACCGCGGGCGATCTCGAGTGCCTGATCGTTTCCGGCTCCGTGCCTCCCAAAGCTACGCCCGACTTCCTGGCTCAGGTTATGGAGCACGCTCAGGCTCGTGGCGCCGACGTCGTCCTGGACCTGTCCTCCGACAAGCTCAAGGAGCTCGCTCACAAGAAGCCGCTGCTCATCAAGCCGAACCATCACGAGATGAAGGCCATCTTCGGCGTGCCGGTCGACACCGACGACGAGGTCCGCGTTGCCATGAAGATGGCTCACGACGCTGGCGTTCAGAACGTGCTGCTCACCCGTGGTAGCCGCGGCGACGCTTACTTCTCCAACGGCGAGGATATTTGGTACGCCAAGCGTGAGTTCAACATCAAGCTGGTTTCTTCTGTCTGCGCCGGCGACTGCACCCTCGCTGCGTTCCTGCACAAGTGGTACAGGGATCGCGACAACGTCGAGGAGGCCATGAAGCTCGCTATGGCCACCGGCGCCAACGTTGCCGAGTCCGTCGGCATCGGCGACTTCGGTCACGTCGACGAGTACAGCAAGCGCGTTGCTGTCCGCAAGCTCGATCGTCAGTAATCGAAACGCGACATATTCGTGCGCATGCGGCGCCCCGGTTTCGGCTGGGGCGCCTTTTTGTTCCGTTATTGGAGAGAGATGCTCTGCCGTACTTCATCGCTTCCACACCGTTCACCGAGTTGTCCTAGCCTTTTACCGTTGGGTGGAATATACTTTCATTAACACGTTACTTCGTGAAAGGAACATTCATGATTTACACGCTCACTGCAAATCCCGCCATTGACTACAACATCGCCTGCGACGGCCTTGCTGCCAACACCGTCACGCGTACCCGTAACGCCGTCTACACGCCCAACGGCAAGGGTCTCAACGTCTCGTTCACCCTCGATCACTACGGTGTCGACACCACGATCCTGGGCTTTTTCGCCGGCTTCTCGGGCGAGTTTATCGTTAAGGGCGCCGAGGCCCTGGGCGTGCCCGTCAAGCCCGTTTGGACCGACGGCATCACGCGCGTCAACGTGTTCCTCAATGCCGGACCCGACACCGAGTACAACATGGTCAACGCCGGTGCCGCCATCAACGAGGCCAACGAGCAGGAGATGTTTGAGCTCATCGATTCGCTCGATGACATGACCTGCCTGGTCATCAGCGGCTCGCTGCCTCCCAACACTTCCGAGGGCTTCTTGGCCGATGTCCTGCGCCGCGTCAAGGCCAAGGGGGCCGAGTTCGTCCTCGACATCTCGAGCCATCAGCTGGCAGACCTCATTGCCATGGAGCCGCTGCTGATCAAGCCCAATGACGACGAGCTGCTCGACATCTTTGGCATTAAGGTGAGCGGTGGCGACGATGAGTCCGTCAAGTGCGCTATGGCCGAGCTGCACGCTAAGGGCGCCAAGAACGTGCTGCTGACCCTCGGTGGCGCCGGTGCGTACTTCTCCAACGGCGAGCACATCTGGTTTGCCAATCGCACCTTCGACGTCAAGCTGCTGTCGACGGTGTGCGCCGGCGATTCCTCGCTCGCTGCCTTCCTGTCCGTATGGCACGACGCTCCCGAGCGCGTCGAGGATGCCCTCCGTCTGTCGATGGCCACCGGCGCCAACGTGGTCGAGTGCCCGGGCCTGGGCGACTTTGCCAAGGTGGACGAATATAAGAAGCACATCGAGGTTCGTCAGGTCTGCTAGCCGCATCGAAAAATCGCTGCCGAACACCCGCTTTGGATCTCCGAGGCGGGTGTTTTTTGCTCGCTGAACGCATATGGCGTCTGCTGTCTCGTTTTATGGAATTGACGACGCGATTGCGTGTGCGCGCTTTCTCGTTTCTTGTTAGACTTCTTGAGAACCATCGATTAACGCTCACAAGTGCAGGAGGCCATAGGCATGTGCAATGTTTCGCTCAACGGTAATCAACCGTCCGATGCGTCCCTGTGCGTCCTGCGCGCGCTTGAGGCGGCTGGTCTTGAGGCTTGGTACGTGGGCGGTTGGGTGCGCGACGCCCTGATGGGGTGCCCCAGCCACGATGTTGATATGTGCTGTAGCGGCCTGTGGCAGGAGTCCAAGGCGGCGCTCGAGGCCGCCGGCATCGCGGTTGTGGAGTCGGGCATTAAATTTGGCGGAATCACGGCTATTTCCGATGGCGAGCGTATCGAGGTCACCACGTACCGTTTGGATGGCTTTTACACCGATGGTCGCCATCCCCAGAGTGTGGAGCGTGCCGCCTCGCTCGAGGACGATCTGGCGCGCCGCGACTTTACCGTCAACGCCATGGCCTGGCATCCCGAGCGCGGGCTTGTCGACCGCTACGACGGCCAGGGTGACTTGGAGCGCAAGCTGATTCGCGCTGTCGGCGATCCCAAGCGTCGCTTTAACGAGGATGCCCTGCGCATGCTGCGTGCGGTGCGCTTTGCCTGCCGCCTGGACTTTATGATTGAGCCCGAGACCAAGCGTGCGCTTGCCGAGTGCGCGCCGCTGCTCGATGCCGTGGCGCGCGAGCGTGTGGGCATTGAGCTTGAGGGCATCCTTTCGACCGGCCACGGGGGAGATGCCATGCTGCGCTACCCCGAGCTCATCTGCGCCGCCGTGCCCGAGTTGGCAGCGGGTCGCGGGTTTGATCAACGAAGTGTCTATCATGCGTTTAACGTCTACGAGCATATCGCTCGTGTTCTGACGGTGGCAGGGGAGCTGGCGCTGTGCGACGGCGTCGCGCCCTCGTCGAGTCTTATGTGGGCGGCGTTTTTGCACGATGTGTCCAAACCCGAGTGCTTCACGGTCGATCACGCCGGCAGCGGACACTTCTACGGTCATCCCGAGCTCGGTGCCAAGAAGGCGCGCGTCATTATGGATCGCCTGGCGCTCTCGCACGACTTGGTGCGCGACGTGTGCCTGCTCATCAAATACCATGACATGCCGCTGCGCCCCGAGCGCTCCTGTCTGCTCAATATGATGCGCGCGCTTTCGGGTGAGGGCGTCGACACGGCCCGCCTGATTGACGAGCTCATGGACCTTAAGCGTGCCGACACACTTGGCAAGGCCCCGTCGTGCTTCTATTACGTTGAGACGATTGAGGAGATGCGCGCGATGGCGCACGAGCTGCTGAGGGCGGGGGAGCCCTATACGCTCAAGATGCTCGCCATCAACGGCGGCGACCTGATCCGTGCTGGAGTCAAGCCCGGGCCGGAACTGGGGCAGCTTCTCAACTCCGCCCTCGACGCCGTGATCGAAGACAACATTCCCAACGAGCGCGAAGCTCTTTTGGTCCATCTCAACTTGAATTAGCTACCTAGTTTACCTGCGTGTTCCATAACCTGCCGACAATTTTTCGGCAATTTGGAATTTCTTCTTGCGCTGACGTTTTTTGTCCCGTAATATATCTCCTCGCAGCACGGCAGTGCAGATGTCATGTGGCCCGTTCGTCTAGCGGTTTAGGACGCCGCCCTCTCAAGGCGGAGATCACCAGTTCGAATCTGGTACGGGCTACCACTTCTTTTCTGCTGAGGCTTATGGCCCGTTCGTCTAGCGGTTTAGGACGCCGCCCTCTCAAGGCGGAGATCACCAGTTCGAATCTGGTACGGGCTACCACGCATCTGATACCCGGACTTCCTATGGAAGGCCGGGTTTTTTATTTTCAAACAACCGTCTGCAATTCCCGTTTGAACCAGAGCTTTGCGTTCTGTCTATGGTCCTTGCGGGTACAATATCCAAGATATTTTGACTGTTAGAAGGAGTCTCATGACGGAGTCCTCTCAGCATACGTCTAAGCCCCAGGTCGAGGTTGAGGCCTCGGGCGGAGATGACAATAAGAGCGCACGCCGCGGCGCCATCTTTATCGGCGTCGTGCTGGTGGGTTATATCGTCTATCTGGTGGTAACCGGGCAGATGGGGCAGTTCTGGGCCGCTATGTCGAGCGTCCAGGCGTCATGGCTCGTTGTCGCGTGTCTCTGCATGTTCATGTATCTGTTCTTTGGCATTGTGGCCTATGCGATCGCTGTCTGGCTCGACCCCAATTCACCCGTCGGCATTCGCGACCTCATTTCGGTCGAGGCGAGCGGCATCTTCTTTGGCAACCTCACACCTATGATGATGGGCTCGACTCCTGCTCAGATCTACCGCCTGACCAAGGCGGGCCAAAATGTCGGCGAGGCCGGAGCCACGCAATTCACGCGCTTTATCGTGTATCAGTTTGGCCTCGTTGCCTGGGGCGCTATCCTACTGCTTGCTCGCATGCCGTTTTTTGCCGAGCGCTATGGCGACATGACGCTGCTGTGCGTCTTTAGCTTTGGTGGGCACTGCTGCATCTTGCTTGGCATCTTCGCCGTCGCGCTCATGCCTAAGACCGTCACGCGCGTCGCCCACTGCATCATCAATTGGCTTGAGCGCATTGGTGTCTCGGCCACTAAGATCGAGGGATGGCGCACGTTTGTCGATGGCGAGATCTACTCCTTCTCCGAGAAGTTCAAGCTTTCAGCCGGACATTTTTCTTCCATGCTGCTCACCGTGTTTATCACCATGCTGCAGCTCGCGTTTTTCTATCTGGTGCCGTATTTCCTGATGCTTGCCTTTGGCCACCACGAGGTCGACTTTTTCTCGGTCATGGCCGCGAGCGCCTTTGTCCAGCTGCTGAGCTCTGCGGTTCCCTTGCCCGGTGGAACTGGTGGTGCTGAGGGCGGCTTTGCATTGTTCTTGGGTCATTTCTTTGGGTCGGCTTCGACCGCCGGCTATCTGCTGTGGCGCCTCATTACGTTTATTGCGCCGACCATTTTGGCTGCGCCCCTGCTGGGACTTAAGAGCGCCCACAACGAGAGCATCCATGCGCGCTGGGATCGTGTGATGCGCAAGCTCGGCCGCACGTCTCAGACGCCCTCTGCGCCCACTAAGCCGCACCCCACGAATGCTGTTACCGTTGATCCCAAGAAGCGCGCTCAGAAGGCTTCTGGGACCGCTAAGCCGGCTCATAAAGCCTATGTGCGCCAGACAGGCGATGGTATTCGCGTATCTCCGTCGGCACTTAATAAGAAGAAGCATCCCAAGTCGCAGTAGGGCAGTCGTGCGTTCTTCATGATGCGGGGCATATTTGTGCTGTATGGGGGATAATCCTCTTACGTAGATTATCTCTCATCTGTTGATGAATGCTCGCATATCGAAGGGACACGCCCATGGCAACCAGCAAACCGCGTCTTGACCGCCGCATCGTTCGCAGCCGTAATGCCATCCTTTCGGCTTTCGAGCGCCTGCTCATGGAAAAGCCGCTGGCAGACATTACGGTGAGTGCCATCGCGCGCGAGGCCAATGTCGACCGCAAGACCTTTTACGTACACTTTGGTACGGTTGACGGCCTGCTCGATGCCATTGCCGTCGATGTGGTGGAGATGATTGTCGACTCGGTCGAGAAAACGCTTGCTTCTATGGACGGTGACACCAACGAGCGCGCTCTTGGCGCGGCGGCGACCTTCTTTAAAACCGTTAATGAGGCACTGTGCAACAACTTAGTGCTCAATCGTCAGCTGATCGAGAATATTCCGCTCGATGATTTCATGGCTCGTCTTCGTGCGCCGCTCGAACATGAGATTGCCGAGCGCGATCTGCTGCCCCAAGGTCTCAAGGACGAGATGTTCGACTATTATCTGGCGTTTTTGCTGTCGGGTATTATCGGTATCTATCGCACGTGGGCACTGTCTGACGGCTCGGTTCCTATCGAGCGTGTCTCTGAGGTCGCCAACGACCTAACTCTCAATGGTCTGTCGAGTCTGGAATCTCGCTTGGATTAGGCCTAGTTGGGCTCGTCGGCGTGGAAATGCCTGTTCACGAGGTTCTCTGGCGCCTTGTAGACCTCGTCGGCGTAGGAGCTGTAGCCTGAGGATCTTTAAAAGAAAGTCCAGTTTATCCTTCCCACTCCAATTTGGAATCTTCCGATGCGCCTTCGCGCGCTCGCATGACCTCGATACCATGTGAGCGTGCGAAGTCGACGAGCTCTGCGTTGCGGGCGTTTAGGGTGCCGAAGGCGGCGGGGCACACGATAAGGCGCGCGCAGTGGACGAGGAGCTCTTTGGCGCGGGCTATGGTTTTATCCCCAATCGGCTCGAAGGCACGCTCGGCCACGCATTCCGTCGCCAGGTCGCGCGCGAGCTCGCAGTCGATGTCCCCTTCGTGCAGAATGCCCGCGTAGAATGCCTTGCCCTGCCGGATGAGCTGGCGAAACACAGCTGACCCCGTACCTGCGCCGGCGATGACGAACGTGTGCGCATCGCCGTGTGGGCGCCCAATTTCCACGCTGCCGAAGCGCTCGTTGAAGGTGCCATGTTGAAGGCCGTAGAGCTCGCCAATCGTCTCGCGCGTGAATATGTCCTCGGGTGCGCCGGCGCGGAAGACCCGGCCGTCCTTCACGCAAATCACCTTGTCGGCGCTTTTCTGCGCGAGCTCGAGTTCGTGGATGGACATGATGACAGCCACATTCCGCGATTTCGCAAGGTGGCGAAGTATTCGCAGCAGGTCGATCTGGTAGCGGATATCGAGATACGACGTGGGCTCGTCGAGCACGAGCACACGCGGATCCTGCGCGATGGCGCGTGCGAGCATGACGCGCTGGCGTTGCCCGTCGCTTATCTGCATGAAGTCGCGCTCGGCGAGCTCTTCCACACGTGCGGTTTTCATGGCCTCGTCGACCCGACTATGGTCGTCGGGCGAGAGTGTGCCCATTCGCCCGGTGTAGGGGTGCCTTCCCGCCTCTACGACATCGCGGCAGGTGAGGAGCTCGGTCCGGGGGCGATCTGTCAGCATAACGGCAAGGTTCTTTGCAAACTCCGCCGTCTTCCATCGGGAAATCTCCCGCCCGTCGAGCTCGACCGCGCCGGCAAGCGGTGCCAGATGGCGTGTGATGGTTTTTAAGATGGTCGACTTGCCCGAGCCGTTCGGCCCGATGAGCGCCACGACGTCGCCCGCGCGAACCTCCAGATCGACGCCTCCGACTACGACCTTCTTGTCGTAGCCCGCCGACAGGTCGCTTATGTGGAAAAGCGGCGCTCCGTCAGCCTGCGTTTCGACCGTAGTTTCGAGGTTCGGCTCCGCTCGGAAGAGGCGTTCCGCGCGCAGTTCCGCACGAGCCGAAAGTGCCTTCTGGCGCTTTCGTGCGAGCTCAGGACTGTCTAAGCATGGAATGTCCCCTCCGAGCGTTTTGGGCCGCGGCACGAATTCCCGCATCTACCTCACCCGCTTCTTCAACATGAGCGCGATAACCACCGGAGCGCCGAAGATGGCGGTGACGGCGCTGATGGAAAGCTCGACGGGAGAGAACAGCGTGCGCGCGATCAAATCGCAGCCCGCGCAGAAGATGGCGCCTCCCAAGAAGCACGCAGGAATCACGCGGATGGGCTTCGACGACTTTAGCGCCGACTTCACGAGATGCGGAACCGCGATGCCTACGAACGACACCGGACCAGCGAACGCGGTCACGCAGGCGGAGAGCATGCTCGCTAGAAGGACGAGCACCACGCGGAAGCGTTCGACGTTCACGCCGACGCTTTTCGCGTAGGCTTCTCCCAGCTGGAAGGCGGAAAGGGGCTTCGATATCGCGAATACGCATGCGCTCACGGTGATCACCACGACCGCGATGACCGCGATGTCGTCCCAGCTCGAACCCGAGAAGCTACCCAAAGACCAGTTGTGCAGGTTCACGATGGACTGGTCGTCGGCGAAGGCGATGAGGAAGTTCGTCGCCGCCGAGCAGATGTATCCCACCATGACGCCCGCCACGATGAGCATGGCCATGGAACTTATGCGCCGTGCGATGAGGAGCACGAAGCCGATGGTGATAAGCGAGCCCAGAAACGCTGCGGCCACCATGGCCGGCGAGGACATGGCCTGGTTCGCGCCTAGAAGTACGATCATCGTAAGCGCGACGACGAACTTTGCGCCCGAGGAGACGCCCAAGATGAACGGGTCGGCGATGGGGTTGTTGAAAAACGTCTGCAGCAGGAACCCGGAAAGCGAAAGTGCCCCGCCGAGAAGCACGGCTGAAAGCACGCGCGGCAGGCGAATCTCCCAGATGACCTGGCTTTCCATGGAATTGGCCGCGCCGCCCGAAAGGATGCCGGGGATGTGGTCTGCGGGCACGAGCACGCTCCCGATGCACAGGTTGGCCCCGACGAGCACGATGAGGGCAACAGCGAGCAGCGCCGTCACGACGCGACACCGCGCGGCGCGCCCCGATTCGTCGTATGCCATGGAAAGCCGGCTTCTCATGGCGCTAACCGAGCTTCCTCAGATAATGGAAGTCGCTCGCGTCATCGCCGGTGAACGCCCCGTGCAGCTCGTCGATAATGTCGGCGGTAGAAGTCATCTGCTGGTACATGTCGGCGCTTGTGACCCAGACGTTGCCGTTCTTCACGGCTTTGAACTGCGACAATAGCGCGTTTTTGCCTACGAAGTCGTTCAAGGTGGCAACCGATTCGTCGATGGTGCCGTTGTAGACGATGATGTCGGCATCCTTCGCTGTCGCGTAGAAGCGCTCCATTTCGAGCGTTACTGACGAACCTGACGTCGACGCCGTCTGCGCGTCATCGAGCGCGTAGCTGCCGCCTGCAAGCTCGATCATCTGCGCCACGTAGTCGCCCGCCCGCCGCGTGACGGCGGCCCCGTTCGAGTTAATGTAGAAATACGCCACGGTTTTACCTGACGACGCGAGCCCCGACGTTTGCTCGACGCGGGCCTTCTGCTCGTTGAACAGGTGCGTGGCCTCGTCTTCCTTGTCGAACAGGACGCCGAAAAGCTTAATCCACTCGACGCGCCCGAGTGCTTTGGGCTCGCTCGACGACTGTTCGGTGAGCACGACGAGCCCGAGCTTCTGCAGCTTTTCCTTCACATCGGGCGTGTGGTTGATCATGGTGTTCTCGATGGCGAGCGTGCAGCCCGAGGCCGATATTCGCTCGTAGTCGGGCGCGCTGTACTTGCCGCCGTAGGCGATCGCCCCACTTCCGAGCGCGCTTTTGAAGCCCGCGACCGAGCAATCGTCGGCTTTCGTGCCCGACATTAAGATATTGTCGTTCGCATCGAGCGCGTCGACCAGGCACATCGTCGCCGACGACACGAGGTACACCTTGTCGGCGGGGCGCCTTATGACCGCGATGTCGGAGCTTAACCCATCAGGTACCTTCGCATCTTGCGGCACCACGAGGAAGCGCTCCCCGTTCGAAACGCAGATAAGCCGCAGGCCGCCTTCGAACTCGTCGACAGTGAAGTGCTCGGCGTATTCAAGCTGAAGCGCTCCCGTCGGCTCCCAGCCGCAGCCCAAATCGGCGTTGTGGAAGTCGGCCGCGGCGCTTGAAGCCGTTCCCGCAGGGGAGCCGCCGCTTGCATCGTCGCCCGATTTCTCCTTCATGGTGGATGAGTCGAAGTGGAGCGTGTAGTCGATGGTGTGCGACGTCGACATGGCGACGGTCTCGGCCGACACGGCGATGTCCTCGTCGAGCGTGACGGGTATCTCGAACGTGGAGTTGCCGCCGTCGTTTACGGGCGCGTAGTCCACGCCGTCGACGGTCATCTTGTCGTAGTTCGAACTCGACCAGGTGATGGTCGCGGTGTAGGTGTCGCCATCCTTCACAATTGTGGTGGGTGAGGCGATGCTTGCGCGCCCTGACCCGCCGGAAAGCGAGACGCTCACCGTGTATTCCTGAGAGCCCGCCGTGCCACCGGTCGCGTTCGGGCTCGCACTGCACCCCGCGAAGGGAAGCGCGAGCAGGGCGACGAGAACGCAGGCGATCGCGCGCGCCGCGATGCTGTGGAGCTTCCTGTTTTCCCCCTTGGGAAGAATCGACCGCATGGCGTTACTTCAGTGCGTCGGCGCGCAGATCGACGCCGGCGGATTCGAACACAAGTGTGCGGTCGTACCACTGCTCTTTTCTAATACTCCACGCGGCACAGGCGGTGTCCTCGTCGAGCGCATCAACGGGCACGTCGTAGGTGTACTTGCCTTCCGCGTTTTCCACATAGGGGATGAAGTCGGCCTCGCTCGCGGCGGCAGCCTCGTCGCCCGTGCCCATGAAGAGCTTGCCGTAGCCCGTGCCGGAAAGCGTCATCACGCAGTGCATGGAGCCGTTTTCCACGATGAGCTGGGCGTCCACGATCCTGAACATGTTCGAGCTGGAATCTACGGTGATTGGATAGGTGCCGTCGGCCACCTTGTCGGCGGTGATGGGGGCAGCGCTTGCGCCCGCGGGCGCATCGGCCGCCTGTTCGGTCTTTTCCTGGGAATCGGCATCGCTTGCCTTTGCGCTGTCGATTGAATTTCCGGCGCAGCCGGCGAGCGAGAACGCGCAAAGCGCCGCCGACAGGGCGAAGACGAGGGTTTTCTTCAACATGGAGGGGGTTCCTTTCAATCGCTTCGACCGCCCGCGCCGTGCGGTGGGCGGTCGGGATGCGAATGCAACGGGCATGCGTCGTCAGTCGGGGAAAGGCGCATGCCCGTTGCACGGGGACGCGACCGGCGCCCCCGTGCGCGGCGAGTTTACAGCTTGGCGATGGCGTCGTCCACGTGCGAGACGTAGATGTCGTCGACCGCGACGTTCTGTCCCAGACCCTGGAGCAGGCACGTCACTTCGAAGCCGGCGGCCACGAACTTCGCAGCCCAGCTGTCGGGGTCGGTCTCGTCTGCCATGTCGTTGTTCGCGTGGTCGCCCGCGACCACCATGAACGGCGCGAGCACGGCCTTCTTGTAGCCTGCGGCGCTCGCGGCGGCGATAACATCCTCGCAGGTCGGTTCAGCCTCGACGGTGCCGACGAAGAACTGCGTCAAACCCTCGTTCTTGAACACTTCCTGCATCTTGGCATAGTCGGCGTTGGAATCGGCTTCGGTGCCGTGGCCCATGAGGCACAGCGCCGTCTCGCCGTCGTCGAAGGACGCCATGTTCTCCTTAATGGCTGCGGCCACCTTTTTGTAGTCGTCGTCGGAGGTGAGCAGCGGGTCGCCGAGCGAGATCTTGTCGAACTTGTCGGCGTACTTGTCGAGCTCGTCTTTCACGTCGGCGTATTCCAGGCCAGCCATGAGATGCGTCGGCTGCACGACGATTTCCTTCACGCCGTCTTCCACGCAGCGGTCAAGCGCCTCGGTCATGTTGTCGATCGTGATGCCGTCGCGCTTCTTCAGCTTGTCGATGATGATCTGCGCGGTGAAGGCGCGGCGGATGTCGTAGTCCTGCCAGTACTTCTCGCGGATAGCGTCTTCGATGGCGCCGATGGTGATGTGGCGCGAGTCGTTGTAGCTCGTGCCGAAGCTCGTGACGAGGATGACCGGCTTCGCGGCCTTCTCCTTTTCACTAGATTTCTCGGAACTCGCGGAGGTGTTGGAGCAGCCCGCGAGCGCGACTCCGGCGAGCGCGACGGCTCCGGTTGCTGCGGCGCCCATGAAGCCGCGGCGTGACATCTGGTCGGACATGGTTTTTCCTTTCCTCGGTTTGCCGGTCCCCCGGCGACAGTTGCTTGTCGGCACAAGCGAAAGAAAAGCGCACCCCTCGGGGTTCACAAGGAGCTAACGCCACGGCGATGCCGTGAGGAAAAGGCGAAGCAGTCTGGCTTGGGGCGCGAGGCGGTTCGCCCGCGCGTCCTATACAGTAATGTCCCTTGCCCAGGATTCCCACCTGGTTCCCTCCGCAAGCCAGCGCGGGCTGTGCAGGCGCCGCGCCGGTCATTTCCTTTTATCCGATTGTCATATGCTCGTTGCCGAAACTTTTACTATGATAGTGGGCACTTGTGAACGTGTCAAAGCCAGCGCGGGCGGCATTGCGCCTCCTGCCTGCGTATTTGCGCCGATTGCTGCCGCAGGCGCCGTGTTTTGCCCGCTGCGCGAATGGCGGCGTAAACGGTTGCGATGAGAAACGGGAAGGGAAGGCTCGGATGATTCATATCGTTGGCGCAGGCTCTGGCGCCGCCGACCTTATCACGCTGCGCGGGGCGCGCCTTCTGCACGCGGCCGACGTGGTCGTTTGGGCGGGGAGCCTTGTGAACCCCGAGCTGCTCGCTGAGTGCAAGGAATCCTGCATCGTCTACGACAGCGCGCACATGACCTTGGAGGAAGTGCTCGACGTGATGTGCGCGGCAGATGCGCGGGGCGAGGAAGTGGTGCGCCTGCACACGGGCGACCCGTGCCTGTACGGCGCCATCCAGGAGCAGATGGACGCGCTCGACGCGCGCGGCGTGGACTACGAGGTGGTGCCCGGCGTGTCGAGCTTTTGCGGTGCCGCGGCGGCGCTTCGCCAGGAATACACGCTGCCGGGAATCAGCCAGTCGGTCGTGATCACGCGGCTTTCCGGGCGCACCCCCATGCCTGCGGGCGAGGGCATGCGCACCATGGCGGAAAGCGGCTCGACTATGGTCATCTTCTTGAGCTCGGGTATGCTCGCCGAGCTTTCCGCCGAGCTTTTGGCCGCGGGCCGCAGCTCCGACGAGCCGGCGGCGCTCGTGTATAAGGCGACCTGGCCTGAGGAGCGCGTGGTGCGATGCACAGTGGGCACGCTCGCCGATGCGGGCGCGCGAGAGGGCATCGACCGCACGGCGCTCGTGGTGGTGGGCAGCGTGCTCGGAGCTCGCGGCGGGCTTGCGCACGACGGCGCGCAAGCGGAGTCGTACGAGCGCAGCAAGCTTTACGACCCTTCGTTTGCCACGGGGTATCGGAAGGCGAGCAGCTAGCGTGGCCTTCGAGCACTACATATATACCGGGACGACCCGCCTGCGCTGCGGCTACACCACGGGGAGCTGCGCCGCTCTCGCGGCGAAGGCGGCCTGCGAGATGCTCTTGTCACGAAAGACCGTGGGCCGCGTGTCGATCGTCACCCCCGGCGGGCTGCCCGTCGAGACGGACGTGGTCGACGTATGCATCGGCGAGGGGTGCGCCCAGTGCGCCGTGCGAAAGGACGCAGGCGACGATGCCGATGTGACCGACGGCGTGCTCGTGTACGCGCTCGTGGAACATGCGGGGCCGGGCACGGGCGCTGCGGGCAGCAAGGGCGTGCCCGCGCGCGAATCGGAAGTTTCCGTCGATGGCGGCGTGGGCGTGGGGCGCGTGACGTTGCCCGGGCTTGAGCAGCCGGTGGGGGCGGCCGCCATCAACGCGACGCCGCGCGCGATGATCACTTCGGCGGTGCGCGAGGTGTGCGCCGCGCACGGCTTTTCTGGAAATATTGCTGTGACGATTTCGGTACCCGAGGGTGTTGCCCTTGCCGAAAAGACCTTCAACCCGCACCTGGGGATAGAGGACGGCATCTCCATCCTGGGTACGACGGGCATCGTCGAGCCGCGCAGCCTCGCTGCCTTGCGCGACAGCATCGAGCTCGAGATCCGGCAGCATGCGGCTATGGGGCGGCGCGGAGTCGTGCTCACGCCCGGCAACTACGGCGGGCAGTTCATCTCGGGGCATTTCCACCTAAACGGTGCGCCGGTGGTCTTCATCTCCAACTTTGTGGGCGATGCGATTGATTGCTGCGTTCGCGAGGGATTTACCAATGTCCTTCTTGTGGGACACATCGGCAAGCTAGTGAAGGTCGCGGGCGGCATCATGGACACCCATTCGCGTACCGCCGACTGCCGCGCGGAGATTCTGGCCGCCCACGCGGCCTTGGCCGGCGCGGGCGCGAAGACCGTGCACGAGATCATGTCGTCGGTCACGACCACGACGGCGCTTGAGGTAATCGAGGCCGCCGGCGTGGGGGATGCTGTGCGCGCCTCGCTCGCTGCGGCAATCGAGGACAGGTTGCGCCGCCGCGCGGCGGGCGCATGCGACATCGCCGCGGTCGTGTTCGACGCCGGGCGCCGCGAGCTTTTCCGCACGTCGGGCGCCGATGCTGTTATCGGGGAATTGGGGGCGACGTATGAGTAAAGGCGTGCTGTACGGGGTGGGCACGGGGCCTGGCGACCCCGAGCTGCTCACGATCAAGGCCGTCCGCACAATCGAATCGTGTCCGGTCATCGCCGCACCGCAAACGGCGGACGGGGTCATGGTCGCGCTTGACATTGTGCGCGGCGCCGTCGACCTTACAGGCAAGACGGTGATCCCCGTGCGATTCTCGATGACGCGCGACGCCGAGCGCCGCGCGGCCGAGCATGCCTCGCTTGTTCGCGAGCTTGTCGCGCACCTGGATGCGGCCCGCGACGTCGCGCTGCTGAACCTGGGGGACCCAAGCATCTACGCCACCTTCCAGCGCATAGCGCCCGACGTGCGCGCCCGCGGGTTCGAGGCGCGCGCCATTCCCGGCGTGCCGAGCTTCTGCGCGGTCGCCGCGGCGCTCGAGCGCGACCTCACGCCCGAGATGTCGTCGCCTCTGCACATCGTGCCCGGCGGCTACGATGACGTTCGCCGCGCAATCGGCTGGCCGGGGACGAAGGTGGTCATGAAGGCGCGCCGCTCGCTTGCGGACACGAAGCGCATCCTTCGCGAGGAGGGTGCCTTCGACGGTGCCGAGCTCGTAGAGGACTGTGGGCTTCCGGGCGAGCGCGTGTACCGCTCGCTCGACGATGTGCCCGATCGGGGCAGCTACTTCTCGACGATGGTGGTGCGCTAGATGAGGGTTTCCTGCATAGCGTTCACTGAGAGGGGGTATGCGTTGGCGGAGCGCACCGCACGCGCGCTTTCCGATTGCGCGCAGACAGGTGAAGATGACTCTGGCTGGAACGTTTCCGTTTCGCGCGGGTTCGGCGAGGGGAAGGCCGACCTGCGCGCATGGACGGCGCTCGCGTGGGAAGCGTCGGACGCGCTTCTGTTCGTGGGCGCGGCGGGCATCGCCGTGCGGGCGATCGCGCCGCATGTCGCCTCGAAGGCAAACGATTCCGCGGTTGTGGTGATCGACGAGGCGGGGCGCTTTGCCGTCTCGCTTTTGTCGGGGCATTTGGGCGGTGCGAACGAGCTTGCGCAAACTGTGGCACGCGCGGCAGGGGCCATCCCCGTCATCACCACGGCGACCGACGTCCGCGGCGTGTGGGCGGTGGATACGTGGGCGCGCTGTGCTGGGCTCGCCGTTTCGAATCCCGAGGCTATCAAGCGAGTGTCGGCGCGGCTGCTTTCGGGCGGGCGCGTGGCGCTCTATTCCGACATGCCGATTTCGGGACAGCCGCCTGAGGGGGTTGACATTGCGTCCGACCGCGCTCGGGCCGATATCGTCGTGTCGCCGTTCGCTGGCGCGAATGCAGGTGCGTCCGTTCGCGCGGCGGAGACAACGGGCGAGGTCGTGCCCGCCGGTGTGACGGGGAAGCCGGCGGGCGTGCGGGCGCAGGCGCCTGCGCGCGAGCCGCTTCACCTTGTCTTACCCTGCATCGTTGCGGGCATAGGGTGCCGTCGCGGTGCGTGCACCGAAGCGATCGGGGAGGCGTTTCTTCTCGCGTGCGGGCAGGCGGGCATCTCGCCTTCGGCCGTGCGCGAGGCGGCGACGATCGACGTTAAGGCGCGCGAGGAGGGTCTGCTCGCCTTCTGCCACGCGCGCAGTATCCCGCTCGCGACGTATTCCGCAGAGGAGTTGTCGCAGGTCGAAGGCAGCGTTTCGCCATCTGATTTCGTGCGCGCGACGGTGGGGGTCGACAACGTGTGCGAGCGCGCGGCGCTCGCGGGCGGGGGCAAACTTTTCTTCCCGAAGCTCGCTCACGGCGGCGTGACCGTCGCGTTTTCCAAGGTAACTATCGAACTTTCGTTTAAGGAGCGGTGATGGGAAAGCTCTTCGTGGTGGGGATTGGCCCGGGCGGCCCCGACGGCATGACGATTGCGGCTCGGCGCGCGCTCGAGGCGGCCGACATCGTTGTGGGGTACACGAAATACGTGGAGCTCGCGCTCGCCGCCGTGCCCGACGCGGCGCATCTCGCGACGCCGATGATGCACGAGGTCGAACGGTGCCGCCTGGCGCTTTCGCGCGCGCAGAGCGGAGAAGCCGTGGCGCTCGTGTGCAGCGGTGACGCGGGCGTGTACGGCATGGCGAGCCCCGTGCTGGAGCTTGCGGAGGACTACCCCGATGTAGACGTGGAAGTTATCGCCGGGGCCACCGCGGCTCAGAGCGGGTCGGCGGTGCTCGGCGCCCCGCTTGCCCACGACTTCGCGGTCGTGTCGCTCTCCGACCTGCTCACGCCGTGGGAGGTCATCGAGCGCAGGCTCGCTGCCGTGGCGAGCGCCGACTTCTGCATCTGTTTGTACAACCCGCGCAGCAGAAAGCGCGCCGACAGGCTCTCGCGCGCGGCGAAGATTATGCTCGAATGGAAGGCCCCCGACACGCTCTGCGGCTGGGTACGCAACATCGGGCGCGAGGGGCAGCAGTCGGGCATGTGCAGGCTCTCCGAGCTGGGGGAGTTCGACGCCGACATGTTCACCACCGTGTTCGTCGGCAACGCGGACACGAAGCGCGTAGGCGGCCGTATGGTCACGCCGCGCGGGTATCGGGAGATTCCATGCGAAAGGTAACGATCATCGGGGCGGGGCCCGGAAACCCCGACTTGCTCTCGCGTGCGGCGCTCGACGCGATCGACATCGCCGACGTGGTCATCGGCGCTCATCGCGCGCTTGTCGGCATCGACGTGCCGCCCGACGTGGTGAGATGCGAGCTCGTGAAGACGGCGGACATCGTCGCCGCGCTCACTGATGCGGCGTCGTGGCAGCGCGCCGTGGTCGTGATGACGGGCGATGTGGGGCTGTTCAGCGGCGCGCGCCGCCTGGTGGAGGCGCTCTCCGGCGACGCGCGGGTGGACGTGCGCGTCATTCCCGGCATAAGCTCAGCGTCGTATCTCGCCGCGCGCCTCGCGCGTCCATGGCAGGATTGGCGCTTCGCGAGCGCTCACGGCGTGGCGTGCGACATCGTGGCCGAGGCCGAGCGCGCAGGTGAGCTCTTCCTCGCCACGTCGGGCGGGGAAGACCCCTCGCGGCTTTCGGGCGAGCTTGTGCAGGCGGGCTTCGCGGACGCGCGCGTGACGGTGGCCGAGCGCCTGTCGTACCCCGACGAGCGCATCACCTGCGCGACCGCAAGTGAAATCGCAGGTCAGACGTTCGACGACTTGAACGTGATGCTTATCGAGTTCGCAGGCTGCGCCGGGTCGCCTGCGGGCTCTAGCGCAGCCTCCGAGGCGCCGGCCGGCGCGTCTGCGCCCGCGGCGGCTTCTTTCGCGGCGGACTCTGCGGGCGCATCCCGCGCCGCGAGCTCCCGCTGGCCGTACGCTTCCTCGGGCATTCCCGACGAGCTCTTCATCCGCGGCGACGTTCCCATGACCAAGCAGGAGGTGCGCGCCGTCGCGCTCGCGAAGCTGCGCCTTACCGCGACCGACACCGTGTGGGATGTCGGCGCCGGCACGGGGAGCGTGTCGATCGAGGCGGCGCTCGTCGCGCGAGCGGGGTCGGTATGGGCGGTCGAGCGCAACGCGGCCGGCGTGCGGCTCATCCGAGAGAACGCGGATGCATTCGGGTGCGGCAACGTGCATGCGGTCCCCGGTGTCGCCCCCGAAGCGCTCGCGAAACTGCCCGTCCCCGACGCCGTGTTCGTCGGCGGGAGCGCGGGCGAGCTTCCCTCCATCGTGGAGGCGGCGCTCGAGAAGAACTCGCAGGTTCGCCTGTGCGTGCCATGCGTCACCGTTGAGACGCTCACCGAGGCGTGCGCGCTCCTCTCGGGTTCGCGCTTTAAGGAGTTCGAGGCGTGCCAGGTTTCGGCCGCCCGCGCCGAGGCTGTAGGCTCGCACCATCTTATGAAGGCGCAAAACCCCGTGTTCCTCGTCAGCGCGCGTGGTGCGGGCGCGGATGCCGAGGAGCTTGCCGATGTCGGGGCGCTTGTTGAGTCACCTGTCGGGGAGGACCCCTCTGCCGAGGGGAAACCATCCGTTGAGGTGGTCTCGCTTGCTAACTGCAACGCCGCAGGTGGGGAAGGCGGCGCCCAGTGAGCACGTCCATCCCGCGCTTCATGGTCGCTGCGCCCTCGAGCGGGAGCGGCAAGACGGTCGTCACGTGCGCGCTCCTGCGCGCGCTCGCGCGTCGCGGCCTTGCATGCGCGGCCTTCAAATGCGGACCCGACTACATTGACCCGCTCTTTCATCGCCGCGTCGTGGGTGCGCGCTCGGGCAATTTAGACGGCTTCTTCACCGACGCCCCGACGCTGCGCGCCCTGCTCGCACGCGGCGCCGCGGGCGCGGATGTCGCGGTGCTCGAGGGGGTTATGGGCTTCTACGACGGCATGGCGCCCGGCGTGGCCGACGCGAGCAGCTACCAGGTTGCGCGCGACACGGAAACGCCGGTCGTTTTAGTGGTGAACGGGCGCGGGGCGTCTTTATCGCTCGCCGCCGTAATCCGCGGCATTGCCGAGTTCCTGCCTTGTGCGAACGTGCGCGGCGTCGTGCTGAACAAGACGAGCGCCGCTGCCTGCGCCTACGCGGCGCCTGCGATCGAGAAGCACACGGGCGTCGCGGTTTTGGGGAATATCCCCGCCGACGAGGCGTTCTCGCTCGAAAGCCGGCATCTGGGGCTTGTGACCGCCGACGAGGTCGAGCAGCTCTCCGCGCGCATCGACAAGATGGCCGAGCTGGTGGAAAAGAGCGTCGACGTCGACCGCTTGCTCGAAATAGCGGTGACGGCACCCGATATCCGCGAGGAACCTTACCGGTTGGAGCCGATCGCGGGAGCGCGGCCCATCGTCGCCGTCGCGCGTGACGAGGCGTTCTCGTTCTACTACGAGGAGAACCTGCGCGCGCTCGAGGACCTGGGTTGCGAGCTGGCCTTTTTCAGCCCCCTGTGTGATAGCGAGTTGCCCCGGGGGACAAGCGCCCTCTATCTGGGGGGCGGCTACCCGGAGCTCCATGCGCGGCAGCTCTCCGAGAACGCGCCGATGCGCGAGGCGGTGCGGCGCGCGGTGGAATCCGGCATGCCGACGGTCGCCGAATGCGGTGGGTTTCTGTACCTGCAGCGCGAAATCGCCGATAGCGAGGGGCGGCGCTGGCCTGTTGCGGGCGCCCTTGAGGGCGCAAGCGAGAATGGGGGAAGGCTGTCCCATTTCGGGTACGTGGAGCTCACTTCCCAACGCGACGGGCTCTACGGGCCGCGCGGCACACGCATCCGCGCGCACGAGTTCCACTACTGGCAGTCCACCTGCCCGGGCGGCGACTTCTGGGCGCAGAAGCCCCGGCGCGACAAGGGCTGGCCGTGCATGTCGACCACCCCGTCCCTGGTTGCGGGCTTCCCGCATGTGTACTATCCTGCGAACCCCGACGTTGCGCGCGCGTTCGCGTCTGCCGCAGCGTCGTTTGCAGAGAGGAGACGGCATGGCTGAAGCAACCGAAACCGCGCTTGCCTGCATCCGCGAGGAAGTCGAGCGCGCGTTCTCGTCGGCGCCGGGCGCCGTGCTCGAAGCCACGCTCTCCCGGATCGAGCCCGCAGACGAGTGCGCCCGCGCCGCCGCGTACGCCGCGTGGGACTCCATCGCGCACCCCTTGGGGGGATTGGGCGACTTTGAAGACGCCGTCGCGTGTATCGCCGCAGCTCAGGGGAGCGCCGAGGTGGCCGAGTTTCCCCGTGCGCTCGCGGTATTCTTCTCCGACAACGGGATCGTTGCCGAAGGCGTGTCGCAAAGCGGGCAAGACGTGACGCGAGCCGTCGCGCGCAACATGTGCGAGGGGGCCACGAGCGCCTGCCGCATGGCGGCGTTCGCGGGTGCCGAGGTCGTGCCCGTCGACGTGGGTATGGCCCGGGGCATAGAAGACGCGCGCATGGTGCGCGCGAACGTGCGGCGGGGGAGTGGCAACATCGCGCACGGCCCCGCTATGTCTCGAGATGGGGCCGTGCGCGCGATCGAGGTCGGAATCGCCGTCGCGTGCGGGCTTGCCCGCGCCGGCGTGCGCCTTCTCGCCGCGGGCGAGATGGGCATCGGCAACACGACCACCTCGGCGGCGGTGGCCGCAGTGCTCATCCGGGCGGACGCGCGGAGCCTCGTCGGGCGCGGCGCGGGGCTCTCGGACGCCTCGCTCGCGCGCAAGCGCGACGTGGTCGAGCGCGCTATCGACGCGAACTCGCCCGATCCCGCCGACCCGATCGACGTGCTCTCGAAGGTGGGCGGCTTCGACATCGCGGCGATGTGCGGCTTCTACCTGGGGGCCGCGGCCTCGAAGGCGCCGGCGCTCCTCGACGGGGTCATATCCTGCACGGCGGCTCTGTGCGCGGCGCGCCTGTGCCCCAACGCCTTGGGCTACCTCGTGGGCACCCACGCATCAAGCGAACCCGCAAGCCAGGAGCTCCTTCTCGAGCTCGGCATAAAGGCACCCCTCGACGCAGGCATGCACTTGGGCGAGGGCGCGGGCGCCATGGCGTATCTGCCCCTTCTGGATTCGGCGCTGCGCGTATACCGGGATGGGAAGACGTTCACGGCGACTGGCATGGCTGCTTACGAGCATTTCGAGGCCGTGAAATGACGGTGACGCTCGTTATCGGCGCCGCCGCGAGCGGCAAGAGCGCCTACGCCGAGTCTCTGTGCCTCGGGCACGACGGCCCCCGCGTGTACCTGGCAACGATGGAGCCCTTCGGGGAAGAGGGCACCCGCCGCATCGCGCGCCATCGGGCGCTGCGCGAGGGCAAGGGGTTTTCCACCCTCGAGCGCACGCGTGACGTGGGCACCGCAGTGCCCGAGCTTCCGCGCGGCTGCACGCTTCTTTTGGAAGACGTGGGCAACCTGGTTGCGAACGAGCTTTTCGCGGAAGGCGGCTTGTCCCCGCGTGACCCTGACGCTGTGGCGCGCGAGGTGCTCGGAGGCATCGAACGGCTCGCTCAGGCCGCTGCGTATACGGTGGTGGTCACCGTCGACGTGTTCGCCGATGAGATGCGCTACGATGAGGGGACCGAGGCATGGAGGCGCGCGCTCGCGCGCGTGAACGCGGGCGTGGCGGCGCTGGCCGACCGCGCAGTCGAGGTGGTATGCGGGATTCCCGTGTGGATGAAAGGTGAAGGACCTACAAGGTGAAGATAGCAGAGGCAATCGGCGCGGCGTTCGGAACGTTCTCGCGCATCCCCGTCCCGAAATCGGCCTGGACCGATTTCGGGTCAACCCATGCGCTTGCCGCGTTTCCCCTGGTGGGCCTTGCGGAAGGGTTCCTCATGACGGCGTGGGGACACGTTGCGAACCTGCTCGGCGTGCCCGCGACCATCGTCGCGGCCGTGCTCGTGGCGCTGCCTGTGGCGGTGACGGGAGGCATCCACCTAGACGGGCTCTGCGACACCTCCGATGCGCTTGCAAGTTGGGCCCCGCGCGAGCGAAAGCTCGAGATCATGCACGACCCGCGGGCGGGCGCCTTCGGGGTCATCGGTGTTGTTGTGTACCTTATTCTGCAGTTTTCCCTGTTCACCGCGCTGCCGCTTACGGCGGGGGCGTTCCTCGCGCTTCTGTGCTCGCTCGTGTTCTCCCGCTCGCTTTCGGGGCTCGCCGTTGAATGCTGGCCTGCCGCGCGTGCGGACGGCATGGCCGCGGGGCTCTCGCCTGCTAAGAAGCACGCGGCGATCGTCGTGCCGCTTTGCGCTTTCGCTGCGGCTTCGGCTGCAGGGATGGTCGCGTGCGCTCAGGCCGTCGGCGCCCTTATGGCGGTGGCGGGGCTTTTGGCGCTCGCGTGGTACCGCCATGTTGCCCTGTCCCGCTTCGGCGGGGTGACGGGGGATTTGGCCGGATGGTTTCTGCAATGGGCCGAGCTCGCGATGCTTGCCATGCTGGTGGCGGGGGGCATGCTCCTATGATGCTCGTGGTAGGTGGCGCGCATTCGGGGAAGAGGACCTTCGTGCGCGAAAAGCTCGGGTTCGCGGCGGACGATTTCGTCGACGCGGCGCAGTTTGCGGAGGGCGGCGTGCCCGCGGCTTTTGCCGGCCGTGTCGCTTACTGTGCTGAGGAACTCGTACGCGCGCTCGACGCTGACCGGGCGCTCGAGCGGCTGATCGGCTTCGACGTAGTGATTCTGTCCTTGGTCGGCTCGGGGGTCGTCCCTATGCGTGCGGAAGACGCCCAATGGCGCGAGCGCGCGGGGCGCCTGGGATGCGCGCTCGCTGCGCGCGCCGACGTCGTCGTGCGCATGACGTGCGGGATTCCCCAGGTCATCAAGGGAAATCTTGATGATGCGCCTCGAGGGACGCAGGGCGCGGGCGCGCCTTTGGAAGTCGTCTTCGTGCGCCATGGTGCCACGGCGGGCACGGAAGACCATCGCTACAGCGGGGCGGGCACCGACGAGCCCCTGTCGAGCGCGGGCGAGCGCGCTTTGCGCGACCTCGCGTGCGATCGTGACGTGTTCCGTGTTATCACGAGCGGCATGGCCCGCACCGACCAGACGGCGCGCATCCTCTTCCCGAACGCGGAGCTTATGGCGTGCCCCGGTCTGCGCGAGATGGATTTCGGCGACTTCGAGGGACGAAGCGCCGCCGAGCTTAAAGAGGATGCGCGCTACCGCGCCTGGGTAGACTCCTGGTGCGAGACGCGCTGCCCGCATGGCGAGGGCAAGAGCGATTTCACCCGCCGCGTCGTCGCGGCGTTTCGGGAGGCGTGCAAATCGGAGCGTGCCCAGGGGAGTGGGCGCGCCGTCTTCGTCGTTCACGCGGGTACCGTGAAAGCGCTGCTCTCCGAGTTAGCTGTCCCGAAAATTGGATACTTCGACGTGCATACCGAGCCGGGCGGCGCATGGGCCGCCACCTGGGATGGGCGCTGCCTTCGCGACGTTCGTCCCGCTTCGGGGGGCGATGCCCGGTGATGACGATTCTTGCCGTCGCCGCCGGGTTCGCGGCCGACCTTGCCTTCGGCGACCCGCGCTGGCTTCCCCATCCCGTCGTCGCCATGGGGCGCGCGATCACGTGGGCCGAAGGCCGCCTGCGGGGCGCATTCCCGCAAACGTCCGCGGGCACGCGCGCCGCAGGTCTTGTGCTCGCCGTGGCGCTTCCGCTTGCGTGTGGGCTTTTGACCTGGGGCATCCTGTATCTTTGCGGCATGGTTCACTCCGGCTTGCGCTTCGTTGCCGAGGCATGGGCGAGCTATCAGATTCTCGCGACATGCGAGCTGCGCCGCCAGAGCCTGGCCGTGGCCCGCGCGTTCTCGAAGGGCGGCCTTGTCGCGGCGCGCGAAGCCGTCGGGCTCATCGTGGGACGCGACACGTCTGTTCTCGACGAGCACGGCGTCGCACGTGCCGCCGTGGAAACGGTGGCGGAGAACGCGAGCGACGGCGTCATCGCGCCGCTTTTCTACCTTATGATCGGGGGTGCGCCCTTGGGCATGGCGTACAAGGCGGTGAATACGCTCGACAGCATGGTGGGCTACAAAAACGAGCGCTACATCGACTTCGGCTGCGCCTCGGCGCGCCTCGACGATGCGGCGAACTGGATTCCCGCGCGCTTATCGGCCCTGCTCATGATCGCCGTGTGCCCGATCGTCGGGCTCGACGCGCGCGGGGCGGCGCGCATCTGGCGCCGCGACAGGCGTCGCCATGCGAGCCCGAACGCGGCGCAGACCGAGTCGGCGTGCGCGGGCGCGCTCGGGCTGCGCCTGGCAGGACCCGCGGTGTATTTCGGCAAGCTCGTTGAGAAACCGACGATAGGCGACGCGTCCCGCGAAATCGAGTGGGGCGACATCGCCCGGGCGACAAGGCTCATGCTCGCCGCGTCCGTATGCGCGCTTGTCGTCTTCGGTGCTGCGCGCGCGGCGGTCGTGCTCGCCGTGGGGGCGATGGCATGAGGGAAGACCACGTCGCGCCCCGGGCTGCCGGGGGAATCCTGCGTGCCCGTGCGCATGGGGGTAGCACGCAATCGCTCGGCATCGCTTGCAAAGGGGGCGCCTCCGACCTCATTGACTTCTCGGTGAACGTGAATCCGGCAGGCCCCTCGCCGCGCGCCGTCGCCGCAGCTTGCAAGGCGCTTTCTCGAATCGACGCCTACCCCGATAGGGAAAGCCTCGCCCTCGTTCGCGCCCTAGCGCGCGCCCAGGGCATTCCCGAAGATACTATCGTCTGCGGCGCGGGCGCGTCCGACATCATCTGGCGGCTCGCCGCGGCGGTGCGCCCGAAACGCATCGTCGTGTGCGCGCCGACGTTCTCTGAATATGCGGAGGCGGCATCGTACTACGGCGCATGCGTGCAGGAGTTCCCGCTCTCCGAAGCGGACGACTTCGACGTGCCCGCCTCCTTCGCCCGCGCGATCGAGGGGCCGGGAGACGTGGCGTACCTCTGCAATCCGAACAACCCGACGGGGCGTCTCGTCGACCCCAGCGTGATCGATGCCGCGGCTTGCCGCTGCGAGCAGGTGGGCGCGCTGCTCGTCGTGGACGAGTGCTTCCTCGGATTTGCGCTCGACGCCCGCGAAAGGAGCGTGGCCGCACGCGCCGCGTGTTCGCGCCATGTGGCCGTGCTCTCCGCGTTCACCAAGCTCTACGGAATGGCGGGCTTGCGGCTGGGATATCTGATCAGCGGAAACGCCCAACTCATCGAGGGGATTCGCCGGGCGGGGCAGGCGTGGCCCGTCTCCTCGGTCGCCGAGGCCGCGGGCATCGCCGCCCTGGAAGACGTTGAATACGTCTCGCGCACGCGCGATGTATTGGCGGGTGAGCGAGCGTGGCTTTCCCACGAGCTCTCCTCGCTCGGGCTTTCCGTCGTGCCATCGGATGCGAACTTCCTTTTAGTCCGCACGCCGGCGAAAGACATCCCCGAGCGCCTGTATAAACAGGGGGTTTTGGTCCGCACGTGCGACTCGTTTTCGGTACTGTCCCGTTTCTGGTGCCGCGTCGCGGTGCGCACGCGCAAGGAGAATGCCCGGCTTGCGATGGCGTTCAGCCGCGCACTTCGGGCGGAAGGTGCATCGGACGAAGGCCAACCCGACGAACGGGGCGGCGCTTCTTGCAGCGGCGCTATGGCGGGCGCGGATGGCCGAGGCTCGGCGAAGGAGGTCGATACCCGTGGGTAGGGCGAAGCCCATCATGATCCAGGGCACCATGTCGAACGCGGGGAAGAGCCTGCTTGCGGCGGGGCTGTGCCGTGTGCTTTCGCAGGACGGCCTGCGCGTGACTCCCTTCAAGAGCCAGAACATGGCGCTCAACAGCGGTGTCACGGCCGACGGGCTCGAGATGGGGCGCGCCCAGATCATGCAGGCCGAGGCGTGCGGCATCGCGCCCGACGTGCGCATGAACCCCATCCTGCTCAAGCCCGAAAGCGGCCACCGAAGCCAGCTCATCGTGGCCGGCAAGGCGCAGGGAGCCTTCGCTGCGAGGGACTACTTCGCGCGAAAGAAGGCGCTCATGCCGCAGATTTTGGAGGCGTTCGATTCGCTCGCGGAGGAAAACGACGTCATCGTCATCGAGGGCGCCGGCAGCCCCGCCGAAATCAACCTTTCCGAAAACGACATCGTCAACATGGGGCTCGCGCGCGCCGTGTCCTCCCCCGTGCTGCTCGCGGGCGACATCGACCCAGGCGGGGTGTTTGCCCAGCTCTACGGCACGGTCGCGCTCCTTGCGCCCGAGGACCGCGCGCTTTTGCGGGGGCTTGTGGTGAACAAGTTCCGCGGCGATGTGGAAATCCTGCGCCCGGGTTTGGCCCCGCTCGAGAAGATGTGCGGGGTTCCCGTCGTGGGGGTCGTGCCGTATCTTACGCTCGACCTGGACGACGAGGACTCGCTCGCGCCGCGCCTATCTGCCCGCGAGGCGCGCGGCGTCATCGACGTCGCCGTCGTGCGCCTTCCGCATTTGTCGAACTTCACCGACTTCGACCCGCTTTCGCGCGTGCCCGGCGTGGGCGTGCGCTACGTTTCCTCGACGACCGATCTGGGCCGACCCGACCTGGTGGTGCTTCCCGGCTCGAAAACTACGCTCGACGACGCGCGCTGGCTTGCGGCTAGCGGCATCGGAGCCTGTGTACGCGCGCTTTCGGGCGCGGGCACGCCGGTGCTCGGCATATGCGGAGGCTACCAGCTTTTGGGAGACGAGCTTTCCGACCCGCACGGCAGGGAAGGCGCTGGCACCGCGCGCGGGCTCGGGCTCATCCCTGCAAGTACGGTGTTCAAGGAGGAAAAGCGCCTCGCCCAGTCGGAGCTGCGCATCACGGGCGCCCAAGGCGCGTTCTCGGCGTGGAACGGCATGACGGCGCGCGGGTACGAGATTCACGACGGCGAAACGACCGTCTCCTGCGCCCCTGCGGGCACAATTGGCGGCAAACCAGAAGGCGCGGCCTGCGGAAACGTGTTCGGAACCTATCTCCACGGCCTGTTCGACGAACCGGGGGTGGCGCTCGCCCTCGCGCGCTCACTCGCGCGCATGCGCGGCCTGCCCGAGAACGTCGTGGGTGCTGCGGGCGCGGCGTCCGCGGCCGATCACCGTGCGCGCGAGTTCGACCGCCTGGCCGACGTCGTGCGCGGGGCGCTCGACATGGAGTATGTCTACCGCATTATCGAGGAGGGCGTATGATCCACGTGTATCATGGCGACGGCAAAGGCAAGACCACGGCGGCGATGGGCCTCGCCCTTCGCATGATCGCCGCAGGCCGCCGCGTCGTCGTCGTGCAGTTCCTGAAAGACGGCGAAAGCGGGGAGGTGCGCCTGCTCGCTGAGCATTTCGGCGTGCCCGTGTTCGCGGGGAAGGCGTCGGACAAGTTTACCTGGTCGATGACGTCGGAAGAACTTGCCGCGACGTGCGAGCTGCACGATGGGAACCTCGCTTCCGCGCTCGCCGAGCTCGAGGGCGCGCAAGAGGGACTGCTCGTGCTCGACGAGGCGCTCGACGCGCTTTCGAAGGGGCTTGTCGACGAGGCGCTCGTGGACCGCGCGCTCGATATGTCCGCGCGCGGCGTCGAAGTAGCGCTCACCGGGCGCGCGCCTTCCCGCAAGATCGTGGAGAAGGCCGACTACATAACCGAGATGCGGTGCGAGAAACATCCCTACGAGCAGGGGATATGTGCAAGGGAAGGAGTGGAGTACTAGTTGGATTCCAAGGAGATGGCGCCCGGCGACATCGAGCGGCGCAGCTTCGAGATTATCACCGAAGAGCTCAGCGGCCGCACGTTCCTGCCGCTCGAAGAGCCCGTCGTGAAGCGCGTCATCCACACCACTGCCGACTTCTCGTACGCCGATTCCCTCGTGTTCACCCATGACGCCGCGCACTGTGCGCTCGACGCACTGCGCGCAGGGGCCACGGTGCTCACCGACACGAACATGGCGCTCGCAGGCATTAGCAAGCCCGCGCTCGCGAAGCTCGGCTGCAAGGCCGTGTGCTACATGGCCGACCCTGATGTCGCCGCGGCTGCGCGCGCCGCGGGCACGACTCGCGCCGTTGCGAGCATGGACAAAGCTTGCGGCATCGAGGGTCCGCTCATCGTGGCCGTCGGCAACGCTCCCACAGCACTTCTGCGCCTCGCCGAGCTCATGGACGCGGGGAAGATCGCGCCCGCGCTCGTCGTTGGGGTGCCGGTCGGGTTTGTGAACGTGGTCGAGGCGAAAGAGGAGCTACTCGCGCGACGCGTGCCGGCCATCGTCGCGAGGGGTCGCAAGGGCGGCTCGACCGTGGCGGCCGCCATTATGAACGCGCTACTCTACCAGATCACGCGCACAGGCGGCCCGAAGTGACGGCGCTGCGCATCTTCGCCGGGACCACCGAGGGCCGCCTTCTGTGCGAATGGGCGAGCGGGGTGGGCATCCCCGCTCGTGCCTACGCGGCAACTGAGTACGGAGGCGAGCTTTTGGGCGAGCTTCCGGGCATCGAGGTGCATGCGGGCAGGCTCGACGAGGCCGACATGGAGCGCGAGCTTTCCGGCGCGCGCATCGTCGTCGACGCCACGCACCCCTTCGCTACGCTCGCAAGCGGCAACATCCGGGCCGCTTCGCTCGCCGCGGGTGCACGATGCCTGCGCCTTGCGCGCCCGGTCGAGGCGCTGCCCAAAGGCATCGTGTCGGTCGCGTCGATCGCCTGCGCGGCGCGCTTTCTCTCCGAGAACCCGGGTCGCGCGCTTCTCACGACGGGGAGCAAGGAGCTTGCTCCCTACACGCGCGTCGCCGATTTCGCGGAGCGCTTCTTCGTGCGTGTGCTCCCGCTGCCCGGTGCTATAACGAAGTGCATCGACGCGGGGTTTTCGCCGTCGCACGTCATCGGCATGCAGGGGCCCTTCACCCGCGAGCTCAACGAGGCGATGCTTCGGCAGGTGGGCGCCCAGTGGCTTGTGACCAAGGACTCGGGAACCGTAGGCGGCACGGCCGAGAAGCTCGCCTCCGCGCGCAACGTGGGAGCGCGCTGCATCGTGGTCACCCGTCCCGCCGAGGGAGGCGGGGCCCTTTCGCTTCGGGAAGTGGAAGACGCGCTCTTACGGGAGTTCGCGCGCTAGGCGCTTGCCGCGCCTGCGCGCCCTCCCGCCCGCGAGGAGGAGCGTCCCGAGCAAGCTCGACCCGTACAAGCCCGTCATCCATCAATAGCTCGAGGACGACGCCCAGAACTGGCGCTAACAGCCCTTCAATAAGTTGCGGTGAAATAGTGTCTGTTTTTGCTGCTAGATAGTATATTCAGTCCCTAATTCACCGCAACTTGTTGGTGGTGGCTTACTGGTAGCTGGTGGTGGCTTACTGGTAGCGTAGGCACTCCACCGGGTTGAGCTTTGCCGCGCGGCGAGCGGGGTAGAAGCCAAAGATTACGCCGATGCCGACGGAGACGCCGAAGGCCAGCAGCACCGTGGCGATTGAAAAGCTCGGTGTGATCTGCCCACTGGCACCGAGCTCGTTGAGAACCCCTGATCCTGCGGCAAACATCGCGAGGCCCCAGGCCAGCAGATAGCCAATCAGGACACCCAGCAGGCCACCGGTGACGCACAGCGCCGAGGACTCGGCCAAAAACTGCGCGGTGATATCGCGGCGACTGGCGCCCAAGGCACGGCGAATACCGATCTCGCGGATGCGCTCAGTCACGTTGGTAAGCATCATATTCATAATGCCGATTCCGCCGACAAGCAGTGAGATACTGGCGACAGCGCCCATGATGAGCGAGAAGGCGCCCATAAACGAGTTGAGTGCATCGATGGCGCTTTTCATGGAGGTCGCCGATACGCTGTCGTACTCATCATCCTCCGAGATGCCCTTCATCGCGCGCACCTTAGACTCGATGGTCTTGCAGAGCTCGTCCATGTCTGTGCCCTCGGCGGCAAGTGCCGTCACGCTGGGGAATGAAGGATTCTCGTCGCCAAACAGGCCGGAGATGGTTTCGCGTGGCATATACAGCGTGAGCGAGCCCATGGAGTCGCTGCCGCCATCAATCACGCCTACAATCTGCACCTCGCCGTTGGACACCTTGATGGTTTTCCCCAGTGCGTCCTGTTCGTTGCCGTAAAGCTGATCGGCGCCGCCGCGGCTGATGAGCGCCACGCGCGAGCCTGATTGAGACTCTGCCTGTGAATAGACACGTCCTGCAACGAGCTTGCTGGCACCCACGGCGTCGAGCATGTCGCTGTCGACACCCTGTGCCATGACGGTATAGCTTTTATCGCCAGACTTGTACTCGGTATACGCGCTGTCGACAATGCCGATCTGCTCTATCTGCGGCACCAGTTTTTGTAGCTTCTCGATATCCGACTCCGTGAGTTCTTGGGACGAATAGATCTGCACCATGCGGGCTGCATTGAGCCCCAAGCTGTTGACCAGGCTGTTTTGTATGCCGCCGATGAGCGAAGTCATGGCGATGACCGATGCGATGCCGATGACAATGCCCAGGATGGTGAGCAGGCTGCGCCCCTTGTTGGCCTCGAGCGAGTGAAGTGCTTCCTGGATGAGATCGCGGGCGCTCATGCCACCACTCCTTTCGGCGGGTTGGCGGAGGCGGAAATCATGGGCAGGCTATCTACGGCGCTGCGCAGGGTCCGCGGTGTATGTGGAATATACGCGCCGTCGTGTATACGACCGTCGCGGATGGTCATGGCACGGTCGGCCTCGGCGGCAATGCCGGGGTCGTGTGTGATAAGCACGATGGTTTTGCCACGCTCCTGGAGCTTATGGAAGGTCTCCATCACAAGCGCTCCGGTTGCGGAGTCCAGGTTTCCCGTCGGCTCGTCAGCCAAAATGATGGGCGGATCGTTGACGAGGGCGCGTGCGATGGCGACACGCTGCATCTGGCCGCCCGAGAGCTCGGATATGCGGTGGTCCCAATGGTCGACGGGCAGCGTGACGGCCTGCAGCGCGTGCACGGCGCGCATTTCGCGCTGGCTACGGGGTACGTTGGTGTAGGCCAGCGGCAGCATGACGTTTTCGATAACCGACAGGCGCGGCAGCAGGTTGAAGCTCTGAAAGACAAAGCCAATGCTCAGGGCGCGAACTTCGGTGAGCTCGTCATCGTCAAGCTCGGCCACGTTGAGCCCTTGCAGGTAGTAGTCGCCCGCCGTCGGCTTATCCAGGCAGCCTAGGATGTTCATGAGCGTCGACTTGCCCGAGCCCGAGGGGCCGGTAATGGCGACGAACTCGCCGGGATCTACCGCTAGGCTCACGTTGTGCAAGATGTGGGCGCAACCCGCTTCGCTCTCAAAAATGCGGTGCACGTTGCGGATGTCGATGACGGGACGCATTACATACCCTCGTCGGCAGACATACTGCCCGAATCCGCGCTGTAGCCGCCGTCAGCCGTTGCGCCCGCTCCGGTGTCCATGACGAGGGTGTCACCGTCGCGCAGTTTGGTTGTGGGCACGCCAGGATTGATTTCGTTGCCCTGGTCGTCGCGCTTGATCTGTGTCTTGCCGACTACGGCTTCGTTGTCGTTTTGCGTCACGACGGTCACCTTCACGCGGCGCGTCTTCTTGCCTTCCGAATCGGTGGCCAGATTGACGTAATAGTGCTCGCCATCTTCGGTCATCAGCGCCATGGTCGGCACCATAACCACGTCGTCGAGCTTCTCGGTCACTACCGAGACCTCGGCAGTCATACCCGGCTTAAGGCGACTGTCGGGTGCTTCGATGAGGATGTCGACGTTAAAGGTCACGCTGCCGCCGCTACCGGAGCCGGAGTCAGAGTTTGCCACCGAGGCGATAGCCGTGACGGTGCCCTGGCTCACGATATCGGGAAACGCGGGATAGGTCACGTTGGCGCTTTGGCCCACGGCAATTTTGGCGATATCCTTTTCGCCCACCTGAACCGTCACCTTCATCTTGGACAGGTCGGCGATCTGCATGCACTGCTTGCCGCCGCTCGTATCGCTTTCGCCCATGATCATTCCGCCTGTTACCGTGGCGCCGACCTTGGCGTTGAGCTCCACGATGCTGCCCGAGCTCGGGGCCGTGACCGTACGGCTGGCGGCCTTGGCGTTCGCCTGATCGAGGTTTGCCTGGGCCGATGCGAGGCTGCGCTGCGCGGCCGATACAGCGTTCGTGTCCGCTGATGCGGCGGAGATGCCAGCCGCTGCGGAAGCTCCATCGACGTCCGTCGTTGGGGTGGCCTGCGCGGCAGCTGCGGCTTTCTGCGCGTTGGCGAGGTCTTCCTGAGCGGCTGCTACTGCACGCTGCGCCTCGGCAACGTTGCGATCGAGCTCGTCGTTTTTAATGGTCATGAGCACGTCGCCCTCGTTGACGGATTGGCCTGCCTGCACGTTGATCGAATCGACCGTGCCGTCGACAGAAGGGGAGACCACTGAGGACGAAATGGGTTTGAGCTGGCCTTTCGCCTCGACCGTTGTGGTAAACGTGCCCTCGGTCACCATGTCGGTCACAGGCCCGCTAGCGCCCTGCGGCTGCGCATTGATAACTAGGGTTGCGACAATTGCAATGAGCGCGATGACACCCACGATGCCGGCGGCAATGCCGCGTCGAATCAGCTTTTTGCGTCGACGTTCGGCACGCTTTGCCTTGAGCTTTGCATAGGCTTCTTCATCGGAGATATCGGTCGAATCGTCGAGACTCGTTTGGGGCTGCTTGGTGTCTGCAGCGCTGATAATCGGCAGGGTCTCGGTGGCATCTTGGGGCATGCGATCGGAATCGTTAGGACCCGGATTGATCGTGGGGACCTTGGACATAGCGTCTCCTTTATCGATATGGCTCTGATAAGTATATACGCCCGTCGCGATAGGCGGGCGTATAGAAGTTGCGGATGACGGTACTGTAAGTTTTGTCGCCGTGCTGTTTACTTGTTGTAGACGTTAGCTGCGTTACGAGTGCACGACCACGCAGAGGCCGACTTTGATGCGCTCGTGGAGCGACTTGGCATCGGCCAGACGCAGGTTGATACAACCGTGGCTACCGCACCACTTGTACGATTCGGCGTTATCGAAACTCGAATCGTTTTGCCAGGTGGCGTCGTGGAATCCGACCATATTGCCCTCGAACGGCATCCAGTAGCTTACCGGGCTCTCGTATTTGGGCTTGCCGGTCTCGGGGTCCTTGGCACCGATGAGCTTGCTTGCGCCGTCGTTGCTGTTGATCTGCCACACGCCCTCCGGGGTGGCGTCTTCGCCCGGTTTGCCGGAAATAATGTTGGCCTCCCACACGATATTGCCGTTCTCGTCGTAGTAGCGCGCGTGCTGCTCGGACAGGTCGACGTCGATATAGGCCTTCCAATCGGGCTCGCCCTTGGCGGTAAACGTGTCGGCCTTCTTGGAGTACGAAATCTCGATATCGCCGGTCTGCTTGTTATTGATAGCGTCCTCGACCTGCTTGGCGAGTGTGTCGCTGTCGATGGACCAGCCAAAGTCGCCGCCCTCGACAGCGCACTGCTTGCCGTCGGCGCGTGTCCACCAGCGGGTGGATCCCACGGTGTTAAAGCCGTTAGCGAGCTCGGCGGCCCAGCTGCCGATCTGCGACGTATCGAGCGTGGGGTTGGCCGGATCGGCAAAGCTGATCCACTGCAGCACCGAGCTGCCGTCCACTTTACCGGCATCATTGCCGTTGAGCTTAAGGGTCACGTTGACGCCCAGGAAGTTGTTGGCGGCATCGCATGCAGCCTGAATCTGGTCGTTGGTGAGGGTGCCGTTGAGCGGTTCGTAGGCGTCGTTGCCGATCTTGGTGATATCGACGTTCTCGATGAGCGACGCGAGCTCGATCTCGGCATATTTGATGACATGCTCGCGGTTGAGCTTCTCGTTGGAACGGGCCTTCTCAACGGTGAACTTGCCGGCCTTCTCATCATAGGAGCTGGTGGCCTCGAAGGTGCCCGAGCGGCCCTCGTTGAACTCGTCGATGGCGCTGCCCAGGTCCTCCTCAAACTGCTTTTGGTCAAAGGCATCGGAGAGCATGGACAGGTCGACGTCCTGGTCCAAGTCGACCGAGCCGTTCTTGGTGGCGCTAACGGTTTTACCGCCGAGCGACGCGATGAGGCGCGATGGCCACAACAGCGGCTCGTTTTTGCTGATAATCTCGTGGGCGGCTTCCTCGCCATCGACGATGGGCTCGTCGGACTCGGGCTGGTAGGTCCAGCTAAAGTCATAGCCCGACACGGTGAGCTTGTAGTGCTTCCATGCCGAGTTGACCTTGGTGGCTGCCGAAGATGCGTTAGAGAGCGAGATGTCGACGCCGGCGATGGTAGTGTTGGGGTAAGCGACCTGCGAGAACGCCACGACGCCTACGATATAGACAATGACGATAAGACCCAGAACGACAAAGAGCGTCGTCTTTTTGCCCGACTTATTGTTCTCGGCGGGTTTGCGTGCGGGGCCGCGATCGCCTCGAGCGTGCGTGGGGGGCTGCTTGGGCGCATTGCCATTTGTCTGGCGCTGCTGATGCTGCTTGTTCGGATGTTGGGAAACGTTTGCCGCACCTCGCTGCTGACCGCGGCTCGGCGCGATAGGACGCGGCGATTGAACGCCGCCGGTGTGCCTGCTCGGCTGCTGCGGATCGGGAATCAGTTGAGTTCGATCGTTTTGCGACATCGTATGCATATCCTTCGAATTTCGCCTTGCGGCTCATCGTGTTTTTACTGGGCTTGCATTATAGCGATTACCTAGTTGTTTGTGGTATGGAAACGGTGGCATTCAAAAGAGGTGGGACATTTGTCCCACCTTCGAGTCTTTCTTTGTCGCTATCCGCACACACCGCATTTTGCACAGGCCGAAAGTGCGGCCGGAGCCTGCGCGATGCCACCCTTTGCCGTCTCGCGCAGCGTGGCCGGCAACGCGTGGCCCACGGAGAGCATGACGTGCGCCATCTGGTCAAACGGCACCAGGCTCTTGATACCGGCAAGTGCAAGCTGCGCCGAGCTAAAGGCGGCTGCCACGCCGATGGCGTTGCGGTTTTGGCAGGGTACCTCCACGAGGCCACCGACGGGGTCACAAACGAGGCCCAGCAAGTTACTCAGCGCGATGGAACTGGCGTCGAGCGCCTGCCCGGGCGTGCCGCCGAGCATCTGCACCAGCGCGGCGGCTGCCATGGCGGCCGCACTTCCTACCTCAGCCTGGCAGCCGCCCTCGGCACCGGCGACGCAGGCGCTCGTGGTGAGGTTGAGGCCGATGGCGGCTGCGCAGTAGAGCGCGTCCATGACCTGCTCGTCGTCGAGCTGAAGGTGATCGGCGAGCGCCAGCACGCAGCCGGGCACGACACCCGCGGAGCCTGCCGTGGGAGCGGCGACGATCACTCCCATCGTGGCGGAGCGCTCGAGCACGGCCATCGCGCGGGCCACGGCGTCGGTTTGAACGGTGCCCATCAGGCTCGTGCTCAAATCGTTGCGGCCGGTGGCATCGACGAGTTTTGCCTCGCCGCCGATAAGCCCGCCGAGCGATCGTTGCGGATTGACGATGGGGGTCGTGGTCTCCTCGCGCATGACGTCGAGCACGCGGCGCATGGCGGCGACGGCGTGGGCCTCGCCGGTCAGACGCGCCTCGCGCACGGCCATAACGGCGCCGATATTCAGGCCGAGCTCGGCGCACGCATCGAGCAGCTGCTCGCCGTCGTCGAAGATTTCCTTTGCCGAGACGCCGGGGGAGAGCGACGAGGCAGAACCGGGGAGCTCGATAAAGGTCGCGTAATCGACATTGTCGAGCTTACGCAGCATCGGGACAACAGTGTCGTCGGGCGCGCCGTCGGTCTCAAAGACGGAGTAGGCCCGTCCGCCCACTTCGGTGCGGTAGGTGCGGCAGAAGGCGATGTTCACGTGTGCGTAGGCGAGCAGGTTGGTGAGCGCGGCGAGCACGCCGGGGACGTCCTTGTGCGCCACGAAGAGCGTTGAGTACATGCCCGAGATGTCAACGCCGACGCCGTTAATGCGGCTGATGCGCATCTTGCCGCCGCCCAGGCTCTCACCGCGGACCTGTGCCGTGGCGCCCGTGTCGTCGACCATGTCAATGTCGACGGTGTTGGGGTGGATGGAGGCGTCGTCGCCCTTGATGTCAAAGTGATATTCGAGGCCCTGCTCGCTTGCGAGGTCGAAGGCCTGCTTGATGTTCTCGTCGTCGGTGTCGAGGCCCAGGATGCCCGCGACGAGCGCACGATCGGTGCCGTGGCCGCGGTAGGTGTGGGCGAAGGAGTTCCACAGGCCAAAGGTGACTTTGGTGATGCGGCCTTCCAGCAGGCTGGCGGCAACTTGGGCGCAGCGCAGGGCGCCGGCGGTGTGCGATGAGCTGGGGCCGACCATGACGGGGCCCAAGATCTCGAATGCCGAGGTCGTAGCTAGTGTTTGTGGCTTGCCTGCCATATGCGCTCCTGTTCTATCCCATCGTCCCGAGGGGCGGGGCATAAGGTCGCCTGCTCGGACAGTCCTGACTCGCACGGAGAGCACATTAAGTGCTCTCCGGCTCGTGCGGAACTCGCGATCAACCTTATGCCCCGCCCCTCGGGACTAAGGATACATGGTTGGAGTGCCCGTGCTGCAAAATTCATTAGCTAGTGACGCAGCGTTGGCTCATATCGAAACATCTTCACTACCGGATAAATAAAAAAGAAGTACCGCTTGGGGGCGGTACTTCTTTTGAAAGCGTGTGCGTGTTGTGACCTTGGTGGTTCCCAATTACAGTCCGCGGGCTGCTTTGAGTTCTTCGACTCGGTCGGTCTTCTCCCAGGTAAAGTCGGCGTCTTCGCGGCCGAAGTGGCCGTAGGCTGCCGTCTTCTCGTAGATCGGTCGACGCAGGTCCAGGTCGCGGATGATCGCGCCCGGGCGCAGGTCGAAGGTCTTCTCGACGGCCTCGACGATCTTGTCCTCGGCAACATGCGCGGTACCGAAGGTGTCGACCATGATTGAGAGGGGCTTGGAAACGCCGATGGCGTAGGCAAGCTCGACTTCGCAGCGGTCGGCCAGACCGGCGGCGACCACGTTCTTGGCGACCCAGCGCGCGGCATACGCGGCGGAGCGGTCAACCTTGGTGCAGTCCTTGCCGCTAAAGGCGCCGCCGCCGTGACGGCCGTAGCCGCCGTAGGTGTCGACGATGATCTTGCGGCCGGTGAGGCCCGTGTCGCCCATGGGGCCGCCCACGACAAAGCGACCGGTGGGGTTCACGTAGATGTCCGCGTTGTCCCACGGCATGTTCTCGGCGGCCATGACCGGGGTGATGACGTGTTCGATGAGGTCGGCCTTGATCTTGCCCATGTCCTCAATCTCGGCGGCGTGCTGCGTGGAGATGACGATGGTCGTGACCTCCACGGGCTTACCTTCCTCGTAGCGCACCGTGACCTGGGTCTTGCCGTCGGGGCGCAGGTAGGGCAGGGTTCCGTCATGGCGCACGGCAGCCAGGCGCTCGGCCAGGCGGCTTGCCAGGTAGTGCGGCATGGGCATGAGGGTCTTGGTCTCGTTGGAGGCATAACCGAACATCATGCCCTGGTCGCCGGCGCCGATCAGGTCGATCGGGTCGGTGGTAGCGCCGGTCTGGGTCTCGAAGGACTCGTCAACGCCCTGGGCGATATCGGGCGACTGCTCGTGGATGAGGCTCATAACGCCGCAGGTGTCGCAGTCAAAACCGAACTTGGCGCGGTTGTAGCCAATGCGGCGGATGACGCCGCGGGCGATTTCCTGTACGTCGACGTAGGCCTGGGTGCGAATCTCGCCGGCGACGATGACGGTGCCGGTGGTCACGAGGGTCTCGCAGGCGCAGCGGACGTTCTCCACGTTGGCGGGCACGCCGTTGGGCGCAATATAGCCCTGCTCCTGGAGCTCTATTTCTTTGGCGAGGATTGCGTCGAGTACGGCGTCGCTGATCTGGTCAGCGATCTTATCGGGATGACCCTCGGTCACCGATTCCGACGTAAACACAAACGATCCGTGTTGGGGCGGGATGGAACGAAGCTCTTCTGACATGATTGTCCTTTCAAAAACGTGTCCCGGCGACCGTTACCATTCCGCCGGGCTCTGTATGCAAGGGCACATGATATCGCGTTAATCGAATATTCACACCCTTTCCGCACCTACTCATTGGGGACAGACTTAAATGAGCAGCCTTGCCTAAGTGCCGACAGGTTGCCCAAAGATTGGTCATTTAAGTCTGTCCCCAATGACTGGGTCGGTGCCCTTTGTGCGGAGGTGGGCATTGCTGCTTTATACTGGTGCGGTTAGACATCCATCCTGCAATCGAGGAGATTTCCATGGCATCAGACGTTCGCGTCCGCTTTGCACCCTCACCGACGGGCAAGCTGCACATCGGCGGCGCCCGCACCGCTATCTATAACTGGGCTTTCGCCCGTGCTAACGGCGGCACGTTCATCCTGCGCATTGACGACACCGATCCCACCCGCTCTACCGACGAGAACACGCAGATCATCCTGCGCGCCATGCGTTGGCTGGGCCTGGACTGGGACGAGGGTCCCGAGGTGGGCGGAGACTTTGGCCCCTACGCCCAGACCGAGCGCCTGGACCTGTACAAGCAGGCTGCCCAGAAGCTTTGGGACGAGGGTAAGGCCTATCCCTGCTTCTGCACCAAGGAGCAGCTCGACGCCGATCGCAAGGCCGCGCAGGAGCGCAAGGACCCCTTCCAGGGCTATCAGCGCCGTTGCCGCGATCTTGATCCCGAGGAGGCCCGCCGTCGCATCGAGGCCGGCGAGTCCTATGTCCTACGCATCAAGGTGCCCGAGGACCGCGGCGACGTCGTCATTCACGATGCCGTCCACGGCGAGGTGACCTTCGACGCCAAGGAGCTCGACGACTTTGTCATCTTCCGCTCCGATGGCACGCCCACGTACAACTTCGCGACCGTCGTCGACGACGCCATGATGAAGATCACCCATGTCATCCGCGGCGACGACCACCTGTCCAACACCCCGCGTCAGGTCATGGTCTACGAGGCCCTCGGCGCGCCCGTGCCCACGTTCGCCCACATCTCCATGATCCTGGGCGCCGACGGCAAGAAGCTCTCCAAGCGCCATGGCGCCACCTCGGTGGAGGAGTACCGCGACGCCGGTTACCTGTCCGACGCCTTCGTCAACTATCTGGCGCTGCTCGGCTGGTCGCTCGACGGCGAGACCACGATCATCCCGCGCGATGTCCTTGCCAGCAAGTTCTCGCTCGACCGCATCTCCAAGAACCCGGCGACCTTCGACCCCAAGAAGCTCGACTGGGTCAATGCCGAGTACATCAACGGCATGTCCGATGCCCAGTTTGCCGACGAGATCATGGTCCCCGAGCTGCACGAGGCGGGTCTCATCGAGGGCAACGTCGAGTACGGTGAGGACTGGATCGATGCGCTTGCCGCCATCGTCAAGCCGCGCACCAAGATGCCGGCCGACGCCGTGACCGTCGCCGCTCCCATCTTTGCTACGCCCGAGACGCTCGAGTATGACGAGAAATCTGTTAACAAGGGCCTGGCCAAGGAAGGCATGGGCGCCATTCTCGATGCCGCCAAGGCCGCGCTCGAGGGCGTGGACGAGTGGACGGCTGCCAACATCGACGCCGCGCTTGAGCCGCTGCCCGAGCAGATGGACCTTAAGAAGCGCGTGGTGTTCCAGGCCGTGCGCGTCGCCGTCTGCGGCAACATGGTGAGCCCCCCGCTGGGCGAGACCATGGCGCTCGTCGGCCGCGACGACTGCCTGGCGCGCATCGACCGCGCCCGCACGATGGCGCTGTAATCGCTGCGCAAACGTTTGTATCCGAGCCCCGTTCACCCGAGCGGGGCTCTTGTTTCTGTACCGATGAGTGGGTTGCTGGGACAAAATAATCAGTAGTGTTTGTCCCATGTTCGAGTGACGCAACGAGCTCGACACTCGTATCGGCCATGGGACAAACTCTACTGATTATTTTGTCCCACCCCTTTCAGGTCCGTTCGTTAGAGGTGGTGTATGGCTCAACAACTGTCGCTGTTTGGTTCGCCGGAACCGGAGGAAGCTCCGGTGAAGCCCAAGCCTGCCGCTGCCTCGGCTCAGTCTAAGCCTGCGCCCGAGCCCCCTGCCGCCTACGCGAGCGTGGTCCTCGACATCCCCACCCGTGCGCTGTCGGAACCGTTTGCTTACGGCATCCCCGAGTCCCTTGCCAACGAGGTCCAGATCGGATCCACAGTCCTGGTCCACTTTGGTAACCGTGCCGCCGCGGGCTATGTCGTCGACATTGCGCCTGATCTGGGCGATCTGCCGGGCAACAACGCCCTCGACCCCGTGCGCATCAAGCCCATCGAGTCTATCCTCAGCAAACCGCTCTTTACCGCCGAGGCTGCACGCATCGCGCGTTGGATGAGCCACGAGTACGTCGCAACGCTTTCCGAGTGCCTGCGCCTGTTTTTGCCACCGGGCGGCAGCCCGCGTGTGGTCAAGGGCGACGACGGCGTGTGGACGGTTGAACGTCCAGCCGTCAAACCCATCCAAAACCGCTGGGTGATGCTTACGCCCGAAGGCTTTGACTACACGCCACCCAAGACCGCGGTCCGCCAGCGCCAACTCATCGAGGCGCTCCAGTGTGGTCCTGTCACGACGCGCGACCTCAACCTTCTCTATAACAGTATGTCGGCGACCATCAAGTCGCTCGAAAAACGCGGCGTCGTGGTGGTGGAAGAGCGCCGCGCCTGGCGTGGCTGCAGCGAGCAGACCACGCTGTCCTCGGCAAGCGGCAAGGCGCCGGTCTCCCTTACCAACGGCCAGCAACAGGCACTCGCGCAGATTGAGCGCGCCCGTCTGGACGCTCATGGCGACGTGGTGCTGGTCGACGGCGTCACCGGCTCCGGCAAAACCGAGGTTTACCTCTCCGCCATCGAGCGCGTGCTCGCAGCCGGTCGCTCGGCCTGCGTGCTGGTGCCCGAGATTTCGCTGACGGCCCAGACCGTCGGCCGCTTCCGCTCGCGCTTTGGCGAGACGGTCGCCGTGTTCCATTCGCGGCTTTCGGCCGGCGAGCGCCTGGACCAGTGGGATATGGTTGCTAGCGGTGCGGCCCGCGTGGTCGTCGGCGCTCGCTCGGCGCTCTTTTGCCCGCTCAGCGACTTGGGCCTCATCATCATCGACGAGGAGCACGAGACCAGTTACAAGCAGGGCTCCAGTCCGCGCTACCACGCGCGCGAGGTGGCGGCCGAGATGGCGCGGCGCTATCGCTGCCCGCTCGTGTTGGGCTCCGCCACGCCCTCGGCCGAGGCCCTCGACCGCTGCCGTCGTGGCACGTATAACGGTGCCACTTGGACGCGTGTCGAGATGCCCGAGCGCCCGGGACACGCCGTGCTTCCCATGGTCCGAATTGCCGACCTGCGCCGTGAGTTTTCTCACGGCAGCCGCTCCATGTTCTCAAAACCCTTGATGGAGGGCTTGGAGCGTGTGGTCGAGCGTCGCGAGAAGGCCGTGCTGCTGCATAACCGCCGTGGCTTTGCGCCGTTTTTGATGTGTCGCGAGTGCGGCTGCGTCCCCACCTGCAACCACTGCTCCACAGCGCTTACGTATCACGAGCGCACGCACACGCTGCAATGTCACACATGCGGATCCTCCTGGCGCGTGCAGCCGTATCCCGCGCCCACGAGTCGTTGCCCCAAGTGCGGCAGCCGCTACCTGGCAAAAATGGGGCTGGGCACGCAGCAGATCGAGGACGCACTGCACCAGATGCTTCCCGAGGACGTCGCCATTATTCGCATGGATGCCGATTCCACGCGCGGCAAGGATGCGCACAAAAAGCTGCTCGAGCAGTTCGATGCGGCCGATTGCGCCGTGTTGCTGGGCACCCAAATGATCGCAAAGGGTCTCGACTTTCCCGAGGTCACGCTCGTGGGCGTGGTCAATGCCGACTTCGCCCTCAAGCTGCCGGACTTCCGCGCAGGGGAGCGCGCCTACGATTTGCTGGAGCAGGTCGCCGGCCGTGCCGGTCGCGGTGATCGCCCTGGCGAGGTCATCATCCAGACCTATCTGCCCGAGGACCCGGTTATTCGCGCCGTCGCCGAGCACGACCGTTCGATCTTTACCGACTACGATCTGGACCAGCGCCGCGACGCGCTGTTCCCGCCGTTTGTTCGCCTGGTCAACATCTTGGTGTGGTCGGCGAACCGAGACGACGCGCAGGACTACATTGGGCGCATTGCAAAGCTTCTTAAGCGCCGCTGGCATGCCGCCGCGCCCGACTTTTTGCGGGCGGGGAGCGCCGTGCCCCAGGTGCTGGGCCCGGCTTCGTGTGTAATCGAGAGAGCCAAGGACCGTTACCGCTTCCATCTGCTTGTGAAGTCGCCTGTGGGGTACCATGTCTCTGATGATATCGACGCCTGCCTCAAAGAGGTGGGCTCTGTGCGCGGCGTGAGCGTGAGCGTTGACGTCGATGCCTATGATTTGATGTAACAACCCGAAAGGATGGCCATGGAAGCCAACGGAATCGTACTGTCGCCCGACCCTCGTCTGCGCCAGGAGTGCGCCGTCATCGAGGAGATCACTCCGGCGATCGAGGTGCTTGCCGAGAAGATGAAGAAGATGATGTTCGACAACGGCGGTTGCGGTCTGGCTGCCCCGCAGATCGGTGAGCTCATTCAGCTTGTCACCATCGACTGCGATTACAGCGACAAGAATGACTATGACCCGTACGTGCTCATCAACCCTGTCATTGTTGAGCAGAGCGACCATCTGGTGCCGTTTAGCGAGGGCTGCCTGTCCATCCCCGGCATTAGCTGCGAGATCGAGCGTCCCGATCATGTCGTCGTCGAGGCGTATGACCTGGACGCCAACCTGATTCGCTATGAGGCAACGGGCGACCTGTTCTGCGTGTGCCTGCAGCACGAGATCGATCACCTGCATGGCAACACCATGTTTGAGCGACTCAAGCCGATGCAGCGCATCAAGGCAGTCAAGGAGTACCAGGACGCCCTGGCCCGCGGCGCTCGACCGGGCGAGACGGAGTAGGTCCCACCGTCCCCTTCCGCCGCAGGGCTTAGGTTTTGCTCCATGCTCAAACAGTCCTGCTCGCACGAAGAGCACATTAAGTGCTCTTCGGCTCGTGCGGAACTGCGCGTGGAGCAATAACCTAAGCCCTGCGGCGGAAGGGGACTGCGTTTTCGTGCTCCTTTTCGCCCGGGTGCCGTCGGGCCAGGGAGGGGCGTCTTCGCTGATAGTCTTTGTTGAGAGAGAGCTGCTTTTATTGCGGCTCTTTCTTTGGTTTTGGGTATATTTGTTCTTGTTGAATTGTTATTGCGGATGGGCTGGGTACTTGGCTTTCCGCTGTTGTTTGTAGCCGTCTCGGCTTTGGTTGAGGGGAGACGTTCTTTATGCGTATTGTGTTTATGGGTACGCCTGATTTTGCTGTGCCTTCGCTGACTTCGCTTGTTGAGGCTGGGAACGAGATTGCGCTTGTTATTACTCGTCCCGATGCTGTTCGTGGGCGTGGTAAGAAGCTTGAGCCTTCTCCTGTTAAGGCCAAGGCGCTTGAGCTGGGGTTGCCGGTTATTGAGGCAAATCGCATGACGCCTGAGGTTGTTGAGGCGCTCCAGGCTGCGCAGGCTGATATTTTCTGTGTGGCTGCCTATGGCTGCATTTTGCCTGATGAGGTGCTGCATATGGCGCCGCTTGGTATTGTGAATGTTCATGCTTCGCTGTTGCCTCGTTGGCGTGGCGCTGCTCCCATTCAGCGTGCGATTCTTGCTGGTGACGAGGTTGCTGGCGTTTCTATTATGCGCATTGGGCATGGCGTTGATACTGGTGCTTATTGCGCGCAGGCCTCGACGTCGGTTGCCGGTAAGCATGCTGAGGCGCTGACCATGGAGCTTGCTGAGCTTGGCGGCAAATTGCTTGCCGATACGCTTCCTTCGCTTGCTGATGGCACCGCCGTGTGGACTGAGCAGGATGAGTCGCTCGTCACTCATGCTGCCAAGATTTCCAAGCAGGAGATGCGTCTGGATCCGCAGATGGCGGCGCTCGATTGCGTGCGCCATGTGCTCGCTTCGTCCGATACCGCGCCTGCCCGTTGCGTGATTGCCGGCAAGATGGTTCGCGTGCTCGATGCTGCGCTTTCCGATGTGTCGCTTGGCGAGGGTCAGGTTCTCGTTAAGGCCAAGCGTGTCTACCTGGGCCTTTCTGATGGCGCTGTTGAACTGCTCGAGGTTAAGCCCGATGGCAAGCGTGCAATGGCTGCCTCTGCCTGGGCTGCCGGCCTGCAGGGTGCCGAACTTAGGTGGGGTGTACTGTCATGAGCAAGTTGTCTCCCGCGCGCAAGCTTGCGCTCGATGTGTTGATGGAGGCCGATCGTCGCGGTATGTACGCACGTGACGTGTTGTCTTCACGTGCTTCCGCCAAGGCCATTGACCAGCGCGATTCTGCTTTTGCCGCCCGTTTGGCGCTTGGTGTTGCCGCCACGCAGGGTATTTTGGATGAGTTGCTCGATCAATTTTTGGATAAGCCCAAAAAGGTCGCGCCGCGCGTTCGCATGGCGCTTCGCATCTCGGCCTTCGAGATGCTCTACCTGCATACCCCGGGTCGCGTTGCCGTGAGCCAGGGCGTTGAGCTGGTTCGCAGCGGTGCTAAATCGGCCGCCGGTCTGGCGAACGCCGTGCTGCATAAGGTTGCGGACAACGTTGAGGACTTTGCCACGGCGTCCGATGTGGGTGAGTCTGAGCGACGCTTGGTTCGTCTGTCGCGCCTGATGGGTCTGCCGCGCTGGCTGTGCGCTCGAATTATTGCCTCGTTCGATACGCCCGAGGGCGCGCTGAACTTCGCCGGCAATCTGGCCCCCGCGCCGCTGGCCCTGCATGAGAACGCGTTTGCGACCAAACCCGACCCGTATATCTCGCAGCTCGTCGCTCCTGTCTTCCCGGGCTGCCATGCTCCGGTCGATGCGCAGGTCGCGGTTGCATCGGGCGTGTTTGAGCGTGCTGCCGCGGTTGCCTCGGACCTCAACGCTCAGCTTATCGCTACTGCCGCGACACGTCCCGGTCGTTGCCTGGAGATTGGCGCCGGTCGCGGCACCAAGACCTACGTGATGATGTGCCAGGCCAAGCGTGCCGGGTACGAGCGTCAGCATACTGCGCTCGATCTGCACGATCGTAAGTGCGATCAGAATCTCGCGCGCCTGCACAAGGCGGGTATCTCAGGTGTTCGTACGGTGTCGGGCGATGCCTGCGAGCTCAATGAGGTGCTTACGTCCTTTGACGCGATGCTTGGCGAACCCGCCCTGTTCGACACGGTCTTTATCGATGCGCCGTGCTCTGGCACCGGCACCATGCGCCGCCACCCCGAGATTCCGTGGCGTCTGACCGAGAACGACGTTACGACTGAGCTGCCCCGTCTGCAGCTGACGATGCTCAAGGAAGCAGCCGCGCGCGTGGCTGCCGGTGGTGAACTTATCTATGCTACCTGCTCGGTTTTTGATGAAGAGAACACGCAGGTCGTGGATGCCTTCCTGGCTTCTCCCGAGGGCGCCGGCTTTACCGTGGCACCGTTCTCCGAAGCCCAGATTCTGCAGCTGCCCGATTTCGCACAGGCCAAGAAGCTGGTGGCCGTCCGTCAAAACGATCGTGGCCTTTTCCAAAGCGTGCCGGTAAACGCCGACTCCTACGACGGCCACTTCTGCGCCCGCCTGGTCCGCAAGTAACGACTAAGTTGCGGTGAAATAGGGATTGAATAGCGGCTTCTAGCCGCCAATCAGTCCTTATTTCACCGCAACTCATAAGGAAACCTGGGTAGCTAAAGAAGCAGCCCCGCGATCGGTGCCGGTCGCGGGGCTGCGTTGTTCTTAGTGGCTGTGCGGGCAGTTGGCGCAGCAGCCGTTGGTGGCGTTGGTGCTGGAGCCTCCGCTGCGCTGGTCGGTGTTGTAGAAGCCGCTGCCCTCAAACTTGATGCCGCTTGCCGAGAACGTTTTTGTCGCCGGAGCGCCGCAGCTCGGACACACGACCTCGGGGGTCTCGGACATGGGATGCTCAACCTCAAACACGTTGCCGCAACTCGAGCACTTGTAATCGTAGCGCGCCATAATACTTCCTTTTCAGCACAAAGCGGGCAGATCGCTCTGCCCGCATAAATTCAAACAGCTGTAACTGTACCCTATATCGGGGGTTTTATCACGCTTCGCCCCAGAATCTATGGGTGTTGCGCAGGAGCTGTGCAGTTTTGCCCTCAGCGGCCGCAACGTCTGCCTCATCGGCCTGCCAGGTCCAGTTGCCCGTGGCGACACCCGGCACGTTCATGCGCGCGTCGTCGCTAAGCCCCAGGACATCCTGCAGCGGCATCATCACCAGGGGAGCATTGCTTGCGAGCGCGTCGCCCATCAGCTTGGCCGCCACCTCAACACCGCTCGGCTCGTCGCCGCCAGCAAAGGAGCGCGTGCACCAACCGGCGAGTGTCGACGTATCGTGCGTCGAGGTGTATAGAATCTTGCCCGGCGTTGGATGCACGCCGCAGCGAACGTCGTAATCGCTAAACTCCAGCACGTCCATGCCGGGGAAGCCGCAGGTCGAAGCCATGGCGCGAACACCGGGCGTCAGGTAGCCTAGGTCCTCGGCGATAAAGTTGAGCGGACCCAGCTCGTCAAAGGCGGTTTGGAACAGGTCCTTGCCCGGACCCGCCAGCCAGCGGCCGTCGGCGCAGGCCTTGCCTGCGGGAATGCTAAAGTAGCTGTGGAAGCCCAGGAAGTGGTCCAGGCGCACACGGTCGTAGAGCGAGAACGCGCGACGCAGGCGGTCCATCCACCAGCGGTAGCCGTTCTGCTTCATGTGGTCCCAGCGGAACGTCGGGTTGCCCCACACCTGGCCCTCGGGCGCAAAGTTATCGGGCGGCGCACCGGAGATCTCGATTGCCTTGCCGGTATCGGAAAGCCAGAAGTTTTCGGGCTCGCTCCACGCGTCGGCCGAATCGTCCGAAACGTACATGGGAATGTCGCCGATGACCTCGATGCCCTTCTTGTGCGCATAGTTCATGAGCTCGCACCAGGCAAGGTCAAAGCGGTACTGCATGTACGCCTGCAGCTCTGCCTCGTCGTGGAAACGTTTGTCGTCAATCAGATGCTCGTTGTAGCGCGCGACATCTGCCGGCCAATCGTGGTGCGACTCGCCCTCAAAGTACTTCTTGACGGCCATGTAGACGCAGTACTTCTCGAGCCAATCGGCGTTGCGATGCTTAAACGCCGTGTAGAGCGGGTCTGCATCCTCGCCGCCACGGGCCTTCCAAGTCTCAAAGTCGGCCGCCAGCTCCTCTTGGCTTTCGGGCAGCAGGTCAATATTGCCCGCAAAGGCCGAAGGCCCGGCGTAAGGGGAGCGGAAGAAGTCCGTTGGGTTGACGGGCAGGACCTGCCAGTAGCGCATGCCCATGGCGGCCAGATGGTCGATAAAGCGACGCGTGGGTGCGCCGATCGTGCCGGGCTTGCCGTCGTCGGTGGGTACCGAGGTGATATGACAAACGACGCCCGCGCCGTGATCGAGCGGCTCCTGCAGGCGCTGCTCGGCATGGTGATAGATGATCGACGAGCCCAGCGGATACAGATCGAGCGTGACCGTACCGTTGTGGATCTCGCATTCGTGACCGCTGATCACGTCACTCGCGCATTCGCCGAGCGCCGGAATCGTCACGCGGTGCGAATTGCGCAGGCTGCGGTTGATGATAACCGTCGCGGACTCGCCATTCTTGCCCGTGCGGTTGTAGGCCAGCACCTCGTCGTTGAGCGCGAAGGCCTTGATCTCGCCGTCGATCATAAACGGCAGTGCGCGGCGTACCGCAGAGGCGTTTTTGACAATAGCCAGCGTATCGAAGTCGTGCAGTTGGTCCTTGGTCGGCAGGGTGCGGCGGTTGCCCGGATCGGTAAGGCCCTCCAGGCCGTATTCGTCGCCGTAGTAAATTGAAGGCACGCCGGGGAAGGTCATCTGCATAAGCGTTGCAAGCCAAAAACGGCTCTTGGCCAGGCCCATCGAGTTCTCGTCCAGACGCCACTTGCTGTGCTCGCACTCGGGCAGCTGCGACTCGTCGGGGCCGCCGCCGAGTACCGAGATGATACGCGGGCGGTCGTGGCTCGAAAGCAGATTGAGCGCGCAGGACAATGCCTCGCTCGGGTAGTTCTCGCGCAGGGTCTCGATATCCTCGGCGGCCTCGTAGGCGTTCTTGTAGCCCATCAAAAAGCCGATGACCACGTCGCGGAAGGGGTAATCCATAGCAGAGTCCAGCTCGGATCCCTGCAGGTAGCGGCGCAGATGGCCGTAGCTAATCTTGTTAGAGGCGTCTTCCCAGACTTCGCCGAGCAACAGTGCGTCAGGCTTCTCGGCGAGCACGGCCTTTTTTATCTCGGCCAGGAAGTCGTCGGAAAGCTCGTCGGCCACGTCCAGGCGCCAGCCATGAGCGCCGGCACGTAGCCATTTACGGATCACGCCGTCCTTGCCCAGGAGCCGCTCGCGTACCAGCTCGGAGCTCTCATTGATGGCGGGCATGTTGCCCACGCCCCACCAGCAGTCATACGAGCCGTCCTCGTGGAAATAAAACGCATCGCGCCACGGCGAATCCTCGCTCTGCCAGGCGCCCACGCCGGGGTAGTTGCCGTAGCGGTTGAAATAGATCGAGTCATCGCCCGTATGGTTAAAGACGCCGTCCAGGATGATGGAGATGCCCAGCTTCTCGGCTGCCTGGCACAGCTCGGTAAAGTCCTGCTCGGTGCCCAGGATCGGGTCGATCTTGGTGTAGTCGGCCGTGTCGTAGCGGTGGTTGCTCGCGGCCTCAAAGATGGGGTTGAGGTAAATGGCCGTGAAGCCCAGCTCCGCGATGCGGGGCAGGTCATTTTGGATACCCTTGAGCGAGCCACCGTAAAAATCCCAGGTCTTGATGGAGCCGTCTTCGGCACGCTTGTACTCGGGCGGTTCATTCCAGTCCTCGACCATGCGGCGCTGGATTCCGTTGCGAGGCTTTTCGACTTCGGTCTGCGTGCGCTCGCGCCAGTTTTCGTCGCGTGCATAGCGGTCGGGGAAGATCTGGTAAACCATGCCACGCTCGTACCACTCGGGACGAACTTCGCGGTGCTTGTAGACGGTAATCTGGAAGGACGGGACCTCGGCGTAGTCGTAGGTTACGCCCTCGCCGCCGGTGCGGCCTTGCGGCGCGCCCAAGCGAACCTCGGGTTGGCCCTCGATATTGCATATAAAGCTGTACCAGATAAGACAGGGCTCGGTGCACTCAAGCTCTACGGTAAATATGCCGTCGCCCTCGTGCGTCATGGGATACAGAGACTCACCGATTTCATCGATCCAGGTGCGCAGCGTAAGCGTTGCCTGGTTGGGATCGGCATCCTCCAAAATCACCGAGAGTGCAACGGAAGTTCCAGTGGTCACAGCGCCAAACGGAGTGCGAAACTGCGGCAGACGGCTGTTGTGAATCAATCTCATAGTACGGTCCAGTTCTATACAATCATGGCCAGCGGGCCATGGGCTTAACGCACAATACTTAAGTATATCGTTGCACTTTAGTTGTATAAACTACAGCCGCTCATTATCGGCGAACGGTTGTCCTAGAAAATCGTTTTACCATCCACATTATCGCGATACTCGAAAACGCCTATGTAGATAGTATTTGTAGCCAAACAAAACAGCTCCGGTTTACTACGACGAATTGAATGATCTCAACCACAGTCATTTTAGTGATATTAAAACTGCAGGTAGAAGCGTTGCCAATTTCGATGATTACTCGCCGTGGTCGGCCGGAGCCATTTTGTCGTAGTAAACCGGCCCTCTTTTTAATGCGGGGTTCAACCAAGAAGAGGGCGCCTGCTTGGGGCGCCCTCTTTTGCGTTGAGGATTAAGTTTTAATCGTCAGGATTAGCGGCGCTTGCGGGTGGCAGTTGCCTTGCGGACGGAGGTCTTCTTGGTCGGAGCCTTTTCCTCGGCCGGAGTGGCGGGGGAGACCGGAGTCTCCTTGGCAGGCTCGGGCTTAGCCTCTGCCTTCGGTGCGGCCTTGACCTCAGCGGCCTTCGGCGTCGGCTTGGCCTTTACCTCGGCCTTGGGCTCCTCTTTGGCAGCAGCGGGCTTAGTCTCTGCTTTGGGAGTTGCGGTCTTTGCCATGGTCTTCTTGGCTGTCGTCGTGCGCTTGCGCGAGGTGGTCTTGGCGGCAGGCTTGGCCTCGACGGTTGCCTCCGCCTTGGACTCGGCAGGCGTCTCCTCGACCTTGGCGGCCGGCTTTGCGGCAGCCTTCGTTGCAGTGGCCTTGGTAGCTGTAGCTTTCTTGGTGGCAGGGGTCTTGGTTGTGCTCTTGGACGCGGTCGTCTTCTTGGCGGCGGTCTTGGCCGGAGCCTTTGCCGCGGGCTTAACCTCGGCTGCAGCGGTCTCGGCCTTTACCTCGGGAACGACCTCGGCCTCGGCGGCCTTCTTGACAGCTGCGGTGGTGCGCTTGCGCGTGGTCGCTGCCTTGGCGGTAGTTGCCTTGGCAGTGGTGGTCTTGCTCGCAGCGGCCTTTGTTGTCGTGGCCTTTTTAGTCGTCGTCTTACGAGTCGTGGTCTTCTTTGCCGCAGGCTTCGCAGCCGGCTTCTCCTCAGCCTTGGGCTCCTCAGCAGCAGCGGGCGCCTCAACAACCGACTCGGCCTTGGGCTCGGGCTCGGCCTCAACTTTCTCAGCCACAACCACAGGCTCGTCGACAACAGCCGCCGGCCGCTCAATCTCCGGATGCATAAAGAAGTACAGGTCCAGATACTTGTCAGCCGAGCGCGTCCAGCTAAAGTCCTGGCTCATGGCCTGCGTGACCAGCTGGTTCCAAGCGTCGCGGTTATCCCAGAACAGGCGCGCCGCGCGGAACACCGCGTCGCCCATCTCGTCGCCGTTAAAGTTGCTAAACGAGAAGCCCGTGCCCTCGCCGGTAAACTCGTTGTACGGCTGCACGGTGTCCTTCAGGCCGCCGGTCTCGCGCACGATGGGCAGGGTGCCATAGCGCATGGCGATAATCTGCGACAGGCCACAGGGCTCAAACTTCGAAGGCATCAGGAACATGTCGGCGGCGGCATACATGCGCTGCGACAGCGCCGGATCGAACTCGATGCGCGCGGCCATGGTGCCGGGGTACTTGTCCTGGAAGTAGCGCAGACCGTCCTCGTAGTCGCGGTCGCCGGTACCCAGCACGGCCACCTGCACGCCGCCGGCCAGGATGCGGTCGAGTGCGTACATGACCAGGTCCATGCCCTTTTGGCGCGTCAGGCGCGTGACCATCACCATGAGCGGACGGTCGTCGCGAACCTCGAGCCCCAGCTCTTCCTGCAGCTTGGCCTTGCACACGGCCTTGCCGGAACGGTCCTCGACGGTGTAGTTGGCGGCAATGCGCTTGTCGGTCGCCGGGTCAAAGCCCGCCACGTCAATGCCGTTCAAAATGCCCTGCAGCGCATAGGAGCGCTCGCGCAGAACGCCGTCCAGGCCCTCGCCAAACTCGGGCGTCTGGATCTCGTTGGCATAGGTGGGGCTCACCGTGGTGATGGCATCGGCATAGCGCAGCGCGCCCAGCATGTAGTTGATGCTGCAGGCATCGCAACGCAGCTGCGAGGCGGCCGCCGGAATATGCGCCACACCCAGAATGTCCTCCATCACGGTGTCGCTGAACTGGCCCTGGAACGCCACGTTGTGGATCGAGAACACGGTCTTGACACGGTCGTACAGCGGCAGGCCCTGGTAGAACTCGCGCAAGAACACGGGCGCCAGTGCCGTCTGCCAGTCATTGCAGTGGAGGATGTCACACTCAAAGCCGGCCGGCAGGTGCTGCAGGCTCTCGGTGATGGCCTTGGAGAAGAATGCAAAGCGCTCGCCGTCATCAAAGAAGCCGTACGGATAGTCGCGCGCAAAGTAACGCTCGTTGTCCACGAACATATAGGTGACGCCGTCGTGCTCGAGCTTCTCGAGTCCGCAGTACTCATTGCGCCAGCCCAGGCTCACGTAAAAGTCGGAGAAGTGCTCCATCTGCGCCTTGTACTCGTCCTTGATGGTGGCGTACTTGGGCACCATGACGATGACCTCGGCGCCGGCGCGCACAAGCGCCGCAGGCAGCGAGCCCGCCACGTCGCCCAGGCCACCGGTCTTCACAAACGGTGCGCACTCGGCCGAGGCAAACACGATCTGCATCTTTTTGCTGGAATCTGCCATATTGTCTCCCATGTTGCAATTCGAGAATAGCCGCCTGGCACAAACCGGGCGGCTATTCTACATGTTACGAGCGATGTTGCGGTGCCAACGTTAACGTACGATGGTGGTGTCGCAAGTTAACGGAGCCTTGCCCAGCACCAGGATGTTCTCGGGCGTGCCGCGAAGCTCGGTGTTGGTGGGAACCACGTTGTTTTTGTCCAGAATGGCGTTCTCAACGCGGGCGCCGCTCTTGATGATGCAGCTCTGGTTGATGATCGAATTGGTGACCGAAGCGCCTTCCTCGACCACAACGCCGCGCGACAGGATCGAGTTGCGCACGGTGCCCTTGATGATGCAGCCGGCCGAGATGATCGAGTTGCACGCGTGGCTGCCGGTCGCATAGCGCGAAGGCGGCACGTCGTGAGCCTTGGTCAGGATCGGGCGCTCGGGGTCAAAGAGCTGGTCGGCCACGGTCTGGTCGAGCAGGTCCATGCTACGGCGATACAGCGACTTCTCGCTAAACACGCCCACGACCTCGCCCTTGTACTCGTAGCTGCACACGTCGATGTTGCCAAAGTCGCCCTGGAGTGCCTCGAGCAGGTCCAGATAGTCGGCGGCCTGGTAGTGGTCGATGATCTCGAGGAGCGTCTCGCGGTTGACGATGCAGCAGTCCATGGAGGCGTTGTCGCCGTACGCGACGCCGGCGCTCACGCCCGTCAGGCGGCCGTTCTCGTTAATCTCGAGTTTGGTCTCGTCCTCGACATTGCGCGTGGCCTTGCAGTACACCACGGTCATCTGGGCACCGGAGTTCTCGTGCGCTTCGATGATGGTGTTGAGGTCCATGTTAAAGATGATGTTGGTGCCCATCATCACGACATAGGGCTTCTCCGAGCGCTGGAACAGCGTCTTGTTGGAGATGATGTCGCGCAGCAGGAAGCGCATGCCGCCCTTGGTGGTGCCATACGCGTTGCCGGGCACCATGAACAGGCCGCCCTTCTTGCGGTCCAGGCCCCAGTCCTTGCCCGAGCCCACGTGGTCGATCAGCGAGCGGTAGTTGCCCGGCATGACGACGCCGACGGTCTTAATGCCGGCATTCATCATGTTGGACAGCGGGAAGTCGATCAGGCGGTAGCGGCCCAAAAACGGAACGGACGCGATGGGGCGGTCCTTGAGCAGGACGCTGCCGTAGGACGAAGAGTAGTTAGCGGTGATATAACCGATGGCCTTGCGATTGATCATCGGATCATTCCCCCTTCCCGATAACGACGTCATTTCCAACGACGGCCGTATCCTTGGTGGTATCGACAGAGCCGAGCTTCACGCCCTCTTCGACCGTGGAGTTCTCGCCCAAAATAGCGCGGCAGATGTGTGCGCCGCTCTTAACGTGCGCACCCGGCAGCAGCACGGAGTCCTCGACCACGGCGCGCTCCTCGATGATGACATCGGTCGAAAGGATCGAGTGGCGAGCGGTGCCGTAGATCTTGCAGCCATTGGAGACCAGGCAGTCGTCTAGGCGGCCGTCCGGGCCAATGTAGTGCGGCGGACGCGTGGTGATGTTGGACATGATGGGGAAGTTCTTGTCGAACAGATCGAACTCGGGGTTGTTACCCAGCAGGTCCATCGAGGTCTCATGGAAGCTGGCGATGGTGCCGACGTCCTTCCAGAAGCCGTGGAACTCGTAGCTGTACAGGCGCTTGTTCTCACCGAGCAGCTTGGGGATGATGTCCTTGCCAAAGTCGTGGCTCGAGCGCTGGTCCAGAGCGTCCTCCTCGAGCGCCTCGATCAGCACGTCGGCCGAGAAGATGTAGATGCCCATGGACGCGAGGTTCGAATCGGGCTTCTCGGGCTTCTCGGTGAACTTGGTGATGCGGCCGTCTTCGGGGTCGGTGGTCAGGATGCCAAAGCGGCTGGCCTCCTCCCACGGAACGGGCATAACGCTCACCGTGAGGTCGGCGTTGTTCTCAATGTGCGTCTTGAGCATCTTGCGGTAGTCCATGCGATACAGGTGATCGCCCGAAAGAATCAGGACGTACTTGGGGTCGTTGGCCTTGATGTAGTCGAGGTTCTGCGTAATGGCGTCGGCCGTGCCCGCATACCAGGCGCCACCGGTCTGCGTCTCGTACGGCGGCAGGATCGACACACCACCGTCGCGGCTGTCCAGATCCCATGCCTCGCCGGAGCCCACATAGGCATGCAGCAGGTAGGGGCGATACTGCGTCAGAACGCCCACCGTGTCGATGCCCGAGTTGGAGCAGTTGGACAGCGAAAAGTCGATAATGCGGAACTTGCCACCAAAGCTAACCGCCGGCTTGGCGATCTTTTGGGTGAGTGCCCCCAATCGGCTGCCCTGTCCTCCTGCGAGGAGCATCGCGATGCATTCTTTCTTACTCATCGATTTCTCCTTCTGTCATCGATGTTCCTAAACCCATTAGCGACGGGCGCGGCGCTCGGTCGCGCCCGTCGAGTAATGCCGTGCTGGCAAAGGGAGCTCGCGGCCTTTATGCGTGCCAGATCTCGTCGCGGTACTCGCGAATGGTGCGGTCGGACGAGAACCAGCCACTCGAGGCGGTGTTGAGCAGGGCCTTGCGGTTCCAGGTCTCCTGGTCGCCGTAGCTGCCCGTGAGGTTCTCCCATGCATCAACGTAGCTGCGGAAGTCGGCCATGACCAGGTCGGGGTCATTGTTGTTCATGAGCTCGTTGTAGATGCTCTCGAAGTTGCCCGAAAGACCCGCAAAGGTGTTGTCCTTGAGCTCGTCCATCACGCGGCCCAGGCGCTCACGGTCGCCGTTGAGGGTATCCCAGGCAAAGTAGCTGTTGGATGCCCAGAGCTGCTCGACCTCGGGGGCGGTCAGGCCAAAGATGGCTTCGTTCTCGCGGCCGGCCAGGTCGGCGATCTCGATGTTGGCGCCGTCGAGGGTGCCCAGCGTAATGGCGCCGTTCATCATGAGCTTCATGTTGGACGTGCCCGAGGCCTCCTTGCCGGCCGTGGAGATCTGCTCCGAGATCTCGGCGGCGGGGTAGATGAGCTGGGCGTTGCTCACGCGGAAGTTGGGGATAAAGCAGACCTTCATGACCTCGTTCACGCGGGCGTCGTTGTTGATGACGTCGGCCACGGAGTTAATGAGGCGGATGGTCTCCTTGGCAAAGGTGTAGCTCGAGGCAGCCTTGCCGCTAAAGATGAAGGTCGTCGGCGTCACATGGAAGTTGGGATCCGCGATGCGACGGTTATAGATGTCCATCACCTTCATGATGTTCATGAGCTGACGCTTGTAGGCATGGAAGCGCTTTACCTGGACATCGAAGACGGTGTTGGGGTCGATAACCAGACCGGTCTCGGCCTTGACGTAGGCGGCCAGACGCTCCTTGTTGGCGCGCTTGGAGGCACCCACGGCCTTCAGGAACTCGGTGTCGTCCTTAAACTCCTTGAGCTTCTCCAGCTCGAAGGCGTCCTTGAGCCAGCCATCGCCAATGGCCTCGGTCACGAGCTTGGCATAGGTGGGGTTGGCCTCGGCAAAGAAGCGACGGTGCGAGATACCGTTGGTCTTGTTGTTAAACTTCTCGGGCGTCAGGGCATAGAAGTCCTTGAGCACGATGTTCTTGATGATGTCGGAGTGGATCTTGGCCACGCCGTTAACGCTGTGGCTGCAGATCACGGACAGGTTGGCCATGCGAATCTCGCCGTCCCACAGGATGGCGGTCTGGCGCAGACGCTCCTGCCAGCCCTCCTGCGAGGTGTCGAACGACTCGTGCCAACGACGGCTGATCTCGTCGATGATCTGGTACACGCGGGGGAGGAGCTTGGAGAACGTGCCGATGGGCCACTTCTCCAAGGCCTCGGGCAGGATGGTGTGGTTGGTGTAGCTCACGACCTGCGTCACGATGTTCCAGGCGTCGTCCCACTCGAGCTTCTTCTCGTCGATGAGGATACGCATGAGCTCGGGGCCGCACATGGCAGGGTGCGTGTCGTTGGTGTGGATGGCCACAAACTGCGGCAGCAGCTCCCAGTTCTCGCCGTGCTCCTTCTCAAAGGTGTCGAGCAGGCTGTAGATGCCGGCCGAGACAAACAGGTACTCCTGCTTCAGGCGCAGCAGACGGCCGTGCTCGCCGGCGTCGTTGGGGTAGAGGATGGCGCTAATGGCTTCGGCCTCGGCGCGCTCGGCATCGGCCAGGGCGTAGTCGCCGCGGTTGAAGGCCTCCAGATCGAAGTGCTCCACGACCGGCTCGGCAGCCCAGACGCGCAGCTTGTTGACGGTCTCGCCGGCATAGCCCACCACGGGGATGTCATAAGGAACGGCCAGGATGTCCTGCGTGTCCACCGTGCGGTAGAACGTGCGGCCGTTCTCCTCAAAGCCCTCAACATGGCCACCAAACTTAATGGTCACGGCCTTGTCCTGACGGCGGACCTCCCAGGGATAGCCATGGGTGAGCCACTCGTCGGTGGTCTCGACCTGGCTGCCGTTGACGATCTCCTGCTTAAACAGACCGTAGCGGTAGCGCATGCCGTTGCCGTATCCGGCAATGCCCTCGGCTGCCATGGAATCCAGGAAGCAAGCGGCCAGGCGGCCCAGGCCACCGTTGCCCAGAGCCGGATCGGGCTCCTGGTTCTCGATGACGGACAGGTCGAAGCCCATGTCGTCGAGCGCCTCGGCGACCATATCGCGCACGCCAAAGTTGAGCAGGTAGTTGTCGAGCAGGCGGCCGATCAAAAACTCGATCGAGAAGTAGTACACGCGCTTTTTGCCCTCGGCGGTAACGCGGGCGTCGCTCTTGGTGGCAACGGTGCGCGCCTTCTCGGCCACGAGCTTGGCCAGGGCGTTGAAGCGGTCCAGGTCGCTCGCGGCCTCGACGCTCTTGCCGCTGATGCTCATGACGGCATCGCGATAGAGCTCGGTAAACTCCTGCTTGTTGTCGAAGATCTTATTCATACGTTCCTTTCCCCCGGGGATGTTTCTCCCGGAACGGTTATGACTTGTATCCTACGCCCTCGCGGGGCGGGTAATTACAGCTGTAACGGTTTTGTTACGCATCCTTGGCAGACGGCTTAACAGAAGCAGACTTGGCCTTGGTAGCGGCCTTTTTGGCAGCTGGTTTCTTGGCTGCGGCCTTAGCAGCGGGCTTTGCGGCAGCCTTGGCCTTGGCCTTGGTCGTCGTAGCCTTGGCCTTAGCCGGAGCCTTCTTAGCAGCCGCAGGCTTGGGCTTCACCGAAGACATACGCTTTTTGGGCGCAGCCTTGGGCTCCTCGACCACGGGCGGTTTGTAGCTGCTGGGACCGCGGCGCTTAAGCACCACGCCTGCCAGACCGGGCACCTTAATCTCAATGGAGTCCATCTGCCCGTTCCAGGGATAGGGCTCGCTCGAGCAGGCGTAGGGCTCTTCGCCGGCATAGCCGCTGCCGCCAAACTCGGGACGATCGGAGTCGAAGATGACCTCCCAGTCGCCCTCGCGCGGCACGCCCACACGGAAGCTCTCGTAGCTCGCCGGGTCAAAGTTGATCAGGATCACCAGGTCGTCGTCGACGTCCTCGCCCTGGCGTACAAAGCTCACGATTGACTGCTTGGAGTTGTCCGCGTCGATCCAGGTAAAGCCGTCGTCGGTGTAGCCGCGCTCGTACAGGGCGGGCTCCGCGGTGTACAGGTGGTTGAGCGCCTTAATAAACGCCTGATGATGACGGTGGGTCTCGTACTCCTCGGTCAGGAACCACTGAATGGACTCGTAGTAGCGCCATTCGATAAACTGGCCGATTTCGTTGCCCATAAAGTTGAGCTTGGCACCGGGGTGCGTCATCTGGTAGAAGGCCAGCGTGCGCAGACCGGCAAACTGGCGCCACCAGTCGCCCGGCATGCGGCCGATGAGCGAGCACTTACCGTGCACGACCTCGTCGTGGCTCAGCGGGCAAATGAAGTTCTCGGTAAAGGCATACATAATGGAGAACGTGAGCAGGCCGTGGTTGCCGGGTCGCCACGGAAAATCGGTCTGCATGTAGTGCAGGGTGTCGTTCATCCAGCCCATGTCCCACTTGTAGTGGAAGCCCAGGCCGCCGTCTTGCGGCGGGTAGGTCACGAGCGGCCACGCTGTGGACTCCTCGGCCATCATCATCACGTCGGGGAAGTGGGCCTCCACGGCGCAGTTGACCTGGCGGATAAACGCGCTGGCGTCCAGGTCCTCCTCGGTACCGTACTTATTGAACTTCTTTTGGCCGGGATCGTCGATGCCAAAGTTGAGGTACAGCATGCTGGACACGCCGTCCATGCGAATGCCGTCAACATGGAAGTTCTCGAGCCAGTACAGCACGTTGGAGACCAGGAAGGAGCGGACCTCGCCACGGGCGAAGTCGAACTTGTGCGTGCCCCAGTTGGGGTGAATCTCGTGCTCAAACAGCATATGGCCGTTAAAGGTAGCAAGGCCGTGGGAGTCGGCGCAAAAACCGCCGGGCACCCAGTCCATGATCACGCCAATGCCTGCCTCGTGGCACGCATCGATAAAGTGCATGAGCTGCTGCGGGTTGCCGTAGCGCGACGTGGCGGCGTAGTAGCCGGTCGTCTGGTAGCCCCAGGAGCCATCGAAGGGATGCTCCATGAGCGGCATGACCTCGATATGCGTGTAACCCATGTCGCGCACGTAGTCCACGAGCTCCACCGACAGGTCGTCGTAGGTGTAGAACTCGCCGCGCTGCGCGGGGAAGGGGTCCATGGGACCGGGGTAGTTGCCGAACTCGTCCGGCTCGCCCTGCGGCGCGTCGCCGTGGCGCTTCCACGAGCCAATATGCACCTCGTAGATGTTGAGCGGCTGCGACATGTGGTTGTGACCGGCGCGGCGCTTGAGCCACGCGGCATCGTTCCACTTATAGCCGTCGAGTGTCCACAGCACGCTCGCAGTACCCGGAGGGCACTCGGCCTTAAAGGCATACGGATCGGCCTTATAGAGCTTTTCTCCCTCGTTTGTCTCGATGAGATACTTATAGAGCTGGCCCTGCTCGGCGCCAGGAATAAAGCCTTCCCAAATAGCGCTCGTATGCACGGGCACCAGCGGGTTGGCTTCCTCATTCCAATCGTTAAATTCGCCAATGACATGGACGCTCTTTACGTCGGGCGCCCAAACGCAAAAGCGCCAGCCGCGCGTACGGTTCTGCGTGTCGGGGTGCGCGCCCATCTTTTCCCAGCTGCGCTCCCACATGCCAATGCCAAACAGATAGACATCGTCCTTAGAGAGTTCCGGCGCGTGCGGGGCGGCTTTACGGGTAGCGGGCTTTTTGGTTGCTGGCTTTAGCTTTGTATCGCTCACGTTTGATCCCATCATGACGCGGCAGCGTGTTGCCTTGGTGACTAGATGCGAAAGGTCCAAGGCTGCACGAATCGAAGGGACGGCGATAGTTCTATGATTCGTTCCACCTCGCGTGCTCGGTGGAACTTTCGGCAGAAACTACGATAACACCTGTACGTTACTTTTATGAAGGAAAGTGGTTTTAGGGCGGCGTTTAATCGGTAAGCGCCATGTTTAGACCACTGGCAGAATTGCCGTGGTAAAACTCTTGACAGTTTTACCAATTAGGGTTTCAAGATTGTTAGTCTGACGTTTGGTAAAACGTTTTTAGCAGGTTGTTTACCATTTGACATCGAAAGGTACTTTTATGTCCCAGACCGCCGCTCCCAATGTCGCTTTTATTTTCGATTGCGACGGCACGCTGGTTAATAGCACCCCCGTTTGGGCCTATGCCCAGCCCGAGTTATTGCACCGCCACGGAGTTGACGTGACGGTCGACGATTTTGCCCAGTTTGAGCATTTGTCGCTCGAGGACGAGTGCCAGGCCTACCACGACACCTGGGGCATTGGAGCGAATGGCGAGGAGCTGTATCGCGAGCTGAGCGACATCCTGATCGATGGGTACTCCAAGGTGCCGCCGCGCGAGGGGCTCCTGGCATTTTTGGAGCAGACGAATGCGGCGGGCATTGCCTTGTGCGTTGCCACGTCCACGCCGGCCGAGTTGGTTACGTCTGCGCTTGCGGGCGCCGGGCTCGACGCGTACATGGAGTTTGTTACCACGACGGGCGAGGCAGGACGCTCCAAACAGTTCCCCGACGTATACGAGCTGGCGCTGCGCCGCCTAGAAGAGCGCCACGGGCACAAGTTTGAGCGCGCGTGGGTGTTTGAGGACGCCGTCTTTGGCCTAAGGAGTTCTGGGGTCGCCGGCTTTAAGCGTGTAGGTATTTATGACCCGCACGGCCGCATGAAGCGCGACGATGTGCGCGCCAACTGCGATATCTTTATCGACAGCTACGAGGAGCTGGATCTGGCCCGCCTGCTTGCGTTTGAGGGATAGGCGAGAGCTGTGGCTTGTAAGGTATTAGTGGTTTGCGGCTCGCCCTTGGTGGCGAGCGCGGATCTGTTGCGTAGGCTAGTAGGGGAGTGCGACCACGTTGTCGCCGTGGACCGCGGGCTCGATGCGCTGCTGAGCGCGGGGCTAGGCTGCGACGTTTATGTGGGGGATGCCGACACGGTGAGCGATGCGGGTCGTGCGTTGGTCGATGCCGCCGAAGCCTTTGAGGTAGAGCGCCACGACCCGTACAAGGACTATACCGATCTGGCGTTGGCGCTCGATTCCGTCCGACGTCGCTGGCCAGGTGCCGAAGTGGTAGCAACCTGCGCCACCGGCGGCCGTCCGGATATGGCGCTTTCCGTACTGGGGCTGCTCGCTGGCTATGAGGATGCCCCGGTCTGGATTGCTGAGGACAAGGTAGTCGCCCGCATCCTACACACAGGCGAATCCTGGACCATCGAAGGCGCTGAGGGCAAGACATTCTCCATCATCGCCATCGCCACCAACACCGAGGTAAGTGAACACGGCCTAGAGTGGGAGCTAGACCACAGCCCCCTGGGATTACTAGCTGACACTGGAATATCCAATGTAGTCAGGAGAACGGCCAAGATCCAAGTCCACACCGGCACCGCCATCGCTTACCTATATCAATTGGCTCAATAGGCATTTAAAGTCTCACCCAAAAAAGTCCTTGCACGTCGAGCCAACTTCCCCTATAGTATCTCCTCGTCACGGGGGCGTAGCTCAGCTGGGAGAGCGCTTGACTGGCAGTCAAGAGGTCAGGGGTTCGATCCCCCTCGTCTCCACCATCGTGAATAAAAAGGCCTTCGGAATTCCGAAGGCCTTTTTTCATGCCAAAATACCTCGCGCCACAAACCCATACCCACATCAACAAAAAGTTGCACAATTTATTTCCCATGTCTGTACATAGTTTGTTATCCAAACGCAATTACCAGTGCAGCTCGCTGCTTCAGTTGGGCTTCAGGAACACTCCCAATTATTGCCAGCACCACAATAACCTGCGCCAACGTGAACAACATCCCACAACAACCCCCTTAAGCACGTCAAATGAACGAAATGTTGTCCAACGCAACCCAAATCAGTTTCACTAACAGCTTGTGCTAGGATACCTAACGTTACATGAGTTCAACTGTGCTCACGGCTTCAGTAAGCCACAAAGCGCAGGGTCGATCAGCATCCGGCCGTAACGGCGGTGTTAGAAAAACCACGAGCTCCAATATCGATTGCCATGCACGTTTTGCACTTGCTTTTGTGGCTATTTATAAGTTCGCATTAGAAGGTGCAATAAGTTGTTACGGCAAACCACAGCAGTCCTTCAGCTGTTTGCGTGCGGTCCAGTTTTGTACCCGCTTGACTGGTTCGCACGCAGCCAGCTGGAGACGCGGTCATTTTGCGATATACGTCCGCGTTTCTAGCAACTGCGCTTATACATACCGTTCACGGTGGGGCAGAGCCACGTGCTTGTCTGACTGGGCTCAGGGTTTGAATATGGAGCGCCTTCGCGCACAAGCGCCCTGGCGAAGCCATATCCAAATCACGTGAGCCATACGTAAGACAGCAAGGGGGTGGAGCTCGTGTGGTATGTGATCCAGGTCATTAACGGTCGCGAAGATGTAATGCGCGAGCGCATCGAGCGTATGGTGCCGGTGAGCGCCATGCAGGAGCTCTTTTATCCCCAATTTCAAACCGAGATTAAAGTTCACGGCGAATGGGTCAATACGACCAAGCCGCTCTTTCCCGGTTATCTTATCTGCGATACGGCAGATCCCCGCACCGTGCAACAGTATCTGCTACGCATGGACGACTTTGCCCGGGTGCTTTCCCAGGACGGTCAGTTTGTGCCGCTGGCAAAAGAAGAGGTTCAGCTTATTGGCGGCTTTACGCATAGGGGAGACCGCGTAGTGCCCATGAGCGAGGCCTTAAAAGACGGCGACCAAGTCGTAGTGACGGCAGGTCCGCTGCTGGGCCACGAAGGCCTTATCAAAACCATTAATAGACGCAAGAGCACTGCTTATCTGGAGCTCAACCTGTGCGGCCGACGCGTAACTACGCGCGTTGGCCTTGCCGTGCTTTCGGCCGAGCAGCGCGTCATGCGCAACCTTAAAAAGGCAATCGCCTAGCTGCAGACGGTCGCTACACAGAACAGGGAGGATCCCCCGACCCGGGGACGAAGTGTTGGAAGAGAACGTGTCGGATAAAACAGAATATGAAACGGATGCGCCAGCGGGTGCGGCGCTGATTGCTCAGGCCATGGACCGACGTGAGGGCACCGGCCGCTACAGGGCCATGCAATCCATCATGGACTGGGATCGCTCGCGCCTAGCCTACCGCACCGTTAAGCGCGCTTTCGACATCGTGTTCAGCGGTGTTGTGCTCGTGGTCATCGCGATTCCCAGCCTGGTGCTCGCGGCACTCATCCGCCTGGAGAGCGAGGGCAGCCCCTTCTACAGCCAGATCCGCGTGGGACAGACCCGCCCCGACGGTAGCCTGACCACCTTCCGCATGTGGAAGTTCCGTTCCATGTACAAGGACGCCGACGAGCGTCTCGCCGAGCTCAAGGGGCAGAACGAGATCGCCGGAGCCATGTTCAAGATGAAGGAGGACCCCCGCGTCACCAAGATCGGCAGGTTCATCCGCAAGCACTCCATCGACGAGTTCCCGCAGTTTCTGAACGTGTTCCTGGGCCAGATGTCCGTCGTGGGTCCTCGTCCGCCGCTGCCCAACGAGGTTGCAGAGTACACCGAGTACGACCTGCAGCGCCTGGCCGTAAAGCCGGGGATTACCGGATGGTAGCAGGTGACCGACCGCAATTCAACGGGTTTCAACGGAATGGTCCAGCGCGACCTGGAGTACATCGCCAAGCGCGGACCCGTCACTGATCTCAAGATTATCGTCCTCACGGTGATCGAGGTTATCACCGGCAAGGGGGCGTGCTAGATGGATCTCTCGAAAGCAAAGGTTTGCATTCCCAGCTCCAGTGGTGGACACCTAACGCATATGTGGCTACTCAAGCCTATATGGTCGCAAGCCGTCGAACGGTTTTGGGTAACGTTCGACAAGGAGGACGCGAACTCGCTGCTCAAGGACGAGCGCGTCATCCACTGCCATTACCTAACAAATCGAAATATCCCCAATTTATTGAAGAACACTGTTCTTGCCTGGAAGGTGTTGCGGAAGGAGCGTCCTGACCTGATTATCTCGTCTGGAGCTGCCGTGGCAGTTCCTTTCTTCGTGCTGGGCAAGCTGCTGGGTGCCAAATGCGTTTACGTAGAGGTTTTCGACCGCGTGGATAAGCCGACCATGACAGGTCGGATGCTCAACGGGATCGCTGACCTGTTCGTTGTCCAGTGGCCGGAGCAACTGGAAGTGTACAAGCACGCCGTGAACCTCGGCTCGATTTTCTAAGAAGTGGTCGAATGATTTTCGTTACCGTGGGCACCCACGAGCAGCAGTTCAATCGCTTGGTCAAGGCTGTCGACGAACTCAGGGCGGACGGGATACTTACGGAACCGGTTTTCATTCAGACAGGCTATTCAACATATGAGCCTATCCATTGTGATCACTCGCGTTTTGTGCCGTTCCATCAGATGAAGAATTATATGGAAGTTGCGGATGTGGTGATTACGCATGGTGGCCCTTCGAGCTTCATTGAGGCGATGGCGGCCGGGAAGGTCCCTGTTGTTGTTCCGCGTCGAGGGGACCTTGGCGAGCACGTGAATGATCATCAAGCGGATTTCGTTCGCATTGTGGCGGAGCGTCAGGGCGGTATCGTGCCTATTTATGACGTTAAAGAGCTGCCTCAAGCAATAGAGCGAGCCCGTGAACTTTCATGCGGAGCCTATTTTAAGAGCCATAACTTAGAGTTCTGTAAGGAGCTCTGTGGTTTGATTGAGGAGCTTTAACCCCATGATACCCAAGAAGATTCATTACATTTGGTTTGGCGGTAATCCGCTTCCCCCTCTAGCTGAACGCTGCATTGCTTCATGGGAAAAATATATGCCAGGCTACGAGATCGTTCGTTGGGACGAATCAAACTTTGATACTGATTGCTGTGATTATGTTAGCGAAGCTATAAGCGTAAAGAAATGGGCATTTGCAAGCGACTATGCGCGATTCAAGATTTTGTTTGAGCATGGAGGGGTCTACTTAGATACTGATGTCGAGCTTTTGAAGCCTCTAGATGAAATTATTCAAAGAGGCCCTTTTATGGGTTTTGAACAGGATTTCAGCTCTGGTGCTGCCGGCGCTGTCGCTCCGGGGCTTGGCCTTGCGGCCAATCCGGGGCTTGGCCTCTACAAGACTATCCTCGATTCCTATGAGTCTGATCACTTTATAAAGACTGGTGGTGTCTACGACCAGACCACTGTCGTTGTTCGTACAACTGATATTCTTAAAGGCCTTGGACTTGAAGATAAACCTGGCATCCAGGAAGTTGCTGGGATAACTATTTATCCAAGTGAATATTTTTGTCCAAAGGATTTCCTTACGCATGAGATTAACGTAACTGAAAATACGTATGCTATTCATCATTTCGACGGATCATGGGCTGGACCGGCAACGCATTTTAAGCATAAAGTTATGAGAGCGGTTGGCCCTAGAGGGGTTATTCTTTTCAAGGCGTTTAAGAACATAATTAAGGGCGATCGTTAATGAGCAACACATTATTAACGATATTTACACCGACCTATAATCGTATTAATGAGCTTGAGCGCCTGTATTCATCACTAATATCTCAGACCGACTTTCGATTCGAATGGCTCATTGTGGATGATGGATCGACTGACGATACTGAGAACATGGTTGTCTCTTGGTTAGACGCGTCGCCCTTTCCTATTCGATATATCAAACAGCCGAACTCTGGAAAACACGTTGCACATAATCTTGGTGCTGCAGAGGCATCTGGAGAGTATTTTATTTGCGTTGACTCGGACGACTGGCTTGAGCCCAACGCCGTGGAGACTATCTTGCACGACATAACAGCTTTGGATACGGAAGAAGGTCTTCTGTATCCAAAGCTGTTTGCGCACCAAACAGCTTTGGATACATTGTTTCCCGATGGTGCTGACAAGATTGAGCTTGCCGATATGCGCATGAAATACGGTCTCGTCATCGAGACGGCGATTGTCTTTAACACTGATGTTTTAAGGCGGCATTCATTTCCCGTTGTTCAGGGCGAGCGTTTCATTCCTGAAGGCTCGGCTTACTACGACTTCGTTGCTCCCGAGCTGTTTTGCGTGCACAACGAGCCCTTTTACAGATGTGAATACCTCGAGGAAGGTCTCACCAAAAACATCTGGAAGAATTGGCTGGGCAGCCCCGTGGGTACGCGCATGGCACTTGTCAAGCGACATGAATCTGCCAGGCGGTACTCGGGCGCTCGAGCGCTGAGGGAAAGAATTTCAGCCCTCGTCGGAATCGAGTCCCTGAACATGGCGGTCGCTGAGCCCACCTTATCCGGAATCGTTTCTAATAGGGTATTGGCCCTCCTTGTATTCCCCTTGTCTGTGCTGGTCGAAAGGAGACGTTTTGGAAGGAAAGTATCTTGATTAAGCGCAAGGCTGCCATAAAGCAATACACCGACATGAATGCGGGGAACGTTTCCTCCATGAGAGTCGTGGACCTTCTGTACTGCGCGTATCTTTTCTCGGTTGTGTTTATGAGCACGCTTGGCCTGAGCGCTGGTGACGATATTTATGTCGCCTGCGTCGGGCTCGGTGCCGCATTCGCGGTTATTAGGTTTCTTGCTATGGACTTTGATCCGCGCTTCTTCTTGATTGCGATGGGTCTTGCAGCCCTCGGCGTCATCGAGCTGGTTGTTAGCAAACGGTTCACCCTGCTTCTTACGGTCATGCTGTTGGTTGGCGCCAAGGACATTGATATCAAGAGGGTGCTACTTACATTTCTGACCGCGAAAATCGTAGGACTTCTTTTCGTAGTGCTGTTTGCCGCTACGGGTATTTATGAAGTTGAATTTTACCAGTATTATAAAATGGCGACAGACACATACATTCAGCGAGTCCTTGTAAACGGCTCCTCTACCAACGTCATGCACTTGTCTTTTCTCACGGTCGTCTTCTTGACGCTCTATATGAAAAGGGGAAATTGCGGAATTGTCGTCTACCTCGTGTTTGCCGTTTTGAACATCTTGTGTGAATACATCACGGGCAGTTACATCGGCCTGTTCCTCGGCATGGGTGGTCTGCTCCTGTTCTATGTACTTCAGCATTCAGGGAAGATAAGGGAACTGTTCGTCAGGTTCTCAACGGCCGTCCTCCCGCTTCTTATTGCATTTTCGTTTGGAACTGCGTTGCTCTATGGGAGAAACGGTTTTGTCGGCGTTCTCGATAGGATTTTTCAGGGTCGTATCTATTACAACAACTTCTTTCTCAGTAACTACACGGCAAGCCCATTCGGTCATGGCATGCTGACCTCAGAGGGTAATTTTGACAATAGCTACGTCTTCGTCTTCGTTGCCTACGGATTAATTGCCTTCATTTTGCTATTCGGATCAATGCAGTTAATTGTTAAACGGCTTAAAGAAACACGCGATTGGGCATCTCTTGCATTTGTGGTTATTTACATGATTGCAGGTCTGAGTGAAAGTTTTTACCCGGCTGCTGCTGTCAATCCATCCTTATTTCTGCTTGTTCCATTACTTAGCTTTAATGGGAATTTTGATATGCGAAGCAGGGCTGCGTCCTGAATAAACAATCTACTTTATAAAACCTTGAGACCTTGTTCGTGATGGGAATAGCTTACCATGTCACAAGAAATATCGTATTCATCTAGCGAAGGCAACTTTGCACCAGTTGCGATTACAACGTTGAGTAGAATCGAGTGCCTAAAAACAACGATTGATTCTCTCGGTAGATGCCATTGTGCCGAGTACACTGACGTCTATATTTCAGTCGATTATCCTCCGAATACAAAATATAAGTCTGGTTATGTGGAAGTCTGTAATTATCTGAACACAATTCATGACGACCATCCGTTTAAATCGCTAAATCTATATTTTCATAAGGCTAATTTAGGCCCGTTTGAAAACTATCTTTGGCTCGTACGTCTAATCCTCTCAAAATATAATTCGATTATCATTTGGAAGATGATAACGAGCCTGCCCCTTGTTTCTTAGATTTTTGCAACAAGGGGCTTCAAATTTACGCTACCGATAACGATGTTGTTGTAATTAATCCTTCTGATTACGTTTGGTGTGGAGATGGATACACTCCATTACTTAGAAGCATAAACACTGATGATTGCAATACCGAGAAACGACAAATGCTATGGCATGGCATGGCATCCTGGAGTGAATGTATCCTACCGTATTACAACTTTGTTCTAGATCAATCAATCCTATCAATTGGCGATCATCCGTCAGCTTTATTAAAGCTATTCAAACGCTCCAAGACCCTCTGCTACCAATATCTCAAGGACACATATAACACTAGAGCCAAAGCGCCCTGGCACAATGGACGACTTTACTCTATTGATATGACATGGGATGTTGCCATGATTGTATTTGACAAGGTCGCCATTTGCCCTATCGAAAACTTGCAACGTGACTTAGGGGTCGTGGGTAACGGCCATAGCTTTACAAAAGCGTTCTCTAATTCAGCAGAACTACAGAATCGAAAACTAAAAGAAGAACCAGAATTTGACTTTGTGAACCCCCAAGACGCTGCCCTAAACATGGATGAGCTTATTCTTCACGACAAATTTCAGTCAAAACCTTGGTGGAAATGGGCATTCTTAATCACTGGTTATCTAGCGAAGTATTTACAGAGAAAGCTGACTGGAAAATCTCAAAAGCTAATCAACCCGTGGAGCGAAAATGACAAGTAGACAGGAGCCATCACTTAAACAAGAGACACTTTCCTCTTTAATTTGGAAACTATTTGAAAGGGGAGGAAATGCAGTTGTTCAACTCGCCGTACAGATTGTTATGGCGCGTCTGCTTGCCCCTGAAGAGTTCGGTGCCCTAGCAATTATTCTTGTCTTCGTTAACATAGGCAATGCAATTGTTCAATCTGGCTTAAATACATCAATAGTTCAAGCTCAAACAGTTGAAGATTCCGATTTGTCGACAGTGTTCTGGTTGAGTTTTGGAACCTCGATTGTTCTGTGCTTGGTGGTCTATATTTCAGCACCAGCAATTGCGTCCTTTTACTCCTTGGATTATCTAATCTGGCCCTTACGTGTTATGGGTTTTTTGCTATTGGTCACAGCCTTCAATTCTGTTCAGGTGGCAATAGTACAGCGGGACCTTAAACTACGTAAGGTGTTTAATGCAACAATTGCAGCTGTCATCGTCTCTGGAATAGCTGGTATTGTTGCAGCCACTGCAGGGGCCGGTCTTTGGGCTTTAGTTCTTCAGCAACTAATTTATCAATTTAGCAACTGTCTTTTTTTGGGCTTCCAGGTTAAATGGTTTCCGAAGCCCATATTTAATAGGTCGAAAGCTCGCAAGCATTTTAGTTTTGGCTGGAAACTCCTCGTTTCTGGTTTATTGGATCAAGGCTATCAATCTCTTTCAGATTTAATTATAGGTAAGCAATTCAGCGCCTCAGACCTCGGCTTAGTTTCTCAGGGAAAAAAGTACCCCCAGGCTCTGGGGGGCATGTTGGATGGGGCAATTCAGCCTGTCATGCTATCAGCCATTTCGCGTGTTCAAGCTGATACCGATCAGGTGAAGCGATTAGTACGAAGGGCCCTAAAAACATCAACCTTTATTATTGTTCCAGCTATGACGCTATTTGCAGTAGCGGCTAAACCGATTGTTGTCTTATTACTAGGAGAGAAATGGCTGCCTTGTGTACCGTTTCTGCAGATGTATTGCTTTATATACGCCCTATTACCAATACACACCACTAACCTGCAGGCACTTAACGGCATGGGGCGTTCTGATCTGTTCCTGAAGCTTGAACTTATCAAAAAGGCCTATGGAATCTGCTTCATTTTGTTTGCTGCCTTTATATTAAAGGACGTCTACCTAATGGTAGCCATGTATATGATTACCGGCATCATCTCAACATTTGTTAACGCTTATCCCAACAAACGGGTTATCGGATACTCTTATTCTGACCAAATACGCGATATCGCTCCTGCATTTGTGATTTCAGCAATTGCAGGAGGACTTGCACTGTTTTGCGGTTCATTTGTCGCCTCGCCTGGACTTCAAATTCTTGTCGTAATTGCCGTAATGGCAATTACCTACTTTGGTATCGCAGGCATTTTTAAACTCGAAGCCTTTGAATACCTCATCAATACCTTTAGGGATTTCTTGGGTGCTAAACGTCGTTAAAGACGTTGTGTCAATACTGTAACCGTTTTAGTCATCGTTCTTTGAAAGTTGCATAGCGAAGGGAAGGTACCTGATATGGGTAACCGCATTCTTGTCACACGATCATCCATGCCTCCTATGGAGGAATACTTTGAAGAGGTCGCACCTCTTTGGGATAGCCATTGGCTTACCAATATGGGTGTTGAGCATAAGAAGCTCGAGGCAGACCTCAAGGAGCGTTTGGGGATCGACAACCTTGCTCTGTTCACGAATGGTCACAATGCTCTAGAGTGCATCCTCGAGGCCATGGCTCTTCCGACCGGTGGAGAGGTCATCACAACACCGTTCACCTTTGCCTCGACCACTCACGCTATCGTGCGAAAGGGACTTACTCCCGTTTTTGCCGATGTGAATCCCGTGAATCTAACGTTGGATCCCGAGAGCATTGAACGATTAATCACCCCGCGCACCTGCGCCATCGTGCCCGTCCATGTATACGGTAATCTTTGCGATGTTGACGTCATCCAGGAGATCGCTGACCGTCACGGGCTGAAGGTCATCTACGATGCAGCCCACGCCTTCGGCGTCGAGCGCGTGAACGAGGACGGAAGCAGCAATAGCGCGGCGGCATTCGGCGATGCGGCCATGTTCAGCTTCCATGCAACCAAGGTATTCAACACCATCGAAGGCGGTTGCGTCTGCTTCAAGGACGAAGATCTGTATCCGCTGCTCAATCAATGGAAGAACTTTGGAATCACGGGACCCGAGGACGTCGAGTACGTGGGTGGCAACGCCAAGATGAATGAGTTCTGCGCGGCTATGGGCGTCTGCAATCTTCGTCACCTGGACGCCGAGATTGGCAAGCGCAAGGCCGTTGCTGAGCGTTATTGGGACAACCTTGAAGGCACGGCCGGCGTGACCGTTTTCCGTCCCGCCAATAACATCCGCCACAACTATGCGTACCTTCCAGTGCTGTTCGATCCGAGTGTCTTCGGAGCATCGCGCGATGACGTTTTCGATGCCCTGGACAAGGTTGGCGTCGGCGCACGCAAATACTTCTATCCGTTGGTCAACGATTACGCTTGCTACAGAAGCGTGTACTCCAGCGACCGCACCCCTGTGGCCAAGAAGGCTGCGACTGAGGTTATCACGCTTCCCATGTATGCCGACCTAGCGTTAGAGGACGTCGACCGCATTTGCGAAACGGTGTTGAATTCAGGAAAGGAAAACTGATGAGTAAGACACTTCTCCTTCTTGGCGGAGCACGCTATGCGCTACCGGTTATTAAGGCGGCGCACGAGTTGGGCGCGAAGGTCGTTACTTGCGATTATTTACCGCATAACTATGCGCACGCTTTCTCGGATGATTACATCAATGCGAGCATTATCGATAACGAGGCTGTGCTTGCCGCTGCTAAACAATGCAAGGTGGACGGAATTATGTCGTTTGCAGCAGACCCGGGTGTGGTGTCCGCGTCATATGCTGCCGAGAAACTGGGGCTGCCGTTCCAGGGAAGCTATGAGGCGGTCAGCATTCTTCAAGATAAAGAGCGCTACCGCGCCTTCCTTCGCGACAATGACTTTAATTGTCCCGAGCTTCATATCTACCGCTCTGCCGACGAGGCCATGAAAGAAGCCGATTCGATTGCTTATCCCGTGATTGCCAAACCGGTTGATTCGGCTGGATCGAAGGGCTGCTCGCGCGTGGATGGCCCCGAGGATCTTAAGGCGGCGATTGAGTACGCTCTCGAGTTTTCGCGTGATGGGCGCTGTATCGTCGAGCAGTTTTTGGAGAAGGAGGGGGACTCCTCCGATGCCGACGGATTCGTTAGCGGCGGAAAGTTCTCGTGCGTGAGCTTTACCTCGCAGCTGTTCGATCCCTCCGTTCCAAATCCCTACACGCCCGCTGCGTATGCAATGCCAGCATCATTGCCGGCGTGGGCACAAATAGAGCTTGTCTCGGAATTGCAGCGATTGGCCGATCTGTTGGGCCTTCGTGACGGCGTATTCAACATTGAGACCCGCGTGGCAACCGATGGCAGGGCCTACATTATGGAGAGCTCTCCGCGCGGCGGCGGTAACCGACTGTGCGAGATGCTCAAATATGCCACCGACGGCAAGACCGATCTTGTCATGGCGGCGGTGAAGGCCGCTCTCGGCGAACCCGTTGGCAATCTTTCGATGCCCGCTTATGACGGTTTCTGGTATCAGCAGATGCTTCACTCTGATCGCGACGGGGTGTTCACAGGTATGGAGTATGCAGCTGATTTCGCCGTCTCTCATCTTGCCGAAGAGCAGCTGTGGATTGAGCCCGGCGCCAAAGTCGAGGCGTTCACGGCAGCAAATCATGCATTTGGATCGGTATTCCTAAGGTTCGACACACAAGCCGAGCTTGATGAATTTCGCGCCGAGCCGAGTGAGTTCATGAGGGCGAAGGTGGGCTAACCGTGAAAAAGAGGATTGTAGTAATCGGCGCAACCGGCAACACCGGTGCATACCTTACCGAAGATCTAGTAAATCACCTGCCTGCAGATGAATATGAGGTGTTTGCCGCCGGTCGTAGAGAGACGAATTTTTTCAATCGCTACAACATTGGTTATACAAGTGTAGATATGTCCGATGCTTCTACTCTAGAGCAGCTCCCCCAAGAGGGCGTCCAGGCGGTGATTCTTCTTGCCGGTTTACTGCCAGCATATATGAGCGGCTATAACCCTTCCGATTATATTGACGTAAACAGCCGTGGAGCCCTTAACGTACTCGAGTATTGCTGTAAGACGGGTGCTGATCGCATTCTTTATGCTCAGACCATATCCGATGTGCTGGGTTCCGTTACTCCGGAAAACCCCGTAATTCATCCTTACGATGATCGCAATATTATTATGACTGGCGATCACACCGTCTATGCTCTTTCCAAATGCTTCGCCGTTGATTTGATCAAGCATTATCAGGCTGAGTACGGATTAAAAGGCTTTGTGTTTAGGCTTCCCACTGTCTACGCTTATACCCCTGACAAGACATACAACGTCGATGGAGTGCGCCGAACACTTGGATATCGATTGCTGATGGATCGAGCCATGGCAGGAGAAACGCTTGAAATCTGGGGCGATCCCACTCGCGCCAAAGATGTTGTAAACGTCAAGGACTTCTGTCAGCTCTTACGTAAAGCTGTGACCGTAGAGAACGTTGACGGCGGCTTCTTTAATGTGGGTACCGGCATCGGAACTTCAAACGAGGACTGGATTCGCGGCATCGCGAAGGTATTCAATCCAGATGGCGTTGAATCAAAGATTGTCTATCGTCCGGAAATGCCAAGCGGTCCTTCTTATGTAATGGATATCGAAAACTGTCGTGAGTTATTAGGCTACGAGCCGAAATATGACTTCTTACACTTTCTCGAAGACTTCAAGGCTGAAATGGCTCTCAATAGGTTTAAAGATCTGAGATAGAACCAAAGCCATCACCTATGCTAAATCTGAACCGAACGCTGAATCCTATCACGGAATATTAGTAAGAACGGTATCAGACTACTGAGAGATTTACGACCAATATATTATTTGTCCAAGCAGCCATAAGTGACTTGAGCAGTAATGCGCACTTTATTCGACTGCCGCTGAAGGGAAAACGTTGAAAGGCATAATTCTTGCAGGTGGGTCTGGCACTCGACTGCATCCGATTACTAAAGCCGTTAGCAAACAGCTTCTGCCAATTTACGATAAACCACTTGTGTACTACCCTTTGAGCGTTCTGATGCTAGCTGGAATCCGAGAGGTGCTTGTCATCTCGACGCCACGTGACCTGCCGGCGTTCAAGGAGCTTCTCGAGGACGGATCCGAGTTAGGCATGCGCCTAGAGTACGCAGAGCAGGCCAAACCTCGCGGTCTAGCCGAAGCTTTTACCATCGGACGTGACTTTCTTGCCGGCGAGCCGTGTGCGCTGGTGCTGGGTGACAACATGTTCCACGGCCAAGACCTCACTCGCGTGCTTACACGCGCAAAGGAGAAGGTCGAATGCCATGGTGGGGCCGTTGTGTTTGGATACCCCGTGCAGGACGCTAGAGCCTTCGGTGTGGTGGAGTTCGACCAGAACCATCGTGTGGTTGGCATCGAGGAAAAACCCGAGGTTCCAAAGTCGAACTATGCAGTGCCGGGACTGTACTTCTATGATGGACAGGTTTCCGATATCGCAGCAAACGTTAAGCCAAGCGCGCGTGGAGAGCTGGAGATCACGAGCATCAACAATGCCTACCTAGATCAAGGCCAACTATCGGTTGAGCTGATGGGGCGAGGCATGGCGTGGCTAGATACGGGCACGCCCGAGGGTCTTTTGAAGGCCGCAGAATACGTAGAGGCCGTGCAGAGCCGCCAGGGGTATTACATTGCGTGCCTGGAAGAAATCGCTTATCGCCGCGGTTTCATCGACCATAATCAGTTACACGAACTGGGCGAAGCGCTGAAGAAGACTGCGTATGGTAAGTATCTTTTGAATGTCGCAAACGAGACAAAGAGGGGGTAAATATGTCTGAGATTTTTGAACCCAAGAACATCATCGTCACGGGCGGCTGCGGCTTCATCGGCAGCAACTTCGTCCATTACGTGGTCAACAACCACCCGGACGTCCACGTGACCGTCCTGGACAAGCTGACCTACGCGGGCAACCCCGAGAACATCGCGGGCCTGCCCGCCGACCGCGTGGAGCTCGTCGTGGGCGACATCTGCGACGCGGAGCTGCTGGATCGCATCGTCCCGGGCCACGACGCGATCGTGCACTACGCCGCAGAGAGCCACAACGACAACTCCATCGCCGACCCGGAGCCCTTCCTTCGCACCAACGTGGAGGGCACCTTCCGCCTGCTGGAGGCCGTGAGGAAGCACGGCATCCGCTACCACCACGTCTCCACCGACGAGGTCTACGGCGACCTGGCGCTCGACGACCCGGCGAAGTTCACCGAGGAGACGCCGTACCACCCGTCCTCGCCGTACAGCTCGACCAAGGCCAGCTCCGACATGCTCGTGCGCGCCTGGACCCGCACCTATGGCCTGCG
>CABJEP010000003.1 GCA_902364645.1 Coriobacteriaceae bacterium | reverse complement strand
TTTGCCTCTTGACAATGTCCTGCTCATATTAAAAGGAACGTCCCCAACTGCCATCTTCGGCAGCGATGGCAACGCCACAGGTACAAGTGCCACCTAAGCCAGCCAAGGAAACGCCGTTGTTTTGGCAACGACAGCGAAAGCCCGCCAGAGCGAGCAAGGTGCCTTGAAACGAGGCGGCATTGACCTTCTGGTCATGCCGCCGAAGTTGAAAGGCAGATTGCCGCTCTGGCGGGCTTGCAGCGTCGAGCAGTTACGGCGTTTGGTAAAACGCCGTAACAAACTACCGCGTAACCCCCCTAGCTCATCATGGCATTCATCATCTCGTTGGTTGCAGAATCGTCGGCAGACCACTCGCCGTCGTCATTGCAGGAGTACTTGAAGGTGACCTTGGTGTCCTTGGTCTTAGCAGCCTTGGTCACATCGACCATAACCTGACCGGCCATCTTGTACAGCTCGTCATCGGAAGGCATCGAATCGAGCGCGGCGACCTTCTCCTGGTACTGGGTGGCAAAATCCTCAACGATCTGGTTCATGGACTTGCAGGTAATGGTGACCTCGGCAGTTGCGGTACCCTTGTCCTCGTCGACCGTCACGTCGCCGATCTTGTAGTCAAAGCCCTCGAGATAGCTCTTGGCATACTCCTTGGGATCGATGCCCAGCTGCTCGAACTCGTCGCCCGAGGCCTCTTCCAGGCCGGCGAGGAAGTCGTCGCCACCGTTCTTGACCTCGTCAAACTGCGTCGTAAGATCCTCGGTGATGAGTTCCTCAACCGAAGGGCCTCCGCAGCCGGAAAGCACAACCACGCACGCGACCAGAACAGCCATCAGGGGCGCAAGCAGCAGCTTCTTCTTCATGACATTCCTCCCAACAAGCGGCACCGCGCTTCCCGGCGCGGTGCACGTCGTAACAATAAGGCCATACTAGCCGCTAACGAACACCCCGGGCAAAGCAAAAGCGCAGTCGGCTCGATTTAACGTCCGAACGGTTTACCGTTCCGCCCAACGCGCAATAAAACGTTCCGCCGCATTGTAATAAAAAAGGGCGCCCGGATAACCCGACCACCCTTGTACATCCTTATGTTGCCGCAGTTTACTTGCGGACGACCTTGACGATGGCGTCACCGGCGGCGACAGCGGAGTCGGCCTCGACGGCGAGCTCGACATCGGCAAACTCGGCGGTGTTGGACACGGCCACAACGACGCAGTCCTTGTAACCGGCAGCGGCGATCTTGGCGCGGTCGATCTTGAGCATGGGCTGGCCAGCCTTAACGACGTCGTCGGCCTTGACGAAGCCCTCGAAGCCATCACCGTTCATGTTGACGGTATCGACGCCAACGTGCACCAGGACCTCGATGCCGCTATCGGACTGCAGGCCCACGGCGTGACCCATGGTGACGGTCACCTTGCCGTCGCAGGGAGCGTAGACCAGATCGTCCTCGGGCCACACAGCGCAGCCCTTGCCCAGAACCTCGCCGCCAAAGACGGGATCGGGCACGTCGGCCATCTTGATGACCTTGCCCTTGACGGGCGAGCACAGCACGTCGGCGCCGGCAGAAGCAGAGATGGAGGACGGAGCAGCGGCAGCCGCGGGCTCAGCCTTCTTCTTGAACATGTCAAACAGACCCATACGTTTTCTCCTCTTGATTAAGCGCAACGTTATGCGCATGCCTATGGTGATTATAGTGCCAAATGGTTCAAATGCTAAGGCGAGGGCTCGAATCGAGAGCCCTTCCAAGCCCTTCCCAAAACCTTTTCCCCACTGGCACTCATATTGTCGATTAAGCCAGACCCTCGGTGCCGTTGGACTTGATGATCTTCTGGTATGCGAAGAAGCTGTCCTTGCGGCGGCGCTCGTAAGTACCGGTACCGTCGTCGTACTTATCAACGTGGATGAAGCCGTAGCGCTTGCGCATCTCGCCCGTGCCGGCGGACACCAGGTCGATGGGGCCCCACCAGGTGTAGGCAATCAGGTCGACGCCGTCGGCAATGGCCTCGCCCATGGCCTTGACGTGGCTGCGCAAGTAGGCGATACGATACGGGTCGTGGATGGAGCCGTCCTCCTCGACCTCATCGTAGGCGCCCACGCCGTTCTCGACCACCATCAGCGGAATCTCGTAGCGGGCGTAAATCTCGTTGAGGGCGATGCGCAGACCCAGCGGATCGATCTGCCAGCCCCAGTCGGTGGACTCCAGATAGGGATTCTTGCCGCCAAAGGTCATGTTGCCCTCGGTCATCTCGTGATCCTTGTGGGTGCCCACAGTGCCGGACATGTAGTAGCTAAAGGTGTAGAAATCGACCTTGCCGTCGGCGATATCCTGCAGGTCGCCGTCCTCCACCACAAGCTCAACGTCGTTCTCGGCCCAGAAGCGCTTGGCATAGAACGGATACTTGCCGCGCACCTGCACGTCGGAGCAGTACCAGTTCATGGCATTCATCTCCTGCTGCGTTGCGAACACGTCGGCCGGATCGCACGTGGCGGCATAGGAAAGGATGAAGCAATCCATGTTGCCCATCTTAAACTGCGGGTAGTGCTCGTGGGCATAGCGCACGACACGGCCGCTGGCGACAAACTGGTGATGCAGGGCCTGCATACGGGCCTGCGGCGTGGTGTGGACCGCCGAAGCCGGGCCCTCAAAGCCCTGGATCATGCTGGTCCCAAAGAGATTGCCCATGTCCTGGGTGCCGCAGTTGATCTCGTTGAAGGTGAGCCAGAACTTGACCTTGTCCTGATAGCGGTCGAAGACGGTCTGGCAGTACTTCTCAAAGAAGCCGATGAGCTCGCGGCTCGCCCAGCCGTTGTACTTCTCGACCAGGTGATAGGGCATCTCGTAGTGCGACAGGGTCACGAGCGGCTCGATATTGTGGGCGCGCAGGCAGTCGAAGACGCGGTCGTAGAAGGCGAGGCCGGCCTCGTTGGGCTCGGCGTCGTCGCCGTTGGGGAAGATGCGGCTCCAAGAGATGGACATGCGGAACATGTTGAAGCCCATCTCGGCGAACAGCGCGATATCCTCCTCGTAGTGATGGTAGAAGTCGATACCGTCATGATTGGGGTAGAAGCGGTCGGGGTCGATGTCGATCGTAATCTGACGCGGCTCCTTGTAGCTGCCGCCCAGGAAGTGGTCGTCGACGGAAGGGCCGCGGCCGTCCACGTTCCAAGCACCCTCAAACTGGTTGGCGGCGGTGGCGCCACCCCAATAGAAGCCCTCGGGGAACTTGATGTTTGCCATGAGCATCTCCTTTGCATCGCGGTTCGATAAGCCGAGTATCGCCCACGCACGCGACAGACAGGGGCAGGGGTGCCAAACCCGACACTTCTTTTCGCAGACGCGCGCTGCAACAGCGCTGCAGCTGAAACTTTTTGACACCGAAGGAGCGAAGACGATCCGCTCCGCGCTTACCGGCGGTATGCCGCGGGGGTGCAGCCATACTTGTCGTGAAACTTACGGTAGAAGAAGCTCATGTTTTCATAGCCCACCGCATGCGCAGCCGCCCCGGCCGTGGCGCCGCCGCACAGAAGCTCGGCCGCACGTACCAGGCGTCGCTCCTGCACAAGCTGCCTAAAGGTCTTGCCCACATGCCGCTTGAGGAGCGCCGTCGCATAATTAGGGCTCAAGCCAAACTCCGCCGCCATCCCCTCGAGGGAGCACGCGGCGAATTCGCGATCGATATAGCCGAGCATTCCCGTCACCAGGGCAGTGGGCCCCGCCGCGCCGTCCGCCGCGCCGCGCACCAGCTCGCGCTCGTAGCAATCCATGAGCTCGGCCAAAAACAGCTGAAACAGACGCAAGACGATCTCGGGACCGTTGGGGCTCGGGTCGTACAGCTCGCAGAGCATCTCCTGCATGTAGCGCCGAATCCGACGGCTCTCGCCGCAATGAAAACGGACATGGCCCCGATGGTCCGTCTCGCTGTTGAGCGCGTTGAACAAAAACCGCGAGACCGCGCTCTCGCGCGAGAGGCTCGACTCGAGACTCCGGCGCAAAAAAGAGCGTGAAACGGTCATGCTTAGCATGATGTCGTCCTCACCAAGCGCCGCCACGGCATGCGGGCAGAGGGCGTCGAGCAAAAGCACCTCGTTGCGGCCCAGCTCGAGCCTCTCCCCCGCCACCGTTTGCGGGCAGCGTCCGCGATACACATAGCTCAGCTCCACGTAATCATGCACGTGCTCGGGAACTGCATTAAAGCGCGAGTTTTTCCTTATCGTCAGGCCACGCGGCATGCCGGGCTGGGCATAGGCAAACCCTGGCTGCCCAATCTTGCGCACTGGGCATCCGTCGATTTCGACATGCTCGGTCATAATCGACCAATCAAATGCCATGCCGTCTTTATAAGCGATCTCACTGGTGCTCAGTTCGCTGAGCCTACGCTCGAGCTCGTCGATCTCCATGGCTTGCCAATCGTTGATTTGGTCATAGTTCGTCGTGATTCAGATATTAGCAGAACGCGCCGACGCGTCCATAATCTGTGCTATGCAGCAGATCGATCGAGCCAAGGAGGATCCATGACCGCGTACTATCAGCAGGTGCTCGAGGGCACATACGACAACCACGTGCTTCCGTTTTTGTGGATGAAGGGCGAGAGCCATAAGACCATTGCCGAGTATCTGGAAAAGATCGCCGGCGCCGACATCCACGAGGTCTGTCTCGAAAGCCGCCCACACCCCGATTTTTGCGGCGAGGGCTGGTGGCGCGACTTGCGCTTTGTCATTGACGAGTGCAAGCAGCTGGGCCTTAAGCTCTGGATCTTGGACGACGCGCACTTCCCCACGGGCTTTGCCAACGGCGCCGTCAAGGAGGCCGTGCCCGAGCTCCGCAAGATCGTGCTCACGCACCGCACGTTCGACATCGTGGGCTCCACGTCCGCCGCGAGCATCGCGCTCGCCAACATGCTCGACAAAACGGAGCGCTTCCACGGCGTGACATTTATGCAGGACGGCAGCCCCGTCGACGTCGCTTACCGAGTAATCGACGATGCAGACGGCAACCCCAGCCGCCTGGTCTTCGATGCACCTGCGGGCCTCACGCAGGCATGCGTGATGTTCACGAGCGGCAAGACCTCCTACAACGAGGACTACATCAATATGGTCGACCGCGCCTCGGTGGCGCAGCTCATCGATGCTGTCTACGAGCCGCATTTTGAGCATCTGGGCGATGAGTTTGGCAAGACGATCCTGGGCTTTTTCTCCGATGAGCCCGGATTTGCCAACGAGAAGGGCACCACGGGCCCCGATGGCATCTCGGACACGCTCATCGGCAAGGCCACCGCGCCCCTACCCTGGTCGGCCGAGCTTGAGCGTCGCCTACGCGCGGCACTGGGCGAGCGCTACCTGGCCGAGCTCCCGCACCTGTGGGACCGCGAGCCGGCCGGCGCGCACGTACGCCACGTCTATATGGACATCGCGAGCACCCTCTATAAGGAGTGCTTCTGCGACCAGCTCGGAGACTGGTGCCGCGCGCGCGGCGTGCAGTACATCGGCCACGTTATCGAGGACAAGGACTGCCACGCGCGCCTGGGCGTGGGCGCCGGGCACTACTTCCGCGCCGTGGGCGGTCAGGACATGGCGGGCGTCGACATCGTGATCAACCAGCTGGTACCCGGCATGGACCGCGGCCTTCACAGCTACGGACGCGGCGTGTGGGACCTCGAGTTCTATAACTACGTGCTGCCCAAGCTGGGCTCCTCGGCAGCACACCTCGATCCCAAAAAGCAGGGGCGCTGCATGGCCGAGGTCTTTGGCGCATTTGGATGGCACGAAGGCCTACGCGAGATGAAGTGGATCGCCGATCATTTTTTGGTGCGCGGCGTCAATTGGTTTGTGCCGCATGCCTTTAGCATGGCCGCCTTCCCCGACTGGGACTGCCCGCCGCATTTCTATGCGCATGGCCAAAACCCCCAGTTTGCACACTTTGGGCAGCTCATGAGCTACATGAACCGTACGGCGAGCCTGCTGAGCGGCGGGCGCGCAACGACCCCGGTGGCGCTTCTCTACCATGCGGACGCCGAGTGGGCAGGCGAGGCGAACTTTATGCAGCATGCCGCCTCCGAGCTTTTGCGCGCGCAGGTCGACTTTGACATCGTGCCGGCAGAGGCATTTGAGGACGCAGGGCGCTATGCCGTTGAAATTGCCGCAGACGGTAGCGGCTTTAGCGTGAACGGCCAGGCATACCGCTGCCTGGTGATGCCCGGAGCCGAGTTTGTCGGCGGAGCCGTGCTCGACTTTGCCGCGCGCGCCGCAGCCGCAGGTGTTGCCGTGTACGCGCTGGATGAGTTGCCGAACAAGCGCTACGACGGTGACACTGCAGGCCGCGAGGGCTTTGCCTCCCTGGATGCAGCCGCGGTCGCCGACATCAAGCTCCTGGCGACCACCGAGCTCGCAGACACACTTGCCAATACCGGCATGCAGACCGTGGTTTGCGCCGAGCCCCAGTCCTGGCTGCGCGCACTGCGCTACGAGCGGGCGGGCGAGAGCTATCTGATGCTCGTCAACGAGCATCCCAAGCAGGGTATCTCCACTCAGATTGCGCTTGCCGACGGCACACCCGTTGCAGGCGCGCGCCTCGACCTGCTCAACGGCACCGAGCCCGCCGCCTTTGACGGCACGCTCGAGCTGGCTCCCTACGAGAGCTGCATCGTGGTCCTTGGGGCTACAGGTTCCGTTGCTGTGGCAACCGCCGAAGACGAAGCCACATGCGTCGACGGGCCCTGGGCGGTTGCCTTCTCTGCCCCTGGCACCGATGCCTTTGGCGAGTCTGTTGAGCTTGCAGACCTGCGCGACCTTTCCTCGGCCGAGTTCCCCGGCAAGGCCGGCACATTCCGCTACCGGGCCTCCTTTGTCCTGGGCGAAGCGGCCACCCGCACCGTCATCGACCTTGGCGAGGTCTTTGAGACCGCAACCGTCACCCTCGACGGCAAATCCCTCGGCACACGCATCTGTCCGCCTTACCGCTTTGAGGCCGGCGCGCTTTTGGCCGGCGAGCACGCGCTTACGATCGATATCATCAACACCCTCGACCACGCCGTCCCCGACATGTTCGGCATGACAGAACCCTCCGATCCCAGCGGCCTACTCGGTCCCGTCCGCGTGCTCGGGTAGCGACCCCGCGCAACAGCCCCTTACGAGACGCCCGGCTTAGCCGGGCGTTTTATTTACCGTTATGATTGATACATCGCGATACGAATGCATGGGAGCCATATGGATATCAAGCGCAAAATCACCCAGGGCAAGGGGCTCACCCCCACCGAGCAGCAGCTCGGGCAGACGGTTCTCGCCATGGGTGAGAACGTTCGCGGGCTCTCCATCAAGGAATTTGCGCACCAGACCAATGTCTCCGTCGCGAGCATCCACCGCTTTTGCAAAAAGCTCGGCCTTGAGGGCTTTAAGGAGCTCAAGGTCGAGCTGGTACGCGCAGCCTTGCGCGCAGACTCCGCCGCCGAGGTGGATATCAACTTTCCCTTCGATGCAACCTCCACCCCTGCGCAGGTGATGGAGCGCATGGAGGGGCTCTACCAGACCACGCTGGCCGAAACGCAGGAGCTGCTCGACTCTGCACAGCTCGACCACGCCGCCAAGCTCATCATGCGCGCCGGCACCGTGGACATCTACACGGGCTCGCATAACCTGTATCCAGCGGGAATGTTCCGCGATCGCCTGCTCTCGTCCGGCAAAAGCGCGACGTGCCACGACAGTGTCGAGGCGCAGGTGCGTACGGCGCTCGCCTCGGGCCCCGACCATGTGGCAATCGTTATCTCCTACAGCGGCCTTGCCCCCAACCTCAGGGAGATCTTGCCAATCCTCAGCAGTCGACATGTCCCGGTCATCGTCATCGGCACGCCGTACTGTGCCCGCATTCACCCCGGCTTTGCCGCCTATCTCACGGTAAGCGACCACGAGAGCATGACGCACCGCATCACGCAGTTCGCCAGCCATATCGCCGTGCAATACGTACTCGATTCGCTCTATAGCAGCTACTTTGCCAAAGATTACGCCCGCTGCTCCGAGTTCCTAGAGCGCTCGTTCCCCTACACCCGCCTGCCCGGACTCAAGTAGCGACGAGCGTGGATTTTTGGACACTCAGATAACGAGCGTGGATAATCTCCCACTTTGAGCCCGCACACAGGCCAAAACCGGGAGATTATCCACGCTCATTTTGGGTCCCCTGGGAACGCATGAGGAGGGCGGAAGACAGCCGTTATTTGCGAGGCGTCAGCGACGTAAAGAGTCCGTGTTGGTTGCAGTAAAGATATATCCTGCCGCGCCCGGTAATATGGAAGCGCGGCTGCACCGATTGCTCTGGATAGAGCTTCTTAAAGCAGATGCCGTCCATAGTCGCATATGCCACAAAGCTAATGTAGTGATCCTTGGTCATGGGATGATCGAGCGTGACGTACCAATCGTCCTCGATGCGCTCGATGGAAAAGGCGTGGTCCGCGTCCGGCTCTTCGGCCTCCTGGGGAAACATCGTGGAGCCACAGCAGCTAAAGCTGCCTTCTCCGAGCGCGTGCACAACGTTTCCGCAGATAGGGCAAACGTAAAAGACGCCTTTGAGCATATTGCCTGCACGGTTGGCGTTGGCCCGAATGTCACCAGCCAAAAGCTCGGCCACGCTTATGCCGAGTCTCTGGGCCAAAGGCTCAACGAGGGAAATGTCGGGAAGGCCGCGGCCGGATTCCCACTTGCTGACGGCTTTATCGGTCACGCCAAGGCTTTCCGCCAGGGCGCGCTGGGTGAGGCCGCGCTCTTCGCGCAGCTGCTTGATGGCATGCGCTGCCAAAAAAGTATGGGAGGCATTGGTTTGCCGTGTCTGGTTCATGGGCTGTCCAATCAAATTGAAGAAATGGAGTGAACCGGTTCGACAGTCAGTATCCATTTGAAGGCCAGGCTCGACAACCTACGCTGCGTAGACATGCGCCAATCGAACGAGCGCGGATTTTTGGACGCTCATCCTGAGTAGTCATTTAAGAACGCCCCAATGACTACTCATTTATGTCTGTCCCCAATGACTACCAAGGCAACGCCGATGTTTTGGCAACGACAGCGAAAACCCGCCAGAGCGAGCAAGGTGCCTTGAAACGAGGCGGCATTGATCTTTCGATCATGCCGCCGAAGTTGAAAGGCAGATTGCCGCTCTGGCGGGTTTGCAGCGTCGAGCCGTTACGCGGGTTGGTAAACCCGCGTAACTACTCCCGAGCTCCGTACTGCTCGTAGTAGGCGTCGATAGCGGTCTTGAGCTCGTCGTCGATGACGACTTTGCCGTCGATCTCGTGGTTGTAGAGGGTCTCGACGACCTCGGCCATGGAGACGATGCTCGCGACGGGGAAACCGTACTTGGCCTCGATCTCCTTCTGCGCGGTGGTCACGCCACCCTTGCCGACCTCCATGCGGTTGAGGGACACGATGAGGCCCTTGATCTCGACATCGGCAGCAGCCTTGACCTTGGGATAGGTCTCGTCGATGGACTTACCGCTGGTAGTGACGTCCTCGACCATGACCACGCGGTCGCCGTCCTGGGGCTCGTAGCCCAGCAGGTTGCCCTTGTCGGCGCCGTGGTCCTTGGCCTCCTTGCGATCGCAGCAGTACTTGACCTCCTTGCCGTACAGCTCGTGGTAGGCAATTGCGGTCACGACGGCCAGCGGAATACCCTTGTAGGCCGGTCCAAACAGCACGTCAAAGTCGTCGCCAAAGTTATCGTGGATGGCCTGGGCGTAATACTCGCCCAGCTTCTTGAGCTGGTAGCCCGTCACATAGGCGCCGGCGTTCATAAAGAACGGGGACTGACGGCCGCTCTTGAGCGTAAAGCTGCCGAATTTAAGAACGTCGGACTCAACCATGAACTTGATGAACTCTTGCTTGTAAGCCTCCATGCGGGCTCCTCTCGTAATCGCGTACGTGCCTTCCAGTTTAGCGCAGGCAGGGCGCGTTGCGGGCGCGCTTTGGGGCCTCGGCATTCTGTAAAGGCTTTGTCAGGGGCAATGGTTTTCCAAACATTGGGGTTGACACGGCAAACCCCCTCATCAAGAATACGGGCGGATTGTAACGGGTACGAGATACCCAAAGCGCGCCGCGCCCGGCCTTAAGGAGGTGTGCCATGGAAGGCAGTCATAGTCGAAAAACCTGCATGTCGCCCTCGGCACGCCGCGAGGATTCCGCGCACGCATAAGCGCCAACAGCCGATCGTCAAAACCACCACAAAGGTGCCTGTCCCTTTGTGGTGGTTCGAAAGCATGACGTGAGCGACATCTAGGTTTTTTGAAGCACATACGACACGTACGCTAACTCCCTTCAACAAGGAGGACCCTATGCTGATGCTCAAAACCGCCACGGTACTCGAAGCCATCTCCAAGCGCCGCCGCACGGCGCGCCCCGCCGCTCATACCGGCATGTCCAAGAACACCATATTCGCCGCCACCCATAGCGCCGAGGATGCCCTCGTGCTGCTCGACGCCACAGCCGACGGCCTCACCGCCGAGCACGCCGCCGAGCGCCTGAGCGCCGTCGGCCCCAACACCATCGAAGCGCCGACCAAGACGCTCGCCCGCCGCATCGCCGACGCCTTTGTCGACCCCTTCGCCGGCATCCTCGCCGCTCTCGCGCTGGTCTCGCTCTACATCGACGTGCTCGCCGTGCCCGAACCGCAGCGCGACCCCTCCACGGTCATCGTCATCGGCATCATGCTGCTGGTATCGGGCGGCATGAAGTTTATCCAGGAAGCCCGCAGCGGCAATGCGGCCGAGGCCCTCAAGGACCTGGTCTCCAACACCTGCTGTGCCCTGCGCGACGGCGAGCGCATCGAGATTCCCTTCGACGAGCTCGTCCCCGGCGATGTGATCCGCCTCTCTGCCGGCGATATGGCGCCGGCCGACGCCCGCATCATCACCGCACGCGATCTGTTTGTGATCGAGTCCGCACTCACCGGCGAGAGCGAGGCCGTCGAGAAGACCGCTGCCATCACCGTCGTCGAGGGTGCCGACGGCTCCGCGCTGTCACTCTCTGCCTGCAAGAACATCGTCTTTACCGGCACCTCCGTGCAAAACGGCACCGCCATGGCGCTCGTCGTTGCCACCGGCTCGGACACTTACCTGGGCGGCATCGCCAAGATGCTCAACGGGCGCGGCGAGAAGAGCGCGTTTGACCGCGGCGTCTCGAGCGTCTCCATGCTGCTCGTACGCCTCATGCTCGTTATGGCGCCGGCCGTCTTTGCCATCAACGTCGCCACCAAGGGCAACGTCATCGACGCGCTGCTGTTCGCCACGAGCGTAGCCGTTGGCATCACGCCGCAGATGCTTCCCGTCATCGTGACCACGAGCCTGTCGCAGGGCGCCAAGGACCTCGCCCGTCGTCAGGTTATCGTCAAGGAACTGCCGGCGATCCAAAACCTCGGCGCGATGGACGTCCTGTGCTGTGACAAGACCGGCACCCTCACCGAGGACCGCATCGTGCTCGAGCGCTACCTCAACACCGACGGCAACGAGGATGCACGCGTGCTGCGCCATGCGTTTTTGAACAGCTTCTTCCAGACCGGCCTCAAAAACCTTATCGACCTGGCCGTCATCGACCGTGCCGACGTGACGCCCTCGGCCACAGCGCCCGATTCCATGCTGGGCCAGAGCCTGCGCGACCGCTATACCAAGGTCGACGAGGTGCCCTTTGATTTCTCACGCCGTCGCCTGAGCGTAGTTGTCGCCGATGCCCAAGGCAAAACCCAGATGGTCACCAAGGGCGCTGCCGAGGAAATGCTCGAGATCTGTTCCTTTGTCGAGGTCGATGGCATCGCCCAGCCTCTCACCGAAGATAAGCTCGCCCAGATTCGTAAGCAGGTCGCCGGACTCAACGCCGAGGGCCTGCGCGTGATTGCCGTGGCGCAGAAGACCAATCCGCGCTACGTGGGCGAGTTTGGCATCGCCGACGAGTGCGACATGGTGCTGATGGGTTTTTTGGCCTTCCTCGATCCGCCCAAAGCAAGTGCCGCGGGCGCCGTCGCCACCCTCGAGGCCAAGGGCGTGGCGGTCAAGGTCCTGACCGGCGACAACGACCGCGTCGCCGCCACCGTCTGCGAACAGATCGGCATCGACGCGAGCAACGTCTTGCTCGGCTCCGAGATCGATGCACTCGATGACGCCGAACTTGCCGAGCGCGCTGAGAAAACCCATCTGTTCGCCAAGCTCTCGCCGCTGCAGAAGGCGCGCCTGGTGCGCGTCATGCGCGAGCTGCTCGGCCACACCGTGGGCTTTATGGGCGATGGCATCAACGACGCCGCCGCCATGCGTGCGAGCGATTGCGGCATCTCGGTCGATTCGGCCGTCGACATTGCCAAGGAATCCGCCGATATCATCTTGCTTCAGAAGGACCTGGGCGTGCTCGAGCGCGGCATCATCGAAGGCCGCCGCACCTACGGCAACTTGCTTAAGTACCTCAAGACCACAGTGAGCTCCAACTTTGGCAACGTGCTGTCCGTAACCGCCGCGAGCCTGTTCTTGCCGTTTTTGCCCATGAGCGCTCTGCAGCTGGTGCTGCTGTCGCTGGTCTACGAGATCGTGTGCATCGCACTGCCGTGGGACACCGTCGACAACGCCTGGACTGCCCGCCCGCGCGCTTGGGACGCTGCGTCCATCAAGGGCTTTATGCTCGAGCTGGGCCCCGTGAGCTCACTGTTTGATATCGCGACTTTCGCCGCGCTCTTCTTTGTGGTGTGCCCCGCCGCCGTGGGCGCAAGCTGGGCAGAGCTTGCCGCTATAGGCGACGTCGCAGGCATGGCGGCCTTTACGGCGCTCTTCCAGAGCGGTTGGTTTGTCGAGTCCATGTGGTCGCAGACGCTCGTGGTCCACATGCTGCGCTCCCCGCGCCTGCCACGCCCGCGCGACCACGCCGCGCCCGCGCTGTGCCTCCTCACCGTGCTGGGCCTGGTGCTCGTCACCTGGCTGCCGGCAAGCCCCATCGCCGATGCGCTGGGTCTCATGCCGCTGCCGCCAATCTTCTTCGCGCTGCTCATCGGCATTGTCGCCGCCTACATCGCGCTCACCCAACTGGCCAAGCGCCGCTACATCGCCCGCCACGGCGAGCTGCTGTAACGCACGAGTTGTGACGCTCGACCCATCAGGCGGTCAAAAAGTCCCGCCTCACTGTCCCCTTTGTGGTGGTTTTGGTGCGCTACGAGGCATTGGTCAGGCGGCTCCAGAGTTCGTCAATATCGATTTGGTCGCCGCCGCTCAGATAACCGGTGTGAATAAAAGACTCACTATAGATATAGATGTCATGCGCGCTGTCGCCATCATCTTCGGTGTCGTAGGCCGAAATCACGTAACGGCTGCCGTCGAGCGCCTTGACCAGCCAATACACGGAATCGTCGATTGTGCACTTCTCCTGCACTATCGACGCATCGCCGATTGCGCCGGTGAGCGCACGATCGCCCGTCGTATAGCCGCCCACCGAGAGCAAAATCGCCACGCTATCGTCTCCGCCGCCCGGCTCAAGTTCCTCGTACTCGGACTCCGAAAGCGGTATCGCACTGTTCGCAAGTTCGTCCACGTCATCCGAAATCTTAGAAAAGGTAAAGGCGAAAAGTCCCGCATCATCGGCGGCACCGTAGCCCACGCTCTCGCCTTGCCACTCATAGTTTTGATGCTTGAGCAGGCGCACCAGGTCGGCGCCATCCAAGTTGATCGCAGCATAGACCGTCACGTTGGCGTTGTCGTCTACACAGGCGGCGTCCGCCGTGGTCGCCTTCTTGGCACCGCTCGCGCCGCCCAATCCGCCCGAGCAGCCAGCCAGCGCACAAGCCAACGCACCCGCGCCTGCCACAAAGGCCGCACGGTTCATCGTCACTTCATTCATCATGTTCGTTCCTCGCTATGGTATTGGCCACGTCGCACCTAGCCGAGCGCGCGTCCAGTCTTTTCCTGCCAAAATTCGTCTATCGTCGGAGCACCGCCGCCCTGGGTAAACCTACCGGTCTTGATAGCCTCCTCGGTAATGAGATCCAAGCGGTAGTCACCGTTTTCCATCGGGCTCGTCATGGCGACGTGCCGCGCCATGTTGGAACCGCATACGCACGCGATCCATGAGCCCGAAGTAATCTGCGCCCGGTCCTCGACCGGCACAGAAAAGCCCGCGATAACATCCTCGCAGCTCGAATAGCCCGAAAGTTGTAGCGTGAACATCACGGTGCTTCCGGTGCCGCCCTTGTCGAGCTTTCCGATTTCGTCCTCGCCGAGCCATTCGGTCGCGCCGTCCTTGCTGATATTGCAGACGCTGAGCACGTGTCCCGCCTCGTCCTCGTACATCTCGAGCGCGTCTTGCCAGGTATAGCCCTGCTGCGAGGCAAACTCCTGCAACTGCCAGCCCTTAAGCTCGAGGAGCGCCGCGATGCTGATGTTGCGGTGCGCGTCCCAGCAATCTTCCGACCACGTATCGAACGCATCCGCCGAGCCGCTGTCCGCGTCGCCGGAATCGCCCGACGTCGCACCCGCGTCCATCTTGTCCTTTACCGGGCGGTCGTCGTTAAAATCCGTCGCATCCTGCGTCCGCTGTCCGCCGCACCCCACAAGCGTCAGCAGCGCCGTTCCCGCCGCCGCGACAAATGCCGTGCGCGAAAGTACCGTCTCCCTCATCATTGTTCCTTTCCCGTTCTTTAGCACAATGCCGAGAAACACACCCGGCATCGATTCACACATAAGCCACCCCACGCTATTGACGAGGCAGTTCCGTCCAGCCAAAACCAGGTTCAAAACCATCGCGTGTACCGATCACATCGCCCGAACCGTTGACCCAGGCCTGGTCGGCCATCACCGAGACCTCGACATCGGTGCCGTCGGGTCTGGTGTAATGGTTGACCCCACGAATGGCATCGAAATACGAAGCGGTGCCCGTCCCCACGCCCGCGCTGGAAAAATTGGCGGCGCTGGCAGCCATATTCGCGGCGTGCTGACGGTCGCTGCGATCGAACCACGCCTGCTGGTAGCTGTCGAATGCCGCCTGTTGCGAGGCATGCATCTGTTGCCAGGCTGCAAACTGCTGTTGCTGCTGGGCAATGTTCATCTGCGTGCGTTGGCGCTGCTCAAGCACCATCTGTTGCTTTTGAGCTGACGCTTCGCGTGCAATCGCTGGATTGAGCCGCAGAGTCGACGCCATTGATGCAAGCGCCGTGGAGGCCGCCTCGTCCAGGCGACCTTCTGGCGCAGCCAAACAGAAGCTGTCCCTGATACGCCACTGCAGCAGGTCGGCCGCACCCAGCTCGAACGACGCTCCGTCCGGGCAACCGCCTCGACCCGTGGGCTGTTCTTGCGCGACGCCCTGTCCCGCCGCTGCCGCCGCCTTGCGCTCGCGCAGGCGCTTGCCCAAAACACCGCCGATCAGCCCACTCGAAAGGCTCGCGCCCAGCAGCGCCTCGGCCCCAGCGGCAACACCTTTGCCCATAGAACCCGCGACGCCTCCGATTGAAAACATATAGCCCTCGACTTTGGCCGCCACCGCGAGCTCGGTGGGCACCGGAGCGCCCGTGAGCCGATATCGACGCATGCGGCACTCATAGACCACATCACTCGGTTCCATCGAAAAGCCCTGGATTGCAAAGTCGTTTGCCGCCTCGCGCTTTACGCGGGCACGCTCGCGCTCGATATCGACCGCCGCGCTCGATGGGTACGGTTGCTCGGCAACAACCTCTGCCCGCGCGCCCAGCCGTGCTGCACAGGCCTGAGCCAGCTCGTCGCAAGCTGCCTCCACGTGCACAAACACCTTGCGTTCGGTTTGCGTGGGGATACGCTTGGCAACGGCGCCCGCATCCACGTAGCAGAGCTCGGAGCGGTACATAATCCGCTCACCCATCGGACCCGCCGCCGTCACGCCAACCGAAATCGGGCAGTCGAAACTGCCGCTGCGCTCAAGATGCGCTTCTTCGATATGCCAGCCCCGCGGCAGCACCACCTGCGCGAGTGCCTGGCCGCCAGAGGTATCGCATGCGGCATGAAGCTCAAGGTCACCGATGTGAGGCGCATCCGTCGTGGCTGCGTCACGAGACGACGCGACGCCGGCAGTCTCCACCGGCGCATCGGCCGGCGCGTCCACACTCGGGTCGCCGCCTTCGTCCGCATCGTCATCGGCAGTCGCCCCATCTGTAGCCCCCACGGCGCCCGAGTAGCCCACAACGCCCTCAAGTCGGACGCCGCACCCCGGGCAAAATCGCACCGGCACGCCGGCGACCCGAGGCAGCTGCGCCCCGCACGCCGGGCAGAATCTCAAGTCACTCATCCCGTACATCCCTAATTTCGTTAGCTGTTTTTGATTGCGGCAAGCTGCCGCCATAACTCATCGGCACCGTTAAGTCGATACGCCGTCTTATCGAGCACGATGTTTTTGCCCTCAAGTTCTACCGATTGCTCCGAGCCATCCGTATAGACAAAGACGAGCGTTCGGCCGGCATCGCTCGTCCGCTCATCCACCGCATCCCCCACGGTGCAGCCATCGAGCGCGGCAAAAGTCGATGCGACCAGTTCGGCATCGTCGGTCTCATAGGCCGTCCGCGCCTCCCCGTCCTCGATAAGCTTGACCGCCACCGGAACGGCAGCGCAATCGTTGAGCGACACTTGCGCGGCAGTCTTTCCCTGAGCGCCATGGTCGCCGGCAACGTAAACTCGCATGAGTGTCACCGCCGCGGCAAAGACCACCACGGCGATAAGCGCGCCCGCAATTTTATTAGACGCGCAACCCCGAGACGCCATAGGTGCACCCCCTCCGTTCTGCTCTGCTCAGCATCACATTCATATGCCTTTGAGCACCAAAACGGCAGGTGACAAATGTCTCATATTCATATTTTTGCAGGTAAAAAACCACCACAAAGGTGCCTGTCCCCTTTGTGGTGGTTAGCTAGTCTTGGGGTGTCCAGGACCAGAAGAAGTTGATGAGGGCTACGCGCGAGGAGGCACCTGTCTTTTTGTTAATCGAAGCGATGTGGCGATAGAGCGTGGAACGCGAAAGGAAGAGTGCCGCCGCCACGTCCTGCACGCTGTCGTCCGAAACGACCAGTGCCTCCAGAACATCGCGCTCGCGCTTGGTGAGCCCAAAGGCGGCAACGAAGCCATCGAGCCGATCGTCAAACGAAAGCTCCGGCGCCTCCAGGGGCACCGTGTCGGCCTGGCCGGGCTCACAGCTCACGCCAAGATCGTCGGTGGCAAGCGCCAGCCTGCCGCGCGTCGCCTCGCCCTCACCGTCTTGTCCAAACTGTCCCAACAGCGAAATCGCGATGCCGACAAACAGCACGAGCACGACGCTCACTGCCGCCAGCACGTTTTGACTCGAGATAATCGCCACTGCCGGAGCCGTCACGAGCATCGAGCAAACGTTGTTGATAACACGGCCCATGCACGGCCACAGATACGCCCAGCGGGCATACATCGAAATCGCGGCGAACTTCGCGGTGAAGAACACCACGAAAAAGCCCGTGCCAAGGTAAAAGATAATCGTGGCGGCAAGCGTGTTGCCACCGTTGCCATCGGTGATAAGTACAAAGAACGAGAGCGTGGACAGCATGGCGGCGCACGTCATGATGATATTCATATACGAACGCCCACGCAGGTCATACAGGACGCCGGCGGCAAGGGCGCTCACAACCAGCAGCAAGCGCGGCCAGTCGCCCAGATCGATAGCGCCAGCGGCATGCGAGGTCGTAAGGCCGGCATTGAGGGCCGCGAACACGCCGGTGAGGCAAGCGGTCGCCACCGTCAGACGCACCACGGCACCCTGAAAGGCCGCCTTTGCCTCGGGGTCATCGTGCCACCTGGCGCCACGCTCCGACGCATCGACCGATAGCTCGGCAATCTCGACCTCGAACTCGGGCGCAGGCTCATCACGCAATTTAGCGCGGCGGACACCGTGAAGCAGCCCCACCAGCGCAATCGCACAGGCAATGAGAACAGACTGCTGGGGAATGCCCGCAGGCATCACCATATGGTTGAGCACCTGCACCAAAATGTCCACAGCATAGGAAACCGCCACGGTGCGCGCCAGGCAGGGCGTCTGCGCAAAACGCCGCGCAAGATTGGCATGGGCGGTCGATCCGCAATAGCCCAGGGCGCAGCACGCCACCAGGCCGCCGGCAATTACTACCTCAAACCGCATTGCCATAATCATCAGCAGCAACGCCGATACCAACAGCACGCCCGTAATATCGCTCGTCGCATCGATCGTCTGGGGACGGCGATAGTACAGAAATGGGCGCACGAAAAAGCCAATCACGCTCGCGCCGACAACGATGCTCTCGTAGATGACGACCTCACTCGATGGCACGAACTCGGCCATGCGCGCATCAAAGAAATACTCGCACGCCAAAAACGTGAAGAAGAACAGCGCTAGGCACAGAATCTCCCGCATGCCCCGGCGCAAATATGCGGTTGTGTCTCCCAGGTCCCTCATGGTAACCCCCACCCGCTTTGTTGTCCGGAACACCATTTTCATAAAGAACCAATCTCAATATCGAAGCCAAGTTCGAAATGTTGCAAATTCGACCCCAGCCGTCCGCATGACGCCGCGATTTTGAGCCGCATGACCCAGAAGGGGCGCGCGCAAGCTCCAACTCGGCAAGGAGTATCCCCCAACTGCCACTCATTTAAGTACGTCCCCAATGAGTACCCAATGAGTAAGCAAAGGGTGCGACGGAATGGCTCCCCTTGGCAGCTTGAAGCCGTCATGCAGGAACCATTCCGTCGCAGCCTAATGAAAGGGACTGGGTTGTAAATGTTGGAGAAGAGCCGTTAGCGCCCGGGGGCCAGGATCACCAGCGCGTCGTGCTCAAAGGGATGCTGCGCCACGCGCACGGTGCCGTCACCGTTGTCACGGACGGGCAGCTTTGCGATGCGCTTGTCCTCCATGTCGAGGACCGTCGCCGTCCAGCCACGCGCGCCGTCGAGCTTAAACTTGAGCGCCGTGGTACGCGGCAGGTACGCGACGATGCGATCGCCAACGCGCGCCACACGGATGGACTCGCGCGCGTCGTCGAGGAGCTCCTGCGCCGGAACCACGGCAAGTGCATCGTCGGCAGCCGTAGCGCCTAGGGCGGCAAGCACGTGCTCGATCGCGCCAAAGTCCCACACACCCGCAAACTGCAGGCACTCTTGCCAGCGGAAGGGCATGTCAAAGCCCTCGCCCAGGACCGAACCCTGGCTGCGCGATGTTTGCCAGTTCCACACGCCGTGTGCGCCATAGGTCACGCCGGCACTGGCGCCGGCAAGAATCGACGACCATACGCTCGCGCGGCAATCCTGCGCGGTAAAACGCCAGTAGACGTTGCGCGACGCACCCATCTGCTCGTAGCAAGGCTCGGAGTTGACCATCGGCTTTTTGGGATAGTTGGCGATAAAGTCCTGCGGCAGACGCCATGCCTCGGGCTGGCCCTCGTAGTTGTGGCCGGGCTGGAACATATAAAAGTCCAGACGGTCCAAATACTGCGCCGGAATGGTGCGGTTACCGCGGTTGATATGCATGGTGCGCAGTGCCTCGGGCGCGCGCTTGACGACCTCGTCGAGGGCGTCCTCGTAATAGGCGATCGCCTCGTCGCCGGCAAAGTCGGTATCGCCCGCCACCACGTAGACGGGGTCGAACTCGCCCAGGTTCTCGACGACGCGGGCAACGTGGGCGCGAACCTCCTCACGCGGCATAATCTCGGCACCGCAACGCTCGGCGATCTTGGCACCCCAGGTACCGGGCACGTAGTTGCACCACATGAGCACGAGCGCCGGACGAATGCCGTGCTCGACGGCCGCGCGGCACATGGCGGCGGCACGATCCCAATACGCCTGGTTGGGGCAGGACCAATCAAAGTGCACGCCATCCTCGCTGGCATAGGGCCAAATGCCCAGGTCGGGACAGCAGCGATCCCACTGCGGCAACGTGTTGATCTGCAGCACGTTCATGCCCTGCTCGGCACGGCGGGTCAGGTAGTAATCCCAGTCGTTCTCGGCGATGCTCGTAAATGCGCTCCAGCACGTATCGGCAAACCAGAAGAACGGTTTGCCCTCGCACAAAAAGCCGTCCTGGCGACCGTTGGCGGTCAGCTTTCCCAAACTCATCTGCATGTCCTTTCGTTTGATAAAGGATTTGCGAACCGCCGGGGGCTTTCGCGATAACCCCGCGCGAAAGCCCCCGGCGCTTGGCAAACCCTCGCGGGCGAATCTCACCCGCCTCCATCAGTCTACCTTGCAAGAAGGGCCCCGCCGGGCTTACGCCTGACGGGGCCCTGTCGTGTAGGTGAGGTCTTATGCGACCGAACGGTTTGGCCTTAGGCCTCCATCTCGGCGAGCTCCTCCTTGGAGAAGCCGGAGACAAAGACGACGGCAGCGGCGATGACAAAGGAGATTGCCATACCAACGATAGCCCAGACGGTGTTCATCTGGCCACCCTGCAGGTAGTTGGTGAAGACCAGGAAGTTGGAGGCACCGCCTGCGAGGTAGTAGGTAACCCCCATGAGGCCGGAGAACACAGCGCCGATGGCACCGCCGATGAACATGCCAAACATGGTGCGACGGAAGCGCATGAGGATGCCGAAGAGCGCGGGCTCGGTGACGCCGCCGGCGATGGCGGAGATGACGTAACCGATGGCGAGAGACTTCTCGTCGGGGTTCTTCATCTTGAGGAAGGCACCGAAGGCGCAGCCCCAGACAGCGGCCATAGCGCAGTTGGTGGAAACGAAGACGAAGGGATCGTAACCGGCAGCGATGATCTGAACCTGGGCGAGCAGGATGACGGGCATGTGCATGCCGCAGACCACGAAGAGCTGCCAGAAGGCGCCGAGGACGGCCATGACGATCAGGATGCCGATGCCGCCAAGGTCAGCAAGGCCGAAGAGGGCGTTGGCGATCAGTGTACCGATCTCGTTGCCGATCGGAGCGAGGACGATGAAGGCAATGGGGATCGTGACGATCATGGTGCAGAACGGCGTGAAGACCGTGGAGAGCACGTCGGGCATGACCTTCTTAAAGAACTTCTCGACGAAGTAGAGGACAGGCACCGAAAGGATGATCGGCAGGACGGACTGCTGATAGTTGGCAGCAGCGATCTGGATGCCGTAGACGGAGATGATGCCGCCGCCCTCCTGGGTGGCGACGCTCACCACGGAAGGAGCCATGAGGGCGCCACCGAGCAGCATGCCGAGCACCGGGCTGGCGCCGAGCTTCTTAGCCGCGGCATAACCCAGGTAGATGGGGATAAAGGTGAACGTGGCCTCGTACAGCGTGGTGTAGAGGAACGTATAGGTCGGGTCGTCGGCCGAGAGCACACCGAGCATGGTGGGGCCGAGGACGGCCGCGATGGTACGGAACAGACCGCCGGCCATGAGCAGCGGGATGAGCTGGGTCATGGAGCCCGACAGATAGTCGAGGATGATATTGGGCAGGTTCTTGAGCTCGAACTTCTCCTTGGGAGCATCGAGGTTCTCGTTGACGGCCTCACCCTGCTTGACACCGGAGATGGCGACGAACTCGGCGAGCACCTTGGGCACGTTCTGGCCGATGATGACCTGGAGCTGGCTGCCGGCAAACTGGCAACCCAGAACACCCTTGACCTTCTTGATCTTCTCCACGTCGGCCTTGCTGTTATCCTTGAGCGTCAGACGCAGGCGCGTCATGCAGTTGGTGGCAACGGAAACATTCTCCGCACCGCCCACGAGCTCGAGGACATCGGTGGCAATCTGCTTGTTATCTACTGCCATGGGACCCCTCCCCATATCTTCGTGTGCCAGCCCCCTTGGGCTTAGGCACGCCTTTGGCCCGGCGACTATAACCCCTTACGGTTGCCGGACCCTTGGATACGCTTTTGTAAACAAGGTGTTTACTGAACGTTTACGGGCTTTAGTTTACACGGAGCGCCGAATTTATGGCAATTTTGCCGTCTACAGTCCGGTGAACGGTAGGAAATCGGGGGTGAACGTATTTGAATGGCGGGAGATGGTCTCTTTGACCATCTATTGATATATAGCCATTTACGTGGGATTTTATTTTGATGAACACCTCACTGATCTGTTAACTCATCAACAGAATCCCTGCTAGAAGCTAGTAAACATACGTTTAGTAGTTCACGACGTGTTCATTTTTGCCGTTTACCGAGTTCATCTGGTTATTCTTCAATTCTAGATTACACTAAACATGTTTAGTTTGTATTGCCGCAGATGCCAGGCATTCGCGGCGTAAGGGAGGCAGCTCATGGAGCTCAAATTGTGTACCTACGCAACCGTCACCACCTTGGGCGACTTTGGCCCCTGGATCAGCAAGGTCGTACTCGACCTGCCCTGCACCGTGCGCGCCAACGACATCGACGCGAACACCTTCCATATATATGTAGAGCGTCACGAGCGCTCGGGCGAGGTTCTGATGCGCAAGGAGCGCGGCGCCGACCATGCCGCGCCCTCCGTGGGTTACATCGACATTCTCGCCGCATATCCGTGCGACGAGAACGGACGTAAGCTCGCCGTGGGCACCCATGTGGCGCTCGAGGTCGCCGAGCAGCGCCTGACCAAGACCATCGAAGGCGGCGTCATGGGCTCGCGCATGCTCGATGACCAGCTGCGCATCACGCAGCTCACAGCTCTTCCCGGCAACGACGGCGACGATCCCACCTGCGGCCTGGTCTTCGACACCTGCCGTGGCGATATCTGCCCCGCGCTCAAAGGCTGGAGCAACGCCACGCAAAAGACCGCCGTCGACGGCATCGCGCTCGAATACGGCTTCTTTGAGCCCACCTTTAAGGCCGAAGACTCGGCATGCTTCAACCCCTTTGCGCCCGAGGCGACGGTCGTGCCCCAAAGAGCACCGCTCGTGGTGTATCTGCACGGCGCCGGCGAGGGCAAGGGCGCCACGCAAGGCGAAGGCGCTACGCGCGCCTATATCGGCAACCGCGTGACGGCCATTAGTCAGGCGCAGATCCAGCGCTACTTTGGCGGCTTTGCCTGGGTGCTCGTGCCGCAGTCGCCCACGTTTTGGATGGACAACGGCGTCGAGCAACTCGGTCGCTCCAACCAGAGCATCTACTCCTCCGTGCTCAAGGCGCTTATCGACGAGTTTGTCGCCGAGCATGTCGACCGCATCGACACCGACCGCATCGTGGTCGCCGGTCTTTCCAACGGCGGCTTTATGACCCTGCGCCTGTGCGCCGACTACCCCGATTTCTTCGCCGCGGGCCTTCCCTGCTGCGCCCCGTGGTACAACGCCACGGACAAGGACGTGGCCGCGCTCGCCAAGACGCCGCTGTGGTTTACGCACTCCAAGGGCGACGAGCTCGTGCACCCGCAACAGACCGTGCTGCCGCTGTTCGCGCGCCTGCGCGGTGCCGGCGCCAACGTGCATCTCACCTACTTTAGCCATGTCGAGGACCTGACCGGCGTGTATCGCGAGGCCGACGGCTCGGCCAAAAAGACGTTCAACCACGGCGTGTGGATCCACCAATTCAACGACCTGTGTTATCAAGACTTCGACGGGGGCAACGTACTCATCGACGGCGAGCCGGTGGGCTGCTGGGAGTGGTCGGCCAGGGTTTCGAGGTAACCATCCCATCGGGGGCTCTGACCTTTAGTTTTGTAAACGTCCTCGCGCATGAGCCCCGCTTATCCTGCTCCTTCGGAGCATCGGATAAGCGGGGCTCGCGCTGCGGAATGTTTACAAAACTAAAGGTCAGAGCCCCCCTAAGTTAACGTTGTTCGAAACGCTGGTCGGCCGCTTCCGGCGGGCCGCCGGGTCGCGGGCGATGGGGGCGTGGGTCCCGTCTTGCCTTGCGCGTAACTGGCTGAATTGATTTTGATTGGAGCTGTTCCTATGTCCCAGAAGTTGACTCGGGTGATTGTTACCACTGATATGGAAGTCGATGATATGAACTCGCTTGTTCATTTGGCTCTGTATCTCAACTTGCTTGATGTTCAGGCTGTGGTGTATACGGCTTCGCAGTATCACTTTCTTGGGGATGGGGTTCATACGCTCGGCGAGGTGAATTCGCATTGGCGGACCAAAGGGCGGCGCTCTTATGAGTGGGCTGTTGTGCCTCATGAACCCGATCCACTGGCAGGGGAGCTTCGTGAGTATCGTCCGTTTCCCGAGCATTGGATTGAGAGCCTCTGGAGCAATGAATATGCCCAGGCTTGGCCGCAGTTGCAGGCAAATGCGGCCGCTGCCGGTGAGCCGCCGTTTCCCACGCCCGCCCAGATAATCGAGCGCACCTTTGTGGGAAATGTTGCCTTTGAGGGTGATGTGCGCGAGGAGACTGAAGGGTCTCACGTCATCGCCGATGCCATCATGGACGATGACCCGCGCACGCTGTGGCTGCTCAGCTGGGGTGGTATGAATACGATCGTTCGCGCCCTCATGAGTATTGCCGAGCGTTATCGCGCCACACCCGAGTGGCCCGCCGTACAGCAGCGGGTCTATCAGAAGGTGCGCGTGATGGGCGTTGCCGATGTCGTGGGACAGGACAACTCGTGGCTCGACCATGGGCGTGAGCTCTTTCCCGAGCTCATCTTTTGGCGTACGCCCTATATGTATGGCAACTATTTCGACGCCAAAACAGCTCAGCCCGATACGCTTCCGCTGTTTAAGGCTCCTTGGCCCGAGCAGAATCTCACGCAGGGCAACGAACCCCTCATGGCACGCTATATGCTCTATGGCGATGGTAAGGTCTACGAAAACGAACCCGAGCGCTTTCAGTTTGGCAAGCATGCCCGCCTGGATTGGGGCCTGGAAGGCATGCCCGCGGTGCAGTTTGAGCGCGGCGACTTTATGGCCGAAGGCGACAGCATGACCTATATTCCACTGCTGCCGTTTGGCCTGCGCGGCATCGACGACCGCGACTTCGATACGCTGCTGGGCCGCATGTTTCTTGATGGACACCCCGATGCGAGCGCGCCCGCCGGTTTTGCCGCCCTCGGCACGCCCGCAGACGACAATCTCAATCCCTACCTGCGCGCCTATCAGGAAGACTTTGCCGTCCGCGCGCAATGGTGCGCCCATGATCCGGCCATCTGCTCGCATCCGGCACATGTTGTCGAGGTCACGGCCGACCGCAGCGCCGCAGCCGGCGAGCGCGTCGCCCTTGCGGCAACCATCGTCGACCCCGACGACAAGGGCTTCGATGCACATTGGGATGTGGCCGTAGACCCATCGAGCTATGCAGGCGTCCAGGATCTGTCGATGTGGCAAGAATGCACGGTGGACACCGCTTTCATCGTGCCCGCCGACGCGCAGCCCGGTGACCGCTTCGTACTCACGCTTACCGTGCAGACGCGCGCCGAGCGCCCCTGCAGCCGCTACGCCCAGGTCGCCGTGACTGTGGCATAGCAAGGGCGACGCCCACATTCGACAAAGAGTGTCCCCAGGCGCCAAACGAGCGGGGATTTTTGGACACCCAAATGACGAGAGTGGAAATCTCCCACTTTGAGCCTGCACATAGGCCAAAAATGGGAGATTATCCACTCTCGTTCTGCGAGCACTCATTGGGGACGTACTTAAATGAGTAGTTTCACTCATTTAAGTACGTCCCCAATGAGTAGGAAAAATGGGCCATGTGTCCCAGTTGAGGAGACTCGTTGAGCCATCTGGGTATCGTGAAAGATCGCGCACTCCCCCATCATCAAAAGTGACACACGCTACCAGTTGATGGGAGGCAGCCATGGGCTTCTTTGACAAGATGTTCGAGAAGAAAGAGTGCGCGATTTGCGGTACCGAGCTGGGACTTCTAGGTAAGACAAAAATCAATGAAGGCTACCTGTGCAAAGAGTGCGCCGGCAAGCTCTCCCCCTACTTTCACGGCTATCGCTCCAGCACCGCGGACGATATCCGCGAGCAGCTCGCCTACCGCGAGGCCAATGCCGAGCGCCTGGCGTCGTTCAACCCCACGCGCACGCTTTCTGCCGGGCGCACCAACATCATGCTCGATGAGGACGCGGGCCTGCTGATCATCACCTCGCAGAGCCGCTGGCGCGACGCCAATCCCGACATCATCGAGTTCTCGCAGGTACTCGGCTGCGATATGGATATCGACGAGCATCGCACCGAAATCTATCGCGAGACCAAGGACGGCGAGCGCGAGAGCTACAACCCGCCGCGCTACGACCTGGATTACGACTTTAATCTGACCATTCACGTCAACACGCCGTACTTTACCGAGATCAACCTGCGCGTAAACGACTCCACCATCGATCAGCGCGGCTCCATCGAATACCGCGAGGCCAAGCGCCAGGCAACCGAGGTCCGCGACGCGCTGGTGCAGCTGCGCCAGGAGACGCGCGACAGCGTCGTGGCCGCCAAGGCCCCCAAGACCGCGGTGACCTGCCCCTTCTGCGGAGCCACCACCATTCCCGATGCCAGTGGGCGCTGCGAATACTGCGGCGGCGCCATCGGCGCATAGCCTCCGGCACGGAAAGGACCGATCATGGCCTTCGAGAGCGTCAACTATCAGTGCCCTGCCTGCGGTGGCCCCCTGCATTTTGCAAGCGCCGAGCAAAAACTCGTCTGCGACTACTGCGATTCGCGTTTTGAAGTCGAAGAAGTCGAGGCTCTCTATCGCGAGCGCCAGGACAAGGCAGATGCCAAAGCCGATGCCGCAGCCGCAGCTCCCAAACCTGCTGCCGACGATGCCGTGCAGGAGCTCGCCCAAAACGCCGGTTACATCTGCTCGTCGTGCGGCGCCGAGCTCATGTCCGACGGCACCGTCGCCGTCACCACCTGCCCGTACTGCGGCAACTCCGCCGTGGCGCCTGGCCAGCTCTCTGGCGACTTCTCGCCCGACCTGGTGATTCCATTTAAGCTCGGGCGCGACGACGTCACGGCCGCACTCAAGGAACACTACAAGGACAAAATCTTGCTGCCCAAGAGCTTTGTCACCGGCAACCACATCGACGAGGTCCAAGGTGTCTACGTGCCGTTTTGGCTCTACGGTGCCCGCGTTGACGGCGAAGTGTACTTTGACGCGACCAACGAGACCGTGACCGAGGAATCCGACCGCACCGTCACGACCACCGACCACTACGATGCCTATCGCAAGGGCAATATCTCGTTTAGGCGCGTGCCCGTCGACGGATCGTCCAAGATGCCCGACGGCCACATGGACGCCATCGAGCCGTTTGACTACGACGCGCTGCGTCCGTTCTCGGTCGTATATATGCCCGGCTACATCGCCAACCGTTACGACGAGGACTGCGAGACCTGCAAGGCGCGCGCCGAGCGCCGTATGGAAGAAAGCGCGATCTCGGCCCTGCGCGAGACTGTCGTCGACGAATACGACGATGCCACGGTCGAAAGCAAGCAGCTCGACTACACCTGGGAAGACAGCGACTACGCCCTGTTCCCCGTCTGGATGCTCTCCACCTCGTGGAACGGCAAGAGCTACCTGTTTGCCATGAACGGCCAGACCGGCCGCTTGGTCGGCGAGCTCCCCTGCTCCAAGCCCAAGCTCGCTATTGCCTCGGTGCTGTTCTTTGTGATCGGATTTGTTCTCTCCCAGATTCTCTTTATGGGTGAGAACGCCTTCGATCCGGATTACCTCGCCTTTGATATCGAGGGCATCCTCATCAACATCATCGCGCCGCTGATCATCGTGATTATCGGAGACGTGCTGCTGGTAGGCCAGCTCAAGACGGCCAACGAGGCCACCCACGCCGACGAGTACTGCGGCGAGCTCGACCTGACCGAGAAGCACGACACCTTCAGCCACACCGAGACCACCGTTGTCATGAAAGACGACAAGGACGACTAAGCAATCCAACCAATACCACCCGGCCTTTGACGAGAAAGGAAGATCACCATGGGACTCTTGAAAGCTGGATTGGGAGCTGCCGGCGGCGTCATGGCCGACCAGTGGAAGGAATTTATCTACTGCGAATCGATGCCTGCTGACGTCTTGGCCTGCAAGGGCAGCAAACGTACCGGTGGCCGCAGCTCCAACACGCGCGGCGAGGACAACGTCATCTCCAACGGCTCCGTCATCGCCGTCAACGACGGCCAGGGCATGCTCGTGGTGCAAAACGGCAAGATCATCGAAGTCGCGCTGGAGCCTGGTGAGTTCGTCTTCGATACCGGCAGCGAGCCGAGCGTCTTTAGCGGCAACCTGGGCGATTCCATCAAGGAGACCTTCGCCAATATCGGCAGCCGCTTTACCTTTGGCGGCGACGCGGGCAAGGACCAGCGCGTCTACTTCATCAACACCAAGGAGATCATCGGCAACAAGTACGGCACCGCCTCGCCCGTGCCCTTCCGCGTGGTCGATAACAACATTGGCCTGGACGTTGACATCTCCGTGCGCTGCAACGGCGAGTACTCGTACCGCATCACCAACCCGCTGCTGTTCTACACCAACGTGTGCGGCAACGTGACCGATAGCTACACGCGCGACAAGATCGACAGCCAGCTTAAGTCCGAGCTGCTCACCGCCCTGCAGCCCGCCTTCGCCAAGATCTCGGAGATGGGCATCCGCTACAGCGCCATCCCCGGCCACACCACCGAGCTCGCTCGTGCGCTCAACGAGGTCCTCTCTGCCGACTGGCGCGACCTGCGTGGTGTCGAGATCGTGAGTTTTGGCGTCAACTCCATCGCAGCCTCGCAAGAAGACGAGCAGATGATCAAGGACCTGCAGAAGGCCGCCGTCATGCGCGATCCCACCATGGCGGCAGCCAACATTGCCAGCGCCCAGAGCGACGCAATGCGCGCGGCAGCCGCCAATCCCAACGGCGCGATGGCAGGCTTTATGGGCATGGGCATGGCAGGTGGCATGGGCGGCATGAACGCCAGCCAGCTGTTCGCCGCCGGCCAGGCACAGCAGCAGGCCGCCCCGCAGCCGGCTCCGGCACCCGCTCCCGCACCGGCTCCTGCCGCTGCTCCCGCGGCCGGCACATGGACCTGCAGCTGCGGCGCCACCAACACCGGCAAGTTCTGCTCCGAGTGCGGCAGTCCCGCACCCGCCCCGGCACCGGCCAAGTGGTTCTGCCCCAACTGCGGCAGCGAAAACGGCGGCAAGTTCTGCAGCAACTGCGGAACGCCCAGGCCCTAGCCCCTCTATCTGGTAATTGGCGGGGGATCCGCCACCCCCGCATTTGCTTCTATGGGTTTCGTTCGATAAAGGAGGACACCATGAAGACAACGTTCAAAAAGTCCGTACTCGCATTTCTGACATGCGTCCTTGCGCTCGCCTTTGCCCTGACGGGCTGCAGCGGCGGCGGCAAAGACCCCAAGGCCAACTTCGTCGGCAGCTGGGAACTCTCGGGTGGAACCCTGGAGGGCGAAGAACTGACCGATGAGTACATGAAGATGCTCGAGGATTGGGGTGTGCACTGCGTCCTGATTCTCGATGAGGACGGTACAGGCGCCCTCGACCTGTTCCTTGAAGTCGTCGACCTTAAATGGGAGGCAAAGGACGCCACCACCGTAACCATCACCGCCGAAGACGAGTCGCATGACATGAAGCTCAAGGACGGCAAGCTCATCCTCGAAGAGGATGACGGCAATCTTGTCTTTACCAAGTCCGACAAGGACCTGTCCGGCACGGTGAAGAAGGATCGCGAGGCGGCCGAGAAGGAAGAAGAGATCGACGAGGCCGTCGAAGACGACGACGTCCAGAAGATTGAAATCTCCCCCGCCGTCACCGTTGCCGATGACGACCTGTGCACCATCACCATCACCGAGAAGTTCAAGGACGAGTGGGACGACATCGGTTTTGTCGTCAACATCACCAACAAGAGCGACAAGGACCTGACCTTCTACGCCCCCAGCGGCAAGACCAACGTCAACGGCACCATGAAGGAACCCTGGTTCTCGGCTCACCTGATGCCCGGCACCAACGCCACCGAGGAATTCACGTTCTCGAGCGGCGAGCTTGACAGCCTTGACGACCTGGTCAACACGACCATCGGCATCGACGCCTACCTGACCGATTCCTACGAGGACGTCGCCTCCTACAGCGCAACCATCGCGTAGCGGCACGTAACATCAGCCGCGGATTGGCGGACACATCCGCGCACACCAGACGGGGCCGCAGGAGATGATCCTGCGGCCCCGTCGCTTTATGCCGACAGCACTGCCCATACAAGCAGGCCGCCCGCCGTTTTTAGATGCGAAACGGTGGGCGGCCTATCCTTGCGGTGCCGGAACACGGGTGAGCGCGTCGATTACGGGCGCTCCATGTTGGGAACGATGCTACCCTCGGTCACCGCATGCACGGCCAGGCGCATGATGTTGTCGTAGCCGGTCTTGCTCAGGATCTCCGAGATGCGGCGCTTGATGGTGCCCTCACTCATAAACAGCTCGGCCGCGATCTCGCGACGACTTTTGCCCTCGCAGGCAAGGCGCAAAATCGATAGCTCGACATCGTCGAGGGCTGCTGTACCCGAAAAAATGCTCTCGGGCGGCTTGGGAAACGTGCAGTAGCCAGCCAACGTGGAGCGCATCACGGCGAACAGCTCGTCGATACCGACGTTCTTGTACACAAAGCTGTCGACGCCCGCCTCGCGGGCCTGATCGACAAAGGTGATCTCGGGCATGCCTGTCATGATAATGATGCGACACTCGGGCAGCTGCTCCTTGATGCGTGCCGCCGCCACGATGCCGTTTGAATCGTGTTCGGTGCACACGTCCATCAGTATCATGTCCGGGCGCTCCTTGAGCGCGACACCCAAGGCCTCGGAGGCATCGGCGATCGCGGCAACGACGGTCATATCGGGCTGGTCGCCAACGGAGCGCGCCAGGCTCTCGCGCAGGATGGCCTGATCTTCGACAATTAACACGCGGATCATGAGTTTCTCCTTTGGGACGTGTCGTTGGCGTTAAGCGGAATGGATACCGTAAGCGTAAAGGGCGGGGTGGCGTGGACCTCTAGGCTGCCACCCAGATCTTGCGCGACATGCCTCATACCTGGGATTCCCGTTCCCTCGCGATACGATACGGGGGCCGGGGACCCGTCGTTAGAAATCGTCATGTGCGCGACGGCGTCAGCATCCGTCCTCTCCTGCCACAAGCGCACATGGACCCGATGCGCCTGCGCATGCTTGGTGGCGTTGGTCGAGGCCTCGCGGATAATCTGCAAAAAGGCAGCGGCGACACGCGCGTCCTCAGGCAGCGCACCCTCAACATCGATCTGCACGCTCACCAGGCCAAAAGCATGGACGATATCGCCCAGTTGCTCTGCCGGTTCGGTGTCGCCCCCGCTGCGCAGATCGGCAGCGATTGAGCGCAGCAGCGGGTCGATCTGCTCGAGCGACTCGTCGTCCAAGCGCCCCTCCTCAAGATAACGATGGAGGATGGACAGGCGCTGACCGATCACATCGTGCACACGGGCGCGCATACGCAGATAGGCCGCATTATCAGCAACTTTTTTGACTTCTTCGATCTGGGCTTGGAGCTCTTGGCCCGCAAGCTCAAGCAGGTGGTTGGCTTGCGCCAGGCGGTCATGGGCATGTGCGTACTCCGTCACGTCCAAGCCGATGATGCGCTCCAAGGGGCGACCCGAAACCATAACGTCGTCGCACACAAACAGGCGAATCTCGGAGGGAGAAACCTCGACCACCGCGCGTGTCTCACCAAAGCGATCCAGGTCAATTCGAACGCGGTCTTTGCTGCTCTCGGGCATCTGGGCGCTGAGCTTTCGAAGGCCGTTCCATGTGCCGCTCATATCGTGCAAGTCGGTGGGCATGTGAAGCTCAGCGAGGTTTTTGCGCATGCAGCGGTTCATGAGCAACGGATGGCCCTTTGAATCCAGATACAGGATGCCGACGGGAATCACGTTGATGGTTTCGATCGTCGAGAACGCGGTGATATCCTCCTGGCGGTTACGGACGTCCATCAAGAGCGCCGCGATGGAACGGAACAGGAAGAACGCTCCCTCTGCGATAAGGACAACGGCCCACGCCGAGCCCAGGGCAAAAACCACCGGCGGTGTCACGGCGGCAACAAGCAGCAGCTCGGCCAGCATGACGGGGCGACGATAGTGCACCATAAGCACTACGCCGTAGGCAAAGATCGCGGCATTGAGCCACAGCGCTCCGCCCATTGCCCCGGCGCAAACGTCAAGCGGCGCCACCAGATATGAGCCAGACGACGCGAACAAAATGACAGCCGAGATGACCAAGTGAAGCACAAGGCTCGCCTCGTAGGCGCAAATCACCTTACGGTTATAGGACGAGCGGCGCGATGCGATGAGCGGGACGTGGATCGTCTGTAGACACGCAGCCAGGGCGAAGACAACATCGAGCGCAACGATTTGGGGAAGGATGAGCGAAATCTGCATCGTTACTCACCCGCCCTCGGCATCAAGACGATCATGCGCAGCTGGCCGGGCTCGCCCTCAAGGCGGTATGCCACGTTGCGCCCTTGCAGAGCGCTTTCGAGCTCTTGCGCAGCGGGCGTCTGCGAAAGATCTTCATCATCGTTGGAAAAAAGCGTGGCGCGCAGCTCGACACTGCACCGGTCATGGTCACCCAAGTGATACATGAGCGCCGGGTGGTCGGTGGTGTAGGCAAAAAACGCAAAGTCATACACGCAGTCGTACAGGGCGCTTACCGTACTGGCGTGCATCGGGCGCCGTATGGCGATAATCGAGGCGCAATCGACATCGATGGTGCGCAGGTCGCTTGCGAGCTCGTTGGCAATGAGCTGAATGCGGTCGCGATCAAAGCCGCTCTCCCCGTGCTGCGCCAGTGTGAGCGACCCCTTGCGCTTGCAATAGGCGACGAGCATCTTGGCGCGCTGTAGCATGCGGTAACGCTCGTGAGAAGACGCTTCGTCGGTCAACGGCGGCAGCGAGCTCAGCAGGTCATACATCTCTTCGAGCGCGCGGGCGAGTGCCTGGTCCACGTCTTGGACCAGCAAGGTCTCGGCCTCTTGATCTGCCAGATGCGTCTTAAGATCGTAGTCGGCCGTAAGCAGCTCATTTTGGCGCTGCAGCTCCATGCGACGATGTGCCAGTTCACGGTTAAGCTCGTTGAGCTCCGACACGTCTTGGGCAAGCAGGGCCGATCCGCCCAGCAGTGGAAAGGCGCGATACATTACATCGGGATCGGACGCCACGGCAAAGGCATGGGCATGCCCGTGTTCCTGGGCCCGAAGCTCTTCGCACACGCCCGCCGGCATTGGCTTCGACACCGGTGTGGCATAGACTTCCTGCAGGTCGCGCGTTAGAACTTTGAGGTCGAGCGGCAAGGTATCGAAGATGCCGGCGATGTCGTGATATGACGGAATGACACCGCAATCGAGACAGATTTCCATCGCCACCACGCACAAGACGCAATAGACGAGCGAGAAGTTGAGCCTCCATGCCCAGGGCACACGCAGAGCATACGAGATGGCAAAGAACGCAGCACCCAACAAAACAAGCGCCGCCGTGCCCGAAAAGCGCTGAATGCGAAAGGACGAGGACCGACCCACCAGGATAAAAAAGGCCGCGAAGTTAAAGGCTGTCCATACCAGAACGGTACCGTAGCCCCAACCATATGTGTAATCGTTGCTCCAGGTTCCACTCGATCGATCGAAATGGAAGACCTGCTGATGAACATCGTTAGTAAGCACAAAGCCGATAAGCAGGACAGCCATGACCCACAAAACGGTGCGGTACCGACGCCCCATACGATGCTGTTCCAAACCCGCGAGGCGCAGACCGCACAGCTGGTAGATCAGCGGAATGAGCGTCATGGGCACGTAGTACAGGTACCACAGCACGGTGGCATAGAACGGCGTGAACGACTTATATTTGAGGATGACCTCGATCATCCACAGGGCACAAATGGCGGCGATGGCAACAAGGCGGCGGCGCAAGACGTAGTCCAAGCAGCGTAGGTACGCCAACACACCCCAGATTGAAAATGCAATTGCGGCGACAAGCAGCGGGAGAGAGCTCGAGTGGACGAGCGCATCCACGACCTCTTCGGACACCTCGCTATAGGCGGGCACGGTGTTGGAAAGCTTGGGGTCGGAGGCGAACAGTGCCGGCAAGACTGCCAAAAGCATAAGGAACAGCGCGGTAATGGCGCCGGCGATAACAAAGACGCGGTGGCGATACACGCCATGCGATATGCCAACAAGGAATCGCGGCATGGCGAAGAGCCTGCCGCCCCTAAGATCCGCCACGGGCGCGGATCGGGCGGTCGCGTGGCCGATATGTCGCTCGCGGGTACCCATAGTGCTTTTAGTGTACCGACAGGCGGGCCCAAAAAGCGGGCCACATGTCCCAAAATCCGCCGACGGCGAGGGACGTCGCCAGCGACTAGTCGTTTAAGAACGTCCCCAATGACTAAGACAAAACGAGCGAGGATTTTTGGACGCCCAAATGGCGAGAGTGGATAATCTCCCACTTTGAGCCCACAAACAGGCTAAAAACGGGAGATTATCCACTCTCATTCTGCGGGCACTCATTTAAGTACGTCCCCAATGAGCGCTTTCACTTCTTTTAACAAAACGCCTGGCGGGCATTAACTGCTCGCCGGGCGTTTTGGTTAGGAGGCTATGGTTGTTGGGAAGCCTTAGGCCAGGTCCTCGCCGTTCGTCTCGATGACGTGTTTGTACCAGTCGAAGCTCTTCTTTTTGGAACGCTTGAGGGTGCCGTTGCCCGCATCATCGCGGTCGACATAGATAAAGCCGTAGCGCTTGGACATCTCGCCCGTGCCGGCGCTCACCAGGTCGATTGGGCCCCAGGTGGTGTAGCCCAGCAGGTCAACGCCGTCCTCGGTCACCGCATCGCGCATCGCGGCGATATGCTGGCGCAGGTAGTCGATACGGTAGTCGTCGTTGATGGAGCCATCCTCCTCGACAACATCCTTGGCGCCCAGGCCGTTCTCGACCACAAACAGCGGCTTCTGATAACGGTCGTACAGGTCGTTGAGCGTAATACGGAAGCCCAGCGGATCGATGGCCCAGCCCCACTGGCTCTCCTGCAGGTAGGGATTCTTGGCGCCGGCGAAGGCGTTGCCCTGGGTGCGCTCGACATCGGGGTTATCGGCACCGGCGGAGCAACGGGTGCTGTAATAGCTAAAGCTGATGAAGTCGACGGTGTTGGCGGCCAGGATCTCGCGGTCCTCGTCCGTCATACCCACATCGATGCCTAGACGCTCGAGCTTCTTGACGGCATAGGCCGGATAGTAGCCGCGGCTCTGGACGTCGACAAAGAAATAGTTGCTCTGGTTGTCAATCTGCGCCTGGCGCACATCGCCCGGACGGCAGCTGTAGGGGTAGTAGCTACCTGCGGCGAGCATGCAGCCGATCTTGACCTCGGGGTCGATTTCGTGGGCGATCTTGGTTGCCCAAGCGCTGGCGACGAGCTCGTTGTGGGCGGCCAGGTACTCGACGGCCTCCTTGTTCTCGCCCTCCTCAAAGACCAGACCGGCACCCATAAACGGCAGGTGCAAGATCATATTGATCTCGTTAAAGGTGAGCCAGTACTTTACCAGGCCCTTGTAGCGGGTGAAGATCGTGGTCGCGAGGTTCTTGTAGAAGTCGATGAGCTTGCGGTTGCGCCAGCCTCCGTACTCCTTGATGAGGTGAATCGGGCAGTCGAAGTGCGTGATGGTCACGAGCGGCTCGATGCCGTGCGCCTGGCACTCGCGGAACACGTCCTCGTAGAAGGCCAGGCCGGCCTCGTTGGGCTCGGTCTCGTCACCGTTGGGGAAGATGCGGGTCCACGCCAGGCTCATGCGGAAGGTCTTAAAGCCCATCTCGGCAAAGAGGGCGATGTCCTCCTTGTAGTGGTGGTAGAAATCGATGCCGGTCTGCGCGGGGTAGTAATAACCGTCCTCGAAGTCGAGCATCTTGCGCTGGCCGGAGACCACCGCGTAGCGCTCGGGGCCGTGCGGCGCCACGTCCACGTTGGCCAAGCCGCGGCCGTCCACGTTGTAGGCACCCTCGCACTGGTTGGCAGCCGTTGCGCCGCCCCACAGGAAGTCTTTACGGAAAGCCATACATCGATCCTTTCATACGCTGCTTGTCGTAGCTTCAGTATCCCCGCAAACAGCGCGCTGCTCAACGACAGCGGCGCAGGCCGACACTTCTTTTCGCGCACAGGCGCCCCGCAGCCGCCCCCGTCTGACACTTTTTGATACCGCCGCCCCAAACCACCACAAAGGGGACAGGCACCTTTGTGGTGGTTTGGGCCCGGTTTGTCTCGATCTGTAACAGGTAGGCCGCCAAAACCGGGCCTGGTGTTACAGATCGAGATCTTTCGGGCAGCCCTCTACGGTTTGTCTAAATCTGTAACAGGTAGAGACGATTTAGCCCGCTAGATGTTACAGATCGAGACAAACAGGAAGCCCCTAGTCGCAGGTGATGTCGAGGTTTTTGCCGATGAGGCCCACGTAACCGCCCTCGGCCGCCTTGGGGCTGTCGGCGTGGCAGAGGACCCACTTGTCGGCCTTCCAGTAGCAGTAGCTGTCACCGACGGCAGGCATGTCGGCTGCAGCCTCGGGGCGCGGGCCGTTGGTGCCCGCCGGCAGCGCCACCATCACCTGAAAGCCGCCGTCGTCGACCATGCAGGGCGTGTAGTGAAGCGTGGTGGCGTAAACCTCGACGAGCGTGCCGGCGGGCGCGCGAAAGGCCTTGACCTGAGCGGTGTCGAGCTTGCCGTCGACAATTTGCTCGCGCTTGGCCAGCAGCAGAATAAAGTCGCGCGCACCCAAATTAAACTCACTGGCACGGTGATACTCCAGACAGTTGAGGCGCGTGTTGTGGCCGTTGCACCAGCCCGGCTGGAACGGACGGCCGCCGTACATGAGCAGGCCGAGCGTGTCGACACCCTCAACCTGCTCGAGCTCGGGTGCGGAGGCCACGTACTTGGTGCCCTCGGGAATGGGAGTAGCCGCAAGCGCCTCGACAAGCGGGGCGGTCAGGTTGGACGGCACGTCGTCCCACACGCGACCATAGGATTTGAACTCGGGATCTGATACAGAGTAGATATGCATGTTCGCTCCTGTTCGTTTATGTGACAGTATGAACATTCTAGAACATCATTCATCCACGACCACGATCAATACCGAAAACATTGCATGACGAAATCACCCGCTCAAAAAGCGACATGCAGCTTCCTAGTCGAGATAATCTTTAAGAAACTCAATAACGCTCATACACCAGTAGTCGGTCTCCGGCGCATGGGGCTTCATCAATGCGTGCCCCCCTTCTGAATACATGACTCCCTCATGGTGTACTCCAGCTGCATCCAGAGCATCGACCATCTTTTCATAATTGTCGGGCGATACAATATCATCGTCAGCGCATTGCCAAAGATATGTCGGAGGATACCGCTCCCACACATGCTGATTAATACAGAAATCATCGAGCGAGTCGCGACCAGCCCCGCCGCACACCGAATCAAGAAATCTATTGTCTGATGCGTTCTCAAAGCCACGAAGATCAATCGGTGCATAACACAGGACCAAGGCTTTGGGTGCCTCGCATCCGTAGGACGCAAATCCCTTGTTGTCCGTCCCCCACTCGGCAGTTAAATGCGCACCAGCAGAAAAGCCGATAACTGCATAACTTTTTGCGACATTTAATTTCGCTGAATTCTCAAAGACAAAACGGACAGCTCGATTTAAATCGTCGATTGGACGCGGCATCAAAGGCTCGACCCTCACCCTGTATGACAGCACGAACACGTTATAGCCCGCATCGTTGAGCTCGGGGGCAACGGGAAAGCCTTCCATTTGATGACAAACGCTCTGATAACCTCCGCCCGAAACCGCAATGATAAAGGGAGCCCCGGGTCTCCCGGGAAAGAAGAACAGTTTCGTGTTGCGTCGAGTCGGATCACGGATGCAGTCGGCTTCATCCCATATATCGTAGGCAACTTGCCTCCCGTCATCCACGAGCTCGACAATCCGATTCAATCCACGCAAAACGCGAGTAGTTTCATATGGATTAGCATCAGAATTCATATGAGACGCGATGGGTTTATTCCACATGCGCTCCCAAGTTGAAGGCCGGCAAAGCATAAGGTGCTCGCCAAAGCCAGCGAACTCAGGAAGGAGCGCGATTTCGCCAAACGTCATATCGGCTGTAATTGTCATAGCTAGTCACTCCAAAAATGAGGGTGGGCTCGCGTGAATCAACGGCAAGCCCACCACATGCAATCTGCCGCGGGGTTTTCGGCAGCTTACATCCCAAATAATTGTCTACTCCACTACTGCCTCTTCATCAGGGCGATACAGGATGTAAACGAGAACGAAGTTAAGAATTAAACCGACGACATTGCAAAGAATTGCGCCGATGAGGCTGCTCATATCACCAGAAGGATCCATATAACCGGGGAAGCTAAAAATGCCGCTCGACGTCATAACGAACGTACAGGTGTTGAAAATCGCCGGGATAACAGCACTGATTGCTCCGGCGACCATGGAAGCGATAATGATCTTCTTGTGCTCCAAGATGATGCCGTACAGCGCCGGTTCCGTAATCCCGAAAAAGCCCGTAATGGCACAGCTGAACCCAAGACTCTTTTCACTCGGGTCCTTCGAGCGGAGGGCAAACGCCAAACAAGCGCCGACAACACCCATGCTGCAGCAGAGAAGTCCAAGGATAGGATCGGAGCCGACGGTCATAATATTGTTGATGGAAAGCACGATCAGGGCCCAATGGAGTCCAAGGGGGATCATAACGAGACCGAATATCGGCCCGAGAATAACGCCGCAAAGGACGGGGCTGAACTGATAGACCGCCAGCACTGCAGTCGCAAGCAAAGAGCTCGCCTGCTGAATAACGGGGCCGATCACAAGGAGCGAGACGGGGGCGGCAACAGCAACCGTCAGGAACGGGACGAGCGCAAATGCCACAACATCGGGAAGAACCGCCCGCAGCCACTTATTAAGAACGGATGCGAACCAAGCCGCCACGATAGCAGGAAACACCGTGGAGGAATAGCTCACCATTGTGAACTTCATGCCGAGCAAATCCAGCGCATCGCCCGCTCCGGCCGCAGCAACGAAAGTCGGATAAATCAGGATTGCACCGAGTACCGCACCGATATATCGATCGGTTCCAAAGAACTGAGCAGCAGATGATCCGACAAGAACGGGCAGAAAATACATGCAGGCATTTCCCATGCCGTACAGCAGAGTGTATATTCCGCTCTCGGCGGAAACAGCACCCGCCGTCGTCAGAATACTAAGGACGGCGTTTATCATTCCGCATGCGATCAAGGCAGGAAGAACGGGCATCATGATGCCGCTGATGAGCTTCATTAGCTTTCCCAGAAAGCCCTTAGTCTCTCCTTCGCTTGCCTCGGAATCTCCGGCATCAATCCCGGTTTCCTTGGCAACGATTTCATAGACCTTATCGACCTTAGGTCCCACAATCACCTGATATTGCCCCGCGGAATGGCGAATGTCGATCACGCCATCAATCGCCTTGACTTTTGCATCGTCTACGATGCTTTCGTCCTTAAGGTTGAACCTTAAACGAGTCATGCAGTGAGCTACAAATGTAACGTTGTCTGCGCCGCCCACCATCTCGAGAATCTCGGCAGCGAGCTTGGTTGTATCTGCCATAAATACCATTTCTCCCATGTTGAGTTTTATATGTAACCATCAGCAAAGCGCGCGCCTTTGCCAACTAATTACCTTGTTTTCGATGCAATTCGATTGATGTGCATCATGAGGTAGAGTCTTTCTTCGTCTATAAGTTCCCGCCCCGTCAGTCGGCTGAGAACAGAAGCAATATCATCGGCGCACATTGATGCCACCGGATATTCTTTTTTGAGCGAGAGGTACATCTTGCGGTTGTCGCTCACGATGCTTTCGCCAGAGTTCAACCTATTGAATAAGTACTGAAGATGGGTTGCGAACCTTGCGTAATCGAAACCTTCCCGATCAACTTGAATGCCAAGCCGATTTTCAACAGCAACGGTTGACTCCTCCAGAACACGATCGTAGATATCCGCGCTAAACTCTTTAACTACTTCGCATGAGTCCGAATCGGCCATGTTATTGATAAACGCCATGGCAATTCCAACTGCCTCATGAGCTGGAAGCCTAACGTTAAGACGTTTCCTGATTATCTTAAGTGCATACTCGCCGATTCTAAATTCGACGGGATATTGTTGGCGGACATCAAACGATAAAGGCATGCGGACAACGATATTTTGCTCTTTGCGCTTAACCGCATACGCGATATGGTCCGCAAGGATAAACGGCAAATTAGGGCTCACCTCATAAGACAGCAAACCTGTCGACATATCAATAACATCCGAGGTAAGCTCGAGAAGCTCGTCGGGGACCTCGTCAACGAGAGCGATGTAGCGAGAGCTAACGTTATAAAACGTTCGTTGAATCTCCGAAAGAGGGACCTCGTCTTCGACATTCTTAAACCCCAGACCACGGCCGAATGCAACCAACTGTCTGCCATTTCCATCGACGCAGAGGACAGCGCTGGTATTAATTCGTTTAACAATTTCCATGTGTCCCCCCCTAAACAGAACAAGGCTCCCGAAGCAGAATCCGACAATCAATGTCGACAGATGCTGCTTCAGGAGCCTTGCCTGAATATCACTCTGAGGACTAGTTTAAGCGAGCTAGTGCTAATGACCTCGAATAAACACTTCTAAACAGTTAAACGGTCGATATCTCCGTGTGAACGGTTTGGAGGCAGAGGGCGGCCCTATGCCTGCTGATAGTGCAGGTGCTTCTCGTCGATATCGGCCAGGTCGCGGTCGAGATAACGACGCGCAAGCCAGTTGGCCATGGGGAGGTTCTGGTCCAGGTAGTTGCCGCACTCCTCGGGAGCGGCACCGGGAACATCGCCCTCAAAGCCGGCGACAAACTCGAACAGCTCACGCACGAGCGGCAGGATCTCCTCGCTCGTCACCTCGCCAAACACGACGAGGTAAAAGCCCGTGCGGCAGCCCATGGGCCCAAAGTAGACGATACGGCTCGACCACTCGGCATGGTTGCGAAGGAAGGTGGCGCCCAGATGCTCAATGGTGTGGCACTCGGCCGTGTTCATGACTGGCTCCTTGTTGGGCGTGGTCAGGCGCAGGTCAAAGGTGGTGACGGCGGCGCCGGTCGCCGGATCGCGGTCGATGCGGCTCACATACACGCCGGGCTCAAGCAGCAGATGGTCAACGGAAAAACTTGCAATGCGCTCCATGGCAGTTCCTCTCGGTAGTCAATTTGGGACGGGGCTCTTTTAGCTGGTTCGAATGGTCGCACCAATCATACCAGTCAAAAAAGCCCCGTCCCAAATGAGCTGCCCGGGACGGGGATCAATGAGTTTTTAATCCCCGTCTCAGAATAATCATGCTAGGCGGTGTACGCGATTGTAGATTTCACGGCATGGCGCCAGCCGGCGATCTTTTTGGCGCGCTCGTCGGCGGACATGGTGGACTCCACGATGCCGCGGGCGCCGTAGACGTCGACGACGTCGCGCGTGTACATGCCCAGCGCAATGCCGCAGGCCCAGGCCGCGCCCAGACCGCTCATCTCGTCGTTGCTCGCGATGCGAATGGGCGAGCCAACCAAGTCGCTCTCAAACTGCATCAGGTACGCATCGCGCGTGGGACCGCCGTCAACACGAAGTTCGGCCAGCGCCGCGCCCGAATCCTCGACCATCGCATCAATCACGTCAAAGATCTGATAGGCGATCGACTCGTCGGCGGCCTTCACGAACTCCGCGCGACCCGTGGTGCGCGTCATGCCAAAGACGCAGCCCTCGGCGTCACTCGCCCAGTGCGGCGCGCCCAGACCGGTAAACGCCGGCACAAAGTAGACGCGGCTCGCCGGATTGGCGGCGTAGCACAGGTCGGTAACTTCCTCGGGGTTATTGATGAGCTCCAGATCGTCGCGCAGCCACGTCTTGACGGCGCCGGCGTAGCTCACGTTGCCCTCGAGCACGTACTCGGTCACGCCGTCCATGCGCCATGCGAGCGAGCTCGAAAGCCCGTGCGAGCTGGCGACGAACTCGTCGCCGACGTTCATCATGACCGAGCTGCCGGTGCCATAGGTCGCCTTGGCCATGCCGCGGCTATGGCAGCCCTGCGCAAACAAGGCGGCATGGCTGTCGCCGAGCACGCCGTGAATGGGCACGGGTGCCGGCAAAAAGCCGTCCAGGTCCGTCGTGCCAAAGAGACCGTCGGAATCGGTCACCTGCGGCAGGCAGGCCGGATCGATGCCAAAAGCCTCGCACACCGGCTCGCTCCAGCAGCCACGGCGCAGGTCGAAGAGCTGCGTGCGGCTGGCATTGGACCAGTCGCAGCGGAACTCCGCGCCGCCCGTGAGCGTCCAGACCACCCAAGCATCGATGGTGCCCAGACACAGCTCGCCCGCCGCCGCGGCCTCGGCAGCCGCCGGAACGTTCGCGAGGATCCAAGCCATCTTGCCCGCCGGATAGTAGGGCGAGAGCACCAGACCCGTCGTATCACGCACCAGCTCGGCCACACCCTCGCGCGCGGCCAGCTTGTCGCACAGCTCGCGGGCGCGGGCGCACTGCCACACCACGGCGTCGCACAGCGGCTCGCCCGTTGTGCGGTTCCAGGCAACGGTGGTCTCGCGCTGGTTGGAGATGCCGATGCCGGCGACGTCGGCCGGGTCGACCCCGGTCTCCTCCACCACGGCACGCGCCACGGCCAGCACGTTAGCGGCGATCTCGGCTGGATCATGGCTCACCCAACCGGCCTCGTTGACAATCTGGCGATGCGAGCGATCGGCACGATGAATCAGGTGGCCGCCCTCGTCCACCAGCAGCGCCTTGGTGCCCTGCGTGGATTGATCGATACCGATGATGTATTTACTCATGTACTCTCCCATTCCTTCCGTCAAATCGAAGATAACCTGGCGGACAAGGAGCGAGCGGCCGTCAAGTGCCACAGATTGCCGTGAAAGAGGAGCGCCGCGTACTCTGTGTACGCAAGCGACGGTTTGAACGGCAAGGTGCGGTGCTTGGCGGCCGCGCAGCGTCTGTTTCTACTAGTTGCCAAGGAACTCGGCGACCGTCTTTGCAATTCCGGCACCCGTCAGGCCGTAGTGCGCAAAGACCTCGGGACTCGTGCCGGTGATGACCGGCGCGTCGGGCAGGCTTAGGCACTTAACCGGACGCGGGCAATGCTCGCCCACAACCTGCGCGACCATGGAGCCCAGGCCGCCGAAGGGGCTGTGCTCCTCGACGGTCACGACGGCGCGCGTGGCGCCGGCGGCCTCGATCACGGCCTCGGCGTCGAGCGGCTTGACGCAGTACATGTCGAGCACCGTTGCCGAGATTCCCTGCTCGGCCAACAGATCGGCGGCGTCCACGGCATGGCGGACCATCTCGCCGGTGGCGACAATCGTCACATCGGTGCCGCGACGTACCCAGGTGGCACGGTCCATCTGGAACGGGCACTCGTCCTCGGTATACACGTCCTCGACCGGGTTGCGACCCACGCGGATGTAGGCCGGCTTGTTGTCGGCAACCAGGGCGCGCACGAGCTCGGCGGTCTGGAAACGATCGCTCGGCAGATATACGCGCATGTTGGGAATCGCGCTCATGGCAGCGATATCCTGTGCGGAGTGATGGCTCATGCCCAAGGCGCCGTAGGACACGCCGCCCGAGATACCGATAAGCTTGACGTTGGTGTTGGAGTACGAGACATCGACCTTGCACTGCTCATACGAGCGCGTGGTCACAAAGGACGCCGGCGAGGCGGCCCAGGCCTTCTTGCCGCACGAAGCCATGCCGGCGGCGATACTCACCAGGTCCTGCTCGGCGATGCCGACCTCAATGGACTGCTGGGGATACTGATCGAAGAACGGCGTGAGCGATGCGGAGCCGCGGGAGTCGGAGCACAGGACGACGATGTCCTTATCGGTCTCGGCGGCCTCGAGCAGCGTGTCGCAGATAACCTTGCGGTTGGCGATCTTGTTAGCCATTGATGGCCTCCTTATGGGCAGCGAAATCGGCGATGATCTGGGCATATTCCTCGTCGTTGGGCAGGTGATGATGCCAGGCGGCCTTGTCCTCCATAACGGGCGAGCCATAGCCCTTCACTGTGTTGAGGATGATGACCGTGGGCTTACCCTTGGTCTCGGCGGCCAGCGTCAGCGCGGCGTCGATGGCCTGGACGTCGTTGCCCGGAATGGACAGCACGTTCCAACCGAAGGCGGCCCAGCGCTCCTCCTGCGAATCCTGCTTCATGACGTCCTCGGTGCTGCCGCTGATCTGCAGGCGGTTGCGGTCCACGAGCGCGCACAGGTTATCGAGCTGGTAGTTGCCGCCGCTCATGGCGCCCTCCCAGACCGAGCCCTCGGCAAGCTCGCCGTCGCCCATGATGGTGTAGACGCGGTAGTCGCGGCCATCCATCTTGCCGGCAAGCGCCATCCCGACGGCCACGGGCAAGCCATGGCCCAGCGAGCCCGAGTTCATCTCGATGCCCTTGAGCTTGTTGTTGGGGTGGCCGATGTAGGGGCTGCCGAACTTAGAGAAGCGGGCCTTGACGTCGTCGAGGTCCAGATAGCCCTCGTGGCAGAGCACCGCGTAGTAGGCCTCCATGGCGTGGCCCTTGGAGAGCACGAAGCGATCGCGGTTGGGATCGTCGACGGTCTCGGGCGAAATGTTGAGGTGGTTGGCGTAGAGGGTCATCAGCGCATCGATGACCGACATGTCGCCGCCGATGTGCCCGCCGGCGCCAGCCATGATGATATCGACGCAATCGCGGCGAAGGTCCCAACGCAGGGATTCAAGCTCTTCGATAGTTGCCATTTCTACTCTCCTCGCAGGTAAGCTTTGACGTCTTCTTCGATGGGGTCGTACAGGTCGGGGACAATGCCGATGTACTTGCACGCCTCGTAGAGCACCGGCACCACGTTGGCGTGAATGGCGACGCAGTGGTGGATGTAGGGACCCTCGACGATCTTGGCCTCGAGGCGCTTGAGGTTGTCGACCTCGACCCACAGGTAGGTGCCCATGCCGGCCGGGCCGTCGATGCCGCGGGCGTTGCCCAGCAGCAGCGAGTACTCGCCGTTGTCGCCGTCAAAGCGGGCAAGGGTGAGGTCGCCGTGCTTGGCCTCGGCCGTCAGCGCGCCGGGGTGATCGAAGGCCAGCGGGTAGGTGAGCTTAGGCTTGACGGCCGCACAGCTGCAGGGCCAGGGGCCGCAGTGCTGCAGCAGCTCGCCGTTCTCGTTATCGGGATGGCGCACGGTCCAGTCGGCGAACATGCCGCGGTGACGGCCCAGGTCGGCCGCCTCGACCATCAGCGCGGTGATGGCGCCGTGGATATCGGTCTCGCACACGACGGGGATACCCATCTCGTTGAGGATGGCGTTGGCGGCGCAGGGCATAATGCCCAGCTCGTCCTGCAGGGCGTTCCAGCACTGGATGGCGCCGGCGTTGCAGCCGTACTTCTCGACCAGGCGCTTCATGGCAATGGCGAGTCCTGCGACCGCAGGAACCTTGTCCTCGGGGATGCAGATCTCAAAGCTGTCACCAATGTGGGCGAGCATGGCTGCCATGGCCTGCTCGTCAGCCTGGGCGTCGCGCACGGCCTGGACAAGCTCGGTCATGGGGATGGGCGAAAGCTGGATGTTGAACTTCTCGAGCAGCTCGCCCTCGTTGCACATGGTCGACCAGAAATCGAACGGACGGGTGGCCATCTGCAGGATGCGGGTGTGCTTGAAGGTCTTGACCACGTTGCACACGGCCAAAAAGTCCCAGACGCCGCGCTCGAACTCGGGATCGGTCAGACGGCAGTTGGTCATGTAGGTGAAGGGAACCTGGAAGCGGCGCAGGACCTTGCCGGTGGCGAACAGGCCGCACTGGCTATCGCGCAGACGGGTGCCGTCGGGCTCGGGGCGCTCGTCACGCGGACCCCACAGCAGCACGGGCAGGCCGAGCTCGCGGGCAAGGCGGGCGCAAACATACTCGGTACCGAAGTTGGCGTGGCAGAGCATGATGCCGTCGACGCCCTCGGCGCGGAACTTCTCGACGATAGGCGCGATATGGCTGTCGTCGAACAGCAGGCCCTCGTCGTTGATGTCGTCGATATCCACGATCTCGACGCCGATCTCGCGCAGGCGATCAGCCGTAAGGCCGCGATACTTGATCGCGTCCGGCGCGCTAAAGATACTGCGGCGCGTGGGTACAAAGCCGAGCTTGATCTTATCCATGTACGTCCTCCCCTAATCACATGTTCAGTAAACAGATGTGTGTTTCGTTTTGTTCTGTTTACTAAATGTTTTACTCTTTTGTTTAGAAGTTTAGCGCGAAATACCCGTAGACGGTAGAGAAATCAGCCTAAACGGTATGTAAACAAACTGAACATACAACGGAAACAAAAAGAGGACCCCGAAGGATCCTCTTCTGAATGGCACTATGTTAACTGCCCTAGCGAGCTTTGGCACGCTGCAGGCAATGCCGTCTCCGCCTAGATTTCGCGCACGCTCTGGCGCTCGACAAAATAGGTCGACACGGCCGTTTTGCAGGTATAGCTCTTGGGATTGCGGATGTTACCCACCAGACGGCGCACCGCGATCTCGCCCACCTCGTGTTTGGGAACATGCACCGTGGTGAGTGGCGGGTTGGAGAAGGCGCCCAGAGATAGGTCGTCAAAGCCGATGATCGAGACATCCTCGGGCACGCAAATGCCGTGCTCGTTGAACGCGCGCATGGCACCCACGGCGAGCACGTCGTTCTCGGCAAAGAAAGCCGTCGGCAGGTCGTCGTGCGAGGCATTGTCGAGCCACGCGCCCATGTCGCGATAAGCGCCCTCGAGCGTGGTGCCCAGCGTGACGCGCCATGCCGGATTGGCCTCGAGGTCCGCATCCTCAAGCGCTTGGCGATAGCCGCGCTCGCGGTCCTTAAAGTTGCGGATACGAAGGTCGCCCGCCAGATAGCCGATTTGCTTGTGACCTTTCTCGATAAGGTAGTCCACGGCACGCAGCACCGAATCGGTATTGGCAATGACCACGGCATCAAAGTACTGGCGGTCGCTCCAGCCATCGAGCACAATCAGGTGGGCGGCGGCGTTAGCGAACAGGGCGTAGTCCTCCTCGCCCAACTCCGTACCCATTAGTACAATAGCGGCGGCCGGATCGGCAATCAGGCCCTCGACCTGCGGACGCACGGCGTCTAGGTCGCTAAAGTCGAGCGAGACAAAGCTCGTGCTCATGCCGTGGCGACGCGCCTGGCGCTCCACGCCCTCGATGACCGCGGGGTGGAAGGTGCTCTCGTCCAGGATGGCGCCCGTCTTGCGCGCGAGCACAAACTGGATGCTCTCGAGCTGCGTCGACTGCTGATAGCCGAGCGACTGCGCGCACTCCAGGATGACTTTGGCGGTCTCCTCGCTCACGCTGCGCTTGCGGTTGAGCGCGTTGGACACGGTTGCGGGCGAAAAACCGGTGATGCGGCTGATCTCGCGAACACTTGCTTTGGCCATTGTTCCCCCTAGCAACGGTCGTGGCGGAGCATCGTGGCCTGACCGCCCCGTGACTCGACAACTAAACGACCGCAAATTCAATCTAAACAGAATAGTAAATGTTTAATAGCTAGTTTAGCCTGTTGTCAAGCGAAGCGACGCGACTATTCCCCCAACGGGCGTATTTACTCGGTAGCTAAAAAAGCCCGTCCCAAATTGACTACATGGGACGGGGCGTGAAAATCATTTAGCCCAGGACACGAGCCATACGGGCCTTGAACTCGGACAGGAAGCGCGGGGCGTCCACGGTGAGCGCCACGAGCGCGCTCTTATCCGGATCGGACAGACGGTGCTCGTCACAGATAGTGCGGCCGCGGTACTCGCCCAGCAGGTCGACACGAAGATTGCAGCCGAGCGCACCCACGAGCGTGGGATCAATCGCCACGGCAACCGCCAGCGGATCGTGCAGCGCGCAGCCGCCCAGGTAGGGCGCGTTCATTTCGTACGAACCGATATAGTGCTCGACCATGCTCGCAAACGCGCAGCCAGCCATAGTGCCCGAGCCCGTCCAGCCGGCAACGTCGCGACGTGTGAGCACCACGCGGTGCGTCACATCCAAGCCCACCATGGTGAGCTTGCGGCCCGAGCGCAACACGGCGTCGGCAGCCTCGGGGTCGCCCGCCATGTTGGCCTCGGCGCCCGCGCTCACGTTGCCGGGCACGGTAAGCGCACCGCCCATCACGACCACGCGGCCGATGGACATCATCGCCGCCGCATCGCGCTCCAGGGCAAGCGCCAGATTGGTGAGCGGGCCGGTCGCAACGTAGACCAGATCGGGACCATAGGTACGCGCGGCATCAATCAGGTAATCGACCGCCGCATTGCCATCGGCCGACGTCGCGCCCACTGGCTCGTACGGCGAGGCGGGCACGCTTGCGCCGCCAATACCGTTCTTGCCGTGGATAAGCGTGGTGGACGCCGGCGGCGTGTAGGGTTCGGTCGCCTTCATGGGACGATCGGCGCCCAGGTACACCGGCACCTCGGGACGACCCAACAGGTCGAGCACCGCCAAGCAGTTGTGCGCCGACTGCTCGACGCGCACGTTACCAAAGCACGTGGTGATGCCGACGAGCTCCACCTCGGGGCTTGCGATGGCATAGGCGAGCGCCATCGCATCATCCACACCCATATCCAGATCAAGGATCAGCTTCTTGGTTGCCATTGTTCTACTCCGCTTCTCCGTCTACATCCAAACCGTCTAAACCAAACTTGTGCTCGACTTCCGTACGCGTGGGAATTGATTGCTGAGCGCCCAGGCGCGATACCGTCACCGCCGAGGCGCGAGCACCCGCGGCCATGCACTCAAAGAGCGGCAGACCCTCCAGACGAGCTGCAGCAAGCGCACCAATAAACGTATCGCCCGCGGCCGTCGTATCGACCACCGCGCTCGAAAGCGCCGGCATGCGCAGCGGCTCACCGCCATCGCCGAGCGTAACCGAGCCGGCGCCGCCCAGCGTGATGACCGCGGCGCCGGCGCCCTTGTCGAGCAGCGCATTGAGCGCGGCGACGCAGCTCGCATCATCTGTGGGCAGAATGCCCGTCAGCATCTGGCACTCGGTCTCGTTGGGGCAGACCAAGTCGACCGCAGGCCACGCTCCTGCCGGCAAATCGCAGGCGGGCGCAGGGTTAAAGACCGTATAGAACCCCAGCTCGTGAGCGCAAGCAAGCGCCCCGGCCGTCGCCGCAAGGTCACATTCGCCCTGGGCGATAAAGACGCCGCCAGCAGCCGGGGCAATCTCGCTGGCATCGCCGTCGAGCTCGTCGGCCACCAAGCGCCTCAGTGCGCGGGCAACGTCCTCGCCCGCAAGCGCATGGTTGGCGCCCGGCGACAGCACGATGCGGTTGTCGCTCTCGCAGCGAATGATAGTCGCGGTACCGGTCTCCACGTCATCGCGACGCGCCACGAACTCAACGCCCACGCCGGCATCCTGGAGCCCTGCCACGAGCGCATCGCCAAAGGTATCGCGCCCAACAGCGCCGATCATGCATGTGCGCGCACCCATGCGCGCAGCGGCGACGGCCTGGTTAGCGCCCTTGCCACCAGCGTTGGTGATAAAACCGCTGCCACCGACTGTCTCGCCCGCACGCGGCATGCGCTCGCACGCCACCGAAAGGTCCATGTTCATGCTGCCGAACACCGCAACGATGCTGTGATCCGCCATGGAAACCTCCTCGTCTTCAGGCTTTGCGCCCACCGTCGACCAACGATTGTGCACTCTCGCACCCCCTATAACTTTAGTCCACTTTGATGTGGACGCGCGCTTGAGCTTACGCCAGCAGCAAGCATTCACAGGGGCAGGCAGCTACAATGAATACGTGCTGATTATTCTCGTCATTGGATGATGTTTTATGGAACAATTCTCGCAATCGGGCTCGCGCGGTCGACGCCGCACGGGCAACGAGCCGGCGCCGCACGAACGCGTGAAGGGCGAACGCCGTGCCAACGAGCCGCGACGCACCGCGAGCCCCCATCGCGCTTCTGCCAACAACGCGGGCCGCGCCAACACTCCCGCCGCGGAGCAGACGCCTGCTCGCCCCAAGTCCCGCTACATCCCTGCCCTTGACGGCCTGCGCACGCTTGCCGTCGTCGCAGTGGTGCTCTATCACCTCAACCTCACGTGGGCTCAGGGCGGCCTGCTTGGCGTCACGATCTTCTTTGTGCTTTCGGGCTATCTGATCACGCGCTTGCTGCTCAACGAAGTCGCTAAGACCGGCCGTATCGACCTTAAGAGCTTCTGGATTCGCCGCATCCGTCGCCTGGTCCCCGCCGTGGTAACGGTAGTGTTCGTGACCTGCGCGCTGTGCACCATCTTTAACCACGTGATGCTCACCAAGATGCGCCCCGACATCCTGCCGTCGCTGCTGTTCTTCAACAACTGGTGGCAGATTGCCCAAAACGTCTCGTACTTCAATGCTCTGGGCGACCCCTCGCCGCTCACGCACTTTTGGTCGCTTGCCATCGAGGAACAGTTCTACCTGATTTGGCCGCCGCTGCTGTTTGCCATGGTATCCATGCATGTGAGCAAGCCCAACACGCGCCGCGTGGTTCTGGGCCTTGCCGCGGTATCTGCCCTCGCCATGATGGTGCTTTACAACCCTGCCGCCGACCCCAGCCGCGTGTACTACGGCACCGACACCCGCGTGTTTTCGCTGCTGCTGGGTGCCTGGATGGCCTTTATCCCCGATCGCGACCTGGCGCCGGTGCGTCTCGCACATCGTTTGGGGCTCAATCGCCTGGCTGGCGCCGCCAAGCATGGCAAGAACGCCGAGGGAAAGCCTGGCGAGAAGGCCGACGAAGCAGCCGAGACCGCCCCGGTACAGCCGAGCGCCCTCGTGCGCTTTTGGTCCTCGCCCGCATCCATCGATGTGTTGGGCGTCGTGGGTCTGGTTGGCCTTGCCGCCATGGTCGCGCTCACCAACGGCTACACCGCGTTCCAGTATCGCGGCGGCACGCTGTTATGCTCCATCCTCACGCTCATGGTCATCGCGGCCTGCGTGCAGCCCCAGGGAATGGTTGCCCGCGTGCTGTCCGCCGAGCCGCTCGTGTGGGTTGGCAAGCGCTCGTACAGCATCTACCTGTGGCACTATCCGCTGCTGTTGCTCATGAACCCGGTCGCCAACATCAACGATACGCCCTGGTGGCAGTACATCTTGCAGGTACTTGTGGTGGTCGCCGTAGCCGAGTGTTCCTATCGCTTTATCGAAACGCCGTTTAGGAAGGGTGCCTTCGGCCGCACCGTCACCGAATTCCGCGATGGCACCACCACGCCCGCCAACTGGGCACGCGCACACGCCCCTGTCTGCGCAGCCTGTGCTGTCGTGTTGGTCGTTGCGCTGGGCGGCCTGATTTTTGTGCCCGAGACGTCTGCGCTGAGCGGCGAGGGCGCCGAAGTCCTGAACAAGGAAGCCAAAAACACCGCGCCCACCGACCAGCAGGCGGCCGATGACACCGACAAGGACAACGACGGCTTCCCCGATGGCTCCTACGACCTGTTGATGATCGGTGACTCCGTGTCGCTGCGCGCCGTTGATTCCTTTGACGGCGTGTTCCCGCACAGCCATATCGATGCCGAAAAGGGCCGCCAGTTTGATGCGGGCCGCGCGACATTTGAGGGCTATATCCAGCAGAACCTTGCCGGCAAGATCGTGGTCTTTGCCCTGGGCACCAACGGTTTGGTAACGGACGCCCAGGTCGACGCGATCATGGCCGACGCCGGCGAGCAGCGTATTGTCGTGTTTGTAAACACGCGTAGCCCGCAGCCGTGGGTCGGGTCCACGAACCAGGCCATCGCCAACGCCGCCACGCGCTACAAGAATGTACGCGTTATCGACTGGTACGGGCACAGCGCCAACCGCAACGACCTGTTCGACGGCGACGGCACGCACCTGTCGGCCACCGGCGTGACCGAATACCTCAACCTGATCCACGATGCGGTCAAGAAAGACCTGCCCGTGCACCCCGAGGACCACGTCAACGATCCGCAGCCGGCAGCCGTCAAGTCCGCCGCCGACGCACTCGTCAATGCCCTCGCCTACAAGCCACACAAGCTGGGCACCGACAAGTAACGCGCAGCAAAATCTGCGTACACCCGCAGGGGGCGTCGGCCACGGCCGACGCCCCCTGCGGCAGTTAGGGACACTCCTTTTGCACCGGCACCCGGAAGCACTCCTGGCGCAGCCAATGGAGACCTCTACGGATGAATTCCAAGCCGCTCCGCCCCTCCAGACATCGTTTCCGTGCCTCGCGCCTGCCCCAAACAATCAAAACAAGCCCTTTTCGCCGCGACCTCAAAGGTCTGTGGGCAAAAAAGGGCAAATATGAGTACTGTTACCATTTTAGTAGCAGGCAAAACCACCCAAATTGACGTTCGGACAACCCCTACAGCCCCCTAAAGCAGCCAACCTGACTGATTTAAGGCGTATTGAAGCCAATTTTAATGAACATACTATAGGTTATGTTCATTATCTTTTTGAATGTAAATGCTATTCACTTAGCAACAGTACTCATATTTAGCATTTTTTGCCCACCGCCATATAACTAACGCCCTATAGCAGACGAAAAACAGGCCGCAGCCCATGGCGGCGGCCTGTTCGGAAGCAAAAGTAGGCGTTAAGCGCTGTAGCCCATCGCTTGCAGCACAAACATGACGACCGTCAGCACCGTAATCACGCCGATAGTCGCCCACGTGAGCACGTTCCATACGCGGCCGTTGCGGTTGGCGCCCATAATGTGGCGATCCGCCGCGATAACCACCTGAAATACCAGGACTACGGGCAGCAGCACGCCGTTGATGACCTGCGAGGTCATCATAATCTGGAACAAATCGACGCCAGGCATGAGCACCAACACGGCAGAAATGCCGATGATGGCCGTAATGATGCCGCGGTAAACCGGGGCCTCGTCCCAGCTGCGATCGGCGCCGCGCTCCCAGCCAAAAGCCTCGCAGATGGCACTCGACGTAACGCCCGGCAGCACGCAGGCAGCCAAAAAACTCGCTGCGACCAGGCCCGAGGCAAACAGCACCGTGGACCACTGGCCCGCGATGGGCTCCAGCGCGCGGGCGGCATCGGCGGCATCGCTAATCTGAATACCCGCCGGGAACAGCACCGTACCGGTCGTGATGATAATGAAGCCCGCAATGATATCAGCAGCAATCGAGCCGCTCACGGTATCAATACGCTGCAGCGCGATGTCGTCCTCGCCCGCATTCTTATCGACCACGTTGTTCTGAGCCAAGAAGATCATCCACGGTGCAATGGTGGTACCAATTGTTGCGACCACAAGCGACACGTAGCTGGGATCGTTCTGAATATTGGGGACGACCAAGTCGACCGCGACCTCGCCCCAGTTGGGGCCGGCCATAAACGCGGCGACGATGTAGGTCACGAACACGCAGCTTACCAGCAGCAAAATCTTCTCGATGCGCTGGAAGCTGCCCGACATGGTAAGCATCCACACCAGCAGCGCCACGAGCGGCACCGAGATGCTCGCCGGAACGCCAAACAGAGCAAGGCCACTCGCGATGCCCGCGAACTCCGAAATGGTAACGGCCGTGTTGGCGATCAGCAGCGCCGCCATGGCCAGCACGCTCCTGCGCACGCCAAAGCGCTCACGGATGAGCGAGGCCAAGCCCTTGCCCGTGACGCAACCGCAGCGCGCCGCGGTCTCTTGCGTCACGATGAGCAGCACGGTCATGACGGGAAGCATCCAGAGCATCTTATAGCCATAGCTGGCGCCCGCGCTGGAATACGTGGCGATGCCGCCGGCGTCATTGCCCGAAAGCGCCGCCAGAAGACCGGGGCCCATGGCGCCAAAGATGGCCGCGATGGTCAGCTTTTGCTTGGTGCTCGGCTTTTGCTTCGTATTTTGCACGCGACCACCTACCCCATGACCGACATGGTGAGCAGCACCGCGGCGATGCAGTACGCCACACACGAGATCATGACGGCGATGACGTTCATGGCGGTGCCCGACGTGTTAAGGTCGTGCTCATCGCGCCAGAACAGCACCATCAGGTAAATCACGGCGCTCATGTTGCCAACCAGGCAAATGACGGCAGCGATATTAAAGCAACCGGTAAAGAGCTGCTCCTCAAACATAGTGGCATCGGGGAACGCGGCGGTGCGCACCAGCTGCGCGCACAGGTAGGTCACGAGCGAAAGGATCAGGCCCATACCCGTGCTCTGGAAGAAGAATCCCAGGTACGGTTTGGGCTCGTCGTCGTGACCGTCGTACTCGAGGAAATAGTTCTTGACGAACGACACCATGCGCGAGGCAGCCAGCAGCACGAGCGGCATGGCGCACATGGGGAACACCACCAGATGCGCGGAGCCCAGCGCCGTCCCCAGCACGGTCGCCATAATGCACGAGGCGATGCCCCACACGACGACCCAGTACTGACGATGCACGAACCAGCTGAGCACGTTCGTCGAGTCGTCCGACGCGCTATCGCCCGAGCCGACACCGGCGATCTGCAGGTCCTCCTGATGCTCCTCGGCGATAACGTCCATGGCGTCGTCGAAGGTCACGATACCCAAGATATGACGGTTCTCGTCGCAGACAGGGATGGCAACCAGGTCGTACTTGGTCATCTCGTCCGTCACGTCTTCCTGGTCCTCGTCGGGCGACACGTAGACCAGATCGCGATAGGCGAGCTGGCCCAGCGTGGCGTCGCGGTCGGCTACGATCAGCGTGCGCAGCGAAAGCACGCCGGTCAGCATGCCGCTCGGATCCTCGGTATAGACGTAGTAGACGCTCTCGAAGTCCTCGTCGAGTTTGCGAATCGCCTCGATGGCATCGCCGACCGTCGCCGTGGCGGGCAGCGAGACAAACTCCGAGGTCATGATACGGCCGGCGGTGTTGTCCTCGTAGCCCAGCAGATTACGAATCGCCTTCTCCTCCTTGACGCCCATCAGGCGCAGGAGCTTCTCGGCCTTCTCATAATCGAGCTCGTCGATCAGGTCGGCAGCATCGTCCGGGTCCATCATGGCCAGCATCGACGATGCGTCGGTATCGGACAGGCCCTCGAGCATCTCGGTCATGAGCTCGTCGTCATCGAACTCCGAGATGGCCTCGGCGGCCTGTGCCGTGTCGAGCTGCGCGAACACCTGCGCGCGCAGGCGCGGGTCGAGCTGCTCGATGATGTCAGCGATGTCGGCAGGATGCAGCTCGCCAAGCGTCTTGTGCGACACCGAGAGCTGGATGTTCTTAGTCGAGCGATCGAGCAGGTCCATGTAAGACCAGGCGATAATGTCCTCGCTGAGCGGCTTGCCCAGGTGCTTCATAAAGCCCTCGACGACGTGCTCGAGCGTGGGGCTGATCGCGCGCAGCAGACCGCGGGCACCAACTTCGGCACCCAGCAGGCGCAGCTGATTTTCGCCCGACATGGAAAACTTGATGTCGTTTACGCGCACGACCTTCATGCCCTGCGTGTCGACGATCTGCTTGTTGAGCACGTCGCGGGCAAGCAAGAGTTCGGTCGGCTGCAGGTACGAAAAACGGATTTCGGTGGCCGACGTCTTAAGGTGTACACCCGTCTCGTCGATACGGTCGACCCATTTGCGCCAGCTGATCATAAACGGCGTCTTGCCGGGACCGCGGAACGCGAGCGACGTCACGTGTGGAAAAACTTCGCCGGTAGCAATACCAAAATCGTTGACCACGCCGAGCTTTTCGCCGTCGACGTCCAAGACCGGCAATTTGAGCATCTCACTCAGATAATTCAATGGTGCTCCCCATCATTATTCCTGCGGACGCGGCCGCGCGTGCGGCGTCCGGGGGCTTCTGGATATGTATACGCATGCGCGGGCGGCACGCCGCTCGACGCTTACACCCCGTGCATGCGCAAAAAGCACCTGCATGGGGTCATCGACTGTATGGTCGAGGTTTGGATTTCACCTGTAACCTTTCTCTTGACCCTCATTAACCGCAGTAACTATAGCATCAGCATCGCCCTGCGGCATCGAATTTATGCGCTGCACATTGCAGGCATACCAAACGCTGACGCATCCGTGACATAGTCATTGGGGACGTTCTTAAATGACTACCCAATAACTACTCTGTGGTGTCGTTGTCCTCGGCAAGTTGGGGGAACACGGCATCCTTGGGCATGGTGACCTTCGTCAGCGAGGTGAGCTTTTTGCTCAGCGACGCGTCCGTCTTGACCAGGTCGCTGAGCGTCACGATCTTGTAGCCGTCGGCAATGAGGCCGTCGATAATCTGCGGCAGCGCCTCGAGCGTCTGCTCGGCGCATTCGTCTCTATCGGTGAGCAGCACGATATTGCCCGGCGTCACCGAATCGAGCACCGTCGAGACCTGCTCGTCGGCACCGTTGAGCAGCCAGTCGCCCGAGTCAATATTCCACGAGACCACGGCGGAGACCAGGTCCATCGCATCAATCCAGTTTTGCTCGTCAAAGGCAGCGTAGGGAGCACGCAGCAGCATCGTCTTCACGCCGGTCGCCGACTTAATCGCATCGGTGCCTTTCGTGATCTGTTCGCGTACCGCCTCACGGTCCTGACCCTTGAGCGAATCGTCGCTGTAGCTGTTGGATCCGATCTCGCACCCGGCATCGACAATCGCCTTGGCCGTGGCAGGCGATGCCTCGGCCGCATCGCCCGACAGGAAGAACGTCGCGGTGACGCCCTTTTCCTTGAGTACCTGCAAGATCTGCTTGGTAGCGCTGCTCGGACCCTCGTCAAACGTCAGCGCCACGTACTTTTTGTTGCCCTTGGGCGCCACGCTGGCGCACGCAACGACGCAATCGGTGGCGGGCACGACCTCGCCGCGGTCCTGTGTCTTGCCCGATTGCTCGCCGACCCACACCTCGGAGCGGCCCTGGACACCCCACGTCTGCACATACTCGATAGCGCCCGTACCCTCGACCTTGAGCTTGGGCTCGATAACCGTAGCCTGAACCTCGTGCTTCTCGTAGGTGTTACGGCCATCCTTGACCGTCACCTTCTCGCCGCCCTCAAGTTCGCGGCTATCCCATTTGCCCTGCTTCACGCGCTTGCCGTCGACCTTCACCGACAGCTTTTCGCCCCCATGGCGCTTGAGCACGCTGTCATCGACGGCCAGCAGGTCGCCTGCGTCGTAGGTGTCAGTCAACTCCTGGTCGTCGATGAGATTCTGCAGCGTAGAGCCCACACGCACCGCTGTCTTCTGGCCGTTGAGCTCCACGTCCACACTGCGGTTGACGTAGCCCACGACGGCAGCGATAAACAGCACGAGCGCGCAACCCACGGCGATGAGCGCGTAGGGCAGGCGAGACGAACGACGGGGTGTGCGGCTGTTGCCGATGCGCGCGCTGCGATCGCTAAAGCCGCGGCTATGGTTGAGATACATCGCGCCGGGCTTACGGTGACGGCGGCGCTGACCGCTGGGCAGCTGCCCCAGGTCGCGGCGCGCCGTCGGACGCGCACCCGAACGCCCGTTTAAGTTGGATCCGTTTTGGCGCATGTGCCCTCCCCCATAAACACAGCAAGCCGGAGCAACAGGTCTCCGGCTTGCCTCCCATCATTTGGTACGTCGCTATTTTGTAGCTTTTGACGAGCCTCCGCTCGCCTTTTGGTATTCGTCCTTAAAGGCCTTGAACATACCGCGCGTCTTGCCGAGCTGCTTGCCCAGTGCGCGGCTGCCCTTGTCCACGGCGACCGATCCCTTGTCATCGAGCACCTTGGCGCCCTTTTTGACCTTGTCGCCCACCACGACGCTGGCCTCGGCGGCCTTGGCAGCCGCACCGCCCGAATACCCGAGCGACTTGACCTCGTCCGAGACGACCATCGCGCCGTTCTCGTAGCCGCGCAGCATCGTCGGCGGCACCTGCGTGTCACCAACCAAAACACTCGAAGCAGCGCCGGCGGTCACATAGAATGCCTGCACGATGCCCGAGCGCGGCTTGAACTCAACGTCCGAGCAATAGCCCACGACGTCGCCCGATTCCGTGCGCACGTCCATACCGACCCAGATGATGCAATCGTCCAGGTTGATGTCGAGGCGCTTGGCCGCAGCGGTATCGTAGGTGCCCTTGACGTCGTCAACCGCGATGGCGCCCTCGTAGACACCAATGGCGTCGAGCGCTACGAATCGGTCGGGACGCTCGATCATGCCCGCGATATCGGACTGGCGGACCATAAAGCCGACCACGCGCGTACCGCCCGGGGTAAAGACCGGAAAGTGAATCTTTCCGAGCTTTTTAGGGCTGCGCGGCGTGCCGTCCTTTTTGGTGCGCTTGTCCTCGGCAGGCTTGCGATAGATCTTGGCGCCGACAAAATCCCCGGCGCGCATTATGCCTCGGTCGAGGGCTCCGCAGCCTCGGCATCAGCCTCGACGGCGTTCTCGACCATGACGTCGGCGGCAGGCGTCACGTTGCCACCCGAAATGGCGTCGTTGAGCTGCTCGCGCAGCTGGTCCATGCGCTCGCGGGCCAGGTCGACCTTGGCGCGCAGGTCGTCGGTCTTGGCGTCGACCATCGGGCCAAAGTCATTCACCGCAGCACGGGCCTCCTCGGCGCTGTGCTCGTAGGTGTCGCGCATATTGTCCCAGGCGTCGTTGGCGATATCGGCAGCCATGGCGCGGGTCTCGGCGCCCGAGCGCGGGGCCAGAGCAACACCGATAATAGCGCCGGCAGCGGCACCAAAAAGTGCGCCGGAGACAAAGCTGAAAGTCTTACCCATGATCATTCCTCTCCTGCGGGCACGTCGGTGCCCACCGTTTGAATGCTGTCCATTATACCCGCAGCGCATCACTTGCCGCTCCGCTCATCTGCGTACGGCAAAGGCGCAGGTACGTGATGGTGATAAACGCGTAGGCCTACTCCTGAGGCATAGCCGGCATGGCCACCGTGGCACCCGGGTCCTCGCCGGCGCCGTCCACGAGTGGCAGGCCGCCCTCATGCGCAGGTCCTGCCGGAACCGTCGCCGCACCGCCAAAGACGGCAGCGGAGGCCTCGTGGTTCTCGGCAACCGCGCCCTCGGTATCAATCGCCACCTGGGGCTCGTCGTCAAAGTTGGGGACGCCCTGGGGCTCGGTGGGAACGGGCTCGGCGGTCGCATCGGCAACGGGCTCGGCGTCGACCGGCACATCGCCCTCGTCAGCGCCCTCGTCCTCGGCAGCATCTTCGCCGTTCGCAGCAGCGACGGCCTCGTGAGGATCCTTGCCCTCGGCCTCGGCGCGCATGCCCAGCACCAGGTTGCGCAGGCCCGCGACCGTGCCTTCCACGTCGGGGGCAGGCTGGTCGGCGTGCAGGTACGCCCAGTCCATCATAAAGGTGGCCGACGACAGCGCACCGATGGCCAGTGCGTCGTCGGGACACGAAAGCTCGACCTCAAAGACACGCTCGTCATGCTCGCTTACGCGCGTGCGGCCGCACGAGATGCTACCGGCAAGACCGGTCTCGTTCATGAGCTCGACCGTCACGTGCTCCAGCAGGTGGCAGAGCTCGGTCTGACCCATGCAGTCCTGGAACTCGCGGCCGGAATCGCCCAGGCACAGGTGCTTGGCAATCGCCGGTACCAGGTAGTACACGCGCGCCGTGGCCTCGATGTCCTCCGAGGTCATGAGCGGCATGCCGGGGTTCACCAGCACATGCGCACAGATCTTGTCCTCGCTGACGGTGACCTTAAGGATGTTGAACAGGCCTGCCATAACTCTCCCCTACTCTTCCTTGTCCTACTCGTCGCCATCGTGCGGATCCACAGAGCCCGCACCCGACGCCGCCGGCTTCTCTGCCGAAGACTCGGAATCCTTCTTATCGGTTTCGGCCGGAGCGATCACGCGAATGAGCGAGATGCGCTGGCCACGCATCGACTGCACTTTAAACTTGTACCCCGCGACCTCAAACACCTCTCCGATGTCGGGCACCGAGTCGCAAAGCTCCAAAATCCAGCCGGCGATGGTCTCATAATCATCGCTTTCCTCGAGCGGCCAACCAAGCTCAATCGCGTCATCGCACGAAAAACGCCCATCGACGAGCCACTCGCGGCGCGAAAGGCGCGTGAGGTACTTGTTGTCGGGGTCGAACTCGTCCTCGATCTCGCCCACGATCTCCTCGACGATGTCCTCGATGGTGATGATGCCGGCCGTGCCGCCGTACTCATCCACGACGACCACGATCTGGTCGTGCGAGGTCTGCATCTCGGACAGCAGCGGCAGGATGTCCTTGGTGTCGGGCACAAAGGTGGCGTCGCGCAAAAAGCCGGCGATGGGCTGGTCGCCCTTGCCATCGAGCGCGGGCTGGATCAGGTCCTTGATGTGCGCGATGCCCGCGACGTTGTCGGGGTCCTCGTGATAGACGGGGATGCGGCTGAAGCCGGTCTGGCGCATGGTGGACAACACGTCGGCGACCGTCTCGTCGTCCTCGCACATGGTGGTGTCCACGCGCGGCACCATGACCTCGCGGGCAACGGTGTCGCCCAGGTCGAAGATCTCGTGGATCATGCGCTTTTCCTCGTCGAGCAGGTCGTCCTGCTCCGAGACCATGTACTTGATCTCTTCCTCCGAGACGTTCTGACGGTCGTCGGCACTCTTGATACGCAAGATGCGGGCCAGGCCATCGGAGCAAGCGCCAGTCAGCCACACGAGCGGACGGGCGATCTTTTGGAATACGGAGAGCGGTCCCACGACCTGCTTGGATACGCCCTCGGCGTTAGCAAGGCCGATGCGCTTGGGCACGAGCTCGCCGATCACGATGGACACAAAGGCGACGGCGACGGTGATGATGACCGGCGCCAGGCCGCGCGCGATGGCGGAGAGCGGCGCGATGCCAAAGCTCATGAGCCACGTGGCGAGCGGGTCGGACAGGCTCGTCGAGGCAACGGCGGACGAGGCGAAGCCCACGAGCGTGATGGCGACCTGGATGGTGGCGAGCAGCTGGTCGGAGTCGGCAGCCAGCTTAATGGCACGCTCGGCGCGCTTGTCGCCTTCCTCGGCCTCATGCTCCAGCACGGCGCGCTTGGCCGTGGTGAGCGCCATCTCGGACATAGAGAAGTAGCCGTTGATGAGGGTCAAAACGAGGGTAGTGATAAGGGAGATGGTTATGTCCATCGGGAGTTTCTCGAACCTCCAAGATTCGGGACGTCAGGTCAAAACGTTGATGACGGATACGGCAATTGCACCGGCGCCCAAACGAGGACGCGGGCGCGCAGGCGTGGTCGCTAAATTACGAAGAGAATCACCGCCATGAACTGGAAGATGCTGCCGGCGAGCACCCACAGGTGAAACACACTATGCAGATAGCGCACGTTTTTGGCGATGTAGAACGGCACGCCCACGGTATAGCACACGCCGCCGACAGCGAGCAGGGCAAGTGCCACGGGGTTGAGCAGCGACACGAGCTCGGGCAGCTTAAAGACAACGAGCCAGCCCATCAGCAGGTAGACCAGGCCGCTTACCCAGTGCGGCTGGCGCTCGCGCATAAAGCACTCGAGGGCGATGCCGATAATGGCGATGGCCCATACGGCGAAGAACAGCGCAGCGCCGCCGTCGTTTGCGAGCGTGATGAGGCAAAACGGCGTATAGCTGCCGGCTATGAGCAGGTAGATGCAGCTGTGGTCGATGATGCGAAACACGCGCTTGGCGCGCGCGGGTTGAATCGCATGGTAGAGCGTGGAGGCTAGGTATTCGAGGATGATGCTGACGCCATAGACAATTGCCGCGGCCATGTGGGCCGGGCCACCGCCGCGCAGTGCAGCGAATACGATCAGGAGCACCAGACCCGCAATACCCAGCAAGCAGCCGACACCATGGGTGACGGAGTTCATAATCTCCTCGCCCACCGTGTAGTGCGGAACGGCCGCGGCCTTGGGTCGCGGCTTGGAACTGTCGCTCGAATCGGACATGCCGGTTACATCCTCCAACGTAAAGAGTTCTCAACACTATATCAAAGCGTCTGGGTGCGTGCGAAATTTGCACCATACGTGACCCTTTGTTTACCCATTCTTTGCCTGTTGACGCATCAACGGTGAACGTCCATAATGCGCTTGCATTAAATGTTGATGTATTAACATCTTATAGGAAAGCTTCTTATGTCTCAAAACGCACGTTCCCATCGAAAGCTCAAGATAGCCGGCGTCGTTGCGCTGGTGGTTGTCATTGCGCTGCTCGGATTTGCCGGCAACTTTCTGTTTGACTTCGCGCTGAATCCCCGCGCGCCATACACCATGAAGATGATGCAGGACGGCAAGGACGGCAAAGAAAGTGAGCAGCCGGATGCCGAGGGAACCGAGGCGCGGGCGTGGTTTAAAGAGAATCGCGAGAGCAGCAGCCTCACCGCAGATGACGGAACCGAGCTTGCCGCTTGGTATTTTGCCGGCCCGGAAAGCACGCACGATTACGCTATCTGCCTGCACGGATACACCGACGAGCCCATCGGCATGGCCCGATACGTCAAGCGCTTCCACGACCGCGGCATGAACGTGCTCGCGCCCGCCGCCCGTGCCCACGAGCGCTCCGGCGGCGACTATATCGGCATGGGCTGGCCCGAGCGGCTCGATGTCATCGCGTGGATCGGGCGCATCGTTCAGGCCGACCCCGAGGCGCGCATCCTGGTCTTTGGCGAGTCGATGGGTGCGGCGACGGCCATGAACGTCGCGGGGGAATCTCTGCCTGCAAATGTAAAATGCATTATCGAGGACTGTGGTTATACGAGTGTTTGGGACGAGTTTTCTCTGCAGCTCAAGGACGTGTTCGGCCTGCCCAGCTTTCCCTTGCTCGATGTAGCAAACTTGGTGTGCAACGTGCGCGCAGGCTACGACTTTCATAAGGCGAGCAGCGTGGAACAGCTTAAACACGCGACGGTCCCCATGCTATTTATCCATGGCGACCGGGACACCTTTGTACCGTACAGTATGCTCGACCAAAACTACGACGCGTGCGCCAGCAAGGTTAAACAGAAGCTCACTATCCACGGCGCCACCCACGCCAAGAGCGCGCAAGTTGACCCCGAACTCTACTGGAATACGGTCGATAACTTCCTCGACGAGAATTTTTAGGCAAATATCAGCATTTACAGCTCCAGCTGACCCCTGTTTTCGGAAGTATGCGGCAAAATCTGAACTTGCCGACCAGACCCCTGTTTCGCACCTGGTTTACCTGCGATTTTGTTGGCAAAAAACACAGTGTGGTCGGCGGTCTCAGAATTTGCCGCATACTTCCGAAAAACCGCCCGCGAGCGCTGTGCTCACGGGCGGCTTTTGCTAACGTTGCGCTACAAAAGCGCTTGATATGTCCAATAGACAGGTGTTACTTGACCTCGATGAGCTCGTACTCGCTCGTGCCCAGGCCGATCTTTTCGGCATGCGCGATGCACGCGCGCCAGTCGGTGTCGGGATGCGTGATGCAGAAGGGGTCCTTGGCCTGCTCGCCCTCCAGATGCTCGTGGTCATGCTCCATCTTGGCGGCGCTGTCGGTGAGCTCAGTGTTGGGAAGCGGCTCGGACGCCATAACGGCATCGGCGCAGGCCTGGTCGATGGCGACCGGGTCGAAGCTCGCGAACATGCCGATATCGTTGACGATGGGCGTGTCGTTTTCGGGATGGCAATCGCAGTTGGGACTGATATCCATAGCCAGTGAGATATGGAAGCTCGGGCGGCCGTCGACAACGGCCTTGGTGTACTCGGCGATCTTGTAGTTGAGCACGTCGGCCGCAGCGTCATAGCCGGGCTTGATGGCGTCCTGGTTGCAAACGCCGATGCAGCGGCCGCAGCCCACACAGCGATCGTGGTCGATGGCAGCCACGTGGACCGTGCGGGTGTTGCCGTTGGCAAGCTCGCACTCGCGGGTGTCGTCGAACGAGATAGCGTTGTGCGCGCAGATCTTTTCACAGGCACGGCAGCCAATGCAGTGCTCGGTCGCGACGTTCGGCTTGCCGGCGGCATGCTGCTCCATCTTGCCGGCGCGGCTGCCGCCACCCATACCCAAGTTCTTCATGGCGCCGCCAAAGCCGGCCTGCTCATGACCCTTAAAGTGCGTAAGGCTGATCACGATATCGGCATCCATGAGTGCCTGGCCGATCTTGGCCTCGCGCACGTACTCGCCACCCTCGACCGGGACGAGCGCCTCGTCGGTACCCTTGAGGCCGTCGGCGATGATGACCTGGCAGCCCGTGGCGTACGGGGTAAAGCCGTTCTGGTAGGCGGTGTCGATGTGCTCGAGCGCGTTTTTGCGGCTACCGACGTAGAGCGTGTTGCAGTCGGTGAGGAAGGGCTTGCCGCCCAGCTCCTTCACGACGTCCGCGACGGCGCGGGCGTAGTTGGGGCGCAAAAAGCTCAGGTTACCCAGCTCGCCAAAGTGAATCTTGATAGCGACGAACTTGTTCTCAAAGTCGATCTGCTCAATGCCGGCACGGCGAATGAGGCGCTTGAGCTTGTCGAGCTGGCTCTCGCGAGCATGCGTGCGCAGGTTGGTAAAGTACACCTTTGCCGGTGCGACGGGTGCAGTTGCGGTCATAGATCTATCCCCTCGGTCTATACGGCGTTACAGACATAGGAGATGGTACCCGTTGAAGCAGGGTCAAAGTCAAGCGCAACACCTAGTCGTTGGGCACTCATTGGGGACAGACTTAAATGAGTGCCTCGCCACCTGGCAGCTAGGGACAGTCCTTGCCAGCACGGCCAGCGAGCCGGCGAATCGGCAAAGACTGTCCCCAATGACTAGTCATTTAAGAACGTCCCCGATGACTACTCTTGGACTTTGAGGGCCTCGGCCAGGCTGACGCGCTTGATAGAGCGCGTGTGTAGCAGCGCCACGACCAGATAGGTCGCAAAACCAATGCCGATGCATGCAGCCATGGACCAAGTGGGCACGTAGATCTCGATATTGCCGTTGTAGGCGAGCAACATAGAGCGGAAGATGGCCGTGAGCGAACCAATTATGACCGGCAGGCTCAGCACGAGCGACGCCACCACGCACAGCGTAATCGAGCGGATGTACAGATGCGAGATCTCGCTGTCGCGATAGCCAAAGACTTTCATGTAGCTGATCGAACGGGCGCTGTGGTCGATCACAGCCTTGGTCAGCAGGTACATAAACAGCAGGAAGATAAACACCGCGAGCCCGACCATCATGCCGATCATTTTGCCCATCATGCCGATGAACTGGTCGCCCACGGCACGCATGTCGTCGGGCGTGGTGTCGCCGGCAAAGTAACGAGCGTCGAGGTCGAGCTTCTCGTCGCTCACATAGCCGTTAAAGTAGGCGGCGTCGTTGTCGAACAGCTCGTTAAAGTCGTCGATACTCATATAGATATTCATGTCCGACTTGGAGCCCCAGACACAATCTTTGCCCGCGTACTCAAGGGAATAATGCTCGCCCTCGTACTTGTCGCCGAGCGCGACCTTCTGACCCTCGCTCCAGCCAAACTTATCGAGCAGACCGCCGCCAAAGACGACGCGCCCATCGCCGACGTTGAGGTCTTTCCAATAGCGCGAATCGGGCGAGATGCCGTAGACGGAAATCGTCTCCTCGCCATTACCATCGCCGCGGTCGTATTGCAGCTGGTAAACGGCATATTTCTCGGCCTGCGCGATTGCACCCGTGCCGTTGTCGGTCGTATTGACCGGGTGGATATCGTCGTTGTCAGTGTCGATCTTAGAGGCCTTGTCAATCAGGTCGATAGCCTCGTCGCGGTTGCAGTCGAGGGCATCGGCAAGATCGTCAAGGCGTGCGTAGAGCGCGTCCTTCTTGTCCTGGACCTTGGCAAGCGCGTCCTGCGCTGCGGCCAGGCTCTCGGCAGACGGAGACGCGGTCGCGGCATCGGCTGCCGCCCGCGCCGCATCGGCCGCGTCGTCAAGTGCGTCATCGGCATCCTGGGCGGCGGAAAGCAGCGCGCCGTCAACCGACTGCAAGCGCTCGAGTGCCGACCACTGCTCGCGCTCCTCGGCAGTACCCTCGAGCTCCAGCGGCGCCTTGAGCGTGTACTGGTGCTCAGCGACCAGGCTCGTCTCGAGGTTGTCCGCATAGTGCGTCATCGTGGGCAGAATCGCCAGGCCAAAGAGCAGCAGTAGCGACGCAAATGCAATGCCCACGAAGAGCGTGGCAAAGTTGCCCAGATTGCGCAGGAAGATACGCAGGCGGAAGCGGGAAACAAAACCCATGCGCTCCGGCAGCTGCAGGCCACGCTTGGTGCCCGATTTGCCGCTCGCCTCGTGACGAAGGAACTGCAACGGCGTCTTGCCCATTTTGCGAAGCAGGCCCACCAGCGTGATGAGGATGAGCGCGGCGGCGGGAACCACGGCGCACTTCACAAAGATCTCCCAGCTCCAGTACACCTGGAAGGGTGGCAGGCTGTACGAGCCGTAGTAGAGACCGCGCATGGGCTCGGTAAAGAACGCAACGCCGAGCGCAGTGCCCAAAAGCGCCGCGACCACGCCCACGATGGCGGGAAGTGCCAGGTAGTGCAGCACAATCTCGCGTCGACGATAGCCGCTGGCGAGCAGCGTGCCAATGATGGCGCTCTCCTCCTCGATGGTGGCGTCAGTGAGCACCACAAAGACAAACGCCATGATCACGATGATGATGTCGAGCAACGTCATCCACATCATGGAGTCGCCGTCCACGTCGTCGCGCGCATAGCCAATGCCCTGATTGGAATCGGCATCGATCAGATCGTCCACGCGCGCATCGGCATCGGCCAGCGCCTCGACCATGTCCTGTTCGGCATCGATGCGATCTGCAGTGGAGAGATCGCGATCGGCAAAGATGAAGGAGTAGGTGTAGGCAGGCGCGCCGCCGGCATCCTCGAGCGCGGCAAAGCCGGCATCGGTGACCTCGGCCACGCCGTACGTGATGGTGTTCACCGTAAAGTCCGAATTATTGAGGAACAGCGCCTGGCTATCGGGCTGGGTCATGATGCCGCAGATAGTGTAGATGCGACCCTCAAGCTCGACCTTATCGCCCACGGCAAGATCGTTGTTGGTGGCAAAAACGCGGTCGATGGCCACCTCATCGTCCGTCTTGGGCTGCCTGCCCTCACAGTAGGACGCGATATCGACCTTGGTGCGGTGCGCATAGGTGCGCAGCGTGCGCTTGGTGCCATCGTCGCCGGCGGTTTTTTTGATGATGGCGTCGATGGAGAAATTCTTGTAGAGTGTGACGCCGCCGACGTCGTCAGCCGCATCCTCGGCTGCCTTGAGCTGGTCTTTGGTGGCCTCGAAGGAGGTGGTCACGCGGCCGTCCTCGATCGTGTACGCATCGCGCATGTCGTCGATAAGGCAACCGATGGAATGCGCCGCGAGCAAAAAGCCCGAGGTAAGGGCGATGCTTCCGCACATGAGTAAAAAGATGCCCAGGTACTTGCCGATATTGCGGCGCAGCTCGCGCGGGAGTCGCTTTGCGAGAGGTGTCATGGTGTCGCCTACCAATCGAGTTCGGCGGCCGCGACGGGCGACTCGTTGAGCTCATCCTCGACAATGCGCCCGTCGCGCAGGCGCAGCACGCGATTGGCCATGCGCGCGATGGCGGCATTGTGGGTGACAATGATGATGGTGCAGCCGTAGGTGCGGTTGACATCCTCCATGAGCTGCAAGATTTCCTTGGACGTCTTGTAGTCAAGCGCGCCCGTGGGCTCGTCGCACAGCAGCAGGCCCGGGTTTTTGACGAGCGCACGGCCGATGGCGCAGCGCTGCTGTTGGCCGCCCGAAACTTGGCGCGGGAACTTGTTGCGGTGCTCGTAGAGGCCCAGCGAACGCAGCAGGTCGTCGACATTGAGCGGGTTTTTGGACAGGTGCGCCGTGACCTCGATGTTCTCCTTGATGGTGAGATCGGGCACCAGGTTGTAGAACTGGAAGACAAAGCCCAGCTCACGGCGTCGGTATTCGCCCAGGTCGGTAGGTTTGAGCACTGTGAGGTCGCAGCCGTCCACCATGATGGAGCCGCCGTCGGCATCCTCCAGGCCGCCGATCAGGTTGAGAAAGGTCGACTTGCCCGAGCCCGAGGGCCCCAGCATGACGCAGATCTCGCCGCGGTTGATGGACGTGTCGATGCCATCGAGCACCGTCAGGCGCGCATCACCATCGCCGTAGTGTTTCTTGAGCCCGTTGACCTGGACGTAGGCATGCTTTGTCGCCATGCTATCCCCCCATTGTTAGCCTGTTGCTACTTTTCTAGGGTAATAGTAAACCCAGGCGAACTATTTTTGGAGCGAGGCCTGGAATTTATTTCAGACTAGTCATTGGGTAGTCATTGGGTAAACATACTCATTGGGGACAGACTTAAATGAGTGAAATCGCTCATTTAAGTCTGTCCCCAATGAGTATGTCCCCAATGAGTGGTCCCAAAGGCCGGCATATTGGGACAGTCCTTGCCAACCCGTCCGGCAGACCGGCGAATCGGCAAAGACTGTCCCCGATGACTAGTCGTTTAAGAACGTCCCCAATGACTAGGTGGCTAGGCGCGGGATTTGTTGTGCGCGAGAGCTAGGCCTACGGCGGCGATGGCCGCGGCAAAGAGCACCGTGACGCCCAGATCGCAGGCGATGTCGCCCAGCACGGTGGACGTCAGGTCCGCGGCGAGCGCCTTGCCAATCGCGTCGTTCACCCAAAACGTCGGCACAAAATGCGCCGCGGTCTGCACGGCCGAGCCCATGAGCGACAGCGGCATCCAAGCGCCGCCCAAAAACGTCATGAGCATGCCAAGCAAGTTGCCCACGCCGTTGAGCAGCTCCTCGCGCGCGCCCAAGCTCGACAGCGTAAAGCCAACGGCCAGAGGCGTGCACGCCAGGGCAAACGTCGCCGCCAGCGCCAGGCACACACGACCCGCGCCGACCTCGGCAACCGCGCCGGCAAAGCCCACGACGCCCATCATGCTCGACACGAGCCAAATGCAGACGGTGAGCACCGCGGCAGCCGCGAACACAGCAAGCGAACGCTGGCGCTCGGAGACCGGGCTGGCCTCCATGCGGCGCACGCGCTCGGGCTCGTTCATGCCCGAGAACACCAATCCCACCGACACGATGACCGACGAGATGATCGCGTACGCGCCAAAGTTGAAGTACGACTTGAGCGTGGCGGCGGCAGTCGAGTAGACCTTGACCTGCTCAATCTCGACCTTCGCGCGCTTGGCGGCGGCATGCTCGGCGGCCTTTGCGACGCTGCCGTTAGAGGCGGCGGGCTCAAGTGCGGCCGCAGCGCCCGCGAGCGAGATCCACCGCGAGGCCTCGGCAGACGAGAGCGCCGCCGCCATGGTACCGGAGCCGTACGTCACATCGAGCTTGGGCAGGTCTTCCCCCGCACGGGCGGCTGCAACAAGATCGTCCTCAAACCCCTCCGGGATAAAGAACACGCAATCGGCGCTGCCCTTGGCGCTATTGCTCTTGGAGAGCGCATCCGCAAGGTCGTACGTGTCGTCACCAACGCCCGTGACCAGGTCAAAGCGTGAGCCTAGGTGCTTGGTAAGCGCCCGCGAAAGGTCGCTATTGTCGCGGTCGACCACGATCACGTTGGTGTCGTAGGGCTCGTACTCGGTAAGCTGCGACGAGTTCCAGCTCACCGAGGCCGCGATGAATACGCCCATGAGCGAGATGAACACCGTATAGATGAGCAGGTAGAACGGGTGCGCCAGCGCCATGCGAAGCGCGGTCTTAAAGGTGCTCATAGCGGCTCCTTCCAAAGATCAGCGTGGCGGCGGCAACGAACACCAGGGCCATCAGGACGAGCGCGCCGGCGCGAACGGCAAAGGGGCCCAGGTCCTCAAAGAAATACAGGCGGTTGAACATGTCGCAGATAAGCTTGACGGGATTGAGCCAGCACTCGGCCGGGCAGGCGCGGGCGACGTCGTCGGCAAGTGCCATCGCCGGCTCGCCGTAGAGGCCGGCGAACAGGGCGCACGTGGTGGCAAAGCCCGTGAGGATGCCCGACTTGGACGCCTTGCCACCCTTAACGGGAAGCGTGCCCACAAAGAGCCCCAGGCCCGTGGCGGCAAGCGCGGATGCAGCACCGCCCAGCAGGCACAGCCCCTCGCGCCCGCCAAAGTCGACGCCAACGACTAGGCGCACGTAGCCAATCGCGACCGCCATCGAGGCAAAGGAAACCAGCCACGAGCCGACAAAGATGCCGGCTAGCGACGCCGTCTTGGAAAGGCCACCCACGCAGCGGCGCGCGCCAAGGCCCGACAGATTGGGCTGCAGGTCGACGACGCTCAAGGCGGCAAACTCGGCAGACATCATCGCGACCAGACCAAAGAGCGCGTAGTAGTAAATGGTCGTGCCGTCGGGCGTGGTGCGCGTCAGGCTCACGCGACGGGTTCCGCCCTCGAGCGACAGGGCGCGCGCAACCGTCTCCGGATCGGCGAGCGCCGCCGGGTTGTCCTGGGCAATCTGGGACATGAGCTCGGCATTTTGTGTATACGAGCTTGCCACCGTCTCCAGAATGCTGCGGTCGATGAGCACCGTCGACGCACGCGAGCTGTCATAGCTCGACAGCAACGTGAGCTTGGGCGTGCCCGCAGCGTCGACCGTATAGATGCCCGCGACCTCGCCGGACTTGAGCGCACGGTTCGCGGCGTCCGCATCCTCGCACTCGTGAATCTCGAGCAGTTGATCGTCGCCCTCCTTGGCAAGCGAGGTCGCCACGTCCTTAAAGGACGAGGCCTCCCAGGCTTCGTCGGCAACGACGGCCACCGGCACCGGGTCGACCTTGCCGTCGGAGCTGAGGTTCGCAAACATAAACATGAACATCGTTGAAAGCGCAATGGGAAAGATCGCGCCCCAAACCCATGTACTCGGTCGACGCAATAGCGTCTTGAGCGTGGTGATGATGGTATTGAACATGGCCGCCCCCTAGTCGCGCAGCTCGCGGCCGGTGATCTCGAGGAACACGTCGTTGAGAGTCGGCGGCTCGCTCCACACGCGGCCGAGCGCCACGTCGGCGGCGCGCAGCGTGTCGAGGATGTCCACCAGGTTGTGCGGGCTCGCCTCGCAGGTGCAGACGAGCTCGCCGCCGGACAGCTCGACCGAAAGCACGTGCTCGAGAGCGCGCAGCCGCTCGACCGTGGCGGCCTCGACGGCGCCGACCTCGACAGTCACGCGCTCGCCCATCTGGATCATGCGCTTGAGCTCGTCGTTGGTGCCCTGTGCCAGCACGCGCCCGCCGTCCATGATCATGATGCGGCTGCAGATCTGCTCGACTTCCTCCATGTAATGGCTGGTATACACCACCGTGGCGCCCTCGTCGCGCAGGCGGCAGATGCCCTCCAGGATGGCGTTGCGGCTCTGCGGGTCGACCGCCACCGTGGGCTCGTCAAAAAAGATGAGCTCGGGCTTGTGCGCGATGCCGCAGGCAATGTTGAGGCGGCGCGCCAGGCCACCCGAGAGCTTGCCGGGGCGGAACTTGGTAAAGTCGCCCAGGCCGACAAAGTCGATCGCCTCGTCCACGAGCGCGCGGCGGCGCTTGCGGTCGCTGACGTAGAGACTACAGAAATAGTCGATGTTCTCGCGCACGGTGAGTTCGTCGAACACCGCCACCTGCTGCGGCACCACGCCGATGCGGCGCTTGAGGTCATAGCGCGTGGGCGTCATGGGTTCACCGAACAGCTCGATAGTGCCTTTGTCGTAGGAGAGCAGCTGCAGAATGCAGTTGATGGACGTGGTCTTGCCCGAGCCGTTGGGGCCCAGCAGGCCAAAGATCTCGCCGGGGGCGATGCTCAGATTAAAGTGGTCGAGCGCAATAAGATCGTCGTAGCGCTTGACGAGATTTTCGACGTGGACGATGTCTGTCATGAGGCGGCCCTTCTGTTGATTGCGGCCCGGTACGATTGCATCATCGCAGGAACCGCCGGCGCGCACCAGTGAGCTTTGTCACGAGTGCGGAGCATGGTCGCACGGCCTGTCGATGCCCCCAATTTGCCGCGCGGGAGGAATGTCACGGTTGCGCAGGCGGCCCCTCCACCACGCGCAGCTTCGCGTACAATACCCGTATGAACAGGCTTTTCGACAAATCGATCGTGCTGGCGTGCTGTATTGCGGCCGCTCTGGGCCTTGCTGTGGACGCTCGCCTGGTCGCGGCGTTTTGTCTTGGCGTTATTGCCACCTCGCTGGCCGAGGTCGCACAGGGAAACCGCGCCCGCCGTGCGAGCGAGGCCGTGAGCTACGCCTACATCATCGCGGCCGTCTTCGTGCCGCCGTTTGTGCCGTTTGCGCCTCTCGCCCTCTATGACATCGCGCGGCGCGTGCGCCGTGAGCACGCCTGGGTCGCGCTGGGCATTGGCGTCGCCTTTGTCTTTGCACTCATCGCGGACCTTCGCGCCGACGCGCTTGCCGCCCGAACGCTCCTGCTGACCGCCATCCTTTCGGTTGCCGCCACCTTGCTATCGCTACGTACCGCCCAGTTGGAGCGCGAGCAGCGGCGCATGCGCCGTACCCGCGACGAGCTGCAGGAACGAGCCCTCGTGCTCGAGGCACGTAACCGCGACCTTGCCGATCGTCAGGACTACGAAGTCGAGCTCGCGACGCTCGCCGAACGCGCCCGCATCGCGCGCGAGATCCACGATAACGTCGGGCACCAGCTCACGCGCGCCTCACTGCAGGCCGAAGCCCTGCGCGTGGTCCACGCCGACGAGCCCGGCGTCGCCGCCGATTTCGCCGACGTCAAACGCACGGTTGACGAGGCGCTCCAGCTCGTACGCACCAGCGTCCACGCGCTCAACGACAACGCTGTCGACCTTTCCGTGCAACTCGAACGCATTGTTGAAGGCGCGCGCTCGGACGGCGGCCCGCAGATTGAGCTTGAAGTTTTGGCCGAACATGCGCCCGCAAACGTCGCCAACTGCTTTGCGGCGGTCCTGCGCGAGGCGCTCTCCAACACCATGCGCCACGCTTGCGCCCATGCTGTCACCGTACGATGCATGGAGCATCCGTCGTTTTATCAGCTCATCGTTACCGACGATGGCGCGGGCGGGGTTCAAGCAAGCGGCCGCAACGTCACAGAAGGCATGGGGCTCGGCTCCATGCGCGAGCGCATCGAGGCGCTTGGCGGCACCTTTACCGCCGGCCCGCGTGCCGGCTCCCCCGGCTGGCGTGTGTTTGCCACCGTTCCCAAACCGCAAGGAGATGAGGGCCGATGAGGCTCATCGTTGTCGACGACGACCGCTTGGTGGTCGATTCGCTCAAGATTATCCTGGGCGCCCAGCCGCAGATCGAAGTGATGGGCACCGGCGCCAACGGCGACGATGCGATGGCGCTCTACGCCGAGCACGCGCCCGATATCGCGCTGCTCGACATCCAGATGCCGGGGCGTGACGGACTTTCGGCGGCACGCGAGATCCTTGAGCGCGACCCCGCGGCACGCGTCGTGTTTCTGACGACATTCTCGGATGACGAGTACATTGTATCGACGCTCAAACTGGGCGCCCGCGGCTACCTGATCAAAACCGATGCCGCCGCCATTCCGCCGGCGTTGACGCAGGTCATGGACGGCAAACGTGTGCTCGAGGGTAAGGCGATCGAGGACATCAACTTTGATGGGGCGGGTGCCGCGGCGGGCATGCCCCGCCGGCCCGCCGCCTTTGCCAGCCTGACCGACCGTGAGTTCGAAGTCGCCGAGCTCATCGCCCGCGGCCTCGACAACAAGGAGATCGCCGCCACCGCCTATATGGGCGAAGGCACGGTGCGCAACCACATCAGCTCGATCCTAGCCAAAATGGGCCTGCGCAACCGCACGCAGATCGCCATCGCCTACCTGCGGGGGTAGTTGTCCGACGACCAACCGCTCCGACATAGCAAAATGGCTGCCGCCGATTTAATGCCATTTCAAAACTATGCCGGTTTACGGGGCTAAACGCAGAACCCCCATCCATACCCGCGTTTTCTGCAAAATGACGGCTCGTCTACCTGCAGTTTTATTTTCACGAATATCGGCGTGGTTGGGGACTCGTGATTCAGCCCCGTAAACCGGCATAGTTTTGGAACCGCGGCGTCACACCGACACCCCACAAGCCATACAGAGCCAAAAATGATCCGTTTTCCTCCGCCCGCGGAGATCGGCTGACGGCGCCCGCCACGAAATGGGCCCATCTACTACGTTTAGTCCAGTACCCCCCGACCATACCTCTGTTTTTCAGAAAACCGCAGGCGTTCTACCTGCGGTTTTGTTTTCGCGTTTTTTTGGCATGGTTGGGGGTAAGGGGCTAAACGTAGTAGATGGGCCGATTTCGTGGCGGCCCTTCCTCCCCTACGCACAAAAGTGCCGCCACGGAGAAGGGAGACGTCTCCGTGGCGGCTGGGGGTGGGGGTGGGGGCTATGTTCTGGCTCCCCGCCGGCCGCCCGGGGCCTTTTGGCCCCGGGCGCTGCCAGCGTGCCTAGCGCTTACGGATACCCCAGACCAGGGCTCCGACGCCAGCCATGGCAATAACAAATGCCATGAGCAGCGCAGCGGCCTGCTGGTCACCCGTGGTGGGCAGGAAACCCTTGACCGTCTTGACGATGTTCGTCACGGTCTTGGGCGTGCCGGGATCGGGCGTCGGCACGGGCGTCTCGGGCTTCTTGTACGTATTGTTGAACACGATACCCTCGACGCTCTTGTCGCCCTTGGTAAAGGCGACGTTCGCCTTGAGGTTGCCCTCGCCGTCGTCGACCACGTTGACGGTCGCGGTAAAGACGGACTTGTCGTAGGTCATACCGGCCTCGTCGCCCTTGACCTCGCTGATGGTGTAGACGTACGTACCAGGCTCGTCGTACTCGAACTTGTCGAAGTTGATCTTGCCGTCGGCATCGTTGGTGACGGTGGACTCGATGTCCTCGCCAACGAGCTTAAAGCTAAACTCGTCCTTCTTGAGCTCGCGTCCCTCGAGCACCTTGATGGCGCCGATGGAAACCTGCGTGGGCATGGCGTGATACTTGTTGGTAAAGCCAGCCGACTCGGTGGTTCCCTCGAGCTTGTGCGTCGCGGTCAACGTGCCGTCGCCATTGTCGGAGACGGTGGTCACGACGGTGTAGGTCGTGCCGTCATAGGTGACGCCCTTGTACAGGCCGAGCGCGTTGGGGCAAGCCTCGCGCAGCGTGTACGTGTGCGTGCCGGGTGCCTCGTAGCGGATCGGGCTCAGCGTAACGTTGCCGTTGGCGTCGTTGGTGCCACTAGCGACAGTCACGCCGTCCTCGAGCAGCTCAAACGTGAACTCGCCAGCTGCAAGGTCACGTCCGGTCAGACGCTTGACGGTCGTGACCTGATCGGTCACGGAAGAATCGGTAGGCGCCACGCTGTACGTGTTGGTGAACGTAAAGTCCGCACCGTCGCCGCCGTCGCGCTTGACGCCCAGGTGCCCAGCGCCGTCGTCAGTCACGGTATAGGAAACCTTGCGCGTGGCGTTGGCGTCGTTGGTCACGCCAGGGGCGCTACCGGACTCGGTCACCGTGTAGGTAAAGGTGTGCGAGCGCGGGGCGGTGGGGGCTGCGGGCTCGGACTCGTCGCTGGGCTCGTCGGCGTTGACATCAGCGTCGGCGTCGGCCTCTTCAGCCTCTGCCTCGTCGGCCTCTGCCTCGTCGGCCTCTGCCTCGTCGGCCTCGGCTTCGTCAGCTTCGTCTGCCTCGGCCTTATCGGTCGCATCGTCCGTCACGCCCAGAGCGCGGTTGAGGTCCTCGAGCGTAAAGCGGATCTTGCCAAAGTCCACGTTGCCAGCCGCGTCGTTGGTTGCGGTCGTGCGCTCGGGCATCGGGGCACTAGCCTCGTCGGCGGTCACGGTAAAGGTGAACTTGCCCGTGATGTCAGCCGGGGTCAGGCCCTCGGCAGCTTGGAGCTTCTTAGTGCCGGTGAGCGCGGCATCGACGGCTTCGGCGCCGTAGACGTTCTCGAACAAGGGCTCGACGCCGCCGTAGTCGACCGTTGCCGTCAGGGTACCGTCACCGTTGTCGACGACGATAACCTTAAAGCCAAAGCTCCACGTTGTAGCGGAAACGCCATTCGGCAGCCCGAATAAATCTTCGTAGGCCGTGTAGTTAATGGTCCAGGCAAGCTTACCGTCCTTGTCGGTACGATGGGCAAGCCCAGCAGCCTCAAGATCAGCAAGCATCTTAGTGTCGTAGTGCAGCGTATCAAAGCTCACGTGCCCGCCGATATTGGGCTTGAGGTTTTCGTATGCCACAAGCTCACCCTGATAGGCGATGCCGAACCAGAACTCGCCGTCGGCCATCGGGCGGCCGGTCAGAGTCTTGGTGGCAACGACCTGAGCGGCGGTGCCGCCAGGCGTGTTGGTCGTAGCGCTGTAACTGTTGTGGAACGGCACCAGGGCCTTCTCGACCTTGCTCTCGCCACTCTTGTGGACCGTCTCATGCGTGCCCTCGGGACCGCCGGAAACGGTCGTCGTAGCAGTGAGCGTGCCGGCGGCGTCGTCGGCGATGGCGATCGTCACCGTGCGCACGGCGTCGTCGTAGGTGTAACCGGGCTGGCCGTCGTTCTTCTCGGCCACGGTGTACGTAAAGGTCTTGCCGGCGTCAGCCTGCGTAAATATAACCTCATGACCAGCCAGAATGTCGATCAGTCCGACCGTTGCCTCTGCCGCTGCGGGGGACTTGAAGCTATTAGCCCCGGGCAGCAGACCGAGCGCGCGAGCCGAAGCGTCGTCAGCAGGTGTCACGGTAAAGGTGAACTGACCCTCGGTCATGGGGCGGCCGTCCAGATACTTGCTGAGCCACAGACCGCCGGCAGCGGTGTAGTTAAGCTCAGTGCGGTACGTGTTGGTAAAGCGTCCGTTTTCCTTCTTGGTGACGTTGGCGGTCAGGGTGCCATCGCTGTCCTCGGTCACGGTCACTTCGGCGGTTGCGACATGCGCGTCATACGTCATGCCGACCGTGCTGCCCGCGTTCTCGCGAATCTCGTACTTATAGGTTCCGGCAGCGGCGTAGTGGATCTTACCGAACTTGATGGCGGCGATGCCGTCCTTCGCGTCCCTCTTGCTCACGGTTACGGTTGCGGGATCGGGCAGCGGGGCGCCTTCGGGGGCGGTGATGGTAAAGCTGAACTCGTCCCCATCCGTCCAGTCGCGGCCGTCAATGGCCTTGCTCAGGCCAAAGTCGAGCTCTGTGTCGAGCGGGGTCACGCTGTAGGAGTTCTTGAACTCAATGCTCTTGGCGTCCTCGGCACCCTTCAGCTCGTGCTTTGCCTCGAGCGTACCATCGCCCTTGTCGGTAATGGTCGTCACGATAGTGTAGGTCTTGTCGTCGTAGGTAATGCCCTTGCTAGTGGTTCCACCGTTGACCTCGCGCAGCGTATAGGTGTGCGTTCCGGCCTTGTCGTACTTCACGGGGTTCATCGTAATCGTGCCGTCGGCGCCGTTGGTGCCGGTAGCGACGACCTTGCCGTCCTCGCCCTCGACGAGCTCGAAGCTAAACTCGCCAGCCTTGAGGTCGCGACCGGTCAGGACCTTGGTCGCGGTGATCTGGTCGGTGACGCTAAACTCGTTGGGCTTCGGCTTGTAGCTGTTGTTGAATTTCGCCTCATCGGCTCCCTTCAGCTCATGCTTTACCACGAGCTCACCCTTACCGTTGTCGGTGACGGTCGTCTCGATGGTGTAGGTCTTGCCGTCGTAGGTGATGCCGTTGTTGGCGTCGCCCGGGACCTCGCGCAGCTTGTAGGTATGCTTGCCGGGCTCGTTGTAGGTGATCTCACTCATCGTGATCTTGCCGTCGGCGGCGTTGGTGCCGGTGGCGACGACCTTGGCGTCCTCGCCCTCGACGAGCTCGAAGGAGAACTCGCCTTCCTTGAGGTCGCGGCCGTCCAGGACCTTGGTCGCGGTGATCTTGTCGGTAACGCTGGAATCCTTGGGCGTCACGTTGTAGGCGTTCTCAAAGGTCGCCTTCTCGTCGTTCTGCAGCTTGTGCTCCACGCTGAGGGTGCCGTCGCCGTTGTCCTTGACGATGGTCACAACAGTGTACTCAGCGGTGCTGTAAGTAATGCCGTTTTCGATGGCGCCGGCCTTGGTCTCGCGCAGCATGTAGGTGTGCTCGCCAGCCTCAGTGTAGGTGACGGGATCCATCACGATTTTGCCGTCGGCATTGTTGGCGCCGGTGGCGACAACGTTATTGCCCTCGACGAGCTCGAAACGGAACTCGCCAGCCTTGAGGCCGCGCCCGTCCAGAACCTTCTTCGCGGTGATCTGGTCGGTGACGCTGGACTCGTTCGGGGCAGTGTTGTACTTGTTCTCAAAGCGTGCCGGCTTGGTGCCCTCGAGCGCATGGGTCACCTTAAGCGTGCCGTCGCCGTTGTCGATGACGCTCGTCTTGATGGTGTAGTTCGTCTTATCGTACGTAATCCCGTTGCTCAGCCCCGCCTCGTTGGGGAGCTTCTCGCGCAGTGTGTAGGTGTGATTGCCAGGCTTATCGTAAGTGATTTTATCCATGACGATTGTGCCATCGGCAGCATTGGTGCCGGTGGCGACGAGCTTGTCGCCCTCGACGAGCTCGAAGGAGAACTCGCCGGCCTTGAGGCCGCGGCCGGTCAGGACCTTGTTCGCCTTGATCTCGTCGGTGACGCTAGAGCTCTCGGAGGTCAAGCCGTAAGAATTCTTGAACTCGGCAGCCTTGGCATCCTTCAGGACATGATGGACATCGAGCGTGCCATCGCCATTGTCCGTAACCGTGGTCACGATGGTGTAGGTCGCGGTGCTGTAGGTGATGCCACCGGCGTCGCCCTTGACCTCGCGCAGCGTGTAGGTGTGCTCGCCGACCTCGGTGTAGGTGATCTTGTCCATCGTGATCTTGCCGTCGGCCGCATTGGTGCCCCTGGCGACGACATCGTTACCCTCGACGAGCTCGAAACGGAACTCGCCGGCCTTGAGGTCGCGCCCGTCCAGGACCTTCTTCGCGGTAATCTGATCGGTGACGCTAGACTCATTCGGAGCAGTATTGTACTTGTTCTCAAAGCGCGCCGGCTTGGTGCCCTCGAGCGCATGGGTCACCTTAAGCGTGCCGTCGCCGTTGTCGATGACGCTCGTCTTGATGGTGTAGCTCGTCTTATCGTACGTGATCCCGTTGCTCAGCCCCGCCTCGTTGGGGAGCTTCTCACGCAGCTTGTAGGTGTGAGTGCCGGGCTTATCGTAAGTGATTTTGTCCATGACGATCTTGCCGTCGGCAGCGTTAGTGCCCTTGGCGACGACCTTGTTACCCTCGACGAGCTCGAAGGAGAACTCGCCCTCCTTGAGGTCGCGCCCGGTCAGGACCTTCTTCGCGGTGATCTGGTCCTCGACAGGCTTCACGCTATAGGTGTTCTTGAACTCGGTCTCGCCCGAGATCTTTTCAACGTCAGCCTTAAGCCCACCTGTGGCCTTAACAGCCACGGTCACCTTGAACGTGGCAACGTTCTCGCTGTAGGTAATGCCACCGACGCCGCCCTTGACCTCGCGGACCTCATAGGTGTACTCGCCCGGCTTGTTATAGGTGATCTCGCCAAAGTTAATGGCCGCCTTGCCATTGTCGTCCAGGTCGGCATTGGTCACGGTCGCGGTCGCGGGTGCGGGCATCGGGGCGTCATTCTCGGACGTCGCGGAGAGCTCAAACTTAAACTCGTCCGTATCCGTCCAATCGCGACCCTCGAGCACCTTGGTCAGGCCAAAGCTCGTCTTGGTATCCACCGTTGCCGGCGTCACGTTAAAGCTGATCTTGCCGTTGTTGCCCAGGTGAACGTCAACCTCCGTGGCGTTGTTGTTCCACTTGGGGTTGAGCACGTCGGCCGCGGTGCGGGTGGGGTTGTCACCGCCCACACGCTCCTTGGTGGTATGCAATTCGTCAATAAAGGCCAGGCGCGCGGTTCCCTTGCTAAACGACAGGTTTCCGTTCGCGTCGCGCACGAAGGCGTCCTCAGAGCTCGCGGCGTCTCCGCCGGTAAACTCAATAACGGCAATACGGGATTCGGCCTTACCGTCTGCGCCCAGCGCCTCGAACTCATCCTTGTAGTAATAGATGCCCTCGGCAGCCAGCGAGCCCGTCGCAGGCGTTGTGCAGTTCTTATCCACATAAATGGGAGTCTGCTTCTGGAAATAGTAATAACGATTGGAATCGGCGGGCTCAAAGTTCGCAATCGTATCGCCCAGCGTACCGCCATTCCACTTGTTCGCGTAGAAGTTAACAGTCTTGGAGCCGTTCTCCGCGGTGATCGTATTGCTCTTGATGTAGTCCTTAAGCCCCACTACCTGCTCGGGTGTAAACAGGTTATCGAGCGCGTCTTTCTTAACACTCGAGGTGTAGTTCACCTGGATGGGCTCAGTATCGTCGACCGTAAGAACGCCATCGGTAATCTTAAAGTGGCGCAGCGGAATCAGCGACGCGGGAATCTTGACCGTTACGATATCGCCGGTCTGGGGCTCGCCCTTTCCGGCATGCTGAACGGTGATAACCAAGTTCGCGGCGGCACCAGTAAATGTATAGGTATCGACATTGCCCTCGGCCTTCATTGCCGGGCCAGTAAACGTCTCGCCGTTGTACACGACAGACGTAAAGTTGTCGACCTGCATAAAGTCGCCCAGCTCGTCAGTAAACGTAATATAGCCAGACTTATGCTCGCCATAACCGCCGTGAACTTCGGTCGGGTAACCGGCTTGGATAATGCTTCCCGAGATCTCTTCGAAGATTTTCTCGAGCTCAGAAGCGCTGGTTGCCGACTTGTAGTAATTGGCGTTTTCTGCGCGCGCACCAAAGTTGATGGTCCATTCGTCCCAGACAGAAATGCTGGATGAGGCGGCAGGATAGTTGCTCGACACGGCATGCATGAACTTATTCTCTTTGCTTGTGCCATCAGCCGTGGGGATGGCACTGGGGTTTACGCCGCTAAAGATACCGATCGTATAAATGTCGGCACCTTTATCCTTGATCTTCTTGGCGCTGTTGATAGCGTCATTGGCAACCTCGTTCTCGAATTCGTCCCAACTCGTGGGCGAGCCATCGGTGAAGAAGACGACGACCTTCTTGGCGTCGGCGCGATCAGACGAAATGCCCTCAGCCAGTTGTAAGCCGTAATCGGCTCGCGTGGCGCCAGCGGGACTGATGGAGTCGATCGTACTCTTAAGGCTCTCCGCGTCCTCGCCCTTGCAGAGCGTCAGCTTCTTCATGGTCTGCGAATAGTTGTAGCCGTATCTATCCTTACCGTTGCCGACATCAGTGGACTTTGTGCCCGCGAACTTAACGATGGCGACCTTGTGCTGCTTGGACTCATCTGCAATACCTTGGTTTTGCGTGGCGATGGTGTCAATAAAGCTATTGGCGGCCTTCTTCAGCGCATCAATACGCTTGGTTCCGTCATTTCCGCTCATGTCATCCTTCATCGAGCCAGAAGCATCCAACACCAGCACGATGTCGAGCGGCTTGCCGGAGACCGTCGTATCGGATGTCGAAGAGATAGCAGACAGCGTGGTCAGGAAATCAGAATCCCCGTTCTCGACTGCCTTGACCGTCTTATCGGTCCAGATTCGGCCGACGTTTTGAGTTGTTACTTCCTTGCCGTCATAGCCGCCGGCCCAGAACTTCCAGTAGTTGCTGGTATCGCGGTCGACGACCGTTTTTCCGGTCATGGCCGGTCCGTCCATTCCTGTGCTGGACCTGGCGTTGGCCTCGGGCAGCATGGCAAATGCTGCAGCCGGCAACACAAGCACTACGGCAAGTATCACCGCCAAGAGACCCCTCGTGTACTTACTCATCGCGTCTCCCTTCTCGCGGTCTCAGACCTTGCAACAGCCTAAAGTTACGAAATGAGACACAATTTGGGCAGGTGACACATGTTCCAGATTCTGTTTTGGGCGTGAGACAAATGTCTCACCAAAGTTGAGACACGGCGTTTTCGCAGGAAAACGGGTGCGACCGAAGATGGACGGGCCAAAATGGCCCAATTTCCTCCAGCCAGAGGGGGTTGATTAATAAACCCCGCCACGAAACCGGCCCATCTACTACGTTTAGCCCGATACCCCTGACCATAACCGCGTTTCATAAAAAACCGCAGGTGTTCTACCTGCGGTTTTGTTTTTGCGTTTTTCGCTATGGTTGGGGGTTGCCACTCAAAAGTAGTAGATGGGCCGGTTTCGTGGCGGCGGGGTCACGTGGCGGCCCTCGCAGGGCCAAAATGATCCGTTTTCCTCCGTCCTTGGGGGATCAAGGGCCGTCACCGATATGGCGCCATTTCAAAACTATGCCGGTTTACTACGATAAAAATAAGATCCCCGACCACGCGTGACTTTTTCGCAAAACCGCAAGCCGTCTACCTGCGGTTTTGATTTTGCCAAATGCGGCGCGGTTGGGGGTAGGCGATTTATCGTAGTAATCCGGCATAGTTTTGTTCACGGCGGCTCCACGGCGCGTTTAAGCGCGGGGCCGGCGGGGCATTTTTGCCCCGCCGGCCCCCATTCCAGCGCTATACCAGCCCCATCCCAGCTCTATTCCGGTTTGGTTTCCACCGTGGGAGCCTTGTTCGCCGCGACCGGAGTGTGGGCGGTATCCATAGTCAGGCAGTGCTTGGGGCAGCTCTCGATGCACTCGCCGCACACCACGCAAGCGTACGGATCGATCGACCAGGTACCGTCCTTGCGATCAACCGCGAGCGCGCCCGCCGGGCAGCGGCGCGCACACATACCGCAGCAAATGCACACGTCCATGTCGTTGACGATGTGCCCGCGCAGGCGCTCGGGTGCCGCGAGCTTCTCCTGCGGATAGCACACCGTGACCGGCTGCTTGACCATAGAACCCAAGGCCGTCTTGGCAAATGTCAGCAAACTCATGCCGTGCCTACCTTTCCGTGCAGCTAATGCAGGGGTCGATGGTCAGGATAATCATGGGCACGTTGGCAAGGAGCACGCCCTGCAGCGCATGTGTCAGACCCGCCAGGTTCTGCGACGTCGGCGTGCGCACACGGAAACGGTCCAAGTTCTTGGTGCCGTTGCCGCGCACATAGTAATACGCCTCGCCGCGCGGCTGCTCAATCACAACCTCGCCGCGCGCGCCGTCGGCCGGCGTGAGCTTGGTGCGCCCGCCGATACCGTCGTGCGGAATCTTGCCAACAAGCTCCTTAATGATGTCCATGGCCTGCGTGACCTCGGCGCAACGCACCTGGCAGCGGGCATAGCAGTCGCCGTCGGTCGCCACGATGGGCTCAAACGCAGCCAGATCCGCATAGGCACCGTCGCCGAACATGCGCACGTCGTAATCCACGCCCGAGGCGCGGCCGAACGGGCCGACCATCGAAAGCTCCAGTGCATCTTTCTTGCTGATCACGCCCACGCCATGCAGGCGCTCGCCGCAGCTGGCGTCGTCCAAAAACGTATGCACCAGGGCCTCGTAGTCGGGGCGCATGGCATCGAGCGTCTGGACAATGCCGGCCAGCTCGGAGTCCTCAATATCGTGCTTAAGGCCGCCAATCTCGTTGATCGACAGAATCACGCGACCGCCGCACGTGCTCTCGAAGATCTTGAGAATCTGCTCGCGCAGGGTCCACGAACGATAGAACAGCGCCTCGAAGCCAAAGGCATCGGCGAGCAGACCCAGCCACAGCAGGTGCGAGTGGATGCGCGAAAGCTCGTGCAAAATGGTGCGGATATACTGCACGCGGCCGGGCACCTCGATGTCGAGCATGCGCTCGCAGGCGCTGGCATAACCGTAGCTGTGGCCCACGGCGCAAATGCCGCAGATGCGCTCGGCGATGTAGCCAAACTGATGCATGTCGCGCTTTTCGGTGAGCTTCTCGAGTCCGCGGTGCACAAAGCCGATCTGCGGAATTGCCTCGATAACGCGGTCATCCTCGATCACCAGGTCCAGATGAAGCGGCTCGGGCAGCACCGGGTGCTGCGGGCCAAACGGAATAACGGAGCGATGTGCCATGGACCTTACGCCTCCTTTTTCTGCTTGTCGCGGGCGGCCTTGGCGGCAAGCGCCGCGCGGACCTTGGCCGCTTTCTCGGGATCCATGGCGGCGAGCTTTGCCTCCATCTCGGCGGCTTTAAGTGCGGCCTTGGCCGCGGCCTCGTCATGCTGAGTATCGGAGCCGGCAGCCGCAGCGGGCTGAGCAGCGGCGCCCGCGGCATCGCCGGCGCCCGCAACGCCCTCCCCCGCAACAGCCGCAGCCGCGGCGGCCTTCTCGGCCGCGGCCTTGCGCGCCTTAGCCTCGGCAGCCGCGCGGACCTTCATGGCCTTCTCACGCGCGGCCTTCACCTCGGGCGTGATAACGCTCATGGGCTCGGCAGTCGAGACCTGGTAGAAAAAGCCCTTAAAGTCGATCTGCATGTCGGTGATGGCAAGACCAAACAGGTCGTGCGCTTCATTTTCAAACGGGAACACCGCGGGGTAATACGAGCTGATGGACGGAATCTCCTGGTACTGGTCGATGCCCTCAGCCACCAGGTTCTCAATCGCATAGCTGCCGTCCTGCGCAATATGCTCCTGAGCAGCACGAACGTTGATAAACGTATAGACCAAGCGATACGAGCCGTCGTCGACGCTACGCTCGGCGTGCATTTGCACAAAGCGTGCACCGACGCCCTTAAGCGCCTGGACATGCGACAGGAGCTCGTCGATCCCGACGGTGGTATAGATAGCCTTTTGCATTACTCGGCCTCCTTTGCAGCGACGGACGCGGCGGGCGTCTCAGCAGGTGCGTCGCCAGCGGCAGGCGCGTCGCCAGCGGCAGGCGCGTCGCCGGCCCCAGCCGCGGCCACAAACCCGTCCTCGCCCAGATCAACGCCACCGTCCCAGGTAGCAGCACCGCCTACGGTGAGCGGATCGCCGCCGGCGCGCATCACGGCCTCCTTCTGGTCCAGGATGCCGCACGCCTCCACGATGGCATCGATCACCGTCTCGGGGCGAATGGCGCACCCGGGCGCGTACACGTCCACAGGAATCGCGCGGTCCACGCCGCCGATCACGTTGTAGGCATCGCGGAATACGCCGCCCGAGCACGCGCAAATGCCGCACGCCACAACGCACTTGGGCTCGAGCATCTGGTTGTAGATCTGGCGCACGACGGGCAGGTTCTGGGCATTGACCGACCCCGTCACCAAAAAGATATCCGCATGCTTGGGGTTGCCGGTGTTGACCACGCCAAAGCGCTCCGCATCGAACAGCGGCGTGAGCGAGGCCAGCACCTCGATATCGCATCCGTTGCAGCTCGAGCCGTCGTAATGAATAACCCACGGCGAGCGCGACATTTTATGATCCATGGATGCCGCCTCCTAAATAAACACGTCGACAAGGATGGGCATGAGGTTGAGCAGGCCAAACACCAGCGCCACGCCCCAGCCGAGCTTAAAGCAGCTGCGCCAGGTGCTGCGCGCGAAGGTGTTATCAATCAGCACCTCGACAAAATACGTCGCGACCATCACGACCAGGGCAACCACCCAGCTCACCGGGTTGTCCCAAACAAAGAACATGCCCACCCACATCAAAAACAGCACGGTCTCGCACCAATGCATGAGGGTCATCTTGGCCAGCGTGCCGCCGCTCATCTCGGTGGCGACACCCTGGACAATCTCCTGATGCGCGTGATGCGAGTACGAAAGGTCGAACGGCGACTTGCGTAGCTTGATGGTGAGTACCGCGAGCAGCGCGAGGAAAATGGGCGCGCTGTACACGATGATGGGGGCCGACTGTCCCGTCACGGCGATGGAATCGAAGCTGTCGGTGGCAAGGTACAGGCCCACGCTCATCAGCAGAACGGCGGGCTCGTAACTCATAACCTGCAGCAACTCACGATCGGCGCCAACCTGGGCAAACGGGCTTTGCGTCGAGGCGGACGCCAACACAACAAAGATCGCGGCGAGCGTCACCATAAAGGCGCACAGCAGCGTGTTGGAGCCCGACACAAAGATGCCGCCGCCCACCACGGTAAAGATGAGTGCGCACGCCATGTAGGTATCATCCATGGTGTTTACGCTGGCAGGGGCCTTGCGCAGCAGCTTGGCAACGTCGTAGAAAGGCTGGAGCAGGCGCGGACCCACGCGGCCCTGCATGCGGGCCGAAAGCTTGCGATCAAGGCCGTCGATCAGTCCACCCACAAGCGGCGCAATCAAGGCAAACGCCACGGTACCAATAAATATGCCCACGACACCCGAACCTTCAAAATACTTGCCGCGCAGCACCGAGGGCGCGCTCATGGCAAGCCGCTCGGGCCCAATCCACGCGCAACACAGCAGCGCAAACAAGATAATGCTGCAACACACGACGCTACCCGCGGGGCCAATACGCTTCTCGCCAAGGGCGTCCTCCGAGTACCAATTGCGCTTTTCGGCCTTCATCTCGTGTCCCATCGAGCCGCGGAAATGGCGGTAATTGTCGGTTCCCACGCCCGAAAGATATACGTTTACGTGCGGTTTGTTGCTCACGCGGAATGAAGTCAGCAGCACCACGGCGATAAACGCCACGATAACCACCATCAAATACATGGAGTCCTTGCCAATAACGTACGGCACGCGGCCAAACACCATGGCCAAGTAAGGCGACACCAGGCCGCTCGAGATGAGCGGGAACGCCACGCAACAAAGAATCAGCAGCGCGGCGATGGTGTTGAGGGCCATCCATTCGGTCTTATGGACATTGACCTCAACGTTTTGAGCCGTGGGGTCGACGCCCGAAAGCTTGGCAAGCCATTTACCCCAGAAGAAGAACGTCGCGGCCGAGCCAAAGGCAAGCACCATGATCATGAGCACGTTGCCGGTCTGCGCAAACGCCACCAGGGCGCCCCACTTGGACACGAGCATGCCAAACGGCGCCACGAACATGCCCATAATGCCCAGCATCATCAGGCGCGTCAGGTGCGGCATGCGGCTGAACATGCCGTCCATGTCCTCGATATTGCGGCTGCCGATATGATGCTCGGCCGTGCCCACGCACAGGAACAGCAGTGACTTTGCCACCGTATGGAACAGGATCAGGAAGATGGCGGCCCACACGGCCTCGGGCGCGCCGACGCCCAAGCAGGCACTGATGAGGCCCAGGTTGGAAATGGTGGAGTACGCGAGCACGCGTTTGGCGTTGCTCTGCGAGATGGCCATGAGGGCCGCGAGCAAAAACGTGATGGCACCCACACTCGTGACCATAAAGCCGGTCACGGGATAGATGGCATACAGCGGGCTCAGCTTGACCATCAAAAACACGCCGGCCTTGACCATGGTGGACGAGTGCAGCAGGGCACTCGTGGGCGTGGGGGCGACCATGGCGCCGAGCAGCCAGGTGTGGAACGGCATCTGTGCGGCCTTGGTGAGTGCGGCGAGCGACAGCAGAACGACCGGCATCACCAGCAGCGCGGACTGCGCGGTACCGGCACCGGAAAGATCGATCATGCCCGAGATGGTCAGCGGCATGCCGTTAACGTGCAGGTACATGAGTCCGGCCAAAAACGCGATGCCGCCCAGCATGTTGAGGATGATTTGGGTAAAGGCGTTCTTGATGGCCTCGGGCGTACGCGTGTAGCCAATCATAAGGAACGAACACACGGTGGTGATTTCCCAGCCGCAGAACAGCCACTCAAGGTTGTCGCTCGTCACGATGACGAACATGGCCGAGAGGAACAGGAACATGAGCGCCAGGAACTGCGGGCGACGGTCGGGCGCGGTCTGCCCGCGCAGCGCGGCCTCGTGCTCGTCATGGGCCTGGAAGTCCTTCATGTAGCCCAGGGCATACAAGCAGATTAGACTGCCAACGATGCCGACGGCGAGGACCATGATCACGCTCATGTAGTCCAGGTAGAGTGGCGTTGCCGTGACGGCTTCGGCCGCGGGCAGCGTCATGGCTGCAAAGGCGAGCGAGCCCACCAGCTGGACTATGCCGAGCACCGTGGTGAGCGCGTTCCTATATTTGTACGCGTTGTACAGGATGACAGCGCACAGGATGACGTCGATAACGGAACTGATGATCGAGAGCACATGCGAGGTGCCGGGGGCAACCTCAAAGCTCTGCGGACCCGTGCCAAAAAACATGACGGCGACTACAACTGTCACCGCCATAATAATGCCGGAGCCTATGAGCCCCGCCGCATCGCGGGCGCGGTCACCGCGCGCGAGCAGCATGCCCAGCGCCGGTACCAGCGGAAACAGGGTAAGGAAATACAGTAGCGTCATACCATCACTCCCCCATGCTAAAACGCTGCAATTGTTTAACGTTATAGCTCAATTGAGGAGTAGCGGCGGCGGGTTTTCGGTCAACTGGGGAATTTTAGGCGTACGGGGTAAGGGCACGCCCGCATTGGAGCAGAGGGGCGGCAAGAAAAATGCGCCCCTGTGGGTGCACCATCCCGTTTGCTATTCCGCCTTTTTAACGCGCGGCTTGCGACCGCGCGGCTTATCGACCAGTGCGGACTCACCGCTCTCGCGGTACTGACGGCACCAAGCCTTGACCGAAGACTCGCTAGGAATCTTGTGCTTGATCATGGCCTCGCGAACCGTTAAGCCGTTTTCCAAGCGGTCCTTGACCACGGCGAGCTTAACTTCGTACGAATAGGTGTGATGATGCGAACCGGCGTTGAGAACGGCGTCGGCACCGCCCACGGCATATGCGCGGGCCCACTGACGAGCCGTGGCCTGGGGAATGCCGAGCTCCGCGGCGAGGGCGCGATGACCGACCCCCTCTTGGAGGACCTCGACGGCGCGCTGCCTAACCTCGGGCGCATGCGTGCGAGTCCTTGTTGCTTCCGACATACCTGCCACTTCTTAGCCTTAACCGTTAATCTGCTTTCTTACGTGCATGTTAGATAGTAGCATTTTGCTGTTTGCGCGTAACAGTTAATTGAAAATCGCACGGCGGCATCTGGGCATTTGCCATTAATTTGCAACAGTTCTTTAGGTTTTATTTACGCAGCTAGTTAGCTCGCGGCTCATTGACGGTGTTTTACCAACCAGATTGGTATCTTTTTGTTTGGCTGGTATGGTTTGTGTAATTATTAACCCCTCTTCAGCCCGCACCTACATGTCAACTTTCCACTTACTTTCCAGCTTTCCACCTAGCTTTCCAGCTTTCCACTTAACTTACCACCTAAGGTGGAAAGCTGGAAAGCTAGGTGGGAAGCTGGGGCAGCAGCAGGCCAGGAGAACAAGAAAAGGGGCGGCAACCGGGTGGTTGCCGCCCCCTTTGCGAAGCCAGTTGGCTTCGGAACTAGTGGTCGATGCCGTTGAGGTTCACCCTCGTGAGCGTATAGGTCACATAGTCGGGCGATTGAGGCGTTGCGCTCGCCACGTCACCCTTAACCAGGCTCGCTGTCATCACCAAGCGATAGTTCGCGTGGAACTGCTCACGCTGTTCAACCTGCGTGTTGACCTTAACGGTAAAGGGCAGGCTAAACGTCGTATTACCGTTCTTCGTTTTGAACTTGCCGTTCTCCTTCGAGTCAGTGAAGGTGATCGTGCTACCGGAGGGAGCGACCGCGGCAAGCTTACTCTCCGTCACTGTTACGTAGTTTGAGATATCATCCGTTACGCTCTCATACGTGCCGTCGGTTCCGCGGCGCTGAAGCGAGAGCGTGTACACAACAGAGTCTGCGTTCGCAATTGCCTCGGCGGCGTTGCTGAGTCCACCCAGTTCATACGTGGCACCCAGACCAATCGTGCCATTCGCGATCGGACGCAGGTCGTCCACGTTAATGCCAAGCTGCGACTTATCTGGCGCAGAAAGCGTAATGGTCGTATCACCCGTGTCCATGCGATAGTATCCGACGTTACCGCGCTTCGTCTGCGTCAGGCTCGAGGTATTAAGGCCTTCCTTACGCGTCGAAAGCTTGGCGGTATAGGACATCTTGGTACAGGCGTCCTCGCCAGACTGCTTGGACAGGGAGATAACCTTGTTGCAGCCGTCCGGCGTAAGGCGAATCTCTTCCACTACCGTACGCACGGTAAAGGATCCGCCCGCTGCACGCTTGCGGATTCCGGCAAGGTCATGGTCGAGCGTGAGCCTCAGTGAGTCATCACCCGTATCCGTCACAATCTGTGTAAACGCAGGCGTCGAAGCGTCATACGGCTCCCAATCGCTGCCACTCCACCTGTAGTTCTGATTGCCGATGGCAACATAGAACTTCGCAATTGCCGAAGTTCCGCTCGGGAAACTGCTTACTCCCATTAGGTTGTTGTTGGCGCCATAGCGACACAGCGATGTATCGAGCTGATAGAACAGATGGTCGCTCTCTGTATAGTATTGGCTCGGGCTAAACGTAACCGTATCCATGACATCGAGAGAAAGAACGTAGGCGGCACCGTCCTCCGACTTCGAAACCGGAATGCACGCCCCATCTTTTTTGTCGACTACATTCTGCTCATAATTGGACAAGATGCTGTATGTCGATGCCGTACTGTTTTGAATATCGTCGCTGCCATCGGTGCGTAAAACATGATGCAGATTCCAAGATATGCGGCCACCCGAAGAATTCGAGTCAATAGACGAAGCCGTAAAACCGTTGATACTAGCTTGCGTCACGCCGTCGCCCGACTTGGGCACGTTGACAACTAGGTAGACGCTCTCCGATGCACGCTTCTCTCTGCCGGTATCCTTCTCCTTGGGTACCTTTAGCGTATAGCGACTGTTGCTGGGAACGTCAGCACCCGCAACCTTAAACAGCGTCCACTTGCCATCGAGTTTCGCTTTAGCGGTCGCCTCTGCCTCGTTATCACACACGGTCCATGTGCCGGCGCCATCCTGCGTGGCCGACACACCCAAGATCTCGCTCAGCCATCGCTCCTGATATGGATTGCCCGCAGAATCCTTAAAGCCGTCGTTTCCGCTCAGGGAAACGCTCGTTGCTCCGCCTTCGCCCACCGTATAGTGATACTCTCTGCCACCGGCCTTGCCATCAACGTTCGCATCGATGAGCGTAAGCTGGGTGCCCTGGGGCAACCTTCCGTCGGCACCATTGAAGAGGATACTCTTGCCGAGCCCCTTCATCGAGCCGCCAGCAGCCATATAGCTGTCCCAGCCAAAGTCGACTTCCTTCCCATTGGCAGAATTGTATGTCCAGGTAAGCAGACCCGTCATCGGCTCGCCAAAGCTCGTAAGCACGTGTGCATCTTTTCCAAGGTTAGCGTAGTCTTTTTCTTTAAATTGAGTGCCGTAATCATACGTTGCAGTGAAATCGATCTCGAGCTTGCGCTTAACGATGATCGGCACCTGAACGTTGTAGCTCTGACCCGCCTCGGTAAAGGTAACGGTCAGGAGCGTAAAGCGACCTTTGCCGTTGTCCCAATCGGAGCTTGGGCTAAACGACATATTGTTCTTGCCATTGTTCACTACGCGAAGCGTGGGATTGTTCGACGCGTCACCGTCTTTAACGAACACACCGTCCTTGAGTTGGAAAACCTCTGCTTTGGCCGTCACGTGCGGATTGGTGCCATTCTCGTTATTCAATCTGCAGGCATCGGAGAAGCCGCCGTTCGTGACGATGTTTAGATAGCTCTTGACCGTCGTGTTGTCGTTGCCAGAGATCACCAAAACGGGGAAATCCGCTGTGGCTTGGTTGCTGCTTGTATCATTATTCGAATTGAACTTACTGGCCACGGATGAGGCATCGTAGCTCGACTTATTTTGATAGGCGCCGTTGTCATTAATGCCGCCGATATTCGTGTAGGTGTAGCGATCGGCAACACCGGTGCCTGCCTCGCTCTGGACGGTCGCCGCGGTGTCGATGGTGGCGCCGTCGCCAAACAGGTAGCGATCGGTGGTGTCGTTGTCGGAGGCACGCGCCGCCAGCGTGCTTACGGGGCTCGTGGTCACATACGGGCTCGCTGCCGTGGTGGCGGTATTGTCCGCGCCGTAGAGCGTGATCCCCTTGTCAGGTGCTTCCAGTGTGTCGTTATAGTCACCAAACGCGATATACGACTTCATGTTTACGGCGGCCGCATTGGTCGTGTAAACCATCGGCGGCAGATCACGCGTGGTCTTGCCGTTGCCGAGCTTTACGTTCACGCCCGCTGCGGAGAGGCTATAGCCGTTTGTGTCAACCTCGCCTAAGAGCACGCCCTGCTTAGAGCCCAATTTGTAGGTATTGCTGTCCATGAGCACGTTTACCAGATGGAACTGGCCGCGTCCGTCGCCCGCAATGCCGCCGTTGGAGGTTCCGCCAAACGTTGTGTTAGATACCTTTGTGTTGGTGACGTTGATGACGTCGGCACCGCTGTTAATCGCGCCAAGTAGACCGCCGCTCCACCTGCCCTTGATCGTGGCGCTCTCAATCGCGATATTGTTGCAGGCTATGTTCACATTGCTGAAGTAGTAGCCGATAAGTCCGCCCGAGCATTGGTCGGTGCCGGCAATGTTGATATTCTCGACGCTACAGTCCTCAAACCAGTACGTGTTGGGGCTGCCACTGCTCGTGACCTCGCCAATCAAGCCGCCCGCATTACGGATGCTATTGTTCGTTCCGGTGGCATCGCCGATGATGGCGCTCTTGGCATCGCCTCCGGCATCAATGCGCACGTTGCTTATAGAAATAACGCCTCTATAGGCGCTTCCGACCACACCGCCGGCGCCCATGTACTTATCGGTGTTCGACCCGGTGGCGAGTACATTTACCCCAGAGATGACTGCCGTGCTCGATGCGACGGCTTCCGTGATGCCAATTTTGGTGTTCACCGATACGTTACTGGAGGTATAACCGAACACGCCGCCCACGTAGGGTGTTGTACCCGTGGCGGTTATGGTCGAGTTTTTGCCAATAGTCTTCTCGTATACCCCTGTGGCCGCGGTTGTCCACACGCCGCACGGCGAGGCGATCGCACCCACATAGCCGCCAACGTACTTCTCGCCCGTGACGCTAAGGCCAGTGTATGAGCAGTCACAGAGATTCGCGGGCGCCTGCGTGCCGGAGCCGAAATTGACCATATAGGTCACGTCGTTATCCGTCCTTCGGCTGGTACGGCCCGAGCTGCCAAGAAGCCCTCCTACGCTCTTTGCGCCCAACACGGTGCAGTTCTTCATCTGTACGTTGCGGTAGACGCCACGCGTGTTGCCGTCGTAGTTGGCCGTTGCGCCCGCCAAAAGGCCGGTGCCGATGAGGTCGTTCGATGCCGGTCCCGAGGCAATGCTACCGTTGGCGTCTTTGTACGTGAGCGATACGTTGCAGTTACTAAAGGTGAGGTCTTTGACCTGAGCGCCGTCATTCGCGGTGACGCTCTGCCCCACATTGGTTGAGGTGAACATCACGGTGCTGAATAGGCCGCCCACGCCCGAGACCTTATAGTCGTCATCGGCATATTCGACGACGCCGTAAGTGGCATCTTTGGTGCCCACCGTGATGGTGGCCCCGTTGCCGTCGATCGTTGCCACGTGCGGCGTGATGCGGTCGCGATCGGTGGACGCCTCGTTCGAGCTGCAAGCATTGGAATAGTAACGGCCGCTGAGACCCACGTATCCCGTGCCGTAGCCAGTCATATCATAGGTGGCATTTTCCTTGAACTCCAGGCTCATGCCGATCGATTTCGACGCGCACACGTAGCCCGTTTGGTAGTCGGCAGCGTAGGACGCCACCAGGTAGGGCGAATTTACATCGTCATCATGGTTGAGCGGGCCGTGCCACCCCTGTTTGCCCGGGGCCTTCTGGTCATCGTTTTTGGCGGTTTCGAAATCGCCGGAAGCGCTCGCAGGCTTGCCCACGCAGTCGTAGCTGGCATTTCGCACCTTACCATATTCCTTGTTGCCAAACAGGTAGCCGTTTATCGCCGGGTCCTGCTTATCGCTGCCCCAGTACGCCTTGGAGCCGCGGAACACGCCATAATTAGCGTAGTCAGTATGTGCCGCTCCAGCACCCGCACCCGAGCTAATGATGGCCGAGAGCACCAAAAGGCCCTGGGCGTTTTCCACCGTGGTCACGGGTGCCTCGGCATCAGTGCCGATATACTTGTTGTCGGTGCCCGTGGTAGTGACGCAGGCAGCTCCCTTGTTTGTGAGCTCGTTGATCTTGTAGTTAGCGTTACCGTTTTCGACTTTGCAGCCCTCGCTAAAGGCATAGCCATCAATCACACGACCAACGTAGGGATTGTCGTACTGCCGGAAGTTGCCCGTTCCAAGACCCTGAGACTTGTCGCTGGTTCCAGCGCGCCAAGACGTCCCTGACATATTGCGGAAGATCACACCGCCGCCCGCAATGGCACCAACGTAACCGCCGATGGGAACAAGATGTGGCTTAGTTCCGCCACCAGCAACCGTAAAGCCGGTTGTGGAGTTATCGGGCGTTGTCCCATTCACGGCCACACCGTCGATAATGTTATCGCCGCCAAGGATGCAGCCGATAACGCCACCGAAGAACGACGTCGGAACACCGTCGGCATCCTTGGCAGAATAAGTAATAGTCGCCGACGCGTTCACATAGCGAATATTCAGATCGCGCACCACGCTGCCGTAACTATAGGGAATAAGGCCGCGAAGCGAACCCTCGTTATTCTCTATCTTGATGGTTGCCTTTTTATCACCTTTAGGGTTGCCAACGATGACGCCACGGAACGGGTTGGCTTTGTTGCCAAAACCGCCAAACGATGCGCCGTCAAGGGTGATCGTATTACCCCCGGTAGGTTCAATACTGTAGTACGCGCTTTGGATATAGCGGTGCATCATCTCGTCGGAAAGTGTGGCCGAAGGATCAGTGGTGTCGCCGGTCTTCTTTTCCCACTTCTTCCCAGTGTCTTTCGCCTGCTTATAGACGTACGTAACCTCATTGTCGGTTTTATTGTCGCTGCGGCGAGTACAGAGCGTACTCTGGTTGACGGCAATGGTGACCTCCCAACCGTCGAGCGCAGTTTGGTTGTTGATGTAGTTGGCGATGGCGTTCATCTCAGTCGCGTCCTTAACGGCATACGGATCGCCATATGTGCCGCATCCCTCTACCAGCTTTGGAATGCGCTGGTTGACTTTAATTTCATGATATTGGACGCCGCTCTCGGTGGCCTTTCCCTTATAAACATAAGGAAGATAGCCACCAAACCAAGGCCTGACGTCACCGTCCTTCTTACCATCAACCGTCACATAGCCGCTCACGGCACCATACGTCGCTTCGTCGTAATACCAAAGCTGCTTGCCCGGGTACTCCGTACTCCCATCAATCTCAGATCCGTATGTCACCTTGCCTGCATCGGCATCGGCATCGGCCTTAGTAAAGGTGTAGTCCGCAGAGCCCGTGCTCGTGCTTCCGTAGCCAAAACTCTCCAGCAGGCTCGCATGGGTGAAGATCGTTTTGTTCTTTTGGCTGGGCAAGCTGATTTGCTCAAACTTTGCCGTCACCTGATCGGCCTCACTGCCTACACCAAGCTTTCCGAACAGCGACGTAGCCGCCTTGGTGTCACTCGTGTACCCAGTAGTCTTGATATTCTTCGCGTTCAGGCTCACGTACTTCTGCATCTCGTTGATGAGCAGAGGCATATAGGCGTTAGCATCCGTGGCGCTGTTGGCGCCGTCGACAATCAGATTGTTGAGCGTAAGACCATCAATTGAGATCTTTCTAATCTTGGTGCCATTGCCGTCGCTGGACCCATACACGCAGCGGCACACGAGCGCGCCCGAAGAGCTTCCGCTTGCTCCATCAGTGTCTTCAGAGCTCTTTCCGTCATTAATAACGGGCCCAACAGTACCACGCAAAGTGACGTTTTTTACTGTGAGATCGCCGTTTGCCACCGTTCGAAAAAGACCGCAGTGCATGTTCTCGTGCTGGGTAGCATCGGAATTTAGCTTGTTGCCATTCTGCTCGGCCTTGATCTTGGAGTAACAGAAGGTAATGGTCGCATTCTCAACCGTCACCTCTCCGCTCGGCTGAGTGGGATAATAGCTGTAGCCGGCCAAATCGATTGTACCCGTTATGGTTATGGAATCATCGAGCCCTGTCGTGCCATTGGGAACGATTGTCGAACGAATACCTTCGGGAGCATAACGGTAAGCAGACCATAAGAGCAGCTTTTCCGCTGTATCGATTTGACTGCCACTAAAGCCGCCTTCACAATTCTTAGAGGCTATGTCGAGGTTGTAGAAGTAGCGGGTATTGCCGTTCGTATTCTGGCTTCGACCGAAAGACGAGCGATTATGGTAGCTGTTGTCTTTTGTGGCATCGCCGTCCATGTCCAGCTTGTTTTTCTGTGTGTGTAGCGAAACGACCGTGTTCCAGTCGGCGTCCATGAGCTTGCTGCCGTTGTTTGGTTTTACACCGCTGCCAACCCATTCATCGAAGGACGTTACGCCCGACGCAACGATGGCCCCCTCGCCGGTGGGCACCCTATAGGCGGTATCCCAATAAGCCCTGTCCTCCAAGTACAGGCCTAGGTAGCTCTCGACGCCATATGTCGTCTTATCATCCACCTTGCAGCCGCGGCAAACTAGAACGCCGAGCGTCTGAGCGGCGCCCGCATTAATGGTTGTGCCCGAGAGATCGATGGCATAGTTGTTGATAATCCAGTGGCCGCTCGCGGCGTATACAAGACCACCGAGTTCCTTGGAATCATCCGCAGTCGCGGTTATAGAAGCGTTGGTCGTTTTCAGAGCATAAGAGTTTTCATTCTTGTTAATGCTCTCATCTCCGATAGTTACGACCGCGTTGCCCCAGCTATAACCCAAGAAACCACCCGTGCCATTGAGCTTATCGCCGTTCCTGCCGACTTTCATTTCGAATGAATTGAACGAAAGGCCCGAAATGTTCACGTACTTATCAGCTGAGTTGGCTATTGTCCCTGCATTGTAGGTACTCTGTGCGATGCAGCCGATAAGACCACCGACTTGGGCAATCTTGCCGCCGGCGCAATCGCCAGTTTCGATTGATCCGGCGACTTCGAGGCCCGCAACATTGAATGACGAGCCATAATCGCCCGCATAACCAATGGCGCCGCCAATGCGACTATTGCCGTTAAGCGTTTTAGTTGCAGCGATGGTCGCTTGAGCCTTGCTGTTATCCTTAAACGCAACCGTAGAAGCCGCCAGCACGCTGCCCGCAATACCGCCAATGTTCACGTCATTGGCAAACGTATCATCGCACGCGATATTCGTTTTGCACGTTACGCCAGACAATGACAGGTTGCCGACGATGGCACACGCAAGCGACCCGGCATCGATAGCCGAACCGTTATCGAACTTCATGGAGCCAGCGATTGTGACGTTGGAGATGGTTGCACCGTTGACGGCCGCGAACAAGCCCAAGCGGCCGTGGCGGTAGATTTTGCCGTTGCCGTTGCTCGTGTTATTGCCGTCGAGCACGTCTTCACCACGCTTGCCGTACGCCTCGCCGACGGCAAGATTGATTGTGCCGCCACCGTTCAACGTTCCCGAGAAAACTTGCGAGCCGTCTGCACGATCCTGCGTGAAACCCGTCAGGCCCGTGCCCTTGAGATCAATAGTGCCGTTCACCGTAATGGTCGAGGACTGCAAGCCGTTAAGGTTGTTTTCGGTAACGCCGTCAACCATCGAGTAGTAGCCGTTGGTTTGCCAGGTAATCGCAAGCTTGGCGAAATCCTCAGCTGTGGTTAGGGCGTAGGCACCGTTAGCTGCCGTCAGCGAATCCGGCAAGGTCAACTTATGAGTGTCCACATCAAGCTTAATGAAGTCGCCGCCCAGACGAACAACTTCACCGTAGGTCGCGATGTCGTCCGTCTTTGAGGCTGAGTTGCTACGCTTGAAGGTCCAGACCGCAGCGCCCTTGTCTCCCAGATCACCATTAGAGCCATTGCCGGCAGCGAAGATCAGCGCGTTGTGGTTCTCGTATACGAGCTGACCCGTCGTGGCGTTCTCGGCAAAACTTGCGCCCGACAGATCCGTGATGCCGCTGAATTTGATTACAGCATTCCACGCGGATCCCGCAATTCCCGCGGCACGGTTGCTTTGCGCCTTACCGATAGGATTGTCGCTTGTAAGTTTGAAATCTCGCACGTCAAGGACATTGCGCGTATCGACAACGCCCACGGCGCCACCGAACTTTCCGGTACCCGTTCGCGCCGAAGCATCTCCCTTGCACGCAACCGTCACGCCGTTGAAGACAACGGCAACGGGCTGCGAGTTAGGATTTGCGCTATCGCCAACATAGCCGACAACGCCGCCTGCGTCGGACAACTTGCTCGCAAGGTCAAACTCAATTGAGCACGTATTCTTATTATCTGCATCCTTTTCAACAACAAAGGCGCGCAAAGCGCCGTCGTCGTCCGTTTTCGTCGCGAACACCTTGCCGACAAGGCCGCCGTAGCTGCCGTTGACACTAACATCTTCTGGTAAGGCGAGTTTGCTCTTATACGTCCCGCCTTGCACCACGATGTCTCCATTAGAGATATCGGCCATGCCAAAAAGAGCGCCGGCGCGCTGCGACGCACCAAGAGTCACAAGGTCGCCCAGGTCGAACATATTGGACGTAACGGCAAATCCTTGCGCAAAGCTCACGTCGCCGATAACGCCACCAGAGCAAGCGCTGTTCTCGTCGCCAATATTTAGAGGACACCCAATCTGCTTATTATCCGCGCCCAGTGTGAGCACGGTCGCTTTACCAATAAAACCGCCGCTGGCAGTTGTGCCCTTGACGGTGAGCGCGTGTAGGTCGAGAGCTTTCGCGACGTTGACCATGGCACCCGTGCTCGAGCCAACGAGTCCTACAACGCCACCGGCGGAGCCGTTCGTAGACTGGACGGTGGCGGTGGGAACGTTTGCCAGAGTGCCAATGCTCAGGGTCGCACCGTCCTTGACTTCGCCTACGAGCAGGCCAGCGTTGCCAGAGCTCGTTTTGACGGCTCCGCCTGAGGTCAGATCGTTGGGGAACGTGACGGACTCAACCGTCAAGCTCCCGCTCTCGACCGTGTTGGCAATCAAGCCAATGTTGCCCGTCGCATTCGCGTTGAGATTCTTTCGAGAATCGGTGAGGCTATAGGTAACGTTCGCAGCAAGGTCGCCCGTCGTCGCACCCAGGAGGGGTGCCGTCAAGGCGGAAGTCGCATCCTTCACATCAACGTTCACGGGTTCCACGATGTCAACCGACGCGATGAGTGTCTTGCTCTCTTCGCCGTTTTCCGCACCGCTGACCTTCGAAGCGACCATCGGTGCGCTATAGCTAGTCGCGCCTACCCACTTTATCCTGACCGTTTTGTTTTGGTCAGACAGCTTGAGGTTATTAAAAACCGTCCGATCAGTCGTAAGCTCGACGGGACTATCAACGTCCCTATAGATCCTGCCTTCAAACGGACATTCATCACTGCCAAGACCCTGGAAAGACATGCCGTTATTAGCCGACTCGGTGAGCTTCGCATCGCCCGTGATGATAACCTTGATCTGCGCATCATAGTAAAGCGAAGCGTCGGCGTTAGACAGGACGGCGAACGCCTCCGACGACTTGACATCGAGGCTTCGGATTCCGCTCTCGTCGTCTTTGCGCACGATGCTTTCCGCGCCGTTCTTCTCGAGCAGCTCGACGAGCTTATTCAAATCCGTGATCGTCGCACCCGCCTGGGCATCAGCGTCCTCCGAAGTCGCATCATCGGCATCTTGCTCGGCGTCGTCAGTGGCGGCATCGTCAGCGGCATCGTCGTCTTCCGTCTGGTCGCCCGTGGAATCGGAACCCGTAGCGCTATCGGTGGTATCGCCTGCTGCAGCGTCATCCTTCGCCGCGTCATCCCCAGCACTGTCGCTGTCGGCGCCGGTATCACTCGACCCAGACCCGATCGTGACATCGCCGTTGGTCTCGCCGCCCTCGGCAGTATCCAACGCCTTCGCAGATGCGGCAGCAATCTCGTTCGAGATGTTCTGCCAGCCTGCCGCCACAGCAACCACCGTGGGCGAGCATGCTTGGAGCACCATGACCACCGTCATGAACTCTGCGAGTATGCGCTTTGCCGTTCTCATCGATTCCGTACCTCTTATCCTAAAAACTCTGCTTCCAGAGTTATTGAGTCTCCGTCGTGCCCGTCAGGGTAGTTCCACTCACGTTAATGCCCAGGTCACCCCAGCCACCGGGCGTTTTGCCGTCCGCTCGGTAAAAGTTGACGACCATCGAACCCGGCTCCATGGTGAACGTAGCCTTGCGAGCTGCAGCATCCACCGTCGCGCCATGGTTGATCTCAAAGAACGGGTCGATCTCCACGTTCTCCCCCCACCTAAGTTCGACGTTTGCCGGTGCGCCCGTAACCGTCACGCGGTAGTTGTACGCAGCGTAATCAGCAAACTTGCCAGCCTCATCGACCAGCGCGCCCTCGACCGCCGCGGTCTTGACCTCGGCCTTCTTTGACGGCACGACTTTCGCCGCCAGACAGGTGAGCTCGGTGCCGGGGCTCTCCTTCGAAACAACCATGGCCTTAATCACAAAGTAGGCATGTCCCAACTTGTCCTCAGGGAACGTCACGGTGTAGTCGTGCTTGGTGGGCTGATTCTCCGGAAGCTTGACGTTGCCGGCGGGTTGGGGCGCATAACTCCACGTGGTGCCATCGAGCCCACACCCCTCGACCGTTAAGGTATACGTCACGTTTTTATCGTTGCAGAAGTTGCTGTTGCTCAGCAAATAGTTATAGATGCTAAAGGTGAAGCTGCACTGCTTGTTGTTGGGATATACCGTAACGGAGCGCTGGGCGCGGGCAAGCTCGGCATCGCCGGGCGCGCTCATGTAGCCCGTGAGCAGGTCGCTCGCAAACAGGCTCTGAGCGGTGCCTGTCGCGGCGACGGACTTAAGAAATCCGTTGGCGATGTAGGCGGAATAGGTAAAGTAGCCACCCGCCACGAGCGCCACGGCACAAACAAGTGCGATTGCTGCCACAACCAGCTTATTCTTGACTAGGCTTTTGCTTTTTGCCAGCTGCTCGCACTCGGCATCCTGCTGATTCTCTTGCTTCTCCATGTGCGCCCCCTCTCCTACTTACCGCTCGTGTTGCGCGCTATCAGGTAGATCACGTCGGTCTCTTTGGTGCTCTCGTCCCACGAAAGCTTGATGATAAAGTTGAGTGTGTCATTGCCAGTCGAGCCGTCGAGCGTCTTGGCGTTGAGTTCGCTTTTGCCGAATTTCTTGTATCGGTAGAGCGGGCGCGCGTTGCGCTGGACGTTTTGATAGTCCTTGAATGTAGGGTCGCTTGTGCCCTCGCCCGGCACGGCTGCCAGGCCGTCGCCCGGGTCGTTAATGGGCGTGAAGCTCTTCAGCAGATCCGTTCCAGACATTTTCCAGCTATAGGGCTTGCCGCCCGCAGTGCCGCTCACGTCGGGAGTATCACCTAGGCCCGGATTCTCGGCTTTATACAGCTCGATAGTGAGACCTTTAATGTTGGTCGTATTCGCAAGCTGCAGCTCAAACCCGTCGCCGCCCGTCTGCACGCAAAACGGGCGCTTGAGCGTCACCGTGCTGCCAGTCTTGGTATCGCCGTATTCGGGGTTGTAGCTCAGGTCGATCTGCTCGGCTGCCGTAGCGTTGGGGCCCAGCACCTTGAGCTCTGCCGGCTCCTTGATCTTGCCGACGGTGGAGCCGCGATTGGCATCGACGAACCATCCGAGCGTCAATCCCAGCAACACGAGAAGCACGGCCACCAGACCCACGATGGCCAGGGATTCGCGACGGTGGTCGCTCACCCAAGCCTTGATGCGCTCGATGCGGCCAGCCGGACGCGCTTCGCCGTGCGAGCCGAACCCGTTGCCGCCGGGGTTTGCCGCTCCTTCGTTGTGTTTGATATCGCCCTGCTCGCGGGCATTAAGCTGCTCGTCCATTTATTTATCCGCCTCCTTGGCGGTGAAGCGCACGCGAATGTACTTGACGTTCTTGCCGATAATCTCGTCGGCGTTGTTGTAATAATTGGCGCAGGTCTCCACATCCGCAGAGGACATGCCGGCTCCGACAGGCGGAACCGCGCTAGGCGCCTGACCTGGCACGCTCGTGCTATCGGCGCGGAAATAGCGCGCGTGGTTATTGTTGATGTCGCCGACGAGGGTTGTGTATCCCCCCTCGTCGCCTGTGTTAGCGAAAAGGTTGCCACCGTAGCCGGCGTTGCCCGTGTGAACATAGCTCTTGAACTGCTCCGGCCAAATCCAGTAGAGGGTTTTGGTGACGGTTTCGGTCGTGCTATTTGAGTCCGCAGCGTAAAAGCTCGACTTTGGGATGGTAAAGCTCTGCGTAATGACGGTGACGCTGGCCCCGTCCTGGGTCACCGTGGTGGTCGTAGGGACCAGCGGATTCGAGTAAAAGCCAGAGGCGTCTTTGCCCTGAAAAACCAGGATATGACCGCGCACCAAATCTTTAAGCGAGTTGATGATCTCTTCGTTTTTCGATGCATCCGCAGCAGTGCCGCCCGTGCCCGCAACGCTCGTCTGAACAGAAATTTCCCAGGTCATCTCCACCGTGATATCGTGCAGGTCATTGCAGAGCGGCCTGACGTTGAGCTGGAGCTGGCCGGCCGACCCCGGAGAGAGACCGCCATCGGCGCTCATGTTATTGAGGTTGAAAAGATTGTTCACGGCAAGGCTTGTACTGTCCGACGCGTAGTTGTCCTGAGTGTCGTACTTACCCGCCGTGCCGCCCTGCGTTCCCGAGAGCACAAACCGCGGGCCCTTCGCCGCGATCGTGCTCCCCGTGGCACTCACTCGGTTATTCGCGGCAAACCAGGCCAGGCATGCAAAGATGGCAACGATGGCGGCCAGCACAAACAGACCGCTCACCAGGAAATCCTTCCAGAAATCCTTGAGGGTCCGCGCGTGCTCGTCGGCAGCTTGGCGGTACTCGGCCGCCGTCTTGTGCTGCTGGAGCTCGCTATGTCGGTCCATGCCACTCATCGCTTGCGTTTGCCCTGCTAGCGGGCGTGCCATCCTTTCCGCTTGGTCGCGATCAATCCGTTGCTCGTAGGCATAGAATTCAGGCAGAATACAACACCATACGATAAGGTAAAAGAATAGCATTGACCTGCGGTTTGCTCCACAGCGCAAGCCTTAATGATGTCTTAAAGATTACGAATAGCAGCTTCTTCCATATGCCAAGGACATGGTGCAAACAAACCTGACCACTTGCACCAATCCGCAGCACCGGGCAGCGGGCACACGGCGTGCCGCCCCTTAACACCCCAACGCGCGCACGGGTATCGCGTAGATACCGTCCTCGACCTCGCGGGCGTACTCACCCACCCCCACAATCACGGCCATAAACTCCGGTTCGCGTGTGCGTGAACGAGGATTTCCACAGACCTTCTTGCGAACGCGCTTGAGGCTCTCGACGCCGGCGCTCGCTTTATCTTCACTCACCTTAATCTCAAAGGCGGCCCACCGTCCGTCGGCTAGCTGCACGATAGCATCGCACTCAAGGCCCGAATCGTCGCGATAATAGCGCACGGGCGTGCTATCCAGCAGGTCGAGCGAACGTGCGTAGACCGAAAGGTCGCGTATGACCAAATTCTCAAACACCAGACCAAATGTCTGCCAGTCGGCAAGCAGCGCCTGCAAGGACATACCTAGCAAGGCGCAAGCAAGGCTCGGATCTGCCAGATAGCGCTTGGGCTTGACGGTAAAGCGTCGTTTGTCGCGCGCGGCGGGAACCCAACCGGGGACCTCCTCGAGAATGAACATGCCTTTGAGGGCATCCAGGTACCTACGCACCTTGGTCTCGTCGGCAAACGCTGCGGGCTCCTCCTCGGCACCGAACATATCCATAAGAATCGTTTTATACGTGGTTGCCTGTCCCAGATTGCGCGCGATCGATGCAGAGACTCGACGAGCAATATCGGGGTCGAGACCGACCGCCGGAAAGCTGCTCGAAAACGTGGTGTTGAGATATTCGCGGGCGATGAGCTGGGCGTCAGCCGAAACCATATCGATCGCCTCGGGCCAGCCGCCGCGGCAAGCGGCTTCGACAAGCCCCGGTGTATCGCCATTGCACCGACAGGGCTCAAAACGATGCTCAAACAAGCCCGCCAGGCTCACCTTGCCGTTGGACTCGCCTGTCTCGGCAAGCGTCATGGGGTGCATGCGGACGCGGCCGATGCGGCCGGCTCCACTATGCGCGGGCGCCTCCGCCTTTGAGCCAAACGCAGGCGTGGCGGAACCCGTGAGGATATAGGCGCCGCGCGTACCCCGGGTGCGGTCAACCTCGTGTCTAACGTAGTCCCAAATTTGGGGAACGCGCTGCCACTCATCGATAATATGCGGACGGTCTCCCAGCAACATCATCGCCGGGTCGGCACGCGCGAGGTCGAGATTCTCGTCGACATACGAGACGGACGCCCCATGCTCAAGCGCGGCCCACGTCTTGCCACACCACTTGGTGCCTGCAATCTCGACCGCGCCAAAGACGTGAAGGTAGCGCTCGATTTGCGCATCCACGATACGTGGGATGTATCCGTCCCGATGTAGCCTCTCACCTGCCATGAGCCACCCCCGCAGATTTCCAGGTCCTGCTTTCTGATTCTTCTATTCCACTGTAGCAAATTCGGATTTTCGGGTAGTTGCGATTCGGATTTTCGTGTTCATATAGTTCGGATTTTCATGTTCTAAGGATTCGGATTTTCAGGTGCTCAAGATTCGGATTTTCTGAACCCGCTGATCAGGGACACTCTATTGGCAAAAAGGCGGGGAGCACCGATACGGCACTCCCCGCCCACTCAATACGCGATAGCTTTCTTGCTTAGAGCTCGTTGGCCGCGTGATACGCCGTGCGAATGGCGCTCGCAATATCGGCGGTACGCTCGCCCGAGCAGTCGCCCACGCAGGTCACGGGCACCGTCACGCCGTCCAGGTCAAATGCGTTGGCCTTGGAACCCACGGCCATCACCACGTAATCGCAGGCGATCTTCACTGGCTCCTCGGCGCCGTCCTCGGTGGTGCGAATGGCCTCCACGCCCTCGTCGGTAATGGCGGTCAGGCGGGTCTTCACGTGCTGCTCCACGTTGTGCTCGGCAAAGTCGCTCATAATCAGCGGCAGAATGGTCTCGGACTCGCCCGCGGCAATCTTGTCGAGCATCTCCACGATCGCCACCTCGCAGCCGTGCTGCAGCAGGTACTCGGCAGTCTCGGTGCCCACCAGGCCACCGCCAATGACGGCAACGCGGCCCGTAAGCTCCACCTTACCGGCAAGCACGTCCCAGCTCGAGACGACCTTGTCCGAATCGGCACCCGGAACGGGGATGACCACGTCGTGCGCGCCCACAGCCGCAATCGCGGCGTCGGCGGCGTTGAGGTCCTCAGCGGTAGTAGCATGGTTGAGCTCAACCTTCACGCCCAGGCCGGGCAGAATCTTCTCGTAATACTCGACCGAGCGCATGATCTCGTCCTTGCGCGGAGGCGCGGCCGCCAGCACGATCTGGCCGCCCAGATGATCGCTCGCCTCGTAGACGGTCACGTCGTAGCCGCGCTTGGCCGCCACGCGCGCGGCCTCCAGGCCGGCAATACCGCCGCCCACCACGGCGATCTTCTTGTCGCCCTCGCCCGGCTTGATGGCTATGGTCGCCTCGTCACCGTTCTCGGCATTAAGCACGCACGAGATGTACTTGCGGTTTTGAATTGCGTCGACGCAGCCCTTGTTGCAGTTGAGGCACTCGCGAATGGGCTCGCCCGTGGCGGCCTTCAGCGCAATGTCGGGGTCGCACATGAGCGAGCGGCCATAGGCAATGATGTCGGCGGCGCCGTCTTCCAGAATCTTCTCGCCGGCCTCGACCGAGACAACACGGCCCACGGTTGCCACCGGCACGGAGACCAGGGCCTTGACGCGCTCGGCCACGGGCAGCGTCCAGTTGTAGGGCATGGCGCCCATGGGCGGAATGGTGTCACCCATGTTGCCGGTGTGGTTTGCCTGCGCGACCTGGATCATATCGATGCCCGCGCCCTCGAGCAGCTTGGCGAACTCGCAGGCCTCGTCGGGCTGCAGGCCGCCCTTGCCGCGCGGCGTGCCGTCGGGGTTCTCCATAATCACGGGGAGCTTGTACTCCACCATCAGCTGCGGCGCGGCCTCCTTAATGGCGGCGACAACCTCCAGCGCGTAGCGAACGCGGTTCTCGAACGAGCCACCGTACTCGTCGGTGCGCTTGTTGAGGATTGCCGAGCACAGCGAACCCACCAGACGGTCGCCGTGGACCTCGATGGCGTCGATGCCGGCCTGCTGCGCACGGGCAGCCGAGGCAGCGATGGCCTCCTTGATCTGGGTGAGCTGCTCCTCGCTCGCCTCGTTCACAAAGTGCTGCATGTCGTGGTGCAGCTTGGCGTAGGCCTGATTGCGGATCTCGTTGGACTCGGCCATCTTGGCGGCAAAGGTCTCCTCGTCGCCGGCGGCCTTAGCCTCCTGCGCGGCCTTGGCGGCAGCCATGGAACCCATGACCATGCGGCCGACACCGGGCACGTCGTACTCGGGGTGGAACAGCTGCAGCGCAACCCTGGCGCCGTGCTTGTGGACGGCGTCGGCCAGCGCCTTAAACGTGGGAATCTGAGCGTCGGTCGCCAGCTTGGGCGTGGGGCTTGCGGTCATAACGGGAGCGACGTCGCCGATGACGATGTAGCTCACGCCGCCACGGGCCAGGCGCTCGTAAAAAGCCAGGCTGCGCTCGCCAATGGAGCCGTCGCGCTCCTCGTAGCCGGTGGTCAGCGGCGGGAACATAATGCGGTTCTTGAGCTCAAGGGGGCCAACCGTAATGGGCTGGAGCAGCTTGGATGCAGGTGCGGTCATGGATATTCCTCTCTTGTAGGCGCGGCGGCGATGTTGCCGCGTAGTTGTCTAGAGGATATGGCATGGGAATACAGCGGCGCAACGGAAATCGGCGGACAGCAGGTAGCGGCAGGTGGATGGGGCGGGGCGGCCCGTCGGTCTGTCTCAATCTGCAACAGTTACTCAGCAAAACCGGGATCTACCTGTTACAGATCGAGACATTCCTCTCAACCCATCCTCAACAATCTAGATCTGTAACAGCTAGGCCCACTTTTGGGCCCCAGATGTTACAGATCGAGACAAACCAAAACCGTCCCGGCGGAAAATCTCAATCTGTAACAACAACTCGGCAAAATCCGTCCCTCGTGTTACAGATTTAGACAAACGTGACCCAACTCACCGGTATATCTCGATCTGTAACACCTAGCCGCCCAAATCGGGTCTAGATGTTACGGATTGAGATCTTGTTTGAGAGGCCGAGAATTGGACCGAAAACACGGTCCCGAAATAACAAAAAAGCTCGCCGGCTAGGCCGACGAGCTGTAAGTTCTTGGTCGCGGGGGCAGGATTTGAACCTACGACCTCCGGGTTATGAGCCCGGCGAGCTACCAGACTGCTCCACCCCGCAATGTCTGGGCGCCTCATGTGCGCAAGAAAGAATATTACGTGGGAGTTCGGTAAACGGCAAGGAAAATCTCGTAGAGCATAATTCCTTCATATTTAAACCCCTCAGCCCCTATCACCGTATACGAATCGCAGCCGAGCGCCGCCGACGGCACGTATACAATGGTGCGCGTCCTTTTACGCCGACACCGGGAGTAGACATGCTGCTCGCTATCGATATGGGAAACACGCAGACGGCCATGGGCCTGTTTGACGGAAACGAGCTGGTGCAGTCGTGGCGCATGCCCACCGACCGCTCCTATACCGCCGACGAGATCCATGTGCGCCTGATGGGCTTCTTTAAGATGTACGACCTCTCGCTCGACACGGTCGACGCGATCGCCTTTGCCGGCGTGGTGCCGCAGCTCTCGCGCGAGTGGCACACTGTGGCCGACCGCATCGCGGCAGACGCCATCGTTATCGGGCCGCAGACTGCCACCGTGACCAAGCTGCGTGCGGCGCGTCCCCAGGCCGTAGGTGCCGATCGCATCGCCAACGCCGTTGCGGCCGAAACTTTCTACGGCGCCCCGGCGATCGTGGTGGACTTTGGCACCGCGACCAATATCGACGTCATCGATGAGGACGGTTATTACATTGGCGGAGCGATCGCGCCGGGCATCCGCATCTCCATGGACGCGCTTGCCGCCCGTGCCGCCAAGCTCGCCAGCGTTCCGCTCGAGGCACCCGAGCACGCCATCGGCCGCGATACCGAGGAGTGCATCAAGGTCGGCGCCGTGATGGGCGCCGCCGCCATGGCCGAGGGCCTGGTCGCGCGCATGAAGCGCGAGCTGGGACGCGAGGACGCCACCGTTATCGCCACGGGCGGTCTCGCGGGCATCGTCGCCGATTCGACCGATGCCTTCGATGTGGTCGACGGGCAGCTCACCATCAAGGGCATCTGCGAAATCTACCGCCGCATGCAGAAGCTGGGGGTAAAACAGGGGCATAAGTCGAGCACGCCCGATGCCACAGCCCCGCAAACGTTCGCCAAGCCTATTCCTCAAAACTGAAAAATTTTCAATTTTGAGGAATAGAGACTCCTCGAATACGCCCAGCGCAGCGATATCGTGCATGTTTCCTATTCCTCAAAAACGAAAATTTTTCAGTTTTGAGGAATAGGGCGCTGGCAACCCATTCCCCAGATAGGCGAAACCCTCCCCGGCACAGGCCGAAGAGGGCTTCGTTGTCATCGCTATCTTTGAGCGCGGGCGCCTCGCGTTACAGTCCGCGAATCCGTACGGCCTCGGGCGGAAACTCCTGCTCGCCGGCATCGGTCTTGATGGTCGCGCGACCCCAGATGTCCAGGCCCGCAAACACACCGACCGCAAGCGGCAAACCGTTGGGCGACACCGCCGCGACCTGACGACCCAGCAGTGGCACCATATCGAAGTACTCACCCAGCACCGGAGCCAGCGGGCCGGCAGCGCCCTGCGGCGTGTTGGCGGCAACCGCCCAGGCGTCAACGCGGGTCAGCACAGCGGTGGCCAATGCCTCGATCAGCGCTTCGTCAGCCACATCTACACCGAGCTCGCTCAACGCCGAACGCTCAATATCCACCGTCACGGCACCGAACATGCCCGCGGCACCGGCACCGCCGTTGACGGCGACGCGCGCGAACGACGTCTCAAACGCAGGCGCACCGCACACGATATCGCTCGGCCACTGGATACCCACCTTACCGGCAAGGCCCAACCCCGGCGTCGATGCCGTGCCCACAAGCGCGTCCATCATGCCCATCGCGGCCACAAACGGTAGGCCGTGGAAGGCGTGCATATTCACATCCGGACGCACAACCAGCGAAAACGTCAGCGAAGCATCGCCCACACTCCACGCGCACCAGCCCGCGGACACGCCCTCGCGACCCGCGTCACGCGCCGCGTCGAGCTCAGTGCCAGCGACTACAGCGTTCATCTCGATCATCTACATACGCCCCAATTCACCCACGATATGGCCCACGCGGTCCTCGGGCTCCTTGACCTCGACGCCGTTGTAGCGGAAGAACCGCGCCGGGTCGTGCATCAGGTCCTCGAGCGGCACCAGCACAAAGTCGCGCTCGCCGATCAGTGGATGCGGCAGGCGCAGCTTTTTGCCGCCGTGGGTCTCGCCGTCCATCCACAGCAGGTCCAGGTCGATGGTGCGCGGACCGTTGGCCTTGGCCTTTTTGGAGCGGTCGCGGCCCAGCTCGGCCTCGATCTTCATGAGCTCGTCGAGCAGCACCAGCGGCGCCAACTCGGTCTTAATCTCGATGACGGCGTTGGCAAACGCGTCCTGGCGCGTCTCGTAGGCCGGCTCGCTCTCGTAGATCTTGGAGGAGTTGGACACGCAGGTAAGTGGAATCTCGGCGATCATGTCGCGTGCGGCGCGGATGTTGTCGCAGCGATGCCCCAAGTTGGATCCCACGGCCACAAACGCGCGGCGCGGCTGCGGCTTGGCAACCGCCCAGTAGCCGTTCAGGAACTGCGCAAAGCCCGCGGCGTCGTGCACGCGCACGATGTTGGCGCCGGCCTGGATGGCGCCCAGGCACACGCCAAACGTAGCGGCATCGCGCTCGGCGGCCTCGGTCACGCCCGAGACGGCGCCCACAAAGCGCTTGCGCGATACGGCGCACATGAGCGGATAGCCCAGTGACGCCATCTTGGCAGTCTCGCGCTGGATGACGATGTCCTCGTTAGCCGACTTACCAAAGCCCGGGCCAGGATCGATGCAGATGCGGTCGCGCGACACGCCGGCGTGGATGAGCGCGCGGGCCTGGTCGGACAGAAAGCCCATGACGCGGCGCATGATGGGTGCCGAATCGGGCAGGGTGAAGCGGCGGAGCTGCGAGGTGGGCACGTAGGCTTCCTCGCGGCGGGCGCTGCGGCGCATCATGGCGGCCAGGCGGTCATTGGACTCCGATGCGGCCTCGGTGGCCTCGGGCGCGGGCGCGACGGTCTCGGCGGCAGCAGCCTGCTCGGCGGCCGGCGTCTCCTGCTCGCTTGCAGGCTCGGTCGCGGGCTCAGGTTCGCCAAACGGCAACGAGGGCTGCACCACGCCGCCCGGAAGCTTGGTCTCCGGCTTAGGCTCGCCCAGCAACTTGCCGCGACGGCGGCGAGCCGGCTTCTCGGCCTCACGCGCGGCCTCGGCAGCCGCCTCGCGCGCCTTCTCGGCAACAAACGCCGCGGCCGAGGTATCGAGCTGCACCGTCGCGTGCGTACGAGCGGGAGCGGCGACCTCGCCGGCATGCATCACAATGACGCCGCAGGTGCTCGTCTTAACAAACTCGACCATCTTGGAGTCGGTGAAGCCGGTCACGTCGTTGACGATCGAGGCGCCGCAGCGCACGGCCGCCTTAGCAACCGCCACGTGGCGCGTGTCGATCGAGACGATGGCGCCCTCTTTGGCCAGCGCGCGCACCACGGGCAGCACGCGGCGAGCCTCCTCATCGGGATTGACCGGGGTAAATCCGGGGCGCGTGGACTCGCCGCCCACGTCGATGATGTCGGCGCCGGCGTCGAGCATCGCCAGGCCGTACTCGATGGCGGCATCCGGGTCGAAATGCTCCCCGCCATCGCTAAACGAATCGGGCGTCACGTTGAGGACGCCCATGATGCGCGGACGGTCAAAGCTGAGCTCATACTTTCCGCACCGCCATGTCTTGCTATCGTTCGCCATGAACATCCTCCTCAAATGCCCGCGCCGCCGCGCTCGGGCGCAGGCGGCGGGGTCGCTTTGCAATCAGTCTTTCTATTGTATCCGCGCACACGGGCTGGAACGCAAACGCGGCCGCGATGTCGCAAGAAATCAGCAGGTCGGCATTTGCATCCTGATCGGTGGGAGCAAGATTGCAAATGGCCAGCGTATCGCCGGTAAAGTAACGCGTAAGGCCCGCCGCCGGATACACCACGAGCGAGGTCCCGCCCACAATGAGGGCATCGGCCGCGGCGATGGCGGCAACGGCGCCGGTCAGCACGTGCTCGTCGAGCGGCTCCTCGTAGAGCACCACATCGGGCTTGATGCGCCCACCGCACGCAGGACACACGGGTACGCCCGCGGCGTCCTCGTGCTCGCGCGAGCAAATCCACTCGGCGCTATAGACCGCGCCGCACGACCGGCAAATGTTGCGATGGACCGATCCGTGCAGCTCGAACACGCGCTGTGAGCCGGCCATCTGATGCAGGCCGTCGATATTTTGCGTCACCACGGCATTTAGCTTACCGGCGCGCTCCAACTCGGCCAGCTTGGTGTGGCAGCGGTTGGGCTTGGCGCCAAGCGCAATCATCTTGGTGCGGTAGAAGTCGAAGAACTCGGCCGGATGCGCCTCATAAAAGCTATGCGAGAGCATAGTCTCGGGCGGGTAGGCAAACTGCTGGTGATACAGGCCGTCCACGCTGCGGAAATCGGGGATGCCACTTGCCGTGGAAACACCGGCGCCGCCAAAGAAGACCACGCGCTTGTGGGTATTGAACAGCTCCGCCAGCGCGGTGGAGGCCTGCTTGGAATCTGTTATCGCTTGCGTCATGTTTGTCCTCCGTCCACGTTGGTCGGGGCGGCTGCGATTGCGCCGTCGCCCACGGAGCTCACCCCGCCCCTGTTGCGCTAATCTTAAGCCTGCCAACCCCGTCGAAAGGACACCATGCCTCAGACTTACACTTTCGCCTCGTGGAACGTCAACGGCCTGCGCGCCGTGCTCAAAAAGGACCCGAGCTTTATCCAGATCGCGCAGGAACTCGATGTCGATGTCCTAGCGCTGCAGGAGACCAAGCTGCAGGAGGGCCAGGTCGATATCGACCTGGCCGGCTATCACCAAACCTGGAGCTACGCCGAGCGCAAGGGCTACTCGGGCACCGCGGTCTTTAGCCGCCAGGAACCGCTGCGCGTGCTGCGCGCCGATGCACTGCTGCCCTACGCCGGCGAGGGCGAGGCGGCCGAGCTCGTCGCCCAAGCCGCAACCGAGGGCCGCGTCTGCGCGCTCGAGTTCGACAAGTTTTGGTTCGTGGACGTCTATACGCCCAACGCCCAAAACGAGCTCGCGCGCATCGACGTGCGCATGGCCTGGGACGATGCCTATCGCGGCTTTTTGAGCGCGCTTGAGCGCGAAACCGGCAAGCCCGTCGTAACCTGCGGCGACTTTAACGTGGCACACGAGGAGATCGACCTTAAGAACCCCAAGTCCAACCGCGGCAACGCAGGCTTTTCGGACGAGGAGCGCGGTAAGTTTACCGAGCTCCTCGACGCCGGTTTTACCGATACCTGGCGCGCGGCAAATCCCGACGTCGAGGGCGTCTACAGCTGGTGGAGCTATCGCTTTAATGCCCGCAAGAACAACGCCGGCTGGCGCATCGACTACTTCCTGGTGAGCGACGCAATCGCCGGCAATGTGCGCGACGCCGGCATCCGCGGCGACATCTTTGGCAGTGACCACTGCCCCGTCACCCTCACACTAGAGCTCTAGCCCCAACTGATCCCCCGAGGTCGGAGGAAAACTGGTCATTTAGTCTTCTGGGGCCCGCTGCGACCGTCATGCGAGTCGGCCCGTTTCAGAACCATGCCGGTTTACGGGGATAAATCGCGAACCCCCAACCACACGTAGCTGAGGCAAAATAAAACCGCAGGTAGACGGCTCGTCTATTTTCGCAAAATGCCGCTATGGTCGGCCCGCGCCAATCCAGCCCCGTAAACCGGCATAGTTTTGATATGACACCAAGGCAGTATTGATTCCCGCCCCGGGGCAACCGGCCCTACAGTCCGTATTTCACGACGACGCGGTTGATCCGTCGACACCAAGGCTTGTAGAGGGCGGCCAAGAACACGCAGGTCGCGAGGCCGTGTGTGATATCGAACGGCACCGCCATAGCAAGACGCGCCACGGCTCCCGCCCACGTGAGCGGCTGCACAAAACCGATGATGTCGTAGGCGTTGATTACCACGCCGTATAGCAAACCCGAAGCAAAACCGTAGGTCAGTAGCGCCGGCATGCGCACGGTTCCATCGGCGCGATCAAAAGCACCCGCGTACGCCAGCACACCGCCGACGTAGCCCACCAGGCCCCAGGCATACATCTGCCATGGCGTCCACATGCCCTGTCCAAAAAAGAAATTGCTGGTCAGCGCTGCCAACGCGCCGACCATGAAGCCGTTGCGTCGACCCAACGTCGCTCCCGCGACAATGGCAATGGCGCTCACGGGTTTAAAGTCGGGAATGGGGCCGAACAAGATGCGGCCCGCCGCGGCCAGTGCCGCCAGAACCAGCGTGGGCATAATCTGGCGCAGGCCCGGACGCGACGCCTCGTAGCCCGCAAAGAACAGCGCCAGCACCAGCGCCACCACAACCAGCATGGTAAGCGCCGCCTGCTCAACGCCCGCCAGCAACGCCGCAGCCATCACGGCTGGCACCGCCAGCAGCAGCGGGATCTCCAGTTTTGCGAGCAGGCGCGCGACGCGATAATCCGTCATCCCATCACGCCCTATAAAACACATTGTCGGCAAAGAAGTCGGCCGGCGGCTCCATGCAGGCAACCTCGCCGTCGAACATCATGGCAATGTCATCAGCAACCTGTTCGGCAAAATCCAGATCGTGCGTGGCCATGATGACGGTGCCGCCAGCCTGCGCATGGTCGCGCAGGGCGCGAGCGATAATCCGGCGGCTGACCAGGTCCAGACCCTTGGTTGGCTCATCGAGCAATAGCAGCTCGGGACCGATCAGCAGCAGCTTTGCCAACGCGAGCAGCTGACGCTGCCCACCCGAAAGGTCATAGGGGTGACGATCCCCCAAGCCCGCAAGCCCCAGACTCGCCGCGCGCTCCTGCGCCATGGCCTCGTCGTACCCGCAGGTCGAAGCCCATTCCATTAGCTCGTCGTGCACCGTCTCGGCAACCAGCAACGCCTTGGGATTCTGAGGCAGCAGCGCCGCCGATCCCGCCGCACGTTCCATACGCCCACGTTGCAACTTGACCGTTTTGGCCAGCACCGAAAGCAATGTCGACTTGCCGCAGCCGTTACCGCCCACAATCGCATGCACCGCGCCAGCCGAAAACGCCGCATCGAGTCCGCGCAGCACCCAGCCGGACGTTCGATCGTAGCGAAACCAGCTCCTTGCCAGGGTGGTAGCCGACCCAGCGTGCATTTTTGGGAATATTCGGCATCCGCCGGCGCGTGTTGGCGCCCCCGAGCCGTCCTGCGGCTGAATTTGCGCCTCAAATTCAGCCGATTTGCCCGATTTCAGTCCCCTTTTTGCACCCGCAGCACCCGCGCGCGGGTCAAAAGACCCCTGCTGGCCACCAACGTTGCTGAAAATTCCGTTTTTTGCACGCCGCGAGCCACCCCACCCCGGCATCTCGTCGGAAAATAGCTCTTCACGATGACCCAAGGAGGCGATGTCAGCCGCCTCGCGCACGCTGCCGCCCTCGATCCGGTACGCGCACGTCGCGTATTCGAGCATCGGGCGCGGCTGGTGCGTTGCCACAACAACCGTGCAGCCCAGTTCGCGATTCACGCGAAACAGCGCGTGCAGAAAATTCTTCTCGGCGACGGGATCCAACTGGGATGTGGGCTCGTCGAGCAGCAGCACGCGCGGGCGCAACGCCAGCACGGCCGCCAAGGACAGCAGCTGCTTGCGTCCCCCCGAAAGCGTGTCAGTATCGCGGTGAAGCCAATCCTCCAGCCCAAAGAAATAGCTAGTCTCTGCTACACGACGGCGCATCTCGTCGCGCGACATGCCTAAGTTTTCCAGGCCAAACGCCATCTCGTGCCACACGGTTTCGCACACGATCTGGTTCTCGGGATCCTGAAACACATAGCCCACGCGCTCCGCGGACGCGCGCACGTCCATGTCGGCAACGTTCTCGCCCAGCACGCGCAGTCCGCCAGTGCGCTCGCCCGCCGGAGCGATCTCGGGCTTGAGCAGCGACAGCAGCGTCGACTTACCCGATCCGGTACCACCAACGAGCAGCGCAAACGCGCCCTGGGGAACAACCCAGTCGAGCCCCTCGAGCACCGCAGCATCAGCATCGGGGTAGGCAAAGCTCAGGCTCCGCACCTCAATCGCCGGCATATCCGGGCCGCACGCCGCGCCCGACACCGGGCCCCTATCCAACCGAGCCATCAGCCAAACCTCTTCTCGTCAATCGCGTGCAGCACGCAGGGCAGCACCATCCAGGCCGCGTATACAACATAGCCCGGCCACGGCGCCGGCGCCGAAAGCTGCGGGTAAAACGAATACTGCGTTGTCGCGGTCCACGCCACCGCCGCCGTGGCCACGCCAAACATCGCAAGCCCAACCAGCGCGGCAACGTCGGCGCGCCCCAGCCGATACCGCGCATACGTCGTACGACGCGCCGCGGCACCCCATCCGCGCGAGCGCATGGCGTCGGCGCGCTCCAGCGAATCCTCCATGCCCCAGCCCATCAGCACGCTCGATGTCCGCAGGCGCGAACGCACGGGGTCGGCCGGTGCGCGCCCCGGTACATCAATCGCGTCCTGCACCGCCAGCACCGTACGACCGCGGCGTAAGAACTGCGGAATCAGCCGCATGCACATCGAAATCATGAGCGCGATCACCGGCGCGGCGTTGCCCAAAAGCGCGAGCACCTTGTCGTAGCCAAGCATCGACGCCGCGGCCTCAAACCACAGCACGCTCGCCACAAACAGCCCGCCCATGCACAGGCCGTAAACCATGCTCTCCAGATACACCGCACGCATGCCAATACGGAACAGCTCCGTCGAGCCCGAGGCGCTAAACAGCGGATTGAGCACCGCGATGATCAAAATCACCGGCAGCTGCCAGCGAAGCGCCCCCAACGTGCGCGCGACGCCGCGCGTCGCAAGCCCGTACGCCAGCCCGCCCGCAAGCGACAGCGCAATCAGCACCGGTTGCATCGAGAACATGGTGAGTCCCAGCGTCAGCACCATGTAGAGCGCCGGCACCGCCGGATGTGACATCGAAAATGCCGCGACGGGTTCGTTACCCGATTCCTCTCGCATGATATCCACGGACACCTCCCATCCCCTCGCGCAAAACGCCAACGCCGCAGCGCCGCCGCCATGCACAACCAGCGCAAACACCACGCCGATGGCAGCGACATCGGCCGTCACGCGTCAAACGTTACGCGCTCATCATATGCCTGCGGTATCATATTGCGCCGTGTATCGTTTCCAAACACACGTCTCTATAACGTAACAGGAGATCACATGGACGCAACCGCAATTATCCTCGCCGCCGGCGAGGGCACCCGCATGAAGTCGAACCACTGCAAGGTTTCGCACAAGATCCTGGGTAAGCCCATGGTCCAGTGGATCGTCGACGCCACCATCAAGGCCGGCTGCAACCGCGTCGTAGTCGTCATCGGCAGCCACGCCGACGAGATGCGCGCCCTCATCGACGGCGCCTACGCCACCAGCACCACCAAGGTCGAGTGCGTCGAGCAGACCGAGCGCCTGGGCACCGGCCACGCCGTCAAGGTCGCGCTCGAGGCCTGCGGCATCACGCAAGGCCCGGTCGTCGTGCTCAACGGCGACCTGCCGCTCATCACTGCCGACACCGTCGCCAAGTTCGCGCAGACCGTCGCCACCGGCGAGCTCGCCTGCACCGTCATGACCATGACCCCGCCCGACCCCTTCGGCTACGGCCGCATCAAGCTGGGCGCCGACGGCCAGATCGAGCGCATCATCGAGCAGAAGGACTGCACGCCCGAGCAGGCCGCCACGCTGCTCGAGTGCAACGCCGGCTGCTACGCCTTCGACGGCGCGCAGCTCGCCGCCCACATCGACGAGATCGGCAACGACAACGCGCAGTCCGAGTACTACCTGCCCGACATGCTCGAGATCCTCAAAGGCCACGGCCAGGCAGTCTCCATCTTCCACTGCGACGACTACCGCGACGGCTTGGGCGTCAACAGCCGCATCCAGCTCGCGCAGCTTACCGCCATTGCGCGCGACCGCATCAACGAGCACTGGATGGCCGAAGGCGTTACCTTCATCGATCCCACGCAGGCCTGGATTGGCCCCGACGCCACCATCGGCCGCGATACCGTCGTGTGGCCGCAGACGCACCTGATCGGCCACGTCACCGTGGGCGAGGAGTGCCAGCTCGGCCCCAACAGCCGTCTCACCGACACCACCGTCGGCAGCGGCTGCACCATCGATGAGACCATCGCCATCGAGGCCGTCATCGAGAACGGCGTCGACTGCGGCCCGCGCGCCTACCTGCGCCCGGGTACCCACATGCTCGACGGTTCCAAGGCCGGCACGCACGTGGAGATCAAGAAGTCCACGATCGGCGAGGGCTCCAAGGTGCCGCACCTGTCCTACATCGGCGACACCACCATGGGCTCCGGCGTCAACGTGGGCGCGGGCTCCATCACCTGCAACTACGACGGCGTCCACAAGCACAAGACCGTCATCGGCAAGGATGCCTTCATCGGTTCCGACACCATGATGGTCGCACCCGCCCAGATCGGCGACGGTGCACTCGTGGCCGCCGGCTCCGTCATCACCGAGCCGGTCCCGGCCGACGCACTCGGTCTGGGCCGCGCCCGTCAGGTAAATATTGAGAGCTGGGCCGCCGATTACCGCCGCCGCCTGCACGAGGACGACGAGGTATAACGTTTTACCAAGCACAAAAGGAGCTGTTCCATGGGGACAGCTCCTTTTTCTATGCTGACCTGCGCGGCCGGAGAGTGGTCGGTTCGTGTCCGTTGACGGTAAAGACGTTATCAAGACCCGATAAACCCCGCCGCGCGGTTACAATGCAACAAGGCATCTATATGGCATTCGATATTAAAGGAGAAGGGTAATGCCGATTAATGATCCCGAGAAGTCGGAGAATATGCGCAAGTCCATCCGTGTGTATTCCGGTTCCTCCAACCGTCCCCTCGCTCAGAAGATTGCTGAGTACCTTGGGGTCGAGCTTTCGGGCCTTACGCTAAAGCAGTTCGCCAACGGTGAGATTTACGCCCGCTACGACGAGACCGTCCGCGGCGCCGACGTCTTCCTGATTCAGTCCGTGGCCGGTGGCAACGTCAACGACATGCTCATGGAGCTGCTCATCGCCACCGACGCTGCCAAGCGCGCATCCGCCCGCTCCATCACCGCCGTCATCACCCACTACGGCTATGCCCGCCAGGACCGCAAGGCCGGCCCGCGCGAGCCCATCACCGCCCGCCTCGTCGCCAACCTGCTCGAGCGCGCCGGCGTCAACCGCATCATCACCCTCGACCTGCACCAGGGCCAGATCCAGGGCTTCTTCGATATCCCGGTTAACCACCTGTCCGCACTGCCGCTGTTTGGCCAGTACTACAACGACATGCACTTCGACACCGACAACCTGGTTGTCGTCTCCCCCGACGTGGGTCGTGCCAAGGCCGCCAAGAAGCTCTCCGACATGCTCGGCTGCGACCTGGCCATCGCCCACAAGGGCCGTCCGCGCCACAACGCCGCCGAGGTCATGGGCATCATCGGTGACATCAAGGGCAAGACCTGCATCATCAACGACGACATGATCGACACCGCTGGCACCCTGTGCGCCAACGTCAAGGAGCTCAAGGCTATGGGCGCTGGCGACATCTACGTGTGCGCCACCCACGGCATCTTCTCCGGTCCGGCCATCGAGCGCCTGAACGACGCCCCGATCGTCGAGTGCGTCGTCACCGACGCCATTCCCGTCGAGGTCGGCGGCAAGATCAAGACCATCTCGGTCGCCGAGGAGTTCGCTCAGGCCATCTCCGCCGTTTACCACGAGGAGCCCGTCTCCACGCTCGTCGGCGGCGACTTCGCGCTGTAATCCAACGCGCATCGCATCATCTTTGATGCTTTTAAAGGGTCGGAAGCTCGCTTCCGACCCTTTTTCTATCCCTCGCCAACCTTCCATGGACAGTTAGTTCAGATACGTATTTTTTTAAAGCTCCAAAGGGCCGTTCGGAGCCTTCTGAGCTCCCCAGCGGATGCCATGCCGCCCAAAGCTCATCGTTTTCGAGCACGACCGCCGCATATTTACCCTCAAATCGCCCTCAAAGGCCCTTAGAAACGCCTCGAACGCCCGCCGCCTTATACGTATCTGAACTAACTGTCCAGTAGCTATCGTCAACCTTCGCAGCAGAGCTCAATTTCCTGCAATCCCCTCAACCGATTCCATCGATCTCATAACACCCAGCCGTTCGTGGCGCGCAGCGCCCCGCTGGGCGAAAAGAACGGTACGGCGGTCGCATTCTGCTGCCAACTTAGTACGTTATAGCTATGACGACCGTGATTTCACATTTCTCCGCCCTCCGCGCAATTCGTCGCGCACGACGGGCGTACTCTGTCCTACCCTGGGACTCCGTTGATAGTGAACAGCAAGCACCGGCCTTGGCTAGCTGCATTCCCAATAATGACGCGATAGACTTTGGCGCACTTTCGATACTCGACGCCTGGAATGAAGATGATTCCGAACTGCTCGATCTTCTCGTTTCAGACGAAAACAACAGACGCCCCGACAAGCGACTTCTTCAGCATATTCTCTCCGTTCCGCTTCCTGAAGGTGCAATTATGCACGTCGAGGCCGACATCTACGCAACGTCTCCTGCCGTGACAGCCATGCTTTGTTCCAAAAATGAATCAGTCGCCAAAACCTTGATGCTTCTCATGGAACTGCTCGGAACCTACTCCCTTCCTCCCGGGGCAACATACCCCATTGCCTATGACGACATCTGGCCCAAGGGCGATGGCTGCGCAGCGACGGGTGATCTTGATTGCCTGGGCGGCCAGTCGGCAGCCGAACAGCAGAACGAAACCCGCTATGAACAGGCGCACTACAAATGCGAGCCCGCCACGACCATCGAAGAGCTCGAGGCGGTCGCACGCTTCGCCAAAAGTAGCTCATACGCCTCGTTTCGCACGGCAGTCAAGCTTGCCCGACCCGGATCTGCATCCCCAGCCGAATCCCTAATGTTTGCTGTTCTCGGAGCACCCATGCGCTTTGGCGGATTCGGATGTTGCAGCCTGCCCATGGGAGGCCTGCTACTCAACCATCGAATCGACTTCGACACCCTTGCGGTCAATATGTCCTCGGGCATCCCCTATGCCATCTGCGACCTATATTGCCCAGCAGCCGGAGTCGACAACGAATACAACGGAATTGGGCATGAGCTTCAAAACGCTCGCATCCACGATGGCAATCGAAATAATGGCCTCAAGGCAATGGGCATCCACGTCCTGGTTATCAATCGCGACCAAATGAAAGACCTTGTTGCACTCGAAGCCTTCGCCCAAACGATGCATCGACTCGCGGGAGTCCGATTCCGATATCGCATCAAGGGCTATCGCAAGCGTCAGGCCGCTTGGCTCAACGCTCTGCGGGCCGGAATCGGCCTTGCGCCGGTCTAAACGGCGAATCAACCGTGCGCCGTCGAACAGGTCTGGACAGTTAGTTCAAATACGTATAAATGGACACATTGAATTAGGTTGTTTTGCAGCCATCTCTATACCATTCGCCCTATTTGAAGGCAGGATAGACTTCAAAACAGCGTCATATGGGCTAACTAAAGCTCCAAAACAACGCATCGGCATTGAATTGAGCAATTCGAGTCCTCAGAACTAATACGTATCTGAACTAACTGTCCACCTCGGATTTCGACGGCCGTCCAAACGCCCCCCCAAACAACCTCAATCGCCCTCCATTTGACAGCGGCAACAGGGTCGCTCACCATAGCAGGCGACAAATCAACGAAAGGATGAACATGGCAGCTGCACAGCCGCTCAAGATTCGCATGGTTGCCGGACTTGGCAACCCTGGCGAGGAATATGCCGAGACCCGCCACAACGCCGGCTTTAAGGCAATCGACGAGCTGGCCCGTCAGGCCGGTGTCACGTACTGGAAAAACCAGGCAGGCGCCGAGGTCGCGCTCATCAATATCAACGATGCCGAGGAAGAGGGCGGCAAGCGCCAGATTGTGCTGGTCAAGCCGCAGTCGTACATGAATACCTCGGGCGGTCCCATCTCCAAGCTCTGCCGCGAGTACAAGATCAAAGCCGAGGAGCTGCTCGTCATCCACGACGAGCTCGACATTCCCGCCGGTGACGTACGTGTTAAGGTGGGCGGCGGCCATGCTGGCCACAACGGCCTGCGTTCCATCATCGACAAGATGGGCAGTCGCGACTTCAGCCGCATCCGCACCGGCATCGGCAACCCTCCCGGCAAGATGGCTGTCGCCGACTACGTGCTCAAGCAGCTGCGCGCCCGCGAGGCCGAGGACTTCCAGGACACCTGCGCCCGCGCCGCCGACGCCGCCGGCCTGGCGATCGTACACGGCGTGGTCTACGCCCGCGACCACGTCAACGGCTCCGCCTCCGCCAACGGCAAGCACTAAAACCTACCATTTAGGGACAGGTTTATTTTGTCAGGTTTTATATGCGAAAACGCCGCCGCGGCCGCATCGCAATAAGCCCTGTGCCGCCATACATATGCAGCGCTCCAAAGGGGGTCGGCCTCACCGATGCGCGGGGCCGGCCCCCTTTGCCGTTTTGCCTGATAAAACCTGCCAAAATAAACCTGTCCCTTTTTGGTAGGTCACTTTTCCCACCTGCCAAAGACACACGTAAGCGACATGTCCATGAGGGTATAATTTGCACCGTATGTCTGCACAACGCCTGTGCGCGTACGGTTTTATTCGGGCTGCCGTCCATTTCCGTGGAGGCACGGTTCGGCCGCCCTAACAAGAGAGGGGTTCTATGTATAAGATCCTGGAGAAGACGCAGTTCTCGGAGAAGGTGTTCAAGTTCCGCATCGAGGCGCCCGCAATCGCCAAGCATGCGCACGCTGGACAGTTCCTCATGGTTCGCGCCAACGAGACGGGCGAGCGCGTCCCGTTTACCCTAGCTGGCTGGAACGGTGACGAGGGCTGGGTCGAGTTCATCTTCATGGTGATCGGCAAGACCACCGAGATGCTGTCCACCTACGAGGCCGGCGAGTCGCTGCGCGACGTCGTGGGCCCGCTGGGCGTTCCCACCGAGATGGCCGAGGGCCCCTGTGCCGTCATTGGCGGCGGCGTCGGCCTGGCAATTGCCTTCCCGGTCGCCAAGCACCTGGTCGAGACCGGTCACGAGGTCCACGCCATCATGGGCGCCCGCACCAAGGACCTCCTGCTCATGGAGGACCAGTTCCGCGAGCTCCTCGACGAGGACCACATCCACATCACCACTGACGACGGCTCCTACGGCGAGCAGGGCGTTGTCACCGCTCCGCTGGAGCGCCTGCTGCAGGACAAGGCCGTGAGCCAGGTCTTCTGCGTCGGCCCCGTTCCGATGATGAAGTTCTCGACCCTCACCGCCCAGAAGTACGACACCCCCATCACCGCGTCGCTCAACCCCATCATGGTTGACGGCACCGGTATGTGCGGCTGCTGCCGCGTCGAGGTGGGCGGCGTGACCAAGTTCGCTTGCGTCGACGGCCCCGACTTCGATGCCACCCTAGTCGACTGGGATGACCTTCGTGCCCGCCAGGCCGCTTATCGTTCCGAAGAGGGCGCGTCCCTCAAGGCCTATGAGGAAAAGAGCTGCGCATGCCACTAGTTAACGGTCGTTTCGTTGCCGATATGAAGTCGCCCCGCACCCCCGATAACGAGGAGCCGGCTGCCGAGCGCGCCTGCGACTTCCGCCCCGTCGACAAGGGCTTCACCGAGGAGATGGCGCTGGCCGAGGCCGAGCGCTGCCTCAACTGCAAGAAGCCGTTCTGTGTTGAGGGCTGCCCCGTCAACATCAACATCCCCCGCTTTATCGAGCAGATCCGTGAGAAGGACTTCGGCGGCGCTCTCGATACCATCCGCGAGGACTCCATGCTTCCCGCCATCTGCGGCCGCGTCTGCCCGCAGGAGAACCAGTGCGAGGGCAAGTGCATCCGTGGCAAGAAGTCCGAGCCCGTGGCCATCGGCCAGCTCGAGCGCTTCCTGGGTGACCGCCCCGAGCTCGCCTCCACGCCCAAGATGGCTCCCAAGAACGGCAAGAAGGTCGCCGTCGTGGGCTCTGGCCCGTCCGGCATCACCTGCGCCGGCGAGCTCGCCCGTAACGGTTTTGACGTCACCGTCTTTGAGGCATTCTTTACCGGCGGCGGCGTGCTGGTCTACGGCATCCCCGAGTTCCGTCTGCCCAAGGCGGTCGTCAAGCGCGAGATTGACGGCCTGGAGGACATGGGCGTCAAGTTTGAGTACAACTCCGTCGTGGGTAACATGGCCACGGCCGAGGAGCTGTTCGAGCAGGGCTTCGACGCCATCTACGTGGCGACCGGCGCTGGCCTGCCCAAGTTCCTCAACGTCCCCGGCGAGAACCTGCCCAACGTCTTCTTCGCGAACGAGTACCTCACCCGCGTGAATCTGATGAAGGCCAACAAGTTCCCCGAGTACGACACCCCCACCAAGCACGGCAAGAACGTCGTCGTCTTTGGCGGCGGCAACGTGGCTATGGACGCCGTCCGTACCGCCAAGCGTCTGGGCGCCGAGCACGCCATCATCGCCTACCGTCGTACCGAGGACGAGATGCCCTGCCGTCGCGCCGAGCTGCACCACGCCAAGGCCGAGGGCGTCGAGGTTCTGCCGCTCGTTTCCCCGCTCGAGTTTGTCGCTGGCGAGGATGGCTCCGTGTGCGCCGTCAAGGTCCAGAAGATGGAGCTCGGCGAGCCTGACGAGTCCGGCCGTCGTCGCCCGGTGCCCATCGAGGGTGCCATCGAGGAGATTCCCTGCGACGTCGCGATCTCGGCCATCGGCACCAACGCCAACCCCTTCGCTGCCAAGATCGGCGGCAAGATGGAGCTCAACAAGTGGGGCTACATCGTTGCCGACGAGGAGACCGGCCAGACCACCGATCCCCGCATCTGGGCCGGCGGCGACATCGTCACCGGTGCCGCTACGGTCATTCTGGCGATGGGCGCCGGCAAGAAGGCCGCCGCTTCCATCACCAAGAGCCTGCTGGGCGAGTAATCACCTACAGCGTTAGCCACCAAACGGCAAAGTCCCCGTCGAGCACACGCCCGGCGGGGACTTTTTCTATGTCGGCCGCCCCAACCACCACAAAGGGGACAGGCACCTTTGTGGTGGTTGGGAGCCTGACCGACTAGTTTGTCTCGATCTGTAACACCTGGAGCCCGTTGAGCATCGTAGTTGTTACAGATCGAGATATTGCGCCAGTCGCCTCCGCTTTATCTCAATCTGTAACAGTTAGAGGCCAAATTCCTCGCTACATGTTACAGATCGAGACGTTAGGTTGGCGGCCATTCGGTTCATCTAAATCTGTAACATCTGGGGCCGTTTTGGGCAGCCAGGTGTTACAGGTTGAGATTTTGCGAAAGCCGAGGATGGGCGCCGTCGCCAAAACCTAGCGCTTGCGACGCTTGGTTGCGGCAATGCCGGCCGCGGCTACGGTTGCGCCGGCGATGCCCAGAGCGGCGACCGTCATCGCGGTGGTGTCTCCCGTGTTGACGAGCACCGCAGCATCGGACTTCTTACCGTTCTTGCCCTTACCCTTGGACTTGTCCGTCGTCACCGTGGTCGTCGTCGAAGTCGAACCACCCGCAGGAGCCCCGGTACCGCCAGAGCCATCCGCACCGCCACCCTGCTCGCCGCCGCCAGGCGTCGGCTTGGGTTCCGGCTTGGGTTCCGGCTTGGGCCCGGGCTCCGGCTCGGGATCGGGCGTCGCCTCATCGGTCACCGTAATCGTAATGTTCAAGCGCTCCGAATACTCGCTATACGACATGCCGGGACGCTGCGCCGCAATACGCACGTACATATTGCTGTCGAGCACAATGGGCTCGGTATACCGCACGCGCCCCTCATCACGGCAGGGGCAGGTGTCGTTGGCGGTGTACCAAATCGTCGTGCCATCCTCGGCCGAAAGCTCCAGCTTCGTGCCCTTGGGCACCGTAATATAGTTCTCCTTGGGCGACCATGCACCAAACGTCGTCGCACCAATCGTCGCCACCGGTCGCGCCGGTCGCACTGCCTCGGCAGACACGCGAACGTCGACCTGCTTGGACAGCGCCGTGCCGTCCACCGCCGCCGTCAGCGTCGTCAAACCGGGCAGAACACCATGCAGCGCAAACGTCGCCGCGCCGTCCTCGCCCGTCACGGCCTGGGTGGCATCGACAGAGCAGATAGCCGAGGACTCCAGCCCAACACTAACCTTTGCGCCCGCAAACGGCTTGCCCGCCTTATCGGTCACGTTCGCCACCAGCTCAAAGTCACTGCCCTCAAGCATGGTCACGGCCTGCTCCACGTTGAGCTTGAGCTTGTCGGCACGAACGCCCACGACAAGTTCGCCACTTGCCCAGCGCGCCATGGCCGTGCCGGCGTAGTTGCGAGCGCCATCGAGTTCAAACTCGACCGTCGAGCCCGCCTCACGCGCATCGGCATAGTGAATGCGCAGCACGCGCGACAACGGCTTGCCCTTGGGATCGTCCTGCTTGTCGAGCCACGTATACGTCACGTCGCCCAAGCCCTGCTCACACAATGCGGCCAGGGCATCGTCACTCGCATCCATATACTGTGCAAACTCAACCTCGACGCAATCGGTATAGGCATGGGCCGAAACCACCTCGGGCGCCGCCGTCGACACCAAGCCAATATTCACCTCAGTCTGAATCGGCGGCACGCGAAGCCAGGCCGAACGCGCCTCCTCATACCCGTCCTTGGTCACACGCACCTGATACCATCCGGTCGGCGTATTCCAGTTGTACGCACCGTCCGCACCCGTTGCAAGCGGATTGTCCTGCTCATACTCCTCGGCGTCCCAACGCGTGGCATTGGTGCCGGCGGCATCGTCGGCGCTCCACAGCTCAACCGTTGCACCCTCGACCGTATTGGACAGCAGGCCCTCGTACACCACGCCCGCAGGGTCGGGTGCAGCCTTGGCAGCCACGTTGCGATAACGCGCCTCGAAGATCGACTGCATCTTCTCGTCCGAGATCAAGCCGTCCTTGTTGGCCTTGTAGACCTCGGCATCGGTCAGCTCGCCCCAGTTGACCGTAATACGATTCTGGCATGCGCGCTCCACCTGCTCGCAGGCAACATCGTAGGCGCATTCGGCATTGGTCAGCTTAATCGCGCGCTCCGAACCTACGCTGGTCGAAGCCGCGTCATAGGCAGCGCCCACCACGGTACCCGCCGAACCGGCCGTCAGCACGCCGGCGATTGTCATAATGGAGCCCACCGCCACATCGGTGCTATCGTGGCAGAGCTGGCGATACAGCAGATCCTCAAACGCACGCGCCTTCTCCATGGCGTCACGCAGCGCGTAAATGCACTTCCAGTCGTCCTCGGTCTTCTCGGGCTTGGCAAGCAAGCGCGTATGCTGAAGCTCATAGCCCTCGCGCTCGCCCTTCACCTTCTGCATACGGACGTTCACGTTCTCCCAGTTCTTGCTGGCATCGTTCACGCCGTAAATGCCGGTAAAGATGCCGATGCCCTGGGTCGCCGCGGGAAACGCCTGGCCGGCCGCCTTCCACGCATCGGTCTTAAAGACCTGGCCGAACATCTCACACTCGATCTTGTAGCTTTTGAGCGAACGGATCGTGCGGATGAGCTTCATGTGGGCGCTGACGTCACCGTTGCGCTTCCAAGCCATAAGCCAACCGCGAATCGTAGAGTTATTGAGGCTGTGGACTACGTTCCAGTTATCGTACAGATTGTCCAAAATGTCGCATTGCATGGCGATTGAGTTAAACAGCAGCGCCTGGTTCTTGTTGTTATTGGAGTTCTCGATAAACTCCGACTCGATATAGGCCGTCTGCTCGCCATCGGGCGCCGCGACCTTAAAGCCCTTGACGGTATCGTCGTCAGCCGCCTTGTAGCTCAGCGAGCTGCCGAGCGCCTGGCCCAAATCGTTAAACCCGCTCGTCGACTGGCCGTTGTACTCGCTGGCCTTAATGCCCGCACACTTGTTGAGCGCCGCAGCGGTTGCGTCATTCCAGCTTCCGTATTGGTTGAGCTGGCCGATACCCATCGACTGGCCCACCAGATCCTCGGCCTGCTGGGCAATAAACTCCGCTCGCGACGCATGGTCGACGAGTTCCTTGATGGCCGCCGCATCCGCAGCGTTCGCGCCCTGGGCCGACGCAAGTTCCTGATACCAATCCTCGCCGGTGCCGTACGCGTCCTCAAAGATCATCTTGTCCACGTTGACGCCATAGCTGTCGCCTTGCTTGGTCAGCAGCGCCGACGAGCCGCCAACCGCAGCCTTAAGCTCGGCGGCAAACTGCGCCGCCTCATTGTCCGTCTCACCCTCGCCACTACCAGCGGCAGGAGCACGGCGAACCTTACGCGCGTTGCCGCCCTCGTCCTTGCCGTCCTTGTCCTCCTCGGCAAACGCATCGGCGACCATCTGGTCAATCGCGTCGTTAAAGGCCTCGTCGACATCATTAAACGAGCTATCCATCATATACTCGTGCCACTGCTGCACGGCATTCGAGAACTCCTGCTGGCGCTCCTCGGCCGCGGCGGAATGCTTTTTGGCCGAAGCGTTGGCATCAAAACTCAGCATGGTCATAAGCTGAGCATTGGAGATGCGGTAGGTCTGCGGCATAAAGATTTGCTCAAAGTTACCGCAGTTCACATAGGTCGAGTCATTCGCCTTGTTAAACTCGTCGAGCAGCTTAAGGTAGCCCTCGTCCACATACTCCGCCACATAGCGCACACGGGTGCCCTCGCGCGACTTTTGAGCCAGAGGAATCGTCACCGTCTTGCCATCCACGCAGTCCACGTACAGGTCGAGCGTGTCGGCGGCCTCTTCGTTTCCCACCTCGAGCGTGATGTCAAAGGTCCAGTAGGCGTTCTTCTTTTGTGGCAGATGATGGAAGGTCCACAGGCTCTTGCCGGTGTCCTTGCCGTCCTTGACCAAGTTTTGCGTACCGCCACGATACGTCACATCAAAGTTCCAGACCGAAGCGCTCGGAACATAGCGCACATAGTTGCGAGCCGTCACCTCTGCGGCAGCAGCGGCGACGTCGGTCGACCCCACGCGCGCCTCGAGCGTCACGCGCTCGGCGGCAAGCGTATCCTGCGGCAGGTCGTATTCAATCTTGGCACGGCCGAGTTTATTGGTCTTGCCAGTGTACTTTGCGGCCGAGGCGCCCGCGCCCACGGTAAGCTGCACGCTTTTGCCGGGCGCCGCATAAACGTAGGCCACATTGCCCAGCAGGCTGTGGACGTCGGTGCTGTCGACCTCGATGCGCGACCCGCTAACCTCGAGCGTGGTGCTTCCCAGCGGCAATGTCACCTCGCCCAGCGTAATAAGCGGCGAGATGGCATAGATACCCGCGGCCTTAGGCTTAAAGCGCACAAACACATCGGCGCCCATGCCCTTCTTCATATCGAGAACGAGGTTGTCGCCCTCCCACGTCGCGTCAGTCCACCATGTACGGGAGCTATCACCGGGATCGCGAGAGCCTGCGGACACATCCTCGACGGCATCCTTGGCCAGCGGAATCTCAATCTTGGCAGCCTGGCTGTCCTTGAGCTCGTAATGAATGCGCAGCTCGGTCTCCACGCCAACGACCGCGGACGAATCAGCAATAACCGAGCCCGCCGTCAGCCCGCGCTCGGCACGATAGGCCTCCACGTCAAACGTCGGCACGTCGAGCGTCACGTCGAGCTGTTTGCCGTCCTCAATCTTCACCTGCTTTTGCGCGATATGCTTACCCACGGTCAGCCCTAGCCGGCTAAACGTGGAATAGCTCGTCGCTTGAATGTCGTAGCTCGTCTTGTTAAAGGCGACGATGGTGTACGAACCGGCCTTAAGGCGCGGCGTCTCGGCCTTCATGATAGGCGTGGTGCCATCGTCTTCGTAACCCATCAGATAGGTGACGCCGTCGGCGACTAACTTGCCGTCGGACGTACGAAACACCAGCACGCGGTTGGCTCCCTGGTAGTCGCCCTTGGTCGTGACCGTCGCCGTACCCCAAGGCTTCAAGTCGATATCGACCTTGCCGGCCGAAGGCTTCACCGTCGCCGTCGCCCCACCCAGCTTGAGGCTGTCTTTGGGCACGAGCGTTATCTCCAGATCCTGGTCCGCGTCGGCAATGGCCTGCGACACCACGAGCGCTGTACCCTGGATACGGTAGTCGTTTTCCTTGTCGCCCTTGGCAGGTTTGAGCGTCTTGCCGCCGCTCTTCACCGTCAGATCGATGTTATCGAGACTATCGAGCTCAATGCGTTCGGTCTTATCCTGGCCTGCGACCGGTTCGAGATAGGCCACATTGAGTTCAATCGCGCGCGAAGTCGGAATCTTGGTAAAGTCCTCCGCCTTAATCTCTCCGATATTCCACGTGCCCGTCATCTGGTCGCCCGGGCGCGCCAGCACCATGTCATAGTAACCGCTGAGCGAAATGCGCAGGGTGACTGCTGTCTTGGAGAGAGCGTCCGCTGTAAAGCTGCCGTCATCGCCAACCGCCAGCGGCGTGGACTGCCCCGCCTGCACGAGTGTAGCCGTCGCGCTCTGGGGAAGTTTGCCCGTCACCTGGGCCGCCTCGCCCATCCACTCAAAGGTATAGGCGGGACGCGAAGGGTCGGCCGAGTCCATCTGATCGCCGACGGCATCCGCAACCTTCTTAATCATCGAGGGGTTGCCCGCCGAGTCCGTCGCATAGGCATAGATGGTCTGGCCCTCGCTAAAAGGCATCGAGTAATCGACGCCATCGATCGTCACGTTGTTGACGTACAGGCCCCCCTCTTCGAGCTTGATGTCGGGATTCATGACGCGCAGGGTCACCGCGCTGTGGTTGGTGGTTGAGCTGCCGGCGGCGCTGGTAATGCGCGTATTGTCAAACGGCTCCAGATCAATCGACTGCACGCTCTTGGGCACAACGATTTCCTTACCAGCCAGTGCGGGATCGAGGTAAGTAAACGCGTGCGCTCCGATATATTTGACGCCGTCGCCAATCGTCACCGACGACACATGCTCACACCCGTTAAAGGCATAGGGCCCAATCCGCTCCACCGTGCCCGGCACGGCGATCTGGGTAAAGGTGAGCACTGTTGTGTCCGAGACATAGAACTGTGGCACGCCGCAATAGGCGAATGCAAGATAGGCGATAGTTTTGACCGAAGGCGGCAGCGTTGCCACCACATTGTCGTCAAGTTGTTCGCAGTCCTTAAAGGCCTGCTCGGGAATCGTGGTAAAGGCCGCGTTGTTGGGCCAGGTTACCGTTTGGAGCGTCTTGCTTTTGTAGAATGCATAGCTCTTGAGCTCCTCGACCGAATCGGGCAGTGCGATCTCTTTGATGCTGCTGCCGCCCAAGCCGCCAACCGAGCGGACATGCGAATTCGAAGCGAAGGTGATCGATGTGAGCGCAGCGCTTCCCATACCCGTAAGGCTTACGACATTTTTGTCGTCGATGGTCGAGGGCACCTCCAACGTGGTAATGCCCGCGTCGCCATACTCGATAGAAATTTCGTTGGTGAGGCTATCGATCGAGAAGTAGTACTGCGCAGGGGTCTGCTCGCCGGCCACGTAGCCATCGTCGTATTCGTCCTTTACGCCCATGGCGCCCTTCGAGGTTGCCCAGAGTTCAAGTTCTTCGTTCCAGGTCGCCTCGGTGCCGGAAGCCTCCTCTTGCTTTTGCTGCTCGGCGAGCTCCTTGCCCTCGACAAGATCGGTGGCAAGCGTACCCGCAGGTGTGCTCTCGGTCTGTCCGGCGCCCGTCAGGCCCGCCGCCGATGCAATCTCGGAGGCCGGGGGCGTAGGGGTGTCACCGGTATCGGGCGCTGTGGGGCCGGCAGCGCCGGCATCGGGCGCGTGATCGGCGGCATCGGGCGCGGCGTCGGCGGGGTCGGCGGCGTCTACTTGGTCGACATCCGTCTGCACAAAGGTGCTATCGGTGGTGAGCACCTCAGCAAACGCGCCCACAGGCAACGAGCCCGTCACCATGGTGAGGGTCACCGCGGCAATGGTCAGGCGGCGGCAAAGCGCTCGAACAGTAGTCCACCTCATGGTCGTTCCTTTCCTGCAAACCAAAAGTCATCCAGCGTAATCGTTGTCCAAAAACAAAGCGAACGGTAGGTTCATATATACGAACCTACCGTTCTACCTGCGCAAACCGCCACAAAGGGGACAGGCACCTTTGTGGCGGTTCTGGACTTGGCCGGCCAGTTAGTCTCAATCTGTAACAGCTAGAGGCCAAATTCCTCGCTACGTGTTACAGATCGAGACGTTAGGTTGGCAGCCGAGCAGTTCATCTCAATCTGTAACATCTAGAGCCGTTTTGGGCAGTTTGGTGTTACAGATTGAGATTTTGCTGAGGCCGAGAACGAGAGCCGTCACCCAGCTCTAACGCTTGCGGCACTTGGTCGCGGCGAGGCCGGCGGCGGCTACGGTTGCGCCGGCGATGCCTAGGGCGGCGACCGTCATCGCGGTGGTATCCCCCGTGGTAGCCAGGACAGCATCGCCCTTCTTGGCATGCGTGGTTTTCTCAACCGTCTTGGTCGTGGCGGTTGTCGTGGCCGGCTTGGCCGCGGGCTTGGTCTCGGGCTTCACCTCGGGCTCGGTCTCAGGCTTCACCCCAGGCTGCGGCGTTGGCTTGGGATCCGGCGTAGGCTGCGGATCGGGAGTCGGCGTGGCCTCGGGCGTAAAGGTCAAATCGGTGTTGAGCCACAGGGTGTAGATCCAACCGCTGTCCTCATCGGATACGCTATCCGCGACCTGGTAGCCGCACTCCTGGCCGTTGATCACCAGCTTGGTGTCGGACGTGAAGTAGAAGCCGCGCGCGGACTTGAGGTAGATACCGTAGCGATAGGTCACGCCGGGCTTAAAGACGTCGATGTGATTCGTGATGTTCTGATCCCAGAACTTCTGAGAGTTCACTTCGCTGCCATCGCTGCCCGTCCAGAACTCACACTGAGGAAGGGAGTTGGAACCCGTCGGAACATTCGCCGTAAAGATCGGCTTATCGCCTGCCTTGAAGGTGGTCGTGGCGCCGTTGATCTCGACAACGTCGATGGCCCGCCATTCGTCGATCGGCTGCTCGCACAGCATATTGTCGGCGTTTGGTGCGAAGACGCCGTCGACGGTCTTGATGTGGTGCGCCCAATGGCCGTTGACGTACATCATGCAGTCATTGCCCACGGTATTGTCGCCCTTGAGCCTCAGCTCAACGGAGTACATGTAGAACTTGCCCTCCTCGAAGTGGTCAATCTTCTTCATGCCCGGCGTGTACTTTGCGGGGTCGGAATACCAGAAGGCAACGGGCTTGAGCTCCGCAGGGTCGCTGCCATCCATCTCTTCCCAGCACTCATAGGCGATCTCATACTTATCGGCATCGGCGGCAGGAATCGTCGCGGTCGCACGCGGCGCCTCGCCGGGCGCGTAGTCGATTTTCACATCGTTGACGTTTAGATTCTCAAGAGCTTCGTTTTCCGACGAAGCAGGCGTCGTAACTGTTTTAATAGCAGGGACATACAGGAATTCTCCGCTTAGACTCGACTTTACGGTTTCCCCGTTTACGGTAACAACGGTTTCATCGCTGAAGGAATATCCGTCTTTTGGCTTCAGCATAAGAGAATACACGTACTCTTTCCCGCTTTTAAACTTTGTAATAGTCGGCAGGGAACCATGTGAGCCGTTATCGGAATACCAGGCAGCAACGGGTTCGTTGTTTTCAAATTCCTGCCAGCATTCATAAGCGATTTCGTATTTATCTGCATCGTAGTTAGGGACACCTGCCGTCGCCTGCGGACCAGTATCCAGCTGCCAATTGAAGTTCGTATTCTGAACATTGGCAAAGGAGATGGATTCCGATTCTGATTCCGCTGCCGGGATAACAAGGCACGCCCTCTCGTAGACATGGGTGCGGGTGTAGTAGTCATCCCGGATCTCGTTAATAGTGGGTTTCCCGGTCGCCTCGGTGTCTCCTTTAAAGGCGTCGTCCGGATCACCGATGATGATATTCCCGGGCTCTGTACCCGTATACGTAAGCTTGGATCCATCATAGGTGGTCGTCATCTTGGACTTATTCTCCTTGTACTCCGTAAAGTACTTCTGCTCCTCCTTCTGTCTCTGAATCTTGCTGATATCCAGGGTAAGCGTTGTTTTATTGCTCGCACTGTCATACGCCGCATGGACGATCAAGTCCCCCAGGCCGATAAAAGTCAAAGCGCTACCATCGAGAGCAGACTGGTCTCCATCTACAAGGGCAATCCCCTTCACATACTCAATCGTTTCTTCTTTCTTGATGTCGGTGTAATTGTTCCGCACCGTAATATTGACCCTAACGCCGCTGCCGCCAACAACATCGGTCACACCGCAGGGCATGATGGCGTCATTCGCCGGCGTGGCGGCGTTGTCGCTGGGAGTATTTTGTTCAGCGGGTGCCGCATCGTTGGATTCATCGGTGGCGCCAGTCGGGACCGTCTGCTGAGGCTCAGCGGTGGCTTGCGCCGTCAGAGCAGCATCGGTTGCAGGCGCGGTCGCCGGAGCCGCCGTATCCTCCACAACCGTCGGCGTCACCGGAGCCGCGGCAACCTCATCCGTCCCAGCGGCCGGATCGGCGCATTCCGTCGCCAGCGCCACGCTCGGCAGCAGCAACTGACCGACCATAAGCGCACACGCGCCGGCGCAAGCGATTTTGGCACCCACACAACGCCAGGTACCGTGAACCAGCGAGCAGGTACGCTCGCGTTGGGTTTGCTTATCAAAGTGACTTCCGCACATAACGCCCTCCTTGGTCGTAGGGACACCACCACAAAGGTGCCTGTCCCCTTTGCGGTGATTCTGTACCACCAAGATGTGTCAAATGACTCCGTATGCCTAGGTTCGTAGATGTGAACCCAGGCCTCTACCTGCGGTTTAAGTCAATATGATTTCGCCATCGCCACACTCGTCCCGGGAACGCTACAATCGAGGACACGATTATTCGTCCACCCAAAGGACCGTCCTTGAACCTGAGCAGGCCTAAAATCAACGCGCTTCTGGCACTCGCGCTCTTCACCTTCGCCTTCCTTGCCGCCGAGTTTCGCTTCGACGTCAATGTCGGGCTACTCGCCGGCGCCGAACGTGTTGTGCTCGCACAGGGCTTTATTCTAGGTGCGAGCGTGCTCGGCTTTATCGGATATGCGCCGCTGCTCGGGCTCGCACAGCGCAAAGGCCGGCCTCGGGCAGTTGTCAGCACCGCCGTCCCCATCGCCATCTTGGGGTTGACTCAGATTCAGTCCCCCACGAGCCCGCTTGCGCTCGAGATTCTGGGATGCCTCGCATTCCTTGGACTCGGCCTACTGGGCGGCGCGGCACACCATGCCTTCGCAACGACATTCCAAGACGATCCCAAGCTCGCCACCGGTGCGGGAGCAGCCTATGCCGCGGGCATCCTGATGCAGTTCGCCATCAACCTGCTCAATTGCGGCGGCATCGCAGAGCTCATCGTCCTTGGCACAGCGACGATCGCCATCTCCGCCCTCAGCGTCGTTCCCCAAAAGGCTGCTGAGAGCTCCAGCCCCGCCATCAATCCCCTTGTTGAGCCATCGCACGCCCTTGCCAAGCAGGCGTGTTGGAGCATCGCGCTCGTCATGATTCTGGCCTGTCTGTTCTCTACTCTCGATAACGTGGTCACGTTCTCCAACGCCCACGGCACCATCGCCGTGCAGACCTGGCCGCGCCTCTTTTTGGCAGCGAGCGGTCTTGCCGCCGGTCTTATCTTTGATCTTGCCGAGCGTCGCTACATGGGACTCGTCATGTTCGGCGTCACGGTACTCTCCACTATTTCGATCTTAGCCGTCGAAGCAGGAGCCGATCCCAACCTGGGCCTCATTGTCTTTTACCTGAGCTCGGGCTTTTTCGTCACGTTCTTTACTGCCACGTTTACTCAGCTGGCACCGCGCATGCACGCGCCCGCCTTCTGGGCCGGCATGGGACGCGCCGCCAATAACGTGTGCGCGTTCACCACGTCGGGCGTCTCGCTTGCGCTTGTGACCTCGGGCAATGTTGCTCTCATCATGATCGGTGCGCTCGTTTTGCTCGTCGCCGCCTGCGCGGCATTTGTGGCAGCCGGCTTGTTCCGCCTACCCCAAACCGAGCAGGAGCGCGAACATCAACAGCTTGCCGAGGAGGCGCTGGCAGCACCGAGTATCGAGGAGCAGCGTCAGGTCTTCATCACCGATCACGCTCTCATCCCGCGCGAAGTTGACGTGCTGGTGGCTGTGACCCAAGATGAGCGCCCGCTCAAACAGGTCGCCGAGGAGCTTGGTATCTCGATGCGCATGGTGCAGCGCCACCTGAGTTCCATTTATCAAAAGACCGGCACGCAGACGCGCGCCGGTCTCACCAAGGCCTTCCCCTCCGCCTAAAACAAACCACCACAAAGGTGCCTTTGTGGTGGTTTTGATTGGCTAGGCTTCGAGCTGGGCGACTTTGTAGCGGTAGGCAGCGGCGATAACGTCTTTGCAGCCTTCGCGCCCCAGCTTGGCGCGGTTGACGACGATATCCTTACCGCTCGTCATCTTCCACTTGCCGGCGCTGTAGCGCTTATAGAACGCCTCGCGCGCCTTCTGCTGCTGTTTGACCAGCTTGGCGCCCTTCTTTTTGTTAAGGCCACGCTTCTTGCGCACAATCTCGACGCGGTCCTCAAAGGGAGCGGTCACCAACACGGCAATGTGGTTGGGGTTGTTGCGAAGCAGGTAATCGGACAGGCGGCCTTCGATAATGCAGCTCTCGGTCTCACCCAAGTCCAAAATCACCTGGCTCATCTTTTGGAACAGCTTGTCCGAGTACGAACGCGCGTCGTAGCGGTCGGGCAGGAACGCCATGTTCTCCACGGCCAGACGCTCGTCGTAGGCGGCCATCTTGTCGAGCGACTCGCCCGCGCGCAGCGACGCACGTACCAGCAGCTCGTTATCGTACAGCGGAATCCCCAACTCGTCGGCAAGCATGCGACCAATCTCGTGGCCCTCGGCGCCAAAGTCGCGCGCGATGGTAATGACCACAGGATTCTTCTTATTCTCCAGATCGCTCATCGCGATTCCTTTCTCTATGTGACAAAGGGACAGTCCCTTTGTCACATTCTACGCTGCCACCATTCGCCTCTGATATGCGCGAACCAGCAGCGAGATACCAAAGTTGAGCACAAAGTACATCGCAAACACCAGGCCGTAGAGCATAAGCACCTGCGACAGGTCGATCGCGTGGGCCATCACGACATTTGCCGTATACATGAGCTCGGCCACGTTAATACCCGAAAGATACGAGCTGTCCTTGATGACGGTCGTGCACTGGCTAAACAGCGCCGGAATGATCGTCTTAAACGTCTGCGGCAGAATGATGTAGCGCATGGTGGCAAAGAAGCCAAAACCCTGGCTCTGCGCCGCCTCAAACTGGCCGCGCGGAATCGAGTTGAGGCCGCCGCGCACAATCTCGGCCATCACGGCGCTGGTAAACAGCGTAAAGGCGATGGTCGAAATCACAATGTCCAAACCCTGCACAGTAAAGTAGATAAACAGGATCCACAGCAGGTTCGGTGTGCAGCGGAACAGCTCGATATAGGCGCTCACCAGAATACGGAACGGGCGGGGCGCATAGCTTTTAACGAGCGCCAGCACCGTGCCAAAGATGAGCGAGAAAAAGATCGACAGCGCCGAGATCTCGATTGTCTTAACAAAGCCGCCCCAAATGTAGAGCAGGTTGGTCGCGTTGAAGATTTCCATGCGCTAGGCCTCCTCTACGTTGTCGAGCCCCAGCTCGGCTAGGCTCACGCCGCGCGGACGCTCCTTGGAGCGGCGCTCGAGCCACTGCACAAGCATGGCGAGCGGAAAGCAGATGATGAAGTACATAAGGCAGCAGACGATGTATCCCTGCAGGTAACCGTACAGACTCACAAAGTTGTCGGAACGGTACATAAGGTCGCCGCCGGCCACAAGCGCCAGCACCGACGTGTTCTTGACCAGGTTGAGCGCCTGGTTACACAGCGGCGGCAGAATGATCTTGAACGTCTGGGGCAGTACGATGTACCAGTATGCCTGCGCACGGGTGAAGCCCTGGCTCTGGGCCGCCTCCATCTGACCGCGCGGAACGGCCTCGATACCGGTGCGGATGACCTCCGAGATGTAGGCCGCGTGATACAGGCCCACACCCAAGAAGCCCAGCACGAACGGCGCGATGCGCACCGGCTGGTCGGCGCCGGTTATAGCCTGCAAAAACTGCGGGCCAGCCATATACATAAAGAGCACCTGCACGGGTAGCGGGGTATTCTGGTAAAACTCAACGTACACGCGGCTGATGGCGCGCAGTACACGCGAACGGGTGGTCGAGAACACGCCCAGCAGCGTGCCCAGCACCAGCGACAGCAGCAGACCAGCAACGACCACCTGCAGCGTCACGCCAAAGCCCTCCCAGAAGGGCCCCATGTTTTGAAATGTCGTCGACCAGCGGTCGGCGTCAAACAATCCTTCGAGCATTTGATTCCTTCCTTGGACGATGCGCCTACACAAGACCCCAGGTCTTGACCTCTTGATCGAGCCAGCCGTCGGCCAAGCGATCGCAGACCACCTGATTGACCACGGCCGAGAGGTCGCAGCCCTTCTTGGTCGCCACGCCGTAGCCCTGCTCGCCAAACTTGACCTCGGGCTGCAGTAGCTCGACAGTCTCGTTCATGTAGCCGGCCAGCGTGGAGCGGTCCATGGCAAAGACGTCGATATTGCCGGCGTCGAGCGAACTCTTGATGATGGGGTAGCCGCTAAAGGCCCTAAATTCGGGCTCGCAGGTAAAGCCGTTATCCTTGATCATCTGCTCGATCAGGCCCTGCGTGGTGGCACCCTGACTCACGCCGATGACCTTGCCGTCCAGGTCCTCAATCGAGGTAAAGCCCGAACGTTTCTTGACCATGAGGCCCACGTAGTCGGTGCGATACGGCGTCGAGAAATCCCAGCTCTTCTTGCGCTCGTCGGTGATGGTGTAGGTCGCCGCGACCACATCGAGTTGGCCGTTGTCGATCAGCGGGCCGCGCGTCTTGGGCGTTACGTCGGTAAACTCGACCAGCTCCTGGGCGCGGGCCTCCTTGTAGCTCACGCCAAAGACGGCAGCGGCGATCTGGTAGCACAGATCGACCTCCATGCCCTCAAAGCGACCCTTGGCGGTGTCGTAATAGCCGTAGCCGGGAACATCCTTCTTAACGCCGGCGTTCAGGTGGCCACGCGACTTGATGGTCGCAAGCTTGGACCCCTTGTCGGAGGCCTCGCCGCTGGCAGAGTTGCCGCAACCGGTGAGCGCGGTCCCCGTCAGCGCGAGCATGCCGGCGCCAGCCAGCTGCAAAAAGTGACGGCGCGATACAGCCGCCCTCGTCATATCCGTCATGTCCATCACCGCGCCTAGTGCAGAATCTTGGACAGGAACTCGCGGCAGCGCGGGTTCTCGGGGTTATCGAAGAAGTGCTCGGGCGTGCCCTCCTCCAGAATGCGGCCGTCCTCCATAAAGATGACGCGGTCGGCCACCTGGCGCGCAAAGCCCATCTCATGCGTCACGCAGATCATGGTGATGTCCTCCTGCGCAAGCTCAATCATAACGTCCAGAACCTCCTGGACCATCTCGGGGTCGAGCGCCGAGGTCGGCTCGTCAAACAGGATGATGGGCTGCTTAGTGCACAGGGCACGGGCGATAGCGATGCGCTGCTGCTGACCGCCCGAGAGGTTCTGCGGATACTCGCCGGCCTTATGAGCCATGCCAACGCGCTTGAGCGCGGCGATGGCGATCTCGGTCGCCTCCTCCTTGCTCTTCTTTTGCAGCTTGATGGGCGCGAGCGTCAGATTGCCCAGCACCGTCATGTTGGGATACAGGTTGAACTGCTGAAACACCATGGAGCTATACTTGCGAGCCATCTCCAGGTGATTCTTCTTGGTAAGCGGCGTGCCGTCGATGATGACCTCGCCCGACGTGGGCTCCTCAAGATAATCGACGCAGCGGATGAGCGTCGACTTACCCGAACCAGAGGGCCCGATCATTACGAGCTTCTCGCCGCGCTTGACGGTGAGGTTGATATCTTTGAGCACATGCAGGTCGCCAAAGTACTTGTTGAGATGCTTGATCTCGATCATGTCTGCCATGAATGTCCCTTCCCTGCGTTTACACGAGTTGAACTATTGTACGGAAAGAACCACGTTTCCGCAGCCCACACTACATCCCCGTAAAGAACCCGCAACCTTCCGCCCACTCATTGGGCACAGACTTAAATGAGTACCCCCCGTGGGTACTCATTTAAGTCTGTCCCCAATGAGCACCGAAAATAATACAACCGCCCTTGTTGAGCATAAGTCAGCGAAAACCCGTACACGCGAGCAAGGTGACGTGAAATGAAAGGGCGCAGACCTTATGGTCGCGCCCTTGAAATTGAACGTCAGATTGCCGTGTGTACGGGTTTGCAGCGTCGAGCCGTTACGCGGTTTGGTAAAACCGCGTAACAAATTACGCGAGTTTGGCTCCAACGATCTTTGCTGCTGCCGGCTTATCGAAGTTGCCGCCAGTGGCCTTACCCAGAGCGCCCATGACCTGGCCCATCTGCTTCTTGGACGCGGCGCCCAGCTCGGCGATGACCTGCTCGATCAGGGCCTCGAGCTCCTCGCCCGAAACCTGCGCGGGCAGAAGGCTCTCCAGAATCTTGACCTGCTCGGTCAGGTTGTCGGTACGCTCTTGGTCGGTGCCGGCCTTGATGGACATCTCCAGCGTCTCGCTCGTCTGCTTAATCAGACGCTTGATCATGCTGTTGACGTCTTCCTCGGTCACATCGCGGCGCTCGTTAACCTCGATATTCTTCACCTCGGCCTTGACCTGGCGAATGATGGACAGGCGAACCTTGTCCTTAGCCTTCATGGCCGCGATCATTTCCTTCTGCAGCTCTTCGTTGGTCATCTGCAAATCCTCTCTAATAGCGTGGGCGGCACTCGCGCGAGCACCGCCCCATGATTACTCAGTCGTCGACGAATCGTCGGTCGAACTCTTGGTGACGCCCTTCAGGCTCACGTTATAGGGCACGTCCTTAGGCATGGGGTTAACGGTGATGTCGGCGTCCTTCTTGTACTGCTCCAGCCACTCGCTGTACGCGGTGCTTGCCGTCTGCGTCTTCACCACGTTGGAGACGTACTTCTTGATGTCCTTGGGTACCTGCTTAATGTCATCGACCTGATTATCGACATGGAAGTAGTCGGTGCACTTGATGATGTGGTAACCATAGGTCGACTCGACGACGTCGCTCACATCGCCCTTGTTGAGCCCCTCGAGCGCCGCCTGGTAGCTGTCGACGAAGGTGGTGAGCTTGTCCCAGCCCACATCGCCCTTCTTATCCTTGGAGCCGGTATCGTCGGAGTACTGCTTTACGGCGTCCTCAAAGCTCAGCTCGCCGGAGTTGATCTTGTCCAGGCACTCCTGCGCCTTGGCCTTGGCGGCGGCCTTGTCCTCATCGGAAGCGTCGGAATCGACCTTGATCAGAATATTCGACGAACGGCGGGCGTCATTGTAGTTGGACAGGTTCTCGTTGATGTAATCGACAATCTCGCTGTCCTTGGGCTTGCTTGTGGGCGCTACCGCATCCTTGAGCTTTTGCTGCGCCAGGCTCTCCTTGAGCGAGTCCTTGTAGGTGTCCTCGGTGTAGCCGTAGGTCTTAAGCGTCTTCTTAAAGGCCTTGGCGCCGCCGGCGCTCTTGCAGGCGTCCTTCCAGGCCTTCTCGACCTCCTCGTCCGAGACGGTCACGCCGTTTTCCTTCTGCGCTTGCTGAAGCAGAATCTGCTGCGTGTAGGAGTCGATGAGCTGCTTGCGATACTTCTTGGGCGTGAGGTCGTTGTCGACCAGGTACTGCGCCCAGTCTTTGTCCTTGGTGTAGCCGTAGGACGTGCGCATGCTCATGATCTGCTTGGTCACGGTGTCCTCGGTGAGGTTGGTGCCATTGATGGTGGCAGCCACGCCGCCAGTGAGCTTATAGCCCGAGCTGGCGCTTTCGGTCTGCGACATCAGGCCGGAGCACGCCATGGCCGAGACGGAAAGCAGCATCGCTAGTACGCCGATAACCACTAGGATAATCTTGACGGTCTTGGACACATAGGTCTTGCGCTGCTTCTTACGAGAGCTGGAGGCGGCGCGAGCCTGTTGCTCGGGCGTCGGCGCGGCCTCGGGGTTCTTTTTCTTATTTGCCATGTTTGGCCTTTCGCATAACGAATCGAACAAACGCCATTGTGTCACAACGCAGCCCCCGCGGCACGCTTGGTGCATTGGGGACAGGTTAATCTGCACCATTTTGGTGCAAAGGGGACAGCTCTGGCAGCCGGCACCTTAGAAGTGACGGCGGATAGCGTCGACCATGCCCTGCGGCGTGGTCTGGCCGAGCACGTCGGATGCGGCATCGGCGTCCATAAAGATGTTCATGAGAGCCTGCAGGGCCTCGACCTGGCCGCCCGGCTCGGCGATGCCCAGGTTGATGACGATCTGCGCCGGCACCGGAGCGCCCATGCCAGCCATAGCGTTAAATGTCACGGGCGCGGCGGGCTTCACCACCGCGATATAGGGCTTGGCCACAAACCCCGGATCGGTATGCGGAATGGCAATGTTTGCCGCCGGCATGGCAAGACCCGTGGGATAGGCATCCTCGCGCGTGCGAACGGCGTCGAGCCAACCGTCGGCAATGTAGCCGCGCGGAGCAAGCTCACTCTCGAGCTGCGCAAACACCTCACCCGGCGTCGCACACTCCCAATCAAAAAACACCAGCTCAGGCGTAAACAGCGCTTCGTTATCCGCCATGCGCTCACCTCTCTCACCTAGTCACCCGCGACGTTCTTAAACGACTAGTCATTCAAGAACGTCGCGGGTGACTACCCAAAACAAAAGGTGGCCACGCGCGCCTTGGCGCCAATGACCACCCTGACCACTCAACTAAATTGTACTGTGCGCCGCTAGCCGCGGGGCGCATCAATTGCGACCTTGCCGCTCTCCAGCACGTGGACGCGGCCGTCGGCGAGCATTTGCACGACCTCGGGATACAGCACGTGCTCAATCGCGTGGATGTGCTCCTCGAGCGTGTCGACATCCCAGCCCTCCTCGACAGCCAGCGCACGCTGGGCGATGATGGGACCGTTGTCGTAGACCTCGTTGGCAAAATGCACGGTCACGCCAGTTACCTTGACGCCGCGCGCAAAGGCATCGTCAATCGCATGCGCACCGGTAAAGCTCGGCAGCAGCGCCGGATGCAAGTTGACCACGCGGTTGGGAAACGCCGCCAACAGAGGCGTGTGCACCATGCGCATGTAGCCGGCCATGACCACATACTCGCAGCCGCGCTCGAGCAGCTCGTGCGCGATGATCTCGTCGGCGGCAATAGGGTCGGCATAGACATCCTTGGACAGCGTGAGCGTCTGGATGCCCGCGCGCTCAGCGCGCTGCAAACCCTTAGCCGAAGGACGGCTCGACACCACAAGCTCAATCGAGGCGTTGAGCTTACCGGCGGCGATCAGATCGATCAGCGCCTGCAGGTTGGTACCCGAACCGCTGATGAGCACACCGATCTTGAGCGGCTCAGCCGTATCGGTGCCAGTCGGACGGGTATAGGGCACAAAGTCCAGGCCCTCGGCAGCAGCCATCTGCTCGTTAGCGCTCATCGGAGTACACGACCTTACCGGAGCCCTCGACGCACTCGCCCACGCGGAACGACTTCTCGCCCAGCGCGACCAGGGCCTCGGTTACCGCGGCCTCGTCCTCGGGGGCGACGATCAGGCACAGACCAACGCCCATGTTGAAGGTCTTGCATGCCTCGTTGGGGGCGAGCTCGGCCTGGCGCGACACGTAGGTGATGACGGGCGGAACGTCCCAACCCATCTCGGCGCCGTTGCGGGTGACCACGGCGTCAACGTCGTCGGCGAGCGCGCGGTTGAGGTTCTCGGTAATACCGCCGCCGGTGATGTGGGCGATGGCGTGCACCGGAGCGCCACCGCGGAGCAGCTCAAGAACCGGCTTGACGTAGATGCGCGTGGGAGCCAGCAGAGCGTCTGCCAGCGATGCACCGCCGAGCTCCTCGAGCGGACGGCTCAGCTCCTCGGCCTTAGCGGCGCCCTCGGGCGTACCCGGCTTAATGCCGTCGACGCCAATGACCTTGCGCACGAGCGAGTAGCCGTTGGAGTGCACGCCGGTGGAGGGCAGGCCCAGGATCACGTCGCCGGGGCGGACGTTTGCGGGGTCGAGCATCTTGGGACGGTCGACGACGCCCACGGTAAAGCCGGCGAGGTCGTAGTCGGCCGGAGCCATGACGCCCGGGTGCTCGGCCATCTCGCCGCCCACGAGCGCGCAGCCCGCGAGCTTGCAGCCGTCGGCCACACCCTTGATAATCTTTGCCATGTGCTCGGCCTCGATGTGACCGATGGCAACGTAGTCCAGAAAGAACAGCGGCTCGGCGCCCGAAGCCAGAATGTCGTTGACGCACATAGCGACCAGGTCCTGGCCCACCGTCTCGTGACGGTCCATGATCTGGGCGAGCACGAGCTTGGTGCCCACGCCGTCGGTACCGCTGATCAGGATCGGGTCTTCCATATCCTTAAGCGCGGCAGCCGAGAACAGGCCACCGAAGCCGCCGATGCCGCCGATAACCTCGGGGCGATTGGTGTCCTTGACCATCTGCTTAATCGCGTCGACGGCGCGGCCGCCCTCAGCGGTATCGACGCCGGCATCCTCATACGTCACATGCTTGCTGTCGCTCATCTGAGCCTTCCTCTCCCACTACCGTGGCGCCGCGCGGGCGCCAAACGGTGCTCATAATTGCGTTCATTTCGGCGCGCGCCATAACAGCACGCGCCGTCATATCAACAAAACAGCAGGTAAAACCTACCAAAATAAACCTGTCCCCACATGGCAGGTTTTAGGCCTCGCCGTGCTCCTCTTCCCAGCTGCGGTCGTCGTATTTCTCGACCACGGCGTCGTCGTCAAAGTGCAGCGGCTTGTCCAGGTTGCGGGGCTTAAAGCCCTCCATAAACTTGTCGCGGCCAAAGCTCTCGGGAATCGCCACGGGGTAGCGGCCGGTAAAGCACGCATCGCAGTAACCGCCCTTGGGCATGACCTTAAGCAGGCCTTCGACCGAAAGGAAGGCCAACGAATCGGCGCCGATATACTCGCAAATCTCGTCGACCGTCTTGTTGGCGCTGATAAGCTGCGACTGCACATCGGTATCGATACCGTAGAAGCACGGCCAGATGACCTCGGGCGAGTTGATGCGGATGTGAATCTCCTTGGCGCCGGCGTTGCGCAGCATCTTGACGAGCTGCACCATGGTGGTGCCGCGCACGATGGAGTCGTCGATGACGACCAGGCGCTTGCCCTCGATATTGTCGCGCAGCGGGTTGAGTTTCATACGCACGCCCATGGCGCGCAACTCCTGCGTAGGCTCGATAAACGTACGGCCCACGTAGCGGTTCTTGATAAGGCCCTCGCCAAAGGGAATACCGCTCTCGTGCGAATACCCCTCCGCAGGCGGCAGGCCGGAGTCGGGCACGCCGATGACCAGGTCGGCCTCGACAGGCTCCTCATGTGCCAGCTGACGACCCATGTCGTAACGGCAGGCATAGACGCTCTTGCCGTTCATGATGGAGTCGGGACGGGCAAAGTAGACCTGCTCAAAGATGCAGTTGGCGGGCTCTTCGGCTGCAGGCACGCCCTGCTCGGATACCAGGCCCTCGGCGCTGATGCGCAAGATCTCGCCGGGACGGACGTCACGGACGTACTCGGCACCCACGATGTCGAGTGCGCAGGTCTCGGAAGCAACGACCCAGCCGCCGGCGCGCGTGACACGGACGGCGGAGTCGACCGTCGCGGCGCCGTCCTGCGACGGCAGCTGCGAAACGGCTGCGGCATCGGCCTGGTCCAGACCCTCGTCCACCAGCTTGCCCAGCACGAGCGGGCGAATGCCGTGTGGATCGCGGAATGCGTAGAGCGCCTGCTCGTTGATGAGCGTCATGGCGTAGCCGCCGCGCACGAGCTCCATGGTCTTGCGAATACCCTCGCGCAGGTGGCCCGTACGCTGGGTAAAGTAGCCGATAAGCTTGGTCGCGACCTCGGAATCCGAATTGGAGAGGAACGGCACGCCCAGCTCGATCAGCTGACGGCGCAGCTCGTCGGTGTTGACGAGGGTGCCGTTGTGCGCGAGCGCGATAATGACGCTATTGATGGTAGAGAGGTGCGGCTGAGAGGCTTCCCAGCTCTTGGCGCCGGCAGTGCCGTAGCGCACATGACCCACGGCCAGCTGGCCGGAGAGCGTCGACAGGTCGGCGTTGGAGAACACGCGGTCGAGCAGGCCCAGATCTTTGCGGACCATAACCGTGCCGCCGTCACCCACGGCGATTCCAGCCGATTCCTGGCCACGGTGCTGCAGCGCACGCAGGCCAAAGTACGTCAGTCGAGCCACGTCGCGATCGGGCGCCCATACGCCGAAAATGCCACATTCCTCATGCAGCTGGTCGGAGTCCGGATCATACGTCGACATGGTGTTCACCTGTCCCGCGGCACGCTCGGCCGCGCGGATGGTTTCTTGAGACATGGTATCCCCTCAGAGCCTCGTATTTTTGGCGTTACCTGCCCTATTATACGCACGGCAAGACAAGCACTCCCGCGCATGAACAGCGCTTTTTAAAAGCCCACCGAGCTAATAATCAGTTTTGTTGCCAAACATTTTATCGGTCTGTCCAGTGCAAGCGCCCGCGCCCCCCAGATGGCCGCCGCGTCCACCGTTGGGGATTACAAAGTTGCAATTGGGACGTTCGTCCTGTCTTTTGGCAGGTCGGCGGCGTATCCTTATAACCTACAACAAAGCGAGAAAGGTTCTGTATGGATCGAAACGAACTCGACCCCAGCGTCCCCAGCGCCACAGAGGTCAAGAAGATTCCCCTCATCATTAAGGTGTACGCCGTCCTGTGCATCCTTTCCGGCGTGGGCACGCTCCCGTCGGTCGCTGCCTTTATGTGGCAGGTCATCACGGCACTTGTTAACGGCAACGCCACCGAAAAGCTCGGCGACAACACGCTCGTCGCAGTCGGCCTTATCGTCGCCGGCATCATGCTCTCTGCGGCAAGTGCCGTCATCCTAATCATCTTTGGCCTGGACCTTATCAAAAACCAGCGCCGCAACGCCGCCCGCCTGTCCTACATCCTTATTGCATTCACCGTCGTCGAGCTTTTGGTCGACGTGATGCTCCAGGGCATCGGGCCCTTCCTGCTGCGTCCCGCGATCCAGCTCGGCATCCTTGTTGCACTTTCGGCAACCGTCGACCCCACGCTGCGTCAGGAGCGCGAACTGCAGCGCCGCCTGCAGGAGATGCTCGACCGCGACGCCGCCGCCGAGGGCATGCTCGGCCGCGATGAAACCGGCGAGGGCTACATCAAGCTCAACTACTTCAACCTGTTCTGGGTGTTCTTTGTCTGCTGCATACTCGGCCTGATCGCCGAGGACATCTGGCACATGACGGTCGACGACCCGGGCGTCTATCAGAACCGCGCCGGCATGCTGTTTGGCCCCTTCAGCCCCATCTACGGATTTGGCGCCGTGCTCATGACCATGGTGCTTAACCGCTTCTACAAAAAGAACCCCATCATCATTTTCCTGGTGAGCGCCCTGCTCGGCGCCAGCTTTGAGGTGTTCGTGGGCTGGTTTATGCAGACCGCGTTTGGCGTGGTCTCGTGGAGCTACTCGCACATAACGCTGTTCGGTTTGCCCGATCCGCTCGTGGTCCTCACGGGCGGACGCACCTGCACGGGCTTCGCCTGCCTGTGGGGCCTGGGCGGCCTCATCTGGATCAAGCTGCTGCTGCCGAGGCTGCTTAAGCTTATCAACAAGATCCCCTGGAAGAGCCGCTACTCGGCCACCGTCATCTTTACCGTTATCATGCTGGTCGACGGCGTCATGACGCTGCAGTCGCTCGACTACTGGTACCAGCGCGTTAACGGCACGGAGCCGGACATTCCCGTCGCACAGTTCTACGGAGAGCACTTCGATAACGAGTACATGGAAAACCGCTTCCAGAGCATGACCATGAGCCCCAAGGATGCGACGCGCGTGTAGCGCCCACCGCGCCCAAAACGCAAAATGCCCGCCGGTATCACACGTACCGGTGGGCATTTTTATAAACGATCCTTCTATCGACGCAAGCCTCTACGCCTCGCGCTCGACCTCACTCACGCATTCGTTCTTAATGGTGCCAACGAGCGCCTGCAGCGCATCGACCACGTGCGGGCGAATGTCCCCGCCGATGAGCACGAGCATGATGTCGTCACCTACGGCAAGCTCGCCGCTTGCCAGCCACACACGCACATAGCCGATACCCGGCATCGCACGCGTCGCCTCGATAGCAGCCTGCACCTTCTGAGCATCGAAGCCAAACACCATGCCGCCCACCTTATGCCCAGGCGCCACGCCATCGGTCTCGACTCCGCGCACCTCAGCCTTGGGCGTCGCGCGCACCACACCGTTATGCGTCAGATACATCCCACAGCCTGCCGCCGAAGCATCGGCCTTGGCCTCGCGCAGCCAAGCATCAATCGAAGGCATCAATTTGCCACTCTCGAGCATCATTTCTCCCTTACCGTCGTCGAGTAGCCAATTTGGGACGGGGCCTTTTTAGCTACTCTCGAACAACTTATTCCTCGACCGGCGTGAGTACCATGACGGCGCGTGTGTTGCTCAGCGACAGCGAACGACAGGTCACAAGCGTTACAACCTTAGTTGCCGAAGCGGCACGATCGGTGGCATCACTCGCCACGGCAGAAGCGCCGTCGAGCATCTCGGACAGGTAGTTCTTGAGTCCGTCGTCGCCCTCAAAATTGGTCGTGCGCGCCTTGGCATACGTGTCCTCGACCACCTTGGTCGCCAGCGGACGCAACTTATACGTCGCATCGCGCGTGATGTAGTACACATATTCAACGCTATCGAACGTTGCCTGGTCAGTCGTATCCGAAATCACGTTGAACATCGACCCATCGTTCATATGGTGGCCGTAGATCGTGGTCTGCTGGTCGACCATTCCCGGCGCGGTGTCATCGCTATCCAAGAAGATGGCACCCGAGGCGTTAGACGTGCCATCGAACAGCGTGTTGAGGTATTTGGAGTTGTTGTTGGTCTGCACCACGGGATAGTTGATGTTGGTTCCCGGCACGTAAATCCAACCCACAATCTCGGGGTTCGTCTGAGCAAGTGCATCAAAGTCGATAATCGGCACGCCGCTGGCGTCCTTATCGCTTACATATTGCTTCTCGATTTTCTGATACGAATCGCTCGCCTGCTTATAGCCAATCTGGGCATTGATAAAGATGGCAGCGGCGGCAACAATCAGACCGATGCCCACGATGATGAGCAGAATAGGAATGATGGAGCGGCGCTTTTTACGCGGCGACTCGGTGTAATCCGACGGCGTGGCATGCGATGAAGACCGGGGCGGCTTCTTAGCGGTGCTATAAGATGAAGGTCGATATGCGGCCGGCGCGTCCTGTCGACGATGCGTCGCCGGTGTCACGGGGCGCGGCGCGCGCGGCTGCTGAGGAGAGGATGTCCGACCCTGCTGTGCCGCATGGGCAGCACCCGGCTTCGACGGATCGGGAATCTGAGAAGCCTTGAATCGTTTTCCCTGATAATCGGACATGGCTCTCCTTATACTGCGGTGAAACGGCGGAACGCCTAGGCGTCGGCCATCTCCTGCTTCATCTTCTCGATAACCTTGCGGTACTCGGGGTCGCATGCGCCCAGAATCTGCGTGGCGTAAATGGCGGCGTTCTTGGCGCCGTTGATGGCAACGCAGGCCACGGGCACGCCCGAAGGCATCTGCACCATCGACAGCAGCGAATCCATACCGCCCAGGTCACTCGTCTTCATAGGTACGCCGATAACCGGCAGCGGCGTAAAGGCGGCCACGACACCACCCAGGTGAGCGGCCTTGCCGGCGGCGGCGATAATCACTTTGATACCGCGATCGGCAGCAGTCGAAGCCCACTCGTGGACCTTCGCCGGTGTGCGGTGTGCGCTCGCAATGACGAGCTCATAGGGCACACCGAGCGCCTCGAGCTCGGCGGTGCAGCCTTCCATAACACCCAGATCGGACTTGGAGCCCATGATGATCCCGACAACCGGCTTTTGATCTGCCATAAACAAAGACCTCCTGTTGAGAGCGGTGACGCGGCCAATCCGCGACCCTTAACTGCAAATAATTCAAGTATAGCCGCCGATGCTGATGTGTTCGGCGGGAGACGGAACGCTTTGCGAGATTAAGGCCGAAGGGTCGGAGCTTTCTGCCTACATTCAAAAAGCGTGCCCACCGTCCTTGGGTGGGACGGCGGGCACGCTTGCTTAGCTGTTGCTGGGGCTACTTAGCCTTGCTGCGACGATGGAAGAAAGCGCCGATCGCGGCGATGATGGCGCCAAGACCACCGACGGTCGCGACGGTCGCCGCCGTCTGGTCTCCGGTATTGGGAATCGCCGAACCGTTCTTCTTGCTGCCCTGGGCCTTGTCGCCTGCGGGCTTGCCCGCCTGGTTGCCGCCGTTCGAGCCATTGCCGGAACCCTGGTTGCCCGAGCCGCCCTGGTTGCTGGAATCGGCATCCTTGAGGCTCTCAATGGCCAGCTTGAGCTGGCTATAGGCCGCCTGGATCTGGGTGTCGGAAGCATTCTCATCACCCAAGACGCCCTCGGCGTAGGTAATGGCATCCGTCAGGGCCTTGACAGACTCGGCCGTCTTGCCCCTGGTGTCAGTCTCCTTCGCCTGCTTGACCAGGGCCTTGAGCTGCTTCTTAGTCGGATTCTCGACCGGGACCACCGGGGTCTTCTCGAGCGCGTCGCGGGCGCTCTCGAGCGCCCTGAGCGCCTGGTCGACCTCGTCCTGCGTGGCATCCTCGTCGCTCAAGATGGCGCGGGCGCTCGCCAGGGCGTTCTCGAGCGCCGTCCAGGAGGCCTCGGTGTAGTCGCCGGCCTTGAGGTCGCCGGCGGCAAGCTCGGCATCAACCTTTTCGATCGCGGCAGTGAGATCATCCTTCGCCACCGGATCGGGGACGGCCGTACCGTAGAACTTGAGCTCCGCCATGCTGCAGTAGGCATCAACGTCGCCCCCGCCGGCGTGAATCACCTTGACGGTCACGTAGCGACCGCGCGCGGCGCCAAAGCTCATCTGTTTCCAGTCGCCACGGTCGGTGAGCACGCGGCCATCGTTGTCGAAGGCGAACGTACCCATCGACGCGGCGGTGCCCTTCTCATAACCGTCGGCAGTGTCGGAGACCAGTATCTCGGCCTCGAAGATATCGCCGTTAGTGCCGCCGTCCTGGCGCGGCAGGAATGTAACGTCGGTGAGATCGTAGTCGCGGCCCAGGTCGACACTCAGATACTGGGGCATACCGGTCCCATGGGCCCAGTCGCTGTGCCAAAGCGTCCGCTCGTCGCCGTCGAGAGCGTTGACGGCGTTGCTGCCCTCGTAGTCGGCCTCACTCGAGAAGCCGGCCACCTTGACGTTCTTGCGGTTCTCGGGCGTGTTGATGAGAATCTTCTCATCGACAGGGCGCATCTTGAGGCCGTCGATTGCCTTCTCGATCTTGGCTGTGGCGTCTGCGACATCCTTCTTGCTATAGCTGCCCTGGCCGCTGTCGAGGAGCTTCTGAGCCGCCTCGACCGCAGTGGTGAGAGCTGCATAGGAATCCTTGGTGTAGACGGACTCGCTGTAGCCCGCGGCCTTGGAAAGCGCTGCTACGAGCGCAGAGGTATCGACACCAGCCTTGACCTCGACCTCATAGGATGCGGTCTTGGAGGGGTCGAGTACCGACGCCACCGTGATCTTTGCCTTGCCGGCCTTGTTGGCACGCAGGTAGTAGCTCACGCTATCGCCAGCCTGAACAGCGGAGACGCTTACCACAGAGGGGTCGGAGCTCTCGACCGTCACATAGGGGTAGCCAGCGCTCTCAGGCGTAGCCTTGGCGTCGACGGGCGTAATGTCGCCTTCAAAGAACTCGGTCTGGTTCTTGCCTAGCTCGACACCCTCGATGGCCTCGACACCCTGCGTGTAGTTGAAGTTGACCTCACGCAGTGTGAGCATCTGGTCACCCGATGCCTCAAGCGGCGTGACCTCGACCTTGGTCGCCTTCTTGCCCTTGTTCTCGGCAGAGAGGTCAAAGGCGTAGCGAGCCAGGAAGGAATCGTACTCCCCGCCCGCGAACTCTTGGGTCGAGCCATCCTCGAACGTCACGACAGCCTTGATCTTCTGCACGGTTCCGTTGCCACCGTTGCGGTTAACGACCTCGACACTATCGAGTTTCGACGGCGTCTTAAATGCGAATGTCATCGTGGTGGGAAGCTTCACGTAACTCGGAAGCTTACCCTCGCTGTCCCAGTTGCCGCTCCAGTTCCATAGGAACTCAAAGCCGTTGTCGCCCTCGTTATTATCGAACAGCGCGTTATAGCTCTTCTGCTGGATAAGTTTCTCGACGTTGGTCCCGTCGTCGGTCGTGAGCTCATCGTTGGTCATCGTGATGTTGAAGGCGTCCTGACCGTACTCGGCGACCGTTGGCTGAGGAACATCCGGCATCGTCACCGTGCCGTCGCTCGCAAACTCAAGTGCGTCGCATGCCGGACCGATGAGCCAAGATGTCGAGGGCAGTTCGACCTTGCCGGCGGTCTTGGCCTTGAGCTTGAAACTCGCCACCGCGCCGGTACCGTTGTAGAGCTTGCCATCGCCGCGGTTGGCAAAGGCGAGATTGATAGTCTGCGTTCTGTCCGCGAACTGGACCTTCTCGCGAGACAGGTTCTCCATGCCGGCAGTCGAGCCGTCCTGCGCGATGCTCTCGGACACAAACTCGAACTGGTCGCTCTTGAAGTTGACGAGAGCGCCCAGGGCGTTGACGTTCTTGGCGTCGGCCGCATAGACATCAACGGTGATCTCATCACCGGCCTCGACCTCGGTCTTGCTCGGAATCACCGCGAGCGAACCTGCGACCTTGCCCTTTTGTTTAGTGCCGCCGTCAAGACCCGCCATGGTGAACGAGTAATCGTAGACGTCGTAAACGCCGTTATCGTTGAGGTCGGCGAAGTGGTCGCGGATCTGCGAACCGAACGTCGGGGTATCGGGCTCGCGATTCTCGAGGCCCAGATAGTTCTTCATGTTGGAGTAGTCTCCGTCGGAGATCGTGGCCTTGTTGAGGTTGGAGCCCACGGCGAAGCCATCCGTGCCGTCGGTCTTGTAGATGGCAATCTCGGACGCGGAGAAGAAATTGCCGACCGAGGCGAGCGGTGTCATGCGCACGTAACGGGCGGCCACGGTGCCGTCAAACGCTACCGTCTTACAATCAGCGGAACGTGCCCAATCGACCTCCTGGCTCGTCCAGTGGACGCCATCGAGACTCGTCTCAACACGCATCTTGGTCACAGTGCCGTTGCCGGCGTCATCGCGCGGATAGTACTCGAGCTTATCGAGCTTGTAAGCGCGTCCATAGTCAACGGTAAGCGCCTTGCCCAGATCGTTGCCACCGGAGTGGAAACCGCCGTCGCCCGACTGGAACTCATGGTCGAAGGCGAGCTCGGCCTTATGGCTGCCGTAAAGTGAGCCCTCCCAGGTGATTTGCTCGGCGTCGGGGACGTTCCGCCACGGATCGAGTGCGGAGTTCGCCTCGAGCACATCGCTCCAGGCGGAGTAGCCCTCGGCGTTGCGCGAACGAATCTGGTAGGTGTGCTTGCTATTGTAGGCGAGGTCGGTGTGCGTGAACTCGGCCGCATCACCCACGGCGAACACGGTGCCGTCGACCTTAAGGTCGTAGGAGGTAGCACCATCGACCTTTCCCCAGGTGAGCTTGATGCTCGTTGGGGTCGTGACGTCCTCGGGGGCAGCAAGGTTCGTGGGTGCGGAGAGGCTCTCGTTGAGGCGATCGGCTGTGAGCGTGGCGTCGGCGTTCACGAAACCGCCCAGCTCGAGCGTCTGCGCCGCCGCAGCAACATCGGTCTTCGCGAACTTGACGTAGACCTTGGGGTTCGTGGTGATCTTGGTGTTGTTAAAGCTCTCGCCCCGCTCGGCCTCGGTGCCGTCCACATCGCTGCCGTAGTGGTTGAGGTTAGGGGTCTCGCTGTAGAAGTAGACCGCCTGGCCGGCCTCGGGGGTCGCGGTGTCAAAGGTCTCCTGCGAGTCGACCTCAACCACGTTGAGCGCGGATCCGCCGTTCTTGGCGACGACGCTCATGGGCTTGGCGGACACGTTGGCCACGAAGGTCGTGGTGCGATTGGAGTCGTAGCCGTTGTAGCCACCCTGCGAGGCTTCGGCGGTAAAGGTCGCGGTGCCGCCTGCGGCCTTGGATCTGTAGACGGTGCTCACATGCTCACCGTAGGAGATATTGTCGATCGTACCGTAGGAATCGTCCTCAGTCGTGTTGTTCTCGATGGAGGAGCCGTCGTCCTCGTACTGCGTAAAGGTGCCGTCGCCCTCGGTGGCGAAGAACTCGACGATACGCTGGCTGCGGTCGGTACCCTTGGTGTTGGTGTCGCTCACGGCCTCGGGGTTGTTGTTCTCGGCGTACATCGGCACGATAGCGTTGGCCTTCACAAACAGCGGCAGCTTCCAAAGCGGAGCCTCGTAGTTGTTGAGAACCTGGCCGCCGCGATACTGCTTACCCGAGAAGTAATCGATCCAGATGGTGGGATTCTCGTCGGTGCCGTAGTTGGGGAGGTAAATCCCATTGCGAATGTCGTTGCCGTTCTCGTCTGCCTGGGTATCCTGATACACCGGTGCCACTAGGAAGTTCTCACCGAACATATACTGGTACTGCGTCGAGGTGCTTGCGGCGTACTCGGAGTTATCGGAAAGCAGCATGGCGCGGATCATGGGCAGGCCGGCATCGCCGTTACCCGTGTCGATGTTGGCCGCCGAGGCCGCGCTCGTGTAGATATAGGGCATGAGCTGCGCCTTGAGCTTGAGGTAGAAGCGCGAGATGCCTGTGTAGGGATCGCCGTGCGTCATGGGCGATTTACGGTAGGTGCCCCAACCGTCCATGTCGAGCATAGAGGGCGTGAACGTCTTCCACTGGTAGTCACGCGCAGAGATGATGGGGTCACCGCCAAAAATGCCATCCATGTCGGAGCCGATGTTGGGGTTGCCCGAAAGACTCTGACCGATATACGTGGGGATATGGAAGCGAATGTACTCCCAGTTACCGCCATACTGGTCGCCGGTCCAAATGCCACCAAAGCGCTGCGTGCCGGCCCAACCATCGAGCGTGATGATGTTGGGGCGCTTGTTAGCGCCGGTCGTCACCGTGTCATAAGCTGTCTTGATGCCATTAAGACCAAAGGAGTAGCCAGATCCAACCCAGGCAACGTCGGTCTTAAGGGTAGTGATGCCTCCCGTCTTGACCTCGGCGTCGAAGTCGCGAAGCAGATGCCACGGGGTCTCAGGGTTGCTGTCGGGCTCAAGGTTGGACTGGGTCCACAAGCCCGTGCTCACACCCTTTGAGTTGGCATACTCGGTGAACTTCTTAAGGTTGTCGACGTTGGCACGCACAGCGTTAAGACGGTCGGCCGAGCTCGCTCCGTCGGAGTTGACGCCGCCGGTCTTGTAGTAACCGTTCTGGCCATAGCCGGCGCCGTAGCCGTCGTTCGGCAGGAACCAGCCGAGCGGCATGTCGCTGTCCTCGTAGTCATCGATAACCTGCCGAGCAGAGAACTGGCGGTCGAAATCGGTCGCTTTCATGTTCTCGGTATCAACCGTAGGGCCCTCACCGTTGAGCGTCTCGGCCGCAAGTGTGCCGTCGAGCTTGTAGCCCGTCGACATGCCAGACTCGTACTTAACGTCGCCCTTCTCGCTCGAGGACTTGCTGCCCTTGGTCTCCCACTTCTTTTGACCCGAGGTCGTTGACCAGCCATCACGGTTATAGGCATTAAGATGACCAAGGTAGAACCCGTACTCGGGCAGCAGTACCGGGTTACCGGTCACCTTGTAGTAGTCCTGCAGCATCTCAGTTGCCACGTTCGAAGCTCCCTCGTTGGTCGCCACGAAGTAGTAGGCATCAAACTCATTCTCGCTGTGCAAAGTCGTGACCGTCGATGAGTCCGTGGAACCGAAGTCGTAGGAACCCTCTGCAAACGTGTTTCGGAGCACGCCGTAGCCGTCACTCGTCCAATAAAACGGGTTGGGCGAGGCAACGCCGCCATCGGTCCAGTTGTTCGTGTTGGAGATGGCGATGGTCTGGTTGGTGTGCAGGAAGCGTCCGTTCTGGGTGCCGCCGCCAAAGAAGTTCTCGGACTTCTCCTTGGCGAGCGTCTGGACGGTACCCTTCTTATCAAGGTCGAGGGACGCGGACTCGGAAACCACGACACGGTCGCCTGACTTGATACTCATCTTGCCAGTCGCCTTGTCCAGGATCACGGTCGCCTTTCCGCCGGTGATCTCGATAGTGTCGCCCTTGTCGGCAACCGTCGCACTCGGCTTGCTGTAGGTGTCCGAGGTATCGGGCTGAGCCTGGATCTTAGCCGTGTGGGATTTACTGCGCGGCGTGGCGTACTCGGAAAACTCACCCTTGGGGTCGACGTTATAACGGAAAATACCGTCCTCGAGGAACGTAATACGGCCCTTGATGCCGTCAGCGAAATCGATGTCGACGACATTCGAGGCAGACTGGGACACGGTCGCCGAGTCGACGCCCTTGAGTGGCGTGGCAATCGCCTGCTGGGGATTGGCAAACACGAGCGTCGCTGCAGTGGCAACGAGGACCGCGCTTCCCTTCACCCACCGTTTCGTAAAAATGGAATTCCTGCGCATCTGGTCTCCTTTCTTCCGACATGCTGAGGTGCCGAGGACGCCCCCCCCCCCGGCAGCATGGGAAAACGTATCAAACGGAGATGTTCGGTACATTCCGCACAATGGGGGCCACCCGTTACCAAGGGGCCAACTGGTAGTAACCAGATAGCCACCTACTAGGTCATATCAACATATGGGAGCACTTGCGCACCCAAGTTCGGAATTCTCCCAGCGGCAGCAAAATAAGCGTCAACGGCAAGGTGGGCTTAATAAGCCATACCAATTGGTTCTTCAGTCAAATACCAATCTAGCAAAAATGTACTGTTTATCTGGTATTACACAGACCATACCTTTCTCTCGGGAACTGGGCTTCGCGAAGTTTCCCGAGGGAAAGGCTCAGCCGCCATCCTGCAACCTACCGGGGATTGCCATGACGTACGTTGGCTGATTTGGTTTGGAATGAGATGTTGACGGTGGCTGATGGGCACAATTGCCCCGGATGCATTTCATGATGCACCTAAATGCCTGTCTTCATCTTTATAGATTGTCCAGGTAGTCGTCGGCATCATAGGTAAGGCTGTAGGCTTTATTCAGGATGCGCACGAGCTCCTGGGCATCGTGCTCGCCGAGCGCTGAGAGTTGTTTCGAGAGCGATGCCACACTCTCGGCATTTTTTTTCGCCGCGAAATCACGGCCTTCCTCGGTAATGCTCACCAGCACACGCCGACGATCGTTTGGATCGGTCCTGCGCTGAACGTAACCCTTGCTCTCGAGTGAATCCAAGATATGCGACATGCGCGCACGGGAGAATTTCAGCTTCTTGGCAATCTCGGAGGGAATGACATCACCGTCAATACCCGATAGATACTGTAAAACCGGTGCCTCGCCCACACTGGCGCCGCCGGCAGCACTCAAGGATCCCTTGGCAAGGGAACGTGAGTACACAATCAGTTTTCGAGCGACGTCATCGTAATCCACTGGGGATATTGTCCTTTGCAACTCTAGAAGGGCCATAAAACCGTCATTTGCCGTACATTAGTTAACATTCGCAACAATTATTTATGATACCCCAACACGAAAGCTTATCGCTCGTCCTTCTTACGTCGCATAAGCTCCTCAACGTCGATACCCGCGGCCTCGAGCATACGCTCAACATTCTTTTTGGCGTTGGTCGTGCCAACCTTAAGCACAATCGAAAGCGGAGTGCCCACCACCAGGCACACGATGCCCGCGGGGACGCCCCAGCCGGGGCCGCCCTGCATACCCCACATCCCCACCAAAAAGCCAATAGCCACGAGCGAATAGCCCAAACGCAGCCAAACGTTGAGCCGCTGAATAGCATCGGTCTGCATCTTTGCCTCGCGGATCAAGTCGTCGCGCGAAAGGTCGTGTCCGTGTTTCTCGTGCATATGGGTCCTCCTCGTGCAAAGCGTGCATCATGTACAAGAACATCGTTTTTCGAATACGTCATCTTTCAAGAGCAATATAGCGGGTGTCGTGTAGGCGATGGAGGTCGCTGGCCATATTGCCCTTGAAGGGCGGCGCAAAATCAGAAGGCCGTGCGGTTGAGGCCGCACGGCCTTACAGGGGGCCAGGGGATGATGACTAGTAGCTCAGTGCCGGGTCGAAGAAGCCAATAACAACGCCCACGAATGCGATCACGACGAGAATCAGCATCATAACGATGGGGTTGACCTTCTTCTTGGTCATCATGTACCAGCAGAAGATGATGAAGATCATGGGCAGCAGGTGCGGATAGATTCCGTCGAGCGTGTCCTGGAACTTGCCGCCACCGGGCAGCACCAGGTTGGGGCTGCAGGTGATGGAGACCCAGGTAGCACCGACTGCACCGATGACCATGGTACCGACCATCACGATGGAATCGCGAAGAGCCTTTGCCTTGGGGCCAACGAGGGCCTCGACCGCCTTGCCGCCGAGCTCATAGCCCTGGTTGTAGGCAAAGCGCATGCCAAGGAACATGAGCAGGTTCCACACGACAATATAGAAGATGGCACCGAGCGGAGAGCCGCCGGTCGAGAGACCGAGGGCGATACCGAGCAGGATCGGGATCAGGGTACCGACGATCAGCGAGTCGCCAAGGCCGGCGAGCGGGCCCATGAGGCCGGCGCGGATGCCGTTGATGGCGTCGTCGTCGATGGCCTCGCCGTTTGCGCGAGCCTCCTCGAGGCCGGCGGTGACGCCGACAATCATGGTGCCGATCTGCGGCTCGGTGTTGAAGAACGCGGAGTAGGTCTGGAGGGCCTGCTTCTGCTCCTCGGGCGTGTCGTAGAGCTCCTCGACGATCGGAAGCATGGCGCACAGGTAACCGAAGGTCTGCATGTGCTCCTGCGAGAAGCAAGTCAGGTTGCCATAGGACCAGTTGCGGAACGACTTGGCAAGCGTTTTCTTAGAGAGTTTCTTCTTCTCTGCCATTAGATGTCCTCCTCTTCCTCATCATCGGAGCCCGAGGCGTTAGCTGCCTTGGGAGCGTTTGCGAGGTCGATCTTGAGCGAAGCGATCTCATAGTTGATCAGGGCGAAGAAGCAGCCGATGCCGGCAGCGGCAATCAGGTTGCATCCCATGACAGCGGACAGGGTGAAGCCGAAGAAGAACGTGAGGAAGTCCGTCGGCTTGGAGATGACCTGCTTGAGCAGGATGGCGATACCGACGGTAGGCAGCAGCGAGCCGACGGTGAACAGCGTCTTCATCGCGATGCCGTCCATGGGCATGTAGGTCTTCATGAGGTCGACCATGGCGGTGCCGCCCATGGTGATGATGAACGTCGGGAGGAATTAGCAGACGATGTGACCAATCCAAGGCAGAACGTTGTTGACCAGGTAGAGCTTGTGGAGATCGCCCTTCTCGAGCCACTTCCACCCCATGCCCTGCCACACCAGGTTGATGGTGGCGGTGCCATAGAAGAGCACAGTGCCGAGCGTGCCGACGGCGGCACCGAGGGATGCGGCCATGCCGGCAGCCTCAGCGGAGGCGGGATCGATGCCCGAGTTCTTGATGGCGAGGATCGCCAGCGGGATACCGATATAGGACACGGCGCGGACGTCGGCGGAGACGGTTCCGCCAGGGGTCACGAGAGCGATGTAGACAACCTGGATGGCAGCACCGACGAGGATGCCCGTCTGCATATCGCCCATGATGATGCCGACGATGAGGCCGGCGACCAGAGGACGACCCAGAGTGTAGTTGCCGATCGTCGTGCCGCCCATGCCAGGCAGTGATGCCAGGCAGGCGAACAGGCCGAACAGCGCGGCTTGGAATGCATTGATTGCCATGCTTTCCCCTTTCTTTATTCCTCAGCCCCTTTCACCAAGGGCTGTAGATACCAAAATGCGGCTGGCGCCTAACTAGAAGCCAAACTGACCGCGGAACTTGGGCCACTCACCGATGGACTTCTCCTTGATAAGGGCGAACTCGACCGTGTAGCCGGCGTTGGTGAGATCCTCGAGCGCCTGGGCCTCTTCCTGCGTGATCGACTGGTTGTTGCCGAGCTTGGTGGTGCCGGGACGATCGTTGCAGGGACCGACGATGATGCGGTCCATGCCGGGCTTAAAGCCAAAATCGACGAGAAGTTCCTTCATGTCGAGCGGGTTCTTGGTGATCAGGAAGTACTTGGTGTCGGACTTGAGAACCTTCTCGGAGACCTCCTTAAAGTGCTCCTTGGTCCACACGAACGTCTTCTTGCCCGAGGCACTCTTGTAGGCCTCCTTGAGCACGGGGTTAGACGCTGCAGCGTCGTTGACGGCGATAAGACCGTCGCAGGGATACTCGAGGGCCCAACGGGTAACGGTCTGTCCATGGATCATACGGTCGTCAATACGGATGAACGAAATCATGCGTTCTCCCTTTCTTTATCACCGGGGGTCTTTCCTCTTAACCCCCGCTCCATCACAAAAATTTGGGCGGATGCGCTGCCTAGATGTCGTCGTCCTCGTCGTCGGCGTCATCGGTCGGGACAACGAGCTCGGACATACCGTTCTTGCCCTCCTGCAGCATCATATGCTTGAGGGAATCCAGGTCCATGGTGGCAAGCCCCATCATGGCGGTCATAGCCATGGGCAGATTCATACCGCCGAAGGCAATGGTGTGGGCGAGCAGGCCCTTCTCGGCCAGCGTGTTCATCGCATTGGTGAGCGGCGATCCGCCCAGGATGTCACCAAGCAGGACAACCTCGTCATCGGCGGTAACGGGAGCGAGCGTCGCCTTGACGTTCTCGACATACTCGTCAGCGCCCATGCCGTCCACGAGACTCGTCGACAAGATGTTCGGGGCGTCATTGCCGAGCATCTTGAGGACACTGTGCAGTCCGGGAGCGAGCGTTCCGTGACTGACCATTACCAGATACCGCATGCGGTCTCCTCTCGACCTGCCGTGTGTCGCACGGCTTTGCTTTTTGCTGAGATTATTGTTGCGCCGGGGCATGTTCGGTACAAGAAAATAGTTGCGAACGGCAACTATTCATCGGTTAACGGTAGCAACTATTTTTGTGCCTAAATTATTTTTTCTTCTAATTATTTTTAAAATAGCAGGTAGATTGTCTGATAAATGTTTTATGTTCCTTATGCACCATACATACCAGCAAGAATCGGGCCTGGCATCTCCGGTTTGCCCCGCAGTGTCAGACCATGTCACGTACGCCCACGACATGGAGGTACCCCATGGATATGATCTCGTTTCTCGCCTCCGAACCCTTCGACCGCAGCGGTGATACGCCGCTCTATGTCCAACTTAAACATCGAATCGCCCTGCTTATCGCCAGCCAGGCGTTCGACACCAAGACGCCGCTACCACGCGAGCTCGAAATCTGTGAGCGGCTAGAGTTATCGCGCGCGACCGTGCGCCGTTGCTTCCAAGATCTCGTCATCGAGGGGCGCGTGGTGCGCAAACGTGGGCAGGGCACGTTCATCAAACCCCAAACCTCAGCACCCGGCATCGACCTGGCCCTGAATTTCAGCGCGCGGATGCGCGAAGCGGGACGGGTTCCGAGCTCGCAGATTCTCGCTTTTTCAAGCATACCGGCCGTCCGCGGCATCGCCTCTGGGCTCAAAGTGCCCAAAGGGACACCCGTCTGGGAGATTCGCCGTCTGCGTCTCGCCAACGACAAACCCATGGAGCTCAACTACGTCTATATCCCCGTGTCACTTTGCCCCGAGCTCACACGCAAAGACGTGGATGGCTCGCTCTACGCCTACATCGCGGAAAAGACCGGCATCCTGCCCGCAAGCGTCGATGCCGTCTACGAGGCGGTCAACCTCGACAAACATGAGGCGCGCCTTTTGGGACAGAACACCGGTAAGGCGGCGATGCGCATCGTGCGTTCGACCTACGACAAGACGGGAACCCCGTTCGAGGTAGGCGTGCTCATCAGCTGCGACGGTCAGGCAAAGCTGCACGTGCACATCGCCGCCGACAAAACAACCTTCACCGCCACAGCCCAATAAATCCAAAACGTGGGCGCCGTCGTTCAAACGAACGACGGCGCCCACACTCACTTTCTTTTTCAGCCCTAGTCATCGCGCAAAGCCCCTTCGGCAGCACACGGTGCAGCCGAGTCACCGTAGGCCGGGGCGGAGGGGGCTGAGTTTCCCACTGAGCGACTCTGCTTGCA
>CABJEP010000002.1:115266-170672 GCA_902364645.1 Coriobacteriaceae bacterium | reverse complement strand
GGGGGTCCTGCCGTCCTGCGGAAAGATTTGGGGGCAAAGCCCCTGGCCTCCCCTACGTTAACTTCGCTGGCGGCGGCTACAGGAACCTACGCTCTGGAAAGTCGCCGGGCTGATAGTTGCTTTTTATTGGTAGGGGCTCTTGCTAGGCTGGAGCACTTCCTAGAGGCGGGCATCGGCTGTGTGCTTGGTTTAGGCGGCGCTGGTTTCTTTGTATTCGAAGACTGGTTCTAGGAGGTCTTCGATGTTGCAGTGGAGGGCTTTTGCTATGGCTCTTACGCTTGTAACCGAAGCTTCATTGATGTTTCTCTGGCGCTGCTCGTACATTTGGATTGAGCGGAGTGATACGCCCGATTCGTATGCCAGGTCTTGTTGGGTTTTCTTGAGCCTCTTTCTTGCTTGCGCCAGTTTAGTTTGACGAGGTGTTTTCTTCGCCATATCGCAAATAAGACGCGCCACACGTTCCTCTGAGGCTTCGTGCCAGGGGTAGTACAGACTGCGTAGCACATCGAATGGAACGACATGCAGCAAATCTTCGAAAGACTCTCCTAGGCGCCACTGAAGGTATGCCAATATCCAGCCTGTCCAATATTCCGGTGTCTTTTCGAATCGGTAGGTTCGATTTGGCATCGGCCTTGATTGATAGCCGAACCTTTCGGCAATGAGCGCAAACAGCTCAACGCCCGATTTTCCCGATACGACCCATGCGTTGCCGCGTTCGAACTCGCGGGCTACGCCGCTCAGGCAAAAGAGTTCAGCAACTTCCGATCCTTCTGCCCCATAATCGTTAACGGCATAGTCAAAGCAGTCGCCGAGGTTGTTCATTGCATCCTCAAGGTAGTAGACGGGGTATGTCCTACTCGGCCCACGATCCGTTAACTCTTGGATCATTTAAATCAACCCTCCCTGCCATCAAATCCCTAATGTCGACACCATCAGAGTCAAATCCGTTTACCGTATCCAGGTACTTTCGTCGAGCGTTCTGTTCTCGCTCAAATCGTTTGGGATAAAACTCAGCTCCCGAGGCCTGCTTCCAATCGCGGAACTTAATCGCCGAGAACGCACGCTCACTCATGAGCGCATATTGAATGCCCAAATCCCCCAAAAACATAATGCGCTGCAATTGCCTGAGCGAGATCATGCCGTTGACAAACTGTCTTGCAAACGAGAAATAGGAATCGTCTGCACGATAGCCTCGAATAACGTCATAGGGAGAAATATCAATCAGGCAGTTATCCAGCAGATAACGAAGCCCCTCGCGTGCTACTGGCGTTGAAACATTGAACTCTCTCTTATTCGCCAGAATTGCAAGCCAGTTGAGAATCGAGAACTCACCTGATTCCAAATCCAAAATCGCAAGGCCATCTAAATCAAGCTCATATCGATTGGCAATGCCATCAGACTCGGTCCGGCATGCCCATTCCATTGCCATTTCCTCATGTGGCGTGCAATAAAACCCGCGCCCATAGTCATTGAATTGCCTGCATTTATCCAACGATGGATGCTCGACAACAACCTCCGACCCGTGCCAAAGCTCCATATCGACCTCCTAAAAAATATCACCCCAGTGATAGTTTACCAATAACTATCACTGGGGTGATATAGATGAGAGCTTTTGAGGGGTTGCAGCCCGATTAGAGGCAGGCCTCGGCGATGCGGCGCTTGAGTTCATCGATGCCGGTGCCGGTCTGGGAGCTTGTGATGATTACGTTTTCGGCCGGGACGTTGAGCTGCTTTTTGATGGCTGCCGCCTGGCGGGCCTGCTGGGTGCGGCTGAGCTTGTCGGCTTTGGTGAGGCAGACGATAAAGTTGAACTCGTTGCCCTGCAGGTAGTCGATCATGTCATGATCGAGCTTGCTGGGGTCGTGACGAATGTCCACCAGCGAGACGACCAAGTTAAAGCTGCGCTCGGAGTCGAAAAAGTCGCCGATAAGCTCGGCCCAGCGGTCGCGCTCGGCCTTAGAACGACGGGCGAAACCATAGCCCGGCAGGTCGACGAAGTGCACGTCGTCGGCCTCGAAGAAATTGATGTTGCTTGTCTTGCCCGGTGTGCTCGAAACCTTGACCAGGTTCTTGCGGCCAAAGAGCTTGTTCATAATCGACGACTTGCCCACATTGGAGCGGCCGACAAAGCTCACTTCGGGGCAGGTGGACTCGGGAATCTGCGAAACCTTGCCGTAGCTGGCGACGAACTTGGCAAGCTGGTAGTTAATGGAATCGGCCATGGACACTCCTTGGTCGTAGGTTCTTACAAAAGAGCGCGCTATTGCGCAGCGGCAATGCGGCGGACGATATCGAGCGTGATGTTACTTGCGACACGCGCGTACTCGAACAGATCGAACTCTCGGTCGCAAATTGCATCGTACGCCTCGTCACAATTATCGCTGATAGCGCGCAACACCAGGCAATCGACACCATTTTTGGTTGCGACATGGGCAATCGCCGCGCCCTCCATGCCGACACAATCGGCATGCGTCGCTTCGATAGCGTCGTTACGCATGGCGGCGCCCGTCACAAAGCGGTTACCCGTGGCAATCGTGCCGACCAGGAACTGTTTGGTGCCCTCGTTCGAAGCGACTGCATTTGTCGAAGCGTCAACGAACCCACGCTCAGCAAGCACGTCGACGGCAATATCGACCAGCGCGGGCGTCGAACCAAACTCCTCAAGCCCCGGTGCGGACTCGGCGATAAGCGCGGTATCGGTATCCAGATAGCGTAGGCGTTTGCCAATGACCACGTCGTCGATATGGAGCTTGGGGTTCAAACCGCCCGCAATGCCCGAAAACACAACAGCCTGCGGAGCATACTTGCTAATGAGGTGCTGTGTTGCAGCGGCGGCGTTCACCGTGCCCATGCCCGCCGTTGTGGCGACGACTGTCAGGCCGTCGAGCTCGCCGCTCACAACGGTCAAGCCTGCCTCCCGTGCCTCGCAAACGTCGCTCAGCTCTTCCTTAATCTGCATGATCTCTTTTTCGAGCGCACCGATAATCGCGATGGTAGCCATACCATTCCCCAAACCTATACGAAATTCTCAACCACGGTATGGTACCAGCATTTTGTTTGACCTCGCCAAACGAACACGCTAAGCCAGCGCAGCTCGCATATCAAACAGAGCCTTTGCAATCACGGCCGTAACCTCGCTCGAGCGGTCGCCCCACGGCATCGATGTCATGACGCTCATGACATAGGTACGACCATCGATGCCGATAAGGCCCGCATCGCATGTCGAATAGTAACCATCCTCGCTAATCCAGCCTGCCTTGTTGCGCACCAAAACATGCTCGCCCGCAATGCCATCGCGCACTCATTTAAGTCTGTCCCCAATGAGTGCCCTTGGGGCGAAAATGGCTCGCTAGTCGATGGCGTTTTTGAGTTCGGCGCGGCGCTTTTTCATGCCGGCCATGACGGCGTTGCGCAGCTCGGGCATGCGCGCGGTATCCATCTGGGGCACGCCCTCGAGCTTATAGGGAATACCCAGCTGCTCGTACTTGACGACACCCATCGTGTGATACGGCAGCATTTCCAGGCCCACCACGTTGTGCCATGGAGCGATCAGGCGACCGAGCTTCTCGCATTCCTCCGCCGTATCGGTGATACCCGGCACCACCACGTGGCGAATAACAACCTTAATCTTGCGACGGGCAAGCTCATCGCCAAACGCCAGGATGCGCGCAGGATCGCAACCGGTCAGCTTTTTATGCTCAATCGGATCGGCATGCTTGATGTCGAGCAGCACCATATCGGTCTCGTTGAGAACAGCATCGAACTTCTCCGGATGCTTGGGATCAAATGCATAGCCACAGCTGTCTAGGCAGGTGTGTACGCGGCCATCGGGGTTGTTGTGCATTGCACGGAACAGGTCGGCCAAAAACTCGGGCTGCAGGAGCGGTTCGCCGCCCGAAACGGTAATGCCGCCGCTACGGTAGAACTCATGGTTGCTCTGGAACTCGTCCATGAGATGCTCGACGGTCACCATCGTGCCGCCGTTAACAGACCAGGTATCGGGATTGTGACAATACGCACAACGCATGGGGCAACCCTGAACAAACACTACAAAGCGGATGCCGGGACCGTCGACCGTTCCCATCGTCTCGATCGAATGCACGCGACCCAGGGCATACGCAGAGTCCTCGGGATGAGCATCCACACCCTCAAGCGTCATCTCAGCCATTCCCGCAACCTTGCCTCTCTTTGGTTTTTGTCAATTAAAATGCCAGAGCCATTCTAGCCCATACGCCTGATGGCGAAACGGTTTAGCGGTCAATTTGATCGTCCTATTTGACTCCACGCAAAAGCGGCGGGAAGGTTGTCACAACCCGCTCGCCGCCGAAGCAATAGAAATCGATAGACGCCAGGCCCTACGCCTTAAGCGTAAGCACCGCGCCAAAGGCGGTCGGGCCGCAGTGGCTCGAGATGACGCCGCCGACCTGAGTCCAGGTAACGTCCTTAAAGCCCAGGTCGTGCGCATAGACTTCCATATCGTCGCGCAGCTCCTCGGAAAGGCCCACTGAATACGCCAAACCAATGTGCGAGTAATCAATATCGCCCTTCGCAACCATGTGGTCAATAAAGGCACGGGCACATTTGAGCATAGAGCCGCGGAGCTTCTTGGTCGCCACGAATTTGCCACCCGTCACCTCGATGCAGGGCTTAATCTTGAGCAGATGGGCGCCTAGGAACGCGACGTTGGACAAGCGACCGCCGGCCTTAAGGAAGGCGAGATCGGTTGGGACAAAGCCCAACAGCACGCGGTCCATCACCGAATTGGTGAAGGCGAAAATTTCGTCAACGGTGGCATCGGGATGAGCCTCGATGTATTTGGCAGTCTCGACGACAACGAGTGACTGGCCCACCGAGACAAAGCGCGTGTCCATGGAGAACACGTAGTCGCGCCCCTGGGCCGCAATCTTCGAGGACTGATGCGAGCAGGTCGTGGCCTCGGAATACGCAAGATGCAGAATGGTCGCATCGGGCTGCTCGGCATGGATACGGTCATATACGTGCGCAAAATCTGCCGGCGCACAGCCACTGGTCTTGGGCATTACGCCAAACTCGTTGCAGCGCGAGTAAATCTCGAGCGGATCGATGGAGCCGTCCTCAACGGTCTCGTCACCAATCGTGACATGCATGGGCACGCGCACGATGCCATAGCGCTCGCAGAGCTCCGGCGTCACATCCGAACCAGACTCAACCACGATTACGTACTTGCCCATTATCATCACAACCCATCTCGACGTTGGCTTTTGAATATGTGACGCACGTCCGCCGTCCTGCTGCAGAACGGCCTCCAAGCGCCAAAGAGACGCCGCCCCTTGCACACAACAAAGGACAGCGTCTCCCTGGAAAACTCCGTGCTTATCTGAGATTCTACACGGTTTATTAAGGAGTGTTACTTATTCCGCAAACGGTAGCTATACGCGATAAACGGTAGCAAGCAAGAATCCAGAACGCTCAACCCATTAGGAGAGTTCCGCCTAAAGGGTAACTACACAGGACCCCGCCGGGGCTGTTTGGGCTACCTCCCAAAATATTCCGCAGGACGCAAGAAGCCCTCGCCGCACGAAGTGCGCAGCGAGGGCTTCTTGCATGTCCGAGGACGTTTTGGGAGGTAGCCCAAACAGCCCCGGCGATCCTGCGGGAGTTAAACCCCTTTAGAACTTGTTGTGGAAGGTACGCGAAATGACCTCGTCCTGCTGCTCCTTGGTGAGCGTGTGGAAGTTCACGGCGTAGCCGGAAACGCGAATGGTCAGCTGCGGGTACTTCTCGGGGTGAGCCTGAGCGTCGAGCAGCGTCTCACGGTTGAAGACGTTGATGTTCAGGTGGTGGCCACCCTTCTCGGCGTAAGCGTCGAGCATGTGGACCAGGTTATCGGCCTGAGTCTCGGAAACTTCAGAAACCTTCATAATGTGTCTCCTTCGATCGATAGGCGCCGGCCGAAACCGGCGCGCCAATCAGTAATCGTTATTGTTAGTATAGCACTAACAATAGTTACTCGCCCAGCTGATCAAGATCGATATCGCCAAAGAACACCTGGTCCTCCTTGCCGAGCGCGCCCGGGATGATGGAGAAGGTGTTGGAGATGCCGTCCTGAGCATCGCGGAACGGGAGCTTGGAAACCGAAGACAGCGAAGCGATGGCGCCGTGGCTATCGCGCTTGTGCATGGGGTTAGCACCCGGGGCGAAGGGCTGGCCAGCCTTGCGGCCATCAGGCGTAGAACCGGTCTTCTTGCCGTACACGACGTTGGAGGTGATGGTCAGAACCGAGGTCGTGGGCACGGAGTTGCGGTAGGTGTCGTTCATGCGGATGTACTCCATGAACTGGTGCACAACGTCGTGAGCGATCTGGTCGACGCGGTCGTCGTCGTTACCGTACTTGGGGAACTCGCCCTCGGTCTCGAAGTCGACGATGATGCCGTTCTCGTCACGGACGGGGTGGACCTTGGCGTACTTGATGGCGGACAGGGAGTCAGCCACGACGGAAAGGCCAGCGATGCCCGTAGCGAACCAGCGATGCACGTGCTTGTCGTGCAGAGCCATCTGGATGCGCTCGTAGCAATACTTGTCGTGCATGTAGTGAATGATGTTCAGCGAGTTGACGTACACGCCAGCGAGCCACTTCATCATGTCGTTGTACTTTGCCACAACGTCGTCGTAATCGAGCGTATCGCCCTCGACGGCGCGGTACTTGGGGCCGACCTGCTTCTTGGAGACCTCGTCAACACCGCCGTTGAGTGCGTACAGCAGGCACTTGGCCAGGTTGGCGCGAGCGCCGAAGAACTGCATCTCCTTGCCGATGCGCATGGAGGACACGCAGCAGGCGATGCCGTAGTCGTCGCCGTGGTAAACGCGCATGAGGTCGTCGTTCTCGTACTGGATCGAGGAGCTGGCGACAGAAGTCTTGGCGCAGAACTTCTTGAAGTTCTCGGGCAGACGGGTCGACCACAGAACGGTCATGTTGGGCTCGGGGCTGGTGCCCATGTTCTCGAGCGTGTGCAGGTAGCGGTAGCTCATCTTGGTAACGAGCGTACGGCCGTCAACACCCATGCCGCCGATGGACTCGGTGACCCACTGCGGATCGCCGGTGAACAGGGCCTGGTACTCGGGGGTACGGGCAAACTTGACCATGCGGAGCTTCATGATGAAGTGATCCACGAACTCCTGGATCTGCTCCTCGGTGAAGGTACCGTTGGCAAGGTCGCGCTCAGCGTAAATGTCGATGAACGTAGAGGTACGGCCGATGGACATAGCGGCGCCGTTCTGCTCCTTGACGGAAGCGAGGTAGGCGAAGTACATCCACTGGATGGCCTCCTGCGTGTTGGTAGCAGGGTTGGAAATGTCGAAACCATAGGTCTCGGCCATCATCTTGAGCTCGCCGAGGGCGCGGATCTGCTCCTGCAGCTCCTCACGATCGCGGATGTTGTCGGCGGTCATGACCGTCGGGGTGGAAGCCTTCTGGGCCTCCTTGTCCTTGATCAGGTAGTCGACACCGTACAGGGCGACACGACGGTAGTCGCCGATGATGCGGCCGCGGCCATAGCCATCGGGCAGACCGGTGATGATGTGGGCCGAACGGCAGGCGCGCATCTCGGGGGTGTAGACATCGAAGACGCCGGCGTTGTGGGTCTTGCGCTCGAAGGTGTAGCGCTCGACAACGTTCTCGTCGATCTTGTAGCCGTGCTGGCTGGCAGCCTGGCAAGCGATGCGGATACCACCGTTGACGTGCAGCGCGCGCTTGAGCGGCTTGTCGGTCTGGAGGCCGACGATGGTCTCCTTGTCGCGATGGGCGTTATCGATGTAGCCAGCGGGGTGGCTCACGATACCCGTGACGGTCTTGGTGTCCATATCGAGGACGCCGCCCTGCTCGCGCTCCTTGAGCAGCAGGTCGAGAACCTCGCCCCACAGCTCCTTGGTACGCTCGGTCGGGCCGGCGAGGAACGACTCGTCGCCCTCGTAGGGGGTGTAGTTCTTCTGGATGAAGTCTCGGACGTCAACCTCTCCCGTCCAGATGCCTTCCTTGAAGCCTTCCCATGCCTCCTGCATTGTGTAACCACGCTCCTAGTTACGTGTAATGCGGCGCTCTCTCACACCGCTGCTTATTGAATTCTTGAATGTTAGACCTGCATGACCGGCTTCATTCGCTTTCCGCCGCACATTAGCACAGGGAAAAACGTTTATTCACCTTGGTCTTGCAACCCTAAACCCAAGATTTCACCCGTTAGTGAAGGATAACATAGCCACCCCCTTCATCAGGGCTGTTATATGTTCCTTTTTTTGTGTCATTAGAGCGTTTTCAACAAATCCGCAGGAAACGCGCCCGCCATCAGCTACCGTTCACCGAATTATTTGATATTTCCCCTTGCCTTTATACGTCCTTCACTCTAGCTGTTATGCCAGCTTTAGCAGGGTAAAGTGCCTCTGAGTAGGCTTTAGGACATGTCTAACGATCTGCCCCCAACTTTGCTGGTACCGACGGTGTACGGAGAGTTTTCTAGGCATGTCCCAAAATCTACCGCATAAGGTGTGCATACAGGGGTATCATCTTTCACCGAAAATAGTTTCTAGTGTTAGGGGTTTTCGGTGGAAGATACCGATTTCCATGAGCTTGGGCGTCAGCTTTTAACTGAGTTTGGCAGCATGCATCAGCGCATTTCGCGCTTTGCGGACAAAGCTCTCGGCGGCGAGATGGCCGTCATGCGCGCTCTCATGCTCGCCGGCGGTTCGCTCACGCCGAGCGAACTCGCCGATCGCGCCTGGGTCTCGAGTGCCCGCATCGCCAATATCTTACGCACTCTCGAAGCCAAGGGCTGGGTCGAGCGCGAGCACTCAAAGACCGACCGTCGTCGTGTACACGTCACGATGACCGATAAGGGATTCCAGAATCTCGAAATCAAACGTCGGGAATTCGAGGAGCGCACCGCGGCCTTCCTCGAGCAGCTCGGCGAAACAGATACCCAAGAGATGGTGCGCCTTCTAAGGCGTTTCAACGAAATTATCGACCGCAATCAAGAAAGGAGAGATGCCGAGTGAGGATTCTCAAGCTCTTTAAAAAGCATGTCCTGGCACTGTTCACAGCTATCGTACTTATCGTAATCAGCTGCAACGCCGATCTGGCACTGCCTACCTACATGAGCGACATCGTCGACGTGGGCGTACAGCAAGGCGGCATCGCCTCGCCCGTGCCCGACACCATTCGTGCCGAATCACTCGATGACCTTGAGCTCTTTATGAGCACCAAGGACGCCAAAGCGGTAGAGGCCGTGTTTAGCAAGGCAGACAACAACGGCATTCGGACGTACAAGGGCACCGAGGAAGAGCGCACCGATGGCGGCAAGATTGCTGACATTATGAGCCTGCCCGAGACCGTCGTCCTTTCGCTCAACCAGGGCATCGACGCTGGCTCCATGGGCGACATGATGGGCACGTCCAACGAACAAGACAACAGCACCGCCCAGGCCATGCCCTCCCCCGAGCAGATGGCGGCGATGACGTCCGAGCAGCTCGCCGAGATGCAGCAGAAGGCCGCAGCGGCGCAGAACATGCAAAAGCAGATCGACGCCGACGGCGGTAAGATCACCATGAAGAGCCTGCGCCTGGGTGTCGAGGGCGGTCTGGTAGACCAAAGCAAGCTCGTCGAGGGCGCCAACGAAATGGCGGACAAAATGGGCTCCATGTCGGGCTCCATCGTCACTCAGCGCGCCGTGAGCTATGTGCAGGACGAGTACAAGGCACAGGGCATCGACCCCGCCGACGTGCAGAACGCCTACCTGGGCCGCATGGCGACCACGATGTTTGGTCTGTGCCTGATCTCACTGGTCGCCACCATCCTAACCGGCGCCGTGGCCTCGCGCACCGCCTGTTCCATCGCACGCGACCTGCGCCGCGAGACCTTCAACAAGGTCATGCACTTCTCGCCGGCCGAGGTGGGCAAGTTTAGCCAGGCCTCGCTCATCACTCGCTGCACCAACGACATTCAGCAGATTCAGATGGCCGCAACCCTGTTTATCCGCATGTGCCTCATGGCGCCCGTCATGGGCATCGTCGCCGTCATGCGCGTCCTGGCCAACCACACCGGCCTGGAGTGGACCATCGCCGTGGCCATCATCGCGGTCTCGGCCGTCGTCGGCGTGCTTATGGGCCTCACCATGCCCAAGTTCAAAAAGATGCAGAGCTTTGTGGACCGCGTGAACCTTACCGCCCGCGAGCTGCTCGACGGCCTTATGCCCATCCGCTCGTTTAACCGCGAGGAGCATGAGCTCGAGCGCTTTGACCAGGCGTCCCTCGACCTGATGACCACGCAGCTCTACACCAACCGCGCCATGAGCTTTATGATGCCGCTCATGATGCTCGTCATGAACTGCATCACCGTGCTTATCGTCTGGTTTGGCGCGCAGGGCGTGTCCGACGGCGTGATGCAGGTCGGCAACATGATGGCGTTCATCTCCTACACCATGCAGATCGTCATGGCGTTCATGATCCTCACCATGGTTTCGGTTATCCTGCCCCGCGCCGAGGTCGCAGCAGAGCGCGTGGAAGAGGTCATCACCTGCCCCACGAGCATCAACGACCCTGCCTCGCCCAAACTGCCCGCAGCCAGCGCGCCGCGCGGTGAGCTCACCTTCCGCGACGTGAGCTTCCAGTACCCCGATGCCCGCGCCGATGTCATCAGCGGCGTGAACTTCACCACGCATGCCGGCCAGATGCTCGGCATCATTGGCTCAACGGGTTCGGGCAAGTCCACGCTCGTGCAGCTGATTCCGCGCCTGTACGACGTCACGGGCGGCAGCATTTCGCTCGACGGCATCGACGTGCGCGACATGACCCTTTCCGAGCTGCGCCACCGCATTGGTTACATCCCGCAGCAGGGTCGCCTGTTCTCGGGCACCGTCGAGAGCAACCTCAAGTTTGCCGGCGACATGGTGAGCGATGATGACATGCGCCAGGCGGCACGCATCGCCCAGGCCGAGGACTTTATCGCCGAGCGCGAGGGCGGCTACGACTCCCCCATCAGCCAGGGCGGCTCCAATGTTTCGGGCGGCCAGCGCCAGCGTCTGGCCATCGCCCGCGCGTTGGCCAAAAAGCCCGAGGTCGTGGTGTTCGATGACTCGTTTAGCGCCCTCGACTACAAGACCGACGCGCGCCTGCGCGAGGAGCTGGCCAAAAACGTCACCGACGCCGCACTCGTGGTCGTGGCCCAGCGCATCGCGACCATCATGCACGCCGACCAGATCATCGTGCTCGACGACGGTCACGTAGTGGGCACCGGCACGCACGAGGAGCTGCTGCACGGCTGCCCGGCGTACCTGGAGATTGCACAGTCGCAGCTTTCCGCCGAGGAGCTGGGGCTTACCCAAGAAGAAATTGCAGCCGTCATGGAAGGAGGCGAGCGCTAATGGCAGACGAGACCAAGACTCAGATTCCCAAGCCCACCCGCCAGCGTGGTCCCATGGGCCGCATGGGTGGCATGCGCCGTGGCGAAAAGGCCAAGGACTTTAAGGGCACCATGAGGCAGCTGCTCGGCTATATCGGCCAGCACAAGATTGCCGTGTTTGCCGCCGTCGCCTTTGCCGTGTGCTCGGTCATCTTTAACATTGTGGGGCCAAAGGTACTTGGCCAGGTTACGACCAAGCTGTTCGAGGGCCTGGTTGCCAAGGTCAACGGCACCGGCGATGTCGACTTTGCCTGGATCGCCAAGACGCTCGGCTTTTTGCTCTGTCTGTATCTGGCGAGCTCTGCCTGCAGCCTGATCCAAGGCTGGCTCATGACCGGCGTCACGCAAAAGATTTGTTATCGCATGCGCAAGGAGATCGCCGCCAAGATCGCTGTCGTGCCGATGAGCTACTTCAACGGCCACAGCAAGGGCGACGTGCTCAGCCGCATCACCAACGATGTCGACACGCTGGGTCAGTCACTCAACCAGAGCGTGACGCAACTCATCACATCGGTGACGCAGATTATCGGCGTGCTCGTCATGATGCTGTCGATCAGTCTGCCGCTCACCGGCGTCACCGTGCTCACACTGCCGGCAGCCGCGATTATCCTGACCGTGATGATTCACTTCTCGCAGCCGTACTTCCGCGAGCAGCAGCAGGTCCTGGGCGCCGTCAACGGCATCATCGAGGAGGACTTTGCCGGCCAGAACGTCATTCAGGTGTTCGACCGCGCCGAGGCCTCGATCGAGGAGTTCGACAAAGAGAACGACCGCCTCTTTATGAGCGGTTGGCGCTCTCAGTTCCTGTCGGGCCTGATGATGCCGCTTATGAGTCTGGTGGGCAACATGGGCTACGTGGGCGTCGTCGTGGTGGGCGCGCAGCTCGCGCTGACCGGCAATGCCACACCCGGCGACATCCAGAGCTTTATCCAGTACGTTCGCAACTTTACGCAACCCGTGCAGCAGCTGGGCAACGTGAGCAACACGATGCAGTCGATGGCCGCCGCCACCGAGCGCGTCTTTGAGTTCCTGGCCGCGGCCGAGGAGGAGCAGAAGGCCGACGCGCAGATTCCCGAGAAGCGCCCCGGTCACGTGGAGTTCGACCACGTCAAGTTTGGCTACACGCCGGACAAGACCATCATCCACGACTTTAGCTGCGAGGCCGAGCCCGGTCAGACCATCGCCATCGTCGGTCCCACCGGCGCTGGCAAGACCACGCTCATCAAGCTGCTGCAGCGCTTCTACGACGTGGACGGCGGTTCACTGCGCGTCGAGGGCATCGACGTGCGCGACTGGGACCGCGCGGCACTGCGCGGCGAGTTTGCCATGGTGCTGCAGGATACCTGGCTGTTTAACGGCACCATTCGCGAGAACATTCGCTACGGACGCCCCGATGCGAGCGATGCCGAAGTCGAAGCCGCCGCACGCGCCGCACGCTGCGACCACTTTATCCATACGCTCGCCGGTGGCTACGACTTTATGATCAACGAGGAGGGCACTAACCTGTCGCAGGGTCAGCGCCAGCTCGTGACCATCGCCCGTGCCATTTTGGCCGACCGCCCGGCGCTGATTCTAGACGAGGCGACTTCCAACGTGGACACCCGCACCGAGGAGCTCATTCAGCGCGCCATGGATGCGCTGATGCAGGGCCGTACAAGCTTTGTCATCGCGCACCGCCTGTCCACGATCCGTAACGCCGACGTGATCTTGGTGATCCGCGACGGCGACATCGTCGAGAAGGGCACACACGACGAACTGCTCGCCCAGGGCGGCTTCTACGCCGACCTGTACAACTCGCAGTTCGACGAAGCGGCGTAAAACCGGCGGCAAACAACCGCAATACACAAAACGGGGGCGCAGAATGAACTGCGCCCCCGTTTTGTTTCCTTTGGGCCTCGAACTGCCTCCCCTGGGACCTGATTGACAGCCCACTCCAAGCCCCGTGGGCAAAAAATGGCAAATATGAGTACTGTTACTTTTTTAGTAACAGCCAAAACAGCACCAAATGCTGCTCACACGGCTTGCACGCGCTCCTAAATTGATCAAATAGCTCTATAGCGGACTTATATGTGTTAGGTTAATGAACATATTTTCTGTTATGTCTATTATCTTTTGCCGGCAATATGGCACTACAATAGCAACAGTACTCATATTTGCCATTTTTTGCCCACGGGGTATGCCGCAGAAGATCCAACTTGCTCCAGCGTGCCGTACGCCGGCCTTCCCCTTCCGGCAAGTGCCGACATTTTCCCAGATAAAACCGAACAAAACAAACCTGTCCTTTTTCGGCAGGTTTCGCTTGCACTTTAGCGTGCGACAGCGGATAATGCCGAACACTCGACAATACGCTTATTGCTCTTTCTATAGATTGAGGAGGCCCCGCATGGCCATGGAATTCAAACGCAGGCTGCCAATCCCCATGGAGATCCGCGAGGAAATGCCGCTTTCCGCCGAGCTTACTGCCAAGAAGCAGGCATTCGATGCCGAGGTCGCCAAAGTCTTTACCGGCGAGGACGCACGTAAGGTGCTCATCATCGGCCCGTGCTCTGCCGACCGCGAGGATTCGGTGCTTGAGTACATGAACCGCCTGGTCAAGACCGCCGAGGAGGTCAAGGACAAGCTCATCATCATTCCGCGCGTCTACACCAATAAGCCGCGTACCAAGGGCACCGGCTACAAGGGCCTTCTGCACAACCCCAACCCCGAGGCTCCCGACGACCTGCTCGAGGGCGTCAAGGCCATCCGCCATATGCATCTGCGTGTTATTGAGGAAACGGGCTTCTTCACCGCCGACGAGATGCTCTATCCGTCCAACTACCAGTACCTCGTTGACCTGTTGAGCTATGTTGCCGTGGGCGCGCGCTCGGTCGAAAACCAGGAGCATCGCCTGGTGTCGAGCGGCATTTCGGTGCCCGTGGGCATGAAGAACCCCACCGCCGGTTCCACCACCGTCATGCTCAACTCTATTTACGCCGCGCAGGCGCACCAGAGCTTCATCTTCCGCAACTGGGAGGTCGAGTGCGATGGCAACCCGCTCGCGCACGCCGTCATGCGCGGCTACATCGGCCTCGATGGGCGCACCTACCCCAATTACCACTACGAGCACCTGGAGCGCCTGGCCGAGCGCTATACCGAGCATGCCGGCTATGCCAATCCGGCAGCGATCATCGACTGCAACCATGACAACTCGGGCAAGCGTCCGCTGGAGCAGTATCGCATTTGCAAGGAAGTGCTCGACAGCTGCCGCCGCAACGAGTCCATCTCCAAGCTGGTCAAGGGCTTTATGATCGAGTCTTACCTGGAGGACGGCAACCAGCCGGTCGACGGCGGCGTCTTTGGCAAGTCGATCACCGACCCGTGCCTAGGCTGGGAAAAGACCGACTACCTCATCCACGAGATCGCAGAGCGGGTTTAGTTACGTGGGCCGCATTTGGACAATCTGACGTTCAACTTCAAGGGCGCAACCAGAAGGTCGGCGCCCTTTCGTTTCACGTCACCTTGTCTCAAATGCGACCCGCTCGCTGTCCGTCCTCTACCTGCGGCGTTGTCTTGCTCCGGATGCGGCAGTTGGGGACGTTCCTTTTCTGCCGGCAGTCTGGGACATTCCTTGAGGTAGTCGTTGGGGACGCTCTTGTTTGACCAGTCGTTTAAGAACGTCCCCAATGACTATCTCTCCGCCCCCGTGGGATCGGGGGTCGTCTACCGAATGGTTGATGCGGCGGCCCTGCGGCCATGTCACACTCAGAGGTGGCCTGACCCAACCCGGAAGGAGCCTCCATGAGCCTTGACAACGTAGCCCTGCGCGCCACCACACTTGATGACCTGACCGGCATCGCCGCCATCTACAACCAGCTGTGGTGCAACACGCTGCGCAACCGCGGCGACGTCGAAGCTGCCGATTTCTGCGCGCGCTTTAACATCGCCATGCAGCTGCAGCGCTCCCCCATCGCGCTTGTCGCCGAGGCCGAGGGCCGCATTATCGCCGCCTGCTGCATCGGCATCTTCGAAGACGGCAAGCCGCGTACCAACCCCACGTGGGTACCCTGCTACGACGAGATGTTCGCCCAGGCAACCGAGATGGCGAAGACCGCCGACGCCAAGCTCGAGGGCTCGCTCTTTGGCGACAGCCGCGAGAAGGCCACGGCCGACCGCTTTGCCGCCACGGGCAATGAGTATGCCCAGGGCCAACTCAACCTCATCATCATCGTGCCCGAGTGGCAGGGCAAGGGGCTCGGCCGCGCGCTCATCGACCTTGCGCGCGCCGAGCTCGCCCGGGCAGGCTGCACCAAGTTCTTCCTGATGAGCGACTGCAGCTCCGACTGGCAGTTCTACGAGCACCTCAACATGAAGCGCATCTTGGAAGATCACAGCCAAGACACCGGCGACGGCTTTATCGTCTACATGTACGGAGGCGACACGCAGGATTAGCTTGAGTGCCGCCTCACGGGCTTTCTCCAAGACAGCCCAAAGCAATCAGCCACGCCAAAAGGGACATGCCAAAAAGGGACAGGTTTATTTTGGCAGGTTTTATCTGGGTAAACGCCAACCGCCGCGAGGAAGTTGCCTTCCCTCGCGGCAGTCTTCTAGCAGCCAAAACCAAGTGAGTAGACTTTTTGCAGGAGGCCGAGCACACCCCGAATCGCCACAGCGCTGACCTGCGGTTTTATTGAGCACTTGTCGTGATATGCTCGGCAGATCCAAAAAAGCCTACTCACTTGGTTTTGAGGCGCTCCAGATAGGCGAACAACCGCCGCGAAAGGGATCCGATCCTCTTCGCGGCGGTTGTTCGCGCTGGTTTTGAGGCGGTTTTGCCCGCTTGCTACTCGCTGCAGCGGGCAGCGATGACAGTTCGCACCATGCCGGCGCTCATAAGGCAGGCCCCCGACGACTACAGCAGCACACGCAATAATCTGACAGTATCATTTGCCATAATCTTGCAGTAGTGTTTTCCATAATCTAATAGTGGCCCAGTTCAGAGGCGTTATTGGATAGTGACATATAACCGTTTTAGAACGTCCCCAACGACTGCCCGGGAGCGATAACAGGTATTATCTGGTCAAACACCAAAACCACCACAAAGGGGTTGATTTTCAATCTCAACGCAACAGCCTGAACGGACCCCGCGTTTCCGCAGCTAGCGCAACGCGGAAATAGCCCCCGGCGCCTGGCCGTCGCCTCGTTTCCGCAGGTGGAGAGGCTGTGGAGGCCGGTGCCCCCATGCCGCCGCCGCATGCTCCGCCAGCCCGCCGCGCAGCCGTTCCGGACTCAGCGCAACGGGCCCTCCGGCCCATGTCCCGGCCCGCCGCCTATCCCGCCAGCGGCCCCTCGCCCCTCGCGGCCCTGGCCCTGTCGATGCAGCCGGGCGTGAGGTCGAGCTCGCCGGGCGCCAGCTCCTCTATCCCGAACGCGTCCATGAGGGCGGAGGCGTCCTCCCCGAGGGCCATCCGCAGCACGCGCGCCGGCGTCAGGAACCCGAGCGCCCCCTCGGCTCGGAGTTCACCTGCGACATGAGCAGCGCGCAGTCCGCCGCCTCCAGCCGGTCGAACCTGGCCCCGGCGCCCTTGGGCAGCAGCTTCCTGATCTCGACGTGGTTCTTCTCGCACGCGCCCTTCTGCTGGCTCTGCCGGGGGTCGCAGTAGAAGAGCCTGGTCTCGCCGTCCCGCTCGCCGAGCAGCGCCGCGATGGCGCCCTCGTCGGCGAACTCGCTGCCGTTGTCGGTGAGCACGGCGCCGAAGGCGCGCCTCGCGCCGTCCTCGCCGAGGACCGCGCGCAGGGAGGAGAGCGCCGCCAGGACCGAGGCGCACGTGCCGTCCGGCAGCGGCAGGGCCAGCTGGAAGCGGCTCGGGCGGTGCAGGAGCGTGAGGAGCCTGGCGGAGTCGCCCCTGGCGCCCTCGACGGTGTCCATCTCCCAGGCCGCGGCGCAGGCGTCCTCGCCGAGCGCGAGGAACGACGCGTGCGACCTGCGCGCCGAGTGGGACGTCGCCCTCCCCGGGGCCCGGCGCGACCTCGGCCTGTAGCCGACCTTGCGCCTGAGCTCCATGTTCGTCATGCCGTCGTAGCCGGCGTCCACCCACCTGTAGACGGTGGAGGCGCTGAGCCCGGGGGTCGCCGCCGCTATCTGCTGCGGGGAGAGCCCGCGCGCGAGCCCGTCCCTGATGGCCGCGAGCTTGGCGGCGGCGCCCTCCTCGGTCTCGTCGATCCCGGACCTGCTGCCCGAGAGCTCGGCGTCGGCCGCCTCCTGCGCCCTCCTGGCGCTGTAGAACACCCTGGGCCTCCTCGAGCAGCCGTAGCCCCTCCTGTGCGAGCAGCCGTTGCAGCACCTCGGCCACGAGGAGAGCCTGGGGCAGGCCCCCGACAGGTCCGCGGGAGCGGGCTCGCCGTAGCGCGAGCGCGGCGCCGTGACGTAGCGGTGCGCCGCCACCTCCCTGGTCACGGTCGATGGCGACCTGCCGAGCTCCGCGGCGATCTCGCGGGCGCTGCGGTTGAGGTCGAGCATCCTCTCGACCGTGTTCCTCTCATGCCTCGTGAGCCTCCCGTACGACCTCCCGGACGGCTTCGGTCTGGACATTTCGGCCTCCCTCCATCGCGGGCCGGGGGATTCCGGCCCCTCTGGGGTTGCCTACCCGGATTCGCGCCTCAGGACTCAGCGCAACGCGTTGCGCTGAGTCCTGAGTCTGTTGCAATGAAGATGAGAATCAAGGACCACCACAAAGGTGCCTGTCCCCTTTGTGGTGGTTTGGAGCTCTCCGCGGCGGGATGCTAGACTGGCGGCGTATACATTCGCGCCAAAACACGGGTCGCATGCAAGAAAGGAGATGCCATGGCGCCTATCGCACCTCTCAAGATGCTCGTCGCTCCTGCCGCTAAGGCCATCGCCCGCCTGAGCGACTCACTCACCTACGACGATATCCCCTGCGTTGTCGACGAGCGCCCGGACGGCTGTCCGTACCTGGGCCACGTTCCCTACTTTGCGCCTAAGCTCGCTTCTGATCCCGAGCACTGCGAGCAGTAATCCAAGACACAGCAAGCGCTGCGCAACTCGCGGCGCTACTGTTTTGGTGCAAAGAAACCTGATTCCCTTGCACCAACGCCGGGATTGTCGACGCTGCGGCCGCGGCGCGATATGAGGCGCGAAACCTCGCCCAGCAACACGACGATCACCACACCCATGAGAATGGGCAACTTTGCCATTTCGGCGGGCGAGCCGTTGAGCGGCACAATCGTAGCGACAATCGAAAGCACAAGCTCCACCACGGGAATCGCAAGTGCCACCGCAAGCACCTTGCCCTCGAAGGGTGCACGGAACACGCGCGGGCGATCGTCATATTTGCGCAGGCGCCAAAACGCTGGGAACATCGGGATATAGCTCATGAGCAGAAAGACGACGTTCATCGAAAAGAATACCCAAAAAACGTCGGAACCCTCGCCCAGCGGAATCTGAAGTAGCAGCACCAAGCTGGCAAAACAACCGTTAATGATTGCCGAGCCATTGGGCATGCCGGTCTTCTTGGACACCAGCGCAAAGGGGCGCGGCATGTTGCCATGGCGCGCGGCATAGCTCGCCACGTTGTTGACGCCAAAGCTCCAGCAGATCATGTTGGCGAACAGCGTCACCAAAAAGGCCACGCCAACGACCATCGTCAGCGGGTGAGCGCGCCCCACCATAGCGGCGACTGCGTCCACAATGCCCGAATCGAGTGAAAGCTGCTCGGTGGGAACCGCGGCTCCAATGCCAATGCCGCAAATGATGTAAATTGCCGCAATGGCCACGCCACCGGCAATAACCGCCTTGGGGATATCGCACGACGGGTTCTTCATCGTGCTGGCAAAAGTCGCGACCACCTCAAAGCCCATAAAGTTGAATAGGATGATCGATAGGTACGTCAACGAATTGGTGTCGCCCAGATCTGGAATGAAGGTCTTAAACGACATGTCGTTGGCAAAGCCGTTATTGCAGGCAAACCAAATGCCGACGATTCCCACCACAGCGGTAATGAGCACCTTGATGACGGCGCCGCCGTCCATGACCCAATCGGCCTCGGCAACCGGCTGCATTGCCATGACCGTGACGCCCCACACAAAGGCAATCTCGATGGCAATTCGGATCCCGAGTGAAAACTCGATACCCCACACCGCATTAATGACACTGGGGAACATGCAGGCGATACTTGCCACCCACAGCGGAAAGTTAACCCAGTAGCACCAAGAGCAACGGGCGCCCCAACGGTCGCCCAGGCCCAAGCGAACCCAATCGTACAGGCCGCCCTCGGAATCAAACGCCGTACCCAGCTCGGCCACCACCAGACCATAGGGAAGCAAAAACGTAATGATAAGGAAGATCCACCAGAAGAACTGCACGTTGCCCATGGCAGATGCCGGAGCCGCCGCCTCGATGGTAAACACGACGCAGATAACCGAAAGGATGACCTCGATCAGGGAGAACTTTTTACCTGCCATGGCACGCTCCCCCTACAGCAAAAAGGATGGCATCTGTACCGAAGGCGCAGCCCAAGGTAGGGTTGCAGGCCGCGTCACCGGTGCAGGTGCCATCCCAAAGAGAAGAGAGGATGCAATTATTGGACCAACGCTCGCGGAACAGGCGCGTGTAGATAACGATACGCTGGTACATAGATACTCCGATCAAAACGGCCGCGTTCGCGACCGGGAACTTTCGGCAATTGAAGACGCGTCTGACCTGGGAAATTCAAGCGAACAATTGGCCTAACCCGCAAAAAATCCCAGGCCAGACGCGTATTCAATCAAAGAAAAAAGGCACTCCGATGTGGAGGCAACGGAGTGCCCAAAGAAAACCCAACCGACCAAGACATCAAGCAAATCAGCCATCAATGCCCCAAGATGGTCCGATTCACCGACCGTCCGATTGATCGGCTGGGTTTTCGAGGTGCCCCAGGTCGCCGCGAAAGAGGAGCGAAGCGTACTTTGGTACGCGAGCGACGGTTTGAGCGGCGAGATGGGGTGCCTCGGAAAGTCAGACGTTTACTCGGCGTGCTCAGGTGCGCCAGATTGGCGCGAACGAGGAGCGTAGCGTACTGACGCTACGTAAGCGACGAGTGAACGCCAAGGTGGCGTGCCTGAGTTACGCCGAGGGCTCCTGCTGCGTAATGCAGTGGATGTTGCCGCCGCCGAAGACGACCTGCTCGGACTGGACGCCGACGCACTTGTAGACGCCCTCGCCCCAGACCTCGTCATAGATCTTCTGGAGCGTGTCGACGGCCAGCTGGTCGTTCTCGTCGCCGTACTGCGGGACGATGACGCCGTGGTTGGTGACCAGGTAGTTCATGTAGGACGCGATCAGCGGCTCGTCGGGGACGCGCGGCTCGGCGTTCTCGTCGGCGTCGATGGTGTCGCAGGAGGCCTGGTCCATGAACAGCGGGGTCACGGGCATGCAGAGCTTGTAGACCTTCATCTTGCGGCCCTTGGCGTCAACGGCGTTGGAGAGGGTCTCGTAGGCAGCGTGGCACTGCTCGTAGAACGGATACTCGGGATCGTCGGTCCAGATGCAGGCCATGACGCCCGGGGCGATGAACGTGGCGACGTCGTCGATGTGGCCGTTGGTCTCCTCGGGGTCGATGCCCTCCTTGACCCAGATGACCTTCTCGACGCCCAGGTAATCCTTGAGGTGCTCGTCCATGTAGGCGCGAAGCTCCTCGCTCCAGGGCTCAAACTTCTTGTGGAACTTGGGCCAGATGGACTCGGGATCCTCTTCCTCCTCGAGCACTGCAGAGCAGGTGCGGCCCGGGGAAAGCAGGCACTGGTCGGTCACGACAAGGGTGCCCTCGCCGTCAACGGTGATGGAGCCGCCCTCGAGGATCATGTCATCGGGACGATAGCGGCGGCAGCCGGAAAGCTCAGCCATCTTAAGGGCGATCTGCTCGTCCTTGTCCCACGGGAAATAGAGGCCGTCGACGAGACCGCCGTAGGCGTTGAAGTGCCAGTGGTTGGCGCGCTTCTCACCCTTGCCGTTGATGACGTAGGTGGCGGCGGTGTCGCGGAACCAGGCGTCGTCGGTGGTCATCTCGATGACGGTGACGTTCTCGTCCTCCTCGAAGACGGCCTTGCAGTTGGCATAGTCGACCTGGTTGGCGCACATGGTAACCGGGGTGAACTCGGCGATGGCGCGGGCGATGGCGGCATACTGCTTCTGAGCCGGCTTGGCGCCGTGGGCCCAGGTGTCGGTGCGGTGGGGCCAACCCATCCACACGCGATCCTGCGGGGCGAACTCAGCGGGCATAAAGAAGCCGTCGGCCTTGGGGGTGGACTCGGACTCGGTGATCGTACGCATAAGATATCCTCCAAATCGAACGATCGCTTGCTGCGGGCGGGTTACCCGCAGCCTAAAACCAAGAGATGGTAGGCGCCCGTTCCCCGGCAAGGGTCGGGGCGCCCGGCGCCGGTTTTCACGGAGTCGCACCGGCAAGCGACGACGTAACCAAGTGCGCGGAGACAAAACGCACGAAGGATACGGAAGAGAGATTGGGGTGGGCGGTGGTTACCGGAGCTATCGCTCACACCCACCCCGGGGAATGGTTAGCAAACCTGTCGCTTGGGCACGTCTCCGAAGAGGCTAGAGTGCCCGGAGTCGGGAGCGACAAGCCCGACGAAGCGCGCGTTGGTACACGAGGAGGGTTGGAGCCCCAGAACCGGGTGCTCTAGTTCTCCTCGGCCTCGGCGGCCTCCTCAGCGAGACGCTGAGCTGCCAGCTCGGGAGTGAGGCCCTTGTACTCGGTCTCGCGGCCCTTGGCGCTGACGACGCGGACAACCTCGCCGATGAGCAGAAGCACGATGAAGATAACGATCATCGGGAGCTTGTCGCCAATCTCGGCGGCGGAGAGCGGCACCAGCGTTGCAACGATGGCCAGGATCAGCTCGATGCAAGGGATGGCCAGCATGACCTTCATCATGGCACCCTTAAACGGGAACGTGAAGATGCGCTCGCGGTCGGGGTCGTTCTTGCGAAGGTTGAGGAACGCCGGGAACATCGGGATGTAGGTCAGCAGCAGGAAGACGACGGAGGTGCCGAAGAGCATCCAGAAGACGCCGTTGGAGATGGCGTCGATGGGAACGAGCTGCAGGCACAGCACCAGGGAGGCAACGACGGCGTTGACCAGGTTGGCGCCGTTGGGCATGTCATCATCCGAAATCATCGAGGCGAAGACCTTGGGCATGTTGCCGTGCTCGGCAGCGTAGCGGGCGACGGAGTTGACGCCGAAGGACCAGGCGGCCATGTTGGCGAACAGGGTGATCAGGAAGGCGATGCAGATGACCTTGAAGATCATGGAGTCGCCCACCATGGTCTGGACTGCGACAATCATGCCATAGTCGGGGTCGATGGAATCGGCCGGCACAGCAGCGCCGATGCCAAAGCCAGCGAACAGGTAGATCACGGCGATGGACAGGCCACCGACGATGATGGCCTTGGGGATATCGCGAGCGGGATCGGCCATGTCGTCGGTCATGGTGCAGATGACCTCGAAGCCCATGAAGTTAAAGATGATGATCGACAGGTAACCGAGAGCGTTGGTGTTGGTGAGCTCGGGCAGGAAGGTGGCAGCGGACATGTCGTTCGCAAAACCGTTCTCCATGGCATACCAAATGCCCAAAGCGCCAACGATAACGGCGACGGCGACCTTGATGATGGCGCCACCGTTAAGGACCCACTCGGAGTCGGCCGCCTTGGAGCGGCCCATGAGGTAGACGATCCACACAAAGGCAAGATCGATACCCATCTTGGCGATCAAGTTGAACTCGACGCCAAAGACCATGCCCAAAATGTCGGGGAACATGGTAGCCAGCGAGGCGATCCACAGCGGGTAGTTGACCCAGTAGTAGTACGAGATGCGGGCGCCCCATTTGTCGCCCAGGCCATCGCGTACCCAGTCGTAAATGCCGCCCTCGCCGTCATAGGTGGTACCGAGCTCGGCGACAACCATGCCGTAGGGAAGCAGGAAGGTCAGGATCAGGAAGATCCACCAGAAGAACTGCTGGTTGCCAATGGCAGCAGCAGGAGCGGCGGCCTCGCAAACGAAGACGACGCAGATGATGGTCGAAATGACCGTCAAGAAGGAAAGCTTTTTCTTTCCGTCGCTCATGATGAGCTCCTTCGCTCAGTCTTGGACAGATCCGAGGCCCTAAGGTATTAAGGCAATTGCTTGGGCCTCGGTGAGCGGGCGACAGGAGACGAGCATCCGCCGCCCGCAAACGTGCTTTTAGAAGCCTTGAGGCTTAGAGCTGCTCGAGAGCTTCGAGAGCGGCGTGGAGCTCAGCCTTGGCGGAGTACTCGACACCCTCGTCGTTGAGCGGGGTGCGCTTGCCCAGGGCGGCAAGGAGAGCACGGATGGAGTGCTTGCGGTTCTCGGCCTCGACCCAGCACAGTGAGCGCTCGGGATCGTCCATGACCTCGTCGACGACCTCCTCGTTGCGGGTGGCCGGCAGGCAGTGCATGAACTTGGAGTTGGGGCCGGCGAAGTTCATCATGTCCATGGTGACCTGATACTTGGGATAGAACACGTCCATGTAGTTCTCGCCCGAGACCTCCTCGTCGTACAGGCCATACCACACGTCGGTGTAGATGAAGTCGGCGCCCTTGATGCACTCGATGTCGTCGGAGATGACGACAGAGCCGCCGGAGACCTTGCAGTTCTCCTCGGCGATGGCCATCATCTGCTTGCCGAACTCGGCGCGCTCCTCGACGGTGCCAACGTGCAGGCCGCCGTCGGGGATCTGGTGGCCCTTAGGTCCAAACTGGACAAACTTCATGCCGACCTTGGAAGCGATGAACATGAGGGAGACGCAGACCTGGGTGGCGTCGCCGATGAAGGCCAGGGTGCAGTCCTCGATCTTCTTGCCCTCGGGGAGGTTCTCGAGCATGGTCATGAGGTCGCCCATCTCCTGCGTGGGATGGTTGAACTCGGACATGCCGTTGATGACGGGCACAGCGGAGCCCTCGGCGAGGCCGACGACGTCCTTGTGACGGTCAACGCGAGCCATCATGATGTCGAGCAGCGAGCCCATAACGCGAGCGGTATCGCCCAGGGACTCGTGACCGCCGAGCTGGATGGTGCCAGGGCCATAGAACTGAGCATGGCCGCCGAGGTCGGTCATAGCGGTCTCGAAGGAAAGACGAGTGCGGGTGGAGACCTGCTGGAAGATCATGCCAAGGCTCTTGTTGCGGAGCAGGTGCGGATAATAACCGTCAACCTTGATGGCCTTCTTCATTGCCAGGCCAAGATCCTCGATAGCCAGGATCTGCTCTTTGGTGAAGTCGTTGGTGTCGATGAAATCCTTAGGCAGTGCCATGTCGATTTCCTTTCCGCCGGTCTTGCCGACTATTACTATGAGGCGCTCGAACATCACGCCTCGTGTTGACAAGACCATCATTCACCCGTATGCAATTTTTACCTAGTTTATTCGGGATTAAAGACCGTTCACGGAGTTACACCCCCTCTAAACCAATATAAACCCGCAGGTCAAGAGTTTACAGGGGGTTTACCATCTAGAACCGCGAACGGTATACGGCTATGCTGTATCTCGGCGCCTAATCCACAATGAAACGAAGGGTTGAGACGTCTATATCCCACAAGGTATACAGAACTCGGCCATAGAATAAATGAGATGGGACGGTGACAGATGAACACCCTGATGTTCTTCTATACCCTAGCGATACTCGTGATCTGTATTGTGACGGCGGTGCTCTCGCTTGCCGCCTATGCCTCATCTCGTCGACGCTTCTTTATCTATGGCAGCGGCGTATTTATCTGCTATGCCATCGAGATGACCGAGATTTTCTTTTTTGAATACACGCTGCAAAACCAGAGTTTTCCAGCCAGCGACTATTACTCAATTACCATGCCTGCGTTGCGGACCTTTGTGGCGACCGCTTCGCAGGCTTTTATTTGGCTCATTGCCATGGATTTGCTCGACAAGCATTCAAAAAAGCAGTTTGTCATTCCCGTCGCAACGTTCTTGCTGAGCGAGCTGCTGATTATCGTCGCTGTCCCCTACGGCCCCATTCATCAATGGCTCTACTACACGATGCGTCAGGTATTCCTTGTTTTCGTGGGGCTATATATCTTTTGGACGGCACGCAAGAGCACACAAGTCGAGCTGAAGGCACGCGTTAACAACCAACGAAAGCACCTGATTATCGGCGCTATTCTGGTCGGTTGCATCGTTGCCGAGGATTTCTACAACATCCTTGTTGTTCCCATGAGCCTGGCACCCTCTTGGCTGCAGCTGTACCTGTCCGAGCGCAACTTTAGCGAAAACGTCTTTGCCTGCTACTTTGCGATTCTGCTGATCATCTACTCCTACCACGTGCTTTCAATCCGCATGCAGGAGGCGCCCGAGGAAAAGAACGTCAGCGATCTTGATCGACACATCGAAGAGCAGATGCCCTTCTATCGCAACGCCTACAAGCTCTCCAACCGCGAAACCGAAGTCATGCGTCTGGTTGTGTTGGGCAAATCGAACCAAGAGATCGCTGACGAGCTCTTCCTTGCCGTGGGTACCGTCAAGACCCACATCCACAACATCCTGGTCAAAACCGAGCAGCAAAACCGTACGACCCTGATCCTCCACTTTTGGAAACGATAACCTACCAAAAAGGGACAGGTTTATTTTGGCAGGTTTTATCTGGGCAAATGCCAAAACCGCCGCGAGGGAGCTACTTTCCCTCGCGGCGGTTTTCTAGCAGTAAAACCAAGTGAGTAGGCTTTTGGCGGGATGCCGAGCACGCCCCAAAACGCCACAGCCCTGACCTGCGGTTTTGTTGAGCGTTTGTCGCAATGTGCTCGGCAGATCCAAAAAAGTCTACTCACTTAGTTTTGAGATGCATCAGGCGGGCAAAAAACCGCCGCGAAGGGGGCCCGGCTTCCTTCGCGGCGTTTGTTCGCTGTGGTTATGCGGCGGTTTTGCCCGCTCGCTACTCGCTGTAGCGGGTGGCGATGGCAGCTCGCACCATGCCGGTGCTCATGAGGTACGTTACCAGGAAGTAGCCGCCGTAGGCTGCCAGGAAAATCGCACAGGTGAGGCCCACCGTGCCGCCGATGCTCATGTTGCCAAACGTGCTCACCAGCTCGATGATCACCTTGAGCGCCACAAAGGAGTGCGCCAGACCCACTGCCAGCGGGAACAGGAAGAACACCGCTTGCTGTGCCATCACCGAATGGTGAATCTGGCGGTCGTCACAGCCGATCTGCGCCAGCACGCGATAGCTGCGGCTGCCATCTGCCACGTTGGAGAGCTGCTGGATCGACAGAATTGCCGCGCATGCAACGACCAGTACAAAGCCGATGTAGATAGCCAGATAGCTAATCATGCCGTTCATCTGCGCTGCCTGCGTATATAGCTCGGAGCGTGTCATGAAGACTCCCCACGAACCCGGCTCCTTGCCGTCAACGAGCAGGTTGTCGAGCATAGTGTATTTAATGAGCTCATCGGCCTCGGCAACATCCATCCCTCGCTTGTAGTTAACGAGCAGGTTGCTGGCATACGGCTGCAGATTAAGCTGGGACAGCAGCTCATCGGCAACGACCACGGTACCGGGATTGCTACCGAGCCCCGAGTTGGCGATGGCCGCCGTGTCCTTGTCCGACTTATCGGTTGCGGGCTTGAGCTCATGCCCACCCAAGGTGAGGGTATGGCCGCCGGCCATATATTTGGTGTACAGGTCGCCCAGCTCACCGCCCATATCACACGTAAGCACGTACTGGTCGCGGCCAATGCTCACCGGCTCCTCGCCCATCATCTGGCGCAGCTTGTTGTACTGGCTCGCCGGCGTCACAAACAGGCCCATATCATCGGCATTGCTACCCTCGAGCACCTTGGGGAGCTTTTCGCCCATGGCCTTGCACATCTCGCCTGCAGCTACCGAGGGACCCGAGCCGCCAAGCGGGTAACTCAGATACGAATCGATCTGCACATGCTCACCGGCAACATCGGCGATATTGACCTTTTTGCCGGTCTCGTCGTTGTTGTCCGCCGACTTGCGCTCGCCATGCCATGCAGCGTACAAATCGACCGTTGCATCGGCCAGCACCATGCGATCGGCCTCAGACGGATTGACATACTCCTTGTAGTAGTCGAGCGTTTCGGGCGTGTAATAGACATACGTCTGAGACACGTCAACAGGGTTATAGCGCTCCAGGTTTTCGTTCATCACGTTGGCGATCGACATACCGCACGTCACCGAGGTGATGGCCAAAAACAGGATCATCGCGATGACGCCCATCGAAAAGCACACCGTATTGACCTTGGCCGCAAGCTGGCGTACGGTAAACATATTGAGGCCGCGCCAATAGACGCTGCGCAGGCCCTGCAGCAGCTTGATAAGCATGCCCGAAAGGCCCCAGAACAGGGCAAAGGTACCCACCGTAACCATGGCCGTGGTGATACCAAACTGGTTCATGGCCTCCTGCAGCTTGGTATCGGTCGCGGTGAGCGGGAACCCGTCGCGCAGCAGACGGTAATAGGCCACGCCCACAAGCACCGCGCCCACAGCAAAGATGGCAATCGCGATCCAGGGGTTGCGTGTCTTGATACTCTCGTTGCGACGCTCGGCACCCATAAGCTCGATGAGTTTGGTACGACGCACGGCGCGAAGGTTCAGCAGCAGCGTGAGCACAAACATTACGAGCATGCAGGCAAGGGTCAGGTTGAACGCATGCACCGAGAAGAAGAAGTGGAAATTGGCGATCTGCGTCTTGAAGAGTGAAGCCGTAAAGAACGTCATGAGCTGGGAAAGCCCCACGCCCAGCACAATGCCGGCGACAAAGGCGCCGACCGAAACGATCACCGTCTCGAGCGCCATGATCGTGGCGACGCGCCCGCGCCCCATGCCGAGCACCTGGTACAGGCCAAACTCCTTCTTGCGGCGTTTCATGATGAAGTTATTGGCATACACCATCAAAAAGGCCATGACACCGGCCAAAAAGTACGTCAGGTAGCCGAGCATGCTGCCCATAACCTGCGCCAAGCCCTCTTCATCGATGCCGGCAATGTCGACCTGCATCGAGACGGTGTTAAAGGCATAGAAGACGGTGACGCCCAGGGTGAGCGTCAAAAGGTAGACGAGGTAGTCGCGGCCGGCGCGGCGGACGTTGCCCCAAGCGAGTTTACAGAGCATCGGAGCCCTCACCGCCCATCATGGCAACGACCTCCATAATGCGGTCGAAGAACTCCCGGCGGTCGGTGTCGCCGCGGCGCAGCTCGGTGAAGATCTTGCCGTCGCGGATAAACAGCACGCGGCTCGTGTAACTTGCAGCAAAGCTATCGTGCGTGACCATGAGAACGGTGGCGCGCAGGCGGCGATTCAGGGCCTCCAGGCTCTCGAGCAGCAGGCGGGCGCTTTTGGAGTCGAGGGCGCCGGTGGGCTCGTCGGCCATGATCATAGTTGGGTCGGTGACGAGTGCGCGAGCCGCGGCAACGCGCTGTTGCTGACCGCCGGACATCTGGTAGGGATACTTGTCGAGCACCTGACTGATAGACAGACGCGCGGCTACATCCTGCACGCGGGTCGAGATCTCTGCCGAGTTTGTGCGGGCGATGGTGAGCGGCAGGGCGATGTTCTCGCGTGCCGTGAGCGTATCGAGCAGGTTGGAGTCCTGGAAGATAAAGCCGAGCTCCTCGCGGCGGAACTGCGAGAGCTTGGCCTGCTTCATGCGCGTCACATCCTGGCCGTTGATGCGAATGGTGCCACTCGTGGCGCTATCGATGGTCGACACGCAGTTGAGCAACGTCGACTTGCCCGAGCCCGAGGCGCCCATGATGCCGACGAATTCGCCGCGGTTGACGGTAAAGCTGACATCGTTGAGCGCGCGGGTCACGTTGCCCAGTGCTCCATATACCTTTTCGAGATGCGCGACCTCCAGTACCGGGGTCGCCGTTTGCGTGGTTTGCATACCGAGTCCTTTCTTGCGATTAGTCTACGGCATCTATAGTCGCAAGGAGCCGAGTCGGCTACCATCGATATGGCTTACGCTTGCCTTACCGTTGCGTAAGGTAAGCGTAGTCTGCCATGTGTTGATGTTGAGAGAGGGCTCCTGTTGAAGACTGTTCATGTTGCCGCTGGGATCATTCGCAAGGAAGGATCTGACGAGCTGCTTGCCGTGCAGCGCGGCTACGGCAACATGCAGGGACTATGGGAGTTCCCGGGCGGCAAACTTCTGCGCGGCGAGACACCCGAAGGCGCCGTGCGCCGCGAGCTTATGGAAGAGCTACAGGTAAAAGTCACCAACCTGCGTGATTTCTACACCGTTGAGTATGACTACCCCGATTTTCATCTCTCAATGGAGTGTTACTACTGTTCGCTGGCAACCGATTCCGACGAGCCCCAAAAGCACGACCGTCAGCTCGATATCCGCTGGATTCCGCGCACCTCGCTTGCCACCGTTGAGTGGATGCCCGCCGACAAGGGACTCATCGATGCGCTAATTGAGCTGAAGGAAGACCGACTTGAGGCCAACGGCATCGCTAACGACGCCCAGGCCACCACGGCCGACGAGCCTGCTACCAAGCCTAAGTGCAAACCTAAGCGCCGCAGCAAAAAGCGTCCCAAGCCCGGCCTGCTAGACGGTATCGACACCTCGGACCTTTCCGCCGACGAACGCGAGCTCGTGCGCCGTCGTGCCGCGATAAAAAAGTCCATGAAGGGCAACAAACGCGCCAACACCAAGCCCGAGTTGCTCGTCCGCCAGCGTCTGCGGGCAGCAGGCCTTACGGGATACCGTCTGGAATGGAAGGTGCCCGGCAAGCCCGACATCGCCTTCCCTGGACGCAAGATCGCCATCTTTGTAAACGGCTGCTTTTGGCACCGCTGCCCCAAGTGCAATCCGAGCCAGCCCAAGCGCAACGTTGAGTTTTGGGAGGCAAAGTTCCGTCGCAACGTCGAGCGCGACCGCGCTGCCGTGGCAGCACTCACTCAAATGGGTTGGACGCCCATAACCATCTGGGAATGCGAACTCAAAAAAGACCGCATCGACGCCACGATGGAAAAGGTCATCGAGCGGGTGCGCGCCGCAGAGCCGCAGCGCTAGCCGCCCGTCCCAATCGTGAGCGTGTTTTCCCTAGGGGAATCACGGTTGGGCGCGTTCAGATCCTTCATATACGCAACAATTGCGCCACAAACCTTAGAAAGCCCTTAAGCCTCCAACCTTTCAAGAGTGTTATGCAATAGCTTTGAACTGCGGTTTCATTGTTACATCAAACCTGATTAAGCCTTTCTTTAGCGCTTCCTTATCTGCGCTCGCGGCATAATGTAGCCAGCGCACGGGACCTAGCAGCAAACCCCGAGCGCATCCTTTTGGTGGATATCGAGGAGGCCGCAAAAGCATGCATTCTTCCAATGACGCAGCACAGCAGCCATCCCTAAAACATGCAAACCTTTTCTCCTTCCCCCGACACAGAGAAACGGCCTCCTCGACTCCCCCACCACAAAAACCAAGCGCTCAGCCGATCAGAGCCTCAACTTACGAGCATCCTTCGAAAAGCTCCAAGCATCCCTAGACAAGGCGTTCCCCGAACAGGCAAGAGCAATCTAAGCCCATCGCGCTTTATACTGATGCCATGCGAAACATGGATCACATAGAATTGCACCGCGGAGGACGCGAGGAAGCGTTTCCCGAGACCGCCGAAGACTGGCCCTATATTGCCGAACGCGCAGAATTCGCTCGCTATCCGGGCAATTCCGTCCCCTGGCACTGGCATTCCGAAGTTGAGCTTTTCTACATGGAGCAGGGAGCGATTGACTATCGAACGCACGCGGCTCATGAGCACGTACGCTTTGAGGAAGGGTCCGCCGGCTTTATCAACGGCGGCGTTTTGCACAGCACGCTGCAATCACCCAATTCGGCGCCAGCCATTCAAATGCTGCATATCTTTCAGCCGTCGATGCTCGGCGATCCCGCGGGACGTCTCCAAAAGCGCTACATCAACCCATTGCTTCAATGTCGAGGCGTCGATGTGCTCAAATGGTCGCCCACCAATCCCGACGATATGCCCTTTATCGATTTGCTGAAGAGCTCCTTTAGCCACGACCTTCAACGGCCGCAGAACGAGATGGCGCTTCGAAATAGTTTGTCAGAGCTCTGGATTCAGATTAACGCCAAGGCCGAACCGCTCTTTTCTTCCGACGGCGCCTCTTGGATGACCAGCCGCGACGTACAGTTCAAGGCAATCCTGGACTTTATCCGCGCAAACTATGCAGCCGCTATAGATGTGCCCCAGATGGCATCTGCAGCCGGCGTAAGCGAAAGAGAGTGTTACCGCATTATCGAAACTTGTGCAGGAACGACCCCGGCGGCATATCTACGCGCATACCGCATAAACCGTGCTTGCGAACTTTTGGCACACACCACGCGAACGGTACAGACAGTCGCGCGCCAATGCGGATTTATAACAGCAAGCCATCTTGGCCAGGTATTTAAAGAACAAATGGGGTGCACTCCTTCGAGCTATCGAGCAGCGAGGCAGAATCTCGATAGCACCAGGCAGAAATCCCGCTAACCCTTCTTCTGTCACTGCATCAAACTTGCAGGCAAACAACAGAGAGGAGCAATCATATGAAGCACTTTGACCATATCGTATTTGACGTTGATGGGACATTGGCAGATACAGAAGAAAGCGTTCTGTCATCGCTTGTCCAGATTGTCCAAGAAGAGACCAGCAAAACGCTTCCCCGACACGAGCTTGACTTTGCCCTCGGCATACCCGGCAAGGATGCCCTTGAGAAACTTGGGATCTACTCGCAGGCAACGTTGGATCGCTGGTGCCAAGTTGCCGCCAGCTTTAAAAGCACCATCAGCGTGTTTCCAGGCTTGCTTGAAGTCATCGCAACACTCGCCGATAGCGGCTGCAAACTTGGCATCGTCTCCTCACGTGCGCGCGACGAATACGCAAAAGAAATTGCACCCCTTGGTTTCGATAAGTATTTTGAGCACATCATCCTTGTCGAAGACACAACCGAACATAAACCCGCACCCGCACCCATGCTCGAATATCTCCGACGTGCGGGCGCGAATCCTGGCAACGTCGTCTACGTTGGCGACACCGTCTACGACGAACAATGCGCAACTTCAGCAGGGGTCAGTTTTGCCCGAGCAGCATGGGGATCACACCAAGATATCCCAAACGCCACCTACAACCTCAAAACCCCCAACGACCTGCTAACCCTAACAACCAAATAACCCACGCGTCCCACCCTTTCAGTCCCAACACCACAAGGGCGATTGAGCAGAACGGCTTGGGCGGGTCCCCGTACTTAGTTTCCAAAATCATTCCGCAGCGCGAAGGCTTCTTATTATTTTCCGCCCTAACGCCACAAGGGCGACGACCTCGAGTAGGTCAACCTGGGAGGGACGAGGGCTTAGTTCCCCAATCTTTCCGCAGGGGGCAAAAAGCCTCGCCGCACGAAGTGCGCAGCGAGGCTTTTTGCATGCCCGAGGACGATTGGGGAACTAAGTCCTCGTCCCTCCCCGGGATATGTAGCGAGTCGGAGTACCCTTGCTGTTACTCTGCCTTGCCCACAGAGTTGAGGTTAGTCATGCGGATCTTAACCAGCTCGGTGATCTCACGCATGCCCTCCTTGGCCGGCTTCTTAGGATCGAAGCAAGCGGGGTTCTCGGCCATGTAGGCCATGAAGCCCTTGGTGTAGGCCTGACGCAGCTCGGTGGCGTAGTTGACCTTGCAGATGCCGTTCTTCACGGCCTCGGCAACCTGCTCATCGGGCACACCGGAGGTACCGTGCAGAACCAGCGGCACGTCGACGGCGTCGCGAATGGCCTTGACCACGGACTGCTCGATGTGAGGATCGCTCGTGTACACGCCGTGGCTGGTGCCAACGCCAATGGCCAGCGAGGTGCAGCCGGTGCGCTCAACAAACTCCTTGGCCTCGGCAGGATCGGTGTAGGGGCTCTCGCCCTCAACCGCGGGACCGTCGTCCTCCTTACCGCCGACCTTGCCGAGCTCGGCCTCGACGGGCACGCCCATGGCGCGGCCAGCGTCGGCGACGGACTTGGTCAGAGCGATGTTGTCCTCGAAGGACTCGTGCGAACCGTCGATCATGACGGAGGTGTAGCCCGTGCGGAAAGCCTGCATGCAGCGGTCATAGCCATCGCCGTGATCGAGGTGCAGGGCAACGGGCACGGAAGCGCGCTCGGCGGCAGCCTTGACCATGCCGTAGAAGTAGTCCAGACCAGCGGTCTTGATGGTGCCCGGGGTGGTCTGCATGATGACGGGGGACTTGGTCTCCTCGGCAGCGGCCAGAACGGCCATAACAAACTCGAGGTTCTCGACGTTGAACGCGCCGACGGCGTAGTGGCCGGCCTGAGCGTCCTTGAGTATCTTTTCGGTGGTAACAAGTGCCATGAGCGTTTGCTCCTCTCCCTCGCCCGCATCTGGACATCGGGCGTACGTGTCCGCAAGGCGTTTTACCTTGCATTTTGCTGCGCTCATTGTATGAAATTCAGCGGGTATACATGTGCGAGATATTGAGCCCATGCAGGTCAATACAGTCGCTTTTGAAAAGTAAACGGAAGGAATTGGAGCCGAGCGGGCGTGTTCGATTTTGAATTTTGGGCGTTCAGCGTCTTTCTTTTATAGAAAAAGTAAGTAATCGAAAGGCGTTTTCTTACTTAAAAAGAAAATGAACGAAAATAGACTCAACACAATTCCTGCAAATTTCAGACGATGATGGAGCGGATATGGCCCATGCAACAACCCGAGCTTTCGCCGATGAGCGGCGTGCCGCCATCATGGAGATGCTCGAACATAACGCCTCGGTGCAAGTAGCAGAAATCGCCCAGACCTTTGGCGTTTCCTCCGTCACCGCCCGCGCCGACCTGGACGCGCTCGCCGAGTCCGGCAAGTTGCGCCGCACGCACGGCGGCGCCGTGTCGCTCCACAAACGCCTAACCGTCTCCACGCAGGATCGCCGCATCAACGTCAACGTTGCCGCCAAGCAAGCCATTGCCCAAAGCGCTATCAGGCTTGTTAACGACGGCGACACGGTGCTTGTCGACTCCGGCACCACGGCACTCGAGTTCGTTCGGCTCCTCGACCAGCGCGATGGCATCACCGTCATCACGGCCGACATTACCATTGCCGATTACATCGACGAGAGCATGCCCTCAGTCGATGTCGTCATGCTGGGCGGGGCACTGCGCAAAGGCCATCGCTATCTGTACGGCCCACTTACCATGCAGGCGCTCCAAATGGTCCACGCCGATCTTGCCGTCATGTGCCCTGGCGCTTTCGTTCCCGGCTGCGGCTTTACCACCGACTTTCCCCAGATGGCCGAGACCAAAGCGGCCATGATTGGCGCCGCCCGCCAAAGCGTGGCCCTCATGGACGCCAGCAAGGTCAACGGACGGGGCATGTACCGCTTTGCCGAGCTGACCGACGTCAACGCCATCGTGATGGACCGTGATCCCGATCACGCCGTCGCCACCTCAATCGCCGAGATCGTCGACAACGCCCGCCCAAATCTCCTCATCGCCGGCGCTTAAACAAAAACCACCACAAAGGTTCACCGTCCCCTTTGTGGTGGTTTGAGCGTTAAACGTGAACGTATCGCTACTTGGAGAGCTCGTCAGCGAGGGCCTCGATCTGAGCGCGCGAGGCGTCGTTGAGCGAACCCAGGACGGTCACCTTGTTCTGCGTCAGGGTGATGTCCTTCATACCCTCGAGCTCCTTGGTCATAATCTTGGCAGCTGCGGGCGCCCAGGAGCCGCCCTCGACGAGCGCCACCGTACGGTTCTGGTAGGCATGCTCGGCAAGCGTATGGATAAAGGTGCTCATGAACGGGAAGATCTCGCCCTGATAGGTGATGGAAGCGAGTACCAGACGGTCATAGCGGAACGCATCCTCAACGGCCTCGGCCATGTCGTCGCGAGCCAGGTCAAAGACGGAAACCTTCTGGCCGCGGGCCTCGAGCGCAGATGCAAGCTCCTCAACGGCAGCCTTCAGATGGCCGTAGACGCTCGTGTAGGCAATGGTGATGCCCTCGTCCTCGGGCTGATAGCTCGACCAAGTGTTGTAGGTGTCGAGGTAATAGCCAAGGTTCTCGGTAAGCACAGGACCGTGGAGCGGGCAGATGACCTGGATGTCCAGGTCGGCGGCCTTCTTGAGCACGGCCTGCACAAACTTGCCGAACTTGCCCACGATGCCAAAGTAGTAACGGCGCGCCTCGCAGGCCCACCCTTCCGGATCCTCGATGTCGTTGGCGCCAAACTTGCCAAAGCCGTCGGCACTAAAGAGCACCTTGTCGGTAGCCTCGTAAGAGAACAGCACCTCGGGCCAGTGCACGTTGGGGGCGCCGACAAACGTTAGGCTGTGGCCGCCCAGATCAAGCACGTCACCCTCTTTGACAACCATCTTGCGCTCGGGGAAGTCGGTGCCAAAGTAGTTGACCATCATGCGGAAGGCGCCCATGCTTGCCACAATCTGCGCCTGGGGATAGCGCTCCATAAAGGCGGCGATGCCGGCGGAGTGATCGGGCTCCATGTGATGGATGACCAGGTAGTCGGGCGTGCGGCCGTCGAGCACGGCTTCGATGTTACCGAGCCACTCGTCGACAAAACCGCCGTCGACTGAATCGGCGACAGCGATCTTTTCGCCCAAGATAACGTAGCTGTTGTATGCCATACCGTTCTCGGACACATCGTACTGGCCCTCGAACAGGTCAATGTCGTGATCGTCGACGCCAACGTAGCGGATATCCTTGGTGATCTCCATCAGGCAAAGCCTCCTAGATAGACAAAAGAGCCCGTCTATCATAGCACTCGGCTGCATCCCAACAGCTATCTGCCAGCATCCTTACCGATTGTTATTGAAATGCGATAAATCGCCGTTTACCAGCACAAACTATGTGCGCGGTATCGCCGTGCTATGTCGAATGATGAGCTGGCCGGGAATACGGATGGCAACGGTTTTGCCCACCGTACCCGCCTCGGGAACCGCATGCTCAAACACCTCGCGCCCACGCTGATGCAAGTCGAATCGAACGGTCGTGAGCTCGTTATGTGCGACAAAGTCGTCGAGCGAGTCATCGACGCCCACCACGCTCACGTCCTCGGGCACGCGCAGACCGCTATCACGCAGCGCTGCAATGGCGCCGTTTGCCATCTGGTCGTTTGCCGCGTAAATCGCCGTCATGGTGCGGTCGTGCTCGGCCAGATATCTGCCGGCCTCGTAACCGCTGTTGGCAGACCAATCGCCCTCGAGCGGCGCCTGCGGCTTAATGTGCTTACGCTCGAGTGCATCCTGCCAACCGGCGCGACGAAACTGCTCGTCGACCGAGAACGACGGGCCGCCAATATAGCGAATCTGATCGTGTCCCAGCTCAAACAGGTGATCCATAAGCAATAGCGAGCAGCCGTAATGATCGGAGTCAACTGTGGTCACGCGCGGATGCGCGTACATGGTAACGATGACCGTGCCAATGCCCGGCAGTGGATCAAACGTCTCAAAATCGGGCGCCATGCGACTCATGCCGATAATGATGCCGTCCACGGGCAGCGCGGCCATACGACGCGTGGCCTCGGCAAGCGAAAACTCCTCGGTCTTGGACATCTCGACCAGCGTGATGGCGCAATTATGCTCGCGAGCAGCGCTGGCGATGCCGTCGATCATTGAGAGGTTGCCAAACTTGGTGACATCGTTGACGCACAGGCCGACTGAATGGTAACGGCCGTCGCGCAGCGAGCGACCGGCATAACTCGGACGAAAGCCGAGCTCTTGCATAGCGGCCTGCACGCGCTGGCGCGTCTGCTCGTTGACGTTAGGCAAGCCGTTGGCGACGCGCGAAACCGTCTGCTGCGAAACGCCAGCAGCGCGGGCGACGTCGGCCATGGAGACCGGACGCGAACTGGTATCGTTGGACGGGCGCCTTGCCACAGGATCACCTTCACCCTTGCGAAATCTGAATAGCGTGCATGCCGGCCCGGGCAGAAATACACCCCGCGCCGAAGCCCGCTATCGTCGGACGCATGTTAACGTACTCTACTTTTTCTATCTGCATCTCTTCTGCTTTATAAGTCCATACGGCAGTACCGTTCACGGCTGCATTTCTACCGATTACCAGATTCTCAAAAAGTGACAAGCGATGTGTTATGAGTACGTTAACATAGCCCGTAACGTGCGGCATCGTGAACACGTGATTCATGCCGCTTCAAGTTGTTAACGTACTCATAACGACGCAAAACTCACCTGTGCGCGCCAAGGAAAGGACTCCCATGACCACCCCCGACGAAAAGACATTCGCCACGCTCACCAAGCTGTTTGAGGAGGAGTTTGGCCCCATCGGCGACCGCCAGGTGCTCTACGTGCACGCGCCCGGCCGCTCCGAGATCAGCGGCAATCACACCGATCACGAGGGCGGTCACGTTATCGCCGGCTCGCTCGATGTCGCCGTTGACGGCATCGCCGTGGCAACCGATTCCAACAAGATTCGCGTCGCCGACGAGGGCTATCCTACGTTTGAGATCACGCTAGACACGGTAGACATTCAGGAGTCCGAGAAGGGCACGTCCGCAAGCCTCGTGCGCGGTATGGCCCATGAGGTCGCAGCGCTTGGTGTTGAGCCCAAGGGCTTCGACTTCGCCTTCACCTGCTCCGTCCCCTCGGGCGGTGGCCTTTCCAGCTCTGCTGCCGTCGAGGCCGCGTACGGCCGTGCCATGGAGACGCTCTGGGGCGCGCCCGCCATTGAACCCGTCACGCTCGCTCAGATGAGCCAGCGCACCGAGAACAACTATTACGGCAAGCCCTGCGGTCTGATGGACCAGGCCGCCGTGTGCCTGGGCGGCCTCGCCTACATGGACTTTGAGGATCAGGCCCAGCCTAAGACCCAGAAGCTCGAGCTCAACTTTGAGGATCATGGGTACGCGCTCGTGCTCGTTAAGGTCGGTGCCGATCACGTGGCCGCCACCGACGACTACGCCGCCGTTCCGCGCGAAATGCAGGACGTCGCCGCCGAGTTTGGCAAGGCGCGCCTGTGCGAGGTCGACGTTGCCGACTTTGACGCCAAGCTCCCCGAGCTACGCACCAAGCTGGGCGACCGTGCCTGCCTGCGCGCCGTTCACTACTGGTACGAGAACGGCCTGGTCGACAAGCGCTGGGCAGCTCTGAACGCCGGCGACATTGACCGGTTCCTGGTCCTGACGCGCGAGTCCGGCGCCAGCTCCGCCATGTACCTGCAGAATGTTGTTGCCAAGCTGGGTTCCGAGCAGCCTTCCATGTATGCCCTGGCGCTGGCCGAGCACGTGCTCGACGGCCGTGGCGCCGTCCGTATTCACGGCGGCGGCTTTGGCGGCACCATCCAGGCCTTCGTGCCGCTCGACCTGGTCGACACCTTTATCACCAAGATGAACAGTTGGCTGGGCGAGGGTTCTGCCCGTCACTACGCAATTTCTGACAAGGGGGCTTACGCGGCATGGCTGTAATGACTGATGTGCGCGAGGCCGCGCAGGGCCTGATTGAGTATGCCATCCATCGATCGATGATCGGACAGGACGATCGCATCTGGGCATACAACACCATTCTCGAGTGCATCGGTGCTACGGGCCCGGCGCTCGACATGGCCTGGGCACTCCAGGTTGAGAAACTCTCGCTCTTGCACCCCGATACCCTGCCCGACTTTGACCTTGAAGGCACGCTTGCCGCGCTTGCCGAGACTGCCGTTGCCAACGGTGCTGCCGAGGACACGGCGTCGGGCCGCGATCGCATCGCCATGCGCATCATGGGCGCGCTCATGCCGAGGCCTTCGGTTGTAAACGAGGAATTCAATGGGCGTATGGGCGTCAACGAGCCCCGTGCCGCGACCGACTGGTTCTACGGCCTGTGCTGCGACGCCGGCTACGTGCGCCGTGCCGCCATCGCGCGCAACATCAAATGGAGCACCCCCACCAACTGGGGCGATCTTGAGATCACCATCAACCTGTCCAAGCCCGAGAAGGACCCGCGCGATATCGCCGCGGCAGGTGCAGCTAAGAACACGGACGAGAAGTATCCCGCCTGCCAGCTCTGCATCGAAAACGAGGGCTATCCCGGACGCTCCGCCGCAGCCGACGGCGGAGCTCACCCCGCCCGCCAGAATCTGCGCGTTATCCCCATCCAGCTCGACGGCGAGCGCTGGGGCTTCCAGTACAGCCCGTACGCGTACTTTAACGAGCACTGCATTGCCATGAGCTCCGAGCATCGTCCGATGCACGTCGACCGCAAGGGCCTGACCTGCCTGCTCGACTTTGTGGACCTGTTCCCGCATTACTTCATCGGCTCCAACGCCGACCTGCCCATCGTGGGCGGCTCGATCTTGTCGCACGACCACTTCCAGGGCGGCGCACACGAGTTCCCCATGATGCACGCCGCCGAGGTCTCGCAGTTTAGCGTGCCCGGTTTTGACCAGGTCAGCGGCACTGTGCTGCAGTGGCCGCTCTCGGTGCTGCGCCTGCGCTCGCATGACCGCGCTCAGCTGCTCGATGCCGCCGAGAAGATTATCCTCGCCTGGCGCGAGTGGAGCGATGAGTCTGTTGGCGTCATCGCGCACACAGCCGATGGCGTGGCGCACAACACCGTGACGCCCGTCATTCGCCGCGTAGACTCCCGCGGCAACGCCGGCGGCGAAATCTACGAGGCCTACCTGGCGCTTCGCTGCAACATCACGACCGACGAGCATCCGCTGGGCGTTTTCCACCCGCATGCCGAGTATCACCACATTAAGAAGGAGAATATCGGCCTGATCGAGGTCATGGGCCTGGCGATTTTGCCGCCGCGCTTGGTTCCCGAGCTCGGCGCTGTCCGCGAGCACCTGCTGGCGGCCAAGGCCGATGCCAGCTACGATCTCGCCGGTGCGCTCGAGGGGGACGACCTTTGCCGCAGCCATGCCGCGTGGGCCGAGGACGTCTATGCCCGCCGCGCCGACGAGCTTACGGCGGATAGCGCCATCGGCATCCTGCACGAGGAAGTCGGCGTAGTGTTTGGCCACGTGCTCGACAACGCCGGCGTCTTTAAGTGGAACGAAGCCGGCCGCGCCGCCCAGCAGCGCTTTATCGACTCACTGTAATGATCCCTTGGGGACGGAGGAAAACGGACTATTTCGTCTTCAAGACAACGGCGCCCGCCGGCAACATCGCCGACGGGCGCCGTTTTTGAGTGTAGCCATTGGGGACGCTCTTAAACGACTAGTCAAACAAGAACGTCCCCAACGACTAATGACTCGAGCGTGGAAAATCTCCCACTTTGAGCTCGCATGGGCACCAAAAGCAGGAGATTATCCACGCTCATTCTATTAGGAGTCGCAACCGCTACAACTCTACGACCTCAACGTTGTTGTAGATCTCGTCCCAGCGGTCCATGACCAGGTGGCCGGTCTTGGGATCCATGGCGTTAAGCTTGCCGCAGGTATTGGCGGTCTTGAGCACCGTGACGTCGTCGGCACCAGCAGCAATGGCATGCGCAAAGCCGGCGATGGTCGAGTCGCCGGAACCCGTCGCATTCACAGCCGCAATCGCGGGCGTCTTGGCGCGGAACGCGCGACCCCCATGGAAGCCCACCGAACCGGCAGCGCCCATCGAAACGACAACCCAGGGGATACCGGCAAAACGGTCATCGGCGGCAAGCGCCTCGCGTAGGGCATCGACATCTTCGGTCGTAAAGGACGTACCCAGCAGGCCGTTAATCTCGGTCAGGTTGGGCTTTACGAGCTCAGGCTTAGCGTCGGACTCCAGCGCGGCCTCCAGCGATGCACCCGAGGTGTCGAGCAGCACCTTGGCGCCCGCCTCCTCGGCGATCTTGACGAGCTCAGCATAGTAGCCAGCATCGACGCCACGCGGCAGCGAGCCCGAAAGCGTCACAACGTCCGCCTTCGCTGCAAGCTCGGCGAACTTGGCCGTAAAGGCCTCGAGCTCGGCCGGGGCGATCTGCGGGCCGCTCTCCAGCAGCTCGGTCTGATTACCCTCGTGCAGAATATTCAGGCAAATGCGCGTCTCACCGGCGATGGGCACAAAGTCGTTCTTGACGCCGTCGGCATCCATAAGCTCGGCCATATAGGCACCCATGTGGCCGCCGAGCAAACCGGTCGCGAGCACATCGTCGCCCAACTGCAGCAGAACACGGCTCACGTTGAGGCCCTTGCCGCCAGCGGTCTTTTCGGGCGTCACACGGTTAACGTCGTCGATGATCAGCTTGTCGAGCTGATAGCACGTATCGATCGACGGGTTCATGGTAACGGTCAGAATCATGTTGAACTCCTGTTCCGGGGCGGCATGACCCGCCCCAAACATACGATAGCTCGTTAAAGGATCTCGATCTCAAAGCCGCGGGTAACGGTCTCCCCCGGCTTGGCCACCAGGCAGCCACGCTTGTGCTCCAGAATATCGTCCTCGTCGGAGCAGGTGGACAGGCCGCCCCACGGTTCCACGGCCACAAAGTCGCCCTCGGGCTTGCTCCACACAATCAGGTACGGCATATCGGGGAACGTCAGGCGCACGCCCTTGTCCTCGGTCTTCTTGGTCAGCGTAACCACGCGGCTCTCGAGCACGTCGAAGATGGTCTCCGCGAAGTCGAAGAGTTCGTGGGTAAGCGGCAGGCTCTGGTCGATCATGGGGTTCTTGCTGCGATGCTCAACATCAATCAGGCCAGTCGAGGGAACGGCAGTACAGAGCTCGGTGGCCTCACGCTGCTCAAAACGAAGCTCATAATCGTCATAGGACTCGCCCTCGTCGAGCGGGCACTTAAAGCCGGGGTGACCGCCCACAAAGAATGGCATATCCTCGGTGCCCTCATTGGTCACCTCGTACGACACGGTCACCTTAGCCGCATCGATCGTGTAGCGCGCGACGATCTTAAACGGATACGGGTACTGCTCAAGCAACTCGGCATGGTCGGCAGAGCTTAGGCTCAGCGCAACCATGTTGTCGCTCTGCTCCTCGAGCTTCCACTCCTGCTTGCGAGCAAATCCGTGGCGGGCGAGCTTTACCTCGCGGCCGCCCATGGTCATTGCGTGACCGTCACGAAGGCCGCCGCAAATCGGGAAGCAAATGGGTGCCTGGCCCGACCAGACCGCCGGGTCACCCTGCCACAGGTACTCGCGGCCGTTGGCTTTAATCGAAGTGAACGATCCGCCAGCCGTGCTCAGTGCCACACGAATAGAACCGTTATCAAGAACAAACTCCATAGGAGCCTTCCCTTTCTTACGACAGCCCGCCAAGTCAGTGGGGCTGATAGAAAACCGGCCCGCGCCCCCTCACAGAAACGCGAGCCGTCAATTGAAAAGCTGCAGAATGCCGGGGGCCGCCAAAACGAAGCACTCAAGCCAAGCAAGCAAACGTGTTATCGGAGCAGCTAGCCGTACCAGAACGCTTCGCAACAACAGCGGTAACCCCACAGGTCACTCAGACATCAGCGAGAAGCCAGCTGGCGAGGCAAGGTGCCGTGAAGCGAGACGGCATTGACCTTCTGGTCATGCCGTCGAAGCTGAGCGGCAGATTGCCCGCCAGATGGCTTCGCAGCGTCAACCGGTCCGGCGTTTGTTAAAACGCCGGAACCCCTTAGTCGTGGTATTCGCCGCGGTCCCACTTCTCGAGGAACTCGTCAAAGAAGTGCGGGTCAGCCTGAGCCTCGGCGTCGGCCTTATTGCAGGCGTCGATCTTGGCGATCAGGGCATCGTGCTCGGGGGTCTTCTCGTAGGGCTCCTCCAGGAAGGCAAGCATAATGTCGGCCATCAGGAACTCGCCGGTAATCTTGCCGCCAAAGCCCACGATGTTGGCGTTAAGCTCGCGACGGGCATACAGGGCAGAGGTCATGTCGCGGACCAGGGCGCAGCGGGCGCCGGGAACCTTGTTGACGGCGTTGGTGATGCCGATGCCGGTGCCGCACAGGGCCACGCCAAAGTCGGCCTTACCGCTGGCAACAGCCTCGCCCACGGCCTTGCCGTAGATGGGATAGTGCGTACGGGTGTGGCTGTAGGTGCCGCAGTCGAGCACCTTGTATCCAGCCTGCTCCAGGCGGTCGGCCAGATAGATCTTCTCGTCCGTAACGATATGGTCGCAACCGATTGCGATGGTCTTCTTCATCAGAACGTCCTTTCGTCTGAATTCACAAGTTGAGGTAGAAGTTCGAGTTCTCGGTGGCTCTCGTTAGGCCATCTTGTTGAGCATGTCGACACGGATCTGGTGACGGCCGCCGGCGTACTGGGCGCGCAGGAACTCGCGGGCGATCTTCTTGGCGACCTCGGTGCCCACAACGCCCGGGCCCATGGTGACCATGCGCGAGCCGTTGTGCTCGCGGGTCATGTAAGCGGAACGCTCGTCGGAAATGTTGGCGACGACCATGCCCTTGATCTTGACAGCGGCCATATAGGAGCCGACGCCGTACTTATCGAATGCGAAGCCCTGGGAATCCTTGTGCTCCAGCAGGTCCTTGGCAACGGCGGTCGCGGAATCGACAAAGTCCGCGGCAGGGGTCTCGGAATAGTCGACGACCTCGTGACCGTCGGCGATGAGCATCTCCTTGATGGACTCCTTCATCGACATACCGTCGGCATCGGAAGCGATTACAACCCTCATGACATCCTCCTTGAGAGATACGCAGGTGCGTAGTTTCTGTTTGGAAGTGTTGAATCGCGTTCAGGTCCGGGCATCTGAATGTGCGGTTCTTCACTGTTCATGTTTATTTGAACACATTCGAACATTAACTGCAACAACTATTTGTTTATCTTTGTTCTTTTTTGAACAAATACCATTCACGGATGATTGCTGACCGTTTGGGTCTGGCGCGGACGTAGCGACCATGTGTTCAGCAAACAAAAGGGCGGCCGAGAACGTGTCTCGGCCGCCCTTCTTACGGTTGATCTTCCAAAGTTCGCTTTGCCGCCTACTCAGACTGCCCACTCTTCTTGGCATGTTTGGACGGAGCGCTCAGAAAACGGCCCGTCAAATAGTTCGCCGGGCCAGAGATATCGATCCCCAGTAGCGTGTGTCCCAGCCACAGAAACGCCGCGAGCACCAGCAGCGGGATAACGCACGAGGTCACGATCATCACGATGACGCCTTCGATGAGGTCGGTCACCTGCTGCACGATCTTGTCGGTCATCTGCTTGGCACCGCTGGTCACCGACGTGACCAAGCTCGAGGCCCCGTCAGTCAACTGCTCGAGCACGTTTTTGGACTCTGTAGACTCGGTCTTTTTCTTGCTTGCTTTGGAGCTGTCGCTATCTGCCGCACTCGCAGCGTCGGCCGCCTTTTGCTCGGCCTGTTCAATGCTGACGCGATATGTCTCGTCGACCTTTTGCGATACCCACACGCTTGCAGGCACCAACGCCATGCCGATCATGGCGACTACCAGCACGCGGGTCGCCACGCGGCGCAGGACGGCACTCGTGCTCCAGCGCCCGTGAATGCCAAGCGACACCGCAAAGAGCGCCAACGCAAACGGGATTAAGATGCCCAAGCCAACCGACCACAAAATCGTGAGCAAGTATTTCTCTAGGTATAGCACGGCAAGCACGATACCAAGGTTGCCTGAAAGCTGTGCGAGCTGCTCAGCGACCGGCGTACCCGTATCACCCGGCAGCGCGGTAATGCCCGCAGACAGCGCCACGCACGAGGCCGTGAGCGCCAGTACGTTACCTTTCTTTTGGTCGATAACCTCGATGGTGGAGTCCCAAGTCTTGGTATCGGCAAAATGCGGACGAGCCACAAAGCCCGACAGCAGCGCCAGTACCACGAGCGCAACGATAAAGCCAATCTGCAGCTTTTTGTTTGCGCACACGACATCGGACAGGCTGGGCTGCAGCTCGGTTACCGTCGTGTGCTCGGTTATCTGGACAGGACGTCCATGAGCCATCTCGTGCGCGTCTCTCTTTTGAATCGATCCGTTGTCCGGCATTTGGATACCTCCTCAGTCCGGTCTGTATTGCGGATGGAAGTATACCCACCCAGCAAAAAACCGAACGGGAGGGCGTGCAGAAGCTCCATAACGCTGCTAGTCGAATAGTGCCATTTCAAAACTATGCCGGTTTACTACGATAAAACCGATAGGACCGACCACATTTGCTATTAGCAGAAAATGACAAGCTTTCTACCTGCGGCTTTGATAACGCTGTTCTTTCCATAGTTGAAAGAATGCGATTCATCGTAGTAAACCGGCATAGTTTTGTAACCGACAGACCGAGTCGGCACCGCAGCAAACCTAATGACCCGGTTTCTTCCATCCTCAAAGGATCGAATGCATGGCAGGAGTGTCCCAAACTGCCGGCAGATAAGGAACGTCCCCAAGTGCCGGGTAAACAGAAAAAGCCCTGCCGCGGGTAGCGGCAGAGCTTTTGGAAGGGGACTTGGTTGTGAGAGCTCGTTAGGCGAGCTTAGCCTCGAGTGCGGCGATGCGCTTATAGGCATCGATGGTAAAGCGGGTCTGCTTCTCCAGGATCATGGTGGTCATGAGAGTATCCTGAGCGTGAGCCATGATGAAGGTCATCTCCATCTCGCCGCCGCCGGCCTCCTGCGAAAGCAGCTTGGTCTGCGTGTCGTGGGCGCCGATAAGTGCATCGCTGGCATCCTTGTGCAGCTGCTCGGCCTTCTCAAAATCACCCTCGCGAGCAGCATCGAGCGCTGCAAGCAGATCGGTCTGGGCGTCGCCCGCGTATGCGACAATCTCGAATCCAACCATCGAGATTTCTTCTTTGGTTGCCATATTGCGTTCCTTTCACATATGAACCAACGGAGAGCATCGCGTCCGGGCATACGCGCTGCGCTGTGTATGGCAGGAACATTAACATTCAAACAAAAAAGAACAGCGCAAAACGTAATTTCGAGCTATGAACGGTTGCTTTTCACCCGTGAACGGTTTTTAAACCAATCTGAACATTCTCGAACACAATTAGCGGCAACCCAAACAGGTCCGCACCCTAGCGTACATCGTGCACCGTATCGCCCGCTACGAGCACGCCGGGGATCAGCATGTGTTCCACGCCAGGCGCAACGCCCTCGGCGCCGGCGATCTTGTCGACCGCCCACATGCCGACACGCTTGTTATCAAAGCGCACCGTGGTCAGGCGACGATCGGGCACGATGTCGCCCAGGCTGTCATCGACACCCACCACGCTCACGTCCTCGGGCACGCGCTTTCCGCGCGACTCGAGCCCGCGAATGCAGCCGTAGGCCATGGCGTCGTTGGAGGCATAGATGGCCGTACAGGTCGGATCGTCTGCCAGAGCCTGACCGGCAGCATAGCCGCTCTGCGCCGTCCAATCGCCACGAATGAATCGCGGCGGCTCAATACCATGCGCGCGCAGCGTCTCGCGCCAGCCCTCCTCGCGCTGCATGCCCGAAAGCGAGCGCTCGGGGCACGAGATAAAGTGCACAGTCTTGTGCCCCTGCCCCAGCAAGTACTCGACCACCTGGCGCGAGCAATCGAACTGGTCGTTATCGACCGTCGAGCACAGCGGGTGCTCCAGCATGGTAACGAGCACCGTCTGCATACCGGGCAGCGGCTCAAAGGTGCCAAAGTCCGCCGGCATGCGGTTCATAATCACAACCATGCCATCCACCGGCAGTGCGCTCATGCGCGACGATGCGCTCTCGAGGGTATACGGATGCCCGTCTACTTTAGTGAGGGTGATGGCATAGCCATGTTTGTCGGCCGCGGCGGCAAAGCCCTCCATACGGTCGAGGTTGCCGGTGCCGGTAATGTTGAACATGGCGACGCCGACAGTCTTAAACTTGCCGCGGCGCAGCGATCGACCGGCAAAATTGGGGCGATACCCCAGCTCGCGCATGGCGGCACGCACGCGCTCCTTGGTCTCGGGGCGCACGCTGGGCGAATCGTGCACCGTACGCGAGACTGTCTGCTCCGAGACGCCCGCGAGACGCGCCACGTCCTTAACGGAAACCGATTTTTTAACAGCGGCCATAGGTCGATCTTTCTATGTCAACGATGCCATTGGTGGCACCCTACGCAGTTAAATGAAACGTCTTTAAGTATATCTAACGCCTCCTCCGCCATACGCTCACCACCCAAAACCTACCGTTCACCGACATTTTTGCTTCCCCGAACGGCTTTTGTAGTCCAAATGTTAACGTTGCCATTGTGCAAACACAGAGCCACCGGGCGGCTCAAACGTTTACGCATAAGGAATCGACGGTTCGCAGGCACAGGAACCATCAGTTCGCGTCTTTTTTTGTGTCGCAAAATGGCAACGTCAACATTTTGGCAACCGAACGCCAAAAGTTACCATCGTTGCTAACCCACCGACTCTTAGGAGCATTGCATGGAGCAACTCATCGCCATCATCGAAAAGGGCCAACCCTTTTTCAACGCGATCGCCCGCAACAAGTACCTCAAGGCGATCCGCGACGGCTTTATCTCCGTCATCCCCATCATCATCTTCTCGTCCATCTTCTGCCTGGTAGCCTCGGTCCCCAACATCTGGGGTTTCTACTGGCCCGATGACATCAACAACGCCCTGTGGAAGTGCTACAACTACTCCATGGGCATCCTGGCCATCGCCTGCGCCGCCACCACGGCCAAGCACTTCGCCGACGCCCAGAACCGCGATCTACCCAAGAACAACCAGATCAACTTCATCTCGTGCATGTGCGCAGCCATCATCGGCTTCCTGCTCCTTTCGAGCGACACGATCGCCACGGACGCCGCCAGCGGCTTCAACACCACCTACCTTGGTTCCAAAGGCCTGCTGACCGCCTTTATCGCTGCGTTTGTGACCGGCATCATCTACAAGTTCTTCATCAAGCGCAACATCACCGTCAAGATGCCCGAGCAGGTTCCGCCCAACATCTCGCAGACCTTTAAGGACATCATCCCCTTCTCCGTCTGCATCACCGTCTTTTGGGTCTTTGACATCGTCTTCCGCGCTGCCTTTGGCTTCTGCTTTGCCCAGGGCGTCATCCAGGTGTTCCAGCCCCTGTTCACCGCTGCCGACGGCTACATCGGCCTCGCTGTGATCTACGGCGCCATGAGCCTCTTCTGGTTCGTGGGCGTCCACGGCCCTTCGATCGTCGAGCCCGCCATCGCCGCCGCTCTCGTTGCCAACATGACCGACAACCTGGCTGCGTTCCAGGCCGGCGAGCACGCCACCGCTGTCCTGACCCAGGGTGCCCAGTACTTCGTCGTCTGCATGGGCGGCACCGGTGCCACGCTCGTCCTGGTCTTTATGTTCTGCTTCCTGGCCAAGTCTCAGGAGATGCGCGCCGTCGGTAAGGCCGCCATCGTCCCGGTCTGCTTTGCTGTCAACGAGCCGCTGCTGTTCGCCGCGCCCATCGTGCTCAACCCCGTCTTCTTTGTCCCGTTTGTCTTTGCCCCGATCGCCAACATCTGGATCCTCAAGATCTTTATCGACTTCTTGGGCATGAACGGCTTTATGTACACCCTGCCCTGGACCGTCCCCGGCCCCATCGGCACCATCATGGGCTTGGGCTTCCAGCCGCTCGCCTTTGTGATGCTCGCCCTCATCCTGGTCGTCGACTTTGTCCTGTACTACCCGTTCTTCCGTGCCTATGACGCCCAGAAGTGCGCCGAGGAGGCCGAGATCTCCCAGGAGGAGCTCGCCGCCAAGAACGCCGAGAAGGCCGCCAAGCTCAACGACGCCTTCCAGGGTAAGGCCGACGCCAAGAGTGTTGCCGCCGGCGGCGCCGCCGAGGCCGTGAAGGCCGACTCCCCCGCCGCTTCTGCAGCATCCGCTGCCGAGGCAACGACCGCCAGCGACCTCAACGGCAAGCGCGTGCTCGTGCTCTGCCAGGGCGGCGGTACCTCGGGCCTGCTCGCCAACGCACTGGCCAAGGCTGCCAAGGAGCGCGGCATCAATCTTGAGACCGCTGCCGAGGCATATGGCAACCACGTGGACATGCTCCCCGACTTTGACCTGGTCGTCCTGGCTCCGCAGGCCGCAAGCTACCTGGCCGACCTTCAGAAAGACTGCGAGCGCGTGGGCAACAAGTGCGTCGCCTGCCGCGGTAAGCAGTACATTGAGCTCTCCCAGAACGGCGACAAGTCTCTCGCCTTCGTCTCCGAGCAGCTTTCGAAGTAAGTAACGCCTAGGGCCAGCCGACCATCCAAGACCGGCTGGCCCTTCGATTTAGACGATTGGATCATCATGTCCGTTAACCCTGCTAGCGTCACCAACCCGCCTGCGCAGTTTCCCGAGGACTTTGTCTTTGGCGGCGCCACTGCTGCCTACCAGGTAGAGGGCGAGACCCGCACTCACGGTAAGGGCAAGGTTGCCTGGGACGACTTTCTGGAAGCCCAAGGTCGCTTCTCTCCCGATCCCGCCTCCGACTTCTACAACCAGTATCCGGTGGACCTGGAGCTGTGCGAGGAGTTTGGCATCAACGGTATTCGCCTCTCCATCGCCTGGAGCCGCATCTTCCCCAACGGCACCGGCGAAATCAACCCCGAGGGCGTCCAGTTCTACCACGATCTCTTCGCCGAGTGCCATAAGCACCATGTTGAGCCGTTCGTCACGCTGCATCACTTTGACACGCCGTTTCCCCTCTTTGAGAAGGGCGACTTCCTCAACCGCGAGACCATCGATGCCTTTGTGGACTTTGCCACCTTCTGCTTTAAGGAGTACGCCGACCAGGTGACCTACTGGTTCACCTTTAACGAGATCTGGGCCGACGCCTCCAACACCTACATCGAGGGTACCTTCCCCGGCGGCGTCAAAGCTCATCTGGCCGAGGCCTTCCAGTGCGAGCACAACATGATGCTCGCCCACGCCAAGGCCGTGCTGGCCTTCCACAACGGCGGTTTTAAGGGCAAGATCGGCGTCATTCAATCGCTGGAGTTTAAGTATCCGCTCAACGAGAACGACCCCGCCGACATCAAGGCCGCCAATAACGAGCACGTGCTGCAGAACCAGTTCTTGCTCGACGCCACCTTCCGCGGGGACTATGCTCCCGACACCCTCGAGTGCGCCAACCGCCTGGCTGCCGTCTCGGGCGGCGCCATCGAGATCCTGGACGATGATCTGGAAATCATGCGCGAGGCTGCGCTCTACAACGATTACCTGGGTGTCAACAACTACCAGTGCCGCTTCCTCAAGGCTTACGACGGCGAGAACGACCTGCACCACAACGGTACGGGCGAGAAAGGCACCGGCCGCTGGCGCGTTAAGGGTATTGGCGAGCATGTGAACAAGCCCGGCATCCCCACCACCGACTGGGACTGGATTATCTATCCCGAGGGCCTGTTCGATCTGCTCGTCTACATTAAGCAGCGCTACCCCAACTACAAGCAGATCTTCATCACCGAGAACGGCATGGGCTACAAGGACCCCTACAAGGACGGTTTTGTGGACGACCAGCCGCGCATCGACTACATCGAGCAGCACCTGCGCTGGTTGCTCAAGGCCATGGAGGTGGGTGTCAACGTGGGCGGCTACTTCCTGTGGAGCCTGCAGGACCAGTTCTCCTGGACCAACGGCTACAACAAGCGCTACGGCTTCTTCTACGTGGACTTTGAGACCCAGAAGCGCACGCCCAAGGCAAGCGCCTACTGGTACAAGCACGTGGCGCAGACCCGTCGTCTGGACTAGTGGCTTGCGACGGGCGGCATTGCCCCACTCACATAACTTGTCCCCATTTCTCAGCCGGGGGCGGCACGTCACACGGCGCGCCGCCCCCGGTCTTTTTTGTTTTTGAGCGGGTCGAGGTCCGTTTGTCTCAATCTGTAACATCTAGCCGAGTTTTTCGGTCCCACCTGTTACAGATTGAGACAAACGTGGAGGCCGGGCCGAAATATCTAAATCTGTAACACTTAACCCGGTTTTGGACGTCTAGTTGTTACAGATTTAGATAAACGTGCGAGCCAATCCCTTCAATCTAAATCTGTAACAACTAGCTTGTGTTTTCGCCCCTAGCTGTTACAGATCGAGACAAATAAAATAGACCGGGCTGACAATCTCAGCCGCATGCCCCCTTTTTGGCCGCATTCCACCGATCAGATAAAGATCGTCATATACAGAGGTAGATATATCCTATGCCCTTCAGCCCTGAGCTGTTTTGGGTGAAGAACTATCTCTTCTCCGACTCGTCGTTCGAATCGTCTGCCGAAATCGTCAAGCGAGATTGTTGAATACGATTTGGAAGATTTAACTTCAACAGGAGTGACCCGCGGTTTTCCAGCCGCGTCTTCAAAGCCGCGCGAAACAAGAAAATCAATTTCACGCGTTCTGGGCCGACTCCCCTCTGTTTTGGAAGGCTCCTGCCAGCTGTAATAAAAAAGCGAATGCCCCAGACTCTTAAGCTGCTGCGCCACGATGTTCTCGATTAGCATTCCTTTATTAATTGAAATTCTTCCAAATTGAATGTCTCTATGAACATCCATAAGGTCCGGACCATCATCAAACGCCAAGCTCACGAGCAATCCCGTGTCCGCCATATAGCATTTAAGCGAAGACGCGTCCTCGTGCAGGCGGTAACCCACGCTCGGATCACTGCATAAATAGCAACGGTTAATCAGTCGCGCATCCTCAAGCCAGATTAACGCCGACTCATATGTCTCAAAACGGGACCCCTTCTCCACGCTGTCAAATTTGAACCGTTTATTTGCCGCAGATAATTGACCCGGAATATCGTCATAAACCGCCCGCGCACGTCTAGCGTCCGAACCTCCAAACTTGGCAATGTCCTCCCTGTACAGTGCGATAATCTGCCGTTTAACCCTGTCGCATCCTCTAAAATCATTCTCTGCCACAAAGGAGTCGACCGACTGAGGCATACCACCGACAAGCATATACTCATCAAATAATCTCATGCACGTCGCATGAACGCCGTCCGGAAGCGCGGTCCGAGATTCGCGCGCTTTACGGATCTCTTCTGCATAAAGATCTTTTCCGGTCGCCCAAAGATACTCCTCAAAATCGAGGGGCTCGAGAGGGATTCTTTCTTCCTCTGACGGTATGACAATGCTATCGACATTCTTTTTGATGGAGACAAGAGAGCCTGTCTCGATGTAATCAAATCTGCCGTCTTCTACAAGATGCTTTATGTATTCGCGCGCGATGGGAAACCGCTGCACTTCATCAAAAATGACCAGCGACTCTCTCGGTTCGAGGGCCTTACCATACTGCAGCTGAAGCATGCGTAAAAAAAGATCGACATCTTCACGATGGTTCAGAAATATATCGAGCGTGGCTTTGCTAGCAGCCGAAAAGTCAATGTACAGATAATCCTTGTATTCATTTTGCGCGAAGCACTTGACGAGCGTCGTTTTGCCAACGCGTCTTGCACCCTCAATAAGCACCGCAGTGCGCCCTTGCGAGCGTTCTTTCCACTCCTGCAGACGATCATATGCCTTCCGTTTAAACATAATCTCACCTCAGCATAATTTACGTGCTAGTTTACAAAAATACCGACCTTCAGATATATCTAATAATACAAAAATACCGAGCTTTAAATGAGCTTATAGTTACAAAAATACCGACCATTGCAAAGGTCACAACAAACAATATCTCCGGCAACGCTCGCTAGCAAATGACCTGCGCGTGCTCCTCGATGGCGGCGCGATCCTCGGCGGCAATACCCGGCTCGCACACCACGGCGTCCAGGCTGTCCAGGCGGAAGAAGGTGTAGAAGTCGCGCTTGCCGATCTTGCTGGAGTCGGCGATCAGATAGCGCGAGTCCGCCTTGCTAAAGGCGAGCTGCTGGATACGGCCCTCGTCCATGTTGGACGTGGATACGTCACCGTCCAAGATACCGTTGGCGCCGATAAACGCCGCATCGATGCCCAGCGCACGTAGGGTATCCTCGGCCGTCGGCCCCACAAAAGCGGCAGTGCGGCGGCGGTACATACCGCCCACGAGGCACAGCTCGCAGTCCTCGCGCTCCTCGAGCAGGTTGAACACCGAAAGCGAATTGGTCACGATACGCAGGCGAAACGCCGGCAGCATCGAGGCCATCTGCTCAACCGTGGTGCCCGTGCCCAAAAAGATGGTCGAGCCCTCCTCGATAAGCTCCACAGCACGGCGCGCAATCTGCAGCTTTTCCTCGGCATGCTTAGTGCGCTTCTCGCTGTGCGAATACTCATGGCGCAACATAGCGTGGGGACGGCCCTGTGCACTGCGGGCTCCGCCATGCACGCGCTCGATCTCGCCTAGGCTCGCAAGTTCTTCGAGGTCGCGGCGAATCGTCATGTCCGAAACGCCCAGCGCATCCGAAATCTCTTTGACCGAGACCGTGCCCTGCTCCTCGAGCAGCTGGCGAACCTTATCCTGTCGCTCTGCCTTAATCACGATGAATCCTCGCCGTTCTTTGCGCGCATATCATTCAAACAGTAACGAACAAATTGTATCAGACTCGTACGCGTCAAAAATGAACGCCCGCACAGCTCCAATCATCACTTTTTTGAGAAAAATACCCCCAGCTTTAGTGGGGTGTAGTGATAATCTCGCCTGTTCGCGCTACAGTTTGTCGGAAATACCTCGATGTTAGGAACCAAATGATCACTTCCGAGCTTTTCGGCACCGCGCCGTGCGGTACCCCCGTTCATCGCTACACCCTCAACGGGCCCGAGATCTGCGTTCGCATTATGGACTATGGCGCCACCGTGCTGGGTATCGATGTGCCCGACATTCCCGGCAACGTGCGCGATGTGGTGCTGGGCTTCGATAAGCTCGAGGATTACTTTGACAACCCCGCCTGCTTTGGCGCGACCATCGGCCCCGTGGCAAACCGCACCGCGGGCGCCACGATCACCATCGACGGCACGGACTGGCATATGCCTGCCAACGAGGGCACCAACAACCTGCACAGCGATCTTGAGCACGGCCTGCATAAACGCGTGTGGGATGTTGAGCTCGACGAGGTCCATAACACCGTGCGCATGACCACCTCGCTTAAGGACGGCGAGCTGGGCCTGCCCGGCAACCGAACCTTTACAGCCGTGTTTACCGTTACGCGCACCGGCGTCTTCCGCATCGAGTATGGCTGCGAGAGCGACCGCGCCACCTACGTGTCCATGACCAACCACACGTACTTTAACCTTGCCGGTCATAACGCCGGCATGGACTGCGAACATTTCTTTGTCGCCAACGCCGCCCACTACCTGCCCATTGATGACCAGAACATTCCCACCGGCGAAATCGCTCCAGTCGAGGGCACGCCGTTTGACTTCCGCATGCTGCGCCCCGTCGCTCCCGGCATGGAGGCCGACGACCCGCAGATTAAGCAGGCCCGTGGCTATGATCACTGCCTGTGTATCGATGGCTATCAGTACGGCCGTAATCTGCGCCGCGCGATGCACGTCGAGGAGATGTGGACCGGCCGCGAGCTGGACTACTACACCACCGCCCCGGGCGTGCAGCTCTACACCGGCAATTGGTTGGGCGACGAGCACGCCAAGGACGATGCCAACTACGGCTGGGGCGCCGGCTTTGCCCTCGAGGCAGAGATGTACCCCGACACGCCGCACCAGCCGCTGTTCCCGCAGGGCATCGTGGGCCCGGGTCACCCCTACAGCAATGTGATCGAGTACCACTTTATGAGGCACTAAGCCCACAACGCAACATATCGCACAGCAGCGCCCGCCGGCACCACCGCCGACGGGCGTTTTTCTATCCAGTCGAACGCCCGCTCGTTCACGGCGTGGGTCGGCCTGACGCCCTCCGAGCACTCCAGCGGGGAGAGCGACCGCAGGGGCGCGATCACCAAGGCCGGCAACAAGCACCTGAGGAAGACGCTGGTCGAGGCCGCATGGCACTACATGACATGCTCGGGGCGGCCGAAGGACCTCGCCAAGGGCCAGGCCCCGGACCGGGGCGCCCGGAGGCATGCCGCCAAGGGCGTGCGGAGGCTGGTCGAGAGGCGGGAGGCGCTGCTCGCGCGCGGGGTCCACGGCAACAAGGCGAACGTGGCCACGGCGCGCGAGCTCGCCTGCTGGGTATGGGCGGTCGGCCTCATGGCCGAGGAGGCGTAGGGGGGGCGGTCCCCCGCACATAAGCCGATCACCCCGGAAGCGGTTT
>CABJEP010000002.1:70007-115256 GCA_902364645.1 Coriobacteriaceae bacterium | reverse complement strand
CCGCACATAAGCCAATCACCCCGGAAGCGGTTTGATCCGAAGCCGTTGAGGCGAACCTCAGGTCCCTTTTCTGCGAGCGCCCAGGGCGCCACACGCGTGCACAGACTGTCGGTTCGACGTAGAAGCCTCAGCCGTAGCAACGGATTGCCCGGCGAGAGATCGCCGCGGGCGGATATTAAACTGCAAAGACGAGCGTCGGTAAGACACGCCGAGGTCGCCGCGGACGGGTTGATATAGGGAGAGGGCCTGACCCCATATCGTTGGGGCCAGGCCCGATTTTGCCTCTTGACAATGTCCTGCTCATATTAAAAGGAACGTCCCCAAGTGCCAAGGGTGTCCCCAACGACTAGTTGAATGGGGTCGGGATTGGAGCTGGGGAGGTAGCGGATTTCTAGCTCTATGCCGAGTTCTTGCAGCTCTTTGAAGGTGGCGACGTCTGTGTCGTCTACGGCAACTGTGGGCGTCGCGGGACGCTTGCCCTCCCCTGCTTGCATGTGACCGATACTGATCTTGGTAATGGGCACACCGCCCTTGACCAGCGCGAGCGTATCCGCGGGCGACGCCACCATGATGAGAATCCATTGGCGCGGCGTTGCGGTATGAATGATGTCGATGGTCCTTTGCACCGAGAAAAACCGCGTCCACACGCCCTCGGGCGCCGCGACCCTCATAGGCGCCCACTTGCGCGAATCCGCCGCAATCTCGTCGTTGACGATTAGGACGAGGTTGGAACCCATAGCCTCGTTCCACAGCTCAACGTCTTGCCCGTAAATAAACCGGTCATCGATACGCGTGAGAAGGATCTTGGGTTGAGCCATGGCAGTCCCATTCTGTTTGAGACTCGTAAGAGCGAGACATCACGTCTCCAATATTAGTGCATTTAAAGTGAGAAAAGCCGTCAGAACACTTGCGCGGATGTGTGATGTCCCGTATCATAGATAGCCGTTGACGCCTCAGTTGCGTCATCATATGGCCGCCAGCGTAGCTCAGTTGGTAGAGCACCGCTCTCGTAAAGCGGGGGTCACCGGTTCGAGCCCGGTCGCTGGCTCCATTACACAAGATAGCCGCCTTCGGGCGGCTTTTTTGTTGCCGATTTTGAGTGCGTGCGCGCCAATCCAAACATAGCCACGTCAACAGCGGCCCACTCGGTGGACTTCGGGTTTAATGCTTAGGGGCGGGGATTTACCAAAGTGAAATCTTAATGAAAAGAAACCCAGCTGCAACAATTGCCATGGTGAGGGCTCAAATTGGCCATATAGATCTAAAATAGTCACAATATACAAATGTCGAGAGATATTGACGATATAGATGAAAAGAACTAAGGGTTTTCTTTTGTTGGTAATGATGCTGCTCGGACTGTTCTGCCTGAGTGGCCCTTCTTGGGCCGAGGCTGCCTGTCCTGAAGGTGAGCCTCAGCAGTCTTATACGGGCAGCCTGCTGATAACTGCTAAGGAGGGCGATGCCGACTCTCAGTCTGGGGTAAATCCCCTTGCCACTTTTGAGGGGGACGGCGGAACGGTCAAGCTTGACCATATTGGTAGCGGGATTTTGAGGTGGCAAGTTCTTCCGGACAAAATTGCGAACGATCCCTTCTCTTTTGCTGGAACGATTTATCTATACAAGGTTGTGAGCGGAAAACAAAAATACGTCGATTGCTATCCGACAAACGGGTCTGGAATTGCATTCACCGGCATTTCGGGGCAGATTGATACACATGTACGAAAGGGAACCTAAGTGGTGCGTTGGGTTGGAGCTGCTGCAGGTCCGATATGGATTGCGGTCTTGCGCCCCGATGTCCAAATAGGTTTCTCTCTCTAGACGGGAAGTTGCTCATGGACGCCATATATGACGGAGATGACTGGGTCGATCATTATACTTGGCGCCTGGTCGGCTCGAACGACAATGGGGATGTGGTGTTTGATGGACTATGTCCAAAGCATCTCCATCCTTTTGTCTCGTCGTTAATTGAGAGTTCCGCTCGTGTTGCCCCCTACAGCTCGGCATCGCTTCATGATACGGACGTTTTGAAGACCATAAGGGAATCAATTGACGATGGCACGATGAGCGGCCCGCTGTTTTCTCGGCTTGTGGGGCTAGATGAGATTGGCTCGAAACGACTGCTTGCGGGCGAAAAAGTGGAACTCACTTATCGGTCGATGATTTCAATCCTGCGGCTAGCCGATGTTCTTCGCAAATAAATGAGGCTTCCCTATTCAAAAACAGAAAACCCCGCCAAACGTGATTTCCCTAGGGAAAACCCGTTTGGCGGGGTCCTAGCGTGATTTCCCTAGGGGAATCACGCCATCAGACGAACAGCTCAGCCAAGCAGCTCGCTACTCTTCCCAGTAAGCATCTGCAAGCAGCTTAAAGCAAATCTTCTTGACCGGCTGTGCGCCATCGCCCGGGAACTCGAGCGTGGGCATGTGGGGCTCGCCGGCAACGAACAGTGCAAACTTATCGTCGGCAAGATCGCCGGCGATCGAAGCGTCGGAATCGACCAGATCGTAGTCGTCCTTCTCGTCAAACTCCTGAACCAGCGTCAGGCTGCCCGTGGCGACCTTAAAGGCCTCGCGACCCTCGACGTCGATCTGCAGGTCGTGATAGCGCTGATGCGTCTCATAGTGAGCCTCGGCCTCGGGACGCGTCGTGGGAGACATGACGTTCGCAAAGACCTTCTCACCCAAAATCGGATGGCTGCCGACCTCGAGCTGTGCCGGGTCGTTCTCCTCGAGCCAGTCGATCAGCACGTCGAGGCCCTTGAGCATTCCGCGGTACTCCTCGATATCGCCCAATGCACCGTAAATCATCTAAATCCCCTCTCGGATCGCTTCTTTGGCGGCTAATCGGCAAACGCGTTACCGATGCTGTTGCCACCCACATACGCCTCGACCAGGGTAAGGTCGGGATTGAACACGACAAACTCGGCGTCGCGCCCCAGCATAATGCTACCGCACTTGTCGTCGACATGAGCTAGCAAGCAATGCCGGGGCCGACGCCCAGGCTTTTACAGCTCGGTCACGACAACGCCGTTGTAGACCTCGTCCCAACGATCCATGACCAGATGGCCGGTCATGGGATCCATGGCATTGAGCTTGCCGCAGGTGTTGGCGGTACGCAGCACCGTCTCGTCATCCGCGCCAGCAGCAATCGCATGCGCGAAGCCGGCAATGGTCGAATCGCCAGAGCCCGTAGCGTTAACGGCGGGGATATCGGGGGTCTTGGCGCGGAATGCACGGCCATTATGGAAGCCCACGGAGCCGGCAGCGCCCATGGACACGACGACCCAGGGGATATCGGAGAAGCGGGCATCAGAGGCGAGCGCGGCGCGGAGCTCGTCCACATCGTCGGTGGTAAAGCTCGTGCCCAGAAGGCCGTTAATCTCGGTCAGGTTAGGCTTGACCAGCTCGGGCTTAATTTCGGACTTAAGGGCGGCCTCGAGCGAAGCACCCGAGGTATCGAGCAGCACCTTGGCGCCGGCGTTCTCGGCAATACCCGTGATCTTGGCGTAGTAGCCCGCCTCGACACCACGGGGCAGCGAACCCGAGATGGTAACGACAGCGGCCTTGCTCGCAAGCTCGGCGAACTTGGCGGTAAAGGCATCGAGCTCCTCGGGGGCAATCGTCGGGCCGCTCTCGAGTAGCTCGGTCTGGTTGCCGGCGTGGAGGATGTTAAGGCAAATGCGAGTCTCGCCCTTGATGGGTACAAAATCATTCTTAATGCCGTTGGCATCCATGAGCTCGGCCATGTAGGCGCCCATGTGGCCGCCGAGCAAACCGGTTGCCACAACGTCGTCGCCCAGCTGGCCCAGTACACGGGCCACGTTGAGACCCTTGCCGCCGGCGGTCTTTTCGGGCGTCACACGGTTAACGTCGTCGATAATGAGCTCATCGAGCTGATAGCGTGTATCGACGGACGGGTTCATCGTAACGGTGAGGATCATTTTTAGCTCCTTATCTCGCAGGCTCCTTGTGCCTCGCGATACGAGTCGACAAAACGGAATTACAGAATCTCAATCGTGAACGAGCGAACGACGGTCTCCTTGGGCTTGGCGACAAGGCAGCCACGCTTATGCTCAAGCACGTCGTCCTCATCGGAGCAGGTCGAAAGGCCGCCCCAGGGCTCAACTGCCACAAAATCGCCCTCGGGCTTGCTCCATACAATGAGATACGGGAAGCCCTCAAAGCTCAGGCGGACGCCCTTGTCCTCGCCCTTCTTGGAAAGCGTGACCTGACGGCTCTCGAGCACGTCAAAGATGGTCTCCGCAAAATCGAAGAGCTCATGCGACAGAGGCAGCGTCTTTCCCACCATGGGGTTCTTGGAGCGGTTGGTCACGTCAATCAAGCCAGTCGAGGGGACGGCAGTGCAAAGCTCCGCCGCCTCGTCCTTCTCGAAGCGTAGCTCGTAGTCCGTATAGGCCTCGCCCTCGTCGAGCGGGCACCTAAAGCCGGGGTGTCCACCGATAAAGAACGGCATGTCCTCGGTGCCCTCGTTGGTCACCTCATAGGAGACGCGCACGGCAGCGTCCTCGAGCGTATAGCGGGCGACGAGCTTAAACGGATACGGATAATCGCTCAGCAATGCAGCGTTATCCTCGGATGCCAGACACACAGCCAGCTCGTTCGTGCTTTGGCTCAGCAGTTTCCACTCCTGCTTACGCGCAAACCCGTGGCGGGCGAGCTTCACATGATGCCCAGCGAACGTCATGGCGCTGCCGTCGCGCAGACCTCCGCAAATCGGGAAGCAGACCGGCGCCTGACCGGACCATACTGCGGGGTCGCCCTGCCACAAATACTCGCGACCGTCGGCCTCAATCGAGGTAAACGAGCCGCCGGCAGTGGAAACCTTAATAGAAATCGAATCGTTGGAAAGAGCGTATTCCATTACCCATCCTTTCGAACAACTGCTTTATTTCACGCAAGCGCCCGTTTCAATCCTAACCATAGAACAAACCCGCACGCTCATCGATGCGTCCGGTATCCCGGTCATGTAACGGGGTACCATACAGACATTGATGCAATTACAGCTGAAAGGCCTTCTTATGCGAACCATCATTCTTTATGCCTCACGCCACCACGGCAATACGAAAAAGCTCGTGGACGCCATCGTCGAGGCGCACCCCGAAATCGATACCCTCGACGTGAAAACGCTCGGCAAAAACGAGTATCCCAACCTGCACGAATACCATCTGATTGGTGTCGCCACGGGCATCTATTACTCCGAGATCGACAAGGACATGGCACGCGTGCTCACTAACGTGCTGCAGCCGCAGGACAAGGTGTTTGGCCTTATGACCTACGGTGGCAAAAACAAGTGGTACGGCAAGGATATCGATGGCATCTGCCGCATGAGGCAGGCCATCTTTATGGGTGTCTACGGCTGCCCCGGCTTTGATACGTGGGGGCCGTTCAAACTCACCGGCGGGGTCCAAAAGGGGCACCCGACCGCTGAGGAAATTAAGGGTGCCGTCGACTTCTTCGACAAGATCGAAGACGAGTATGGAGACATCATCGTCGAAGAGTACGCCAAGCGCGAGAAGCGTCTAGCCTACGAAAAGGAGCATCCTGCAGGAGGCCTGGTGGCCGGCGTTAAGCGCACGGCAAAGAAGATCGCTAACAAGCTGTAACTGTAAAGGTGCTTTTGAGCGTTTAACCCATACGGCGGGTCCGAGCAGATTCGGGCCCGCCGTCTTTTTCTTTCGTTACTCGGTAAAGGCGTTGCCGACGCTCTGGCCGCCAACATACGTCTCGACGAGGGTGAGCTCATGGTCGAACACGACAAAGTCGGCGTCGCGACCCGGCATGATGCTGCCGCACTTATCCTCGATGTGCGCGGAGCGTGCCGGCACCTCGGTTGCCATGCGAATGGCGATATCGGCGCTGGCGATGCCCCAGTCGACGATGTTCTTGACGCCCTGGGCAAGCGTGAGCACCGAACCGGCAATGCTCTTGCCATCGGCGAGCCAGCACAGGTTGTCCTTCATGATGACGTCCATGCCGCCGCTGGTGTAGCTGCCCTCGGGCATGCCGCCGCAGCCCAGGCAGTCGGTGATGAGTACCGTGTGCTGCCAGCCCTTGGCCTGCAGCAGCGCCTTGATGGCGGCAGGGTTTACGTGCTTGCCGTCACAGATGATCTCGGCGTAGGTCTCGGACGTGGACATAGCAGCACCCACGACACCGGGCTCACGGTGATGCAGCCCGCGCTGGCCGTTATAGGTATGCGTAAAGCAGCTGGCACCGGCGTTGATGGCGGCGATGCACTCATCGTAGGTGGCGTCAGAGTGACCGATGCTGGTCACCACACCCTTGGCGTTCAGAGCAGCCGCATAAGCAGCGGCACCGTCGCGCTCGGCCGCCATGGCGCTCTTAACGATGCGACCGCCCGCAGCCTCCTGCCACTGATCAAAGACCTCCTCGGAGGGATCGATAAGATAAGCGGGGTTCTGCGCGCCCACGTGCTTCATGGTAAAGAAGGGGCCCTCCAGGTAGATGCCCTGAATGCGAGCACCGCAGAAGTCGGGGCCGCGACCCTCGTCCGCCTGAGCGATGGCGGCGCAGGCGTCCTTGATCTGCTCGACGCCATCGGTGAACGTCGTGGGTAGCCAGCTGGTGGTACCGCGACGGGCGAGCTCAGTCGAGCTGATATCGATACCCTCGGGGTCGTTATCGGTAGTTGAGTGGTTGTAGAAGCCATGGATGTGGGTATCGACCATACCCGGTGCGATCCACGATCCCGTGTAGTCCTTGATCTCGCAAGAGGGCTCGTCGGCCTGCCAGGCGCCAAAGACGCCATCCTCGACCATAAGATAGCCGCCCAGCTGCGGACCTGCCGGCAAGAAGAACTTGTCAGCCTTAATTGCGTACGTGCTCATATGCACTCCTTGCTTCTAAAGCAGTTGACTGTGGTGATGCTTATACCCGGTCCAAGTGAAAACAAAAAGCGCCCGCCCGCCGTTATGAGCGGACGGGCGCCCTTACAGGGGGGACGCGATTAAGCGGTGAAGGGGTGAATCGTCACGCCCTTAACCACGCGGTTGACCGTGCCGGTGGGGCTCGGCGTATCGGGCGTGTTGCCCACGCGCACGGAGTTGAGCAGGCTGATGGCCTGGGCAAACATCACGAACGGCAGGGCAAGGTAGCCCTCGGGGAGTACCTCATAGCCCTTAAAGGTGAAGGACTCGCCCTCGTAGACGGTAGCGCCATCCTGCTGAACGGCAACGGTGTGCTGAGCGATCTCGTCGCCACCGATCTCGTTGAGGATGTCGATATCGTACTGACGGGTGTAGGCATCGTTGTTGACGAACACGAACACGAGGGTCTTGTCGTCGACGAAGGACTTGGGTCCGTGACGATAGCCCATAGAGGTGTCGTAGGAAGTAGCGACCAGACCGTGAGCGAGCTCGAGGATCTTGAGCTGGCTCTCCTGGGCAAGGCCACCGAAGGAGCCGGAACCCAAGTAGGTCACGCGGTTGAAGTCGCCAGCCAGGTAATCGGCAACCTCGGACTCGCGAGCGATGACCTCCTCGCCCATCTTGGCGATGGTCTCGACCCACTCGGCCTTCTGCTCGTCGGAAGCCTCGTCAAAGATGAGGGTAGAGAGCAGGGTCATGCAGGTGTAGGAACCGGTCATGGCGAAGCCCTTGTCGTTGGCGCGCGGGATGAGCAGCGTCAGCGCATTGGGGTCATCAGCGGACTCGACAGCGAGCTTGCCCTCGGGAGCGCAGGTGATGTTGAGGAACTTGACGTTGTGGACGAGCTCCTTGGCAACGGCGACGGCGGCAAGGCTCTCGGGGCTGTTGCCAGAGCGGGCAAAGGAAACCACGAGCGTGGGATCCTCGGCGCGCAGGAAGTCGCGCGGGGCGCTCACGATATCGGTCGTGGCGATGGGCTTAAAGTCGTAGAGATCAGTGTTGCCAGCGTGACGCAGGTACGGGGCGCAGGTATCGCCAACATAGTCGGACGTACCGGCACCGGTGAAGACAACGGACAGACGGCCCTCGCCCATAGCGCGAGCCTCAGCCAGAAAGGCCTCGATGGCCTCTTTGTTCTCGCGGTAGATGTTGAGCGTATCACGCCAAAGCTCGGGCTGCTGGGCAATCTCGGCCGTGGTGATCTGGGCGCCGAGCTCAGTGAGCTCCTCGACACTCTTCTCGAACATTTCTAATACCTCTCTCTAGAAGTAATCCTCTGACGTGCAATTATACACTTCAGTTGGTTATCTGGTAGTAACCAGTTGACTGCAAAGAATCAACACAACGAAACAAGTGCATCATTAATCGTTGCGCTGGTGATAAACCTTGTACTTAAACTGGTCGGCACGAGCAACCGAGAGCGTATACTCCACAACCTCGTTTGACTCGTTATACGTAGTCCTGACCAAATCGAGCACTGGCGAGCCCTCGACGATTCCCAAAAGGTGAGCGTCGGTGGGACGGGCTATGCTCGCATAGAACTCCTCTTCGGCCACGCGTATCTTTTGTTGGAAATCTTGCTCAATCACATCGTAGAGCGGTTTACGCTCCAAGAGCGGACGCTTGAGCGACAAGAACTTACGCACCGGCAGATAGCTGCGCTCGACCATCATGGGCATGTTGTCGGCGGAACGAAGGCGCTTGAGCTTAAAGATACGGTCGCCGATGCGGCACCCCATATGCTCGGCCAGATTCTTATCGGCCTCCATCTCGCAAAAATCGAGAATCGTGGTCTCTGGTTCGCGACCCATCGCACGCATCTGCTCGGTAAAGCTGTAGGACTGCGTAAGATTGGTTACCTTTGCCGAACGGTCGGTCACAAAGGTGCCGCGACCGTGCTGCCGAACCACCAGCCCCAAGCGTTCCAACTCCTGCAGGGCCAGGCGCACTGTGGTGCGCGAGAGACCATAGCGCTCCGATAATTCGCGCTCGGAAGGAATCATGTCACCGGCATGATATTCATGGTCAATCTTTTCGGTCAGAATATCGACCAGCTGATCGTATAGGGGCTGTTTGCGCACTCCGATCGCCATCCTATCCTCCCTTTTGCTCGAATTCGGCTAACTACCTAGGGTGTTAAGCATTATCAGTCCGCAACACCCGAATCATCAAGAAAACAAAAGCCGCGCGCTCTTTCGAGCACGCGGCTTTTAACATACACATGGCTTAAGGGGTCGGGGTGTGAGCCGCGTAGGGACACACCCCTCAAGCTAGAGCCTTACCAGATGCTCGGCCAGAGACCAAGCGGGCCAGCGCCCAGGATGCCCAGGACGAAGAGCAGCAGAATGCCCTTGGTCGGGGTCCAGCTGTGCTTAGCGAACATGTAGTAAAGCAGCAGCGTAAGCATAAGCGGGACGAGCTTCGGGACGATGGTGTTGAGGGTGTCGGCAACGGAGAAGTTGACCGGATCCTCGGTGACGGTACCGTAGGTAACGGACTCCATGCCGTTGCCCAGATCGGTGACGCCGCACTCGACAGCGTTGCCGTCGGCATCGGAAGCGGTGAGGGCGTTGCCGTCCTCATCGGTCATGGCGATGGTACCGGCCTCAGCGGTCTCGGTATCGATGCCCTCCATACCGGTGAAGTTCTCGGCCTCCTTCTCGGAGACGATCACGGTATTGGCGGAGAGGCCACGGGTGGTGCCGTTGGGGATCTGGAGGTTGATCTGGGTGCCACCCATGGTGACGACCAGGCAACCGACGACGAAGACGCCCATGATGGAAGCGGCACGCGTGAAGGCCTGCATGTTGGCAGTCAGAGCGTCAATAGCGCTGGTGCCAAGCTTGTAGGACCAGTTCATGAGCCAGAAGCGCAGAGCGAACTGGACGACGTTGAAGATCACCAGGAAGATGATCGGCGCAGCGGCGTTGCCGTTGATGGCCATGTTGGAGGTGATGCCGGCCGTGATAGGCACGAGCGTCAGCCAGAACAGGGCGTCACCGATACCACCGAGCGGGCCCATTGCGGCGACGCGGACGGCGCGGATCGTGGGGATGTCAACCTTGTTCTGCTCGAGCGAAAGCACGATACCCATAACAAAGGTGACGAGGAACGGGTGGGTGTTGAAGAACTCCAGGTTGTGGCTCATGGAAGCCGCGAGGTCGTTCTTGTTGGTGTGGATCTTCTCCAGACCGGGGATGATGGAGTAGAGCCAGCCAGCGGCCTGCATGCGCTCGTAGTTGAACGATGCCTGCAGGAAGCAGGAGCGCCAAGCCATCTTGTTGAGGGTCTTCTGGTCGAGCTGCGGAGCAGGAGTGAGATCCTCGTAGTGCTCCGGGATCACATACTCATTAGATGCCATCTTCGAAGTCACCTCCGTCAGAAACAGCTGCACCCTTCAGCTCGGTCTGCTGCTGGAAGTCCCAGAAAGCGATGCCGAAGCCGATGAGAGCGAGGATGAGCAGGGCAGGGGTTGCCAGAGAATCGTTGGCAACGGTGATGAGCGCGAGGCCAAAGCCCATGAGGAAGAAGCCCCACATATCGCGGTTCATCATAACCTTGAGCAGGACGGCGAAGCCGACGAAGCGCATCATGCCGCCTGCAGCGGAGAGACCGGTCTGCAGCCAAGTCGGGATGGCGGAAGCGATGGTCTGACCGATGGTAGCGCCAGCGATGAAGAACAGGGTGACGACGACAGCGAAGATCAGGCCGAGCAGAGCCATGGCGAAGTAGTTCAGACGCTCGATACCCTTGGTGTCAGCGTTGTGAGCCATGTTGTCCGCGGAGGACATGAGCGGCGACATAAGCGTGAAGACCAGGGTAACGCCGAGCTGACCAAGCAGAGCGAACGGAATGGCAAGACCGACTGCCGCGTTGGGCTCAAGGCCCGTAGCGATAGCGAGAATGGCTGCCATGATGCCGCCGATAACAGCGTTAGGCGGCTGAGCACCTCCGATCGGCATGTTGCCGATCGTCATGAGCTGATAAGTACCACCCACGAGAAGACCGGTGTTGAGGTCGCCAAGGATAAGACCGATGACGGCGCCGGTGACGATGGGCTGATAGAGAGACTCGAGGAAGTTAAACTGGTCGATTGCCGCGACGAACGTGACGATGAAGACCAGAGCGACCTGGAAGATCGTGTATTCCATCTTGCTCCTCCTTTCAAAATGTATGTACGCACTTTGGATTTCACGTACAGAATGTCAGGGTTTCACTCCTGACAACGTGGATCACGAGGATTACGAGAAGAGCTTGCTCGTGTCCTCAACAGGCGTGCTCGGAACGCGCCTGATCTCCAACTCCACCCCCAATTCCTGCAGCTCTTTAAACGCAGCGACATCCTCGTCGTTAACTGCGACGGAGGTGGCGACTTGGCGCTTTCCTTCCGACATGTGCATGTTGCCGATGTTTACCTTCTTTATAGGCACACCGCCCTTGACGAGCGTAAGCACGTCTTCCGGTGTTTCGGCCACGATGAAGATCTTCTGGCGCGGGCTCGCCTTGCCGATGACGTCGATGGTCTTCTGCAGGGAGAAGAAACGCGTAGCGACGCCGGTGGGAGCGGCCATCTTCATGAGGTTCTGACGCATGGTGTTGGTCGACACGTCGTCGTTGGCGACGAGGATGAGGTTGGAGCCCAGGGTGGAGTTCCACTGGGTAGCGACCTGACCATGGACCAGTCGGTTATCGATGCGGGTAAGAAGAATGTTGGGTTCTGCCATGTTGATCAGCTTCCTTTCGTTATTTGCTGACGACAGTTACTTGATCTCCTGAATCGCGTAACGCGAAACATCTACGACGGCTCCGGATCGGACTTTGATCTGGACCTTTTCGCCTTCGATGCCTTTGACGGTTCCGTAGATACCGCCGGCGAAAAGAACCTCCTGACCCGGCTTGAGCTCGGTGTGCAGCTCCTTGAAGTACTTCTGCTTCTTCTTCATGTTGATTTGCGACCAGATGGTGTAAATCAAGCCCATGATGACAAGCAGGCCCAAAAGAGCGACCGAAGAGCTCAGGACGTTGGCTCCGAAATCGGCCATTAGATGCCGTCCTCGTCGCCGAAGATATCCTCTTCCTCGGCACCAGCGACGGAAGCGACCGTCTGGGCGGTGATGCCCGTCTGGCCAACGGTCACGGCCTGCTCGCCAAGCTCGGCGAGCGTGGCGTTGCCGCGGAGGAACAGAAGCTCAATAACCATGGGAAGGTTAGTTCCAGTCAGAATCTCGACGTTGTCGACATCCTGGGCAATCATCATTGCCTGGTTGAACGGGGTACCACCAAGCAGGTCGGTAAAGACGAGCACGCCATCGCACTCCTCGCGCATGGCGGTAATAGCGGCGCGGAGATCCTCACCGTAGGAAGCAGCCTGGTCGCCCTCAAAAGGAACGACGGTAAAAGCGGGCTGATCACCAGCGACCATAGCGATAGCGCTTGCGATGCCGGGTGCGAACTGTCCATGACCGGTAAGAATAAAGCCAACCATTCAAATTTCCCTTCCGAAGGTGTGTACGATCTGAGTCCGATAGTTTTCGGAAGCCAGCGGGCGGGTGCCCTTAAAGCTTCTTGGAAAGCGTTCTTTGAAGACCAGTGGTTTCTCAACTGGTAGTAACCACGTGACGTGTTGTTGTCACTATATCACCACAGAAGAGGTTGCTTTCGTTGATTCATACAGTAAAACGTTTTTGCACCGTTCACGGCGGAAAATCGACCGTTTACCGCTCATTAACACTTCTACCTGCGATTTTGAAACCGTTTCGAAATGATTTGACGAAAGATCGGAACTTTTTTCGTGTCTAAACAACGCAGGGTGGCTAAAAATGGCGTGTAGAAAAAATGCAGGTCATTGTGAAGATTTGTGAATTGGTCTTTTTGACTTAATACCAGTTAGAACCAGTTTCGATATTATCGGTGAACGGTAGTTTTTGACCGTTCACCGGTTATTTGCAATCGTTTACGGCCGTTTTCCAGGATGAATTGAGGATACCCGATGAAGCACTTGCACGGGCGCAAGTCCTATCCTAGTGGTTTCGGTAACAAAATGCCCGCTAGAACTTTGTCGTTCTAGCGGGCTTAATCAGGTAGATCGGTTAGCGCGCAGTAGTGCAGACAGATCTTACGCAAACAGGCCGTAGATGCTGATGTTGGCCTTGGCATAGAGGCCGTTAGCATACTCGGTCCACTTGGAGCTAGCGCTTGAGGCCTGCGAGGAATACTGCTGGTAGGCGGTGTAATAGGCGGTCATGGCCTGCTTATAGGTGGCACTTTCGGCGGTAAAGGCATCGTTAGCGAAGGCCTTAGCGTAGGTGCTGTTCTCGTCCTTCCAGGTGCCCTTCGAGCTATCCCACTCGTCACCGGCAAGGTTGATGATGTAATCGGCGTAATCCTTGCTCGCGGTGTCCTCGTTGCCGTCAGAAGGCTCAGTCGGAGCGGTCGGCATGCTCGCGGAAGCATCGCCCACCTTCTTCTTGTAGAGCTTCTGCAGCGTCGCGGACTGGCGGACGATCCGCTTGGCCTGGTCCTTGGACACGCCATACTGCTTGGCCATGGTGTCGTAGTCCGAGGTGCCGATAGAATCCTCGGCGTACTTCTTCATCTCCTTAGAAGAGACGGTAATGCCCTCGTCCTCGGCAGCATCGAGCAGAATCTTGTTGCGCACGTAGGACAGGATGACGTCGGCAGAGGGGGCGGTGTAGTTGCCGTTGCTATCCTTGACGGTATCGAGGCTGTACTGGCTCTCGATGGCCTCGCGCGCGGTGATGTCGCTCTTCTTGCCGTTATAGCTATAACTTGCCACGGTCGAATCGAGCTGGTCCTCGGTGAGGGTAGCCGAGCCGACACCCTTGCCGCCAAAGCCGCCATTGCCAATAAAGAAGCCGACCACCGCAGCGATCACGACTGCAACCACGAAGGCGGCGATCATCGTCTTCTTGTGCTTGGATGCATGGTCGTCTTCGTCGGAGTCGTCGTCCTCGTCCTGCTCCTCGGGCATGAGGTTCTCGTCGGCGGCATCCGCAGCGATCTTTGCCTCCAGGCGAGCATCCTCCTCCTCGGCCGTCGTGCCGGCGGCAATGTGCTCGGCAGACGTGCCGACGACCAGGTCGATCTTCTCGTCCTCGTCACCGTCGGGGCCTTCGCCGCGCTCGATGATCTGGATGCCGTCGATCTCGTCCTTCTCGTCCTTCTTTTGAATCAGACCCATATCAATTACTCCTTGTTAGGAAACATAGTCCCCAATAGAATACGCCCGACGAGGCGCCGGGCGTATTGATTCTTAGGTTATACGCAAACACTTAAGTACTATTTAGGCGTTTGCAGCGTGCATACCTTAGACCAGGTGCGCGATAACGGCATCGGCAAAGGCCTGCGTGCCCACGGCGCCCTCAACGGAGCCGGTCTGGGCACGACGCACGTCGCCGGTAACCTGCTCGCCCTCGTCGAGCGTGGCAGAGACGGCGGCGCGAATGCGGTTGGCCGCATCGTTCTCGCCCAGGTGGTCGAGCATCATCGCAGCAGAGAGGATCTCGGCCGTGGGGTTGGCGATATCCTGGCCAGCGATATCGGGTGCCGAACCGTGCGTTGCCTCAAAAATGGCGCAGTCGGCACCGATGTTGGAGCCGGGCGCCATGCCAAGACCGCCCACCAGGCCGGCGCACAGGTCGCTCACGATGTCGCCGTACAGGTTTGGCAGCACCAGGACATCGAAGTCGTTGGGGTTCTGGACCAGGCCCATGCAGGTGGCGTCAACGATCTTGTCGTTGAACTCGATATCGGGATAGCTGGCGGCCACCTCGCGCGCCACGCGCAGGAACAGGCCGTCGGTCGCCTTCATGATATTGGCCTTGTGCACGGCCGTCACCTTTTTGCGGCCGCAGCGGCGGGCATACTCAAAGGCGTACTCCACAATACGGCGGCTCTTGGCGATAGAGATGGGCTTGATCGAGATGGCGGAATCGGCGGCAAAGGTCTTCTGACCCGAGCGCTCGACGAGCTGTGAAAGCTCCTCGACCTCGGCTGCGCCCTCGTCGAACTCGATGCCGGCATAGAGGTCCTCGGTGTTCTCGCGCACGATGACCAGGTCGACGTCGCGGAAACGCGAGCCGTCGCCCGGCTGCGACAGACAGGGACGCACGCAGGCATACAGGTCAAAGTGCTTGCGCAGGGCCACGTTAACGCTGCGGAAGCCCGTGCCGACCGGCGTAGTGATGGGGCCCTTGATGGCAACCTTGGTCTCGGCGACCGCGTCGAGCACGTGCTGGGGCAGCGGCGTGCCAAACTCGTCCATGACGCCGGCGCCGGCCTCCTGGACGTTCCAGTTGATCTGGACACCGGTGGCCTCGACCACGCGGCGCATGGCCTGCGTAATCTCGGGACCGATACCGTCACCGGGAATCAGGACTACATCGTGCGCCATAATCTGTTACTCCTCGTCTTCGGCGTCGTCAGATTTTTTAACGCTAGCACGCTTCTTCTTTTTGGAGAGATCCAGGCCAAAACGTTTAACAAGCATTTCGCAAATCTCGCTCGAACGGGCCTTGAGATAGCTGCCCTTACCGTTCTCGGCATCGAACTTAAGGCGCAGCGCAAGCTTCTCGGCAACCTCGGCGTCGATTTCGCCCTGGCAAAACTCGTACAGGCAACCGAGCATGTCGCGATACTCAAGGTCGCCGTGGTAGCACTGGATGGCCTCGTCTAGGATGGGCCAAGCCTCGCACGAACGCTCGACACTTGTGGCACCCCACACGCACAGCAGGCGGAAGGCGGCATAGCGCAGCGTGGAGGAGATCTCGTCGAACAGTGCGGTCTCGGCGCCCTCAAAGGCATCGCCCAGCTGCTCGGGACAGGTGGTGGCGAGCGCCGTCAGAGCATCGAGGGCCTCCCAGCGGGTCTGCGCCTCGGGGCGGTCGAGCGCCTCGATCAGCGCGGGTACGCAGGGCTCGACGCGCTGCGGATCGCGCTCGGCAAGCAGGTGCAGCACGCGGGCGGCAAACTGGCGGATGCGGCGCGTGGGGCAGCCGAGCTCCTGGACCAGGCGATCGACGGCGTTCTCGTTCTCCTCTGCCAGCTGGAGCTGTGCCAGCTCCTCGTCGGTGAGCTGTTCGTCTTTGTTTTCTGCCATAGTTACCTCTTCTTACTATTTCTTAGCGTGCTTGCCAGCACCCTTGCTGTCATCGGTGACCGAGATGAGCTGTCGGTCGGCCGCGCCATTGCGACGTGCGCGGCGGCGCTCCTCGGCGTCGCCCGCGTCGGCGGCGGCGCGATGAGCCTTGTTGACGTTAAAGACCTCGTCGTGCTTGCGCCACGGACCGACGGACTCGCCAAAGCTCATCTTAAGGCCTGCGATAAAGCCGCCGAGCCAGCCGATCGGCGCAAACTGCACCAGCGGGAACAGCGAGAACACCCAGGTCAGCAGGACGACTGCCGCCGCACCCGCAAAGTTGGCAATCCAGTAGTCGCGCTTGGTGATCACGCGCTTTTCGCAGGCCCACTGGCCGCACAAAAAGCCGATGTAGATCGCAAAGAGAAAGAGCACCAGCGCAAGCACCACGAACGTCCAGCTCATAGGCGCTACTCCCCGTGATGGTGGCCGCAGCAGCACTCGTGGCCGTCGTCATGGCCGTGGCCACCGCAGCACTCGTGGTCCTCGCCGTGGTGATGGCCACAACCGCACTCATGGTCCTCGCCGTGCTCGCCGCAACCGCAACCTTCCTCGTGAGCGCCATGCTCCTCGGGACGATACTGCGACCAGTCCAGACCGGCGGCGATGGCATCGGCCTCCTCCTTATAGAGGACCGTGATGGCCTGGGTGCCCAGCTTGGCGCCACCGATAGCGTCGAGCATGTCGTAGAGCGTAAAGGCCACGTCGGCGCCGGGAAGCGCGAGCTCGCGGTCATCGGCGTAGGCGAGCGCCAGACGCAGGTCCTTAATGAAGTGCTCGACCATAAAGCCGGGCTTGTAGTCGCCATCGAGCGCCTTGGGCGCCAGGCTCTCCATGGCGCCGGACTTGCCGGTGCCGCCCAGGATCATCTGACGGGTCTTCTCCAGATCAAGGCCGCTCAGCTCGGCAAATGCCATGGCGTCTGCCATGCCGACCATGCAGGCGCCCAGCGACACCTGGTTGGCGAGCTTGGCAGCCTGGCCCTTGCCGGCACCGTCGAAGCAGCAGATGTTGGCCGCAAAGGTGGAAAGGATATCGCGGACCGGAGCGATGTCGTTTTCGGTAGCGCCAACGATAGCCGTAAGCGTGCCGGCGATAGCACCCGACTCGCCGCCGGTGACGGGGCAGTCAAACGCCATGCGGCCGGAAACCTGGGCGGCCTCGGCAATGTCACGGGCGAGCTCGGGCGAGCTCGTGGTGAGGTCGATCAGCACCGCGCCGGGCTTAGTGCAGGCCAACAGGCCGTCGCCCGCCAGGTAGAGCTCCTCGACCTCGGAGGGATAACCCACCATGGTAAAGACGACGTCGGCGTTCGCCACGGCATCTGCCGGCGTATCGGCCCAAACGGCACCGCGCTCGATAAGCGCGGCGGCCTTGGACTTAGTGCGGTTGTTGACCGTGACGGGATAGCCGGCATCCAGGATGTGGCCGGCAATGGGGGCACCCATGATTCCGGTGCCGATAAATGCGACGGAGAGCTTGTTTGCCATGAAACCTTTCCTTTTGGGTTGGGTGTTATTACCAGGTTGAATACTCGGTGCCAGCGTTGGGCTGTGAGTCGAGGGCGATTACGGCCGCGTTACTTGCCTACTGACCGCGCACGCGGCGGGCGATGCGGTCGGAAAGCGACGCCTTGTCGGCGCGGTTCTTGCCCCAAAACGCGCAAGCCACCATGCCGGGGCCCACGTGCGAGCCAATGGTGGGGCCCACAGAGCTGCGGATGATGGTCACGTCGGCGCAGCCTTCCTCCTTGCGGATGGCGGCCTCGAGCCAGTCGCCGTCCTTTTCGGCATCGGCCGTCATAATGGCGATGGGCATGGTGCGATCGGGCACATAGTTCTCGCGGAACGACTTGAGAATGGACTTGAGCGCCTTCTTGCGACCGCGGTTGACGCCGATCAGCGACAGCGAGCCGGCCAGGTCGTAGGACAGCTCGGGTTTGACGTCGAGCTTTGCCGTGAGCTGTGCCGCCGCGGGCGGAATGCGGCCGCCGGCAGCCAGCGCGTCAAAGCTCTCGAGCGTAAAGTAACCGTGGACATAGGTCTTGGCCTCGTTTGCCCAGTCGACCAGCTGCTTGGCGGTCAGTCCCGCCGAACGCTGACGCACGGCCTCAAGCGCCAAGAGCTCGCCGGTCGCACAGGGCAGAGCGTTGTCGACCACGTACAGCTCAAAGTTGGGATACTCGGCGCGCACGGCGTCCGCCGCCTGGCACGCGGAGTTGTAGCTCGACGACAGCGCCGAGGTAAAGCACAGGTAGACCGTGGGCGTGCCCTCTTTGGCGCACTCGGTAAAGAACTCGATATAGCGACCGAGCGACACAGCCGAGGTGGACACGCGGGCACCGGCGCGCATGCGATCGTAAAACTCCTTGGGTGTGATGCTCGACCAGATGTCATCCGTGCGCTCCTCGCCATCGATAATGAAGGGGAAACCCAAGATATCGACATCGAGGTTCGCGGCGACCTCGGGGCTAAAGTCGCAGCAGGTATCGACGACGATGCGGCAACGGTCCGAATGACCGGCGGATGCGGCCTTGTCCATCAAAGCGACTCCTTACGTAAAAAGGCGGCCACCCGCATGGGATGGCCGCCAACCGTTAACTCATGCAAGTTAACGTATTTTACTCGTCAAGTGTTTCGATGCGGGGCTTGATGATGCCATATCCACCATTCTTACGGTGATACACCACATTGATGAGGCCAGTCGTCGCGTTCTCGAACACGTAGAAGTCGTGGCCGAGCAGATCGGTCTGCACCAGCGCCTGCTCCTCAGTCATCGGGGTGACATCGATGACTTTCTCGCGGACGAGCAGGTCGTCCTCCTCCTCGGGCAGCAGCAGGTCGGCCAGATCCTCGACGCGCTCGACCGGCGCGACATCCGCGGCGCTGGCACCGCCCTGGCGGTTGTCCACGACCTTAGTCTTGAACTTACGCAGCTGGCGGGTGACCTTATCGGCGGAGAGGTCGATGGCGGCGTACATATCTGCACCGTGCTCGGCAACGCGAATCACCGAACCGCGGGCACGAACCGTAACCTCGACGATTGCCGGGTTGGGGTTCGAGGGGTTCTTCTCATAGCGAAGTACAACGTCGACCGTCATGGGCTCGATATCGAAAACCTTGAGCGCCTCGCCGATCTTCTCATCCACATGCGCACGCAGAGCATCGGTTACCGTCGTCTTGCGTCCAGAAACCTTGATATCCATACGTGGCTCCAATCTGCCTCGGGGACTTACTGTACTGGCTATGTACCCATTGCCGTGCATTTAATCACGCGGATTCCTAAAGACCCGAATAACGATTGCTTGATACCGCATACCGAAGTCTCGCACTTTTCTGTGGCAAAGTGCGCTATAGGAGGGAGCCGGCGACTTTGTATTTGGTCCCGAAAATTGGCTTTGACCTGCTGGTTTTATAGAGATGAAAAAGCCGGGCTCCCCTATTGGGGAAGCCCGGCAGTGCGTGTTGAAACCGTGAAGGGGCATCTCTCCTAGCGCATAGGAGACACCACCCCTAGCAATAACTAGCTATTAAGCTTGTTAATGTCGTCGTCGGTGATGGTGTCTTCCTGGCTGGACGATTTGTCTTCGGAGGATGCGGTCTCATTGTTGGAATCGGAGGACTCGCTGCCGGAGGATGTGGTCTCGCTGGACTCAGAGTCGCCCGGCTGCACGTTAGCGCCCGAAACCGTCTTAGTGGTGAGGTCGTAGGGCATCGTGCCGTACCAGACGCAGTGGACCGCCTCGAGCGTGCCGTCGGCCGTAATACCGTCGAGGGCATCGCTCACGGCACGACACAGTTCGTCATTGGACGAAAGGCCTGCAACACCAAGCGTCGAGGGCGCCTCGAGCGCACCGACATAGGAGATCTCGCTCATCAGTCGCGCAAGGTAACCGCCAGCCGTGGAGTCGCAGATCACATAGTCGACCTCGCCGGACTCGAGCGCCTCAAAGCACTCGTTGATGTTGGAGTAAGTCTTTTGGTTGGCGGTGATGCTCTGCTTAGCAAGCGCCTCCTGCGAGGCCGAGGACATCTGGATACCCAGAGTAGACGTGTTAAGGGTATCGGTGGAAACGCTCAGCGACCCACCATCGCTGGTTTTACCGAACACGGAAGCGGCATCGTACAGGCACGTGCCGAGCGAGCTAACGTCCCCATCCGTGGAGTTGATCTCGCCGATAAAGATATCAGCCTTTTTGTCACCGAGCGCGGAACCTGCCGAGGACGCATCGACAAAGGCGACCTTAAGGCCCATGCGGCTTGCGAGGGCGCGGGCAGCGTCGACTGCATACCCCGTGAGCTCGCCGTCAGCGCCCTGCATGGCCTGCGGCGCATCGGAGGTATCGAGGGCAACCGTCAGGGTACCGGGGGTGACCAGGGCATCATCCGACACCGCGGGCGTGACGGTCTCGTACTCGATCTGGTCGATCGTGGGAGTCGTGAACGTAGACAGCGGGTTGAACGCGCATCCGCTCAGGCCCAAAACGGCGATGACCGCTGCGGTCCCAGCACCTAACCGAGCCGCGTGCATCAAGCTGCCCCTCACCATGTCCACTACCCTGCCTTCTGTGTCGTATACGATCCGTGCGTTGCGCGGAATATCAGATTGTTCCCACCAGCTGACCTGGTATTTGACCCCACACTTGCGCACCGGGGTGTTTGCTCGGGAGGCCGCAGCCACCTTCACGACTGGCCCGCTCGCCCGCGAGGCGGTATTGCCCCAAAGAAAGTAGAACGGACGGTGCGGCTTACATCTAGGACGCGCCATGATCGCGCCGCGCGCACGCGGTCGCTTACGTGGATCCCTTTGACCGCGTCTGTCTTGGACTAGGACGGGCATTTCGTCCGTCCGCAACCACAGCCTGGCAGGAACGTAGCGCATTATAGCTAAGTTCAAGCTAAAGTTTAAGGTTAGGGGCGTCATTCGCATCGCGAGTACAGATTTCGCAGGTCAGGACGGGCCGCACGCGCCATCTTCACTGCCACAAAACCACCCCTACCAAACACGTGCGATAGCAAGGCCATCGACTGCCGCAGCGCCGGCACGCTTGAGCTCCGCCGAGGCTGCTGCCATGGTCGCGCCCGTGGTGATAACGTCATCGATAAGCAGTAGGCGGCGGCCGTGCACGTCCTCAACCGTCTCGTACATGCCTTGGGCACGCTCGCGACGCTCCTCACGACCGAGTTCGCGCTGGTCGCCATGCCCGTACTTGACGAGGGCATCGAGCAGAGGAACACCCGACAGCTCGCAAAATGGGCGCGCAATGGCCTCCATATGATCAAAACCGCGCCGCCGAAACGCTGCCGCCGTCGCAGGCACAAACACCACCGCATCCGCACCGGACAGCACACCTCCTAAGCGATCGGGCGCTACGACCTGGGCATGCAGGGCGGTGTCGTAGAGCAGCTCCGCCAGATACGGCGCCAGGCGTCGCTCGCCCGCGTCCTTGTACGCTTTAATGATGCGCGGCAGCGGATGCGCATAGACGGAGCACGCCAGGCAGCGGTCGAGCGCCTCCGCCATTGCCGAGGACGTGCCCTCGACCGAACACTCAGTGCACAGCAAATCCCCAAACGGGGCGCCGCATCGGGTGCAGCTATGACGTGGGTCGATGAGCGTGAGCGCGGCCAGGCAGTCTTGGCAAATAAGCGCACCGGCGCGCTCGCAGCCGGCACATCGTGTTGGCGACAATGCCTCGAGTGCCTCGCGTGCCGCCCGCTCGGCAAACGGCAGCAATTCGTCCGCAAACGGCAGGGCGCCGGCACCCTGCAGACGGCTCAATTTGTTCAGATGGCTCTTCAAGACACAACCCTCCCTACGTTCGGTCGCAGGGAGGGTTGTTGATTCAGCGCTATGATACCCCGATGCGCTCGGGGCAAGGCGAGCAAAATCCGCTCGCGGGCGTTATTCGCCGGCGGGCGGTTGTGGTGCAGACGAAGACGGGGTCGAGCCCTCGCCACCATCCTGGCGCGGCTTGCGGGAACGGCGACGGCGACGGCGCTTTTGGCCCTGGTCGGCCGAGCCCTCGCCACCGCGATCCTCGCGCGGCTCGCGCTCGTCGCGAGCGGCGCCACGCGAAGCCTTAGCAGCCGCTCCCCCGCCATCTCCGGGACGACGGCGCGTGACCTTGACCTCGCCATCCGAGACCTGATCGGCCACGGAGGGCACTGAAGGCTTCTGCTGCGCGCCCAAGGAATGGCGACGGCGCGGACGCGGCGCGCGCTCATCCTCGCCACGTGACTTGCCGCCCTTGTCGGCAGACGCATCGGAGGCCGAGGCGCCCTTGGAAGCGGCACCAGCCTCGCGAGCAGCTGCGGCGCGGAAGGCGTCCTCGCGCTCCTCGCTCGACAGATGACGGCGGCGGCGACGTGTGGGGTTCATGCCACCGCCGCGATTCTGCTGCTGGGGTTGCTGAACCTCGCGCTCGCGAGAGGCGTTCTTGCCCGCGGCTGCAGCCTCGGCAGCATCGCCCGAGCCCGCGCGCTTGCGACGACGACGGCCACCGGCGGCCTCCTCGGCCTCAGGCGTTGCGGCATTGCCACGGCCCTTTCCGCGGCCACGGCCCTCGCCCTGCCCCTGACCGGCGCGAGCATCGGAATCGGCATCGCGACGACGGCGCTTGGGCATCGACGTACCGGCCAGACGGTCGGCGCTCGACAGGCCATCGCCCACGTCGACGCCGTTCTCGCGGTCGAGCTCCATGAGTGCCAGGCGCATCTCGGGCGACTCGATGCGCTCGAGCACGTCGCGCGTCACGCAGTCGGGGCGGCAGTTGCAGCCCTGCTCGGCGGCCTTCTTTTTGCAGCCCTCCGAGCAGGTCATATCGGCCAGGTTGACCTTAAAGACCTTGCCGTTCTCCAGGCGCAGCACCAGCTGCTCACGCGGCGTGTCATATTCCTGAATACGCGCCTTGCCGAGCGGCGTATCGATGAGCGTCTTCTTTTTGGGCGCACGGCTCTTAAAGTCCTTGTACGCTTCGAACTCATAGCGCAGGCAGCACATCAGGCGGCCGCAAACGCCGCTGATCTTGGAGGAATTGAGCGGCAGGTCCTGCTCTTTTGCCATGCGGATCGAGACGGGCTCAAACTGTCCGCCAAAGCGCGTGCAACAGAGCTCCTGGCCGCACTGGGCATAGCCGCCCACCAGGCGAGTCTCGTCGCGCACGCCGATCTGGCGCATGTCAACGCGAATGTGCAGCGTCGAGGACAGATCCTTGACGAGCTGGCGAAAATCGACGCGCTCCTCGGCGGCAAAGTAGAACACGGCCTTCTCGCCGCCAAACAGGTACTCGACGCCGACCGGCTTCATCTCGAGGTCGAGCTCTTTGACCAGACGGCGGAAATCGACCATGGCCTCGTCACCCTGGATGGCCAGGTCGTCGGCAAGCTGCAGGTCGATGTCGCTCGCCACACGCAGCACGGGCTTGAGCGGCTGACCGATCTCGTCTTGCGGTACCTCGAAGGGATCAGCCGTGACCAGGCCGATCTCGGTTCCGCGCTCGGTGGAGCAAATAGCGTAATCTGCCTCGAGGATATCCAGGTCCTGCGGGTCAAACCACAGGTCGCGCGAGGCGTAGGTAAACTTAACGGGTACGACTAACGGCATTTCAGTGCCTTCCTGATATCGAACAGCATGACCTCGATGGCCAGCTGGGGAGTAACGTTTCTGGCGATGTTGCGCTCGGCGGTCGCGACCGCCTCGAGCGCCTGGGTGGCACCCGCAACATTGGTCGCGGCGGCAAGCCGACCGATCGTGTCGCGCACGTCCTCGTTCACCACGTCGGCTGCCTCGTCCTGAAGTGTCAGCAGCACGTCGCGCATGAGCGTCCGCGCGCTCGCCAGCGCTTCCATGATACCCGAACGCTCGCGCGCGTTGAGTTCGCGCTTGTTGCGGTCCTCAAGCTGCTTCAATGCTCCACGCGACAGGTAGTCGGCGTTTTGCTCGAGTACCTTTTCCTGCGTGGACTTGACCTCGGCAAGCGGCGCCTTGACGGCGACGATGAGCGACTTGGCGCGACTGAGCACGTCGGCCTCGTCGGCGGCAATGAGTGAGTCGATGGCACGGACCATCTGACGGCGGGCGTCCTGGCGCTCGGCGCTCTTAAGAAACTCGATGCCGCGTGTGGGGCTTCCCGCCACGGCGACCGCCATGCGGCAACGCGCAGGGTCCTGACCGGTGGCGCGGCTCACGGCCTGCGCGGCGACGGCGGGCGATACCAGCCGAAACGGCACACACTGGCAACGACTCACGATAGTGGGCAGCATCACGTCGGCCGAGGTGCCCAGCAAGATAAACATAACGCCCTCGGGCGGCTCCTCGAGCGTTTTGAGCAGTGCGTTGGCGGTGTTGGCACGCAGTTGCTCGGCACGGTCGATGATGTAGACCTTGGCCTTGGCACGGATGGGCGCCAGTGGCACGTCATCGAGCAGCTCGCGGGTCTGGGCAATGAGGTAACCCGTGGCGCTCTCGGGCGTGTAATAGTGCACGTCGGGGTGCGTATGGCGGGCGACGCGCACGCAGCTATCGCATGAGCCGCAGCCATTCTGCTCGCACAGGAAGGCTTGGGCGAGCGCCCACGCGGCGTCGAGCTTGCCCGCGCCGGGAGCGCCCAAAAACAGGTAGGCGTGCGATGCGCGACCGCTAGCGACGGCATTGGTCAAAAAGTCACGCACGCGCTCTTGGGTGTCGAGCTTGGCCAGCAGGCTTGCCTGAGCGGGGGCCATGTTACTCGGCCTCCTTGGCAAGCGCGGCGGCGACGGCTTCCTGCGGAATGTCGAGACCGTACGCGCGAACCTGCTCGACCGTCTTCTCGAAGACTTCCTCGACGGTCGTAGTGGCGTCGATGAGCTTTACGCGGTCTGGCTCCTCGGCAGCAATTGCGCAAAACCCCTCGTAGACACGCTCCTGGAATGCCATGCCCTTAGCCTCCATGCGATCTGCCGCGCCACGGGCTGCCATGCGTAGCGCCGCCTGCTCGGGCGTGATGTGGTAGACGAGTGTGAGCGCCGGGTGCGTTCCCGCGACGGCCAGGTTGTTGGCGTCGCGCACCATCTGGCGATCGAGGCCGTCGGCAAATGCCTGGTAGCAGGTCGTGGAATCGTAGAAGCGATCGCACAGGACCACCTTGCCGGCCGCAAGGGCGGGGGCTATGACCTCGTGCACCAACTGGGCACGCGCAGCCTCGTAGAGCAACAGCTCGCAGGTATCGCCCATCGCCGTGTTGGCGGGGTCGAGCAGCAGGGCGCGAATCTTTTCGCTGATGGCAGTGCCACCCGGCTCGCGCAGAGTTACGACCTGATAGCCAGCGAGTTCGAGCGCGCGGGCAAGCAGGCGCGCCTGCGTGGACTTGCCGGCACCGTCGACGCCCTCGAGCGTGATAAAGCTATGTTGAGCAGGCTCAAAAGCCATGGGCGCAGCCCCTTCCTACAAGGCGCGTAAATGCAGATATATCAACCAAGCCATGATACCCCAGTGCTCGGCGCGTCCCCAATGGCTAAAGGCGCCTTTCCAAAGTTGCGGTGAAATAGGGACTGATTGAAGCTCTGAGACCGCCAAACAGTCCCTATTTCACCGCAACTTATGATGGGGAATTTTGGATGCTGGGTATAATCGTCGTATTGCATTGAAATGTGGCGAAAGGAGTGGCAATGTCTCGGTATTGCGCCTCGTGCGGCAAGCTTCTTGCAGATGATGCCAAGTTCTGCACCTCATGCGGTGCACCCGTTGAGCAAACAGCCGCAAGCGATAGCCAGCCCGCTTTTGAGCAGACCGGCTCCCTTGATACGCCGCAAGCCAAGGCGGATGACTCCCTCGCCTATAGCCCCGACCCTGCCGCAAGGACCGAGGCCGTCGAGACCACGCAGCGCATACCCGTCGCGAGCGGCTCGCCCCAACAGCAGCCGGCTCCCGCATACGCGCCCGCTTCGCCACAGACCCCCGCTCCCAAAAAGAGCGGCACCGGGCCGCTTATCGCCGTTATTGTTGTGCTGGTGGCGATCATCATCGCCCTGGTCGTTTTCTTTGTGATCAAGCCTTTCGACAACGCCGCCACGCAGACGACTGCCGCGGTAGCTAAGCTGCACCATGACGTCGACGACGATGACCTAAAGCCTCTCGGCGATCCCAACAGCCTGTACGACGATGATGACGATGACGACGAGGATGGCGGCGAAGCAACGCTCTCCGAGCAGAACCTCTACCGTCGCCTGAGCGAATACTACGACCTGCTCGAAGATCTCGACAGCCAGGTCCGTGGCTGCGCGCAGAACTTCAACGGCAACTATCTGGAAGAGGATCGAACCACCCGTCAAAATCTCGCCGACGTCGCCGAGCGCACGGAGGACACCATCGAGCAGTATTACGACATCGTCGAGGACCTGGACGTCCCGACGAGCTCCAAGAACTACAGCTCCTGGAAGGACATCATCGCCCTGTACGACGACCTGGATCACCGCATTGACGCAATCTGTGATGCCTGGGAGATCAGCCTGAAATACGCCAAGCCTGCGGACCACAAGAATGAGATCGTGGCGCCGCTGTCGCGCGACAACGTGGCGGGTACCAATGACAATAAGTACCGCCTAGACTTTGAGGAGCGCTATCCCGGCGCCAAACCCGTCGAGGTGAACTAGCGCTTTGTCGTTCCCGAGCCGGCAGTTAGAGACGTTCCTAAACTGCCGGCAGAAAAGGAACGTCCCTAACTGCCGGTCAAAAAAAACGAGCGAGGATCGTGGGGTCCTCGCTCGTTTTTTAGGCAATGTTTCGACCGCGCCGTTACTTGTCGGAGGCTGCTTTCTTGGCAGTCGACTTCTTCGCGGTCGTCTTCTTGGCGGCAGTGGCTTTCTTAGCCGTGGTCTTCTTGGCCGCCGTCGTCTTCTTTGCCGTGCTCGCCTTGGTTGTGGTCTTGCGACCGCGGGCGGGCTTCTTCTCCTTGGTCGGGCAGTCCATGTTGACGCAGATACGCCACGGACCGCGCGCCGTGTTGACCACCACGATGGGGGCGCCGCACTCGGGGCAGGTCTCGCCCGTCGCCTCGAGCTTGCCGCGCGCCGGCAGCGGATAGCTCACGCCGCAGTCATCGTAGTTGGTGCAGCGGATAAAGCGCTTGCCGCTCTTCTCGCTCTTGTGCGCGATCAGGTCGCCGTGACGTCCGGCCTCGGCACACACCTTGCACTCGCCCACCTTAAGATCGGGCTCGTAGTTGGTGGGGCACGTGGGGTTCACGCAGATCTCGAAGGCCTTCTGGCGGAATGGCTGGCACTTGATGCGCGGCGCGCCGCACTCGGGGCACACGGCGGCCTCGCCCTCGAGCGGGCTCACCTTGACGCCGCTCGGCACCGGATAGGTCACGTCGCAGTCGGGCCAACCCATGCAGCCGATAAAGCTGCCGCGGGTCTTGGCGCTCGTCTTCATAACCAGGTCCTTGCCGCACTTGGGGCAGGCGCCCACGCGCGCATCGGCCGTGACGGCGTCGCTGATGGCGTCGCCCAGCTCCTGCGTATGCTTGAGCAGCTCGTCGAGCACGCCGGCCAGCAGCGCGCGCGAGTGCGTCACGACATGCTCTTCGGTGTCCTCGCCGCGCTCCACGCGGGTCATGTCGCCGTCGAGCTCGCTGGTCATATCGGGGCTCGTGATGCGCGGGGCAAACTGCGACAGCGCGTCGATGATGGCGATGCCCAGCTGGCTCGGCTCAACGGGATCATTTTTGAGATAGCGCACGGCATACAGGCGCTCGATGATACTCGCGCGCGTGGACTTGGTGCCCAGGCCGCGCTTTTCCATCTCCTGCACGAGCTTGCCCTGGCTGTAGCGCGCGGGCGGCTCGGTCTGCTTGGCCTCGAGCTTAATGTCGAACACGTCGACCGTGTCGCCCTGCTCAAGCGGCGGCATCTGCTCGTCGCGCTTGAGACCGTACGGATATGCCTCGCGGAAGCCCGGGGTCACGAGCACGTCGCCCGAAGCCACGAACGGCTCACCGTTCACATCGAGCTCGAGCTTGGTGTTCTCGATGGTCGCGGGCCCCATGAGCGTTGCCAGGAAGCGACGGGCGATGAGGTCATAGAGTTTGCGCTGGCCGCCGTCGAGCGTGGACGGATCGCCCTCGCCCGTGGGGTAGATAGGCGGGTGGTCGGTGGTCTCGACCTTGCCGCGCGTGGGCTTCATGGGGCCGGCGAGCACCTTTTTGCACACGGGCGCCAGCGCCGGGTTGATCTTTGCCAGGTCGCTCACCACGGCGCCCAGATCGAGCGTCGCGGGATACACGGTGTTGTCGACACGCGGGTAGCTGATGAGACCGGCCATGTAGAGGGACTCGGCGATGCGCATGGTACGCGCAGGTGAGATGCCCTCGGCCGCGGCGGCAGCCTGCAGCGAGGTCGTCGCAAACGGCGTGGGCGGCTGCTGCTTACGCGAGCGCTTGGTCACCGCGGCGACGGTTGCCGTCGTAGCGCCGTCAACGTGACCGTACGCCGTCTCAGCAGCATCCTTGTCGGTAAAGCGCGCCGTCTTGTGCGCGATCTTAAAGCGATCGTCCTCGGCAGCGCCTTGCGCGGCGCCCATGCCGCGAATCTGCCAATAGTCCTCGGGCACAAACGCCATGCGCTCGCGCTCGCGCTCGACCACCAGGGCAAGCGTCGGCGTCTGCACGCGGCCGGCGGAACGCACGTTGCCAAAGCCGCCAAACTTGGCGAGCGTCAGGTAGCGCGTGAGCACTGCACCCCAAATGAGGTCGATGTGCTGACGGCTCTCGCCGGCGTCGGCCAGGTTCTGGTCGAGCGAGACAAGGTTATCGAAGGCCTGCGTGATCTCGGCCTTGGTAAACGAAGAATACTGGGCGCGGGCGACCGGCAAGTCGGGCGCCACCTCGCGCACCTTGTTGAGGGCGTCCGAACCGATCAGCTCGCCCTCGCGATCGAAGTCCGTGGCGATGATGACACTGTCGGACTTTTTGGCGAGGTTCTTGAGCGAGCGGATGAGTTCCTTCTCGGCCGGCAGCTTAATGACGGGTGCCCAGGTGAGATAGGGCAGACTCTCGAGCTTCCAGCCCTTGATGGAGATGCCGTCGGCAAGAAACGGCTTGCGCTTGGTGTCGTACGGCGGGCGGGCCAAGCCATCGGGCATATCGGCCGGCAGCATCTCGCCGTCCTCGGTGACCGAATACCAGCCCAGCTTTTTATCGAACAGCACGCTGTCGCAAAAATCGGGCGCAAGGATGTGACCGGCAAGGCCGATCGTCACGCACTCCTCGCCCTTCCACTCAAAACGGTAGATGGCGGTGTTGTACACCTTGTCCTTTTTGGGCTTGCCCGTGGACAGACGCTCGGCAATCTGACGCGCGGCGTCGTTTTTCTCGGCGATGATGAGCTTCAAAAGAGGCTCCTATCTCGTATCTCTGCGGCTACGCCCGCCCGTATGGCGGCCGACTTACGCCCTTGCTTGCTCAATCTGCCCGATGAGCCAATCGCACCAGGCATCCATGCCCTCGCCCTTGCGCGCGCTCACGGCAAACCGCGGCGCCTGCGGATTGAGGTCATCGAGTGTCTTAGTATACCTATCCATGTCAAAATCGAAAGCCGGAGCCACGTCGACCTTGTTGAGCAGCTGCGCGCCGGCGTGCTGGAAGATGCCCGGGTACTTGATGGGCTTGTCGTCGCCCTCGGGCACCGAGAGAATCATGATGGACAGGTTCTCGCCCAGGTCAAAGTCGACCGGGCAGACCAGGTTACCCACGTTTTCGATAAAGATGACGTCGATGTTCTCCAGACCGACGGCCTGGTCGAAGGCGTCGACGGCCTCCATGATCATGTTGCCCTCGAGGTGGCACAGGCCGCCCGTGTTGATCTGGATGGCGGACATGCCGGCTTCCTTCATGGTGATGGCGTCGACATCCGAGGCGATATCGCCCTCGATGACGGCGCAACGCAGGCCGGCTTTGTCACGCAGGCGCTCGTTGGTGCCCAGAATCGTAGTGGTCTTACCCGAGCCGGGGCTCGACAGCACGTTGATCACGTAGGTGTTCGTCTGCTCAAATCGCTGACGCAGCTGATCTGCCAGGCGCTCGTTGCGCGACAGAATCGGCGATGCAATATCAATCGTTTTCTCGGCCATACTTAGCGCTCCTTACTTTGGCCCCTTTATACCCCATCACCAGATGGCTAGCGGGCTAATCGTCGGGGGTTTCGATTTCGATACTTGCGATATCGAGCTCGCGGCCGTGCAGTAGGCGCACGTTGGCACCACCACACTGGGGACAGCGACAGTGGAAGCGATCGTGGTCGAAAACCTCGCCGCAGTCCAGACACTCGCTTTGTGGATGGACCTCCTCCACGGCAAGCTCGCAGCCGCGCGTGAGCGGATCCTCGTCGCGAAACGTCTCCCACGCAAAGTCGAGCGCCTCGCGCACAACTTCGGTCATATCCCCGATACGCAGCGTTACCAAAACGGCGCGCGAGGCCCCCGCCCCACGCGCCGCGCGAATCACTGTATCGAGTATGCCGTTGACAATGCCAACCTCGTGCATACCGATTTACTCCTCGTCGTCCTCGTCGTCCGAGAACAGGTCCAGACGGCTCACGAACAGGCCCTCCTTGCCCTCGCGCGCGGTAATGACCACGCGAGCGATGGCGAGCGAAATCTCGTAGAGCGAGAGCAGGGCGCCATACATGAGACCCAGCGTAACGGGCGAGCCGTCGGGCGTAATCACAGCCGAGCCCACAAGCAGGCCAACGTATACATAACGCCAGGCACTGCGGAAAGCAGCGTAGGACACGATGTGGAAGACGGACAGGTAGAAGATGATGAGCGGCAGCTCAAACGCCACACCAAAGCCGATCATAAAGAGCAGCTCCATGTTGACGTAGTTCTCCAGATCGGGCAGCGCCGTGGCGACGGCCGAGGTCTCGCCGATGAGCCACTCAAAGCCTGCCGGGATAATGATGAAGTAGCAGAAGATGGCACCCAGGAAGAACAGCACCGTCGAGGCGAGCACCGTGGGCACGACCCATTTGCGCTCGTTGGGACGCAGTGCCGGCAGGAAAAATGCCAGAATCTGCCAGATGATCATGGGCGTGCACATGACCACGGCCATCTTGATGGCCAGCGAGAAGCGCAGTCCAAAGCCGCCGAGCGTGGTGGTGATGTAGAACTTACCGTCCGGCACAAAGGAGCGGATGGGGTCTTCCAGGATGTCGAGCACCACGGGCGTGGCGAAATACAGCACGATGGCGGCGGCAAACACCGACACGACCACGATGGTCAGGCGGCGACGGAGCTCGCCCAGGTGATCGAAGAGCGGCATGCGCGCAGGTCCGATAGGCATTACTCATCGCCTCCCTTCGGGGCGTCGGCGGCAACGGCGTCGTCCTCGGCCTCGAGCTCGCGAGCGAGCTGGTCGACGACGGCCTTGCGCTTGCGGGGACGACGGGCGTAGAGGTCAGCCGTCGTGGGCTCTGCCGGCTCGGGCTCGGGCTCCGGCTCTGCAGCAGGCTCGGGCTCGACGACAGGCTTGGCGGCAGCGGCAGGCTCGGCGCTCTCGGCCTCGGACTCCTCAGCAGCACCCTCGCCCTCAGCAGCACCCTCGCTTGCAGCCTTCTCGGCAGCAAGGCGGGCACGGCGCTCGGCGAAGGTCTCCTTCTTTGCTGGCGCAGCCGTCTCGGCGGCTTCCTCGTCCGCATCGGAATCGTCGTCGGTCGCAGCGGCCTTCTTGGGCTTGACCGGCGCCGACGCGGCCTCGCTTACCGGATCGATAATCTCGGACTGAACAACGGCCGTCATCTTTTCCTGCGTCTCGCGGAACTGACGGATGGCACGGCCGATCGTGCGGCCCATCTGCGGGAGCTTATCCGGGCCAAACAGCAAAAAGCCGAAGACCACGATGATCGCGAGCTCACCCTCTCCAATACCAAACACACATACCTCCAAGGCTCGATGTGAGTCGAGCCCGCACCGCGCCATTCGGCCGGAACTCGTCTATTCATTCGGTCAAGTATAGCGCCCGGACGCCAAAACGTCCGAGCGCATCACAAACATATGCCAAACGGCACGCCCTTTTGGGGGCCAAGATTATGCAGCGGTGATCGAAATCTCCTGGTCGACACCCAACAGCTGAACCACGCGCATCACCGGAGGCTGCACATTGGTGCAGCTAAAGCGCTTACCGTGGTCGACCGCGTGGTGCGCGGCGCCCACGAGCACGCCAATGCCCGTCGAATCGATGTAGCTCACCTGGGCAAAATCGAGCTCAACGGCCTCAGTGGGCTGCTCGAGCGCCAGGTCGATGGCATTGCGCAGGCTATCGGCGTTAGAAATATCAATCTCGCCGGTGACCTTAATGGTGTAGAGCTCTGGCGTGGGGTTGGTGGAAATACCCAAATCCATGTATACGCTCCTTTACGTATCGAAAGTGCGGATAGTACGGGAAGCCGCGCGTTAGGCGCGCTCGGCACGCGCAAGCTCGGCAGCGACAAGCTTAACGGCCAGCACCAGCACATCGAGCGCAGCCTCCAGGTCCTCGACCGTGGGATAGCTCGGCGCGATGCGGATGTTGGTGTCGCGCGGGTCCTTGCCATAGGGCCAGGTAGCACCGGCCGGTGTGAGCTTGACGCCCAAGTCGGCGCAAAGCGCGGCGACCTTCTGGGCCGAGCCCTCGGGGCCATCGAAGCTCACAAAGTAGCCGCCGCGGGGATGCGTCCAGGTGGCGCAACCCGTGTCGCCCAAGCCCTCGGTGAGTTTGCGCTCGACGGCCTCAAAGCGCGGACGCAGGAACTCGGCGTGCTTTTTCATGTGCTCCTTGACCGCCTCGATGGTGGGAAGGAAGCGCACGTGACGCAGCTGGTTGAGCTTGTCGGCGCTGATCAGGCCGGCCTTCAGGCGCTTGGAGAACTCGGCGATAACCGCGGGGCTCGCACCGATAAAGCCGATGCCGGCGCCCGGGAAGGTGATCTTGGACGTCGAGGCAAAGGCCACCACGCGATCCTCGGTGCCCGCCGCGCGAGCGAGGTCAAAAATGTTTGCGAGCTCGTCGGTCTCGTCGTACAGGTCGTGCACGCAGTAGGCGTTGTCCCAGAAGATGCGGAAATCGGGCGCGGCCGTGGGCATCTCAACCAGGCGGCGCACGGTGTCCTCGCTAAAGGTGATGCCCGTGGGGTTGGAATACTTGGGCACGCACCAGATACCCTTGATGGAATCGTCGGCGGCAACGAGGCGCTCGACCTCGTCCATGTCGGGGCCGTTGTCGGTCATCGCGACGGGGACGTTCTCGATACCCAAGTCGGCGGTGATGCCAAAGTGGCGATCGTAGCCGGGAACGGGGCACAGGAACTTGACCTTCTTGCCGTCGTGCGCGGCCTCGTAGGCGTCCCAGGGCTCGCTGCCGCACGAGCCACAGCGCCAGAACATGCCGGCGATGTCATGCTCGATCAAAAGGCTCGACGAACCCAGCACAAGCGTCTGCTCGGCGGGGCAGCCCAGAAACTCCCCCGCCAGCTTGCGTGCCGAGGGAATGCCCTCAAAGCAGCCGTAGTTGGAACAATCGACGTTGCCGTCGTGCAGATCGGCGTCGGCATTGAGGATATCGAGCATGGGGCGCGAGATGTCCACCTGGGCGGGCGACGGCTTGCCGCGGGCCATGTCAAGCGCCAGGCCCTTGGCCTTGACCTCGGCGACCTCGGCTTTGAGCGCCTCGATGGCGGCATCGAGTTCGGTGGTTTCCATCTTCTGGTAGATCGTCTGCATGGGTGCGACCTTTCGCGAAGCGGTACGTTGCAGTTTGTCTAAGTATAGACCGCCACCGCCGCAACGTTATGAAGCCGTGATAGATTAAGTTCATCGCAATGAATTACGAATCGCCGCGCATGCCGGCGTGGGGCGCCCAAGGAGGCACTATGGAGTACGGATCGTTTCAGGCCGAGGAATTCGGCGACCTGCAGCGCCTGGTCGACGGACTGTTTTACGACCGCCACGCCATCGACCGCCTCGATTTGATCGTACAGGCCGAAATCTTGGACCTGGCGCCCGATCTCATGGAAATCGTCAACCTGCTGCCGCCCGGCTATTACGATCGCCAGTCACTTTGCGACCAGCTCAACTCCGCCTTGGCCGCCCACGGCTGGGGCGCCGTCTACGGAACGGTGGAATAAACCTAGTCATTTAAGAACGTCCCCAATGACTAAAACGCCGCCTGTGATGGTGTTCACAGGCGGCGTTTTCAAACTTGCATGTGCCCTTACTCGTCCTTGGACGCGGGGTGCTTGCAGACCACACTCATGTAGATCATGCCCAGCACCGCGGCGGTAACGGATCCGGCAAGAATGGCGGCCTTTGCGGCCAGAACCTCAAACTGGGCCGTCGGGAAGGCAAGGCCGCTAATGAGGATCGACATGGTAAAGCCGATACCGCCCAGAATGCCCACGCCGGCAATCATGTGCCAGTTGACATTGTGCGGCAGCTCGGAAATCTTGAGTTTAACCAGGGCAAACGTCATGCCAAAGATGCCGATCGGCTTGCCCAGCAGCATGCCAAAGTACACGCCGAGCGTCACCGGGTCGGTGAGCAGCGTGCTCATGTCCACGCCCACCAGGCGAACCTGCGCGTTTACGAACGCAAAGATCGGCAGGATCACAAAGTTGACCGGCGTGGAGATCAGACGCTCCATGCGGATGAGCGGCGGGGTCACGCGGTGCATGACGCGCTCAACCTTGGTGGTCGAGACGGTAAAGTCATGCTGGCCCAGGATGTGCGCCTCGTCGTCGTAGCGGTCATCGAGCAACGGCAGGCACTCGCCCAACCAATCGGTGAGGCTATCGAGTTTGACGCCGCACTTGGCCGGGATGGTAAAGGCCAGGATGACGCCGGCAAGTGTGGCATGTACGCCGCTCTTGAACATGCAGAACCACAACAGCAGACCCAGTACCGAATACGGGGCAAGGCGGTAATGCTGCGTCTTGTTGAGCCACACGAGCGCGCAGGTCACAAGCGCGGCGGCGCCCAACCAAAACGGATTGGGGCTCTGACCGTAGAAGATGGCGATGGCGGCGATGGAGATGAGGTCGTCGGCGATGGCGAGCGTCGAGAAGAACACGCGCACGCCGTTGGGCACGCAGTTGCCCAAAAGCGACAGCACGCCCAGCGCAAAGGCAATATCGGTTGCCATGGGGATAGCCCAACCGTTGCGGGCGCCGGCATGGTTAAAGATCAGGTAGATGCAGGCGGGAACAACGACGCCGCCCACGGCCGCCAGCATGGGAAGCATGGCCTGACGCGGATTCTTGAGCTCGCCGACCGTCATCTCGTACTTAAGCTCAATGCCCACGAGCAAAAAGAAGATCGCCATGAGGAAGTCGTTGACGAAAAGCTCAACGGTGAGACCGGCCGTAAGGTTGCCCAGACCCACATACAGCGGGGTCTCCAAAAAGTGATGAATGGCCTCGTAGGCATCGGTGTTGGCACAGATGACGGCGGCGATGGCGGCGATCACCATGACGGCGGCGGAAATCGTGCCGTTCTCGGCAATGCGCTCCCAAATGTCGTGGCGCTCAAAACGCTTGCGCTCACGGGTGTTGAACAGCTGCTCGGTTGCTGCCATGGGCGGCTCCTTTCGCGGGAAGGTTCCCGTCTTAAAAAAGCACGGCCCGCCCAAATGGCGGCGCCGCGCTCCAACGTATTACGCTTGCATCTAGCCTACCCTGCGCGACAAACGCGCAAGCGCGGCCGAAAAGCGGAACCACAGGTTGAACATTATTTGCTCAACGGTGCGAGCGCCCCTGTCCAATAGGGGACGCGGTCCCGCGCACAAAAAACGACCGGAGCGCGGGGCGTCCGCGGTCCGGTCGTCGGTGTTAGGTCAACAAAACCTAGCAGGCGGCCATGATGGGAGCAGCGACCTGCTTCTTGCGGGAAAGGACGCCCGGCATCCAGACGCCGTCGTGCTCGTCAGCGATGCCCAGGCCCTTCTGAGCGGCCTCGGTCTCACCCTCGAGCAGGACCTGCGAGCCCTCCTCCATGATGTCGGTGATGCACAGGACGATGCCGTCGGCACCCTTCTCGGCGGCATAGGCGCGCATGGCCTCGCGGATCTCGTCAATCATGCCAAGCGCACGGCTCTTGTCGACAGTCTCGTACTGGCCGATGAGCAGCTTCTTGCCAGCGGGCTCGAACATCTTGATGTCGTTGCCGACCATCTCGGCTGCAGTGAAGGAGCCGGACGGGCGGGTGAGGAAGACCTCCATGCCAAACTTGACCGGGTCGACGCTCACCTGCTCGCCGAGCTTGGCGGCGACGGCGCGGTCGACATCGGTGGTGGTGGGGCTCTTGAGCATGAGCGTATCGGTCATCATGGCCGAGAGCAGCAGCTTGGCCTGAACGTCGGAAAGCTCAACGCCGAGCACGCCGGCGAGCTTGGTGACGATGGTGCAGCTGGAGCCCCAGGGCAGGCAGATGTAGTGCAGCGGACCGGCAGTCTCGAAGTCGCCGATGCGGTGATGGTCGACAACGCCAAAGACCGTGGCGTCCTTAAGGCCGGCGACGGACTGGGCGGACTCGTTGTGGTCGGTGAGGACGACGAGCTGACCGGCCTCGACGGACTCGATCACGCGGGGCTCGGCAATGCCGGCGTCGGCGAGCAGCTTGGCGGACTCGGCCGGAAGCTGGCCCAGCGCGCAGGCCTCGTAGGTGTTGCCGGCATACTCAACCTGGTTGAGCAGCTGGGACAGGACGACGGCGCTCATGATGGCGTCGTTATCGGGGTTCTGGTGACCAAAGACAAGAACGTTTGCCATGGATATCCTCCACTTGATATGTGTACTTGGACGTAGCTATGGTAGCACGCCGATGCCGAGCCTTCGCAGACGGAAGGGCCACGGCATATTTTGGGGCGCAGGCACGGGGGCCAAGGCTGTCCCTTTTGCACCATGTTGGTGCAAAGTAACCTGTCCCCCTTGCACCAACTATTTGCCGGCGGCGCGCAGGGCTACGTAGGCGGCACCGATGATGCCGGCGTCGTTTTCGAGCGAAGCGACCTTAATGGGCGTCTCGCGCGAGGCGGAAAGCGCGTACTGCTTAAAGTGCTCGCGGACCTTGTCGAGGTAGACATCGGCCGAGGCGGAGGCGCCGCCGCCGATGAGGAACATCTCGGGATCAACCACGTTGGCGATAAGCGCCAGTGCGCGGCCGAGATAGTCGGCCATGGTATCGGCCGCGGCCAGCGCGAGCTTGTCGCCCTCGCGGCAGGCCTGGAACACGTCCTTGGAATCAGAAGGCCCAGTGAGCTCGATGGGCTCGACGCCGGCCTTTTTGCACTCGGCAAGGTAGTTGCTCACCACGCCGGTGGCGCTGGAATACTGCTCCAGGTGGCCATGTCCGCCGCAGCCGCAGGTGCGCTCCTCTTCGGGGTTCAGGCACATGTGGCCAATCTCGCCGCCGGCGCCCACAACGCCCGACACCACGTCGCCGTTGACGATAACGCCGCCACCCACGCCGGTACCAATGGTGACCATCACCACGTTCTGTACGCCCTTGGCAGAGCCGAGCCAGGCCTCGCCCATGGCAGCGGCGTTGGCATCGTTCTCGTATTTAACAACCGCGTCGGGGCAGTGCTCCTGAATGGCGACTCTTAGCTCGGGCAGGTTAATGGCAATGTTGGCCTTGACCTTGGCATCGCCCGATGCCGGGATGGGGCACGGAACGGCCAGGCCAATACCCGCCACAAAGGCGCGCGGAATCTGGGCCTTGGCGACCACCTGGTCGATAGCCTCGGTCACCGCGGCAAAGCCCGCGGCGTCAACGATAGGCGGCGTGGGCACGCTGGCCTTGGCCAGCAGGTTACCATCCTCGTCGAACAGGCCCTCCTTAACCGAAGTGCCGCCGACGTCGATGCCGATGTAATACTGCTTAGGTTCCATGGGAGCCCGCCTTTCTCGTTTAAACATTGCCTGTATGGTACCGCTCCCAAGGCAAAAACCTGCCAAAAAGGGACAGGTTTGTTTTGGCAGGTTTTATCTGTGAAAACGCAGGGCATGGTATTTGGTTCGTTGGGCGGTAAAACGGCTCAACCCCATCCTCGAGTCGATCAATTTGCTCAATACCACATTATTCGAATGCATATTCATTTAGAGCGCTCTAGTTTTTAAAGAGAAGCGTTTTTTAATTAAACCTTTCTCGAACTTTTCAAAAACGCAATAGGGATGCTTAGGTGTTGACTATACTTTCTTCTGTACTCAATCAAGCCGGAAAGGAGGTTCCATGATTCCCAAATACGAGGCGATAGCTGCAGATATCCGTCGAAGCATCGAGGACGGCTCCCTTAAGCCGGGCGACAAGCTACCCACCGTCGTTGAGTTCTGCGAGCTCTATAGCGTTTCCAAAATCACCGTCAAACGAGCTATCGAGCAGATCACCGAGGAGGGCCTTGTCACCAGCCGGCGCGGGTCGGGCACCTACGTTAAGGACACGGCGGGTCTCCCCGACCAGGCATTTTTCCAGGGCAAAAATGACCGCGCCCAGGGTTTTTCGTATGAGCACCGCGGGGAGAAGGTGACCTCGGTGGTCTACGATTTCTCGATTGTCAATCCACCGGCGGACGTCGCTACTCAGCTGGGAATTGCCGAGGACGACTTTGCCTATCACATCGTGCGCGTGCGCCAGGTCAACGAGAAGCCCATCGTCATCGAGTACACCTACATGCCTCTCGAGCTGATACCGGGCCTTAAAAAGAAAGACCTGTATGGATCGGTCTACAGCTTCATCCGCGAGCAATGCGGGCTGAAGATTTCGAGCTTCCACCGCACCATCCGCGCCGTAGCGGCAACCGAGGAAGAGGCTGAGCGCCTGGACACCGAACCCGGCGCTCCCCTGCTCGAGCTCAACCAGATTGGCTTTTTGGATAGCGGCAACGCCTTTGAGTACTCGATTTCGCGCAACGTCGGCGACCGCTTTGAGCTGCACAACGTAACGTTGGCATAGGTTTTTGTAGTCATGCGGGCGCACGTTATGGCTCGTTTAGAGTGGGCGACCGCACAACACCATGGGGGTATGAACATGTCCGATTTGATTAAACTGACGCCGATCTTCCACGAGAAGATCTGGGGCGGCCGCCAGCTCGAAACCGTATTTGGTTACGACATTCCCGAGGGTCCCATCGGTGAGTGCTGGGCCATCTCGGCACACCCCAACGGCGACTGCCAGATCGCGGAGGGCCCGTATGCCGGCCACACACTGTCGTGGCTGTGGGCCGAGCACCGCGAGCTCTTTGGCAACTGCGAGGGCAAGGAGTTCCCGCTGCTCATTAAGATCCTGGACGCCAAGGACGACCTTTCGATCCAGATTCATCCCAACGACGAGTATGCCGCCGAGCATGAGAACGGTAGCCTGGGCAAGACCGAGTGCTGGTACGTGCTGGACTGCGAGCCCGGCGCCACGATTATCGTCGGGCAGCGCGCCAAGGATCGTGCCGAGGCCGCACAGATGATCGAAGACGGCCACTGGGACGACATGCTCAACGTGCTGCCGATTCACAAGGGTGACTTTTTCCAGATTGATTCCGGTACCGTGCACGCCATCAAGACCGGCACGCTCATTTTAGAGACGCAGCAATCGAGCGACGTGACGTATCGCCTGTACGACTACGACCGCCCCGGCACCGACGGCAAGCTGCGCCCGCTGCACATTGAGCAGAGCCTCGATTGCATCGACTTTAACGCGCAGGCTCCGACCGACGGCACGGTGACCGCGCCCGAGGTCGATGGCGTGACCGAGCTCGAGTCCAACCCCTGCTACACCGTCGATCGCGTGCGCGTCGACGGCAGCAAGACCCTCGAGCAGCGCTGGCCCTTCATGTGCCTGTCGGTCATCGACGGCGAAGGCACCGTCTGCGGCGACCCCGTCCACAAGGGCAGTCACCTGCTGGCACCCAGTACCGTCAGCTCCATTGACCTCAAAGGCAAGATGGAACTGATCATCAGCCACCTCTAGGTCGCAACAACAACCAAAACGAAACAAGGGGCTCCCCCGTTCATCAACGGAGGAGCCCCTACTCGTATCTATATATCAGCCCACCCGGCTCTCCAGACCAAAAAGCGAACGAGCAGAGCGACGTTCGCAAGCAGCGTTATCTAAGGACCTGGGCGGGCGTATAGGGCAACATCGATCGCGAGTTCCGCACGCAAAGGAGAGCACTTAATGTGCTCTCCGTCTTGCGCAGGACTGTCCGAGCAGGCGATGTTGCCCTATACGCCCGCCCAGGTCCGCTGGGATTACGACAGCTTGACGATAGGTGCGAAGCCCTTCATGAGCTTTTTGGTCTGGCCGGTTTTTTCGAACTGCACCTCGATCATGTCTCCGGCGACCGAGATCACGGTACCCGTGCCAAAGGTCTTGTGGCTCACGGTATCGCCCGCGGCAAAGTCCTGCGACGCGCTGGCGCGATCGACCTTGCGCTCCACCGTCGGCGACACCTTGGACGACGGCTTTTTGGCTCGCGGCGCGCCCGAGCCAAAGGTCGAGGCAACACGGCCGGCGTCGGGCGAGACCCCACGATGGCGCTCGGTCCCATAGCTGCTGCCGCCAAAGAAATCGTCGAAGCTCGATCCGCCGCGCGAACCGGAACCGCCGGTCGAGCGCGTATGCGAGCCAAACACCTTGCCGCCATACATATCCGAGCCCATGCCCGAGCCAAAGGTGCCGTGACGGTCGCCGCGTTTCTCCCAGCCCGTGCCCTCAAAACCGGCAGAACCGATACCGCTAAACTCGATATCCTCAAACGGAATCTCGTTGAGGAAGCGAGAGCGCGGGTTGGCAGAGGTCGAGCCGTAGGTGCGACGCGTGGCCGCATAGGTCAGGAACAGGCGCTTACGGGCACGCGTGATGGCAACGTAGGCCAGGCGACGCTCCTCCTCGAGCTTGCCCGGGTCATCGCTGCCGCCAAAGTCGTGCACGTGCGGGAAGATACCCTCCTCCATGCCGGCCACGAACACCGCCGGGAACTCCAGGCCCTTGGCGGAGTGGATGGTCATCATGGTAATGGCATGCGTCTCGCCGGCCAGGGAATCCAAGTCGGAGCGCAGGGCCAGCCACTCCATGAGTGCCGGCAGTGCCTTACAGGTGAGCGGACCGTAGGTGCGCTCGATCTCGTCGGCATGCACGACGCCCGCCGGTAGCTCTGTTGGCACGGCATACGCGTTGCCCGCGATGGCGGCGGCCAGGGCATCCTGCGGCGAGAGCGCCGGGGCGGCTAGGCTATCGAGCGGATTGGAGCCCGCGGCGTCACGAGCGCCGACAAGTGCCTCAAACGAGGATGCCGGAGCGGACGGCCCCGGCTCGGACGCGGGCGCACTCACCACGGCGGACTCGGACTCGGCGACGGACGGCACGTCGGCAACACCGGCCGCGCGCAGCTCTTCTAGACTCTCGAGCGTACCCTCGATATCCTCGTGCGTCTCCTCAAATTCGGCGGCGACGCCCAGGAATTCCTGGATGTTCTCGGCGCGGCTCTCGGACTCCATGGTGCCCTCGGCGCGAAACGCCTGCAGCAGGCCCGTCTTATCGACAATCATCTCGACGACGTCCTTGAGCTCGCCGTCCATGCGGCGGCCCTCGCGCACCAGCGCCACAAAACTCGACAGGCCGTTGCGCACCTTGGCACTAAACATGCCCGTCTCGGCTGTTGCGATCTCGCAGGCCTGGAAGAACGAGCAGCGGTTGTCGCGCGCCAGCTGCTCGATCTTTTGGATCGAGGTGGAGCCGATGCCGCGGCGCGGCGTGTTGATGACGCGCTTGACGCTCATCTCGTCGGCCGGGTTCACGATCATCTTGAGGTAGGCCATGACGTCGCGAATCTCGGCGCGGTCGAAGAATCGCGTGCCGCCGACGATCTTGTAGGGCACGCCCGCGCGCAGGAACATATCTTCGAGGATACGCGACTGGGCGTTGGTGCGGTAGAACACGGCGATATCGTCGTAGCTCGTACCCTTGGCATGCAGCTTTTCGATCTCGCCGGCAATCCAGCGACCTTCGTCGCGCTCGTCGCTTGCCTGGAAAGCCTGAATCTTCTCGCCATCGCCCTCGGCCGTAAACAGGCGCTTGTCCTTGCGCTGCGAGTTGTGGCGAACAACGGCATTGGCGGCGCTCAGGATGTGACCCGTGGAGCGATAGTTCTGCTCCAACTTGACGGTCTTGCAGTTTTTAAAGTCCTGCTCAAAGTCCAAGATGTTGGTGATATCGGCGCCACGCCAGCTATAAATGGACTGGTCGTCGTCGCCCACGACCATGAGGTTTTGGTACTTGGCGGCCAGCAGGTTGGCGATTTCGTACTGGACGTGGTTGGTGTCCTGATATTCGTCGACGCTAATGTAGCGGAAGCGCTCTTGGTACTTGTCGAGCACCTCGGGGCGGGTGCGCAGTAGCTCGAGCGTGCGCACGAGCAGGTCGTCGAAGTCCATCGCGTTGGCGGCGCGCAGGCGGCGCTCCAGCTCCAGGTAGACTTGCGCGGCCTTTTTGTCGTTGGGGCTATCGGCGCTCTTGAGCATGTCCTCGGGCCCGATCATGGCGTTTTTAGCAGAGCTGATCTTGCTGCGGATCATGTTGATGGGGAACTGCTTTTGCTCAATGCCGAGCGCCTGCATAATGTCGCGCACCATGCGCTTTGAGTCATCGTCATCGTAGATGGTGAACTGGCCGGTGTAGCCCAGCAGGTCGGCGTCCTCGCGCAGCATGCGCACGCACATGGCATGGAAGGTGCACACCCACATGCCACGGGTGCCGCTTGGGATGAGTGCCGCCAGACGCTCGCGCATCTCGGCCGCAGCCTTGTTGGTAAACGTGATGGCAAGAACCTGCCAAGGCTTAACACCCAGGTCGCCGAGCATATGTGCGATGCGGAAGGTCAAGACGCGGGTCTTGCCCGAGCCGGCGCCGGCGAGCACCAGCAGCGGTCCCTCGGTGGTCAAGACCGCCTCGCGCTGGGCGGGATTAAGGCTGTCGATGTCGACAAGCGGCTTGGCGGGCGCAGGTGCCGGCGCGGGAGCGTCGTAGATGTCGAGCGGAACGAGCTCGGGCTCCGGCGCAGCGGGGGCGGTGTATGCATCGAGTGGCACGGGTTCCGGCGCGGGCGGCACGGGTACCGCGGCGTTCTTTTCCCAGGGCAAGGGCTGGGTCATGGGCGACTCCTCATCTGACGGACGGCGCGCCTGCGGGCAGCGCCATAGTTTGAGCCGTACCAGTATACCGAGCCGCGCGGACACCGACGCAAATCACACCACGACTCCGTGCGCCACCATCGGACCCACCCCATCGCCCAAAAAAGAGGGCAGCATAGACCTTTTGGTCATGCCACCCTCTTTGAATGACAAGCTGTCGCTCTGGCCGCCGCGCAGCGTCAACCAAGTTACAGGCCGAGCATAGGCTCCAGAACGAAGAAGTATGCGAGCACCACGATGCCCAGGATGATGCGGTAGACGCCGAAGCACTTAAAGTCGTGACGGCGGACGAAGCCCATAAGCCACTTGATGGCAATGAGCGACACCACAAAGGCCACGATGCAGCCCACGCCCAAGATGGCGATCTCGTTGGTGCCGAACGTGCCGCCCTTAATAAAGTACTTGACCAGCTTGAGCGCACTTGCGCCAAACATAACAGGAATAGCCAGGAAGAACGTGAACTTAGACGCCACCGAGCGCGTGCAGCCCAGCAGCAGGCCGCCGATGATGGTAGAACCGGAGCGAGACGTACCAGGCACCAGCGAAAGCACCTGGAAGCAGCCGATACCCAGCGCAGTCTTCCAGCTGAGGTCCTCGAGCGTGGCGATGGAACCAAAGTCCAGGTTCTCGTCATCGTCCTCATCCTCAGCGGTAGCCGCGGCGGGCGCCGCAAAGTGCGCACCGGCGGGACGTCCACCCGACACCACAGCACGCGAACCAAACGAACCGGCAACGGCCATTTCCTCGCGCTTGCTCGCGCGCCAGTTCTCGATCACGATAAACAGCACGCCGTACACAATGAGCGCCAGCGCCACGACGGGAGCGTTGTAGAAATGCTCCTCCATCCAGTCGTTGAGCGGCAGGCCGATCGCCGCCGCAGGAATGCAACCGAGCACAATCTTGCCCCACAGCACCCAGGTGTCGCGACGGCCCTCCTTGCCCTTGCTGGGCGAGAACGGGTTGAGCTCGTGGAAAAACAGCACGCAGACGGCCAGAATGGCGCCGAGCTGAATCACGACCAGGAACATATTCCAGAACGTCTCGCTCACGTTCATCTTGACGAACTCGTCCACCAAGATCATGTGGCCCGTCGACGAAACGGGCAGCCATTCGGTGATGCCCTCGACCAGGCCCATGAAGGCAGATTTTAAAAGCTCGATGATATCCAAAGGGACCCCCTCGTTAGACACCCGCCGATATTGTTCTGCGGACGGTGCGGGCGATGTCCCATTATCAACCGTTGGCGGCGCGCCTGCGCCTACCCTTACCAAAAAACTCGCCCGTTCACAGAATTGCGAGCGGTCAAACCCAAATCCTTGGGTATAACTGCAACAAGATAAAGTGTCCGGCGGCCAACGCGCCCGCGCCCGCCCGATGCACGAGCCCCGTGCCCGTGCGATAGACCAAGGAGGAAACCATGAACGAGGGCTACACCAAGGTATTTGTTTCACTCGACGGTACTGAACAGCAGGATTTTGTGCTCGCACGCGCCATCAAGGTCGCCGCGAACAACGGCGCCAAGCTAATCATCGGCCACGTTATCGATTCCACGGCGCTCGAGAGCGCCGGTTCCTATCCGGTCGATCTGGTCAACGGCCTAGAGGAGGCATTTAAGAACTCCATCGCCAAGCAGCTCGAAGAGGCCAAGGCCAATCCCGACATTCCCGAGGTCGAAGTCATGATTCGCGCCGGCCGTATTCGTGAGACGCTCAAAGACGAGATGCTCGACGTGGTCAAGCCCGACCTGGTGCTCTGCGGCGCCCGCGGCCTGTCCTCGATCAAGTATGCGCTGCTGGGTTCGATTTCGACGTTCCTGCTGCGCAATACGGACTGCGACATCCTGGTCGTGAAGTAGGTTCCTTCCCGTCGGCGCAAGGCCTGCGGGGTTATCACGCCGACGTCCTCGCCGCTTCGCGGCTGCGGGATGTCGGCTTAGATAACCCCTCCCGGCCTTGCGCCTTCGTCACCATACTTCAACGAGTTAGCTGATAAAAGATGGCGTG
>CABJEP010000002.1:0-69997 GCA_902364645.1 Coriobacteriaceae bacterium | reverse complement strand
TGATAAAAGATGGCGTGCCGCCCCGGTTGGGGCGGCACGTTTTGTTTGGGTGGACGTCTGCCGTGTGCGCTACTCGAAATATTGGAACTTATTCGTCGAGAAGGCGAATGTTACGACAAAGCCTTCGCCGGGGTCGGAGGCTGCGGTAACGTCGATGCCCATCTTGGAGCACAGGCGCGCCACCAGGTAGAGGCCAATGCCCGTTGCGCGCTTGGTGGTGCGGCCGTTGTCGCCGGTAAAACCCTTCTCGAACACGCGCGGCAGGTCGGCCGCGCTCACGCCGCAGCCGTTGTCCGCGACGGTAAGCTCGATGCGTTCGCTCGCCAGGCCCTCGTCCAGCAACGCGCCCGAAAACACGATCTTTGCGCCGTCCTCGCGCGCATATTTGATGCTGTTCTGAATAAGCTGGCCTAGAATAAACTCGAGCCATTTCTCGTCGGTAAAGACCTCAAAGTCGAGGTTCTCGCACACCGGAGCCACGTGCGCCGCGATAAGCTCGCGCGCGTTGGCTTTAATCGCGCCCGTCACCAAGGTCTTGAGATCCCAACGGCGAATCAGGTAGTCGCGCTCCACGACTTCCGAGCGCGCATAGTACAGCGCCTGGTCGATATAGCGCTCCACGCGAGCCAGCTCGCGACCCAGGTCATCCACACGCGACAGGTCGTCTTCGCTGCCGTCCAGGTTTTCCAAAATCAGGTGGGCCGCCGCCAGGGGCAGCTTGGCCTCGTGGACCCAGCTCTCGATATAGTCGCGATAGTCATCGGTCTGACGTCGGCCTTCGGCAACCTCGTCGCAGGCAGCTTTGCCCACCCGGCGCAAGACCTCGTATTCGAGCTCGCCCTCGGCATAGGTCGGGCATTGCACCATCTCCTGCACCCATGCGGGACTCTCGAGCTCCTCTGCCGCGCGCTCCAACTGACGCAGAAAACGGCGACGGCGAGCGTACTCGATCACGATGCCGAGCATACCGAAGATAAAGGACACGCCAACCGCCACGACCACGATAGAAACGGGTGCGCCGGCGACCGTCAGCACAAAGCAGCTCAGCAGCACGCCGCACGTCCACACGGCGACGGGAAGCAGTGCATCTTTAAAGAACTTGCCAAACGACATAGCCGGCCCCTAGACCGAATAGCCTTGGCCGCGATGCGTGGTCAAATACCCCTTGATGCCGATTTTTTCGAGCGTGGTGCGCAGGCGGTTGATGTTGACGGTGAGCGTGTTGTCGTCCACGAAGGCATCGGAGTCCCACAGGTCCTGCATGATGGCCGAGCGCGAGACGATCTTGCCCGCGCGGCTCAGGAGCAGAGAGAGGATGCGCAGCTCGTTTTTGGTGAGCTCGGTGCTGTCGCCGGTTGCCGTGTTGGTGACCGCGGAGCGGGCGAGGTCGAGTTCCAGCCCCTTGTGGACCATGGTGCTACGCTCGCCTGCCGCCGTGGTGCGGCGCATCAGCGCGTTGATGCGCGCCACGAGGACGCGGGCGCTATAGGGCTTGGAAACGAAGTCGTCCGCGCCGAGCGTCATGGCCATGACCTCGTCGATCTCGGTCGTGCGCGACGTGAGGACGATGATGGGAACCTCGGATTCGCGGCGGACTTCGTGGCAGATATGCTGGCCGTCTTTGACGGGAAGCGTCAGGTCGAGCAGTACCAAGTCGGGTGCAGCGGCCAGGATGTCACGCGAGACATGCTCGAACGACTCGCAGGCCTCGACCTCAAAACCGGCACGGGCAAGGATATCGGCAAGCTCACGACGAATGGGCTCGTCGTCCTCAACGATATAGATCAGCGCCATGGATTCCGTTCCCCCCTCTTGGTTGTCTTACTGCCATTATTGCCGCGAAGTCGCCGGTGCGCGCCTCGCGCGGCATTAAGATGACAGAACTGTTCGCGAACGAAAGCGTTCGAATCGCCCCTCGCTCGCAGCGGGCGCGGGGATCAAATGATTAAATAATCCCCGTCCCAGAATAATCATTTAGCGGCGGGCGCGAAGCTTTTCGTAGCCGTCGGCAAAGAAGGCGACCGTCGCGGCATCAGACTCGGCGGCGTCGGCGTCGGTGGCAGGCACCACGCCGTGCTCGTCGCTTACCAGGAACAAGGCGCCCTTGAGCTGTGCGGGAATGTCTACGCGCGTGACCGGGATGCCCTTGGTCTGGGCCAGCTGCTCTATGAGCGTCGCCGTGCCACACAGGCACTCGTCCGCCGGCGCCACAAAGGCCAGCTCGCCGTTGTTGACGGCAGCGAGCAGCTCGGGCGCCACGCCGGTTTCGTCGGCCTCGGAGCGGGCCTCGGCGGAGCGGGCACGCAGCGCCTTGGCCGAAGTATCGGCCAGCGGCTCGTACTCACCCACCGTCATGGCGGCATTGCCGTTAACGTCGATCACCAGCATGAGCACGCCGTCGTGCGCGGTGTAATCGCCCTCGGCAAGCGACCACTCAACGTGCTGCTTGGCCCAGCTGAGCATGTTATGGGTAAGCGGCTCGCCCTGCACCAAGCGCTCGGACAGCGCGCGAATGTGACGGTTGAGCATGGGCACCTTTTTGTTGGACATGCGCCAACGGCAGATAAGCGCGGGCTTGTCGAGCGTAAACTTCTCGACCGCCTCCTGATTGGCGCAAAAGTCCTCGTACGCACGCTGATCCTCGGCATTGCCAAACAGCTCGGCATCATCAATCTGGGGCATGGTCATACCTTTCGTGTTAGTCATTCCGTCCTCTTATACCAAAAAGACGGCCCTCCAAACGGAGCGACCGTCTTTTGCAGAGATTATTTTGTCCCGAGGCGAAACTTAGTGCCTAAAGTGGCGGGCGCCCGTGAAGACCATCGCAATACCATGCTCGTTGCACGCCTCGATGCTCTCGTCGTCGCGCTTAGAGCCGCCGGGCTGGATGATGCAGGTCACGCCATGCGCGGCAAGCACGTCGACGTTGTCGCGGAACGGGAAGAATGCGTCGCTTGCGCAGGCAAAGCCGCCCTTCTCCACGCCCTCGCGCTCGCAGAAGTCCTCGGCACGCTCGCAGGCAAGTAGCGCAGAGTCGACGCGGTTGGGCTGACCCGGGCCCATGCCAATGCCGGCCTTACCCTTGGAGACCAGGATGGCGTTGGACTTAACGCCCTTGCAGACCTTCCAGGCAAACTCGAGCTCGGCCATCTCGGCGTCGGTGGGCTTGCGGTCGGTGGGGAACGTAAAGGTCGCGGGGTCCTCGGTCACGTGGTCGACCTCCTGCACCAGCATGCCGCCGTCGATGGAGCGCAGCTCCACCTGGGCGCCGTGGTCCACGCCGCCGGTAGCCAGCACGCGCAGGTTGGGGCGCTTGGCCATGCGCTCGAGCGCCTCGGCAGTGTAGCTCGGGGCGATGATGACCTCGACGAACTGCTTGTTCTGATCGGCAAAGTGCTCGACCAGCTCATAGGGAACCTCGCGGTTGCAGGCGATGATGCCGCCGAAGGCGCTCTTGGGATCGCAGGCGAAGGCGCGGTCGTAGGCAGCCGTGATGTCCTCGGCAACGGCAGAACCGCAGGGGTTCTGGTGCTTGAGGATCACGCAGGCCGGCTCGTCGAACTCGCGGACCAGGTTCCAAGCGGCATCGGCATCCAGATAGTTGTTGTAGCTGAGCGGCTTGCCCTGGATCTGCTCGGAGCCAACGAGCGGGAACTGCGAGCTCGCGGTGTTCTCGCAGCCCTCGGCAAAGCGGTAGACCGTAGCCTTCTGCTGAGGATTCTCGCCATAGCGCAGGTCGTCGACCTTCTCCAGCGAAATCTCGAGCTTGGCAGAGGTATCCGCCACGTCACTTGCCTGGGCGGCAAGCCAACGGGAGATAGCCGTGTCGTAGGCGGCGGTGGTCTGGTAGACCTTCACCTGCAGGCGACGACGGGTGGAAAGCGTGGTGCAACCGCCGGTCTCGTGCATCTCGGCCAGGACGGCATCATAGTCGGCCGGATCGGAGATGACGGTAACGCTCGTGGCGTTCTTGGCAGCAGAGCGCAGCATGGAGGGACCGCCGATGTCGATGTGCTCGATGGCATCCGCGAAGGTGACCTCGGGGTTGGCAACGGTCTTCTCGAACTCGTACAGGTTGACGACGACCAAGTCGATCAGCTTAATGCCGTGCTGAGCGGCCTCCTGCATGTGCTGCTCGGAATCGCGGCGGGCCAGCAGCGCGCCGTGAACCTTGGGGTGCAGGGTCTTAACGCGGCCGTCCATCATCTCGGGATAGCCCGTGAACTCCTCGATGGGGGTTACGGGAACGCCCGCGTCCTCGATGGCACGAGCCGTGCCGCCCGTAGAGATGATCTCGACGCCAAAGTCATCGACCAGCGTCCGTGCGAAATCGACGACACCCGTTTTATCGGTAACCGAGATCAACGCGCGTGCGATCTTCACATCAGATCCCATGCAGTCCTCCTGTCTGGTACGCCGCCGTGCTCTGTGAGTCGGTGATACGTCGATCTGCAGCGCTCGCGCAGCGGCATTGAAAATACTGATTCAATGTAGCGCATCGAGCGCGTCGATGCACCCCGCAACGGTCGCATGTGCAGAAAAAGCTTGCGAGCGGAGGGCATGGGCGCGGCACCGGGCGCGGTGAGTTCATGGAACACAGGGGCACCATAATTCGATGCCAATGGCGTGGTAGAACTGTGCTCGATATGCATCCGCAAAAGAAAGAGGCATCATGGTCTCGCGGGTTCTCTACCGACCGTTTGATACCGAAGACTTCGACACCATCGCGCTGATTCTGCAGCAGCTTTGGCATAACAATTCGGATAACGATGAGTACAACCGCCTTGAGGCCGCGTGCGACCTTGCCTACTGCCTTTCGTCGTCGACGTTTTCGCAGGTTGCCGTCATCGACGGCCAGGCGCGCGGCATTGCGCTCGCGCGTGCGGGGCAAAGCTCCGGCGCCACCGTCAATGAACATTGGATGGATACCGAGCGCGCGCTGCTATCGCAGATGCGTGAGCTGGAGCCCGATGCCTGCGCCGAGTATCTCTCGTTTGTGCGCGCAACCATCCGCACCAACAACCGTCTGCTCGAAAGCAGCCCCCTGCCACACGACAACGAGGTCACGCTGCTTGCCGTGGATCGCGATGTCCATGGCCTGGGCGTTGGCTCGGTCTTGCTCGACGCCGCGGTCTCGCACCTGTCCTCGCGCGGGGCGACAAGAGCGCACCTGTACACCGACTCCAACTGCTCATGGAAGTTCTACGAGCTGCACGGCTTTAAGCGCACGGCCACGCACCGCGCCAACCGCGAAGAGCGCCGCCACGACATGCCGCGCGAAAGCTTCCTCTACGAACTCGATCTAACAGCCTAAACCTGGCAGCTAGGGACGTTCCTTTTGTGCCGGCACCCCGGGACACTCCTTGGCAGCAACCGCACCTAGTCGTTAGGAACGTTCTTAAATGACTAGTTGCTGGGGACAGTCTTCGTAGGTAGCGCGTAAAAAGGGGATGGGCTTTCCCCGACGGCTGTCGAGAAAAGCCCATCCCATAATTTACGACCGTTAGAACGTTCCGCCGCCGCCTCCGCCGACGCCGCCACCGCCGCCACCGGAAAAGCCGCCGCCGCTGCCGCCGCTCGAACTATCGGAACTCGAAGCCAGCTCGCGGATGGTCTCGTGGTACACATCGTTGAACGAATCGAGCGGGGACTCGTTGCCGTAGTGATGGTAATACCACCAGTAGCAGGGGTAGTTGTCGTAGAAATCGTCGCTGTTGCGCAGGTCCGCAGGCACGGCCTCGGCCAGCTGTCGCAGCACTTCTTTCGAAACGCCCAGGGCAACGCCCATCACCAGCAGTTTGTTCCACAAGATCAGGTCGCTGGGAATGGCCTCCTTCAGGCGCGTAAAGTCCTCAAGCCAATGCTTGAGCGCTTTACAGCGAGCCGCCACCTCGGCGCCCTCCGGCGTGTAGCGACGGAAGGTGCAGCTCAGGACAAAGCCCACGATCGTGACGGGGATCGAGATCATAGCGGCACCGACATTGGCATCCGCAAAGTCGGCATAGAACAGAGAGCCCAAAATGCCACAGACAATAATGATGCCGAGAACCAAGCCGGCAACCAGGGCGATGGTGCCGTCCGAGGCGATAAGCTCGCGCGCCTCCAGCTTGCCCTTAACCGTGCTCTGATAGTCCTCGAGCTTGTCGCCAACAGATGTGGTGCGCTCGCTAGCGTACTCCTCCAGCTCGCTAAACGTGCGCGAACGGACTCCGTCCTTATCGGGCTTAACGCCGGCGAAGAAGACCTTGAGCACATCGCGATCGATGCCGTCCTTCTTGGCAGCCTTCCAGGCCTCGTCGGTCACTGTGATGCGATACGTCTGCTCCTCTTTTTCGCGACGGAGCAGACCCTTCTTCTTGGTCTCGGTCGCTTCTTCCAGCTTGATCACGCGGTCGTCGGTAAGCTTCATAAGCGTGGCGATATATGCCTGATCGGGCACCTCGTTCCAGCTCATGAGGGCCGAAAGCACGGCGGGATGGTCGGCCGAAGGCACATCGCGGAAATATTCGTCCTGGAAAAGCGGCTTGGGCTTGCGGCGGCGCAGCTTGAGCACAACGATTGTGCCGGTAAAGGCCACCGCCGCGACAACACTTAGCACGGCAAGCGCATTGGCAATCATGCGAGCGTGAGCGCGGCGAGCGTTGGCCTCGTCGGCCCATTCCTTCTCTTCGCTCAGAATCGTCGACATGCGCTTTTCGCCCGAGACGGCAAGCTGCGGCACCCAGTCGCTGGGGAAGGCGATGCGTGCCTCGGCGAATTCGCCCTCATGCACGCAGGGAATGGTATAGGTGACCATGGGCTCGTCCGCATCGAGCGACACGTCGCCCGTCAGCGGGCCGTGGCCCCATGCGCGGAAGTTATCGCCCTTGACGGCAGCCGTCCCGGCAGCGGCATTTGCAAAGTAGACTTCCATCTCGACGTCATCGGAGTCCGCAGACCAGCCGTCACCCACAAATTTCCAGTAGAGCTCGGCGGTATCGGCCCAGTTCATAACCGCACCGGTCATGGAATAACTCACGTAGTAGATTGCGCTGTCGCCGCTCTCGTGAGGGCTGAACACCTTAATCTTTACGCCGTCGTCGGACTGCTCCACCGTGTAAACGCCGTCGTCGCCTTTATTTGCGCTGTCGACCTTGTTAAACGCAGTGTCGTCTTCCTCGACGCTCAGCACATTGACGACCACCGAGCCGCCTTGCTGGTTAGAGCCTGTATTGATATCCCAATACACGCCGTTAATGTCATCGTCGAAATCGAACTGGCGTCCCTCGACAACGGTCAGCGAGCCATCGGCCTCAACCGTGGCACCGATATAGGTTTGGCTCATGGAGTAGCCGTCGGCGTGCGCGACGGCAGGCAGCAGCAACAACGCAAGCGCGACGAGTGCGCAGACGGAAGCGAACCGCGCAAACAGGCGGCGCTGCCGACAGGGCTGGGCAACGGGGGCGTTCATAGGCACATCCTTTGTCTGTGGTACCAGTAGCGTCATTGTCCCACGTTTGCGAGTTCATGTGACGAACATCTAGGTCAGCGGAGCGTCAAAACGGGACAAAAGTCACGCCCGCCGCCGGCACCTGGGGACGTTCCTTATCTGCCGGCAATCTGGGACACTCCTTGGCATAGCCCGCTCCGGCAATAGATACCACTTCATAGCTCCATCACAGGTGTAGCGGCTTTGTGTGGGCGCGGCATGCGCTGATTGAGCCGCCAGTTGAGGGGCATAAAGCAGTTGAGCGAAAACGGTTTGCCCCTTTGCCGTCCGCTTGAGGATCATGTCCCCCTTTTCCGCGGAAACCCCGGCAGTTGCGAAGAGCTGCCGGGGTTTCTGTCGTTTGAGGGCTAGATTGATTGACGACGATTAAGGCGCCGAGCCGGTGGTCCGGCACGCGCAACGTGTGGCCTCAGCAACTTGCAGGCCACGGCAGCGTCTCCCCCACCACGCCCCGCGCTATACTCGTCCGCATGGACATCAACGCACGCAACATAGCAACAACCGCCGCCGACGCGCCAACGACGCCGGCCGCTCCCGCGCCCGTCGTGGGGCGCTTCGCCCCGTCGCCCTCGGGCCGCATGCACCTGGGCAACGTGTTCAGCTGCCTGTGCGCGTGGCTTTCGGTCCGCAGCCAGGGCGGCAGCATCGTGTTGCGCATCGAGGACCTGGACGATCGCTGCAAGCGCCCGGAACTTGCCGCCCAATTGATTGACGACCTAGCCTGGCTGGGGCTTGAGTGGGACGAAGGCCCCTACTACCAGCACGATCGCCTGGACTTGTACGAGGACGCCCTGCACCAGCTGCAAGACGCCGGCCTCACCTATCCCTGCTTTTGCACGCGCGCCGAGCTCCACACCGCAAGCGCGCCGCACGCGAGCGACGGCACGCCCATCTACCGCGGCGCCTGCCGAGGCCTTTCTGCCGAGGAGGTTGCCCGCCGCAGCATCCTGCGCGCTCCGGCCACGCGTCTGCGTGTGCCCGACGTCGACGACCTCGCCGGCGACGTGATCGAATTCGTGGACCGCACGTACGGAGCCCAATGCGAGGCACTCGCCACCGAGTGCGGCGACTTTTTGGTGCGCCGCAGCGACGGCGTGTTTGCCTATCAGCTGGCCGTGGTGGTCGACGACGCTGCCATGGGCGTCACCGAGATCGTACGCGGATGCGACCTGCTTGGTTCCACGACGCGCCAGATCTATCTGCAACATCTGCTGGGACTGCCCACACCGCGCTACGCGCACATTCCGCTGCTCATGTCGCCGGACGGCCGCCGCCTTTCCAAGCGCGATTGCGATCTGGACCTGGGCGAGCTCCGCACCCGCTTTGGCACACCCGAGGCACTGTTGGGATGGCTCGCCGGGCAAACAGGCATCGCGCCGGACACCACGCCGCGTACCGCCGAGCAGCTGGTCGAGCACTTTAGCTGGGACGTCATCCGCGCGCATCGGGAGAACATCACTGTAACGGTCGAGTAGCCAGCCACCCCGCCTCTACGCAACATCCCAGGACTGGAGTTCGTCGCCCAAGCGAACGATGCAGTCGTAGAGCACGGCGTGGCGCTCGGCCGGGTTGGCATCCCGATGGAAATGCCCGTAATACCAGCACTTGTAATCCAAGCGGTCTTCCAGCTCATCGAAAAATGCCGTAAGCCGATCAACGGCGGGGTAATTCCAGCCGGGTGCCGGATAAAGCGTGGGCGAAAGCATGCGCGTAGAGCAGGTGTGGGTGACCACGTAGTCGACCTTCCAACCCACGCTGTCGAGCTTTGCCCGCGCCTCCTCAAAGTTGCGCTCGTCCGGCAGTTCCTGCGGCCACCAGCTGGAATAGGGAATGCGGTATTCTTTGTCCACGCTCGTGGCGCCGCCCATGGTAAAGATCGTTGAGCCGTCGAGCTCAAAAACCTCGCCGCGCGTCAGGCGCCGTATGGGGGAGGTATCCGACAGACGCTGCGTCAGCCCACCGTGCCACAGCTCCATGGGACGCTCCGCCCAGTGATCGAAACGCTCGTGGTTGCCGTCGACGAACAGCACGGTATAGGGGCGCGACTCCAGCCAAGCGATGTCGGCACATTCCTCGGCAGAGAAATCCCAGGGAAAGCCAAAGTCGCCCGCGATAATCAGATAGTCGTCGCTCGTCAGGCTATCCCCAAGGTCCCAATCGCGCAGCTTTTGCATGTCGAGGCCGCCATGAATATCTCCCGTCACATAGACTGTCATCGGATCACCACTTCCCTCTTATAGGTTTCGAGATCGTGCTCGACCTGCTCATCGCCCGTGGCGTTGACCCACCACGGCCACTTAACGCAACACGCCGGCTCGTCGACCTGCGCAAACCATGACTTGAGCTCCTCCAAGCTCACCGGAGCGTAGCCGCTGGCGTCCACGCCCACGTCATAGCGCAGCAGTCCCTGCCGAAGGTTGAACTTGTTGTACGCGCCGCCGCAGCTGTGGATATGTCCGTGCAGATGCCAGCCACCGTGCGACATGCCCTGCCAATCGACCATGGGATAGTGGCTCAGCACGATTTTTTGACGGTCGATCTTGAGCACGCAAATGGGCGGCTCGACGATAAAAGCATCCGCCACCGCAGGCTGCGTCCAGTCTTTGTCATGGTTGCCGGGCAGCAGATGGACGCGCTTGCATGCAATGCTTTTGCGCAGCTCGTAGGCATCTTGGACCGTCATCTTAAAGCTGAAGTCACCCAAAATGTAAAGCTCGTCATCCGCAGCGACCTTGCTATTAATGCTAGCGACCATGGCGTCGTTCATCTGCCCAACAGTCGACCAAGGCCTGTCGGCGAGCCGCAGCATGTTCTCGTGCCCAAAGTGGGTATCGCTGGTAAACCAGATCATGGGGACCTCCTAACGCACTTGCTCAAAATAGTCACTCGCCGTCTCATCCTGCCCATCGGCACATCGCGCTTCGATCGGCACGATATCTTGGTAGATAAGACGATGCTTGTCATCGCGCCATTCATCGTCATGGTAATGGCCAAAGAACCAGGTGCGGTAGTCGAGCCGCCCGTCGAGCTCGCCCAAAAAGGCCTGCAGCGAATCGTCGTAGAACTCGCGATTGCACTCCATGCACAGCTCGTCAGCCAAATCGACCGGCGCCTCGTGCGTCACAACATAGTCGACCTTCCAGCCCGCGCGATCGAGCGAGGCGCGACAGTGTTTGATCTCGCGCTCACTCGGCATCTCCTCGGGCCACCACGTCTTTCCCTCCTGACGCCACTGTTTGTCATGGCTCGCGGCGCCACCCATGGCGAGCACCGTGGTCCCCGTGATGTCGAACACCTCGCCGCGCATCAGGTGCAGCACGTGCGGGCGAACCTCGTGAACGAGGCCTCCGTTCCACTCACGCATTGGCAGCCCCGCCAGCAGATGATGGTTCTCGTGATTGCCGTCGACAAAACACGTGGTCCAGGGCTTGGACTCAAACCAGTCGAGCCAGTATTTGTCGGTGTTCGAGCCGCTCCATATAAAGCCAAAGTCGCCGGCAACGATGACAACGTCATCGCGCGTCAGCGTTCGACCCAATGGCCAAACGCGCGACGAGAAGCGACTCGCCCCATACTCGGCAACACCGTGAACGTCTCCGGTAACGAAAATAGACATCAAACAACACCTCCGTGCTGTGCGACTCTGGACAAATCAATGGAAGAAATTGCAGGCCGGGCCGGCATCTGTATCCCTTAGGGCTTACCCTTCGTTCTCCCATCCAAACGGATCAAACACCCAAAAAACTAGATCGAGCACACTGTTGGCGGGCAGCATGTTGGGCAGGGCGTCTTGCCTCGCTTGAGTGCAGCCGCTAATGGTACGCTTGTTTTAATGGCGTTTTGAGGAAGGCTTTTGCACCCCGTAGAACGGTGGTAAATCTTGCCGTTCTTAGTGACGATTACCTTGATTTTTGAGGTATCCACACTGCGGGGCTCGATGGGCGCAGCCACCTCTTGACGAGCTGGCGCTGTTTTCCAAGGCTTGCCTCTCGAAAAACCAAAATCGCAGAATCGATTGATATAGCTGTCGAAACATCCATCGAACAGCAACCCCGTTGCCAGACCCGCCATGAATCCGCAGGCGATCGCGGCCTCTCCTCTTATTTGCATATATCCCTCCTTAATCAATCTTGAAGAAAAAGGCGGCGCGCGCCGCAGAGCCCATGCCCCTGCGGTGCGCGCCAAAAACAGCGCGCTTCCCTGTCCCTAACGGATCAGCTGGCGGCGCTTATCGGACAGGAATACGCCGGCGGCCACCAGGACCGTGCCGCCGATCACGAAGGTCTCACCCAGCAGCTCGGACGCATCGCCCGTGGCGGGCATCGCCGTCTGCCAAGTCGTGGCCTCGGTCTTTGCCTCCGCATGCTTGGCCTGGTACGTCACTTGCGTGACGGGCTGGGTCTGCTCGCCGTTTCCGCGGTCGGCGGCCTCTTGGCGAGCGATCTCGGCGTTAAGCTCGGCAATAGCCTGGTCGAGCTCGACCTTGGCGGCGGTGTAGTTGGCGAGCGCCTCCAAGTATGCCGGCGCCACGGCATCCGTCGCAGCCACGGCGTCATCGAGTTCGGCCTTGGCGGTCGCGGCACGCTCGGCGGCATCGTGGGCCGCAGCGATCTTGGCGTTAAGTACCTCGTCCGCATCGTCAGTGCTGCCGTTGACAATGGCTTCGGCAATATTGATTCTGCGCAGGCGGGCAACCGCGGCGGCAGAGGCGTCGCGCGCGACAGTCGCATCCACCACGGCATCGTCAGCCTCCACCACGTCATACTCGGCATCGCTCACGGCCATCGCCGCTGCATCGAGCGCGGCATCGGCAGTCGCTTTGTCCCCAGTGGCCTTGGCAAGTGCTGCGGCGGCATTCTTAAGCTGAGAGGCGCGGGCGGCAGCTGCATCAGATTTTGCCTGAGCCGTTGCCACGACGGCGTCGGCATCGCTTGCAGCCCGCTGCGCCATATCGAGCTCCACCTGAGTGGCAGCAGCATCGATGCCTGCCTGATCGGCATCGCCTTGGGTGGCAAGAAGTTCGGCCTCCGCCTCGCGCTGATTGGCACGCGCGCTTTCGAGTGCAGACGACGCCGCATCAAACGCACGCTGAGCAGCGGCGATATCGGCTGAGTACGCCGCTAGCTCATCCTGGGCCGCGGCAAGTGCATCCCGTTTGTCGCCAACACCGGCACGAGCGGCGTCCAGTGCGCGCTTGGCAGCAGCCACCTTGCCCTTGGCAATGTCGAGCTCGCCAGACTTGGCGGCCACGGCGTCCTGCGCTGCCGCAACAGCGGCGTTGGCAGCGCTCAAATCGGCGCGGGCATCGCTGACGGCACGCGCGGCGGCGTCAGCTGCAGCCTGCTTTTGCGCCACGGCAGCCTGGGCCTCCGAGGCCTTGGTTGCCGCGACATCAACGTTAGCGGCAGCGCGCTCAACCTGGGTTTGCTTTGCTGCAACGGCCTGCGATGCTGCACTCACCTTGCTGCCGGCATCGTCGGCCACGCCCTGCGCCACAGCAAGCTCCTTGCGTGCCGCATCCACGCCCTGCTCGGGATTTGCCAACGAGTCACACCACGCATTCAACGCAGCCTCATACTCTGCAACCGTCATCGGATTGAGGTTATACGGCTTATACCATTGACCAGAATATACAAATGTTTGCGCCTGTGTACTCCCGTACAGCGTCCCTCGCGTGCAAACGCCCATGCCCGTCACGGTGTAATCGGGGTTGATCACGTTGATGTAATGGCCGACTGAGCGAATTAACCCACCATGCTTCGCAGCGTAGTTATCAATCTCGGAGCTATGCATCGTATAAAAATCGTAAGCGGGCTTTCCCGTAAGGCCCGTCGCGCCCAGCGAGGCGGCAGCAGCGTCAAAGACGGCCTTCTCTTGATCGACCCACTGCTTAAACGGATTGCTTCCGTAGTTCCATGCCACGTTTTCGCCCACTTCGAACTGCCTGGCGTGATCGATCTTCGTGTCGGAGAAGTTCGCATCCGCAATGGCAGTCGCCATCATGGCATACGTCACCTTGAGCTCGCCTAGGCCAACGCTTGCGCGATACTCGTTGCACGCTTTGAGCCACACAACCGCCTGCTTCATGTTGGCCAGGCTCGTCGCGTCGACCTCCTCACCCACCTTGTTATAGCTAGCGAGTTTGCAGTTGAGGATGATATCCGCCGCATCGTCGGCACCCACGCTCTTAAAGAACGCGATAGCACCCTGGCGGTAGTTCTCTGCCGATGCGTTCGCCGTTGCCTGAGCGGCATCGAGCTTTGCCTGGGCCTGAGCCACAGCCTGGTCGGCCTGCTGCTTTTGGGCCTTCGCCTGATCGAGCGCCTTGTCGGCAGCGTCTTTCTCGTCCTTGGCCGCCGAAAGCTTGGCCTGGGCATCGGCAAGCTCCGTGAGCGCACTGGCATGATCGGTCTTGGCCTGGTCAAGAGCGGCATCTGCCGCAGCCTTGGCGGCAACAGCGACATCCAGCTTGGACTGAGCATCGGTAGCAGCCTGTTGCTGGTCGGCAACTGTCTGCTGGGCAGTCCGCACCTCGCCCTGGGCAGCGGCAGCGTCCTGCTCGGCGGCAGCAAGCTCACCCTCGCGCTGCGACTGCGCGGCCTTGGCGGCGGTCAGGGCTTCGGACGCAGCGACCACCTTTGCCTTGGCGGCCTCGTACTCCGGCCCCGCAGCGCCCTGCTCGGCTCGGTCCAGATCGGCCTTGGCCGCGTCATAGCTCGCCTGCGCGGCATCCACGTCCGCATCTGCCGCGGCCTTTGCCTGCTGAGCTGCCGAAAGCTTGCCCTGCGCGTTCTGCTGCTTGACAGCGGCGACAGCGACAGCGGCCTGGGCATCCGAGAGCTTGGCCTGCGCATCGGCGGCCCGCTGCTTTGCCTGCTCCAGGTCGCTTGCTGCCTGCTCTGCAGCAGCCTGGGCAGCGGCTACGGCCTCGGGCGTGGCATCGGATGCAGCAGCCCGTGCAGCTTCGAGAGCAGACTGGGCATCGCGGGATGCCTTCTGGGCGGTAGCCAGGGCTTCGTCCTTGTCCGTCAGATTCTTCTTGGCGGCATCAAGCGCAGCCTGAGCGTTCTCAAGCGCCTTGACATCCGCATCGGCCTTGTCCTGCGCAGCGCCCATCTGCTTTTCCAGCTCGGCCGAGGCAGCAGAGGCCGCGCTATCGCTCGCACCACGGGCCGCGTCATAGGCACCCTGCACCTGCTGCTGGTTGGCGGCAGCGACATCGTAGGGAACAGCAGCCGTTTCCAGATCGGCCTTGGCGGCAGCGGCCTTAGCACGAGCCACATCGACCGCAGCCTGCAGGTTGGCGACCTTCTGCGCCGCCGACACCGTGCCCGCGCCAGTACTAGCAGCGGCCGCGCTCGTCAACGGAGACAGCACCGCAGCCGGCTTCCCAGTAGCGTCGGCACCGTTCGCGCCCTGTGCCACCGCGGTCAGCGGAGACAGCAGCGACCCGCCCGTCATGGCGATCGTCGCCGCGGCAACCGTCGCTATGCGCCCGGCGGCCTTCGTCTTACCCGCAGCGCCGCCGTTGATGTTCTTATTCACGTTCTTGCTCATTGCCGATTCCTTCCCACGATGAGCTGATGTCTGACACGCATAGTCGATCTAACGTGCCCCGCTAAAAAGAGGTGATAACGGGGTAATTAAATCGGAGGAGTTGGAGACAAGCCCACATCCATCAGCGGATGCCGAGCTCATACTCTCGCTCGCGCTCAATATCATTCAGGTACTCATAATCTTCGGAGCTAAGCTCTAAATCATCTTGAGCGAACATGTAGTTCTCAGCCTTAGAACAAATACTGTAACCGCAGATGGTATTGAAATCGATATGGTCGGTATTGTCGTTGTAAAGGGGGAAAATTCTGCTGGTCATGCTCAAATACCTCTCAACATAAACTGAAAACTCGTTTGCTTGGTCTCTTTTTGAGACCCCATCTGATGTGCTATGGCTGCAGTATATGTTCTCCCCTTTTACAATGCAAGCATAATTTCAAAAAGTTCTAGGAGCGATAATTGCGCAACACCATCACTTGCCGCCACCGCCATCCCCCACCGCGCCCTCACGCGCAGCGCACTCGTTGAGATACTTGACCGGAATCGGCCACCTGGAGGGAGCTCCGTAGCGCGAAAGCCCCACATTGACCAGCTGAACCAGCAACTCGGACAGATCTTCGCCGTCGAGCATCTCAATCGAGCGCACATGGATCGCCGTTGCCACATCCTCTTTGGTGCCGTTGTTGACGCCGACAAAGTAGCAGGTCGTCCCTGCGCGTTCGAACGTTCCAATGCCGTAATAGGACGAGTTGAAGCTCTCGAAAAACTCCTTCTTACGACCCGCCTTACCCGTAAGCTGATAATCGCGCACCAAGGTCACAAAGTTGTTGGAGAAGGTCGTTAAGCCCGTATCCCGCACGCGTGCGAGCATAGACCGCTCGCTCGCCTGCACGTCAAAGATATAGGCATCCTTGTCGAGTTTGCCTTCGGCCGTCAGCAGCTCGAGCTCCATCTCATCCACGGGACCGTCCTCGATCGGATGTGAGGCGTAGTCCATGGCCCCATCCACACCGATCGTCAACATCGCAAGGCGCTCATCCAGCTCAACTTTATCCTTCTCCTTGCGCGGGACATTGACCACGCCGCAGGCCGTCACCGACTCAACGCCAAAAGAGCCAAGGTCAAACGCCCTCACCCGTCCGTCGGCAACATCTTGCTTAACCAGCAGCTCTTTGAGCATGGCCCCCAGGATCGCCTCTTGCACATTGCGGTCCTTTTGCTTTGGCGCCACCTTAAACAGTGGCTCGCACACATCCGGCGTCACGTGCTGTTCCACCACGCCAACATGTAAGGCATAGCCGTCGTCCTCAGCAACCTCATTGGGCACAACGACAAGGTTCAGCGCCCGCGATTCCACGGTCCTTCCGCCATACGATGCGCGAACGCCCCACGAGGAATCGCTAAGTCGATCGGCCAGCCGGCGCGCCACTTCGGCAAGCCCATTACGCGCAAACGACACCACGATTCGCTGCCCCGCCATGCGCTCCGCAACCACGCGCATGTACTCATCGCCCTTGAGCACCTCGTAGAAACTCTTACGCGGGTATTCCATGAGCGTCACCCGGGCAAATTCGCTGTAACGGCGTTCGAGAATCTGCAGCTCTCGATACAGGATGCCCTTCTTGGTATAGGCGACCTTGTCCGCCTGGGCCGAGAACGTCAGATCACGGCGCTTGGACGGCTTGTCGCCCTTGGCTCGGCGCAGGATGTACTCGTCTTTTTGTTCGTGGGCAAGCACCATCGTCGCCACGGGCGATAGCCTGTAGCCCACTTGGCTCTTAATCTTTTCGAGCTCTTTCTCGTCACCTTGTGCCCTGCCAATAAGCACACGGCGCTTGGTGAACGTCCGAATCTTAAGATCAAAGGTGCAGTCTTCATCGATAACGATTTCAACCGTTTCGATCTTGGCAGGTCCCCTTCCATCGCTTTCGACAGCATCGCGGCGGGCACCCTTGGCGCTAATGACATACAGGTGCCCGGTGTCATTGGGAACTTCGTCCTCAATCCCCTCAAACTGAGAGCAGGAGTTGAACAGCAAACGGAGTGCAACGCAATCGTCCAGCTCGTCCCAATGAGTTTTAATCGGAACCAACTGCTCCTGATAAAGCGAGGCATTAAGGTCGCCCGTCTGCACGCCCGCTTTGACCATCAGAAAGACGCGGTTGTCCGCAAGCTGCGTGAGCGCGACGACCTTGCCCGTCTGGCACACATCGGCCATAAAGTTCGCCACGGCATGCTTACCAGCATCGCCTACGTTGCACCAAAAGACCGAGTAGCGCTCCTCGGCAGCAGCGGCGTCGAGCTGCAGCTTAAACTCAGATACGGCAATGTCTCCCAAGCCACACGACTGGTTATGCTTCGATTGCACGATGAATCGCCTCCATCATCTCCAGGCTGATTGCTCCATCAGCTGCCATATAGGGGAAGGAGAACACCATCCCCTCGCCATCGATTGGCTTTTGACGTAGCTCCAGCGCCGCTTCATCGGCCAAAACATTGACGATCAACAGGCGCTTCGCCCCAACTTTTTGGGCCTTTGCCTTAAAGCGCTCAGCATCCGTAGTCTCGCCGCCGGAGCGCCTGTAGGCCTCGTAGGCGCCGATGCGATAGTGCTTAAAATCGATCCACACCCCAGTCTTGTTGCCAGCGGCATCGAGCACCTCAAAATCGCCGCCCGTCTCGGCATGGGCAGCGTCACCACGCGCAAGCAAATACCGGCCATCGTAATACGCCTCGAAGATGGCCCTACCGGCAGACTCTCCCAGTTCTCCCAGATACACCGCCTGGAACATATAGGGCGTCATGTGCGCCGTCGCCGCCGGTTGCAGCATCGCGGGCACCCCGTCGCGCGACCAACGCTCGCGCACCTCCCGAATCGACAGCAACTCGGGCACGCGGGCCGCCGTCTGGCTTACCTGGCGAACCGTCGCGCCCTTTAACCCCTCGTCGTAGCGGCAGCACTCCTCCAGGCGGGCAGCAATCTGCTCAACAGGTTCACCCTCATAGCTGGGAAACTCAAAATGCGGCACCTTACACGCTCCGCCCTGCGCATACGCATAGCCACTCGCGGGGAACGGCATGTGCTGCGCAGTGCTTTTGCGCGCAGGATAGCTCGCAAGGTCCTCCCACGGCAGGCAAAAATGATGCAGATAAAAGTCGCGCTCGTCGTCAAAGGCGGCCAGATCTTCCTCGCGCGCATCGAGCGAGGTAACCCTCCACGCCAGCCTCTCGTGCTTCTCCTTCGCCAGATTGTTCCTAAAGGCAGCAAGGTTCTGTTGCTTGCTAGCAGCGTGTTGCTTCTTGTCCGCCATGTGGTTGTTGACGGCCGCGCAGGCACCAACCACCTGCTCCAGCTCGTAGCCCATCGGCAAATCGTGCAGGAACGAAAAATCGCAATCGCCGGCGATTTCGCGATCGAGCATCACCCGTACGTGCGGCATCTTTACGCTCGTGCGCATCAAGCGACCCACGGCCTGCGCCACAATGCGGGCTCCTTCGACCTGATAAGAGAGGGTGTCGCGCACCGGCAGTTTTCCGCCAACGCCCGCCAGTACCGTGCGCACGCGATGGCGCTTCTGAATAAACGGGATCTCACCGCGCGTCACGAGCTCCTCCTGTTCGACCACGCCAAGCAGCGCCTGCTGGTCAAACTTCTTTGAACTAATATCGACTCCCCAGGTCAAGCGGCTCGTGGGCGACTCCATGTACAAAAAATCGAGATCCATCTTGGGATGTCGCTCAGCGTTATCGAAGCCGCAGTCCACCTGGCGCACCGTGTCGCGCAGGCTCTCCGGCACCTCGTATTTGAGGTTTTTGGAAAAGCCGCCAGCAGCAAGATTGATAAACATCAGGGTCGGCTTGCCGTCCTTCAGACGCCCCTGAGCGTCACGCCAGCCCTCCTCCCAGCCGGAGGCGTTAAAGCACAGCACCATATCCTTGGCTTCCTCGAGCGACTTCTCGTACGACGCCTCGGGGTGCTTAACGTTCCTAATCACCAGTTCGGCAACGATTTCGCGGGCAAGATCCAGCGCCAAACTATTAAAGTCGCCATGGTTTCCCATGTGTCGTGTCGTAAAGATGGCTCCCGCCTGCTGCTCACTGCGCGCCACGCCACGCGCCCAGGCGCTCACGGCAACGAGCGTCTTGCTCAGACGCTTTAGTTCAAACTCGATGCTTTCGGCATCGCTCGTGGTCACCCTGTCGGCAATCTTTCGGCGCAGGCACGCCGCAAGCCCTTCGCTCACGCCAATCTGGTCAAAGAATCCCATCACATGCTCGTACACCTCGTCGGGCGACACGATACCGCCGCCATAGGCGCCGCCGGCCACGGCCGCCATGCCGGCAAGCTTCTTGGACTCGTCAACCCAAACGACGTCGACGGCGTACATCGTTGCCGCCTGCTTGTTGAACAGCCTGGTCTGCCGCACGATCTCCTGGTTGAGCTCGCCAATCCAGGCATCTTTACGAACCACGCCATGCACTTCGTCCAGGTAATCCAGGTCAAAGTTCTTAATAGTCGGTGCATTCCAGGTGGCGCTCATGCACACACAGGGAGCCTTGGCGGCAATGGATGCCAGATACGCCTCGGGCATGCGCTCAATGCCGTGATTAGTCAGGTACGTGGTAAACATATGGTCGATGGTGGTTTCCATCACCAGGTAGTCAACACCACGCGCATACATCGAGTCGTCAACGGCATCGATTTCATCGTTCTTGCGGTCCTTAAAGAACAGCGCCAGCATCAACGAATTCCAGAAGTATTTCTCGTTGGTCTGGTCGTTCCTAATGCCCAGGGCATCGATGATATTCTTGCGCGAAAGATCGTCCTTGTACGAAATGCTGCCGTAGTACAGCTTGTCCATAAGCGTGGCACAGCGGGCAAGATGGCCCACCACCATCCTGACAAGGCCGCGCGCACGGCGCACCGCCTTATTGACGGTCTGCTGCTCGTCCGTCCCACAAGACGTAATCATGTTGCGGTTGCGGCGAGTATCGAGCTCATAGCGCAAGGGATTCGACAGGCCATCGCCCACCGAAATATCGTCGCTGCCAAACAGATGACGACCGGCAAGCTGCTCGTCTTTCGCCTTGTCAGACAGGGCAAAAGGCTGCTGCAGCTCCATATCCTGAATACACGCAGCGATCATCTTTTGAATACGCTTGGCACCCTTGGCGATCTCTTCGGCAGCCGTCTCCACACTTGCGCGCGAAACCTTGCCCGTTGCCGCGTTTGACCCCTCGTGCTCGCCCGAGGTCGAGGCATGCGTATAGACCGCCATCCACTGGTCCCGATTTCCCAGCAGCAGAGGATCAACCACGCCGCCATTAAAATGACGGTCAAGAATACGCAGCATCTCGTCGGGCTGAAATTTCATATGTCCCGCCGCCAGCATCGACAGCATATCGGCCTTCGCATGGTCGATCTCGTCAAAGATAAACAGGCATTCGTCGGCAGCCGCTGCGTTAAAGAACACAACGCCCGCTTCTGTCACCGTATCGATTCTATTGACGAGCTTTTGCGGCGTGCATGCAATTACATGCGGCGCGCGCTTATCGTTAAGCAATGCCGAGGGCCAAATCCGGGGAATCTCCTCAATGCCACGCGTGATGCTCTGGCGTCCACGGCTCACCGCTCGACGCAAGCTCGCGTCTGCCAACGCCAGCTTATCCCACAGCCCTGGAGTCAGGCGGTCGACAACGCTTCCCAGACGCTCCTTCTTGTCCAAAAGGCCCAAAAGGTCATCGGCGACCTCCATCACACCGCGCCACGCGTGCGCAATATCGCGAAGAACGGCCTCGTCCTTTGCTCCAAAGGGGCATGGAATATCGCGCGGCCTTACGCTGCCCTTGTCAAACGTGGCGTCAATCCAGTTTTTGATGTTCTCGCCCGCTCGCGGAAGATCGAACACCATGCGCTCCGCATCATCGTCACTCATGCCCTGCTCAACCAACAATTCGCGCACGTTTGCAACATAGTTGTCGCGGTTGTCCTTACCCGGAACCACAAACACCAGAGTACGGCGACCGGGACATTTATTAAAACAGCCCGACTCATCCCAGCCGCCGGCAATCAGGTCTGCCGTGACCTGCTCGGCCGTGTAGTTTTTACCCGAGCCCGTTGTGGCGCCCAAAAAGTACAGGCCGTTGTTGTCCTGATCCTTGGGGACAAACAGCGCACGCTCAAAAAACTCGCGCATCGCCTTTTGGCGCGCAAGATAGGGAGAAAGCTCCTTGTCGCCCGCAGACGACGGATTCGATTGACAGTTCAGCTCCCACGTAGCCATGGTCAAACCTCCGATTTAGTTGTTGCATGTGTTGAATACCATCCCGTGCGGACAAAAACTCACGCAGGGCGGCTGAGCGATGGCATCTATGCCGCTTGAGAAAAGAAAGGAAAGAGAAGCAGTCGGCGACTACTCGCACGAAGCGAGCAGCTTCTCAAGATCGCATTCCAACGCCTCGCGCTCCTCAGCGTCGATCACCGCGAGGGCGACACGCATCAGGGACACATCGGCGGCAAGCTCCTTTACCTGGTCGGGACGCTTGCTAAAGTGGTCGTAAATCCGCAGGGCCTCCCCGGCCGCCAGGTACTGCCACTTTTCCAACGAAGGCTTTTCGGACCTGCTCATGGCATCGACCCACTCGCCAAGACCCTGAAAACCGTTGCCCGTAGTCGTGCCGTTCATAACCACATCGAGCGGGCTCAGCAAGCAATCGGGCGATTTTTTGTACACCAATTTGGTGAGCGTAAGCACCTGAGCAAGGTTGCGATACTGTTCCTTGTCGGCATAGAGCACGTCGTTGTAGCAGGCGCACGCCTTAAGCAGCTCGTGGGCGGCAATGCGCTCCGGCCCATCAAACGGAACGCCGCGCAACAACACCCCAGCAAGATCGAATGCCTTGCCGCCCTGCACGATCTTGTCGAGCGCCGAGCCGTCCACCAAATCCGCCAGCCAAGCAAACTCAGGCTGATACGGCTTATGCTCATCCTCGTCCTCATGCTCCATCCAGTTGTTCACCAGCGTCAGGGCTTCAATCTCCCTCCCGTTCAGAAAGGGCGAATTCTCCCCCATCTCTTCCTGCAAAAAGCCCCGCGGCTCATGAGAGCGCTCGTACGCAACCGCAAGTTCCCCGTCGCTCACGACCAAGGTCGCACGGGAAATATAGGTATCTTCCCGCATGTCCCTCCAGGCGTACATCATAAGGGGACGCAGCTGACGGAGCATGCCGCGCGCGCCGGCACCTTCCTTAACCGCGCGCTTCGCCGCAAGGCGAGCAGCATCTGCCATCAGCTCCATCTTGGCGCCATTTCCCATCATGTTGTTGTACTTGGGCAGGTACTGTTCATACGCAATCTGGACCAGATCGTCCACGCTCAAGACGTTAAAGTTAATCACCGAGCCAATGCGCCCGCACAGCTCGGACATAATACCCCAAGTCTCAACATCCTCGATGGTCGCACTGTCTCGCAGCTCGTTTGCCTATTTTGCGGCGGTGCGCACGGCGGCATACGAGGATCCGAAGCCGACCGTGGTGCCAGACTTGTCACTCAGGCGCTTGCGCACCAGAGCATCCAAGCCCATAAAGGCGCCGCCCAAAATGCAAACAACCTGATCGAGGTTGAGCGTCTTAATAGCCGCACTCTTGGAGGTATCACATTCAAACGGCATCTCCCCGCCTTCCAAGAGCTTAAGGAACGACTGCGATGGACTAAAGCTCGATGCAACTTCGCCCCCATCGGACTCGGCACGAACCGCCTTGTCAAACTCGTCAAAGAGCACCAAGCAAATTTCGCCGGGATTGGCAGCCTGATAGTCCGCGACCTGCGACAGGCAGTTGCTCATGCTGGCACCGCGCCAGCCCTCGCCCGTCATGGTGGAGACATCGAACACGAACAGCTTGAGCCCCGCGGCATCCGCCACGGCTTTGATGGTGTGGGTCTTTCCCGTACCGGTAGAACCCATCACCAAAATGGCAGCGGGCGAAAGAACGTCGCGCGGGTCGGCGCCGCGTGCCAACATCACGCAGCGGTTGACCTCAAAGCTCAGCGCCGTCACAAAGGCCTCCAAGCTTCCTTCGTGGCCAATAACACTCTGACGCGTCTGCTCCACCAGACGCGTAGGCGCAATTCGATTGAGCAAGTCCTGGTAGCGATCGATGTTTCGATACTGCTTCTGAGTCATGGGCGCCTTCCTTTCCATATTGGTTTTCTTTCCTTCGATGTGGGCCGAGCCCTTAAACCACTACAGTGCCAGCGATGTCGCCGACTCCAGATAGATCACGTTGCCCGGCTGGGTAAAGACCGGAATGTGGTAGAGCAGCTGCAAAATGCCCTGCTTGAGCAGCGGAAACAGTGTGGGATGCAACACTTCGTACATCAGGGCACCAGCCATAAGAGCGGTAAGTACGGCAAGCAGCAGAAGCTTTTGAGCGTTAGAGAATACCGACATGGTCGTTCCTTTCTTTATGCGAGATATTTGGATTGCGTTGTGGGTTAGCGACTCATAGCGATGGCAATGCCAATAACCGTGATAACCACGGGGATCGCAAGCGATGCGAACACAATCCCGGCAAAAAGGCCTACCACCACCGCGCACACGACGATGACCAGCGCTGTGGGCACAAGCGCGAGCAGAGGAGTAACCACGCAGGCAGATGCAAAGCGAAGCCCGTGGAACAAGCACTCATGAGGGAATAAAGCCTTGAGAACTCCTTCGACAATTCGCCACTCGACAATCGTTCCGACTGTTAAGACAACAGCCCAAAGCAGATAATCATTGGCGCGGGAATCCGAAGCCATCTTTCCGGTAACGCCAGCCCACCAATCAAATGCGGCGGCACAGCCCAGCAAACAGACGATCGCGCAGACGACGGATGCAAATGCGCCCGCACCCTCAATTGCACCGAGCAGCTCGCACATGTCGGATTCGCGCTCTCCCGTTAACAGCACAATCCATTTGTGGGCAAGCGCCGCAACGACCGCCACGCCCAGCACAACCCAGTACGCCCTAAACGCCACCAGGCGCCACGAGTGGAGCGGAATCACCGTGTTGCCCTCGCCAATCTCGAACATAAAGCCGCCGAGCCACGTCGTCAGCAAGCACATCATGTCGACGGCGACAACGTACAGCACAACCGCAAAGAGGGTTTGCAGAATCATGCCGAAAATATTCACTGTTGTTGGCTTCTTGAGAGCGTCTGGCTCGATCCTATACGTGTCGTATACGTTCATTAGCTGTCCTTTCGTTGCTGAAACAACTAGTTGGTTTATCCACTGTAGCTTGATACAACTAGGAGATATGCAAATCTCTTAGTGTTAGTATCTAGCGAAATATTACCCAATGCGTACGGCCTCATACGCACCATTCGATTTTTTTCTTTTTCATTTGAGTGCCCCGTCTGAAAAACGCCGCAACTGCTCTTCTTGTAGACTGAAGGCAATTGAGCCGCGACGGGCCAGTCAGCGAACCGCGCAATATAGGGAATATGCAGGAGGTGCGCATGCTCAAAACTAAAGCAGAATTTGCAACTCTTCGCTTAAACGAAGATCTCAAGCCATATATGAGCCGATATCTATCGGATCTTGTGTCTCATATGGTCGAGAAATATCAGCCTTCGTCGAGAACGAAAAGGCTCATTGAACTGTGCTGTCGCGATTTTGAGTTTTCGAGCGAGCACGTCGATGGCCCCTCGTGGTCTGTTTTGGGGATTGACCTCAAGCGACCTTCGGCCGCCTCGTTTGAGTTTGAGGACCGCGTTTACAACGAAGCAACCGACGAATGGGATTATGTGCCCGCTTGCGTTTGCAAAAACCGAGTCAAAGTCCCGACGTCGACGTTTACTGCCATCGAGGAGAATATCTTTTTATACGACTACGAGCAGGACGCAGCCTCTCACACGTACGAATCAGCACTCATTTACTGCAGGCCCCCCGAGCTACGACCGCTATCCCAATTCCCGGCATCTATCGATGCGGCAAATGCGCGAGTCCTGGATTTCCTCAGAACGCGCTCGAAGCAGCTGCAACGCAGCGCAGGCATCCCCGATCTGCTTTCGGTCACTGAGTGGTACTACATCTTTCTTGCGGCATCCATTGCCTGCTCACGGCCCCACGCTACGGCCGTCATTCAGATTTCTGACCGTCTGTTCAATCTGGCGCGAGCCGTAGATGGACGTCGCCTTCTTTGTGACCTCGGCCTGCTAAAGAGCATTGTGCTTCTTCCCAACACCATTGCCAAAAAGGCCGAGGGTCGCGCGCTGCTCTTTATTGGCGACGGCGAGCCCAATGATCCGTATTTCCTTTTTGACGGCAGGAGCTTTGACGACAAGCAAATGACCGATGAGATTCTGCACCAGCTCCTCGATTCCGTCGACCGAGCCTACGGCGATCAAAAGAATCCAGTCTATTGGCATCGGCTCGAGGATCAGGGCAACGGCATCTATCCCCTATTACCCAATACAAAGAGCGGATCGTTCGACGAGAGAATGTTCATCCCCCTTGGGTCGCTAGCGCCAATCTACCGCGGCACCGCCCGCAGCGTTGTAACCAAACTGCCCGAATCAGATCCGACAGACAGTTACCAACAGCACGACTGCTACTACCTGTCGCTAAAGCATCTTCATGATGGCGCAATCATTGCCGCAGAAGATGTACTTGAGCGTGTCCCCGATACAGATATCTACGATGTAAGCCGTGTAGACTACGAAGATTTTCGGAAGGCCAAACCGATCGACGCCCGCGAGGCGAGCCTTCTCATATCACGCGTCGGGCCTCCATTCAAGCTTGCCCTCATCACGCCAGGCCACTTTTCTGTCGGTTCTGAGCGCCCCGTGGAGCGCGGTCTTTTGTTTGAGAGCATTGTCCCCTGCGACGCCATGTTCTGCGCTACCTTTGAGGACGAGCTGCTTGCCCAGTTTGTCCTGGCATACCTGTCGTCCGATGAGGGGCAGAAGAAACTGGCGGACACCTCGCACGGAGACGCGCTTGTGCAACTTGCCCCAATGGACCTGCGAAGCATGACCGTGCCTGTTCCCGGGCGAGCGGAGCAGGAGCGCTACGCGCTAGAGTACGAAGCAAAGCAGCGCGCCTACGAGGACGCCCTTAAGCAGGCGGAACATTACGCCGCGAGTAAGGAAACGATGTAGCGACTGGGATCGGCAAGCTGTCTGAACTTTTGCCGACAGCCTGCCGATCAGGCGCGCCGTTCAATGCAGCGGCTAGAGATTCTCATCAGACTTCGAACTGGCCCTGGCCGCCTCTTCGTCCTCAATCAAATTTTTGACCGCTGTATAGGCGTCATACGTAGCGTCTTCGATCTTATCCAGGGCATCTGGGTCATGCATGCAACCGCCCTCCTGGAGTTTCTGGATCAAAAACCAGGCAGCAGTAAGCAAGTTGTCGACATCCTCAACATCCAGCTGATCAATCGAATACGCACTATCGTCGAGTTCCACCAAATATGAACTGGCGACGCGGATGGCCTTACTTACATATGGCTCAAGGTCGTATTGGGGGTAGCGGGCATCGAGGGCCGTTAACGGATCGGTCGGCTCAACCCAATAGAGCATCGTTGCGCTCTCGCGCTTCTCCAGCGGATACTGCTCGACCGCCTTTTCCCAGCTTACATACCAGGGATTGTCGTCCTTGTCTGCAAGCGATTTGCAGTAAAAAAGTGCCGTAGCAGCACTTGCGCAAGAATAGTAATGGCGCGCCCTGCTCTTCTTGAACTCATCGTTCAGCTCATCGTTGTAAAACAGCTCCGCCTCCATGACCAGGAACGGACCATCCTCATCCGTAATGCTCATGGGATAGTTGTTACGCTCATAGTCCGGATACATTTTGTCTCCAATCAACCGTTCGGACACATTAACAAGCAATATCGAACCCGCGCTCACGCGGAGAGTTGTCACCATCGCGCCAATCTGCAAGTTTTTCTCATCGCGTGAAAAGAGCTTGCGATTCTTGCATGTTTTTCTCACGTCGTGACAAGAACTTGCATGGTCGCCCCGCTACCTGCGCCACGAGGCAGCAAGGATAACGGGAATCCCGGCAAGGCACACCGCCAAGGCGACGGCTCCGAGCGCGAGCACGATGGCCACGCTTACGACGACATAGGCCACGGCAATGAAGGTCAGTGCCAGCAGGCAGGCAAGCAGTTCGGCCACGTAGCACAACACCAGGTTCGAGCTCGCGCGCTTCAGCAGGACGGCGGCGAGGCGGACAAGCTCGATAGCGAAGCCGCTGCCGAAATTGCGTCCGGGGCCCTTGGCAAGGAACCACTTGAACAGGCACATCAGGGCGCAGCCCAGCATGATCATGATGGAAACGGCCCATACATTGTGCCCCGACTCAACAAGGCTCTGGTCACCCATCGCGCTGCCGTTGATGAGCCAACTCGTTCCATAGCCCATGAACAGCATCGCCAGCAGCAGGCAGGCGCTCAGCGCGGCGAGAGAGCGCGACACGCGCCCGCTGAACACCGGAGCCTCGCAGCTGAGTCCAAGGCCCTCGCGAACGCGCCAGGCGGCATGGTAGGCAGGGTAGGCCGCGATGAGCGCGGCCACGAGCAGCGACGCCCAATCGGACCCGGGCACAGCCGACGCGTACTCCGCAATCGCGGAGATGGAGAAGGCAGCATGGAACGACTCGTTCAGGAACAGCGCGACCTCGCCCTTCCAGACGCAAAACGGGGCGGCGACGGAGGCGGTGCCGGCAGCGGCAACCGCGGCAACGGCAACGAGCAGCGCGCCCTGCACGAGTTTGACGACCTCGCCTCTGGCGGTGCGGGGCGCAGACTCAACGGCGCTGGACGAAATTTGAATAGAAGTGTTCATGATTTTCCTTTCAACAGAAATCAAACCGGAATCGCCGGCAACTAGGATGCAGCCTCTAGTCGGCTCCGATTAGAGATTGTTCGCCCCCATTGATACCAAGTCGTGCGGACACACTAACAAGCGATATCGAAACCGCGATCTCGTGGAGAGTTGTCGTCCTCAATCCATTCGAGCCCGACGCACTCATCGATCCCTGCATCGGGAACTGACGACCATCTGAACTCGAAACCAAGCTGGTCAAGCTCATCGACTCGCCCACGGATCACTCCGTAAACATCCAACGCATTCTCGAAATCCTCCGAAGACGCGTAGCCTCGCTCGCACTGCCTGCGCATCTGATGCAAGCGACCCATGGCGGCGGCGATAATCTCGCGAAGAGCGATAACCTCGCGCTCGCATACATCAATGTTTCCTTCGTTGAGTTTGATGCGATCGGACATAACGGCCTCCCTGGTTTTAACCCTTTTCGCTTGACTCCATTGAACAGCCGCAAACAGCCGCGTAATATGACTTTTATCGCGTTTTAAATTTTGGCTGTTTGGAGCATCAATGCTTAAGTCCGAAAAAGAAGCATTTAACTGGGGTTTTGAGGCTGGCTTTCTTCGCTCCCCTGTCAATCCCCGTATGCTACTTCTTAACAGGACGCCGGAGATTGATTGTGCCGGCGACGGAAACACATCCGGCAATGCAAGCGCATGGAGTCTCGTCTCCATAGCCAACGACCTATTGCGCGTCGACTTAAGCTCGCTTTTCAACGAGATTGCGTCCCATTTTCGTGAACGAGCAAACCGTCGCTTTTATATCGACCTGCAGAACGCCATGCGCCAGCCCCCTGCTGCTCCTCACCCTGCGCAACACACCTCGACGGACTGCGCAGCCGAGCCAGACCATGACGACTGGCTCGATCCAGACGATCCCGACCAAGGGCCCACCCAAGCAGAATTGAACGAAGCTGAAATCGCTATCAACCTTCAAAAACAAAAGGAACGCGACCTCGATTTCTTTGCTCCGATATTCGACAAAGCCATTACAAGCCATGCACACGGAGAGATTTCCGGCATGGCCAGATATCTCCTTGAAAATGTCTGTAGACAGTGTGTCATGAACATCACGGCGATTCCCGACTATCGCTATTACAGCTGCTGGATGAACAACAACGCTATTGAGTGCGACGAGATCAACCGCCTGTACCGCGCAGTGATTACAACATCGGGCCAACTCAACAAGCAAGAAATGGCGTCCCTCTTCAGCTCCTATCTGCAGCTCGAGTCGAACGACATGAGCATTAACGCTACCAACGGCGAGACCGATCTAACAGCACCGGTGCCGTATGACCGCGACAATCCTATACGCAACTTTCCCAAGGCGAAATCTCAGATAGAAACAGCTTGCGTCTGCACCAATATCGATCTCTTTCGAGCGCTTCTCATTGTTTTTTATCAGGAATGTCTGGAGCTTACCCCGCTGCTTAAAAACACCGAGGCACCTAGCCTGCTCCCGCAAAACGAAGAGTTTTTCCCAGCCGCCATCAAAACAAGCGACCCGCGACAATTTCGATTATTCGATGAGCAGCTGCCGGCAATCATCCGCTTTGGCGAAGCTTTTGTATACGCAGCCAAAAAACACTTGCCCGGAAACGAAACGGCTCAAAAGCTCGAAGAGCATTTGAATGGAATAAAGCGCATGAACAGCGCCCCCTTTATGCAGGCGTTTCGTAAAAACTATCTCGAAGCTATGCGCGAGAACCAGATCTTCGCAAATGGAGACTTCCATACGCATGCAGAGCTTAACGACCAGGAAAACCTCAATAGGCTCGTTGGGCTTCAAGCCGTTATTTCAAAGGCAGGAGAGCTCTACTTCACCGAAGAGGAATGGTCCTTTGCAAGCCTTTATGCCCGCATCCTTCACGAGCTGCTGCTGTGCGGCATTATGCCGATATCATGCCAAACCTGCGGTTCGCTCTTTTTTCCGACCGGTCCTAACAGCAAGTACTGCGATCGATATAACGCGGCAACCAAGCTCTACTGCAACCCGCGATATAACGCCAAAAAACATCTTGGTCGCAAATCGCCCCGCGATGTCGCGCTCAATATGCAGAGAAAGACCGAAACGGCATATGAAAAGGGCCTAACGGATTGTGCCCACTATTTTGAGCGCCTCGGCAGCTTTGTCCTCGATGGTCTTGGCCCAGCATACCAAGCGAACGACCTCATTTCCGATGAACTCTATAGGACGTGGCTGTCTATCGTCAACCAGCCCAATTGTAGAGCGAAAATCAAGCGGCCGGATAGGCTCGAGTATCCATACCCCGTGCTGTGGTACGGATTTGTCCGCGATGGCAATCGGTATGTACAAGTCGAGTTTCCTGGAGCCGAGTACCCAACGCTTTTTGAATGTTTAAGCCAGCTCGCCGAAAGCCCACACTCAAAGTGCACACTGGATTACAAGGGGCCAGGTGAGCATCCATACAGCTCATGGCATGTAAAACTGCACATGTTGTTGGAGATCATTGTACAGATAAATAACGCCGACCACGTGGCGAGGCCCATCCCATTGCTTGGAATCGATGGGCCCGAATATGTCTGGACTGACCCGACCGTCCAAGACACATGGAGCACGCCCGACGCATGCATCTACAGCACCGGAACGATTGAAGACCTTAGCTTTACCGTGTATACAAAGGGATATGGCCCGGAAAAGCAGAACTGAACCGGTCGACATGTGCAAGGGCTGCATGCGGAAGCGCCGAAGGGCAGACCGCTAGTAATAAAACAGAACCGATGAGCGCATAGGTCTCATACGCTGGAGCAACAGCAACGGCGACTTTCACGGTATTCTGCAGTATCCAAACGGATCAACACCCAAATTACTTAGTCTATCTGCCCCTTTTCGGCTTCAAGCAATTCCCGTTCCGAGACGTCTTTGGAATGCACAAATAGGCCCGACATCATACGGTCGCCAATTTCATTGAGTTGTTCAGCAATATTCTCGAATGGTTTATTCAAATCAAGAGTTTTAAGGTAGAACCAGTGGCCAAGTTCATACCAGCATTCATCCAGCGGACCCTCCATAGACGTTTGGGCATAGAGCAGCATTCCGGATACGCTCGCGTTTCGCTGCGCACAATGCATAACATAACTAAATATCTGATTTCTATGTTCAGGACTCAGTATCTTTTTCTCGCAGTGTGTTCCAAGAATTGTTCCATAGCACTTAGCATCTATCACTAGTTTATAGCTAGGCCCTGTTAGCACGACATCCGTGCGCAACCTTGGTAGGTATTGAGACCTTACGCCAATACCATAGTCAACGATAGGCGCAGCAGGCATTAACCGCGGAAAATGTCTGCGATAATATTCACGTATAAACTTCTCAAATAGAGAAGAGAGCCTCTGGCTGCTCAACATAGACGAAAATTCCGCATTACCGTTTTCATCATGAACAGGAATGCTCTTCTCCAAAACCATCCGGCAAACCGCCATCAAGAATCGATAACTCTGATTGAGTTTGTTGTACCTAACCAGTCTCCAATCAATCGAATTAGCCTCGAGTGAATCGACAGTAGATAGGTATAGTGCGCTTGCCCTGAGTCCCTTTCGCGTTCGCGGAGAAACATCATGGCTGCGGATTAATTGAATTATTGCAGTTTTAACAATTTGATTCATATAGGTATTGGCTGTGAAGCTGTCATATAGACACTGCAAACGCATTGTCCCCCGAGCTTTTAAAGCGATGCTTTTCTGAATCAGCGGCCGACCTCTCAGGACTGCAAGAGGCTCTTCATGAGGCGAATAGACACGCTCAAGCCCTCGCAAATACTCTCTTTTTACAGCATCATTCAAGATAATTGCAAAAAGCTCACCGAGTCCATCGAACGGCTCTTTGCCGACTGCCTTCAAGGTGTCCGCGAACACCGCTTCCGCATCACTACCGGAAATACCAGTCGCATACGCAATCATATATAAAATGTTACGGATTGCGACGTTGTTCGCAGCCGTATTGGACATCCTAATCTATAGCCTCATACAAAAGAGAAACCTGTTCATCTAAGATTTCCTTATCGGACGAATCAAACCAATACTCTTGAAGAAGAGGCCGCAGTTCATAGTCAACGATAGACTTGACCTCAATATCCGTAGGGGCAGAATCGAAACAAAAATAGCTATGCCCGATACAAAAACCCTCCCCAAGCGAAGAGTCATGCGAAATGACATCATTTAATCGACGAACAGCATCGACGAGCGAGGTTAGTCTATCGTTACCCAATGAATCAATATAGTCTATAAATGAGCGCTGATTGAGCGCCGGACTCATAGAGTAAAACGCGAATCTCCTTCGAAGCGCATAATCAACCAGCGCGAGACCGCGATCGGCGGTATTCATCATGCCAATTATAAATAGATTCTTCGGAACCGTTAACGGTTCTGGCAATCCCGGAACCACCAATGACTCACCACGATGGTCAGCTTCAATTAACATGAGCAGTTCTCCAAATACTTTTGAAAGATTTGCTCTATTAATTTCGTCGATTATGAGGTAATAATTTTCAAACCGATGGCTTCTATCTGACGCTCGACGAAAAAACTTGGTAAACAAACCCTCCTGAGCAGCGAAAAGCCCATCAGCCGTAGGTTTAAAACCGACTATATAATCCTCATAAGAAGATCCTTGATGAAATTGAACCTTCTCTATACACGTATTATCGGTAGCGCCCATGAGCGAATATGCCAATCGTGTAGCAGCAAAGGTTTTCCCCGTACCCGGCGCACCCTGGAGAATGATATTCTTTTTTCTCTTAAGCAACGAGACGATTGCATCGTAAGACGCTTCGTCCATATAGACTTCTTCAAGAAAATCGCTTTTGTTATATCTTGTAGCGTCGGTACTCCTAAACGTCATTTGGCACTCACGCTTTCTCGGCGATTGACAAATTCTATGAGCCCACGGGGCTTGATAATTCCGGCTGCTTTTTCATTTTCGCTTGCTTTTAAGAGCTTTTCGAGACCAAAACCAAGAGGCCAGGCTTTTGGGATTTCAGCATCAGAGAGGTAGTCAGCAAAATATAACCGGTTAATGGTTCTAACAATATAAATCGTCAGATGTGCAATGATGGGCTGGACGTATGGGTCGGTTTCGTCATTATCATATGAACCACCAGCACAAAATGGTTTTCCCTCTCCGACTATAGTAGGAAAACCGGCTCGTACAGACCACCCCGGGAAACGATTATTGAACTGGTCGCGAATCGTATAGTTTTTAGGTCTTCGCTTATAGACCTGCATGTTATATTCGCAATCGACGCCGCCCGTCTGTATAAGGTCGACTCTGTAAGGGGGCGTACCCTCTTCAATCTCCTTTGCCTTCAGGTTGTCTTCGTCAATCTGGCAGTATTTGAAAAACTCCACGGCCTCATTTGGGTCAATACCGGAAAGGTCGATATAAGTCTGGCCACCGCCTCCATCAGGCTTTTTAATACCTTCGATATTGCGAAAGTCAGCGGCAGTCAGGTGACGGTACATAATCTCATCCACAAATAACATTCGACCGCCTCGTTCAATCGGTGCTTACCATTTTTCCAGCACTATTATGAACTCCTTTATTTCATTTGCCAACGAACTGCAATTTGACCTAAAACGTTTGTATGCAATTTCTTTAACCTCAATTTTTCCGTAAGCAGAAAATACGTCGCAAAGATCCTCGACAGGAAAGAGTCCATCTTCGCTATAGCTAATCAAACAAACAGGGCAATGGATATCCTCGATAATCTTAGCGAAGGAATCTTTTGATTTAGTTTTTGTACAAAGATCAGAGTACTGATCGCGCCAAGGACGTAACCCACTCTTGCCAGCAGCAACAGGCTCGTCACCACGTGCGACCGTTTCAAGAATATGATAATTCGCTGCATATTGGCGTTTGATATAAGGAGGGTCCAGATAGCAAAGGTCTGCAGTAACCCCAGCAGCAAGGTCTTCTGCCCTGCCCTGAAGAACCACATTATCAATTCTTCCAGTATTAATGGATACCGGAGCTAGATGGATGGCATTTTTCGCACTTGCGGTAAAATTTGCCAGGAAATAGCCATAGGTTCCAGATATATTTGCCACTTCGTTGACTGCCATAATCAGAGTGTGACGCAAAAGCGCCTCCTCCATTTGGCAAATCCTACCCTCATCGCGCCATTCGTTTATCTTAAGTCTAATTGCATCGATTTTTGCAGCGTTATCCGATGTAAAGTACTTCCTACTTGGACATCCATTTGCAGGAAGCCCTGAAGGAGAAAACTCGCGGAAGAAGTAGCCTTCGACCGGTTCAAGTTCATTTAAATAATTTAGCACTTGCACGTAATGGCACTCAGGTTCAACCGATAAATCGCTCAGCCCCTCGAAAGAAGGCGTACGATTCATGAGCAGCTGCACATAAAGATGCCACTTGCTGTACGTCATAATGTCAGAAGCGATGACGCGGTAGCCAAGTCGACGAAACTCAGCAGCTACGGACCCAGTCCCGGCCATTAAGTCGGCAACAGTTCCTCCGGGGCTTAGATAATTTGAAGCCAATGATGTTATCTGCTCTAACAGCTTTGTCTTATTGCCAATGTAGCGATACATGCCTATTGTTTCATTTCCCTCAGTGCGCCCAAATCGGGCAGCTCCGCCATCTCGTGCTTGATACGCTCGACCTCTTTTCTATCAAGGCCGTATGCTAGCGTAACAAGCAACTCAAGTTCCGCATCGATTGCCGCCGTGTAATGAAGATTCAGTTTCCGAGCGCCGTCAGCAATTTGATGATGAAGTTCACTTTTGTTGTCAAATCTGATGATCGGTAGTTCCTGAAGAATCCGTTTTGTTAAGTAGGGGTGTGATTTCCACTCATTCTCACCATACAGCTTCATGTAGTAATAAAAAATAACCCTCGAGTTAAGCAGCGCATTGTAAAAGTACAATGCGTCCTCTCTCAACCCTTCGCCTGCGGTAAAGAAGTAGACAGCTTGATTTACCATCCTGCCGCTATCGTCAACAACGCTTTTAATTCCTAACCCAGTCTTTCTAACAAGAATCTTCATGGGCTTATAATCATCAAGGTCCTTGTAATTAATGCCCTCAACTCCAAGTTTCAAATACCGTTGGCATGACAACGAATATCGTCCAACAGATTCACCAACAAATATAGGAACAAAACCATCGGCGGGCCTGAACTGCATGACGGATTCAAGTTCCGAGCTCGACACTTCAACCTCGCGCCCGCAGCATTTACAACGCTTAAGAGCAAGGCCCGAAAATAACGCCGCGGTGTTTGCTCCACCACATTTCGGACAGTAAAAGACGGTTCCGCGCTTTGAGATTTCTACACCTCGATGGAAAGAAACGTCAAAAGACCATTTGCCTCCATGAGACCTAATTCTCTCAATAACCGCATGATCTTCACTTGCCACATCTATATCAAATAGGCAGTCTTCATTTCTTAGAAAATCCATCTGGCGTTTAACGCGATATTGTTCTTCAAAAACTGTCTCGAGCGTCTTGTCTCCACCTAAAACGGCCTTTCTATCCGATGTCGTAAGCCGGAAGCACTTTGTTAAACTGGCATCACTTGGTATACACTTGCGGACAACGACAACCGTTGTCGCACGATGAACCCCCTCGAAAAGTTTTTCTCCAAGACGCGCGATTACTTTTATCTCATATTTCGTAGCAATAAATCGACGTAAACCATAAGCTGTTGCCGAAAATAATGAATCGGGGAGAATAAAGGCAGCAAACCCATTCGCATGTAATATGGCCATGGAAAGCTCTACGAAGAGGGCGTAGCAATCATACTGTCCATCAACATTTTTATAGCCACGCAGCAGCAACTCATCACGATCGTAAATACGGTCGGAGCTCCAAGGTGGGTTAGCAATAATTGTGTCGACACGAGCCAAACGCTCCAGCCAATACGCTTTCGGATCCGTCTTTGCAGATGGACGCAGAAAATCTTTATAAATTATTTCCGAGCCTATTATTTCGGAATAAGTGCGTGAAATCTCTATGGCCTCAGGGTCAACGTCAACGCCATAAAGTAACGAATGCCGAACATCACCGCGTGCAACGGCATTAAGTAAAGAAGAGCCCCCGCATGCCGGGTCCAAGCAAACGCCAAAAGACGGCGTGCGGGCAGAAGCGCGCTCGACCTTTAGCAGCGAAACAACAAAGTCAGCCAGAGAATTCGTTGTGTATACAGAACCGTATTTCACGAGCTAAAGCCCCCAATAATAGACAAGGGATGAGCATCGTTTATTACTACAAACCGAATAGTCCCAGCAGCGGTTTTCAGTTATGGATTTAACCATATGACCCTCCAGTCGCACCTCTGGTAATTGGCAAAAGCTAAATATTAACACCAGAAACTGGCGCATAAATCAGTTACGCAACTAAGCAGAAAAAGTATAGTGAACATCGCTTATGCCCCATTCAAGTCGAGCCCTTCCGCCCAAACCGCTTGCTCTTCCAGCAATAAACGCCAATCGTTGATATTGATAATCTAAGCCCCTCCTCGATGGTCGCATTGTCTTTGCTCAAGACCTCTTATTGAACAGGGAGCTCGAATAGTTCCATAATGTAAAATTCAATATAAATTAATTATCTTTATTTGGTATTATCTCATAATTTAATAATTATTATCAAACATATATATCAGATTATGAAATATATGTTTGATGCATTATCATCGATTTATATCAATGCGCATTATTCCGTAGACACAGTCAGAGAAAGCCGACGACTATGAAAGACAATCTACAGGAGCTGAGAAAAGAGGCTGGATACAAGTCTGCGAAAAGCTTCGCCAAGGCCCTGAGCATTCCATTTACTACGTACGCACGATATGAAAGTCGGCCTGATAAAATTCCACTTGCTGCTGCATGGCGTCTTGCAGATGTATTTGACGTATCCATAGACATCATTGTTGGACGTACTGAACCAGACCCCGCGATCGCACCTGGAGCAATTCAATCTCGGTACGACAAGCTATTGCCCGAATTCAAACAATCGCTCAGCGATTACCTCGATTATTTACTAACGAAGAATTCGAAAGTGGCAAGCCACGCCTTCCGCCAGGAATCCCGCCGCATTGAAGCCATATGCGCAAGGCTGGACACCATCTTCTTGGCCGAACTCGAAAAACAAGATCCCGACTTTTTCATTCACGCAACAGCCAAGCAGCTTCGCGCCAGATTTAATGATTTCCTAGAGCAGCGTGTCGACCTGTGCCAAGCAATTGGGGCCGTAAACGCTATTGACGTTATCATGGCTGCATACGACCGCACGCGCGGACCATTTGATTTCAATGGAATTCCAGCCGACGTGGATGCTGACGTAGACGGCTGAAATTCCACATGCACCAGGTGCAACAAAGGCAGGCACTAGGCGACCGAATTGCAGAACGCATAAAAGACGGCGGGCGAACATTTCGCCGCACTCTAATATTTAGCTGGAATTTTCCTCATTCCTCAATACCGACTTAGCTGGAAGGGCTAAGGCAATTATGTGAGAAACGCACTGAAAGCAGACGAGTTAAACCCTACCCTTTAAACACCATATAATTGTGATACTCAATAAACTCAGCTCGTGGGGCGAATCGCTTCGGAAGCGTTGTCGGCTCTCCGTTGTAGTGTCACAAATACTTGTCTTCAGGCGTCTCGTGTCCGACCACGCCGAACATTACTGCCTTCAGGTCCTTTTTAATGGTGAGTAGTCCCCCGATCGAACGCTTTGTCGTGTAGCGCATTTAGAAGCAAACCGTTGTCGGGCGCAGGTCCTTCCGTTTTTGAATCAGAGGCTGTCCAGGGCTTGATATGGCTGGCGACCAACAGCGCCTCGTTCGATAGCCCCGTCAAGCAACACCTTGAATTGTAATTGGTAAGCAAGGTATTTCGAAAGAACTCCTGGTTCACTCGCATCGAGACAATTGCTTCGCGCTCTTCGCCCTCTGGCAAATCAAAGCCAATCGCCTCTTTCAACTCATCGCTTAGCGCTTCTTCAAAATCAAAGCGATTAAGGAAAACCTCGGTCGCCTCCTCGACGAGTTCATCTCCAGCAAAGGAATACTTGGCCCAGACTAGCTTGTCCATTTTTGTTTGCATGGATCATTCCAACCTTGCCGCGAGCGCGTCGACGCTCATCGAAAGATGCGAGATTCCAGATTTTTAAGCAACTACGCCCGGCGTTCTGCCAATGGCCTTGGCTAACGCCTGGACATCCTCGCTTTTGTCATCAACCATTTTTGACGGCAGGGCGAGGTATAGGAACAGAACCGCAAGGGTTTCTTCCCTCGACCATTTGTCTCCACGGCCGGCCATGATTGCTCCTCGCCCGCGCACCGCTCACTCAATAGGTCCAGGATAATCATGCAGGAGACCGCACTCACCGCCTTTTCTCATTCGTCGGTGAATAGTTGAGACAACGGCACTTCCCCGCGCTTCTCACACCCGAGCCCAAGCTTCTTCCCAAGCTCCGCAGCACAGCGCTACTTTTCCTCGGCAAACAGGTCATCGATAGCCCTGTCGATCCGCGCGCAAGTCTGCCGATGCCCATCCTTCCAGGGCAGGTTGAGTCCCAGGCTCGCATCTCAAGAGCCGCCGAGCTTGGCGTTGATTACTTCCTCGGGATACAGCGCGTCGCGGCGAACACCTTCAATCGCCTCGTCCTCGTCCATATCACAGGCTGCATCGCCCCCCCTCGAGGCACTGGCGCAGCTCCTTTTGCTCGCGGATGCGATTCAGCACGCTGGCACACACCACGGCCAAAAAGCGCAATCTCGGGGGCTAGTCGGATACATCTGGGCCGCGATCCGGCACCGGCGGTAGTATCCGATTGTCACGCCACTTCTAGAATAAAACTAGATTGGCTATAATCAAAATATATTATCGTATATTTGAAAGAGGTATTCAGTGCTTGAACGGATCGGATCATCGGACGCTATTCGTTATATGGTGCAGGATTGCGGCATGACTCTGCAGGATGCATCCGTTAAAACCGGTAAGCAGAAGGGTAGCCTGTCTACTCGCCTGCATAACAACACGCGGTTCACCATCGATGAATTCGTCAAAATCTGCGATGCGTGCGGCTGGCAGCTCGTGCTTAAACGGGGTAGCAAGCAGTTCGACCTGCGCGGGATTGATGAGAACAAGCCGCGCGGCGATGCGAAGAAGTAGGGCCTGGCTATTCGCATGCCTCACCTGCGGTCCATCCATCAGGGTGCAATTGCCTATGGCCGCCGGACGGCTTTAGACATATACGAAATCGACTACGACCTTACCGTCGCCCATGATTTGTCTAGCCGCCGCCTGCGCCGCACGGTTGTCGATTCTCTGCTGTTTCGTTAGGGTTCCGAGGCGAGTCATAGGATGGTACGGCATCGGGTTCGGCATGCTTTCGAGGAGTTCGGCCGTGCGGATATCAAGCGCCTCGGCGTATTCATCCAGAAAGTCCCATGCCTCGTCTACCGGCAGCATCGTGTCCCGCTTGGGGTTTTTCCAGTCCTTAACTGATCGGTTTGTAATACCCAATGCTGCCGCGATCTCGGACGTCGGTACTCCCAAGGCGTCCGCTTGCGCGGCAAATGCAGCCTTGAGATCGATATCGGGGGAAAAGTCCAGGTTCTGCTCGATCCACTCGCCGCCGCGGGATGCATAGACAGTAGAGCACTCTATACCCTTCGCGGCGAGTTGGTCGGCGGCAAGGCGGCTCGCGAGATTGTAAAGGCCTCCCGGTTCAGTATCGGGCAGATCTTCATCTCGGTACCAGCGAACGATATGCTGGCCGAACTTCTCGTAGGAATCGTTCGCGTCATTCAAGCATTGCAGTGTGAGGTCGCCGAGCTTTTCGATCTGGTCGCTTATCCAGTCGAAGGCATCCTTGACCGGCATACAGTCGAGCTCGGGGTCGAGCCATTTTCGGACGCTCGAGACGCGAATGCCGAGACCTCCTGCAAGATCTTCCGGCTTGAGCCATAGGTTATCGAGCTGGGCCTGCATCGAGCATTTGAGATCGAACATGGTCATTCCTTCCTGTAATCGTGCAATGCGTTCAAGAGTAATCCGTTGTCGGGCGCGAGGCGCTCCGTCATTGGGTCAGAGACTATACAGGACTTGATATGGCTAGCGACCAACAGCGCCTTGTTCGATAGTCCCGTCAAGCAACATCTTGAATCGTAATTGATGAGTCTTTCGCCCTTATGGGCTATGGTTGAAGCGTCTTTATGTGATTCAACGCACACAATAGCACGGTCCTATTTCGCTCAAAGCAATACCGGAACCACGCATATATTCCCAAGGCAACCAGGAATAGCACCATGAAAATCTCGGCTAAAGTTGGATTACTGGCTATCAGCGCAGACAAATATCCTCCAGCCATGAGAGAGGCAATGATGCCAATCAGGCTAAGGGCCCAGCTCGTATAATGCGTCTCAGCAACCGCCCGTTCGATTATTTTGCATTTCTTTTCCAGGCTAATGTCCCCATCAGCTCCAGCGAGAGAGAAGTCCATTCCTGAAATTAAATCGAGTAATTCAGCCTCGCTGTATCCGCTTTTCTTGAATCTTTTAATGAAGAAACCTCCTGGTCCAGGACCGTAGATAGGACGGTTTACACGAAACAGTTCCTTATAGGCGATTTCCATTGTTAACTCCTTAAAGTACGGGTGCTATTTACGCTATCGTTCTATCATTTCGTTCGGACAGTTTATTGCCGAGCCGCCACCGATCATTCACAGGAACCACTCTTGCAGTCAATCTCCGTCCAACCACTCCCCGCACCCCTCATACCCACGCCCAAGCTTCCTCCCAAGCTCCGCGGCATTGCGCTTCGTCTCCTCGGCAAACAGGTCATCGATTGCCCTGTCGATCCGTACGCAGGTCTCGAAATGCTCGTCCTTCCAGGGCAGATTGAGCCCCAGGCTCGTATCCCAATAGCCGCCGAGCTTTGCGTTGATTACCTCCTCGGGATACAGCACGTCCTGGCGAACACCTTCGATCACCTCATCCTCGCCCATGTCACAGGCTGCATCGTCCTTCTTGAGACACTTGCGCAGCTCCTTTTGCTCGCGGAAGCAATGCAACGCGCTGGCGCACGCCACAGCCAAAAAGCGATAACGTTCGCATAGGTCCCATTCGCCGCCGAGCCATACGCGATAGCCCAGAACGACGCTTGCAGGCTCCTCGTTCAGTAGGAACAGCTCCCACGGGTACACCTCAGCACACGCGTCCTCCCCTGACTTTTGCGCGCCACTGCGCGTAAAGGCGCACGGCTCTACATCGTAATAGCCAAAGCCGTGGCCCACATCGCGACGATTGATGACATGCTTGGGCAACAGGACGATCTTGTCGCTGGGCTCGGGGTCGATCTTGCGCAGCTTTTTGACCTTGCGGCGGACACGCTTTAGGTTGCGCTCGCTATCGACACGGCCACGGTCGTCCGGCTTGCCGCCGTATCGCAGGGCAACCTCGCGTGCCAGGATCTTTGTGTCCGCAGCGCACAGCAGGTCGCTCACGGTGGGCAGATCTTCCCACTCAATACCGTCGACATCCCAAATCCTGCTCATGTTCAACCTCTTTCTGGCTGTTCAACTACGTGCTCATTCGCCCTGTTTAACGTGCTTGTAAGGCATGCACCCCACTAGAGCGCTTTCTTGCTGGGCGCAATCACCTCGTCCACCAGGCCCAGCTCTAGGGCGCGCTTGGCATTGCACCAGCAATCGCGCTCGGTGAGCTCGTGGAACTCCTGGGCGCTCAGGTTGCCATGCTCGGCCAGCAGCTCGTCCAGCTCGGCGCGCATGGCCGCTGTATGCTGGGCCACAATCTCGATATCGGTCTGCTGCGCCATGCCTGTGCCGCCCATCAGTTGGTGGATGAGCACCTGCGTGTGGCGGTACACCTGGCGGTGGTCGCCGCAGGCCAGGATCACCGCGGCCATCGAGGCCACGACGCCCTCACCCACCGTGATCACGGGGCAGTCGAGCGACTGCATGGTGTCGATGAGCGCCAGCCCCGCCGTAACGCTGCCGCCTGGGCTGTTGATGATGAGGGTGATGGGCTCGGTCGCACTTTGATGTTCCAGCACCAACATGGACTTAATAAGGCCGTTGCAGGTCACATCGTTGACCTCGCCCTCCAGCAGCAGCACACGACTGTTGAGCAATTCGCTTGCCATATCGACAGCGGCAACACGGCCGTCCTTGGACTTCTTTATGATGCTGGGCTCACGATACATAACGGACATGGTTAATTCCTCTCTAGATGGAATCGATAAGGGAAACTGGCCGCACGGCACATGGCAAACAGAGGCCGTGCAGCCAAAATACAGGTCAGAATGCGCGAGGCTGCAAGGGTTAATCCCTCAGCCACTTGGCCGCGTTGGGATGGTCGCCGCAGAAGTACTTCTTGGCGCGGAAGGGACGCATGCCGGTCACCTTGACCAGGCAATCGGTGCGAGGCATAAGCCCAACCTCGCCTGGGGTCATCACGCAACCGCGTACATCTACGGCAGTGCGCTCGGCGCCCACGTACTTGGTGCCCAAAACCGACTCGCCACACAGTTCGCTTATGTAGTTCTGCGTCGCGATGTTGCTGCCGCCACCCATATAGACCAAGCTATCGCAGTTATCGAGGATGGTAAGCGCCGTGGATTTGCCGTACACGGCATCGAGCTGGCTCAGCGATTGCGCACACATTAAAAAGCTAATGCCACGACTGCGCACGGTCGCAATGCTGCGCTCAAAATCGGGGATGCGTCCCACATTGGGAAACTCATCGAGCACAAACTGCACGCGACGCTGCAAATGGCCGCTGGGGCTGGCATCGGCACGGCGCTGGGCCAGGTTAAACAGCTGCTTAAGGGCAACGTTCGCAAGCCATGCATTGGTCGAGTCGTTGTCGCTCACCTTAAGATCGATTACGCGCTTGCCCTCGTCGATACGGTCGAGGCGCATCTCGTCTTTCTCAAAGACGCGCATGAGCTGGGGAGTCTTAAGCCGCGAGATGGTCGCGTTGAGCGTGATCAGAATGCTCTTAAGCGTCCTATCGGCTGCCCCGCGAAAATCACGATACTGCTCAACGCCATACAGATCAGCGTTCTCCGCACCAAACTTATCGAGAAACTCCCTGGACTCCACCTCTTCTACAAGGTAGTCCAACGGGAATCGCCCCTCACCATCTCCCGTAACCTTGATGAGCGCAGCCAGTTTAAAGACGTTGTTCATCTTAAGGTAGCGGCGCGGAGTTTTGGGGTCCTCGCCCGTCGCAAGGGTGCCGGCAAGACACTCTAGGAGATACAGGATTCCAACAATTGCTCGAAGCAGCAGATCGTTTGCATTATCCCAGAACGGATCATACCTACGGCTACGACCGTCAGGATCGACCCCCTCCATGATTGCCGCCACTGTGGTGGGGATGTCCTCGACATCCATCACGTAACGCAGAGGGTCGTATCCGGCCGACTGCTCGGGATTAACAGTATCGAGAACCGTTACCTCGTAGCCGTCCTCTTCAAAGCCTTTCCCAGTACGGCGCAGCAGCTCACCCTTGGTGTCTGTGACCACATAACAGCATTCGTGGTGATTGAGCAGGTTGGGCAAAATGAAACTCGCCGTTTTGCCGCTGCCGGTACCTCCAAAGGCAAAGACATTGTTGGACACACTCGTCTCCCAATGCTTGTCGTCCTCGTAGAACGCCACCGTGGCACCCTTAGCCAGGATCACATCGCGCTGCTCATCGCCAGACGACAGCGCCTGCATCTCCTCCTTAGTCGCCCACTTCTTGGTTTGATACTCCGTTTGCTGCGCGGCCTCGTAGCCGTACATCTTGATGACTGACATGTCACGGCCCCTTTCTTGTCGATAGTTCTGTTTAGTTGCTAGGAAATACGGTCGACGCTTACACCCTCCTTGGGGCTCGTCGTACACGGCAACTTGACCGCGCCGTCAATCAGACGCTCGGTTTGCGCCACATAGATCTCGCGCGCCGCAATTGAGACTGATCCGTCGCGCAGATACGCAAGCAATGCATTAATCATCAGCTTGTCGAGCAGGTCGTATCCCTTGGCCTGAGCGCAGTTGAGGAGATAGCGGTCCTGGAGCCCCCGTACCTTAGTTGCCAAATCGATTTCCATCTTTTCCTCCATGTAATAAAAGTTCTGCCGATTGTCCGAAAGTGCCTCATACGGGTATTTGACGCATAGCTCAAAGTTGAAACGCGGACTCGTATCGAACACGCGTTGCTGAATCACGCGGTAACGTTCGAAAAACATGACGACATCGTCTTCGTCCGCCGTAAAGCCACGCGATCCGTCGCGATGCACGTGGTCGTAGGGCCTTTTGTGGTCGGTATGACGCACAAAGCGAGACGGAATATATCCACCTTTTTCGGACGAGTACTTCATACCTGTCGAAACCTGCTCAAACATGAGCACGCCGCTCGATTTAAAGCGCGGATTGCTTCCGTGCCGAAACAGGCTAATTAAGATGGCCATGCAGCGCATGCAGCTATCGCGCTGGGGAAAGTACAGCGACAGCAAAGCGAGCGCCGCCGCGGCCAAAAGCTCGCGAGCCTCGTGCACATCGTCTCGATACTGCTCGGGCACCAGCCCGGGAATATCGGGCGAGTGCTTTTCCAGCACGCCAACAAGTGCCTTAGCGAGGCGCTCAACGTTCTCTTCACCGCAGTACGGATACGGAAACGGCTTCTCTGCCTTCTCGTTCTTTGCGCACATACTACGGAGATCCTCGTCGAGTGTGTTGAGGAATGCCTCGTAGATGCTGTCTTCGCTCTTCATGAATGCTTCTTCCTATCCGGTTGCAGATGTTTGTCGGTAAGTTTGTTCTAAGTTTTAGAATGATTTGACGTGTGGGCCAGAAACGTCGCCTAGCCTGTGGTTTCGTAAGTAAAATTACTCTGCTCGATAGCGCGATTTGCCTAAAGGCTGTCTAGCTGTGGCATCAAACAGTTGGTATTGAATTGGTTTGGATTGCTTCGAGGATAGCACAGTGTGCTGTTCTCGTCATTAGAAATTTTCGAAATATTCTGTTAACATATATCCCACTAAGAAGAAAGGGCATACGTATGTACGAATCCGCGTTCTCTTTGCCACGCCTCACCGCTGCCATCATTTCGCGCGCACTCAATCTGGAACAAGGCAGTCGCTTGCGCGTCGTTCGACTACCCGATTCGCTCGATGCCGACCTGCTCAATACGTGCCTCTTCATGAATAAAAGCGTCTTTCCCAGCATTTGCGAACTTGAACCAGGAGAGCGGGACGACGTCGACGGCCCCGCTCCGGTGCTTATCGACGCTACGGGCTATCACCGCAATACTCACGACAAAGAAATTCGCTTATGCGAGGCCCTTATCAACGATCTGGAGCCGGGCTATTTAGGCTTTTGCGATTGGGACCCCTTTGTTTGGTGCCTCTATGCGCTCGCGCTTTCCGGTCGAAGCAGGGCAGCGGTATTACTGCCAGCAAGTCTAATAGATAAAGCCGAGCAGGCGCGCACGGTTCTCATGCGCGAAGGACTCATCGAGCGTGTCGTCTATTTCCCGCACAGCGAACCCAGCAGTTACAAGATGTGCGAGCTCATCGTCTTGTCAACGGAGAACCGCAGCGTCACATTCCACAACCTGTCCAGCTTCACTCGCTACATGTTGCCAACCCCCGCGAACGAAGAATCCTGCCCGCCCCTAGCTATTGCACCGGATTGGTCCCGCGTTAGCCTCGCTCAACATCAGACCTCTCCCATAGAGACAATCGTTCTCGAGACGCGTGAGCTACTCCAGCACCATGCCCCACTCTCGTGGGGCAAAATCAGCCTTATCAGCCTTACCCGAAACTACAGCGCCACGCTTGGTGACGCTTTTACGCGAGTGGCACCATTCATGCCCCGCGAGAGCACCACATCGAACGACGTTGATGCGATCGAGGTTCGCCGCATCTCATCTCAGGATTTTCAAGACGGCAACCTTCTGCCCGCAGACGCTGTAGAAAGCGCAAACGGCTCGGATTCCAAAATCGTAAAGGTGGACCCCAGCGTTCTCGATCGCTATGAGCTCCGCGCTGGAGATATCGTCATGCCGCGCATGCTGGGTCGCTACGGCGCGTCCAACCTGCTTGTCGTCAGCGCCAATGACGCAAAGCAGCACCTGGTTGCTTCGCATAACACCACCGTCATTCGCCCGTCATTCGAAACAATGACCGAAGAGGAGCGCGTGGTGTTTTCGGAGATAATCGTTGGCTACCTTACAGAAGGCCACGGGGCGCAGCTAATTCAAGCATTGACTGAAGCGGCAGACATCCGTGCCATCCGCCCGACCGACCTGTTTGAGATCGAAGTCCCGCCGGCGCTCGACCCGCGCACACGCGAGTATAGCGAATCCATCAACCGCTTTGCCGAGGTCGTAAGGACAAAGAAACAAGCCGAGGCCGCTGTCGCCCAAGCCCAGCGCGACCTCGAAGGCGCAAAAAAGGCCGTCACCCAGGTGGTCGACCAGACCTGCGAATAGCGCATAGGCAGTAGAAACGTCTTAAGCCGGCGACAGGAACTAATTCTGCCGCCGGCTTAACTATCTAGCCTATTCCCATCCCGTGGTCTGAGGATTCCATTTGCGCACATTCGCCGAATGATTAAAGCACGATGTATACAACCGATTGACAACCTCTTCTGCCCCAGCAATGTTCCCCGCGAGATCAAGTACCCCCGCCTGCCTCGCCATCTTTACGTACTGTGCAGAACCATTTTGTTTCCACCAGAGAGGCGCCACGAACTCTTCCGGCATTGCCACTTTGCGGGCAGACGCTTCTTTCTCGACCCTCTCGACAAGCGTAGCCCCATCGATGAAGCAAGTTTTCGCGTACACCAAGATGTCGACTATATCCTTGATTCGCGAAGAGGCACGGCCCTCATGCATCTCTATCATTGCGAGCAATTTATCTGCAAGGGCGCTCTCCACTCGGCATACTCGATAGTCGCAGACTGGGAGCCCCTCGATATTCAAACGATCGATCGGCGCGAGAACCTCAGGCTCAAGTCCCCGCACTTCATCAATTACCAAGTCAATTGAAATTGGCTGTAGCTTCTTGGTTCCCATAAAGGGGGTGAACCATACCTTAGCACCGCACCGATACTCATCTTCTTCTTTGATCTGCTCTGCACGATCAAAGACAAACGAAACGAAATCCTCCAGATCAATCGAAGCCGCCCGCACCAGATCGGCAACAGCCTCTTCGAGGCTCTCCTCTTGAGCAACCAAGTCAATATCTCTTGTGACACGCGCATCGAGCGTTCGCGCCAGGACGCTTTGACCACCTTTAAGCACAAAACGGCAGTCATCTTCTGAAAAAACGCGACATAGGAAGCGATGAAAGTAGAAACCAACGATTGCCCGATTAGTATCCATTGGTGATTCTCTTGCGGCATTCCTAACAGCCATCTCCAATGCGGCAGGCGTTTTGTACTTCACCATGTCCTCCGTTTCGCATTACCCGTTCAGTACCATCAGCAAAGGCGCCATCAGCTCGCGTCGTTTGGCGGTTTTAGAGTTCTCTTCTACAAGATCCTTCAGCCGTTGTATATCGAGTCCACGTCCAAGCGCGTCGTTATAGGCATCGATAATTAATGAGGGATCCTCGCAATCGAGGCAAAGATCGACAAGCGTGCGCTCGGGTTTAGTTACCGGCAGGCCGTCGAGCCAAACGATGTCCCGCTCAGCAATCTCGCGCTTTACAAAAGAAAGGGATTCGTTTCTTGTATTGATACGCATGGGCGCGGTCATCCTGTAGGGGGACAGATAGAAATCGCCCATTTGCTGCAGGTTCGCCGCTGTCGTACCGCTCACGGCGATGCCATCCCACTGACGTTTTCTCTCCCACGCGCAAAGGGAGGGATTGGTGAGCTTCCAAAAGGCGTTGAGTTCGTCGGTGTCTCGGCGCTGCGTTCCAGACATCCGGTAGGCGCCGTGGCATATCCGTTCAAGACGCCCTGCGCGGCATGAGTGCGCTAGCGCATCTCGAGAGATGTCCATGCGAGCCGCCTGGGCTGTGGTGAACACGCCCTCGCTCTCGGAAAGCTCGCTTATCGCCGCTATGTTGCTAAAGTACTTCATGCTGCAATTGTAGGATATTTTCATACTTTTGCAACGTGATTTTTGATCCATTAGATCCGTTTGCCTTGTTTACCCCATTTCTGACGCCGTTTTGCACCGGCACCCCATCCCCCGCTATTGAGGTCTAATACTTTTCCGCGAAGTGAACGGCTGTTTTTGGACCTCTGAAACATCCGCATTTTTCGGCGGCAAAATCGTGGGATTTCAGCATTGAAACCGCAGGAAGCGGCACCTCTAAAGTGTCGATGCTTCGGGGGTCCGTTTTCACTCATTCACTTCTCGGAAAAGTATTAGACCTCGCCATCAGCTATCCCAAAGATCAGACCGCCCCTCCTTCACGCCACGCAAAACCTGCCTTTTCTGCCCCTGCCCGCCTCCGCACCACCCAAAAACTCATCCAACATTAATCTTGGCTCAAGAATCGCTTAATCTATAACCTGCACTATAGAGTTCGACCAAGGGCGGGGCGGCGCAACGCAGACCGCCGAACGCAACGCTCGCGCCCGGGCAGATCGCCCGGCGTCGCGCCCATCGAACGAAAGGACAGGTCATGGACGACCTCGAAAAAGTTGAAACCATCCGCACCAAGTGCAACGTGAGCTACACCGACGCCAAGGCCGCGCTCGACGCCGCCGACGGCAACGTCCTGGACGCCATCATTTGGCTCGAGTCGCAGGGCAAGACGCAGACCACGTCGGCGTACGCCGCCACCGAGTCCGCGCCAGTCGATGAGCCCTCGGCCGAGATGGTCGCCGCGCAGGCCGCCTACGAAAAGTCGAGCGAAAAGACCGACTTCTCCAAGAAGATGGACAGCGTGTGGGAGTACCTCAAAAAGCTCTTCCGCCTGAGCCTGGACACCAAGTTTATCGCCACGCGCCGCGATGCGATCATCCTCAACATCCCCATCCTGATCCCCATCGTCGCGCTGTTTGCCTGGGGCGCCACGATTTGGCTGATGCTCATTGGCCTGTTCTTTGGCATGCGCTACCGCATCGATAGCGACGGCGACGTGCCCGGCAGCATCAACACCCTGATGGACAGCGCTGCCAATGCCGCGGACGACATCAAGCAAAATCTCAACGACGACAAGTAATCGCAGACGGGGGCACGTATGGCACGGATCCTGATTGTAGAGGACGAGGAGAAAATCGCCCGCTTTGTGACGCTCGAGCTGGAGCACGAGGGCTACCAGGTGGAGCACGCCGCCGATGGCCGCACCGCCGTTGACCTGGCGCTGGAGCGCGACTACGATCTGATTCTGCTCGACGTGCTGCTGCCGCAGCTCAACGGTATGGAGGTGCTGCGGCGTGTCCGCAAGCACAAGGATGTGCCGGTGATCATGGTCACCGCGCGCGATGCCGTGATGGACAAGGTGGCCGGGCTCGACGCCGGCGCCGACGATTACCTGACCAAGCCATTTGCGATTGAGGAGCTGTTCGCACGGATCCGCGTGGCGCTGAAGCGCTCGGAGGCCGTGCGGGCGGCTTCGGGCGTTGGCGGCGTTGGGGCGGGCGGTGCGGGCGGGTGCGCCGTTGCGATACCCCCGGCTAGCGACTCGGCCAAGACCTCTGCCGTGCCCTCCCCCGCCGTGCTCACCGTGGGCTCGGTTGCGCTCGACCCCGACCGCCGCGAAGTCACGGTCGGCGGCTCGCCCATCGCGCTCACGGCTCGCGAGTTCGACGTCCTCGCCCTGCTTATGGCACATGCCGGCACCGTGCTCACGCGCGAGCGCATCGCGCACGAGGCGCTGGGCTACGACTACGTGGGCGACACTAACAACGTCGACGTGCACATCGCGCACCTGCGCGCCAAGATCGAAGACGCCGGCAGTGCCCGCATCATCCAGACCGTGCGCGGGGTGGGCTATGTCTGCCGCGCGTAACGACGAGGCTAAGCGCGTCACCTCCATCGCCCGCGCCATCAACTGGAGCTATATGTGGCGCCGCTTGGTGAGCTACGTCTGGCTGGATCTGTTACTGCTGCTTGTTGCGGCGGCGATCCTCGTCTATGGCTACAACCAGACGCTGCCCGATGGCGCGTTTACCGCGGGATGGATCCCCAGCGCTAGCGTTCACGGCATGTCACTGACGCCCGCGCGCGGCTGGGACCTGACAACGCTCACCTATACCGTCGAGTTTGCGCGTACCACCAAGACCTTCCCCCTCGCGCAGGACCTCGTCGCACTGTGGCCCCTCTACCTTGTCGTTGTAGGTTGGCAAGTCATCAGCGTGCTCAACATGCTCGGCGGCGCCCGCCGCGTGCGCCGCACCATGGCACCGCTCAACGACCTGGCCCTGCGCGTTGACGAGCTCGGGCGCATGCAGCTCGCCGGCGGCAAGATGGAAACGCTCGAGCAGGCCATCGAGCGCGCAAGCGTCGACTCGCCGAGCGTCACCACCGGCGACGCCGATCTGGCGAGTATCGAGGTCGCGCTCAACCGCCTGCTGCGCCAGATGCAAGAGGCCAAGCTGCAGCAGATGCGCTTTGTCAACGATGCGAGTCACGAGCTGCGCACGCCCATCGCGGTGATTCAGGGCTACGTGAACATGCTCGACCGCTGGGGCAAAGACGACCCGGACGTGCTGGCAGAGTCCATCGCCTCGCTCAAAGCCGAAAGCGAGCATATGCAGGAGCTCGTGGAGCAGTTGCTGTTTTTAGCGCGCGGCGATGCCGGTCGCACCGTGCTGCGGCGCGCGAATACCAACCTGGCTGCACTGGTCGGCGAGGTTTGCGAAGAATCACAGATGATCGATGCCGGGCACACATATCGGCTGGCGTATGATGCCGCACTTACCGGCGACCCGCGCTGCAACGCATCGGTTGACGTGGCACTCGTGAAGCAGGCGCTGCGCGTGATCGTGCAAAACGCCGCCAAGTATTCGGACGCAGGCACGACCGTCACGTTTGCCATAACACCCGATGCGGGCACGGGCGCGATTGACATAAGCGTTGAGGACGAGGGCATCGGCATGAACCAGGAATCCGCAGCTCACGCTTTCGAGCGGTTCTACCGTGCCGACAACGCACGCGATGCCGGCGCACAGGGCTCGGGCCTGGGGCTCGCTATCGCCAAGTGGATCGTCGACAGCCACGGCGGTGTCATTGGCGTGACCTCAGTCGAGGGCGTCGGCAGCCGCTTTACGATTCGGCTGCCACGGTAGGGGCGTCTCTCACGAATCGAAGGTGAATGCTTTTCCGCGAAGTGAGCGACCTATTTTGGACCCCCGAAGCATCCGCACTTTTTGGCGCCAAAACCGCAGGAAATACCTGACAAAACCGCAGGAAAGAACGACGTAAAAGTGTCGATGCTTCAGGGGCTCGATTTCACTCGTTCACTTCGCGGAAAAGCATTCACCTTCGATTTACGGCAGCCCGTCAGTCACCCTCTCGGCATTAAAAATGGGGCAAAGCCACGCGCCTTACCCCATTTTTCGTTAGCCATAGCAGCTCGTGCGCTACTCGCGGCACAGGTGCACGGCGAAGCCGGCGAACTCGCGCTTAAAGTACACGAGCTTGGTGCTACCGTCGGGCAGCAGCGCGCGCGACTCCTCGTTGACCTCGAGCCCGCGCTCGGCAAACCACTTCTCGGCCGCATCGATGTCGTTGACGGCAAAGCCAATGTGGCCCTTGGTGCCACGACCGTTCTGCTTCATAACCTCGACCAGCGAATCGTTAAAGTACGAAACCGGGGTCTCGATAACGGGCAGGCCCATCATCGTCGAGAACAGCTCCGCGATCTCCAAGGCGTCTACCGGGTCGGTGGCGTTGATGCCCACATGGGCAACGCGCATGCCAAAAAGCTCGACCGGGTTGGCGTTCTGCTCACTCATACAGTCAGCGCCTACTGAGCCATGACGTCGAGGACGGCCTTCTCGGCAGCGACGCGGTTCATGCCGGTCATGAAGGGCACGCCGCTCACGTACGGGCAGGTGAGTCCCTCGGGGGCAACGGTGGTGGCGATCAGCAGGTCAGCGCCCTCGTCGCAGTAATCCTTGGCCTCGGAGATAGCGCACTGCACGATCTCGTACTTGCCGGCATAACCGTTGGCATCGAGCATGGTGGCGACCTTCTGGGCAACGAGCGTGGAAGTAGCAGCGCCAGCACCGCAAGCCAAAACGATCTTCTTCATAGGTAATGTCTCCCTTCATGGTTTACTTTAGGTAAGTGTACCGCAGCGAGCGATGGCACTTAGCCTCGATGAGCTTTTATGCCAGTTTGCTTGCGCGCTGCGTATAATACATCTAGCACGCATTGTCATACCGCTTGTTTTACGAGCGACCGAGGAGCTCAATATGCCCGATTCCCGCACACTCTGGACCGCCGTCGTCATCATCTGTATCGCCGTGTCGGTGTTCTTTAGCGTCAAAAAACGCACCACGTTTAAACGCCTGCAGCAGCTTATGGCTGCCAAGCAGTGGGACGAGTTCGATCGTTTGCTCGACAGCAAGCTCACCAGCATGCTGTACCCGCGCTACAACCGCGACTACCTGCGCCTGAACTCCTATCTGCTGCGCGAGGACCACAAGCGCGCCAGCGAGATGTTCGATTTGCTGCTGGGACTCAACCTGCCCAAGATGCAACGCGTCGACCTGGTCATTAAGGCCTTTAACTACTACGTTGGCCAGGAGGACCGCAAAAAGTCCAAGGAGCTCCTGCACGAGATCAAGGGCTTTGAGGGCGGCCAGGCCGAGGCAGTCGCGCACGAATGCCAACTGATGTACGACACGATGATCCTGAAGCGCCACAACGATATTCCCGAGCTGGAGCGCATGCTCGAGGAGGCCGGCGACGATAAGGTTAAGGGTTGCCGTTTGGAGTACCTGTTGGCCCTACAGTACAAGAACAAGGGCGACGAGGCCAAGTTTGCCGAGTACTTGGAAAAGTCGGGCCGGCACTCGATGGCTGTCAACGCGTAACGGGCGGCTTGTGCTAGACTTCTAGTCTCACGGGGGCGTGGCGGAATTGGCATACGCAGGAGACTTAAAATCTCTCGCCGCAAGGATTGTGGGTTCGAGTCCCACCGCCCCTACCACGTATTGTTTACGAGCCCGTGTCCCCAAGGGATGCGGGCTCGTTTCTTTTGGACGCCGTCAACTGCCGAGCAGCTCATTTGGGACAGAGCTTTTTTGACTACTTTTAAAGGGAGCTCAGGCTCGGGGTCCAGCCGATGGTGGGGGCGGCGCCGTCGAGAGTCTCGTTGATGGTGGCGGCCATGCCGGCGAGTAGGCTGTTCTCGCTTACGGTGAGCGTCTTGTAGCCGCCGGCACGCATGAGCTCGCGGATCACCACGGCACCAGCCAAGATCACGCCCGCGCGCTTGGGTTGCACGCCCGGTAGCGCGGCAATGCCTTCCGCGTCCAACACAGACATGCGCTCGATAGCGGCCGAGACCTGCTCCAGCGACAGCTCGCGTAGGTGCACAAAGCTCGAATCGTACGGTTCCAGCTCGTGGACCAGAGCCACCAGCGTAGTCACCGTGCCGCCCACCGCGACCAAGCGTTCGGCGCGCTCAAAGTCACTGGGCAGGCCTTCAAAATAGGCGGCGAACTGCTCACCTGCCCACGTGGCAGCGGCAGTAAGCTCGCCGCGCGAGGGTGGCAGCGCCGAGAAAAACCGCTCTGTCACACGGCGACAACCGATGTCCAGCGAGCGCGTCCCTTCCAGCGCAAAGACCCCGCGCTCCGGCGCGTACACGCCAGTCGCGAGCTCCGTGGAGCCGCCGCCCGAATCGGCAACGATGATGCGCTCGCCGGCAAAGTCGTGCGCCACGCCAAAAAACGTCAGACGCGCCTCGACCTCGCCCGGAATCACCTGCGGATCGAGCCCCAGCTCGCGCAGGCCGTCCAGCAGCAGTGCGGCATTGGACGCATCGCGCGCGGCGCTCGTGCAGGTGGTGCAGATGCGCACAGCACCAAAGGCACGGGCCTCGTCCACAAACATGCGACACGCAGCGAGCACGCGCTCAACGGCCGCCTTGCAAAAGCGCCCTGTCGCGTCCACACCCTCGCCCAGGTCGGTAATCTCGGTATGCTTGGACGATTCCACGATCGCCCCGCTCTCCACCTGGGCCAGAACCAGTCGCGACGACACCGTTCCCAGGTCGATCGCGGCCACCTTATAGCGTTTGCAATTTGTCATTGCGGGCTCCCCTCCGGGCGCTACTTGCCGTTGGACACGACCGTCTGACCCTCGACGCCGTTAAACCCAAACAGCATGTCGAGCGCCTGGATGTACCACGGCGCGTCCTTGCCGACTTCTTCGATTTCCTTGGCCACTTCGCTGGCCTTCTTGACGTTTGAGGACTTCTGGCTCGACGAGGCATCAGAATCGTCGTCCAGGCCCTGCACTTCAATCCTCTTCTCGCCGGGCATCACCAGGCCCAGGTCCTCGGATGCCGCGTCCTTGATACCCTCCTCCGAGAGCAGTTTGTCGACGCTTTTTTGCAGGTCGTCGTTATATTGCTCGCGAATCTCGACCTGCTTGGCCAAGATGTCGCTCGAGCGTTTTGCCACATACAGATCGCGCACGGGGAAGTACAGGCTCACGAGCGCCAGGGCGACGACAATGCCAACAAACAGCCCTCGCTGGGGACCGTGGGTAAAGTCGTAGATTGCCTTGACCACCGCGTTATCGTTGGCGTAATGCATGAAGTCCGAGCCCGAAAGACGGTTCGAGGGCCTACTCGGCTTTTCATTCGTTTGATCCGAGGAACGCTGAGCATGCTCCGAATGCGCCGAACGTGGCGGGCGGTCCGTCGGCGTATTCATTTGAGCACGGGGGTGTGAGGCACTTGCCGGACGCTGTGCGCGGCGATCGACGCTGGCGTAGTCGGACCCGCCGAGCTGCACGGTAGGTGCGCGGCGAGGTGACGGCTCACGCGAACCGGCGGAATAGTACCTGTTGTCGTAAATCTGATCCATGTGCGCCTTGTGCGGTTGAGGTTTGTTTGCGCTAAGTCTTTTAGTTATAGCACGAGCGCCCGCACCGTCTTCGGCGGCCCTTGCTCGACATAAAAAAGGCGCTGAGCCATATGGCCCAGCGCCCCATGGTGCTCAACAGTGCCCGGCGGGAGCGAGGTGAATCCGAGTCAGCCCCGCCCCCGCACACGCCGCTTGCCTAGCGAATGTTGTAGAACGCGGCCTTGCCGGCGTAGCGCGCGCTGCCCTCGAGCTCGTCCTCGATACGGATGAGCTGGTTGTACTTGGCGATGCGATCGCTACGGCACGGGGCGCCCGACTTGATCTGGCCGGCATTGACGCCCACGACCAGGTCGGCGATCGTGGAATCCTCGGTCTCGCCGGAGCGGTGACTCACGATGCAGGCGTAGCCGGCCTCCTTGGCGGTCTCGATGGCCTCGAGCGACTCGGTGAGCGTACCGATCTGGTTGACCTTGACCAGGATCGCGTTGGCGGCGCCCAGCTCGATGCCCTTCTTGAGGCGCTCGGTGTTGGTGACGAACAGGTCGTCGCCCACCAGCTGCACTTTGTTGCCAATGCGACGGGTGAGCTCGACCCAGCCGTCCCAGTCCTCCTCGGCCATGCCGTCCTCGATGGAGATGATGGGATAGGTGTCGACGAGCTTCTCCCAGTAATCGACCATCTGGGCGCTCGTGTACTCAACACCCTCGCCCTTGAGCTCGTACATGCCGGTCTCGGCGTTGTAGAACTCGGTCGAGGCCGGATCCATGGCGTACATGAAATCGACACCGGGCTTAAAGCCGGCCTTCTCGACGGCCTTGGTGATGTACTCGAATGGCTCGGCGTTGGTCTTGAGGTTGGGCGCAAAGCCGCCCTCGTCGCCCACGCCGCCGCCCAAGCCGGCCTCGTGCAGCACGCCCTTGAGGGTGTGGTAGACCTCGGCGCACCAGCGCAGACCCTCGGCAAAGCTCGGGGCGCCCACCGGCATGATCATGAACTCCTGGAAGTCGACGTTGTTGTCGGCGTGTACGCCGCCGTTGAGGATGTTCATCATGGGCGTGGGCAGCAGATGGGCGTTGACACCGCCCAGGTACTGGTACAGCGACAGGCCCGCCGACTCGGCTGCGGCGCGGGCAACGGCCAGCGACACGCCCAGAATGGCGTTGGCACCGAGCTTGGTCTTGTTGGGGGTACCGTCCGCGGCGATCAGCGCGGCATCGACGGCGCGCTGATCGAAGGCATCGAGGCCCACGACGGCATCGGCGCACTCGTTGTTGACGTGCTCGACGGCCTGCGAGACGCCCTTGCCCAGGTAGCGGCCCTTGTCGCCGTCGCGCAGCTCGCATGCCTCAAAGGCGCCGGTCGAAGCGCCCGAAGGCACCATCGCGCGGCCGAAGCTGCCGTCCTCGAGCACGACCTCGACCTCGACGGTGGGGTTGCCGCGGCTGTCAAGTACCTCGCGACCGTAGACATCCAAAATATCGCTCATGTTGTCTCCCTCTCACTTGGAAACGTAGTGGATGCAAGCGACTGGCCGACTGTGCACCATCGGTGTGCCTCCGTAAGTTAGCCATGTCGCACTTTTTGCATTATGCCCTAAGTTAGCCAAGGGATACATATGAATTGGAGAAATCATTCTTTGGGGCGCTTGTTTTTGCACCGAGCATTCATCTCTAGAGGTCGCCCCCCCCCCATTAAATTCTTCTATCGGCATACCGTCTTTACCTGGCTTGCGAATGAAAGAGCCAATAATGTGCTTTTACATCGTGCAAAGTTCTGGATATCGTGCAATTCTAATGGTCTGAAGTTCTGGATATCGTGCATAATCAGGTTATAAAAGTTCTGGATATCGTGTACGAGGTAGCCATGCTTAAACGAAAAGCCTATGACAAACTACTAAAATGGAAGCATGAAAGCGCTGGTAAAACAGCACTTCTTATTGAAGGAGCCCGTCGCGTCGGCAAGAGCACGCTTGCCCGCATGTTTGGAGAAACCGAATACAAGTCCTGCCTTGTCATTGATTTCTTTCAAGCACCTGCCGAAGTTAAGCAATATTTTGAGGACTATCGCACTGACTTCGACTCGCTCTTCCTCTATCTCTCGGTTTTCTATAACGTCAAACTCTATGAACACGAGACGCTTATCGTCTTTGACGAGGTCCAGATGTACCCGCAAGCACGCGGACTCATCAAGTATCTCGTTGCAGACGGACGTTACGACTACATCGAAACTGGATCCCTGCTCAGCATCAAGCAGAACATTAAAGATATCGTCATCCCATCCGAGGAAGAGTCTCTGGAACTTGAGCCCCTCGACTTTGAGGAGTTTCTTTGGGGCATGGACGAAAAGGGGCTGGCCGATCTCATTCGCATGAGTTTTAACAAAATGAAACCGCTTCCCGACGCCCTACATCGCAGGGCGCTCTCCCTTATGCGCGAATACATGCTCGTAGGCGGCATGCCTGAGCCGGTATCCATCTATGTTGAACAGCGCGCTTTTGCGCCCGTCGACGCATCGAAACGCCGAATCGTCCAGCTCTATCGCAACGATATCTCTCGTTTTGCAACCGGTTACGAATTCAAAGTCGTCTCCGTACTCGATGGCATCCCGGGTCAGCTCTCTAGGCACGAAAAACGATTCAAGCTTTCCTCACTTGATAAAAACGCGCGCATGCGCACCTACGAAGAAGCCTTCTTTTGGCTGGCAGACGCGCGAATTGCCAATATCTGCTATGCCGCAAGCGAGCCGAGCGTTGGCCTTTCGCTCAGCATGGAGCAAACGGCCCTCAAGTGCTACATGGCAGACACCGGCCTGCTCGTCACACTTGCCTTCTCTGACAACAACGATACCGATGAAGACGTTTACAGGGCCGTGCTTCGCGGCGATATCGGATTGAACGAAGGAATGCTTACCGAAAACTACGTCGCCCAATCTCTAAAGGCCAATGGACACAGGCTCTTCTTTTATTTCCAAAGCGGAAAGAAGGAGGGGGAGGAGCGCATGGAAATCGACTTCCTCGTTACCCGACCCTATGTCAATGCCGCCGGAAAGCCGCGCATCAGCCCCATCGAAGTTAAGTCGCCGCGCAAATACGGGACCATCTCCCTCGATCGGTTCCGCGCACGCTTTAACAAAAAAATCGGGACGGCATATGTGTTGCACCCTAAACAACTCGAGTGGGATGCCGAAGCGCAGCTGGCACATCTTCCGTTGTATATGGCCTTTTGCTTGTAGAGACCTCTCTGTGAATGGATGCCGTGAGAGACGCAGGTCTCACTCGCTTGCTTTTGCTTGGTCCCACAGGTCATTGAGTTGAGCGGTTGAGCAGGCGGCGAGGTCATCGCCCGCCTCGCGCGCAGCAGCCTCCATCGCGGCCCAACGGTGGCGGAACTTTGCCGTGCTCGCGCGCAGAGCACTCTCGGCGTCTATGCCCTCCTTGCGCGCAACGTTGACCAGGGCAAAGAGCAGGTCGCCAAACTCCATCTCGCGCTCGGGCGAGCCGGGAGCCTCGGCCTCAAACTCGGCACGCTCCTCAGCGACCTCGTCCCACACGTCCTGGACCGTCTCCCACTCAAAGCCCACGGCAGCCGCCTTGCGCGACACCTTCTGAGCCTGCATCAGCGCCGGCAGGTGCGTGGGCACACCGTCGAGCAGACCCTCGGGTGCGGCCCCGCCTGCCGCCACGGCCTGGTCTTTGGCGGCCTTCTCGGCAAGCTTGACCTCGTCCCAAATCTTGAGCACCTCGTCGGAGTTGTCGGCATCCGCATCGCCAAACACGTGCGGGTGACGACGGATGAGCTTGGCGTCGATATCGCGCGCCACATCGGCCAGCGAAAACTCGCCGGCATCCGCCGCAATCTGCGCATGCAGTACGACCTGCATGAGCACGTCGCCCAACTCCTCGCGCAGGTGTGCCGCGTCGTCGGCCTCGATGCAGTCGAGCGCCTCGTAGGCTTCCTCGATCATGTTCTTGCCAATGCTGCGGTGCGTCTGCTCGCGGTCCCACGGGCAGCCGTCGGGCTGGCGCAGGCGCCAGATGGTCTGCACCAGATGCTGCAGCTCGGCCGACGCGTCGACCAGCGTGGACAGGTCGCGCGAACCCTCGGCATTTTGCTGAGCCATATGCTCGGCCATGGTTAGTCCTCCCCCATGATCACATGGCGGAACGCGCCGCCCTCGTAGACGCCGTAGCTATGTGTGCCGTCCTTGGGGATGCTCACGCTGCCGGGATTGAAGAGCCACAGACCCGGGTGCGCGGCGCTTTCCTCGTTAACCTTGATGTGCGTATGGCCGTAGACGAGCGCGGAGCCCTCGGGCAGCGCGGGCGCGTGGTCAACGCTGTTATGCATGCCGGCGCCAAAGACGTGGCCGTGCGTCAGGAACAGCTCGCGACCGGTCTCGTCGAACAGCGTGGCGTAGTCCGCCATGACGGGAAAGTCGAGGACCATCTGGTCGACCTCGGCGTCGCAGTTGCCGCGCACCGCGATAATGCGGTCGGCCAGGGCGTTGAGCAGCGGAATCACACGCTTGGGGGCGTAGTCGCGCGGCAGGTCGTTGCGCGGGCCGTGGTAGAGCAGGTCACCCAGCAGCACGATGCGGTCGGGCTGCTCGGATTCGATGGCGGCGACCAGGCGCTCGGTCCAGTATGCCGAGCCGTGGATGTCGGAGGCGATGAGGTATTTCATGGGGAGTCCTTTCGGAGTGGGGCTGATGTGGCCGGGCGCGAGATGTCGCCGGCCGCGCTATTCAAATCGCAGTGCCGAGGCTTGTGCCGCCTGCATCACGCGCTGGAGCGGCACGTTATGCTCGCGGGCAAGACGGGCGCAGTCCTCGTACTCGGGCGCCGCACGCTCACTGCCGTCGGGCAGGGTGGCTACTTTGACGGCCACCTCGCCCCAAGGCGTCGCTACCTGCTCAAAACGACGCGGCAGGCAAACGCGTTCCATCACCTGGCGACGAACGGCGTTGGTCGTGGTTTCCAAAAAGATAATCGTCTGCAGGCGTTCGATATCCTCATGCGAGCAGATCACCTGCAACTGCCATCCGGGGCGGCCCTTTTTGCAGTAAAGCGGCAACCAATGCACCTCGCGGGCGCCGGCCTTGCGCAGGCAATCGGCGGCATAGGCGAGTACCTCGGGCGACGCATCATCGATGTCGCACTCCAGCTTGACGATGGTTTCGGGCGCATCGGTCTCGCGGGACAGCGGAGATGTACTTCCACGTTGCATACGGTCCGGATCCTTTCCGCACGGGCTCGTTTTATTCACCCAAACGCTAGCACATCGAACGTGGCACAGGCGTGACTTTCGTCCGTCGTCGCCCTTGCCCCTATCCAAACATGTACGTCAGCCTCCAAACATGTCATTTTTTGCAGCTTTTGGAGGCTGACGTACATGTTTTGAGAGCAAGCGAGGCCGTACCGCCTTTCCAATCGATTTCGAGCTCCGGCGTGGGCGGCGTGTTGAGAGCTGCATCATTACAATGGAGCGGATTCGCCAAATGCAAAGGAGTCGCCATGCCCGCCTGCCCGCTGGTCGATTGCCACACCCATACTTCGTTTTCGGATGGCCATGCCTCGTTTGAGGACAACGTCCGTGCCGCTGCTGCGGCAGGCTGCCGCGTCATGGTCTCGACTGACCACCTCACCCTGCCCGCCAGCATGGACGCCAACTGCGAAGTGCAAGTTGTCGAGGGCGACTTGCCGGCACATCGTTTGGCCTTTGAGGACGCCCGCAAACTCGCCGCGCAGATTGCGCCGGAGCTCACCTTTATCTACGGTTTTGAATGCGATTGGTACGAGGGCTGCGAGCCCTTGGTAGAGCACTGGTCCCAGGGCGCCGTCGTACGTCTGGGCAGCGTGCACTGGATTGGCAACCCGGGCGATATTGCGGCAGGCGCCGCGGGCACGGCAGGGACAGAGGACGTCGCGCGCCCCGATACACCCGATTCCCTTTGCGGTTGGATCGACGACGATACCAACCTGCATGTTTGGGAAAACTTAGGCGTGCGCGGCGTGTGGGAGTGCTACGTCGACGACTGGTGCCGTGCTTGCGAAAGCTCACTCAACTTTGACGCGATGGCCCATCCCGACCTGGTCATGCGCTTTTCGAAGGACGGCTTTGCACCCGACTTTGACCCCGCGCCGTTTTGGGAGCAGATGGCCGAATGCGCCCACGATACGGGTCGCCGCGTTGAGGTCTCGACCGCCGCACCGCGCAAGGGGCTCGACGATTACTACCCCGCGACCGGGCTGTTGCGCCGCTTCGCCCATGCCGAGGTGCCCATCACCTTTGGCTCGGACGCGCACCGCGCCTGCGACATCTGCTGGAACATCCGCGAGGCCCAGGCCCACGCCTACGACTGCGGCTACCGGGCCTTCGATATCCCCCACCCCACCGGCGAATGGGAATCCACGCCCCTCGCCTAACTAGTCGTTTAAGAACGTCCCCAATGACTAGTGGCGGCGGGCGTTGAGTTCGCCGGCCAGTTCGTCGAGGGTGATGCCGTAGCGCTCGAGCGTCACGAGCAGGTGGTAGATCAGGTCGCCGGCCTCGTAGCGGATGTGATCGTGGTCGTTATCCTTGCAGGCCATGATCACCTCGCTCGCCTCCTCGGCAAGCTTCTTGAGCAGCTCGTCCTCGACGTCGGTCAGCAGACGCGCGGAATAGCTCTCCTGCGGCGGCGCATCGCGACGGCCGTGAATCACCTCGGCCAGTCCCGTCAGCGTCTCACCGATGTTTCCCGGCTGCACGTTAGCTGTTCTGACTCCCATGGTTATTTCCTCTCGTTACTGCAGCGTAAAGTAGGTACCGGTCTCATCGAACCGAGGCTTTGCGCCCTTTTTCTCAAAGAACTCGACGATGACGGCATGGGCCTCATTGAGCCTTTCCTTCTCGGCCTCGAGCCAAAGCGACTGCGCCCCGCAGGCATCAGTCAGGTGCACGCGGCATGGCACGCCCGCGCGGAGGAGCTCGGTGTTGCAGTCGGCGACCTCGAACGGCGTCACGACTTTCATCACACTCCCCCTTCCACGCGCTTAAAGAAGCAGGTACGGTTGCCGGTATGGCAGGCCGGGCCCGGTGAGTCCACCTTGACCAGCAGCGTATCGCTATCGCAGTCGGCCCAGAGCTCCTTGACCTCCTGCATGTTGTCACTCGTCGCGCCCTTGTTCCAGAGCTCCTGACGGCTGCGACTCCAAAACCACGTGGTCCCGGTCTTGAGCGTCAGCCCCACCGATTCCTCGTTCATCCAAGCAACCATAAGCACCTCACCGGTGTCATACTGCTGAACCACGCAAGGAATCAGCCCGCGGGCGTCGTATTTAAGCTCGGTAGCATTTATTACCTCAGTCATCATTCCTCCCAAGTAACAAACGAAATCCCACAGGTCGGCGAGGGTTGTCCAGGTGCCGCAGGTTGCCGCGAAAGAGGAGCGACGCGTACTTTGGTACGCGAGCGACGGTTTGAGCGGCAAGATGCGGTGCCTGGGCAAGCCGCAGCACTAGAAGTCCAGCCTCACAGGGATGCCTTGGCTGGCCATATACTCCTTCACCTGGCGAATGCTGAAAGTTCCAAAGTGAAAGACGCTGGCCGCCAGTACGGCGTCGGCTTCGCCCTCGATCACGCCCTCGGCAAAATGCTCGAGCGTGCCCACGCCGCCGCTTGCGATCACCGGGATCGGCACCGCGCGCGCCACGGCGCGGGTGAGTGCCAGGTCGAAGCCAGCCTTGGTACCGTCGCGATCCATGCTGGTGAGCAAGATCTCACCGGCGCCGCGACGAGCCGCTTCCTCGGCCCACGCCACCGCATCGATACCCGTGGCGTTGCGACCGCCCGCCGTGAAGACCTCCCACTTGTCGGCATCCGGCTGACCGGGCAGGCCCACGCGCTTGGCATCAATCGCCACGACCACGGCCTGGCTGCCAAACGCCGCGGCGGCCTGGCTGATCAACGACGGATCGCGCACGGCGGCAGAGTTAAGCGACACCTTGTCGGCACCGGCGGCAACCATGGTTCGCATGCCCGCCAAGTCGCGGAAACCGCCGCCCACGGTATAGGGAATAGCGAGCTCCTCGGCCGCGTGCGCCGCCATCTCTATGGTCGTCGCGCGGTTGTCGCTCGTCGCGGTAATGTCCAGGAAGACGACCTCGTCTGCACCCTCGCGGTCGTAGGCGCGCGCCAGCTCCACCGGGTCGCCAGCATCGCGCAGGCTCACAAAGTTGACGCCCTTGACCACGCGGCCGTCCTTAACATCCAGACAGGGAATCACGCGTTTGGCAAGCATGGGCTACTCCTTCCCTCGGGCGGCGGCCAACGCCTGGGCCAGCGTAAAGTTGCCCTCGTAGAGCGCACGACCGGTAATGGCACCCTCGATGGCATCCTCGCCCACCGCGGCCAGTGCGCGGATATCGTCGAGCGTCGAGATGCCGCCCGAAGCCACGACGGGAAAGCCCGCGACCTCGGCCACATGGCGATACGCCGCCACGTCGATGCCCGTCTGCATGCCATCGCGCGCGATGTCGGTATACACCAGATGCTTAAAGCCCAGCTCGGTGAGCTGCGCCACGGCGTCGTCGAGCGCCACACCCGCGCCGTCGCGCCAACCATTCACCTTGACCTGGCCGTCACGGGCGGCAATGTCTGCCACCAGTAACTCGCCAAAGCCTTGGGCCGCCACCTCGGCAAAACCCGGCTCAGTCACCAGCACGGTGCCCAGTGCGATGCGACGCGCGCCGTAGCCGGCCAGCTCGTCGATGCGCGCGAGCGAGCGAACGCCGCCGCCCACGTCCACGGACAGGCCGTCGACGCTGCAGATGGCCTTAATCGCCGCCGAGTTGGCAGCGCACGCGTCCTCGTCCTCGCCAAAGGCAGCGGACAGGTCGACGACATGCACCCAGCTCGCGCCCTGCTCGGCAAACGAGCGGGCGACGGCCACGGGGTCGTCGGAATATACCTTGCAGCGGCTCCGGTCGCCGCACTCCAGGCGCACGACCTTGCCGCCGATCAGATCGATTGCAGGAAACAGGATCATCGGCCAACCTCCTCGACGATGTTGACGAAGTTCTTAAGGATGCGCTGACCAAGCGCGGAGGATTTCTCGGGATGGAACTGACAGCCCCACGCGTTGCCGTGACGCGCGATGCACGGGAAGCTCCGCGTGTAGTGCGTGCGCGCCAAAACATCAGCGGCATCGGCGTCGTCGGCCACCGCGTAGCTGTGGGTGAAGTACATGTTGGCACCCTCGGCAAAACCGGCGAGCAACGGATCGGCCGAACCGGCGGGCGTCATGTGCACCTGGTCCCAGCCCACGTGCGGCACCTTCAGGCGGCTCGACTCCAAGCGCGTGCACGAGCCGCGCATGATGCCCAGGCCATCGACCCAGGGGCCGCCAGACTGCTCGGGGGTGCCGCCATCCGCGGCCACGCCCTCGTCCGCAGGCACGCCCTCGTTGCCGCGCTCAAAAAACAGCTGAAGGCCCAGGCAGATGCCGAGCAGCGGAGTTCCGGCGGCAACGGCATCGAGCACGGCCACCTCCTCGCCGCTCTGACGCATAAAGGCGATCGCGTCATAGAACGCACCCACGCCCGGGATGACCAGGCCGTCGGCGTTGCGGATCTGCTCCGGATCGTCCGACGTGCAGGCGGCAGCACCGGCGCGCGCAAGCCCGCGCACGACGCTCGACAAGTTGCCCTTGTGGTAGTCGACCACCACGATCTTCGGTTCGCCCACGCGACCCCTCCACTTCTCATCATCCAAAACCACCACAAAGAGGACAGGCATCTTCGTGGTGGTTTTACCCTTGTGACGGTTACAGCGAGCCCTTAGTGCTGGGGATACCCTGCACGCGGGGATCGAGTTCGCAGGCGCGGCGCATCGTGCGGCCCACGGCCTTAAAGGCGGCCTCGATAATGTGGTGCGAATTGCCGCCCGCCAGCTCGCGCACGTGCAGCGTGAGCTTGGCATCGCGCGCAAAGGCATAGAAGAACTCGACGGCCAGCTCGGTATCAAAGCTGCCCACGCGCTCAGTCGGCACGGGCAGCTCGCAATAGGCCTGCCCGCGACCCGAGATATCCACGGCGGCCATCACGAGTGTCTCGTCCATGGCGATCGCCGCGTCGGCAAAGCGCGTAATACCCGCCTTGTCGCCCAGCGCCTGGCAAAACGCCTCGCCCAGCACAATGCCCGTGTCCTCAACGGTGTGGTGCGCGTCGACCTCGACGTCGCCCACCGCATGCACCGTCAGATCGAACAGGCCATGGCGGCCAAAAGCGTTGAGCATGTGGTCGAAAAACGGCACGCCGGTCGAGATATCGTACACGCCAGATCCGTCCAGGTCGAGCTTTACGACAATGTCGGTCTCGCCCGTCTTGCGGGTTACCTCGGCATAGCGGTCCATCTACATCTCCTCCTTCACCAGCGCGGCAAACGCGGCCAGCACCTCGTCGTTTTCCTGCGGCGTACCCACAGTGATGCGCAGACAGCCCGCAAGCCCCGGCGCGTAGCTAAAGTCGCGCACCAAAATCGAATACTCGTCGCGCAGACGCTCGCGCACGCGCGTGGCATGCGGCGTGCGCACGAGCACAAAGTTCGCCGCGCTCGGCCATGCCTCCACGGGCATGCCCTCGGCAGCCATTGCGCGCAGGGCGCACAGCTCGCGCTCGCGCTCGGATGCGATCTGTGCCACCACGGGCGTGTAGGCATCACGGGCACGCACGCAGGCAAGTGCTGCCGCCTGGCTCAGCACGTTAACTGAATAGATCTGGCGAATCGCCGCGAACACGTCGATGACTTCCGGCGCCGCGATCACGTAACCCAGACGCGTACCGGCAGCGCCAAACGCCTTGGACAACGTATGCAGAATCACCAGGTTGGGATGCTCGGCGATAAGCCCCTGCGCCGTGGTGACCGCGCCAAACGAATCGTCGGCAAACTCCACGTAGGCCTCGTCAACCATTACCATGCCGGGGCACGCATCGCACAGCGCCGCGACAAAGTCGAGCGGTGCCACGTCACCCGTGGGGTTGTTGGGCGAGGTCACGATTGCCAGGTTGCACTCGGACGCCGCCGCAAGCACGGCTGCCTGGTCGAGCTCAAAGGTCGCGGGGTCGCGCCACACGTCGCGCACCTCGGTCTGACAGAGCGACGCAAAGAACGCATACTCGCTAAAGCACGGCGGGCAGTTGAGCAGGGTCCGTCCCGCGCCGCCAAACGCCAACAGGTAGTTATAGAGCAGCTCGTCGCCGCCGTTGCCCACGCAGACATTCTCGCGCGTCACGCCATGCCAAGCGGCAAGCTCGTCGCGCAGGTCGTTGGACATGGGGTCGGGATAGCGGTTGAGCGGCGTGGCGGCAAGCGCCGCATCAACCGCCTCGCGCACGTCGGCCGGCACGGGGTAGGTGTTCTCGTTTGCCGAAAGGTTGATGCGCGTGGGCGTAAAGTTGGGATCGTAGGGCTCAATGCCGGCCAAGTAGGGCTGGACGAGCTCCTTCATGCGCGGCGTGAGTTCGGCCATATTAGGCCTCCTTGCCAGTCGCGCCGGCGCCATCCGCGCTTGCAGCCGCCAGGTCCACGCCCTCGGCAACCGTCGCCACGGCGTCGCCCGGCCAGGCAACCTTGGTCAGGTCGGCCGCGGCGAGCGACTCGGCGCTCACGGCATCCTCGCCCTGCTCCAACACGCGGCGGCGCAGTGCGGCCGAAAGCGCGTGTGCCCACAGACCCTCGGCCTCGGCCAGGCGCTGCGTAGCGGGAGCATCGGAGAGCAGGCCCTCGGGTGTATAGCAAATGACACTCGAGCGCTTGACGAACTCTTCGACCGAAAGCGGGTTGGAGAACATGGCCGTGCCGCCGGTCGGCAGCGTGTGATTGGGGCCGGCAACGTAATCGCCGAGCGGCTCGGAGCTCCAAGCGCCCACAAAGATGGCGCCGGCGTTGCGAATGCCGCCGAGCAGGCCCATCGCATCCTTGCAATGCAGCTCAAGGTGCTCGGGCGCCACGGTGTTCACTGCCTCGACGGCGGCAGCCATGTCGGCGGCTACCACGATGGCGCCTTCGTTATCGAGCGAGGCGCGTGTGATCTCGGCGCGCGGGGACTGCGCCACCAGAATGTCGACACCCGCCTCGACCTCGCGCGCAAACTGCTCGTCGCAGGTCACCAGATAGCAGGCCGCCAGCGGATCATGCTCGGCCTGGGCCATCAGGTCGGCCGCGACCACCATGGGCTTGGCCGTGGCGTCGGCCAGCACGCAGACCTCGGAGGGACCGGCGACCATATCGATACCCACATCACCCGAGACAATCTGCTTGGCAGCGGCGACAAAGGCGTTACCCGGGCCGGTAATCTTGTCGACACGCGGAATGGTCTCGGTACCGTACGCCAGCGCGGCCACGGCCTGGGCGCCGCCCACCATATAGATTTCGTCCACGCCGCCGAGCTTGGCCGCGGCGAGCGTATAGGGGCTAATCAGACCATCTTTTTGCGGCGGGGTCACCATGACCACGCGCTCAACGCCGGCGACCTTGGCGGGAATGGCGTTCATAAGCACGGTGGAAGGGTACTGCGCGCGACCGCCCGGTACATAGATGCCGGCCGCCGCGAGCGGGGTCACCTTAACGCCGAGCATCGTGCCGTCCGGGCGCGTGGTAAACCAGCTCTGCTCGACCTCGCGCTGGTGGAACTCGCGAATCTGGCGTGCAGCCTTTTCGAGCGCCGCGACAAAAGCGGGATCGAGGCCTTCGAGCGCGGCATCGATCTGCTCTTGCGGCAGACGGAAGCTCTGCAGCTCAACGCCGTCAAAACGCTGACAGTAATCGCGCACCGCGGCATCGCCGTTGGCGCGCACGTTGGCCACGATATCGCGGGCGGCGTCGACGATGTTTTGCGGTAGCACGCCCTTGCGGTTGAGCTGGTTGGTAACGAGGCGCTCACCGGGAGCAAGCTTGATGGTCTTCATATCGGTATCCCCTATCGGTCGAGGTTGTGTTCGAAAAACGAGAGGCCGGGCGGCGGCGCCAATCGGCCCGCAGCCCGTACGTTGGGGCGCCCGTGCGCGCTCGCGCTATTGTGCCGAGCCCGCGACGGGCTCAAAATGCTTGTCCTTCACGGCAGTCGCCAGGCGATCGGCCAGGTTGCGAACGCGCGGGTCCAGGCGCGCGGCGCCCGGGTTGACAAAGAAGCGGGCCGTGCAGTCCATGATGCGGCCGGTGATGACCAAGTCGTTGTCGCGTAGGGTGGCACCAGTGGCGGTAATGTCCACGATGCGATCGGTCATGCCGACGATGGGCCCCAGCTCGATATTGCCGTGCAGCGAGACGATGTCGGCGTTCACGCCGCGCTCAGCATACCAGGCACTCGCGATGCGCGGGTACTTGGTTGCCACGCGAAGCGACCCGCGGCGGGCATAGTTGCGCTCGGCCTGACCGGCGCGCCACGCGGGCTCCGCCTCGATAAAGGTGCACAGGCCGTAGCCCAGATCGACCAGCTGCAGCAGGTTGAGGTCGGCCTCGATGAGCGAGTCCCAACCGCAGATGCCGCAATCGGCACCGCCGCAGCCCACAAAGGCGGGCGCATCGCTGGGGCGCACGATGACAAACTCGATATCGCCGACCGCGCCCTCGCCGGCACGCGTGTCGCGGCCGCGCACGATCAGGTGACGGCCGGGATCACGCAGCTCAGAGACGTCCAGACCCGCGGCCTCGAGCACGTCGAGCGTGTCGGCCTTGAGCGAGCCCTTGGGCACGGCGATGCGCAGCGGGCCCTCGGCGCCACGGCCCGCGGCATGGTCGCCATCGGAAGCGGCATCCTCGGCCGAGGTGCGCGCGGCCTCCAGGCGCTCGAGCGAAAAGGCGAAGCCCGCCGCCGGCACCTCGATACCGTCGCCAAATGCGCCGGTAAAGATGGAGTCATAGCGTCCGCCCGAACCGACCGGATCGGGCAAGCCGCCGGCATAGGCCTTAAAGACCAGGCCCGTGTAGTAATCGAAAGAGTTCATGATAGAGAAGTCGAACGACAGCACCTGGGCGTCCTCGGGTGCCAGGCCCTCGACCAGGGCACGCAGCTCGCGCGTCAGCGGCGCGACGATACCGGCGGCCTCCAGCAGCGCGTCCACGCGGTCGAGTACCTCGGCGCCGCCGTGCAAGCGCGGCAGCTCGCTAATGGCGGCCTTGACGGCATCGGACTCGACGCTTGCCGCCACGCGGGCATCGAGGCCCACAAAGTCGTTGGCGTGCACGCAGCGCAGGGCCTCGGCAGCCAGCTCACGATCCTCGCATACCGCGAGCAATTCCTTAAAAGGACGCACGCTGCCTGCGATGATGCGCGCATCGGGAAGTGCCAGCTCACGCACGGCCTCGGCGACCAGCGAGACAATCTCGACATCGCCCGCGGTATCGCCCGCACCGATAAGCTCAAAGCCCAGCTGTGTAAACTGGCGCGAGCCACCGGCATTGCGCTGGCACTCGCGAACCACCGGCGCCTCATAGCGCAGGCGCAGGGGCAGGTCGGCCGCGCGCATGCGGATCGAGACCAGACGCACGATCGGCAATGTGTTGTCGGGACGGACCACCAGCAGACGGCCATCATCGTCAAAAAGCTTAAACGGCGTGTCCGCGATGCGGCCGCCTTCCTCGAGTGAACCCTTGTCCTCGAGCAGCGGCGTTTCGACCGGAAGGTAATGATGCTCCCTGAAGCAGCCCTTCACCGTCAGCGCAATCTCCTCGCGCGCCTGAGCCTCCTCGGGCAATATGTCCCGGAATCCCCACGGTGTGGCCGTCATCTGGTGAGCCTCCTCATGCTGTGTTTCATATAGAGCAGAAGACCGGCATAGCTCCGCCGGTCTTCTGGGTACTTTAGCATACTAGAGTGCTTGCGGGGAAAATCGTCTCTCTCGGCTCACGGCGTATTCATTTGGAAACATTGGAGCAGATTGCCCGCAGCCCGCCTCTACAGCGAAGGGCATCGACAGTCCATCCGAAAAAACGTCCGAGCTCCCGCTCGCTCAGCGGAAGAGTTTACAGACGAGGGCCGGGGAGGCATGCTTTGTTTTGAGAAGTGGGCTCCGCGAACTTCTCAAAACAAAGCATGT
>CABJEP010000001.1:54374-379946 GCA_902364645.1 Coriobacteriaceae bacterium | reverse complement strand
GTACGGATGAATGTGGGAGGTGTTCGGATAAAGTCGATAATCAAGGTCTGGGGAAACGTCCGCAGGAGAGGGCATGGGCGGTGTGAACATATGCATCTCTACCTGCTAAAATATAGGCATCGTTATTCGGCTCCTGAGTGGAAAGGAGACGGTCATGCAGTACGAGATCGGCGGAGGGGCTTTCCCGGTTGTTACATGCAACCTTAGCGATGGCGAATCCATGATCACCGAAAGCGGCGCCATGGCTTGGATGACCCCCAACATGGAAATGTCTACCTCGGGCGGTGGCATCGGCAAGATGTTCTCCAAGGCTTTTTCGGGTGAGGCATTGTTCCAAAACATTTGGACCGCGCGTGGCGATGGCATGATCGCGTTTGGCTCCTGCTTCCCCGGCCGCATCGTGCCAATCGAGATCGGTCCGGGCAAGAGCTGGATTTTGCAGAAGCGTTCGTTCCTTGCCGCGGAAAGTGGCGTCGAGTTGAGCATTCACTTTAACAAGAAGGCAAAGGCCGGCGTCTTTGGCGGCGAGGGCTTTATCATGCAGAAGCTCACGGGCTCGGGTGTTGCTTTTGCCGAGATCGACGGCGACCTGGTTGAGTACGAGCTCGCTGCTGGCCAGCAGATGATTGTGGATACCGGCAACGTGGCCGGCTTTGAGGAGACCGTGAGCATCGACGCTCAAATGGTCAAGGGCGTCAAAAACATCATGTTTGGTGGCGAGGGCGTGTTCAACACCGTGCTCACCGGTCCCGGTCGCATCTGGTTGCAGACGATGCCCATTTCCAATCTTGCGGCAGCAGTGGCCTCGATGACCAACAACAATAACTAGTCCGCATAGGATAGCGCGCGGCGGGCTTACCCTGTCGCGCGCTTTTTTGCTGGCAAACGCCTCGCTTATAGAGTGTGGCTGCGCTGCTACAGCGAGCGTTGTCATCTCGTCACCCTGATAGCTTGCGGCAAGCGTGGCAATGAGGAGTGAGAATTTGAGTGCTCAGTCCCAAGGCATAATGGCGGCCATGCCAACAAGCAAAAACGAGTTGCCGGTGTCACGGAAAGGCAGGCGTCGGTCGATTCCACGTGAGACGGCTGTGCCGATCTGCACGGCCGCCCCTGCGCGTCCCGCGCTGCCCCCAAAGAGGTACGTTTCCCCATATAAAACCTGCCAAAATAAACCTGTCTCTTTTTGATAGGTGCGAAATGGGTAATACTAAAGAGTTATCCGACCAGATGGGAACCGATCGATGGCCTATATCGAATTTAAAGACGTCATCAAAGCATACGGCGAGGGCGATGCCCGCATTCACGCGCTCGACGGCGCGAGCTTTACCGTTGAGCGTGGCGAGCTTGCCATTATCTTGGGCGCTTCGGGCGCCGGTAAAACCACGGCGCTCAACATTCTGGGTGGCATGGATACGGCGACTTCCGGCACCGTGACGGTGGACGGGCGCGATGTGAGCTCCGCTAACGAGGCGCAGCTCGTGGAATACCGCCGCGCCGACGTCGGCTTTGTCTTCCAGTTCTACAATCTGGTCCCCAACCTGACGGCGCTCGAAAATGTTGAGCTTGCGGCGCAAATCTGCCCCGATTCGCTCGATGCCGAGCAAACGCTTTGCCAGGTTGGCCTGGGCGACCGCCTTGCTAACTTCCCCGCGCAGCTATCGGGCGGCGAGCAGCAGCGTGTGTCCATTGCCCGCGCGCTGGCCAAAAACCCCAAGCTGCTTCTATGCGACGAGCCCACGGGCGCCCTCGACTACAAAACCGGCAAGCAGATCTTGCAGCTGCTGCAGGACACCTGTCGCAAGCAAGGCATCACGGTCATTATCATCACCCACAACTCCGCGCTGGCGCCCATGGCCGATCGCCTGATCCGCTTTAAGAACGGCCGCGTGGAGAGCGAGACGGTCCAGCAAAATCCCGTGCCGATCGAGACGATCGAGTGGTAGCGCCCATGAATCAGGACCGCCAAAACAGCCAACGCCGCGACGCGCAGAACACGGAGCGAGAGCAGGATTTTACGACCTACCGCACTGCCCAAAGCTCAAACGATATGGTGCCGGCGGTGTTTCGCCGTGGCATCTACCGCACAATCCGAGGCAGTCTTAAGCGCTTCTTGTCCATCGTGGTCATCACCGCGCTCGGCGTGAGTGTGATGTGCGGTCTTAAGGCGGGCTGCGAGGACCTGTGCGATTCGGTTGACGCCTATTTTGACCAGCAGAATGTCTATGACATTAATGTGCAGTCGACCTATGGTCTTACGCGTGACGATCTTGCGGCCATTCAAGAGGTCGACGGCGTCGAGACGGCCGAGGGTATCTACACCGAGACCGCCTACACCGCCGTGGGCACAACGCGCGAGCGCGTGGTCGTGCAAAGTCTCTCCAAGGAGAACATCGATCAGCCAGTGCTCGTGAACGGCGATTTGCCCGAGGGCGCCGATGAGGTCGCGGTAACTTCGAAGTTCCTGAAGGCTTCGGGCAAAAAGCTCGGCGATACGGTGAGTTTTGCCGCCAATGACGCGAGCTCGTCGAACCAAAGCGCCAAGGATCAGTTTGCCGCGGGCGAGTACACCATTACGGCCGAGGTCCTCGATCCTACCGACGTGAGCTCCGACTCGACAGTCAACGCCTTTCGCGCTGCTTCGGCGGCGGACTATAAGTTCTATGTGAGCGAGGATGCTGCGACATCTTCTTCCTACTCCGCGGTCCACGTGGTCGTCGAGGGAGCCAAGAGCCTCAACTCCTATTCGGATGCCTACACGACAAAGATCAACGAGGTCAAAGGCAATATCGAGAAGATCCGCGAGGAGCGTGAGAAGGTGCGCGTCCAGGAGTTGACGGTTGACACGCCGACAAGCTTGGATACGGCCGAGCGTCAGGCCGCCATGCTCTTTGGGATCGAGCAGGACAACATCAATCGCATGGCCGAGGGCAGCGACGAGCGTGCGCAGGCGCAAGCCGACCTGGACCAGCGCCGCGCCGCCGCCGACCAGCAGTTTGCCGATGCCCGCGCCGAGCTCTCTGACCTAGGCGAATGCACCTGGTACATCCAGGACCGCGGCAATATCGCAAGCTACTCGAGCGTCGAGAGCGATAGTTCTTCGATCGAGGCCATCGCCACGGTGTTCCCGTTCATCTTCTTTATCGTCGCCGTGCTTATCAGCCTCACCACCGCCACCCGCATGGTCGAGGAGGAGCGCACACTAATTGGCCTGTACAAGGCGCTCGGCTATTCACGCGGGCGTATCCTGTCCAAATATGTGGACTACTCGCTGTGGGCGTGTCTGATCGGTGGCGTGCTCGGCAATATCATCGGATTTGTGGGTCTGCCGCTGTTCTTGTTTACGGTGTTCGACGACATGTACTCGCTGCCCCAGATGCTACTTTCGTACGACATCGTGTCCTCGATCGTTTCGGTGGCGCTGTTTGCCGTGGGCGTGGTGGGAGCCACGATTATCGCCTGCCGCCACGAGATGGCCGAGACCCCTGCCTCGCTCATGCGCCCCAAGGCTCCGCGCGCCGGTTCGCGCATTCTGCTCGAGCGCATCGGCTTTATCTGGCACCGCATGGGCTTTTTGAACAAGGTCGCTGCACGCAACCTGTTCCGCTACAAAAAGCGCGCCTTTATGACCATCTTTGGCATTGCGGGATGCACGGCGCTCGTGATCTGCGGTATGGGTATCCGCGATACGTCGGTCGCGCTGTCGCCCAAGCAGTACGGGCACATCACGCGCTACGACTTGCTGGCGGTCGCCAACCCCGACGATTTTTCGCAGACGTGCGCAGCACTGGATGAACGCAGTGCAGCCAAGGATTCCAACGTGACCGTGACTTCGACGCTGCCAATTATGACAGACAACGTCACCTTTACATTTGGCGGTAAGAGCGAGACCGTGCAGCTCATCGTGATTCCCGACGACCGCACGGGTGACTTGGGCGATTACGTGCGCCTGGAGGATGAGTCCAAAGAACCGCTCGCCCTGCGTGACGGGGATGTGTATTTGAGCAAGAGCTCTCAGCTGGTGCTGGGGATCAAGCCGGGTGACACGGCTCACGTCCAGGATTCGTCGCTCAATGTTGCCAAGGTCAAAGTCAGCGACATCTCGCTCAACTATCTGGGCAATACGCTTTACATGACGCAGGGCACCTATGAGCGCGCGTTCGGTCGAAGCGCGCGCCTTAACGGCATCCTTGCGCTGCTTAAGGGTTCGTCGGCCGATCAGATTGCGTTTACCGACCGTCTTAAGAGCGATGGTTGGATTGCGCTGTCGAGTACCGCCGAGCATTGGGAAAACTATGAGGCAAACTTTACGATTATCAATTCGGTCGTGGTGCTTGTGACCTTTATGGCGGCGTGCCTGTCGTTTGTGGTGGTATTTACGTTGTCTAACACCAACATCTCGGAGCGCGAGCGCGAACTGGCGACTATCAAGGTGCTGGGCTTCCGTCGCGGCGAGGTGCACCACTACGTCAACAAGGAGACGTTAATCCTCACGGCGATTGGCGCCGCGTTGGGCGTGCCGCTGGGTAGCCTGCTGGCCGAGAGCTTTACGTACATTCTGCAGATGCCGTCGCTCTACTTTGACGTTGAGGTCGAGCCGCTGAGTTATGTGCTCGCCGTAGTGCTTTCCTTTGCCTTTACGTTTATCGTCAACCTCGCTACCAATCGCACCCTCAATAAGATCGACATGGTCGGCGCCCTCAAGAGTGCCGAGTAACCTGCCAAAAAGGGACAAGTTTATTTTGGCAGGTTTTATCTGGGCAAACGCCGGACAACCATTAGGTGGCCCGGCGTTTGCCCCGTTTTGCCGGGGATGTCTGTCGTTCAGTGCTCTTACTGGCCAATCCAGTGTTGCGCATAGCTCTTAATGTCCTCGGTAAAACCGTCAAGGTCGTCAAGGGTGATCACGCTGTCGATAAGCAAATTGGCTATCTCGCGGTGCATTGTGCTGCGGCGAATGTCGTTTGCAATTACGCCTGAGGACAGCTTGTCTCTATTGAGGTGCTCTTCTAGTGCCCAAAATCTACTGGACGCTTCACTGTCGCCGTTCAGTATCTCAACATACTGGCCGATGAGCTTTTCCATATAACGTTCTTGCCATTGAGGAAGCATTTTCTTAAACAGCTTCCAGTCGCTTTCGGCTACGTCGCGCATATGTCCTCCGCTCGTTAAACGGGCTTTTCCATTTGCCTTTCATTCTATTTGGTTTTCGCTCACAGGCGTGGATGAGAGGCTCTCTTTAGCCTTCGAGATTGAGCTTGAATGGGTCGTATGTCATAAAATGGGCCTATCTATTACGTTTGCTACCACACCCTCGACCATGACAAAGATTATGAAATTAAAACCGCAGGTAGAGGGCTTGCCAATTATCGGAAAAGGCGGGTATGGTCGGCCTTCTCGAGTTAAACGTAGTAAATGGGCCCTTTTCTTGGTGTGCGGTCAGTTCAATGCTAATCTCCGTGCCGGAACTGACCCAGTTGTTTGTAAGTTGCGGTGATATAGGGACTGTTTGGCGCTTTGGAGCCTCAAAACAGTCCCTATATCACCGCAACTTGAAAGGGGCGGGCGGTGTCGGATGAGTGGCGCTGGCTGGTTGGGGCGGTTTAGGCCTGCTTGCGGCACTTCCATTGTTTGCGACACCAGCGCATGAGCGCCTTTACGATGGGAGTCGTGATGAGGATGATCCATGCGGGATGGGGCTGTCCCAAACAGAGCCACATGTAGAGGAACCAAGCGATGGCGGCTGCCGGGTAGATGACCTCGATCAGCTTAGACAGGTGGCGTCGATCGATGAAGTCACCAATCGCGTAGTAGACGGGAACCAAAAAGACGAGGAAGAGCCCCATGCCCCATGTGCCGTAGACAATGCCAAGCACCAGATAGGCAAGAGTGACAAGTGCGGGGAAGGGGAATTTGTTCCATGCACGTCCGACCTTGGTGTGGAAATGCCTACCATGATGGTCGAGCTTGTCGTGTGCTTCCTTCCAGCTGGAAAACGTCTCGCCATCGATGGTGACGGTGCCGTTGTCATTGGTACGCACGCTATGTCCATCGTCCTCAAGCGTATCGATATGCACGCCGCCCGGCCCCACATGCACCTCTTCGCCCTTGCGCTCGTTGGTCACATGGATGCCGCTCCAGCCAACATGGACTTCCTCGCCTTTATTGGGATCAATGACGTGGATACCGCGCGCGAGGGAAATATCGACAAGTGGTTTGTCGCCGCAATCGGCGTGCTCGGCAGAATCCTCAGCCTCATCTGAAGCTTTGGTGCCGGCGTTGCTGTCCTGTGCCTCATCATCAGCCTGTGAGTCATCAGCGCTAGCCACCGCCACCCCATACAGCAGCTCATCCAGCGACACGCCATACAGCGAGGCGAGCGCAATAAGGTTATCGGTATCGGGTGAGGACTCGCTGCGCTCCCATTTACTAACAGCCTGGCGGCTTACGCCCAGCTGGGCAGCAAGCGCCTCCTGAGAAAGCCCGGCAGCTTTACGGCGATCGACGAGGCGCTGTGCCATCGCAAGATCCATGGTGGTTCCTTTCGTTTGATGGTCGAATCGAATGAGCCGAGTATGCCGAGAACAACCGGTAGCGACCACCATTTCTAGTTAGAATCTGCTCCGACCCTACCGCAACTACCGGTAGCAACCCCTAACGACCAGCCATTTTAGGACAAATGTCAGTGCAAGTAGCAGCCAAGAGTCCCCACTCAGTAAGTTACGGTGGAATAGTTTCTAGATTCAGCCATTTGCGGGCTAAGCGGGAACTATTTCACCGCAACTTAATTTCAGACCAGGCACCCGCAGCAAGAAGACGAATAGCCCCGGCGAGTATGTAAACGCAGGGCCCTCCGACCCCGCCCGACGATTTCGATTGGCGACCTTTGACGGAGTCAAGGGAGGAGCCAAATCGAAATACGTCGGGCGGGGTCGGAGGGCCCGATGGGGTGGATTCCAGCCGAGGCTATTCGTCGCCGAAGCTGATGCCCAACGCCTTGGCCTCGCGTACCAGATCGCTCTGGGGGTTGACATGCTTGAGCTTGCCGGCGACCTCCTCGAGCGGCATGTGGCACATCTTGCCGTCACGCAGGGCGATCATGTAGCCAAACTCGCCGCGCAGGCAGCCAAGCGCGGCCTCGACGCCGCACTGGGTCGCAAAGATGCGATCCTGGGCATCGGGCTGGCCGCCGCGCTGCGTGTGGCCGGGGATGGCGACGCGGGTCTCGCGACCGGTCTTGGCCTCAATCTCCTTGGCGATGTCGTAGACGATCGACGGGCTCGTGCGCTCGGCAAGCTTCTTCTTGTATTCCTTCTTGGACAGCGCCGCGTCCTCCTTGGAGATAGCGCCCTCGGCGACGGCCACGATGGTAAAGCGGCTGCCGGTTTCCATGCGATGCTCGATGGTCTTGATGACGTTATCCATGTCGTAAGGGATCTCGGGAATCAGGATGACGTCCGCGCCGCCCGCGACGCCGGCATACAGCGGAATCCAACCGACCTTGTGGCCCATGATCTCGATGACAAACACGCGGCCGTGACTCGAGGCAGTGGTGTGGATGTCGTCGATGCACTTGGTGGCGACGTCGATGGCGCTCGTAAAGCCAAACGTCAACTCGGTGCCCCAGGTGTCGTTGTCGATGGTCTTGGGCAGGGCGATAACGTTGAGGCCCTCTTCGCGCAGGCGGTTGGCGGTCTTGGTGGAGCCGTTGCCGCCCAGCATAAACAGGCAGTCGAGCTGCAACTTGTGATAGGTGTGGACCATCGCGGGCACCTTCTCGACGCCGTCGGCCTCGGGAGTATCCAGGCGCTTGAACGGCGTACGGCTCGTGCCCAGGATGGTGCCGCCGCGGGTGAGGATACCGCTAAAATCGGCGGGCGTCATGACGCGGAACCTGCTGTAGATAAGGCCCTGGTAGCCGTCCTCAAAACCGTAGATCTCGATAGGCTCTTCGCTATTGGTCATGAGTGTTTTGACGATGCCGCGCATGGTGGCGTTGAGCGCCTGGCAGTCGCCGCCACTGGTAAGAAGACCGATCCTGAGCATGATGAATCCTTCCGGGCAAGTTATAACATGCGCATAAGTTTACCCCCGCACACTGTTGATACGGGGGTAAAACGTGTTAGCTCAAGCGTATAGAAATGTAAGCAACGTCAGGCGAGCGTAAGGTCGACGGGCCTGGCTCCTTACAGTGCGAAGGCGTCGGCGTCGCCCCAGTGGCGGCGCAGCGTAATAGCGGCGGCGGGTTCGGTATTGTCAAAGACGACCGACCACTGCGTGTTGCTGGTGATGTCTTCCGGATTGGGCTCTTGCGCTGCAGCGCGTAGGGCCTTCCAAGCGACTGCCTCGTCTTGGGCACCGACATGGGCGTCAAGGACATCGGCGATTGCGACGGCGCGCTCTTTACCATGGCCCAGCTCGCCATTCTTTTGGTTGGGGAGCACCTCGTCGCCATAGCAGGTGTAGAAGTTCGTAACCTGGCGTACGGGAGTCGCTTTGAAAGCGCGGTCCGGATCGTGCGGATCCCACTCTACTACGCGCGCGTCACCGGCGGCGTCGTTGATAAAGAAGTGGTAGTCGCGTCCGGCCATGGCGTGCATGTCATAGGCAGAAAGCAGGTCGACGGCCTCCTGTGTGGTAGCCGCGCGGTCGAGCACCAAGCGGATGGCGAGCGAGGTATTGATGACGGGGCGCTGCGTGTCCTGGTCACAGGGCTTGGAATCCAGAGTGAGTACGGCAATGGACACGCCGCATTCGTTAACACCGTCGAGCTGGGCAAACGGGCCCATCAACGCCGCGGCGCGTCCGGCGATGGAGTCAAGCGGAGTGTTATCGCCCAGGTTATTGAGGGCCGCAAAGCCGATGGAGGCATAGCCGTCACGCGGGTGATTGCGCACCAGCAGCGCCGAGGTGTCGTCCTTAAAGTCGTAATTGCGACCGGTGCGCACGCGGCCTTCGGCATCTACGGCGACAAAAGCGCTGCAGGCAAACTGGGGTGCCTGGACATGTGTCGGCACACCGGGCAGCACCTGCGCCACCACGGCATCGATGTAGGCCTGGTCGTCGCGCACGCCAGCAGCGATGATGCGATCAAGATCGTAGTCGTAGGCGATGTCGATTGCGTACAGGTCATAGCCATCCGCATAGTCGGTCAAGCGTTTGAGCGACGCGGCGGACTTGATTTGCTTGTGATAAACGATACCGGTGGCAGCGGCAAGGCCGACGGCGGCTCCCGCGACACCGTAGGCGATGGCAATGTTACGTGGCTTCATGACGACTCCTCTCGTCCTGTTAGCGTAATTGTCGCAAAAGGAGTGCGGGCATGATGACTCAACTTGGTGAGCGGCGCGGAATTAAGCACGGAATGAAGAGTGCGGCGCTGGCGCGGCGGGGTATGCTGGAAGGGACCATCAACCCAGCGAAAGGGGAGAGCATGACGGATCAGGAAACGCCCGAGCGCGCGCACGTGACGGCCGACGATATCGAGGCCGCCAACGACCTTATCGACTTTATCGAGGCATGCCCCAGCATGTTCCATACGGCGGCGACCATTATGGCCGAGCTCGACGAGGCAGGCTTTACCTATCTGCCCGAGAACGCGGCATGGGATATCGAACCGGGCGGTCGTTACTACACGCAGCGCAATACTTCGAGCGTTATCGCCTTTAAGGTGGGCGAGGACTTGGCTGCGACGTGGGGCGAGGACGGCGTTGCCGGTGACTATCATTTTCAGCTCACGGCGTCGCACAGCGATTCGCCGACGTTTAAGGTCAAGGCCGTGCCCGAGCTTGACGGCGCAGGCGAGACGTTGCGCCTGAACACCGAGGCCTACGGCGGCATGATCGACTACACCTGGTTTGATCGTCCGCTCGCGCTGGCCGGACGCGTGCTGGTGCGCGAGGGCGACCGTATTGAGAGCCGCCTGCTTGCCACCGAGCGCGAGGTCGCTATTATCCCGAGCCTTGCCATCCACATGAACCGCGGCGTTAACGAGGACTTTGCTCCCAACCGAGCCATTGATCTGTGCCCGCTCATCAGCGCCGGTGACCTTAAGCAGGGAGATTTTGACGCCCTGATCGCTGACGAACTGGACGTTGAGCCCGAGCAGATCCTGGGCCGCGATCTGTTCCTGGTCAATCGTCAGGATGCGCGCATTTGGGGCTGGGCCGACGAGTTCATCTCGACGCCCAAGCTCGACGACCTGGCCTGCGCCTACACCTCACTGCAGGCATTTTTGGGTGCCGAGAACGCGCACGACGTTTCGGTCTTCTGCTGCTTTGATAATGAGGAGGTTGGCTCCGAGACCAAGCAGGGCGCCATGTCGACGTTCTTGGCCGACGCGCTGCGCCGCATCAACGGATCGTTGGGCTTTGACGACGAGTCGTACCACCGCGCACTTGCCGCCTCGATGCTTGTAAGCTGCGACAATGCACATGCCGTGCACCCCAACCATGCCGAGAAGTGCGATGCCCGCAATCAGGTGGTACTCAACGGCGGCATCGTCATCAAGGAGGCCGCCAACCAGCACTACTGCACCGACGCCTTTAGCCGCGCGGTGTTCCAGGCCATTTGCGATGACGCCGACGTGCCCACGCAGGCCTTTGCCAACAAGAGCGATATGGCCGGCGGTTCTACCCTGGGCAATCTGTCCAATATGCAGGCGAGCATGCATGCCGTGGACGTGGGCCTGCCGCAGCTTGCCATGCACTCGAGCTACGAGACCGGCGGCGTGCGCGACGTGATGTACGCTATCCGCGCCCTCACCGCCTTCTACGAGCGCAACCTAACCATCAACGGCGCCGAAAGTGTGGAGCTCTAAAACCTGCCAAAAAGGGATGTTAATTTTGGCAGGGTTTATCTGGGCGAATGCAAAGGGTGAAACCGAACTGGATTGGTGATGCGTAGCCGCCGAGGTGCAGTGTGCCTCGGCGGCTTTTTGTGTACAGAGTACGGCTAATGCTTATAAATGCTATACATGCTTTACGTATCTACCATAGAGTTTTATGATAGTTTTGAAGTATTAAGGAGGGGTTATGACCACAACAGCCGCTCAGATCAACGTACGTCTCGATGCCGATCTTAAAAGGAGTGGGGACGCCGCTCTCTCCAAGGCCGGTATGACGCCGAGCCAAGCGGTGCGAGCGCTCTGGCAGCTTGCAGCGTCGCTGGCCGATCGCCCCGGTGCGCTCGAGGATATCCTGCTGCCCAGTCGTGCCCGGGCGGAACAGCGCGAGCGCGAAAAGGCCGCCAAACGTAAGCTCGAGCTCATGGATCAGGGGTCGAAGCTGTTCGCTGCCGCTTGCTGTGAGTCGGGAATCGATATGGTCAAGGCTCAGCCATCGGACGACGAAGAGCTCAAACGGAATGCCTATGCGGATCGCTATGGCGAGGAGATGAGCTGGCTCTATGAGTGAGACTCCAAAGCGCATCTTGGTTGACACCAACGTGTGGCTCGATTACTTCATTCCCTCACGACGTGGTCGTTCGGTGGCGATTGAGTTTTTACGCGATGCATGCACGGCGCAGGTTGATTTGCTGTACGCGGCGACATCGTCCAAAGACCTGTTTTATTTGATTTCAAGCGAACATAAGGCATGGTATCGGCGCGAGCATGGTTCGCTTTCCCAGTATGCCGCTACGGTAGCGACTTCGCTTGCATGGGATTGTCTTAGCGTGCTGTCGCAGCTTGCCACGCCAGTGCCCTGTGACCTGAGCGATATATGGATGGCGAGCAGGCAGCGTGAGCTCCATAGCGATTACGAAGACGATTTAATCATTGCGGCAGCGATACGCGCAAAGGCAGATCTCCTGGTCACCAACGATGTCAAGCTCTCTTCGCATGCGCCCGTCGCAGCAATGAACGTCGAAAACGCAAGAAACTATCTAACAACGCTTAAATAGCGCTAGACCCCTCTGGTCGAATAATGGTCAGCGAGAGTCCACAGGTAGGGCCGCGCCAGCAAAGCGCCGCAGGTTGAACAAAAGTCAGCGAGAGCCCGCCGTTTGAGCCAAGGTGCCGTGAAATGAAAAGGCGCTGACCTTCTGGTCGCGCCTTTGAAATTGAACGGCAGATTGGCCAAACGGCGGGCTCGCAGCGTCGAGGGGTTCCGGCGTTTGGTAAAACGCCGGAACAAATCAGTGCTCGATCCAGCAGCGCAGGGTCTCGCCGGCCTGCAGGTGACGCAGATTCTTGGCGGCGATGTCGACCACGTTGTTAAGTGTGGCTGCCAGGTGGAACCAACCGGAGACGTGCGGCGTGATGAGCATGTTGGGTGCATCCCACAGTGGGCTTGTCTCAGGCAGCGGCTCGGGGTCGGTGACGTCGACCGCGGCGCCGGCGAGATGTCCCGACTCCAGGGCGGCAACCAAGTCGTCGGCGACCACAAGATCGCCGCGGCCGCCGTTGGCAAAGAAGGTGCCCGGTTTCATCGCGGCGAAGAACTCGGCGTTCGCCAGGCCGCGGGTCTCGGGTGTGCTGGGCATAAAGGATGCGACGATGTCGGCCTCGGCTAGGCGCTCGGACAGGGCATCCATGCCGTCCATGTCCTCAAACACAATGGGATAGACGAGCGGATGGCGCTTGATGCCGCGGACGTGCGCACCCATGCTGCGGCAGAGCGTGGCAAAGTGGCCGCCGATATCGCCCGCGCCCAGCACCAGCACGTTGGCATTTTTGAGCGAGGTGACCGGGCCCAAGTCCTCCCAGCGATGTTCGCGCTGCAGGTCCTGGTAGCCGGGCAGGCGCTTCATCATTGACAGCACCATGGCAAACATGTGCTCGCTCACGGCCTGGCCGTAGGCGCCCACCGAGCAAGACAGCTTGGCGTCAGCCGGCACGGTGCCGGCAGCAAGGTAGTCGTCATAGCCCGCGGTCTGCAGCTGCAGTAGCTGGAGGTGCTCGCATGCGGTAAGCAGGGCAGGGTCTATGTTGCCCAAGATCACGTCGGCGTTGGCGACTTGTTCATGCGTGATGGCGTCGGCGCTCGTATAGATAAAGTTCTCGCCCGGAGCGCTCGACTCAAGAATTGCGCGATGGCGGTCGTTGACGGGCAACAAAACCAGGATGTTCACAAGCAGTCCTCTCCGCTTGACCTGCCAAAAAGGGACAGGTTTATTTTGGCAGGTTTTATCAGGCAAAACGCTTAAATAAAGCGCCGGGCGCTCATGGACGGTTTATAAGTCCATGAGCGCCCGGCGTCCGTGCGGCTACCAGCTCAGCAGCTCGTAGCCGTCCTCGGTCACTACGAGCTGTACCTCGCACTGGGCCGAATCGCTGCCGTCCTTGGTGCGCACGCACCAACCGTCACCCTTGCTAATCTTGATGTCGGGCGCTCCGGCATTGACCATGGGCTCGATGGTAAAGACCATGCCCGGAGCCATGATGGTGTCCACATCGGGCGCCTCGGTGGTAAAGCCTACAAACGGGTCCTCGTGGAACTCCTTGCCAATGCCGTGTCCGCCGTACTCGCGCACCACGCTAAAACCGGCGTCCTCGACCGTCTTTTGCACGGCCTCGGCCATCACGGACAGCGGTAGCCATGGCTTGACGGCGGCTAGACCCGCTTCCACGCTGGCGCGAGTGACGTCGACCAGACGCTGGCGCTCGGCAGAGACCTTGCCGATGCAGAACATGCGGCTCGAATCGCTAAAGTAGCCGTCCAAGATCGTGGAACAATCGACGTTGATGATGTCGCCCTCGTGCAGCACGTCCGTATCGCAGGGGATGCCGTGACAGACCACGTCGTTGATCGAGGTGCACACGCTCTTGGGGTAGCCCTCATAGTTGAGGTCAGCCGGCGTGCCATCGTGATCGATGGTGTAGTCGTAGATCATCTGGTCGATCTGGTTGGTGGTCATGCCCGCGGCGATGTGCTCGCCTACGTAGTCGAGCACGCCCACGTTGATGGCGGCCGAGCGCTTGATGCCCTCGATGTCGGCGGGTGTCTTGTAGAGCGTGCGGGGCAGAACCTCCCAGCCCTCTTCCCACAAGCGCTCGAGGCGCTCATCAAAGGCGCTATGGCATTTCTTATATTTTTTGCCGCTGCCGCACCAGCAGGCGTCGTTGCGGCCGGGCACGGGTCCATTGTCAAACATGGCTAACTTCCTTTCATTCGCAGCTAGTATAGCCCACCCGCAGACCAGCTCATTTGGGATGGGGCTAATTTAGCTGCTGGCGGGCGGCCGCGCTAGTAGCTCACCTGGCAGGGAATACCGAGGGCGCGCACGCGCGCGGCAATGGCGTCGAGCACCTCGGGCGCTGCTTTGGCAAGGCCGGCGACTGGTGTCTCGCGCGCGACCGTGTAGATGGTCGCCTCCTGCGGACGAATGCGCTCAAGCGCCGCGAGCCAGGGGGCAACATACTCCTCGCCGGTATTGTCGATGAGCTTGCCCTGATACTCGCCGGTCAAAAAGATCGTCTGGATAATAACGTGACCGTCAAAGCTTGCGAACGTCTCGATCTGGTGTTCGACGTTGTAGGGGCCAACAGGCTGGTCGAGCAGCTGGATAAACGCCGGGTCGACGGTATCGAGCTTAAGAATGTTGTCGTCGACCATCATGAGCGCGTCGTGCACCTCGGGGCGGTCGGCGCGTGTGCCGTTGGAGAGCACGGCGATCTTGGAGTTTGGGGCAAGCTCGTCGCGCAGTGCGACGGCGCCGGCGATGGCCCGTGGAAACTCCGGTGCGGCGGTGGGCTCGCCGTTGCCTGCGAAGGTGATTACATCGGGGAGCTCGCCCTCGGCTGCCATCTCGCGCAGCTTTGCCTCGAGCGCTTCGAGTACCACGGCAGCCGTGTTATACGGCTCATGGCAGGGGCGCTCGGCGTTGAGGCCGTTCTCGCAGTAGATGCAGTCGAACGTGCAGATTTTGCCGCTGGCCGGCATCATGTTGACGCCGAGCGAGAGACCAAGGCGACGGCTGCGAACGGGCCCAAAGATGGGGCTGGCATTCAAAAACGTAGACATAGGCATATGCTCCTCAAGACAATTGTGCCTAAGCATAGCATCGGCTCCAAAGCAAGGTGTGGGCTCTTGCTTTACAAGTTTCGTTTTTTCACGTCGCTCATGATGCCGTGCCATGAAAAGCCTCGGGTCGGGTAAAGTTAATCTGTTAACAAGGTGTAAAGCAATGCGGGTCCATCCAACCGTGCTGACGTGCAACTGGATGAGCATTGATGATGGGGGCACAACATGGATTTTACGGTCGAGAATGCGGGCACCACGATTGCCTGTCGCGAATATGCCGACCCGGATGTGTCGCCTGATGCTCCTGCCTTGGTGTGCGTGCACGGCGCTTGTGTCGACGGCACATTTTTCGACGGCATCGCTTGTGAGCTCAGTCGCAACTACCGCGTAATTGCCTACGACCGCCGCGGCTGTGGTGGCAGCAGCGATGCGGCAGACGGCAGCTATGATCTTGCCGCTCAGGCCGCCGATCTGCAAGCCGTGATCGAACACGTTGGCGCTCCGACAAATGTGCTTGCGCACAGCGCCGGTACGTTGGTGGCGCTGGAGCTTCTTCGTACCGAACCCCATCTCGTCGCCCGTGCGATTCTGCATGAGCCGGCTGTGTCGGCCGAAGGCGTCGGCATGGGCGCAGCCCCGGTTTTGCTCGATATGATTGCGGCTGGAAAGGTTTCAAGGGCGCTCCGGCTTTTCTTGGGAGCCCTCGGCGACTTGGACCCCGAGGCTCCTGGAACGACCGAAGCGGAAGCCAAACATGCCCTGCGCAATGGTCGTTGCTTCATGGCCAATGAATACGGGATTACTATGACCTGCGTTCCCGATTGGGATAGCGTTCGCGCGTCAAAAACGGTGGCCGCCGTGCTCCTGGGCGAGCTCTCGATTGGCACGCCCCGCGAGGCTGGCACGCGAGCGGCTGCCGAATATCTCGATTGCCCTCTCGTGACGATCCCGGGCGCGCATAACGGTCTGCGCGATCGCCCGGCAGCGGCTGCCCGGGCTGTCCGTGGCATCCTGGGGCTCTAACACCCGCAATGGCCAAAGCAGGCTTCACCCGCAAACGTTTCGGCCGTGTTAACAAATGTGCTCAAAACCTCACGTCTGCGACTTCAATCGCGCCGCCTGCCAACTCATAAAAATGTAACAGCATTCACGTACTTACCTGCATCGACAAGGTGTTACCCTTGTAGCATTTGGAACCCACCGCTACCATGCGAAACTATCGAAAGGGCCCCATATGCTCAATAATCACGAGGTCAATCTAACCGACGAGGAGGCTGCCGCTGAGGTCGCCCGTGTCGCGAAGAACTACCCCGTGGTGCGTTTGCTGTCGGCCGATCAGATTAAGAGCGAGCCTAACTGCTTGCTCGCCGGCGATCGCTGCCCTTGTCTGCGTCAGTCGAGTCTTGAGGCTTTGGCAGACTCCGATGAGGTGTCGGAGCAACTGCTCAATGATGGCACTGAGTACCGCGCCCGTCTACGCCCTCTGAAGGTCGAGGGCGAGCCTCACGTCTTGCTGATGGTGCGTCCGATTGATGAGCAAGAGGCCGCGGAAGAGGACCTTGTCTACACCGACGTGCTGACGAGCGTGCGCAATCGCCGATATTACGAGGAAAAGCTTCGCAGCGCCCGCATGAATGCCGGCGTTGCGATGATCGACGTTGATGATTTTAGGGCCTTCAACGATACGTGTGGCCGTCATGCCGGCGACCTTGCGCTCGGTGCTGTGGCGACAGCCATACGCAGCGGAATTCGTTCGACTGACGAGCTTGTGCGCTATGGCTGCGACAAGTTTGTGGTTGTCATGCCCAATATTCCCTCCGATGACTTCACCCGTCGCCTGCATCAGGTGTCCGATGCCGTTCATTCCACGATTATTCCGGGCCATGAGTACGTGAGCTTGACGGCATGTGTTGGTGGCGTTCGCATTCATGGCGAGACGGTCGATGAGGGCGTTGGCCGCGCTGCTCAGTTACTGAGCCGCGCTAAGGCAAAAGCCGGTACGGTCGTGACCGATGCCGATTCCATCGAGGCCTTCCAAAGCGAAAAGCCTTTGGTGCTTATCGCCGATGACTCCGAGATGAACCGAGCCATTCTCAGCGAGATGCTCAAGGACGAGCATTGCATCCTCGAGGCCGATAACGGTCGTGCGGCGCTCGACATGGTCGACCGCTATGGCGATGAGTTGTCGCTCGTGCTGTTGGACATTGTGATGCCGGGCATAAGCGGCTTTGAGGTGCTGGCCGATCTGTCGCGCCGATCGGGTATCGATAATCTGCCTGTCATCATGATTTCGAGCGAAGATTCCGATGATGCGGTTCTGCGCGCGTACGAGCTGGGCGCCTCGGACTATATCAACCGCCCGTTTGACTCCCGTGTCGTGCGCCGCCGCGTAAGCAACACCATCCGCCTGTACGCCAAACAGCGCCGCCTGACGAACCTGCTGTCCCAACAGTACAACGAGCGCGTCAAGAACAGTCGCATGCTCATCGACATCATGGCCGGCGTCATGGAGCTTCGCAACGGCGAGAGCGGCAGGCACGTTACGAACATCGAAAAGCTGACCGAGCTGCTGCTTGGCTATCTGGTCCAGCGTAGCGGCACGATCTCCCTCGACAATGAGGAACGCTCCACGATCGCCCTGGCTTCGGCGCTGCACGATATCGGCAAGATGTCGATTGACGATGCGATCCTCAACAAGCCCGGACGCCTTACGCCCGATGAGTTCGAGATTATGAAGACGCATACCACGATCGGCGCCGACATGCTGCTTGAGCTGGGTAGCCATCACGCCGGTAATGCGCTTATGGAATATGCGTACCAGATTGCGCGTTGGCACCACGAGCGCTGGGACGGCAAGGGTTATCCCGATGGCCTTAAGGGCGACGATATCCCCATCGCCGCACAGGTGGTTTCGGTGGCCGACGTATACGATGCGCTGACGAGCGTGCGCGTGTACAAGGATGCCATCCCGCACGAGGAGGCGATCCAGATGATCCTGGACGGTAAGTGCGGCACCTTTAACCCGCTGCTGCTCGACTGTCTGCTCGAGGTGCAAGACCGTATTGCCGAAACATTGGCGCGCCCTGCCGAGGTCGTTGCGCTTCCTACGATTTAGTTTGACCAAAGGAGTTTGAATCCATGATTTCCATGCGTGAAGCGTATGAGAAGATCGGCGCCAATTATGATGACGCTTGCACTCGGCTGATGGGCGAGGAGATGCTTGCCCGCTTTGCCCTCAAGTTTTTGGATGACGAGAGCATGGACAAGCTGGAGGCCGCCATGGCGGCAGGAGACGCCAAGGAAGCGTTTATGGCAGCTCACACGCTCAAGGGCGTGAGCCAGAACCTGGGATTCGATAATCTGTACGAGCCGGCGGTCGTGGTGACCGAGGCGCTGCGCGGCGCCGATGCCGTTGACGGCGCTCGCGCGGGAATGCATGCGTTGCAGCAGCAATATGCGGCTACGATGTCGGCCCTGCGCGAGGTGGCCGAGTAAGAGCTCGCGAGCTTTGATGGCTATGAGAGTGGATAATCTCCCGTTTTAGGCCCGGTGGCGACCTCAAAGTGGGAGATTATCCACTCTCGTTCGATACGTGTCCAAAAATCCACTCTCACCCCTTCTGATTGGTGAATGGCCTATGCGCACTGGCGGGGCTTTCCGCATGCAATCCATATCGTTGTTCGATAAACTATTCGGATAACGATAGATTCGATGAGGGTGAGTGTATGTCCAACAGCGTTCAGCGTATGGCCAAGGCGGGCGAGACTGTAAGGAAGCTTGGCTTTTGCATGGCGGTCGTTTTTGCGGGAATGCTCGTCGCTTTTGCCGCGTTGGTTGTTTACGTGATCTGGTATGCGGTTGCAAACGTTGTTTCTGTCGATTCTTTCGGTGTCGTGACGCTTCTCGATGGCGGGAGCATCGTTATCCCAAGCGGGCTGTGCCTGGCACTCGTCGTGGGTGTTTCGCTTGTCGTTTTGTGCGGAATCAGCCATAACATCTCTCGGGGCGTCTCGCCCTTTACCAAGACGCATGTGCGGCTTATCCGTGTTCTCGCGCTTGCCTTTGCTGTTAACGCCGCGGTTTCGCTTGTTGGTGCCTATGGATCGGTCAATCTCACCATTGGCGGACTGGAGCTTTACATCGTGCCTCATTCCTTCGTTATTGAGATTTGCCAAGGCGCTACCTTTGATGCGGGGTCGTTTATCGGCGCAGTTGTCTGTTTGTTTATCTCGGCGATCTGGAGTTATGCCTCGCTGCTCCAAGAGCAGTCTGACGAGCTTGTGTAGGAGGAAACATGAGCTATCTCATCATCGAGCTTGAGACGCAGCTGCTTAAGACCGGAAAGACCAGCGCTGATCTGATTCGGGCGACGGGGCATACTCCGGCTAATATTTCAAAGCTTAGAAACGGAAAGATAAAAGCTATTCGCCTAAAGACGCTTCTCGATATCTGTGATGAGCTTGATTGTCAACCGGGAGATATTATTCAGCGCGTGAGCGAGAAAGAGCTTGAGGAGCTTATTGTCGAGCGCGCAAAAAATGTCGTGAGACAGATGCGGGACGGCGGAGGCAATGAGGTATCGCTTCCGACATCAGTCTTCGCTGTCGATTTGAGTGACGAGTAGCTTAAGGCAAACAACTAAAACGAAGTATCAGCGTGAAGGGACCTGTGTCTAACACGGGTCCCTTCTTTTAGATTATCTTGACAAATATGAGTTATCGAAAAACAATAACAACCATGGAAAACGATAAAGGAAAGAAGGAACGATATGAGCGGTTTTGCTATCAAGCAGAACGGGAGGCCAATGAACGCATCAGCGATAAAGCTATCAAAAGTATCAAAGCGCTACGGGAAACGGCGCGTTTTGCATGACGTTTCTTTCGAGGTGCATCAGTCTGAGCTCTGTGCCCTTGTCGGTGCAAACGGTGCGGGCAAAAGCACGCTTATTAAAATCGTCTTGGGCCTCTGCGAGCCATCGTCGGGGAGCGTGGAGCTCTTTGGAGGCAAATCAAAAAGAGAGCTTGGCCTGATGCGGACGCGTGTCGGCTATGTGCCAGATTCCAGCGGAGCATACCAATCCCTCAGTGCGGTTGAGAATCTCCAAATCCGATGTTCGGAATGGGGGCTTGATGCGAATTGTGAGATTCCTCGCGTTTTGAGCCTAGTCGGGCTGGACGTCGAAGAGAAAAAGAGCGTGGGCAGTTTTTCTCTGGGAATGAAACGGCGGCTGGATATAGCTACGGCTTTGTTGGGCGATACCGACGTACTAATTTTCGATGAGCCGGCAAATGGATTGGATCCGTTGGGCATCGAGAGTATATGGGCCCTTATCGGTCGATTGAATCAAGAACAGGGCAAAACCATGCTTATTTCTAGCCACGACTTGGATGAGCTGGCATCGGTTGCAACATGCTGCCTGTTTCTTCATGACGGCGAACTGCTGAAAAAGGAACCGATGGACATCATAAGGGATGAGGCGTCGTCCTTAAAAGAGTATTACAGGCGCTTGATGAAGGCGGTCTCGCTATGAAGCGGGCGATCCATCCCATAAAGGCAGATATGATGCGTTTGTACAGGATGTTTCCGGCGAAGCTTGGTCTTGCGCTTATGCTGGCGTTCGGCCTTCTCTTCGGTGTCTTTCTAAAAAACGGAACAACGTTGCTCGCCTTTGGCAATAGCGTTTTTGGGGAGGATATTGGTTTCTTCTGGAATGTAATCGATCCTTCTGCACCCGATGAGTCCCTTGTGCGCAGTGCTTTTGCCGGCACCTCTCTGTTCGTTCCACTCATCGTTTGCCTGGCGATTTTACAGGAGCACGGCTATGAAGAGGGATACCGAATTTCTTCAGCAAGAGGTCTTACCCGCTTTTATGGGGTTCTAGCTCATGCGCTTTCGTCTGCTTTAATAATTGGCGCAGCATATAGTGCGCTTTGCTTTCTTCTGTTTGCAATAGCCATAATACGTGGAGGGCATAGCTACGCGCATGGCATGCTGGCTGCATTTTTGCCTGCAATGATAGTCAACACCGTATTGGTGATATCGGTTGCGCTGGAGACGGTGACCATCTATCGGATTACAGGCAGCGCTGTATTGAGCGGGGCTGCAATAATAATCGGATTTGTCATGAGCTTGACGCTCTACGGAGCCTTCCTTCAGGCACCTATACCATCCTTGCGATGGATCTTCTTCCTTCCTGGGCCGTACCTTGGAGTCGGATGCGCCCTTGGGTATAGCGATATGGGGCAACTGGCGCTTCTGGGCTATGGCGTGGCAGCCAGCTGTTTATCGGTATTGATTTACGCTCTCGTGAGCTTTCGTGCTGGGGGTGTGCTCAATGGCTCGTCAGATTAAAAGATTCCTCCATTCAGAATTGAAGCACGTGAGTAAATGGACGTACGCCTTAATCCCGGTAATTTATGCGTGCATGGTGGTATTGCAGCTTAATTCTTTCCCGATGTGGTTCTGCAGCCTCCGTGAGAACAGTTTCTTGGGCTTCTTCCCAGACCCGACGCTTCGGCTATCGGCGGAGGATGTCCTTCTATTTGGTAATGCAGAGGTTTTTCGCGGTCTGCTGTTCAACGTAGCCCCGTTGGCTCATGCATTGTTCTTTCCGTTCATCGCGGCTTGTATTGTGCCGCGCTTTGTCAGTTCGGGCTTTGTCGAGGAACCGTGGGGGCTGTCGGAGGCTCGGGGAGGGAAGCGGGCGTGCGTTACCGTTGCGCGAGCGATGCTGTCTTCTTTCGCCCTATTGGGCGCGTTTATCCTGTCAAGTGTCGTTTTGTACTGTCTTAACTGCGCAATCGTTTTGGATGCTCAACAGTATTTCAACCTGAATATGTTTTGCGATCGACTTCTTCTGGCGAGTGCGGTCTGCCTTGCATACGTGGTCTCTTGCGTGATCGTTGTTTCCTATTTTGGATCCGGCTTCGGTTCTATTGGCATGCTGTTGCTTGTCAACGTCGTAACGATCTACATACAGGTCGGAGCCAATTCCATGCTTCCGTTTCCGTCCTCGATGCTCATGTGGATTTGCGGCGTGACCCCGTTGGGGGGCGGTCAATGCGTTTCGATTTTGATTGACTGCCTAATAAACGTAGCAAGCGTTTTTGCCATCTGCTTTACCGTCGACCGATTGCGGTCGAGATTTCTTTGATTGTTTGTGAGGGATGATCATACCGAGCGTATCAAATACAGGGGGCGGGCACCGTAGTTGGTGTCCCCCCCTGTATGGGTAGCTTTAGCCTATGTGGTTCGCGAGCTAACGAGCCTGCTTTACCTTAGCCGCTGCCTCGACAAACGACTTCCACAGGTTAAAGTCGGTCTCGAGCGTTTGCCAGGTGTACTCGGGGTGCCATTGCACGCCCAGGCAGAACGGCTGGCCCTCGACCTCGATGCACTCGGGCACGCCGTCGGTTGCCTTGGCGACCAAGCGCGTGCTCTTGCCCAGGCGGTCGACGCAGCAGTGATGTGCCGAGTTGGTCTGGATCAACCTGTGCCCGCCAACCGCGCGCTCCAGCAGCGAGCCCGGCACGACCTCGACAGGATGCACAGGGTCGTTGAGCACGTGGGTATGGCGCCACTGCGTGCGACCCTCGCGCGCACCTAGGCTCGGCACGTCCATGCACAGGGTGCCGCCGGTGGCGACGTTGAGCAGCTGCGTGCCGCGGCAGGTGGTAAAGAGTGGCTTTTTGGCGCAGAGCACCTCGTTAACCAGCTTAAACTCAAAACGGTCGCGAATCTCGCAGCACAGTGTGGGGTCGTAGGGGCGCTCGTCGCCCCAGCGCTTGGGGTTGACGTCCGGGCCGCCGGGAATGGCGATGCCGTCGGCGATGTCGACGTAATGACGGATAACCTCAATGTCCTCGGTGATGGACATCTGCAGCGGCAGGCCGCCGGCGGCAAGAATGGCATCGACAAAGACACTGGCGATTTCCTCGTTGGGGGAGAGCGTCTCGCTCAAAAACGGCTTTGCCTCTTCCCAACGCGGTGCGACGAGGATGAGTGGGCGGTCGGCGGGGTCGACGTTGACATGCGGGGTGTAGGACGATGAGGTGCGGGTTCCGATCATGGGCGTGGCTTTCGAATCCGGGTGGACATGGCGCAGGGGCGGCGCGGGGCAAACGCTGTTGATGAATTTGCCCCGCGTGGCAATGGGGTTAGTGGCCCTTGATGGAGTTGAGGAAGTCCTGGGCGCGCTTGGTCTGGGGATGGTCGAAGAACTCGTCGGGTGTGCCGGTTTCCACGATCTGGCCGTCGGCCATAAACACGACGCGATCGGCAACGCGGCGGGCGAAGTTCATCTCGTGCGTGATGACGATCATCGTCATGCCCTGCTGGGCTAGACGGACCATGACCTCGAGCACCTCGTTGATCATCTCGGGGTCAAGGGCGCTCGTGGGCTCATCGAAGAGCATGGCCTTGGGCTGCATGGCAAGAGAACGGGCGATGGCCACGCGCTGCTGCTGGCCGCCCGAAAGCTGTGCGGGCACCTTATCGGCCTGTTCGGCAACGCCCACGCGGCTCAACAGATCCATGGCGCGCTCACGAGCCTCCTCCTTGGAGACGCCCAGCACATCGACCGGTCCCAGCATGACGTTTTGCAGCACCGTCATATGTGCGAACAGGTTGAACTGTTGGAACACCATGCCCAACTCGGCGCGCATGCGGGCAAGATCCTTGCCTTCCTGCGGCAGGGGCTCGCCTTCGATGAGGATCTCGCCCGAGTCGATGGTTTCCAGGCGGTTGATGGTGCGGCACATGGTCGACTTGCCCGAGCCCGAGGGGCCGATCACGACGACGACCTCGCCACGGTCGACCGAGAGATTGATGTCGTTGAGGACGTGCAGATCGCCGTAGTGCTTATCGACGTGTCTGAGCTCGATCAGCGGCTGATTGCCGGTGGAAGAGGTGCTCTGTGCCATGGTGCTCGGCTCCTTATGACTCGAAATGGTAAATCGTTAGCGGATGATGGTCGCGCCGGTCTTGTGCGAGACGTAGACGGCGGCCTTGTTGATCGCGACGTTGATGAGGATATAGATGACCGCGATCACCAGGTAGACCGACACGAGGGCGTCGTAGTTGGTAATGAGCACGCGGGCGTTTTGCATGAGGTCGGGGTAGCTCACCACGTAGGCGACGGTGGTGTCTTTGACGACGACCACGAGCTGCGAAATCAACGACGGAATGATAAACCGAATAGCCTGGGGCAATACGATTTTAAAGGTGATTTTAGCTTTGGAGAGGCCGAGCGCCTGGGCAGCCTCGACCTGGCCGCGCGGCACGGCGTTGACGCCGGCACGGAAGATCTCGGCCAGTACACCGGCTGCGGCGAGCGCGACGGGAAGCGTGAGCATCCAAAACGACGGCAGCGCGATCTTGTACTGGGGCAGCACCAAAAAGAAGAAGTAGATGAACAGCAGGCTCGGCACGCCGCGGAAGAAATCGGTGAGCACGCGGCAGACCAGCTGCAGCGGCTTAATGTCACTGGTGCGACCGAGCATAAGGGCAAGGCCGAGCACCAGCGCGATGGCGCCAGCGGTGAGTGCGACTTTAACGGTGCCCTCAAAGCCGGCAAGCAGGAACTTCCAAGTGGTGAGGTGCGTAAAGAAATACCAATAGTGGACCGAAAGCTGGCCGGTCACATAAAAGCGCTGCAACACGAGGGCAACGAGTGCGACGACGGCAACAAGCGAGATGGCGGTGCCGATGCGAATCTTGGCGCGCATCTTGGGGCCGGGAGCCTCGTAGAGCGCATCGCGCATGGTGAGCGCGGGGGAGGAGTGCTTGCTCATCGGAGGATCCTCACCTTCTTATCGATGTAGTTGCCAATGTGGCTCACCACAAAGGCTGTGCCCAGGTAGCCGAGCGCCGAGATAAAGAACGCGGCGACGCCGCCGAGCGAGCGCGTGTTGATATAGCTCACCACGCCGGTGAGCTCCTGGGGCTTAAGCGGCACCTGACTACCGAGCGCGGTGGTGAGCATGACGGCGATAAAGAGGTTGGTCATGGGCAGCACGCTCGAGCGCAGTGCCTGCGGAATCACGATCTTGGCGAGGATGCGGTTGAAGCTCATGCCCAGCGAGCGAGCGGCTTCCACCTGGCCGACGCCGACGGTGTTGATGCCGCTCATAAAGTTCTCGGAGCCAAAGGCAGAACCCAAGAGCACTGTGGCGACGATAACGCAGGTGCGATAGGGCAGGACGACCTTGAGCGGCGGCAGCGCGTAGACGACGATAATGAGCAGCGCGATGCCGGGGATGTTACGGAAGACCTGGACATACAGGTCGCCAAAGACGCGCAGCGGCTTGAGCGGCGACACGCGCATCACGGTGACGGCGACGGCCAGCACCATGGCGATGGCAAACGACTCAAGCGTCATGCCCCAGGTTGCGAGCAGCGCGTCAATGTAGTTCTGGCCATAGAGCGACCAGAGCTCGGAGAGACTCATGCGGACCTCCCGCCGATAAGGAAAGGGGCTCCCGTGTGTACGGAAGCCCCGACAACTCAGTGAAGAAACAGTTTAGCGCAATAAAGCGCACCGTGCGTTTCCGTATGGTTTCGTTGCGGCCGTTACTAGGCGCGTTGCCTAGGCGCCGATCTCGGGCAGCTCGGGAACATTGGTGTCGCCCGTGCGGTCGCCGATGCAGATCTGCCACAGCTCGGTCCAGGTGCCGTCGTCCTCAATCTTCTTAAGGAAGTCGTTGACGAAGGCGACGCCGTCGGAATCGAGCGGCAGGCCGATGCCATAGGGCTCCTTGCTGCCGAAGGGCTTGCCGGCAATCTTGTACTTACCGGGCTCGCGGACCAGGGCGCTCTGCTGCATGTTGTTGTCGATGACGTAGGCGTCAACGCGACCCTGCTGGAGTGCCTGGCGGGCCTCCTCGTCGGTCTTGAACTCCTGCTGGCTGGCCTTGGGAGCGAGCTCCTCCAGGATGGCGGGGCCGTTGGAGCCGGACTGGACGGCGACGTTCTTGTCGGCCAGGTCGTCGACGCTCTTGATGTCGTCGTTATCGGCGAGTACCAGGATGGCCTGCTGCGTGTAGTAATAGGGACCGGCAAAGGAGACGAGCTTCTTGCGCTCGTCAGTGATGGTGTAGGTGGCAAAGACGGCGTCGACCTGGCCGTTCTGCAGGACGGACTCGCGCGTGTCCGAGGTCACCTGGGTGATCTCGACCTTGTTCTCGCCCAGAATGTAGTTGGACAGGAGCTGTGCGATACCGGCGTCGAAGCCGCGGGTCTGACCGTCCTTCTCGTTGAGGAGGGAGAAGAGCGTGGAGGTCTGGACGCCACCGATCGTAAAGACGCCGGCATCCTTGACGGCCGTAGCCCAGGTGCTGGCGGCGATGGCGTCGTCATCGGCCTTGGGGCCGTCGTTGACGAGCTTGTCGAATGCCTTGGCGTCGAGCGTGGCGGAAACCTCGGTATCCTCGGAGCTCTTGGAGGAACCGGCGGAACCCTTGTCGGCCTCGGTACTGGTGTCGGAGCAGCCGGCAAGACCAAGGCCGGCGACGGTTGCGAAGGTGGCGGCGACGAAGCCGCGGCGGTCGAGAACGACCTGCTGGGAGAGGTTCTTGCTCATGGTAGAACACCTTTCTCAATAAAATCCCTAGCGGTTGAGTAGAGTTATACCCTATCGCGCTCAAATGGGTCAACACGAAATAACTCAGAAACATACTTACCTTATGGGTTATTGTACCTACCAAAAAGGGACAGGTTCACAGGCACCTTCGTGGTGGTTTTGACCGATGCAACGGCATGCCTTACTGTTTTGTCTCAATCTGTAACATCTGCAGCCATTTTTGCCGAGTAACTGTTACAGATTGAGATTTTCTCTTCAGGGGAATTCGAATGTCTCAATCTGTAACATCTGGACGGCCAAAAGGTCTCTATCTGTTACAGATTGAGACAAAGGTCAGGGACTAAGACGTCTTGTCTTGATCTGTAACAGATAGACGGGAATTCGGGCCCTAGATGTTACAGATTGAGATAATCGCGTCGCGAAAATAAAAACCTCCGCAGGGGTGCTTCCCTTGCGGAGGTTTTTTACTCGTTCAGTAGCCTTACGGCTTCGGCGGCCATGTTCTCGACCGTCATGCCGTTCCGCGCAAGCAGTTCGTTGGGGTCGTAGCGGTCGGGGAAGCCCTTGGCGATGCCGAAGGTGCGCGTGCGCAACGGCGTGCATGCCAGATAACATGCCACGCGTTCGCCCCAGCCGCCGTCCAAGATGCCGTCCTCGAGGGTGACGACAACGCGATGCTCGGCGGCAAGACTGTCGAGGAACTCGTGGTCGAGCTCGGTTGCAAAGCGCGGGTTGACGAGCGTGGCCTCGATGCCGTACTCGGCAGCCAAGCGGTTTGCCACGCGCTCGCCCAGTTCAAAGAAATCGCCGAGCGCGAGCACGGCTACGTCGCGGCCCTGACACACCACGTTGTAGCGCGCGACGCCGTAATCGTCGTCCTCGGCAGGCGCCAAGTCGGGGCGGCTTACCAAGCCAATGCCCGGCACGCGAATCGCCACGGGATGTTCGCGGTGATCGAGCGACCAGCTCAGCATGGACAGATATTCCTCCATGCAGGCCGGCGCGAAGTAGTGCATGTTGGGAAGACCGCCCAGCATGGAAATATCAAAGAACGAAAGGTGCGTCTCGGACGTGGTGCCAAAGATCGACGCGCCAAACACCAAGATGGTTGCGGGGGCGTCGTTGAGGCACAGGTCGTGCCACAGTTCGTCGTAGGCGCGCTGCAAAAACGTGCCGTACACGCCAAAGACCGGCTTGGCACCGGCGCTGGCGAGCGCGGTGGCAAAGGTCACGGCGTGTTCCTCGGCAATGCCCACGTCGACAAACTGCTTGCCTGCCGCGGCGCGAAGCTCGGGTGTAAAGCCCATGATGTAGGGCGTGGCAGCCGTGATGCCCACAACCTGCGGATCGCGCTCGATGGCGGCGCTGAGCGCCTCGCCCGTAATGTCGGCGTAGGTGCGCGGCGCAGGCTCGCTCGGATGGCCCGGGCAGAGCTTTCGGCCGGTCGCCATGTCAAAGGGGCCTACGTGATGCCAGCGCTCGGGGTCGTTCTGGGCCGGCTCAAAGCCCTTGCCCTTGGCGGTGGAGACGTGCAGCACGATGGGATGATCGATATTGCGTAGTTCCTGCAGCGCGTCGACTAGGGCCAACACGTCGTTACCGGCGTCCAGATAGCGGTAGTCGAGCCCCATCGCGCGGAAAACATTGCGCTCACAGGTGCCGTTGCTGGCGCGCAGCTCGGCCAGATTGCGATAGAGGCCACCGTGGTTCTCGGCGATGGACTGGTCGTTATCGTTGACGATGATGATCAGGTTGCTATCGAGTTCGGCGGCATTGTTAAAGCCCTCAAACGCCAAACCGCCCGAAAGCGAGCCGTCGCCGATGATGGTGATGACGTTGTATGTATCCCCCGCCAGGTCGCGAGCGTGCGCTAGGCCGCAGCCCAGGCTCACCGACGTGGAGGTGTGGCCCATGGCGAACAGGTCGTGCTCGGACTCGTCGGGATTGGCAAAGCCAGAAGCCTCACCATAACGCTCCGGATCGATATAAGTGTACGCGCGCCCAGTCAGCGCCTTGTGGGCGTAGGTCTGGTGCGAAACATCAAAGACAATCTTGTCGATGGGGGAGTTAAACACGCGATGGAGCGCAACCGTAAGCTCAACGACGCCCAGGTTGGGGGCAACGTGCCCGCCGACGGCGGCGGAGCTTTCGAGGATGGCGTGGCGGATCTCGCCGCAGAGCAGCGGAAGCTCGGCGCGATCGAGAGCCTTGACGTCCTCGGGCGTTGTCGTTTGCGTAAGCAGCATCGTTGTGGGTTACTCCATGCGAATCGTGCGCCGGCACTCCCTCGGCCGGCACAATTGCACAAGACAGTCTCGCACATTTTGGCGTTTGATATGTGACGGCGGCGCGGTAATTCGCCAACTGGTGGGGCAAAACGTTTTGTCCGATGCCATACTGGTAAATTCGATGATGATTTTATTCATTGCGCGCAGGCCGCGGCTTGCCGCCGAGCGCCGCCGGAAGGAGGCCGCATGTCCGATACCGTTCGTGCCGAGAAAATCGCGCGCGAGGTCGACGATGCCGCCCGTCAGCTTGCCCAGGCGGGCCGCTTGGACCTGATGCATGAGTTTATCCAACATGGCGATGTGACGGTCTATACGCATGTGACCTCGGTAGCGCGGGCAAGTCTGTCCTTTGCCGAGCGCCTGGGCCGCGTCGGTATCTCCGTCGACCGCTTATCGCTGCTGCGCGGGGCCCTGCTGCACGATTACTTTCTCTATGACTGGCACGATCCCGACCCAAGCCATCGACTGCATGGCTTTCGTCACCCGTTTTTTGCCTTGGCGCGTGCGGAGGAAGATTTTGAGCTGACGCCGCGCGAGCGGAATATTATCGTACGGCATATGTTTCCGCTGGTACCGGTGCCGCCGACGTGTCGTGAGGCATGGATTGTGTGCCTGGCGGATAAATGGTGCGCACTGCGCGAGACGATTGCCGGCCGTCTGCCGCGCAAAGGCGGCGCGAACGATTTGAACGAGGGCCCGAGTGACGGCTCGAGCAAAGAATCGAACGAAAAGAGGAGTGGGTAGACGGTGGGAACCGCGATCGACATGGCATTTGACGGCGCGACGCTTGCCGCCTGTCCGCTCTCGGCGCTGGTACTCTCGTTTGCCTTCTACGGTTTTTGCGGCTGGGTATGGGAGTCGACAGTCTGCGCCATGCTCAACCACGGACGCTTTGCCAACAGCGGCTTTTTGCTAGGGCCGTGTTGTCCCATCTACGGTGCGGGCGGCATTGCGTGCTGGTTGCTGCTGCGTGGAATCCCAGACGCCTCGAGCCAGTTTGTCGCTGCCGCGCTCGTATGCAGCGTGATCGAATATAGCGTGGGCGTGCTGTTGGAAAAAACGACGGGTGCCCGGTTTTGGGATTACTCGCATCTGCCGTTTAACCTGCACGGACGCATCTGCCTGTACTGGGCCTGCGCGTTTGGCTTGGGTGCGTTGTGTATTTGCCGTTTAGTGGAGCCGGCATTGCTGGGGCTGCTTGGCCATCTGCCGGTGCTAATCGTGCGCTTGGCCGCCTTTATCGTCGCGGTCGCGATGATGGTCGATGCGGTGTGCTCGTTGGCGAGCTGGCGGCGTCTGTCCGATCAGCTTGAGCGTGTGCGTGCCGACCTTGCCGACCGCATCAATGAGTCGCTTGCCGACGCCTCCGACTCTATGCTCGAACGTATTCCCGATTCGGCGATTGACTCGGTGGCGCAGACGCATATCCGCGGTCGCGCCGTTAACGCTTGGCTGGCCGAGCTGGGCGACGCGGCGCTCGATGCCCTGCGCGAGAAGACTTCGATGCCGACGTTTATCTCGGATGGTGCTCGCGGCCTGGCGCTCGCTGCCCGCCGCGTGGCCGATGCCGCGCCGAGTATGCCGCGTCCGTCGCTCGGTCGTCGCCTTGCCGGCAAGCGCATGAGCCGCCCGGTACCGAGCGTGTCACTCAGCCGCCGCGACCTACGCTTCTTTAACGCCTTCCCGCGTCTGCGCATCAATCGTTACGAGGGTGTCATTCGAGCTACCGACCTCCGCGACCGAGCCCGCGAGCTGTTCCGGCGCTAGCCAGAGCGGAGCCAAGCGCGCCCTTCTCGTTCGCACGTTTCCCGTTCGTTTCGCGTCCGTTGCCGCGCCGTTTCCAAGATTGCGGTGCCGTTTCCATTCGACAACGCAGCGTTTAACAACGCCGTATCTGGTCTACACCAGTTGCCCCTCGGCCGCATCATGAGCGCCGACAACGTTCATGCGACCAAGGGGGAGCGAATGTACGATACGGGATCGACAACGTTTATGCTCATCTGCACCATGCTCGTGTTTTTAATGACACCGGGTCTGGCGTTTTTCTATGGCGGCCTGTCCAGGCGCAAAAATGTCATCAACACCATGCTTATGTGCTTTGGCGCCATTGGCCTGGTTGGTGTGCTGTGGATTGTTGCCGGCTGGTCGCTGGCCTACGGTGGCGACGGTTCTAGCCCGTTTATTGGCGGCTTTGACCAGTTGCTGTGCCTGCCGGTGCTCAACCAGGTGCTGCAGGCGGCCGAGGGCAATGCTGCGGATGGTGCCGTCTACCCTCAGATCATCAACATCGCCTTCCAGATGGCGTTTGCCATGATCACCGCCGCTATCGTTACGGGCAGTCTGGCAGGCCGCGTTAAGTTTGGTGCCATGACGGCCTTCCTGGGCATTTGGCTGCTCGTGGTCTATGCGCCGCTCGCCCACATGGTTTGGGGCGGCGATGGTTCCTTTATCGGCGACATCATCGGCGCGCTCGACTTTGCCGGCGGCGACGTGGTACACATTTCGTCCGGTCTCACGGGCCTGATTCTCTGCTTAATGCTCGGCCGTCGTCGCGGCTTTGGCATGGTGAGCTACCGTCCGCATAACGTGCCGTTTGTGGCGCTGGGCGCCGGTCTACTTTGGTTTGGTTGGTTTGGCTTTAACGGCGGCAGCGAGTTTAAGGCCGACGCCGTGGCGGCACTCGCCATCCTCAACACCGTGACGGCCAGCGCGGCGGGCATGGTCTCGTGGCTTGTCGTCGAGCGCGTGCACACCGGTCGTCCCACGCTGGTGGGTGCTAGCACCGGTTTGGTTGCGGGCCTTGTGGTGGTTACGCCGGGTGCGGGCTTTGTCGAGCCGTGGGCGGCGCTGGTCATGGGCCTGATCGTATCGCCCGTCTGCTATCTGGCCATCAGCCATCTTAAGACCAAGTTCGGCTACGACGATGCGCTCGACGCGTTCGGTTGCCACGGTATCGGCGGCATCTTGGGCGGTGTGCTCACGGGCCTGTTCTGCGTGCCGGAGCTCTCGTGGACCGGTAAGGGCGGCCTGTTCTACACGGGCGACGTGTCGCTGCTTGTCTCGCAGGTTCTGGGCATTGTGGTGACGGTCGTTATTGTGCTGATGCTCGACTTGGTGATCGCCGCGGTGGTCAAGGCGCTGTTCCACGGTAGCCTGCGCGTGGACGAGGCCGACGAGGCACTGGGCCTGGATGCGAGTCAGCACGGCGAGAGCGCGTACCCCTCGTTCTCCGGACTCGATTAGCAGCGCGGCTTTCCCAAGCACCCGACCTTGCCCCTCAAACCGTCGCTTGCGTACCGAAGTACGCGGCGCTCCTCTTTCGGGGCAATCTCGGGCACTTGGAAAACCCGCGTTATTGAATGGCAATTCATTTCTTTACTAAAGAGAGGAATTCACTATGAAGAAGATCACGGCGATCGTCCGTCAGGAAAAACTTGAGGTTCTCAAAGACGCGCTGTTTGCTGCCGATGTTCGCGGCATGACCATCAACCAGGTGCAGGGCTGCGGCGCGCAGCATGGCTGGAAGGAATACGTGCGCGGCAACGAGTTGCTTGTCAACACGATCCCTAAGGTGCAGTTCATCCTCATCTGCGCCGATGAACATGTCGACGGCATTGTCGAGATCATCTGCAACGCTGCTCGCACCGGTGCCGTCGGAGACGGCAAGATTTGGGTCGAGCCGGTCGAGGAAGTTATCCGCATCCGTACCGGCGAACATGGCCCTGCCGCGGTGTAGGACAATCTTTCGCCCGACGGGCGTGCCTCTCTTGGGGCGCGCCCGTTCTCGTCTACAATATCGTGCAGACGAAGGAGAGGCACGCCCATGATCAAGATGTTTGCGAGTGACTTAGACGGAACGCTGCTGAACGCCCTGCACGAGGCGGATGGGACCATCCGCCGTGCCATCCGCGAGCTGACCGAGGCTGACTTGCATGTGGTTCCCGCGACCGGGCGCTCGACGTTGCCAATCGGCGAGCATGGCTTTACGGGGCTGGCGATCGATGCCTGCTGCTCTAACGGCTCCATCGTGCGCGACAGTCATGGCGAGGTGCTCAAAACCTGGACCATCGACCCGCAGGTTACCGAGGAGCTGCTCAAGGCGTTCCCGGATATCTGCTTTGATTGCTCCACGCCCGATGGCATGTTCTCGAGCGGTTCGTTCGAGATGCATCAGGCGGGCTTTAAAAAGGACAGCCCCATCAAGCGTATTGTGATGCGCGGCATGCGTGCGCGTGGCGGCTATCACGAGGAACAGTATTTCGACCAGTCGATCGGCGATATCTTGCGTCACGATGTATGCAAGATCAATTGTCGCGTGACCTCGCCCGAGCTGGAGCGCGACCTTAAGGCATATTTGGCCGAACGATCGGACCGCGTGGTCAACGCGCCGTTCGATCCGGTGATGTTCGAGATCACGGACGTGGCGTGCAACAAGGGCGAGAGTGTTGCCTGGCTGGCGGGTTACTACGGCATTGCCGAGGACGAGGTGGCGGTCTACGGCGACGGCGGCAACGACATTGCCATGCTCAAACGCTTCCGCCACAGTTATGCGACCAAAAACGGCAGCGATGCAGCCAAGGCCGCCGCAGGCGCGACTATCGGCAGCTGCATGACCCACGCCGTTCCCAAGCACATGCTCGCCACCATGCGCAAGCAAAACTCCCGCACCGTCATCGAATAATGTGACCAAGGGACTGCGCTTTTGCCACAATCTAAATATTGCCTTTACGTGTTGATGCACACGGTGTGCAATAATACTCGCACTGTGCAATAGTGCACAGGTTGAGTAACAGGGAGGACGCTTGTCCCAGCTCGAGAAATGCGATCGCCGATCCCTTCGCTCGCAGCGTGCCCTTCGCCAGGCACTTGCCAGCGAGCTTGCCGAAAGCGGCGACCTTTCGCGCATTAACGTTGCGTCGCTCACCGAGCGCGCCGGTCTTACGCGCCGCACGTTCTATTCGCACTACCGCGATATTCCCGACTTTATCAATCAAATCGAGGACGGCTTGCTGGCCGAGATCCGTGAGCGCATTGAGCTCATCACTGCAGCTCAGCTACCCGATCTCTATCACAACATCGATGAGCTCGAGCCGGCGCCCGGTTCGGTTGAGCTGCTGCGTTATCTTGCGGCCAACCGCGACTTAATCGGTGCGCTGCTGGGTCCGGGCGGCGACCAGGCCTTTATTAAAAGGATTATCGACACCGCGCGTGAGGCTGTGGTGCCGCGTGCGCAGACGGGCATTTTGGGCCTGGCGCTGGGCACGTTCTTTGACTACTACGTCACCTACGTCGTGAGCGCCGAGGTCGGCATGATTCAGCGCTGGTTTGAGCGTGGGCTCACCGAATCGCCCGAGGCCATGGCGCGCATTATGACGGTGCTCGCTTTTGTGCGCCCCGGCGACCTGTATGGCCAACCCATCGATATCAACGTGCCGGAATACGGCATGAAGCTATTGAACTTGCAGCTCGAGGACGCGGTCGACACCGCCGCAACCGTCGAGTCCAACAACTAAGAGGAGAGACAATGAGCAAACTCGTCGAGGGCATTAAGGACCGCATGGTCGCTGCCGCACGCGAGGCCGCGCCCGCCGTGGTGGACGCCGCGCAGAAGGCCGCGACCGCGGCAGCCGAGAAAGTTGCCGAGGCAGTTGCCGATGCCAAGAACGCGGCAGGGGAGGCGTCCGTCACTGGCGAGCCCGCTGCCGCCGCTGAGCCCGTAGCCGCCGCCCACGCCCCCGAAGGCGCGATCTTCAACCCCGAGAACGCTCGTGGCAACCTGCACCTGGGCATCGACGTGGGTTCCACTACCGTTAAGCTCGCCGTGCTCAACGACGACAACCAGATCGTCTACGCCAAGTACCAGCGCCATCACACCGACGTCCGTGCCTGCGCCCGCGACCTGTTCGAGGGTGCCGCGACCGTGCTGCCGACGGCCCAGATGACCTGCGCCATTACCGGCTCGGGCGGCCTGCTGCTGTCCCAGTGGCTCGACCTGGAGTTTGTCCAGGAGGTCATCGCCAGCAAACGCGCCGTCGAGACCCTTATCCCGGCCACCGATGTCGCCATCGAGCTGGGCGGCGAGGACGCCAAGATCATCTACTTCGACAACGGCATCGAGCAGCGCATGAACGGCACCTGCGCCGGCGGTACGGGCGCCTTCATCGACCAGATGGCAACCCTGCTGCACACCGACGCGAGCGGCCTCAACGAGCTCGCGGCCAACGCCACTACCATCTATCCCATCGCCAGCCGCTGCGGCGTCTTTGCCAAGACCGACGTCCAGCCGCTGCTCAACGAGGGCGCCCGTCCCGAGGACGTGGCTGCCTCCATCTTCCAGGCCGTCGTGACCCAGACCATCTCGGGCCTGGCGTGCGGCCGCCCCATCCGCGGCAACGTCGCCTTCCTGGGCGGCCCGCTGCAGTATCTCTCCGAGCTGCGCCACCGCTTCTACCTCACGCTCAACCTGGACGAGGAGCACCGTATCGTGCCCCAAAACGCCCACCTGTTTGTAGCGAGCGGCGCCGCCATGGCGCACGAGTCCAACAAGCTCAGCACGTTCCCACAGCTTATCGAGGCCATCGACAGCTTGGGCGACACGCAGGGTGCTGAGGTCGAGCGCCTGGATCCGCTCTTTGCCACCGACGAGGACTTTGCCGAGTTCAAGGGTCGCCACGACACCGAGGTCGTCCCCAAGGGCAAGCTCGACGGCTACACCGGACGCGTGTTCATCGGCATCGACGCCGGTTCCACCACCATGAAGGCCGCACTCGTGGGCGAGGACGGTCAGCTGCTGCACACCTGGTACGGCAACAACAACGGCGACATCCTGGGCACGGCCAAGGTCATCATGGCCGATTTCTACAACCACATCCCCGCGGGCTGCACCATCGGCCACGTGACCACCACGGGCTACGGCGAGGCGCTGCTCATCGAGGCTCTCAAGGCCGATTCCGGCGAGATCGAGACCGTCGCGCACCTGCGCGGCGCCAAGGCGTTCCTGCCCGGCGTCGAGTTCATTCTGGACATTGGCGGCCAGGACATGAAGTGCCTGCGCGTCAAGGACGGCGTCATCGAGCACATCATGCTCAATGAGGCCTGCTCGTCGGGCTGCGGCAGCTTTATCGAGAGTTTCGCCGTCTCTATGAACATGGACGTGCGCGCGTTCGCCGACGCCGCCATCCATGCCAAGGCCCCCGTCGACCTGGGCAGCCGCTGCACGGTCTTTATGAACTCGCGCGTCAAGCAGGCGCAAAAAGAAGGTGCCACGGTGGGCGACATCGCGGCCGGCCTGTCCTATTCCGTCATCAAGAATGCCCTGTTCAAGGTCATTAAGCTGCGCGACCCCCAGGAGATCGGCAGTCAGGTGATCGTCCAGGGTGGCACCTTTATGTCCGATGCCACGCTGCGCGCGTTTGAGCAGCTCACCGGCGTGCACGCCGTGCGTCCCGACATCGCCGGCTGCATGGGCGCCTATGGTGCGGCCTTGCTCGCCCGCGATCGCGCCGGCGTCGACGGCACCTCGACCATCCTTTCGGCTGAGGATATCGCGCACCTCACCGTGACGCAAAAGCATGTCCGCTGCGGCCGTTGCTCCAACAACTGCCAGCTTACCGTCAACGACTTTGGCGGCGGCAGGCGCTTCATTACCGGCAACCGCTGCGAGAAGGGTGCCGGCCACAAAAAGCAAAAGACCGAGGCCCCCAACCTCTTCAAAAAGAAAAACGAGCTGCTCTTTAACCGCGAGGTGCTGAGCCCCGACGAGGCCCCGCGCGGCACCGTCGGCATTCCGCGCGCGCTCAACATGTACGAGAACTACCCCTTCTGGCATGCGTTCTTTACGCGCCTGGGCTTTAGCGTGCAGCTGTCCGACCAGTCGAGCAAAAAGACCTATCAGGCGGGTATCGAGTCCATGCCGTCCGAGAGCGTGTGCTATCCAGCCAAGATGAGCCACGGCCACGTGATGAACCTTATCGACCGCGACGTCGACTTTATCTGGATGCCGTGCGTGCGCTGGGAGCGCAAAGAGGACCCGACCGCCGGCAACTGTTACAACTGCCCCATCGTCATGAGCTACCCCACGGCGTTGGCACTCAACATCGACGACATCCGCGAGCAGAACATCGAGTTCCTGTACCCGTTTGTGCCCTATCATGACAAGACCGAGCTCAAGCGCCGTCTGTACCAGGTGCTCGCCGTCGACCGTGTGGCCGACGCTGAGGCCGGACGCGGTCGCGTGCGTGGGCCCAAGATCACGCGCTCCGAGGTCGATGCCGCTGTCAACGCCGCCTTTGAGGCCGATGCGCGTTTCCACGAGGACATCCAGACCATGGGCGAGGAGGCTCTTAAGTGGGTCGAGGACCACGGCGGTCACGGCATCGTGCTCGCCGGTCGTCCCTACCATAACGACCCCGAGATCAACCACGCCCTGCCCGAGCTTATCTCGAGCTTTGGCTTTGCGGTCTTTACCGAGGATTCGCTTGCGCATCTGGTGAAGCCCGAGCGCCCGATCCGCGTCGTCGACCAGTGGATGTACCACAGCCGCCTGTACGCCGTCGCCCGCTTTGTGACCATGCGCAACGACCTGGACCTGATCCAGCTCAATTCCTTCGGCTGCGGCCTCGATGCCCTGACCACCGATCAGGTGCAGGAGATCCTGGAGGCCAGTGGCAAGATCTACACCGTGCTCAAGATCGACGAGGTGTCCAACCTGGGCGCCGCGCGCATTCGCATCCGCTCGCTCATGGCGGCACTCAAGGACCAGGAGGCCGAGCGCTTGGCCGAGGCCACGGCCGCGGGCAAGGTCTTTGAGCAGGGCGACGCTGCGCCGGTGGCGCCCTCCACGGATGCCCCCGCGTTCGCGAGCCGCAAGTACACGTTCGAGGCACAGCGTGAGAGCGCCTCGACCGCATGGCCCAAGGTGCCCTTTACCGAGCAGATGCGCGACGAGGGCTATACCATCCTGTGCCCGCAGATGGCGCCGATCCACTTTGACCTGGTCAAAGAGGTGTTCCGCGGTGCCGGCTACAACCTTGAGCTGCTGCCCTCGACCGACCACGATGCCGTCGAGGCTGGCCTGCGCTATGTGAACAATGACATTTGCTACCCGTCGATTCTGGTGACGGGCCAGATTATGGAGGCCATCGAGAGCGGTCGGTACGACCTGTCCAAGACCGCCGTGGTCATCAGCCAGACCGGCGGCGGCTGCCGTGCCACCAACTACATCGCGCTCATCCGCAAGGCCCTGCGCGAGAGCGGCCACCCCGAGATTCCTGTCATCTCGCTTTCGGCCGTGGCGCTGGGCGAGGACAACCCCGGCTTTAAGCTGACGCCGGCGCTGCTTAAGCAGGCAGTCTACGCGGTGCTCTTTGGTGACGTGATGATGCAGATGCTCTACCGCTGCCGCCCGTACGAGGCCACGCCCGGTGCCGCCAACGCGCTCTACGAGGAGTACATGGCGCGTGCCCGCAAGCTGGCGCCCAAGTTTAACCGCCACAACTACACCAAGCTGTGCCGCGAGGCCATCCGCGCGTTCGACACCATGCCGCTCGTGGGCGAGGGCACCAAGCCGCGCGTGGGCGTGGTCGGTGAGATCTTGGTCAAGTTCCATCCCACGGCTAACAACCACGTGGTCGATGTCATTGAGCGCGAGGGCTGCGAGGCCGTGGTGCCGGGCCTGCTCGACTTCTTCCTCTACTCCATGAGCAACGCCGAGCTGCAGAAAGACGAGCTGGGAAGCTCTGCTACTACACGCGCGGGCATGCAAGCGCTCATCAAGCTTGTGGACTGGATGCGCACGCCGGTGGAGGAGATGCTCGAGAAGTCCCGCCGCTTCGAGGCGCCCGAGCGCATCGGCACCATGGCCGAAAAGGCCCGTACGGTACTTTCGGTGTGCAACAACATGGGCGAGGGCTGGTTGCTCACGGCCGAGATGCTCGACCTGATCGACCATGGTGCGCCCAACATCATCTGCACGCAGCCCTTCGCGTGCCTGCCCAACCACGTGGTGGGCAAGGCCGTGATCAAGGAGCTGCGCCGCCAGCATCCCGAGAGCAACATTGTCGCGGTGGACTACGACCCCGGTGCGTCCGAGGTCAACCAGCTCAACCGTATTAAGCTTATGATCAGCGTGGCAAAGGAAAACATGCGCGCCGGCAAGGGCTTTAAGCTCGAGAAGGTGGCGCCGCTCGCGATGGACGAGGTCACCGGTCAGATGCGTGCCCATGACGGCTGCGTGAGCTGCGGGCCGGCCAGCGAGGAGGCCGTCACATCGGTCGCCAAGCGTCTGGGACGCGGCATTAAGAAGTAGCTTGCCCGCTATGGGCTAGATATGAGACAAACGGGTGGCAGCCGTGCCGGCTACCACCCGTTTTTGCTGGACATATGTTGCGTAAACGCCCCAACTATCACCCTTTGCGAACTTAGATTTCGGAAGTATGCGGCAAAATCTGAATAGGCCGAGCACACCGGATATGTCCAAGCTCTGTACCTGCGGTTTTATTGGTGAAAAACCAGGATGTGCTCAAGAGTTCCGGAGTTTGCCGCATACTTTCGAAAATGACGTCTCGGTGGCACCATAAATTGCCCTTGAAGCCCTGAGATAATGAACATATGTAGCCGTTTGCCGCGAAATACCGCCCGTTTATAGAACCCAACCCCTGCGCGTGCCATCCTTACGGTTGAATAAATACACATCTATGGAATTACGTAAGAGAGGACCGTTCCATGAGCTACAAGACCGTTTGTGTTGCCGGCGGCGGCGTGTTGGGAAGCCAGATTGCCTTTCAGGCTGCCTACTGCGGCTTTGATGTAACGATTTGGCTGCGCAGCGAGGGCAGCATCGGCCGCACCCAGCCCAAGATCGATCACGTGCGCAAGGAGTACATCGCGGCAATCGAGGGCATGGCGGACGGTACGGGCGAGTGGTGCGCCGGTATCGCCGATGGCACCCAGCCCTTCGACAAGGAAGCGGCGCTCGCCGCCGTCGAGCGTGCCTACTCCACACTCAAGCTGGAGCTCGATCTTGCCAAGGCCGTGGCCGACGCTGACCTGGTCATCGAATCTATGGCCGAGGACGCCCAGGCAAAGATTGACTTCTACAAGAAGCTCGCCCCGGTACTCCCGCAAAAGACCGTCGTCGTGACCAACTCCTCCACGCTGCTGCCGAGCACCTTTGCCAAGTACACCGGCCGTCCCGAGAAGTACTTGTCGCTGCACTTTGCCAACTCCATCTGGAAGAACAACATGACCGAGGTCATGGCACAGGACCAAACCGACAAGCGCTACTTCGACGAGCTCGTCGACTTTGCCAACGATATCCGTATGCTTGCCCTGCCCGTCAACAAGGAAAAGAACGGCTACCTGCTCAATTCCATGCTGGTGCCGTGGCTGCTTTCGGGCCTTGACCTGTACGTTTCGGGCGTGAGCGATCCCAAGAGCATCGACCTCGCGTGGACGCGTGGCACCGGTGCCCCCAAGGGTCCGTTTCGCGTATTCGACACGGTGGGTATCCAGACGGCCTACAACATCGTCATGCAGTATCAGAAGGTGCCGGGCTTGGTGAGCCCGCTGCTCAAAAAAATGATGATGCCCTACAACTTTAAGGCTATGGCGTCCGTCCTCAAGAAAATGCTCGACGAAGGCAAGCTGGGCGAAAGCTCGGGCGAGGGCTTCTTTACGTACTAAAAATGATCTCTTGGGGGTGGAAGCGTTGGGGATCTACGGTAGTATGCGACAAAATCTGAATTGATCGGGCAAGAGCTGTAGCGCGCGTTGACGTTTGACCAATGGAGCGCAAAAATGCACCGTTCGCCGATACTCCTCTCGCGAGTGGTTGCCATATGGTTTGATGTTGGAAACATATGACTGCCGCCGGGCTGCGGGTGACGTTTGCTCTGATATCGGAGGTACCAAGTATGTTTCACGCTCCGTTAAACAAGTATCGGGCTGGTTAATATGGGCCGCCGTACTATCTCGATAACCCTTGCAGTGGTTTGCCTAGCTGTGCTCCTGGGCGCTATGGGGCAGTTCGCTATAAGTCGAGAAACATCCTATATGCGGGAATGTGCTTCCGAAGGCTTCGCCATTGATGGCTACTATCGGGATGACAAAACGAGTCGGGAAACCCTGGCTTTTCTTGAGGAGGACAACTGTCGATGGCAGCTGGTTGACCAAGACGGAATCTGCACAGACGGGCAGTTTAAGCGTACGGATGACCCCAACATTCTGGTATTAAAGAATGAAAACGGCGAAATATTCGGTACGGTCCACGTGGCGCATATTTCGCGCCGACGCGATCAGGGCTTGCTCTACCTATTTAGAGATACCAAGGTGACCCGTTTTTATCTGGTGAGCACCGATCCGGCGTTTATGGTGGAGTCTGGCGATGTCGATGCGGACAGTTGATTCACGGCAATAAAACGGCGAGCGGGGCGCGGGTGTGAACTGCACCACGCTATTTGCTCGCGTCCGTATCGCGTCTGCGCCTCGTCATAACTTGCGTCCGTGCGAGCGCTCATCCCGCGCCGGCATCACTTCACATCGAACTCCACGCGATCGAGTTCGGGCACATTGAGGTCGATGAGCTTGCGGGCAACACGACGGTCGTGCGCCCCAAGTGTCTCGCTTGTCGTCACATGGGCGACAACCTCGCGCTCGACGAGGCCCTCCTCCCCGCCTTCGGTGGCCGAGGTCTCGACGGCGACGGTGTAATCCTTAAAGCCCGGCAGTACCGCGGCAAGCTCGCGCGTAGTTTCGGTGACGCCATAGCCGTCCTGCACGCCGGCCTGCGCCGAGCCAATAGACCCCGCGGTCATAACGATGCAGGGGATGGCAAAGATCACCGTGCCCACGATGATGCGGCGGCGCACCTTGTGTGACAGCTCATCGACCTCGGCGTTTTCCTCGGCGGTCACAATACCGTCGCCGTTGAGGTCACGCTTGAGCGGTACACGTAGAAGAAGCAATACGGCTTCGGCCGCCAGCGCGATAAAGACAACGTTGATGCCAAATTCGTAGAGCGCCGAGAGAAACAGCGACCCGCTCGCGATGGCGATGCCGTAACCCGCCGCGCACAGGGGCGGCATGAGCGCGGTTGCCACGGCCACGCCCGCGATAAGCGTCGCGGGCTCCTGGTCGCGCGAGTTGCCCAGGCCTCCGGCAAAGCCACCCGCGAGCGCGACGGCAAGATCCCAGACGGTGGGTGTCGAGTTGTCGATGATAGCGGCCGTGGTGGTGCCGAGCGGTGAGAGCTTAAAGTACAGCGTGGACGTGATCAGGCAGAAGGCCATCTGCAACGCGAGACCGGCAATGGCCTCGACGGTAATCTCGCGGTCGAGCGTGGCGATGCCATATGCCATGGCAAGGACCGAGCCCATGAGCGGGCAGATGAGCATGGCACCTACAATGGCGATATCCGAGTCGATATCGAGGCCGATGCTCGCGATCAACATGGCAATGATCAGGATGCATAAGTGCGAGCCAGTCAGGCGCGCCCCGTTTACAAAGCGCTTGCGAATCACGTGATAGGGCGCGCGTCCCTCGCGAATGTTGAACGCCTGCTTAAGGAAACGGGTAGCATTCTCCATGGCCTCGCTGTGTGCAGGGCGTATACCGTGACGACGATGATGACGCTCGCGCAGCCGCTTGATCTGTTGTTTGTCGAGTTCCATGCTTACCTCGTTTAGCTTCTGAGCCGCTTCTTGCGTCTGTCGTCTTTACTCTACACCGCGTTAGGCGAGGTGTCAGACAAGGTTTGTTGACCTGGAAGTCAGGCCAATCGACATGGCTAAAACGCCGTGAGGATCATAAGAATCAAATAGACAAAAAAGCGCGGGGCCGGTTTGATTCCGACTCCGCGCTCTGCGCTGGTGCGTTGTTGTTCGGCCTACCCCAGCAGGCTCAGACCAACAGAGACAAACGCCAGAATAACGCCGACGATGGACTCGCCGCCGAGCAGGCCGCTGGCGACAACAAGGCCCTGTTCCTGGAAGGCGGCGTCCTTGGCAGCCTTCTCCTCGTCCGAAAGACCAGCGGTGGCGTCGCGGTGGGCGGACCACTTGTCGTAGGCGAGCTTAACGCAGGAGCCCAGGAAAGCCGTGAGCGACATATAGAACGGCAGGTACACGCCCAGGCCGATCATCATGGCTGGAATGCCGAGCCAGTACATGACGATACCGGCGATAAAGCCGCCTGCGAACCACGGCACACTCGGGATGCCCGAGACCATGGTGGCGACGACGCTTGCCTGTGCGGCAACGAAACTCTTGTCGGGACCAAAGGCGTCCGGACCATAGGCGGTGACGAGCGCGACCATGACGGCGGCAGCGACCAGGGCGCCCACGATGCCGCCGATGGCCTGGCCGACCCACTGTGCGCGCGGGTTGGTGCCCAGCACGGCGCCGGCCTTAAAGTCGTTCATGACGTCGCCCGCAAGGCCGCACGCTACGGCCACGATGCCGGCGATAAAGAACAGCTTGACCTGAGCGAGCTGCGCGAAGGCGGCAACGATGAGCATGACGATGAGGCCGAAGATCTCCATGGGGTCGATGCCCGTCTGGCCGCAGCTCTGCGCGCTCATGATGGTGGTGACAAAGGTGAACAGCGTGACGATGACGGCCGGAACGGGGCCAAGGTCGAGCACGATGGCGATGATCACGGCGATGGCGGCAGCGCCCAGGCCGATGATACCGGCGTCGAGCTTAAGGGAGCCCGAGATGAGCGACTGCTCGTCGGTGTCGGTGGAGCTGTCGGCGGCGAGGCCGCGGACGATACCGGCGACCTGCGGCAGGATGTCCTTGAGGACGACGGCGACGCCAAAGCCTATCATAAGGCCCATACCCAGGGACTTAACAATGCCTTGTGCGGTCATAACGTCAAACAGACCGGTAGCGGTGCCGCCGACAATGATGCCAAAATTGCCCAGTAGCGCGCCGGCAAACCAGAATGCGACCGGGGCGAAGCCCACGAGGAAGCCGACGGAGAGCAACATGGGCGAGTTGTAGATGGCAAAGGTCACGCCGGGGATGTTGAGCGTGCACAACATGCTGGGCACAATGCCCAGAGCGTCGCGCAGCACGCTGTAGATGCCGGCGATGGCCATGGAGCCAAAGAGCTGCTTGCCGGTCTTGCCGCCTGCCTCGGTGGCGCGCAGGGTCTGAGCTGCGGCGTTGCCGGTGGGGAACTCCAGCGCGGCGTCCACGATAAAGTGACGGTGGATGAGCGCCGTGGCCAGCAGACCCAGGATAGTGCCGGCGAGTGCCACGATAAACATGTCGAGCCAGCTGATCTGGTCGGCATAGCCCAGCATCCAGGCGCCCGGAATGGTAAATGCCAGACCGCCGGCGACCATGGCGCCTGCGGACATGATGGTGTGGGTGACGTTTGCCTCGTTGAGGCTGGCGTTGCCCATGAGCTTAAGGAAGAACAGCGAGATGACGGCAGCGAAGACGATCGGCCAGGGGAGTGCACCCATCTTGAGGGCGGTGTAGGCCGAGCTTGCCGTGATGATCACGCAGCCGAGGACGCCGATGACGACGCCGCGCAGCGTGAGTTGCCCGCGCATCGAAGCGCGGTTCGAGGGATTGCTCATATAAAACTCCTTTGCGTATATCCGCTTCCCCCGGGAGCGCCGATACGGATACGGCGCGGGAAGTCGGGTTACCAAGGGCCGCCGCGTGAGCTCGCGCGCGACCGCGCACCAGTATAGCCGCAAGTTAGTCATTTTGGGATGACTGGTTTAGGTAGGCGATATACTGCTGGGCAGACGAAAGGAGCGCCGACGATGCTTAATGGGTGCGCATATATATTGACGGTCGACGTGGGCAACACGTTCATTCGCTTTGGCCTGTTTGCCGAGGATTCGGCCGCGGCGCAGGAGCGCCCGCTTGCGACATGCGAGATCACGACGCCGTCGAGCATTACGGCCGACGAAGCGCGCATGCGACTTATGCAGGTCATGGGCGCGCTCGCCGCCGATGCAGGTGTGCCCGGGGTGCTTGCACCCGCCGCGGCCGTGCTGAGCTGTGTAGTCCCGGCGCTCGAGCGCCCGTGGAAGGCGGCACTTTCCCGCACCTGCACGGGGCGCGTGCTCACCGTGGGGCCGGGACTTAAGACCGGCATACCCGTGCACTACGACGATCCGGCCGAGATCGGCCCCGACCGCATCGCCGATGCCGTGGCGGCCCGCGCCGTCTACGGCTCGCCGTGCATCGTGATTGACCTGGGCACGACGACCAATATCGAGGTCATCGACGTGCACGGTACCTTTGTGGGCGGCGTTATCGCGCCAGGCCTGGCCCTCGGCGCCCGTTCGCTTTCGGCGGCAGCAGCGCGCCTACCCCAGGTTGAGCCCTCGGCGCCAACGCACGTCATCGGACGCAACACGCGCGAGGCCATGCGCTCGGGTGTGGTTTTGGGCGAGGTAGCCCGCATCGACGGAATGCTCGACATGGTGCTTGCCGAGATGCGCGCGACCAAGGCTGCGGGGGAGGGCGATGTGCCCATCGTCATTACCGGCGACGATGCCGAGGCACTTGCGGCGCTGGTCGGCCATAGCCTGACGGTAGACGACGCGCTGACGTTGCGGGGTCTCGCCGAGCTCTACCGCATCAACCAAAAGCCCCGCCGCGCGTAGGGCGAGGGGCTGGTGGGATAAGCGCCCCTACCTTTCACCTGCTACAATGGGCCAAACTATTGCGATTGCGGAGGTGTCTGCCATGTCGGACGATCTTCATCAAACCGCGTCGGGCAAGCGCCGCGACGTTATTAGCTGGGACGAGTTCTTTATGAGCGTGGCCATCGCCGCGCAGCGCCGCAGCAAGGACCCCAACACGCAGGTGGGAGCGTGCATCGCCAGCACCAACCACCGCATCCTTTCGGTGGGTTACAACGGCACGCCCTCGGCGCTCAACGACGACTTTTTCCCGTGGGGTACGAGCGATGACCCGCTGCAGGACAAGCACAACTACGTGGTCCATGCCGAGGCCAACGCCGTGCTCAACTACCGTGGCTCGCTCAAGGACCTCGAGGGTTCCACGGTTTACGTCACGCTGTTCCCGTGCCACGACTGCGCCAAGATCCTGGCGCAGGTGGGCGTGGGCGAGGTCGTCTACCTGGACAATAAGTATGCCGACACCGATGACGGCCGTATCAGCCGCCGCATTCTCGACTCCTGCGGCATCAGCTACCGCCAGGTCATCGTCGATGTCCAGATTGGTACCGGGGGACAGGCTCGGCAGTAGCGCGTGCCAACGCCAGCTGGCGGCAAAACAGCCAAAAGAGCCCCGTCCCAAATTGACTGCTCGTGAAAGTCGTGTCCGCACGCATGGCTGGCGCCTAAGCGGGTACATGGCTGTAGTAACATAGCCCCTGTCCGCGGGCGTGCCCGCGTTATTGTGAGAAAGGAGCCCTTGTGGCTGTTAACGAAGAGCTGCTTAAGAAGGTTCTTGAAGAGATTCGCCCCAACCTGCAGGCCGACGGCGGCGATATGGAGTATGTGGGCGTCGACGACGAGGGTGTCGTCAAGTTGGAACTACAGGGCGCCTGCGCCGGCTGCCCCATGAGCTCGCTGACCCTGTCTATGGGTATCGAGCGCATCCTGAAGGAGCACGTGCCCGGCGTCACCCGCGTCGAGCAGGTCAATGCTTCCGGCGAGACCGACGACCTGTACGACGAGTACGCGCCGTTCTAAGATGCGAAAGCTGCGGACGACATGCTCCGCATAGACGTTACGCCCAGATATGCGGCTGCGAGCGCAAGGCCCGCGGCCGCATTTGTATGTAGGGAGTAGGAGGGTCGACATGCTCAACGACTTCTACCATATGCTTGATCCCGTCGCGATTTCGGCGGGGCCCATCACGATTTACTGGTATGGTCTGGCCTATGTGGTCGGTGCCCTGCTCACGGCGGTTGTCATGTACCGCACGCAGCGTCGCTGGGGCTTTAGCATCACGATTGACGACCTGACGAGTGTCGTGGTCGGCGTGGTCTTTGGCCTTATCATTGGCGCCCGTCTGTTCTACGTCATCTTTTACGGCGACGGCTACTACTGGGCGCACCCGCTCGAGATCTTTGCCACCAACGAGGGCGGCATGAGCTTCCACGGTGGCCTGGTCGGCGGCATCTTGGGCGGCATCATCGTGTGCCGCATGTATAAGCTCGATGCATGGACGTTGGCCGATCTTGCCGTCATTGGCGCTCCGCTGGCCCTGTGCCTGGGCCGTTGTGCCAACTTTGTCAACGGTGAGCTGTGGGGCAAGCCGACCGATCTGCCCTGGGGCGTGGTCTTCGGTGGCACCGCGGGCGATATGTCGCGTCACCCCTCCCAGCTCTACGAGGCATTTCTTGAGGGCATTGTGCTCTTTTGCATTCTGCAGGTGCTCAGCCGCAAAAAGCCGCTGCTGCCCCAGGGCACGTTTATGGGCGTGTTTGTGATGGGTTACGGCATCGTCCGCTTCCTCGTCGAGTTCGTGCGCGTGCCCGACGCCCAGCTTGGCTATCTGCTGGGCGGCGTCATCACGATGGGTCAGCTGCTGAGCCTTCCGCTCGTTATTGCGGGCCTGGCGCTCATCATCTTCGCCCGACACCGCAATCGCCCCCAGCGCATCTACCTCGACGCTTAACCACCACATACGACCACAAAGGGGGCAGGCACCTTTGTGGTGGTTTGCTGGGCAATGATGACAGAACCGTAACGTTTCCCCAGATAAAACCTGCCAAAATAAACCTGTCCCTTTTTGGCAGGTTTCTAGAAAGGCTTTCGGACTGTGAAGGATTCCGATCTCTCCACAACGGCTGCGCGCGACGCGGCCCGCATCGTCTGGTTTAAGCGCTACCCCGCCAAGCAGACGCTCATCGCATTTCTGCTCGCGCTGTTGGCGACCACGGCGTTTTCCATCGATCCCGCCCCGGTGTCGAGCAACGCAGTCTTGGCGATTGACCCCAAAGCCTCGGGCATGCTGTACGTGTGCTACGAGGTGCTCCTCTCGTTTGCCGGCCATACCGACGCGGTCATGCTGCTTGCGCTTGCCTGCCTGCTCACGCTGCCGTTTCGCTACGTGTTCTTTGGCCGTGGCGACACCTGGCGTCCATCGATCATTCTGCCGTCGCTGTTTTTCGCCATCTGCATGGTGTTCGGCCGCAGCTACGACCTCACCGACTCGGCCGAGATTGTTCTTGGCGACAAGGCCCGCATCATCTGCGCCTGGATTGGCGGCGCGGGCTGGATGCTCCTAGCGATCGTGGCCTTCTATCTGGCTTTTGAGTGTCTGGATTGGCTGAGCTCCCGACGCATCCCGTTTTCCGAGGCGCACTTTGGCCGCATATGGCGTGTGGCTCACGCCGTGCTCTCGGTCCATCCCTTTGCCGGGCCCTTCCTGGTGCTTATGATCGCCTGGGCGCCCACGCTCATCGCTTCGCTGCCCGGCCTTTTTATGGGAGATACGGGTGCGCAGATTCGCCAGTGGTTCAACTATCCCAACGGCACGAGCGACTACCTGCGCCTACTCAACCCCAACGTGCTGCTCAACGGGCATCATCCCGTAGTGCACACGGCCATTATCGGCTCGTGCGTTCAACTGGGGCTTTCGCTGTTCAACAGCGCTAACGCGGGCCTCATCATCTATACCTGCGCTCAATTTGTCATCACGGCTGCCTGCATGGCCTATTCCATTTCGTCGCTGCGCAAACTGGGCGTGAGCCTGCCGGTTCGCGGTGCGATCCTGCTGTTCTTTGCGTTTATGCCGATGTTCTCTAACTACGCGGCGTTGCTCACCAAAGACGTGCTCTTTGCCGACGCGTTTTTGGTGCTGCTGGTACAGACCGTCAAGCTCGTGGCATGTGGCTTGCCCCGTCGTGATGCCAATGCCGAGCGTGCGGGCGAACAGAGGCCCGTGCTCTTTGCGCGCCACGACTGGCTGTTGCTTGCGCTGGCTGCCATGGGTTCCACGTTTTTGCGCAATGGCGGTCTGGTCTTTCCGTTGGCGGCCTGCGTGATTGCGGCGGCGTTTTGCGCATGGGATGTACATGTCGCCCGTCGTGCGGCTAAGCAGACGGGCACCGCGGTCTCATGCGCCACGCCGCGCTTCCGCTGGGTTGGCGTCCTCGCGGTGCTTGCACTCTGCCTTGCCTCTAATATGTACTTCACCAAGGTCTTTATGCCGGCGCACGACATCACGCCTGGTTCCAAGCGCGAAATCCTCTCGATTCCGTTCCAACAGACGGCTCGTTTCGTCCAAAAGCACGACGGCCTCAACTCGGGCGTCAACCCCACGGTAAAGGAGGACGGCACCATCGTGGAGGCTCCTTGCGACGGCTTGGTGACCGATGAGGAGCGCGCCGTGATCGACCGGGTGCTCAAGTACGAGAATCTGGGCCGCCGTTACAACCCGGATAAGTCGGATGCCGTCAAGAACTGCTTTAACGAGTACGCCTCGCAGGAGGACATCAAGGCCTATTTTGAGGTCTGGGCGCAGATGTTCAAAAAGGATCCCGAGTGCTATATCTCGGCGCTCATCAATAACTATTACGGCTACTTTTATCCGAGCGCGCGCGATGCCTGGGTCTACAGCACGGCGCGTAGTGCCGAGATCATGGCGCGTCCCGACAACCTCAAGTACTTCGACTTCCATCCGGTTGACAGCAACGTGGTGCGCTGGTGCGACCACCTGATCAATCTGTACCGTGTGGCGGTGCAGCGCATCCCGTTTATTTCGCTCACCATGAGCTCGGCCACCTATGTGTGGATTATGATCGCCGTGGTGGTCTACCTGCTGCGTCGTCATTCATGGCGTGCGCTGGCGATCTGGGTGCCGCTGTTGGGCGTGCTCGCCGTGTGCCTGATTGGTCCGTGCAACGGCTCGACCTACATGCGCTACCTGTATCCGGTCATCGCCTGCATGCCCTTCGCCATCGGCGCCACCGTCACCCGCAGTGACTTCCTCTGGTCCTAACCTGGTGCATTGGGGTCAGGTTTCTTTGCTGCACCAAAGGGGCCATCATCACGACGCCTTCATTTTGGGGTTTATCTTGCAGGCCAGTAGGTATATCATAACGACGTTTGTTTATATTGCCCGAGCATCTGCGCTGGGCTTTAGGTCGAAACCGATAGGAGACACGTATGTCCGGACACTCTAAGTGGGCCACAACCAAGCATCGTAAGGGCGCGCAGGACGCCAAGCGTTCCGCCCTCTTCTCCAAGCTCAGCCGCAACATCACCGTTGCTGCCCGTCTCGGCGGTGACCCGCTGCCCGAGAACAACGCCAGCCTCGCCGCTGCCGTTGCCAAGGCCAAGGCTCAGTCCATGCCTAAGGACAAGATCAAGTCCGCTATCGACAAGGCTTTTGGTTCGGGTGCCGATGCCGCCGTCTACGAGAACATCGTGTACGAGGGCTACGGTCCCGCCGGTGTCGCCGTCTACGTCGACTGCCTGACCGACAACCGCAACCGTACCGCCGCTGATGTCCGTTCCGCCTTCTCCCACGCTGGTGGCAACCTGGGCACCTCCGGCTCCGTCGCCTTCCAGTTTGAGCGTAAGGGCCAGATCGTCGTCGCCAAGGAGATCCTGGACGAGAACGCCAAGAAGGAGACCATGATCGCCAACGGTGCTGCCGGTGACGAGGATGAGTTCATGATGGCCATCGCCGAGGCCGGTGGCGAGGACTACGAGGATGCCGGCGAGGAGTGGATTGTCTGGACTACTGCCAACGAGGTCATGGCTGTCTCCAAGGCGCTCGAGGAGCAGGGCGTCCAGGTCAAGGGCTCCGAGACCACCATGGTCCCGACCACCCCGACCGAGGTCTCCGGCGCCGACGCCAAGAAGGTCCAGCGCCTCATCGACCGTCTTGAGGAGCTCGACGACGTCCAGGATGTTTACAGCACCATGGACATGACCGACGAGGTCATCGCTGCCCTCGAGGAGGAGTAGCGCCCGCACGGGTTAAGCCGTGCATATCTGGGCATAATGAAGCGAGCATGCAAGCCTCGTGGAATAGATGAGCCGGATCCGCGTGCGTAGAGCACCGGACCCGGCTCTTTTATAATGATGCGAACCGTTCTGCATTTCGAGAGCCGAGATTTGAAGGGAGCGCCGCGTGCGCGTACTCAAACGAGCCCTAGCGATCGTGTATCTTGCCGCCACCATCGTGGCGCTGGGTACGCTTGTCTGCCAGTTTTGGGGGCCGTATACGTATCGCTTTATGCTGCTGATGCGCGACCCCATGCCGCGCATCGTCGTGACGGCGTGCGCCGGCGTCGTGGCGTTTGGCGTACTGCTGAGCTTTTTCCGCCTGATGTTCGCCCGTCGCGAGCCGTCCTGCGTGCATCCGGCGGGGGAGCGCAATATCGAGGTTACCCTTGCGGCGCTTTCTTCGTGCGCCAGGGTTGCTGCCGAGCGCGACGACCGCGTGATGGTCGAGCATGTCGAGGCCCGCGTCCAAGGCCCCGACGATTCGCACGTCCGTTTTAAGGTCGAGGCTATCGCGCTTGACGATAAGGACGTGGCATCTCTGGCTACCGCGATGCAGCAGCGCATCGAAGAAGCCTGCGATACCATGCTCGGCGCGCCGGGTACGACCGCGCGCGTCCGTTTTTTGCCGTCCAAGACTACCGTCCAGACCGTGGAGGTTTCCGGTGAGTGATACCAATCAAGATAAGACCGCTCGTACGCCGCGTCTGACGATTGACCAGAGCGCCACGCCGGCGAGCGAACCTGTTGATTTCAAAGCAGAGGCAACCGAGTTACAAGAAGCGGCAGCCGCGGATTTTGACGAGGCTGTGGGTCTCATCAAGGGTACGGGCGCTGCCATCTGGAGCTATGCGGTGCGTCGTCCCAACACCACGCTCGGCGCCGTCGCCGGCTTTATCCTCGCCGTGTTGGTGCTCACGTTGGGCCTGTGGGACACGCTCGTCATTGCATTCTTCGTGCTGATCGGCGCTGTGATCGGTCAAATTCGCGACGGCGAGAACGGGATCGTCAACTTCTTCGGCCGTTTGTTTAGCGGCCGCTAATATGTATTCGACTGTCGCATCCGCGGCAGGCATAAGGAGGAACCATGGCTTTTAATACGAAGGTCGATGTAGCCGATACCGAGCTCGAGGAGAACGAGGCGGTCGTCGCCGAAGCTGAGGATGTGACGCTCGAGAATGAGGCTCTCGTCGAGGCCGAGTCCGATACGGATGAGGACGACGAGGAAGCGGACGAGTCCGAGGACTCGCTCACCTATTCCAACGGCGTGATCGAGAAGATCGTTGCTATGGCCACCCGCGAGGTTCCGCACGTTCTGGGCATGAAGGGCAACCTCATGCACTTTGTGCAGGAGCAGTTTGGTGCCGAGAATCTGACCAAGGGCGTGACGGTCGAGGTCACCGATGACAATCGCGTGGTCGTCAACATCTCCGTCATCATCGAGTACGGCGCCTATGCGCCCGCGATCTTCGACGATGTCAAGGCACGTGTCGCCGAGCGTCTTGCCGCGATGACCGGCCTTGAGGTGGCGGGCGTCAACCTGCGCATCGAGGATGTCATCACCCCCGAGGAGTACGAGCATCGCACCAGCCAGCACGAATAACCTTCCAAAAAGGGACAGGTTTGTTTTGGCAGGTTTTATCTGCGAAAACGTTAAACGGCCGACCGCGCAAGCAAAAGCGTGGCCGGCCGTTTTTGTACGCTCCCGATGTAGTCATACCGCTCGTCTAACTGGGGGTTGCAATCCCTACGTTCCGCGTTACTCTAATGGGCGCATTGTTTCCAAATTGTTAACGAGGGGTTGCCGTAATGGCCGACGAGCACGAAACAGAAAGCAAGGCATGGGCGATTGAGGCCGCTGCGGCAGAGGCGGCGTCGCGTGCTGCCGAGGAGGTGCATCGTCCTCCCGTGGTGCCGATGGAGCGCGTGGTCGATCGCGATGTTATCGAGCGGGGCGAGCGCGCTGGTCGCAAGCGCAGTCAGGAGCCGGGCTTTCCGCGCTTTTTTGCCGAGCTCAATTTGGGCCTGATCCTCACGGCCTTTGCCATCGTTGCGTTTAAAACCCCTAATCACTTTGCTTTTGGCGGCACCTCGGGCGTGTCGGTCATTCTGTCCACGCTGTTCCCGACCCTGCCCGTCGGCGTTTTTATGTGGATTATCAATGCGGTCCTGGTCGTTTTGGGCTTTATCTTTTTGGAGCGCAAGGCAATCCTGTGGAGCGTCTTTGCCTCGTTTGCGCTGTCCGCCTATGTCTCGCTGTTTGAGCTCTTTATTCCGACCGATGTCTCGATGACGGGCGATATGTGGCTCGACCTGTGCTTTGCCGTGATTCTGCCGGCGCTCGGCAGCGCTATCGTCTTTGATATTGGTGCCTCGACGGGCGGCACGGACATTCTCGCCATGATCCTCAAACGTCGCACGACGCTCGAGATTGGCCGCGCCCTGCTGTTGGTCGATATCGGCATCGTGACCATCGCGGCCTTCTTGTACGGCCCGCGCGTCGGTCTGTATTGCGTGCTTGGCCTGTTTGCCAAGACGCTCGTGGTCGACAAGGCCATCGAGAGCATTCACCTGCGCAAAGTCTGCACGGTCATTTGCTCCGAGCCCCTTAAGGTCGAGGAGTTTATCGTCAAACATCTCAACCGCACGGCGACGATCAGCCGCGGCTACGGCGCCTTCTCGGGCAAGTGCGTGACGGTGATCATGAGCGTGCTGAGTCGTCGCGAGGCCGTGCAGCTGCGTCGCTACGCTCGCGAGATCGATCCGGGTGCCTTTATCACGATCGTCGACAGCTCCGAGATCGTCGGCAAGGGTTTCCGCGGAACGAACTAACGCGGTCGAGCTTATCAAACAATCGAATAGCGCCCTGCGCATTGCAAATGCGTCATGTTGGAGTATTTGTCCCCACATTGGGTGATAATGATGCCAAAGACATCGTTTGCGATCCAGATGATTCGCTCAAGATACGAAGGGATGATCTCGATGTTCTGTTCGCAGTGTGGTGCCCCCATGGGTGATAACGACAAGTTCTGCGGCGCGTGTGGTGCCCCCAATGCCGGTGCCGCAGCCCCTGCCCCTCAGGGTCAGCCCCAGCAGTTTGTTCCGCAACCGCCCGTGGCGAATGCGTCCAAGGGCTGTGTGGCTCAGGCGTTTGAGGACATGACCAAGACGCCGGGCGTGCTGCAGCGCGTGTGCCAGATCGCCTTTTTGCCGGCGCTGATTTGTGTTGTGTCGGTGCTCGTGCTGTTCATTCCCGTTATCGGCGGTATCGCGGCTGCCATCGGCTTTTTGGCAGCTTGCATTGCGAGCGTGTGTGGTTCCGGCTTTGGTATTGAGTGGGGTCGCGATCTGTCGCTCAAGGTTGATGACGGTATGGATCGTCCACTCATGCGTTCCACGTCGTTTGGCCTCGGAGTCTTTTCGAGCGTTATCTCGGTCGTGCTCGAGGTTATCGCTGCCATTCCCGTTATCGGTGTAGTGCTTTCGCTGGTGGAGAGCGTGGTAATTGGCGCCGCGGGCTCGTATTCGTATTACGGCTCTTATGCACTCGAGGCAGCGCTGTTCGGCTCGCTTGGCCTGCTTGTCCTGGCTATGATTGCCACGGCGGTCTTGGGGGTCTTCTTTAAGATGTTCGCCGACATTGCCGTGATGCACTTTGCGGTGACCGGTCGTGTCGAGAGCGCGTTTTCGCTCGATAAGGTCTGGGCGGCCTTTAAGCACAACAAGACCAAACTGTTCTGCGCTTCGTTCCTTCCCGAGTTTTTGACGGGCCTGGTCGCCAACGTTGTCACCTGGATCCTGACGTTCGTCTTTGGCACCATTGCCTCTGTCGGTATGTATAGCTACTACTACCGTCCTTCGGCTATTGAGGCGCTTGTTACCGGCGGTGGCATCACGCTCGTATTGTTCTTGGTGCTGACGGCGTTTGTCACGGTATTCCTCACGGTCTTTGGCAAGATGCTCAAGCACCGTGCCGTTGGCTATTGGGTTGCGCGCTACGCAAGCGAGTGGGCCGACGAGGACAAGGACGACGTCCTGACTTTTGTGCTGCCGTTTGAGAAGAAGTCTGCTCCGGCTGGTTTTAGCGCCGACGCAGCGCCCGTATCCGATTCCGCTGCGGCGCCGGCGCCTGCGCCCGAGCCCGCGCCCGTGCCTGAGCCTGAGCCTGAGCCTGAGCCCGAGCCCGCGCCCATGCCGGAACCGGAGCCCGAGCCTGCACCTGAGCCCGAGCCTGCGCCAAGCTCCGACGAGGACCCGCAGGACGAGTAACCCTGCCACCTGCCATTTGGGGACGGGGTAGAAACGGTAGAAATAGCGCTTGACAAATAAGCGGGGGCGGACGTGCCGAAGCGTCCGCCCCCGCTTTGATATCGCGATGCGGCTATGACTGCGAGATGGTCGTGGATCGACTACTCGTTGTGCTTCTCCTCGCGGCGGGCGGCGGCGCGAGCGTCGTGGATGCCCTTGATTGCGGCGTGTCGGGCGGTGCGGGCATCGTGCATGGCGTCGCGGGCCTCGGCGGCCGTGGCCTTGGCAGAGCGCAGTTTGGCTGCCAGGTCGGGATTGGTCTCGGCGACCGCGGCAATCGTGGGGCCGTCGAGCTCTTCTTGTGTGGGCTCGGCCAAAAAGTCGATGGCATATTGGGCGGCCACCATGGAGCCCTTGGCCAGTACCGACTCGTCAATCTTGTAGAAGCAAGAATGTTGGGCGTACGTGGCGCCAATCTGGGGGTTGCGCGTGCCAACAAAGGCGAGCACGCCCGGTACGCGGCGCAGGTACTCTGAAAAATCCTCGCCCGAAAGCGTGCCGCGATAATGGCCTTGGCCGGTGGGGCCCAGGCATTTGATTACTGCCTGGCGGCAGCGCTCGCTCGAGGCGGCATCGTTTTCGACCTTGTAATTGGCGATGGTGTAGTCGGTGAGCTCTGCCTCGGCGCCCAAGGCGGCCGCGGTATGCTCCACGATGCGGCGCATGAGCTCCGGCATTTCCTCGTGGGTCGAATCTCCGTAGGTGCGCACCGTGCCGGCGAGGTAGGCCGTGCCGGCGATAACGTTGCGCGCGGTGCCGCCGTGCAGCTCGCCGACGGTAATGACGGCCGGCTCGTAGGGACTGATCTCGCGCGAAACGATGGTCTGCAGAGCGTTGACGATCTCGGCGGCAACCATAACGGCGTCGTGACCGCGCTGGGGCATGGCGCCGTGGCACGAGGTGCCGCGGACGTCGATGCGGAACCAGTCGGTATTGGCCATGCGCGGTCCGGGCTCGCAGCTCACGGTGCCGGCGTCGACCTCACTCCAGATGTGCGCGGCGTAGGCGCCATCGACGCCGTCGAGCACGCCCGTGCCGATCATGAGCTTGGCGCCCTGGCCGTTTTCCTCGCTGGGCTGGAAGACGATGCGGACTTCGCCGTGGATGTCGTCGGTCATATGGCGCAGGATTTGCAGCGTGCCGAGCATCATGGCGATGTGGCAGTCGTGGCCGCAGGCGTGCATGCAGCCCTCGTTGACGCTGGCAAACTCCTCGCCGGTCTGCTCGGTGACGGGCAGGGCGTCGATGTCGGCGCGCAGCAGGATGCGGCGGCGTGGCGTGCCGTCCTCGCGATAGGCGTCGGGCGCGGTGCCGCGAAGGGTCGCCACCAGGCCCGTCTTGAGGGGACGCTCGTAGGGGATATTCATGGCGTCGAGCTGGTTGGCGATGTCGGAGGTCGTGCGCTCCTCGGCAAGGCTCAGCTCCGGGTGCTTATGGAAGTGCCGGCGCTGCTTGATGATATAGGGTTCAAACTCGGTAGCGATATCTTGGATGGCTGCGGTGACGTCGTCAGCCGCTCGCACTTCGGTCGCCGCCATAATCTGCTGTGCCTTGGTCTTCGTCATGGTCGATTTGCTCCTTGCTGGGTTGATCGCAAAATCGTACAGGCTCTCTCCAGTATGCCACCTGCCGCTAGGGCTGGTAAAGTTGCCGTTTGCCGCTTGGGGTTTTGTTACAAGGGCGGGGGAGTACACTCGGGGGTGTTGAATTTCCTGCCAGAGATGGGGATGCCCATGCAACATATCGATCGGATTATCCGCTCCAAGAACGTCTTTACCGCGCAAGACGGCATCGATACCGCCCGCGAGCTGGCGATTGCCATCGCAGGCGACCGTATCGTCGCAGTCGGTGCGCCCGATGACGTGATTGCCGCCGCGCCTGCCGCCACGCCGGTTATCGACTACGGCGAGCAGTTTGTCTGCCCAGGTTTCCATGACGCTCATCTGCACTTCTTCCATACCTCGGTCGGCTCCTCGCCGTACATGCTCATGGATATGGGCACGTCCGAGGCGGCGCTGGTGCAACACGCGCTCGAGTTTTCCCAGGACCTGCCCGACGACGCTTGGGTTGTGACTCAGGGCTGGCGCGACTACCGTTGGGACCCGCCCGAGCATCCTACCAAGGCGTCGCTCGATGCGGCATTCCCCGATCGCCCCTGCGTTATGTATTCGGGCGACGGCCATACGCTGTGGCTCAACAGCCGCGCACTCGAGGCGCTCGGCGTCACGCGCGACAGCGAGCCGCCAGCGGGCGGTGGCTACGACAAGGACGCAAGCGGCGAGCTCACGGGCATTGCTCACGAGGCGGCTGCCATGCAGCTGCTACCGCGCTGCCTTGAGTGGCTGGGCGAGGATCGCATCGCAAGCGCTTACGCCGATCAAATGAGGCGGATGGCCGAGCAGGGCATCACCTCGATATGCGATATGTCGCTCATGCCCATGCCGGGCTGCGACTTTATCCGCGACGATGTCTACGACAAACTGCAGGCAGCCGGCAAGCTGGGCATCCGCGCCCATTTGTTTCCCACGCTGCTGGATGACCAATCGCGCTTGGAAGAGCTACAGACCCGCTACGCGAACAACGCGCTGCTCTCGGCGCCAGGCTTTAAGCAGTTCTTCGACGGCGTGTCGAGCGAACACACGGCATATCTCACCGAGCCCTATACCAATCCGCGCTTCCCGGGCGACCAGGGCCGTCTGACAGTTCCTGCCGAGCGCATGCGTAAGCTGGTTCTGGCGGCCGCGGAGCGCGGCCACACTGTGCGTATCCACGTCATCGGCGACGGTGCCATCCATGCTGCGCTCGATATCTTTGAGGAGGCGGCAGAGCTCTACGGCCTGCCCCAGCACGGCCATAACACACTCGAGCATCTGGAGAACCTCCTGCCCCAGGACATCGATCGCCTGCGCAAGCTCAACGTGGTCGCCTCGAGCCAGCCCTGCCACATCACGCTCGATCCGGGTGGCCCAGAGCGCGACTTTGGCCTGGAGCGAAGCCGAATCATGTGGCCGTTCGCAACCTATAAGCAGCGCGGCATCCGCCAAGCCTTCGGAACTGACAGCCCTATCACGCCCGTTACCAGCATGAACGTGCTCTACACGGCCATCACGCGCCAGGACCCCAAAAGCCACTGGCCCGAGGGCGGCTGGTTGCCGAGCGAGCGCATCGATGCGGCAACGGCTCTGCGCAACTACACTCTGGGCAGCGCCTATGCAGCGGGCGACGAGCAAAACCTCGGCAGCCTGGAACCCGGTAAATACGCCGACCTGGTAGTCTTGGACCAAAACCCACTCACCATCGACCCCCAAGAACTCCAAGCCACCAAAGTCCAAGCCACCTACCTAGCCGGCAACCTGATCTACGAGCGCTAGCCCCATACCCCACCCATAAGGGGCGCGTTTCTGCAACGTGCCCCTTTCTTGTTCGCACCATCTGCATCGCCATTTTGCTGCACTGACTTTTCTGAATGCCGGGCCCGAATTAGTTAACCTGCCTCCCGTGTGGCTCCGGCGGGGCGGGGCATAAGGTTCATCGCGAGTTCCGCACGAGCCGAAGGCCACTTAATGTGGCCTTCGTGCGAGCAGGACTGCCCGAGCAGGAAACCTTATGCCCCGCCCCTCCGGAGCCACACGGGAGGCATCGCTAAGTTATCCCCCGGCATTCAGAAAATCTAAGTGCCAAAAAATAAGATTTTTTGACTCTGTGTTGTATAACCCGCCATTCGTGGGTACCATTCAACGCGTACGCAAACAAAAAGGGTTAACCCGCGCGGCATAACCGCGCGGCCCAAAAAGGAGGAAACAAGCATGTCGTCTTTGAAGCCGCTTGCAGATCGCGTCCTGGTCAAGCCCGACGAGGCCGAGCAGAAGACCGCTTCTGGTCTGTACATCGCCAGCAACGCTCAGGAGAAGCCGCAGCGCGGCACCATCGTTGCCGTTGGCGCCGGTAAGGTCAACGACAAGGGCGAGCGCATCCCCATGGACGTCAAGGTTGGCGACGTTGTCATCTACGGTAAGTTCGGTGGCAACGAGGTCAAGGTCGACGGTGAGAAGTATCTGCTGATGCGCGCCGACGACATCTACGCCGTCGTCGAGGCCTAGTCTCGTCAGAATCTCTGATTCGTCTTTGAACGCGTCCGCCGCATAGGACTCGGAAGCGGCGACGCGAGTCACATTTCTTTTGGAGGATTACCTACCATGGCAAAGAACATTACGTTCAACACCGATGCCCGCGCCAAGCTCGCCAAGGGCGTCAACACTCTGGCCGACGCCGTTACCGTCACCATGGGCCCCAAGGGCCGTTACGTCGCTCTGCAGCGCACGTTCGGTGCTCCGACCATCACCAACGACGGCGTTTCCGTCGCTAAGGAGATCGAGCTCGAGGACAACATCGAGAACATGGGCGCTCAGCTGGTGAAGGAGGTTGCCACCAAGACCAACGACACCGTGGGTGACGGCACCACCACCGCAACCCTGCTCGCTCAGGCCATCGTCAACGACGGTCTGCGCAACGTCGCTGCTGGCGCCAACCCGCTGGCCATCCGTCGCGGCATCGACAAGGCCGTCAACGCCGCCGTCGCCGAGATGAAGAAGCAGGCCAAGCCGGTCGAGACCAAGGAGCAGATCGCTTCCGTCGGTACCATCTCCGCCGGTGACCCCGAGGTCGGCGAGAAGATCGCCGAGGCCATGGAGGTCGTGGGCAAGGACGGCGTCATCACCGTCGAGGATTCCCAGACGTTCGACATCACCATCGACACTGTCGAGGGCATGCAGTTCGACAAGGGCTACGTCTCCGCTTACTTCGTCACGGACAACGACCGCATGGAGGCTGTGATGAAGGATCCGTACATCCTCATCACCGACCAGAAGATCTCCAGCGTCCAGGACATCATGCCTGTTCTCGAGGCTGTCCAGCGCGCCGGCCGTGGCCTGCTCATCATTGCTGAGGACATCGACGGCGAGGCTCTGCCGACCCTGGTCCTCAACAAGATCCGTGGCGCCCTCAACGTCTGCGCCGTCAAGGCCCCGGGCTACGGCGATCGCCGTAAGCGCATCCTCGAGGACATCGCCGTCCTCACCGGTGGCCAGGCCGCTCTGGACGAGCTGGGCGTGAAGGTCGCTGACATCACCGCCGATATGCTCGGTACCGCTAAGTCTGTCACCATCTCCAAGGACAACACCGTCGTCGTCGGCGGCGCTGGCTCCAAGGAGGCCATCGACGCCCGTATCGCTCAGATCAAGGGTGAGATGGAGAACACCACCTCTGACTTCGACCGCGAGAAGCTCCAGGAGCGCCTGGCCAAGCTCTCCGGTGGCGTTGCCGTCATCAAGGTCGGCGCTGCTACCGAGTCCGAGCTCAAGGAGATCAAGCATCGCGTCGAGGACGCCCTGCAGGCTACCCGCGCTGCTGTCGAGGAGGGCATTGTCGCCGGTGGCGGCGTTGCCTTCATGGACGCTGCTCCTGCGCTCGATACTGTCGAGATCGACGACCCTGAGGAGAAGATCGGCGTCGATATCGTCAAGAAGGCTCTGACCGCTCCGGTCGCTACCATTGCCAAGAACGCTGGCTTTGAGGGCGCTGTCGTGGTCGACAAGGTTGCCGAGCTGCCCGCCGGCCAGGGTCTCAACTCTGCCAACGGCGAGTGGGGCGACATGATCGAGATGGGCGTCCTCGACCCCGTCAAGGTCAGCCGCGTCACCCTGCAGAACGCTGCTTCTGTCGCCAGCCTGATCCTCATCACCGAGGCCACCGTCTCCGATGTGCCCAAGAACACTCAGCTTGAGGATGCTATCGCTGCTGCTACCGCTGGTCAGCAGGGCGGCGGTATGTACTAAGGCCGACAAGGTCTAGAACTCCCACCGGGGATCCGGGGGCGTGACGGGGGTTTCTCTCCGGAACGCCCTCGGACATGCAAAGAGGCTCCGCATCGCGCTTCGCGCTGCGGAGCCTCTTTGCGTCCTGTGGAATGTTCCGGAGAGAAACCCCCGTCACGCCCCCGGATCCCCTGCGTTTACGGCCTTGAGGTCGGCGTGGGCGGAGGACGTGGTTGATAGGGGTACGTGTCCCGGTCGCTGTTTCGCGCTTTGCGCGAAAGGCGCGTTACTTTGGGATGGGTGGGGAACGTGGTTGTTGCGGTAACTGATCCCCGTCATAAATTATCCTCGGCATACTTGCACCTGTCTTCCCTCGTGCTACACTTTTCCTCACTGTTTCAGGGCGGGGTGGAATTCCCCACTGGCGGTAAATCGGGCGGTGTCAAAGGGGCGCCGTGGCGCAGGTAAAGTGCCTGCGACCGAGCCGATGAGTCCGCGACCCGTGTGTGCGTTGGTTCGCATGCCGGCTGAACTGGTGAGATCCCAGTACCAACGGTTAGAGTCCGGATGAAAGAGGCAGGTGATCTTATGTCTGAACAGTCGCAGCATATCCATTTTGAGAACACGAATAGGTGGAGCACTAAACAGCTCGTTACCATGGCGTTGATGTGCGCCTTGGGCGCCCTGTTTATGTACGTGCAGCTGCCCATTCTTCCTTCGGCACCGTTTTTGACCTATGACCCGTCGCTGGTGCCGGCGATGGTGTGTGGGTTTGCATATGGCCCCGGTGCCGGTACCGCTGTTGCCGCCATGGCGATCGTTATCCATGCGCTCACTACGGGTGACTGGGTCGGCGCGCTTATGAACCTGGTTGCCACGCTGGGCTACATTCTGCCCGCGGCTATCGTCTACCAGAAGATGCATACCTATAAGGGTGCCGTGATTGGCTTGGTGCTCGGCGTTATTGCTGCTACGGCGTTGTCTATGGTCGCAAACCTTACCATTGGCGTATGGTTCTGGTATGGCTCGGTCGATGTGATCGCCCCACTCATGATTCCTGCCGTGCTGCCGTTCAACCTCATCAAGACCGTGCTTAACTCGGTGTTGACGCTGGCGGTGTACAAGGCGGTCTCTAATCTCATCACGCCCAAGAAGGACCAGGTCAAAGGCCGCGCATGATTGAGTGTCGGGGCGTTTCCTTTAGCTATGACGGTGCCGTACCGGCACTCGACGGTGTCGATCTGAACATTGAGGACGGCGAGTTTTTCTGCATCCTCGGTGGCAATGGGTCGGGTAAGTCGACGTTTGCCAAGCATCTGAACGCACTGTTGCAGCCCGATGCGGGCACGGTACGTATCAACGGCATGGATGCGTCCGACCCCGAGCTGGTCTATGACATTCGTTCGACCGCGGGCATGGTATTCCAGAATCCCGATGATCAGCTGGTGGCAACGCTTGTCGAAGATGACGTTGCATTTGGTCCCGAAAACCTTGGCGTGCCATCGGCACAAATCGCGCAGCGCGTACGCGAGGCGCTGAAGGGCGTGGGCCTGGTGGGCTTTGAGCGCCATGAGACCCACGCGCTTTCGGGCGGCCAAAAGCAGCGCGTGGCGCTTGCCGGCGTGCTCGCCATGGAACCGCGCGTTCTCATTTTGGATGAGGCTTCCTCGATGCTCGATCCGCGTGGACGTCAGGGCTTCATGAAGGCTTGCCGCGCGTTACGCGATCGCGGCATGACCATCGTGATGATTACGCACTTTATGGAAGAGGCCGCCGAGGCCGATCGTGTCGCGGTGTTTCGGGCGGGGCGCGTTGCCATGCTCGGTACGCCCGAGGAAATCTTGACGCGGGCGGACGAACTTGCGCAGCTCAACCTGGATATGCCGGCGTCGTGCTGTCTAGGTAGGGCACTTCGTGAGAAGGGCGTACGCGTTTGCGCGCAGGTGCGCGAGGCGGATATGGTCGCCGAGATTGCACAGGCTTATGCCGAGCGGAGTGGGGCGGACGTCGCAGGGCAGTCTTCCGCATCCGATTCTCGTATGCTCGACAATGTATCCTCCGTGACTGACGGGGCGGCCGCGTCGGAGCCCGTCATCGAGATTTCGCACCTCTCGCATAGTTACTCGCTGAGCGCCCGCGAGCGCCGTCGCTGGCGCAAGCGCTCGACCACTGCGGACGCATCGAGCAAACAGGCCCTTTGGGGCAACGATCCAAACAGCCCCTGGGCACTGCGCGATGTTTCGCTGACGGTGCGTCGCGGTGAGTTTCTGGGTCTGGCGGGTCATACCGGCTCGGGTAAATCGACGCTGGTTCAGCATCTCAACGGGTTGATTCGTCCGCAGGAGGGAAGCGTTTGCGCGCTGGGGCTCGACCTATCAAACAAGAAAGACGCCGCCGCGGTTAAGGCCAAGGTCGGCGTGGTGTTTCAGTATCCCGAGCGTCAGCTATTTGCCGAGACCGTGGCACAGGACGTGGCGTTTGGCCCGCGTAACCTTGGCCTGCCACAAGACGAGGTCGCGCGCCGTGTCGCATCATCGCTTGCGCGCGTGGGCCTCGACCTTGCCGCGATAGGCGACAAGAGCCCCTTTGAGCTTTCGGGCGGCCAGCAGCGCCGCGTGGCGTTTGCCGGCGTGCTCGCCATGGAACCCGAGGTCCTGGTGCTCGACGAGCCCATGGCGGGGCTCGATCCGGCTGCGCGCAGAGATTTCCTGGGGCTCATCGATCGGCTCCATCGCGAGGGTCTGACTGTTGTCATGGTTTCGCACAGCATGGATGACCTGGCAAATTGTTGTGACCGTATCGTTGTGATGAACGAGGGCGCCGTGTTTGCCGAGGGAACGCCCGCGCAGGTTTTTGCGCATGCGGACGAGCTCAAGTCAATCGGCCTGGGCGTTCCTGCCGCCCAGCGTATGGCGCTGGCGCTTGCGCAGGCCGGTGTGCCGCTCCGCTGCGACAAGCTTTATACGGTTGAGGCGCTGGCCGACGAGCTGGCCGGCTTGCTGCTGGGCTGCGCGGAAGTGCCTTTGAGGGTTCCGTGTCAGGCTGGTTCCAAGGCGCCCACGCGAGAGGAGGGCTGCTAATGGAGGCGTTCTCATTTGGCAGCTACTATCCCGGCGATAGTGCAATCCACCACCTGGACCCGCGAACCAAGTTGCTCTTGGGCTTTGTGTTTCTGATCACGACGCTCACGGCCAGTAGCTTCCGCGGACTGGTTCCGGTCGCAATCTTCGTTGTGCTGATCTATGCCGTGTCCCGGGTGCCGTTGCGTCGGGTCTTATCATCGATGGCACCACTGCTGGCGATTGTCGTAGTGGTTGCGGTGCTCAACCTGTTTTCCGATCAGAGTGGCCGCATCCTGTGGCAGCTTGGCTTTTTGCAGGTGAGCGAGGGCTCGCTGCGTTCCGCCGGGTTTATGGCGTGCCGTCTGACCCTGATGATGGCCGGCATGAGCGCCATTACACTCACCACGCCGACGCTCGACCTCACCGCAGGTTTTGAGCGCCTGCTCGCACCATTTGCGCGCGTGGGGCTTCCGGCACACGAGCTCGGCATGATTATGGGTATCGCGCTGCGGTTTATGCCGCAATTTGCCACCGAGATGAAACAGACGGCCGATGCACAGGCAAGTCGCGGCGCGCGCGTGACGGGTGGTCCGCTCGGCGGCGTACGCATGCTCGGCAGCGTGGCGATTCCGCTGTTCACCGGCGTGTTCCGTCATGCCGAGACACTTTCGGCCGCCATGGATGCGCGCTGTTATCACGGCGAGCAGGGACGCACGCGTCTGCATGCGCTTACGTTTGGTCGTGAGGACGCGCTGGCAGCGCTGACGATGGCGCTGCTGGTGACATGCGTTGTCGTTATCAACCTTCAACTCGTCTAAGCTCGATTCGAGCGCAAGAAAGGGGTCACTATGACCGACATCGATCGCACGGCTCAGCTCGAGCGCGTCTGCTCGTATCTCAGGCGCATTCCGGCGTGGTATCTTGCCACGACCGATGCGAGCGACGGGCATCAGCCCCGCGTGAGGCCGTTTTCGTTTGCCATGGTTGATGATGACAAACTGTGGTTTTGCACGTCGCGTGACAAGGACGTATGGGCGGAGTTGAGTGCGAATCCCAAGTTTGAGGTATCGGGCTGGAAGCCGGGGGAGTGCTGGATCGTGCTAACCGGTGAGGCCGCGCTCGAGGACGATGCATTCGCGAGCGACAAGGTACGCCAGGCGGGCTTTAAGCACATGGTGGGCATTGGCGAGCAACACGATAGCGCCAACGACGGCCGCCTTGCGTTCTTCTCGGTCCGCAACATCGCTGCGCGGTTCTGCGATATCGACGGCAGCGAAGAGCTCCTCGAGCTCTAATTTCCCAAATTGACTACCCATTCCAAAAAGACTGATCAGGCGTCAGGAGGAAACGTGGACGGATTGAATACGGTGCTGGAGTATTTGACGTCGGTGCCGGCGTGGTATTTGGCGACGAGTGTGGACGGGCAGCCGCATGTGCGTCCGTTCTCGTTTGCACAGATTCAGGACGGCAAGCTGTGGTTTGTGACGGCGCGCACCAAAGATGTGTGGCAGGAGCTGCTGCAAAACCAGCGCTTTGAGGCCACGAGTTGGTGGCCGGGCCATGGTTGGTTGATTCTGCGCGGGCGTGCGGGGCTGGAAGACCGGGCTTCGAGCGAAATGCGCGAGGCCGGATGGAAGCATCTTGAGCGCTTGAGCGAGCACTATGAGGGGCCTAACGACCCCGCGCTTGTCTTCTTTAGCGTCGAGGATCCCGAGGCTTTTATCTGCAATCACGACGAATGGGCGCCGGTCGAGCTCTAACCAGCTGGCTCATCCCAACAACTTGGTTTTTCGCATGGGCGGGCCCCGTGTTGCCCGGCACCGTAAGGAGTGCCGGTCAATACGGGGCCCGCTCTATTTGTCAATTCCTTCAAGCGAATGTGTCGGGAATGTTTCAATGCATGAATATGCAAGCTATTTACGTATTCATGCATCTTTTGGTGCTAAAGTTTCAACCCACTTCATAACGACCGCTGCGAAATGCGCATCGGTGCATAAATCGCAGACAAGGAGTCTGATATGTCTTTGAAGGTTGGAATCGTCGGCGCGGCTGGATATGCCGGAGCCGAGCTCATTCGCCTCGTGCTCGGTCATCCCGAGTTTGAACTTGTTGCCATTACGTCCAACGCCGATGCCGGCCAGCCGCTGTCCGCGGTGTATCCGAGCTTTGCTGGCGTGAGCGATCTGGTTTTCACCACGCATGACGCCCCTGAGCTCAAGAGCTGCGATGCGGTTTTTCTTGCCGTGCCGCATACAGCCGCCATGGCGCAGGTGCCCGCCCTGCTTGCCGCAGGCGTTTCCTGCTTTGATCTTTCGGCCGATTACCGTCTGAGCGACCCGTCCGTCTTTGAGGCATGGTATGCCGCCGAGCACACGAGCCCCGAGCTGCTCAGGACCCGCGCTTTTGGCCTGCCCGAGCTGTTCTGCCAGGACTTGAAGGCCGCTGCTTCCAGCCATGCCGCTGGCAGGCCCGTATTGGTCGCCTGCGCCGGCTGCTATCCCACCGCAACGAGCCTTGCTGCTGCTCCTGCCGTGCGTGCGGGCTGGGTGGCAGAGAACGGTCCCGTAATCGTCGATGCCATTAGCGGCGTGACGGGTGCCGGTAAGTCCTGCAACGCCCGCACCCATTTTTGTAGCGCGGACGAGAACCTGGAGGCCTATGGCGTGGGCAAGCATCGCCATACGCCCGAGATCGAGCAAATTCTGGGCCTGACCGACCGCGTCGTCTTTACTCCGCATCTGGCACCGCTCAAGCGCGGCCTGCTCTCTACGGTGACGCTGCCGCTTGCGCCGCAGGCTCTCGACACGTTGACCCTTGAGGACGTCGTCGACCATTACAAGAAGTTTTACGCCGGTCGCACCTTTGTGCGCGTGCTCGATGCCGGCCAGCAGCCCAAGACGGCTTCGGTCGTCGGTACCAATGTCGCCCAGATCGGCCTCGCGCTCAACAAGCGCGCGGGCGTTCTGGTGGCTACGGGCGCCATCGACAATCTGTGCAAGGGCGCAGCAGGCCAGGCGGTCCAGTGCGCCAATATCGTCTTTGGTTTTGACGAGCGACGAGGCTTGCCCACAGTGGCGTGCCCGGTGTAGCACATTCGATTGTTAACGATTTGGTAGTCGGGTATCGAGTTGGGCGCCACTTTTAAGCTGGTCTACTCATTGCGACCGGTATGGCGTGCCAGCCGATGCCCGCTTTTTTATTTGATATAAGGAGTCGTAGGGACGATGAATACCGACCTGATTGATATCAAGATTCGCGCCGTCGAGGGCGGCGTTACGGCAGCTGCCGGCTTTAAGGCTGCAGGCATCCATGCGGGATTCCGGAAGAATCCCGAGCGCTTGGACTATGCGCTCGTCGTGCCCGATAAGCCCTGTCCCGGCGCCGGCGTGTTTACGACCAACCGCTTTTGCGCGGCGCCCGTGCAGGTGAGCCGTGCCAACCTGGGCGGCGCGGACAAGGGCTATGGCATCATCGCCGGTGTTTCAATCAACTCCGGCAACGCGAACGCCGCCACGGGCGAGACCGGCCTTGCCTGCGCGCGCGAGACCTGCAACATCGCGTCGCAGGTTATCGGCTGTGAGCCCCAGCAGATCCTGGTTGCCTCCACGGGTGTGATTGGACAGATTCTGCCGATCGATACGTTTGAGACGGCTGTTCCGTCCGCCTACGAGGCGCTCTCTGTCCATGGCGGTGCCGATGCGGCCCGTGCCATCATGACGACCGATACGCACTCCAAGGAGTATGCCGTTCGCTACCGCAGTGAGGCTGCGGGCCATGCGGGCAACGCTTATACGGTGGGCGGCATGTGCAAGGGCTCGGGCATGATCATGCCCAATATGGCCACCATGATCGCGGTCATTACTACCGATGCCCCCGTCGAGCCGGCGGCGCTCCACGCCCTGTTGCTCTCGACCGTTAAGCAGACCTTTAATAAGGTGACGGTCGATTCCGATACCTCGACCAACGACACCTGTATCATGCTTGCTTCTGGCGCTGCTGCCGCAGATACCGAGGCCATCGTCGAGGGCACTGACGCCTTTGACGAGTTGGCCTTTGCCGTGCACGAGGTGTGCGAGAGCTTGGCGCGCAACATCGCGGCCGATGGCGAGGGTGCGTCAAAGCTCGTGACGGTTAACGTTACCGGCGCCGCCAACGACGAGGAAGCCGATATCGCCGCCCGTGCCGTCGCCAACTCGCCGCTCGTCAAGACCTGCATCGCTGGCCACGATTGCAACTGGGGCCGCGTTGCCATGGCGCTCGGCAAGTGCGGCGTGAAGTTTAATCAGGAAGACGTTTCCATCGACATGATGGGTATGCCTGTCTGCCGTGACGGTCTGACTGTTCCCTTTGACGAGGACGAGGCTCTGCGACGTTTTGAAGCGTCCGAGATCGTGATCTCGGCCGACCTGGGCGCAGGCGACGCGGCAACGACCGTGTGGACCTGCGACCTCACGCACGAGTACATCTCCATCAACGGCGACTACCGTTCCTAGATTCCAGGCACGCTGCGCATCTTGCCGCATTGCGGACAGCGAAGCACGGCGTGATAACGATACGAAAGACGAGGCAGATTATGAAATTCGCACGCGATTGTCGCTCGAGCGAATCCAACGAAGTTACCGCGCAGCTGCTGTTCGAGGCGCTGCCGTGGATTAAGAACCTGACCGGTAAGACGGTCGTTATCAAGTACGGCGGTGCCGCCATGGTCGACGAGCAGCTGCGTCGTGACGTGATGAGCGACATCGTCCTGCTCAAGATTATCGGCATGCGCCCTGTTATCGTGCACGGCGGCGGCAAGGCCATCAACGAGGCGCTCAGCCACTATGACATCCCCGTCGAGTTTAAGAACGGCCAGCGCGTGACTACGCCTGCCACCATGGATATCGTGCGCGAGGTACTGGGCGGCAAGGTCAATCAGGAGCTGGTCGCGGCGCTCAACCACCACGGCAACCTGGCCGTGGGCGTATCGGGCAGCGATGCCGGCACGCTCATCGCCGAGCCGCTCGACCCCGAGCTCGGACGCGTGGGCAAAGTGACGCACGTCAACACCGACTATATCGAGCGCTTACTCGATAGCGAGTACATCCCCGTCATCGCTACCGTCGCGGCGGGGGAGGACGGCGGTTTCTTCAACATCAACGCCGATACCGCCGCCGGTGCCGTTGCCGCGGCGCTCCACGCGCATAAGGCGATCTTTTTGACCGATGTCGATGGCCTGTACAAGGACTTTAGCGACAAGGATTCGCTTATCTCCAACCTAACGCTCGACGAGGTTAACGAAATACTCTATGGGGGCGAGGTCGACAAAGGCATGATTCCCAAGCTACGCGCCGCTGTCGATGCGCTTACCGCCGGCGTATTTCGTGCTCACATCATTAACGGTACTACGCCGCACTCGCTGCTGCTGGAGCTGCTGACCGATGCTGGCGTCGGTACCGTGATCCACTCCACCGAGACGGCCTACGAGTTCGATACACACCCGCACCCGCTTTCGACCTTTGCGGCACGCCTGACCGAGAACCTCGACGAGGTCGAGAAACTCCAGACGGTCTAGCCGACCCGCGGTCGTCGCGTCCCTGCACCCATAGCCCTGCGCCGTACGGCGCCCAACGAAAGGCATCCCATGTCACTTGCTGCTCAACAATCGCTCGAATCCCACTACGTTATGCATACCTTTGGCCGCTCTCCGGTCGAGTTTGTCGAGGGTCACGGCATGAAGCTCACCGGCGACGATGGCCGTGAGTACCTCGACTTTCTTGCCGGCATCGGCGTGTGCAGCCTAGGTCATGGCGACCCGGCTGTGCTCTCGGCGCTCGAGGCGCAGACCAAAAAGCTCATGCATGTCTCCAATTACTTCTACATCGAGCAGCGCGGACAGGTCGCGGCGCTGCTGTCCAAGCTTGCCAACGACGACGTAGATGGTGCGCGCGTGCTTGCCGATGCCATTGTCGCCGGCGATGAGACCACGGCAGCTGCTCTTGGTGCCCCGGCTGCGGATGAGCAGGTTTGGGAGACCTTCTTTGCCAACTCTGGCGCCGAGGCCAACGAGGGCTCGATGAAGCTTGCTCGTCTGTACGCCAAGCGTGCCGGTAATGGCGGCAACACCATCGTGTGCATGCGCGGCGGCTTCCACGGCCGTACGCTCGAGACCATTGCCGCCACCATGCAGGATTGGCTGCAGGACAGCTTCCGCCCGCTGCCGGGTGGCTTTGTGGCCTGCACGCCCAACGATGTGGACGAGCTGCGTGCGATCTTTAAGCAGCTGGGGAGCGAGGTCTGCGCCGTCATGCTCGAGCCGATTCAGGGCGAGAGCGGCGTGCACCCCATGACCGAGGAGTTTATGACGGCGGCGCGCGACTTGGCGCACGAGGTGGACGCCGTTCTTATCGCCGACGAGGTCCAGTGTGGCATCTTCCGCTCCGGCAAGCCGTTTGCATTCCAGACCTATGGCGTGGAGCCCGACATCATGAGTCTTGCCAAGGGCATCGCCGACGGCGTTCCCATGGGCGCCGTGGTGGCAAAGAAAGAGATCGCCGACGTGTTTAAGCCGGGTGACCACGGTTCGACCTTTGGCGGTAGCTGCTTGGCTGTCGCGGCGTGCGCCGCGACGCTCTCCGCGCTCGTGCGCGGCGATTATGCTGAGCATGCTGCCAAGGTGGGTGCTTATATGGAGGCAAAACTCACCAAGCTGCCGCATGTGGTCGAGGTACGCGGTCGCGGCTTAATGCTCGGCTGCGATTTGGATGAGACTGCGGGTGATGCACATGATATTGTTGCCCGCGCGCTGGCCGCTGGCGCCGTGATTAACGCGACCGGAGCTCATACGCTGCGTTTCCTGCCGCCGCTTATCTGCGAGGAAGCCGACGTGGACAGCCTGATCGAGATTTTGTCGGACGTTTTGGCCTAACACAGCGCAATAACTCAATTTGGACCGGGTTCCGGACTGCGGACGTGCCCTATGTGGCATGATTCAGCGGTCTGGAGCCCGTTTTGCCTTAGATTTGCTAAGGCGGGGAGACCTGCTGGTCAAAAAACATTAAATATGAGTACTGTTACCGATTTGGTCGCAGCAATTTTGGACTAATAAGACCAGATGGCAAGTCGAAATGGCGATGAATGCACGATTTTGATCTAATTGTTAGTCCTTATAATGGACATATGTTGCGTAACTTAATCAAATACTATCTTTTGATATGTTGTAAGCAAGGTAGCAGTACTCATTTTTGCCATTTTCTGGCCACGGCCTTTGTGACAGACGTGCTGGCGGGTTCGAATCCCATGCGCTGGGCCTGAAAAAAAGAAAGGCCTCCATCGCTGGAGGCCTAACAATTCAGTGGTGGGCGATGAGGGATGTCGCGTGCGGCTGACGCCGCCCGCTCTCGCTTCGGGCCTACGGCCCTCGCGTGCTGCGCTGGAAAACGCTTCGCGTTTCCTCAGCTCCGCACCCTTGCGGGTTCGAATCCCATGAAATGGGCCCAAACAAAAAACGGTCCCCTTTCGAGGACCGTTTCCAAATCAGTGGTGGGCGATGAGGGATTCGAACCCCCAGCCTTGTGCGTGTAAAGCACCTGCGCTAACCGTTGCGCCAATCGCCCGTGCGGAGAGAGTATAGCAAAACAATCGCCTCATTCATCTCATATCCATTAAAGGTAACCGTCGCGTGTCACAGCGGAGCTGATTCAGTTGAGATTGCCTGAACATTCCGCCCCTCTTTACGCCCTCGGGTATACTCAAAAGCTACTGATTCGATTTGATGCCCAGCAACAGCAGAGGGGATAGTATATGTGCGGTTTTGTCGGTTTTGTCGGTGGGACGGATAACCAATCCGAGGTACTCACCAAGATGATGGACCGCATCGTCCATCGCGGTCCCGACATGGGCGGTCAGTTTATCGACGGCCGCGTTGCCCTCGGCTTCCGCCGTCTGTCGATCCTCGACCTGACCGAGGCTGGCGCCCAACCCATGGCCAACGAGGACGGTAGCGTCGTCATTGTCTTCAACGGCGAGATCTACAACTTCCAAGAACTCCGTTCCGAGCTCGAGGCCAAGGGCTACAAGTTCCACTGCGGCGCCGACACCGAGAGCCTCCTGCACGGCTACGAGGAGTGGGGCGAGGCAGTACTCGATCGCTTGCGCGGTATGTACGCCTTCGTCATCTGGGACAAGAAGAAGAACAAGCTTTTTGGCGCCCGCGATATCTTTGGCATCAAGCCGCTCTACTACTATCCCATGGCCGATGCGGGCGACGGCGCTCCGGGCGTGCTCTTTGGTTCCGAGATCAAGAGCTTCCTGGACTACCCGCACTTCCACAAGGCGGTCAACAAAAAGGCCCTGCGTCCGTACATGACGCTGCAGTATTCGGCAACCGAGGAGACCTTCTTCGAGGGTGTCTACAAGCTGCCGCCGGCGCATTACTTTACCGTAGACATCCCGACCGGCAAGATGAACATCGAGCGCTACTGGGATTGCGATTACTCTGCCGTCGAGAAGCCGTTCGAGGAGTACGTCGACGAGCTGGATGAGGTCGTGCACGAGAGCGTCGAGGCCCATCGCATCGCCGACGTCAAGGTCGCGTCGTTCCTCTCCGGCGGCGTCGACTCCAGCTACATCGCCGCTTGCCTCATGCCCGACAAGACCTTCTCGGTGGGCTTCGATTACAAGAATTTCAACGAGACTAACTACGCCAAGGAACTTTCTGACAAGCTCGGCGTCGAGAATGTCCGCAAGATGATTACCGCCGACGAGTTCTTCGGTGCGCTCGAGGACATCCAGTATCACATGGACGAGCCGCAGTCCAACCTGTCTTCCGTGCCGCTGTGGTTCTTGGCCGAGATGGCCCGCAAGGACGTCACCGTCGTGCTTTCGGGCGAAGGCGCCGACGAGCTCTTTGGCGGCTACGCCTACTACGAGGACACGGTTCCGGTCCGCAAGTACAAAAAGATGGTGCCGCTGCCCATCCGTCGCGCGCTCGGTAACCTGGCGCTGCATATGCCGTACTTCAAGGGACATAACTTCCTGGTCAAGGGTGCCGAGATCCCCGAGAAGTCGTTCCTGGGACAGGCTCTGGTATGGCCGGAGCGCGAGGTCGACGGCGTGCTCAAGCCCGAGTACAACACCGGCGACGGCGCCTTTGAGCTCGCTGCACCCATCTACGCACGCGTGAAGGGCCAGCCCGAGCTGGTCAAGAAGCAGTACCTGGACATGAACATGTGGCTCCCGGGCGACATTCTGCTCAAGGCCGACAAGATGTGCATGGCACATTCGCTGGAGCTGCGCGTGCCCTTCCTGGACCGCAAAGTCATGGAGTTCGCCGAGCACATTCCCGACCGCTACCGCATCAACGAGAACGGCAACAAACAGGTACTCCGCCACGCTGCCAACAAGTCGCTGCCCGATGAGTGGGCCACCCGTCCCAAGGTGGGCTTCCCGGTGCCGATTGTCTACTGGCTGCGCGAGCAAAAGTGGTACGACTATGTCAAGGAGTACTTCACCGCGCCGTGGGCAAGCGAGTTCTTCGATACCGACGAGCTCATGCACCTGCTCGATTTGCACTTTGCGGGCAAGGGCGATTTCCAGCGCAAGATCTATACGCCGCTCGTGTTCCTGGTGTGGTACAAGCGCTTCTTTATCGACGAGGACCAGCCCGCTGTTCAGGCTGCCTAGCCTCGGCTTACGAACGCCTGCGCGTAACGGCTCCTCCGGGAGCCGTTTTTGCGTGGGTGCGTTTCAGTTACTATAAAAACCGTCCCTGCCAAATGGCTGAGAAAGGTGAAAGATGCACCATTCGGATTCCGCGACCGTGACCACGGTCGATACGCTTGCCAAGCTTCTCGATGTGTTCGGCGAGCTGCGCGCATCAGAGCAGGTTGACGAGCGTGCCGTGACCGGCTGCTCGTTTGATTCGCGCGCGGTCTCGGCAGGTGACGTGTTCTTTTGCAAAGGCGCTGCCTTTAAGCCCGCGTTTTTGAGCATGGCGCTCGATGCGGGCGCCGTCGCATTTGTGTGCGAAGAGTCGCTGGTCGAGTCTCTGGAACCGCTGGCGCAGGAGAGCGGTGCTGCGATGCTGGTTGTTGATAGCGTTCGCACGGCCATGGCCCTGTTGCCGCCGGAGGTCTACGACCGTCCCGACCACGACGTCAAGATCGTGGGCATCACCGGTACCAAGGGAAAGACCACTGCCGCTTTTATGCTCCAGTCGATTATCAAGGCGGCGGGCGAGTCCTGCGGCATCATCGGCTCGGTGAGTACCGACGATGGTATCGAGTGCTACGAGAGCACCAACACCACGCCCGAGGCCCCCGAGGTCTGGCGCCATATCGCCAACTGCCGCACGTCCGGTCGCCAGTCCATGGTCATGGAGGTCTCGAGCCAGGCGCTCAAGTACCAACGCGTCGAGAATCTGCCGTTTGACGTGGCGTGCTTCCTCAACATCGGCCGCGACCACATCTCGCCGATCGAACACCCCACGTTTGAGGATTATTTTGAGAGCAAACTCAGGATCTTTGACCAGGCAAAGACCGCCGTGGTGAATCTGGGCACCGAAGAGGTTGACCGTGTGCTGGAGGCAGCGTCGACGGCCGAGCGCTTGGTGACCGTTGGCGTCGAGCATCCCGAGGCAAGCCTGTGGGCAAGCGATGTCCGCGTGCTCGGCTTTAGCATCGAGTTTAACCTGCATGGCCTGTGTGCTGACGAGTCCGAGGCGGGGGAGAAGGTCCTGCTGGGCATCGCGGGCGACTTTAACGTGGAAAACGCGTTGGTCGCTATCGCCGCTGCGCACGAGATCGGCATCGGTATCGAGGCTATCAAGAAGGGCCTCTCCAAACTGCGTGTGCCGGGCCGTATGGAGGTCGTGGAGTCGAAGGACGGCCGCGTGATCTGCGTCGTTGACTATGCGCACAACCAGCTTTCGTTCCGATCGCTTTTCTCGTCGGTTAAGCGCGCGTTTCCCACTAGTCCAGTCATTGCAGTGTTTGGCGCTGCCGGCGGCAAGGCGCAGGAGCGCCGCGAGCAGCTTCCGCGCGAGGCCGCACCATATTCCGACCTGATGATCTTTACCAACGAGGATCCGGCTCACGAGGACCCGATGAAGGTCTGCCGCGAGCTTGCCGAACATGTTCCCGACGATACGCCGAACAAGATCATTCTCGATCGCGAGGCTGCTGTGCACGCGGCATTCAAGGCGGCGCGCGAGGAGTACGTCAACGCCGATGCTCCCACCATTGTCTTGCTGCTGGCAAAGGGTGACGAGGAGCTCATGCACGTGGGCGACAAGTTCGTGCCCATCGAGAGCGACCTTTCGCTGGCCAATCGCCTAATCGATGTTACCCAGTTTGACTAATGAACTGCGATGAGGGCGGCGTCCTGAGCGCGCTGCCGTTGCAAGCGCGTTTTTCCTCGAGTGAGGCGCGCCGCCTAAGACCAGAAGCCCCTTCTACGTAATGGAGTAACCATGTCCCACAACACCCTGCCGACCGTTGCCGAGCTTTCGGGCGAGATGCGCGAGCGCTTGGCCAAGGTCAAGTACGTCTTTACCGACCTGGATGCTACGATGCTCGCACCCGGCTCGTGCGTGCTGCGCGACAACGACGGCAACCCCTCGACCAAGCTCGTCGAGGCTGTCGTGGCACTTGCTCGCGCCGGCATCCAAGTGGTTCCCACCTCGGGCCGCAACCGCACCATGATCCACGAGGATGCGCGCGTGCTCGGCCTCAACTCCTACATTGGTGAGATGGGTGGCCTGGTCATGTACGATCTCAAGGCCAACGATTGGGAGTATCTGACCGGCGATATGCCCTACGACCCATCTTGCGGTCTCACGCCGCACCAGGTGATCGAGCAGACTGGCGTGTGCGAGAAGATCCTCGCCCGCTGGCCGCACAAGATCGAGTATCACAACGACATGTCGACCGGCTACAAGTACCGCGAGGTTACCGTCGGCATGCGCGGCGACATCCCCGATGACGAGGCGCAGGCCATCCTCGACGAGGCCGGCTGTGGCCTGGTGTGGGCCTGTAACGGTCACCTGACGCATCTGTCCAAGCCGACGACGCTCGAGCTCGATCGCGTCGAGGACGGTCGTGCATTCAACATCAACCCCGCGGGCCTCAACAAAGGCGTCGCCATTGCGCGCTTCTGCGAGCACCTGGGGATCGAGCGCGAGGAGACGCTCGCGCTCGGCGATTCCGAGTCCGACTTCTACATGGCCGATCACGTGGGCACGTTCTGCCTGGTCGAGAATGGCCTGACGAGCGCCGGCGCGCCCGAGTTCCTGGCTGCTTGCGAGAACGCTTTCGTTACGCGCGGCAAAATTGTCGACGGTTGGGCGGCGACGGCAGAGCTGCTGGTCACGGCGCGTTCGTAGCGCGGCGTCGCCGCACTTGGATATGTCTTTTCGAGAGAGAATCTGGTGAGGTAATGTCCGATATCAAGAATCTGGCCGGGGACACGCGCCCTATTGGCGTATTCGACTCGGGTCTTGGTGGTCTGACGGTTGCGCGCGCCATCGCGACGGCGCTGCCGCACGAGTCCGTCTACTACTTCGGCGACACAAAACGCTGCCCCTACGGCACGCGCACCGAGGATGAGGTGCGCTCGTTTGCGTTGCAGGCGGGCCGTTGGCTGTCGAAGCACGACGTCAAGATTATGGTCATCGCCTGCAACACGGCGACCGCTGCGGCCTTGCGTCTGGCCCAGCAGGTGCTCGACGTTCCCGTCATCGGTGTGATCGCACCGGGCGCACGCGCGGCAATCAACAGCACTCGCACGCGCCGGGTGGGCGTGCTCGCCACCAACCTCACCATTCGATCGGGCGCCTACACGCGCGCCATCCAGGATCTGGATGCCGGCGTCGATGTATACGGTTGTCCTGCCTCGAGCTTTGTCGAGGTTGTCGAACACGAGCTCGCCTCGGGTGCACATCTGCAGGAACAGTGGCTTGAGAACGAGGACATCTTCGATACGCCTGCCGTGCGTGCGCTGGTGGGTGCCACGGTTGAGCCGCTGCGCGACCACGGTATCGATACCGTGGTGCTCGGCTGTACGCATTTTCCGCTGTTGGTGGGACCTATCCGTCATGCGCTGGGGCCTGGGGTGCGCGTCGTGAGTTCCGCCGAGGAGACCACGCGCGAGCTGACCGATATCCTCACGCGCCGCGAGCAGCTGGCGGGCGACGCCGCCGAGCCGCAGCATCGTTTTGCCACGACGGCCGATAACATTGCCGAGTTTGCGGTGGCGGGCAGCTTTATCTTTGGTCAGCCGCTCAAGAGCATTGAGCATATCGATATCGATGAGCTGAAATAGATGCAAGGCCGCCGCCAAAGCCTTCGCCACATTTTTTGCCGAAAGGATCTTTCTATGGAGTACATGCAGGTCAACCGCGCCAACGGCCGCGCCGCCAACGAGTTGCGTCCCGTTAAGCTCACCCGTGGCGTCATGAAGCACGCCCACGGTTCGTGCCTGGCCGAGTTCGGCGACACGCGCGTGCTGTGCGCCGCCACTATCGAGGAGGGCGTGCCGGGCTGGCGAAAGGGAGCTAAGGCCGGCTGGGTGACCGCGGAATACGCCATGCTGCCGACGTCGACCGGCAAGCGCTGCAAGCGCGAACACGCCAACCGCAAGGGCCGCTCCATGGAGATCGAGCGCCTCATTGGCCGCAGCCTGCGTACCGTCGTCAACATGAAGGCGCTCGGCGAGTACACCGTCACCGTCGACTGCGATGTGATTCAGGCCGATGGCGGCACGCGTACAGCGAGCATCACCGGCGCCTGGGTGGCGCTGCACGACGCCCTCGCCATGTGGGTCGAGGCGGGCAAGATCGAGCGCATCCCGCTTACCGGCCAGGTGGCTGCAATCTCCATGGGCGTTGTCGACGGCAATACGCTGCTTGACCTCGATTATTCCGAGGACAGCCATGCCGAAGTCGACATGAACCTCGTTGCCACCGACACCGGTGAGATGATCGAGCTCCAGGGCACTGGCGAGCAGGCGCCCTTTGACCGTAAGCGCCTCAACGCCCTGCTCGACTTGGGCGACAAAGGCATCGCCGAGCTCATCGAGCTTCAGCGCCAAGCCATCGCCTAACCTGCCAAAAAGGGACAGGTTTATTTTGGCAGGTTTTATCTGGGAAAACGTCGAAGTATAAGACTGCCGTTGATTGAGAGGGGAGAGGCGGAGGCCCTCGTCGCCCTCGGCGCGGCATTGCTATAGAGACAAGGAGACCACTCATGGCACTTGAGAAGATCGACATCGACACCCTCGACCCGGCGGCGACCATTGTCGTGGCAACGGGCAACGCCCATAAGCTCACCGAGATCGAGGCCATTTTAGGCAAGGTCATGCCCGAGGTTCGCTTTGTGGCGCTCGGCCAGCTGGGCGATTTTGAGGACCCCGAGGAAAACGGCACGACGTTTTTGGAGAACGCCATCATCAAGGCGCAGGCTGCGGTCGAGGAGACGGGCCTTATGGCCATTGCCGACGATTCTGGCCTGGTCGTTGATGCCCTGGACGGCGAGCCTGGCGTGTATAGCGCGCGCTATGCGGGCGTGCACGGAGACGATGCCGCCAACAACGCCAAGCTTCTCGTGAATCTGGAGGGCGTGGCCGACGAGGATCGCACCGCGCGCTTTAGGAGCGTCGTTGCGCTCATCGACACGGACGGTTTGGTCACCTATGGTGAGGGCGCCTGCGAGGGCACTATCGCACACGAGGGCCGCGGCGATCACGGCTTTGGCTACGACCCGCTGTTCCTGCCGGTCGACACGCCGGGCAAGACCATGGCCGAGCTGACGGCGGACGAGAAGAACGCCATCAGCCATCGATTCCATGCGCTCGAGCACCTATCCGCCAAACTGACGGGCGAGGAGTAGGCCGTGCGCGCGGTGGTGCAGCGCGTGCTCAACGCCGGCGTGACGGTCGACGGCGAGTGCGTGGGCCGTATTGGACGTGGCTACCTGGTGCTGCTGGGCGTGGGCCACGGCGACACGCGCGCCGAGGCCGATAAGCTGTGGGGCAAGCTCCGGGGCTTGCGCATTAACGAGGACGAGAACGGCAAGACCAACCTGGCACTTGCCGATGTCGACGGCGAGGTGCTCGTGGTGTCGCAGTTCACGCTGTTCGCCGATTGCCGCCACGGTCGCCGTCCGTCGTTTACCGATGCGGGCGCGCCCGATGTTGCCAACGAGCTCTACGAGTACTTCCTGACGCTCGTTCGTCAAGATGTCGAACACGTGGCGCACGGCATCTTTGGCGCCGATATGAAAGTCGACCTCGTCAACGACGGCCCATTCACCATCGTCCTCGATACCGACAATCTGTAAGTAGCCAAATTAGCTACTTGCGCGTGGTCGCAACAGGGTGCTATAGTATTAGAGTTTTGTCTATCTTAGGGGTATTATCCCCTTTTTGAATTGCATCTTCTGGAGGCCCTGTTCATGGAAGAGATGGAAGTCAATCACGTCGACGACATCCACGAGAAGCTGACCAATATGGTGGGCGATCGCGTTAAGGTGAAGGCCAACATGGGCCGCACCCGCGTCGTCGAGCGCATGGGCACCATCAAGAGCGTCCACCCCGCCGTCTTTATCGTCGAGGTTGACGAGCGCCGAGGCCGCAAGTCGCGTCAGTCCTACCAGTATATCGATGTCCTCACCGGTCAGGTCGAGCTGTTCGACCCCGAGAGCGGCGAGCATATCTTTACCCCGCTCGGCAATCAGCTCGAGGAGCACTAACGGTGACCGATCGGTCCCTGACTCTTTCCGCGCCGGCAAAGATTAACCTCTATCTGGGGGTTCATACCGAGCGCGACGCCCGCGGCTATCACAGAGTCGACTCCCTGATGGCAGCCGTCGGTCTTGCCGATACCGTGACGGTCACGCCGGCGCAGGTGCTGACCGTCCAGACGGTTCCGGCATCAGATTTTCCCATGCAAAAGAATACGGCGTATCGGGCTGCGGTTGCTATGGCCGAGCATTATGGTCGCGAGGCAAACATCTGCGTGACGATTGAGAAGCGCATTCCATTGTGCGCCGGCTTGGGCGGTCCCTCGACGGATGCGGCCGCGGTCATTGTCGCCTTGGCGGAGCTCTGGGGAATTGATCGCTCCGACCCCGCGCTCGACGACATTGCGCGGGGCATTGGTGCTGACGTCCCGTTCTTTTTGCACGCGAGCCTTGCGTTCTACGTAGGTGGGGGAGACGTGCTGGCAACTGAGTATCCCGCGCTGCCCGCAACGCCCGTCGTGTTGGTCAAGCCGCGCGAGGCAAGCGTTTCGACAATTGAAGCCTATCGACGTTTTGACGAGGCTCCGGTGCCTACAGACAAGCCCGGCGCGATAGCTTCTGCCTTGCATGCTGGTGATGCCGAGACGGCATATGCGCTCATCCATAACAACCTAGGTGTCATTTCCGCACAGATGGAGCCGCAGATTCAAATGGTTCTCGATTGGCTGCGTAAACAGGACGGCACCGTTGCTGTAGATGTGTGCGGATCGGGTGCCTGCTCATTTGCCATTTGCGACACCGCCGCCACGGCCGAAAGGCTTGCCGACGCTGCCCTGCAAAACGGCTGGTGGTCCTGCGCGACGGAGCTCATTCCCAACACGGTTCGCATCGAAGTGCCAAAGAAGTAAAAATTTCTCTAGCACACGACGGAAATCTTTGTTACTATAGTCGAGCTAACGGGTTGTGGCTCAGTTTGGTAGAGCACTGCGTTCGGGACGCAGGGGTCGCTGGTTCAAATCCAGTCAACCCGACCAGAGCATGAGGAGGGACTGCTTCTTGCGGTCCCTTTTTTTAGCTATTGTTGTGATACCGCGATACCCGCGGTATACTCATTCGAGCTTGTCTCGCTGTATTGTGGAGGTCTACATGTTTGGACTGAGGGCTCCTGAGCTCATCATTATTCTCGTCGTTGTCCTGATTATCTTCGGGCCCAAGAACTTGCCGAAGCTCGGCAAGTCCCTCGGCTCTACCGTCAAGAATATCCGCGAGGGTATGGAGGGCGACGATAAGGCCGAGACCAAGCAGGCCGAGGAGGTCGTGGTCGAGCAGTCCGAGGAGGACAAGGAGATCGCTGAGCTCGAGGCCAAGCTCGCTGCTGCCAAGAAGAAGCAGGCAGAGGACAGCGACGCGGACGCAGAGTAGTCCCATCCCTTTGGGGTGAGCACCTGACCGGCTTGCCCGCAGGCTAGCCGGTCTTTTTCGTTTTGTTGACAGTTGATTGTTTGATCAGAGTTGGGGAGATATCCGTATGGACGCAAGCCAGATCGTACTGACCGCTGAGGGCCGCCAGAAGCTCGTCGAGGAGCTCGCTTGGCGTGAGGGTGATTACGCCAAGGAGATCGTCGAGGACATCAAGGAAGCCCGCGCGTTCGGCGACCTTTCGGAGAACTCCGAGTACGATGCCGCTAAGGACAAGCAGGCCCAGAACGCCGCTCGTATTGCCGAGATCCAGGCCATCCTCGCCAACGCTCAGGTTGCTGCCACCACGGGCGATCTGACCGTCTCCATCGGTTCCACCGTTTCTCTGATTGATCCCAACGGTGAGGTCATGGAAGTCACGCTTGTCGGTACCACCGAGACCAACTCGCTCGAGCACAAGATCTCCAACGAGTCTCCGGTCGGTCACGCCATCATCGGTCACGGCGAGGGCGATTCCGTCGAGGTCGTTACGCCTTCCGGCAAGACTCGCGTCTACACCATCGCCAAGATCGCACGCTAGACCACGGTCCCGCGTAAAGGTATGTTTTCGCTCCCTGGGACCGAATCCTGGGGAGCGTTTTAGTTTGAGGAGCTAACTTATGGCAGAGAACCAGAACGCCGCCGATCAGGCATCGACGCTCAACGACGAGCGCGCCACCCGCCTGGCCAAGCGCGCCGCCCTGTTCGAGGCGGGCCAGAACCCCTATCCCGAGCACTCTGAGCTTGAGGACTACGTCGCCGATATCGAGGCTAAGTACGCCGAGCTTGCCGATGGCGAGGACACCGAGGACGTCGTGAAGATCGCCGGCCGCGTGGTCGCCAAGCGCGGTCAGGGCAAGATCATGTTCATCGTCGTGCGCGATGCGACTGCCGAGATTCAGCTGTTCTGCCGCATCAACGACATGGACGAGGCTGCCTGGAATACGCTCAAGTCCCTCGACCTGGGCGATATCTTGGGCGTGACCGGCGTGGTCGTGCGCACCCAGCGCGGCCAGCTTTCCGTTGCCCCTAAGAGCGCGACCCTGCTTGCCAAGGCCGTTCGTCCGCTGCCCGAGAAGTTCCACGGTCTTTCCGACAAGGAGACCCGCTATCGCCAGCGCTATGTCGACCTGATCGCCAACGACGACGTTCGCGAGACCTTCCGTAAGCGTTCGCAGATTCTCTCCACCTTCCGTCGCTTTATGGAGTCCGACGGCTACATGGAGGTCGAGACCCCCATCCTGCAGACCATCCAGGGCGGCGCTACTGCTAAGCCGTTCATTACCCACTTCAACGCGCTCGATCAGGAGTGCTACCTGCGTATTGCCACCGAGCTGCACCTCAAGCGCTGCATTGTCGGTGGTTTTGAGCGCGTGTTCGAGATCGGCCGCATCTTCCGTAACGAGGGCATGGACCTTACCCACAACCCCGAGTTCACCACGATGGAGGCCTACCGTGCCTTCTCCGACCTCGAGGGCATGAAGGCGCTCGCCCAGGGTGTCATTAAGGCGGCTAACAAGGCCATCGGCAACCCCGAGGTCATCGAGTACCAGGGCCAGACCATCGACCTTTCTGGTGAGTGGGCCAGCCGTCCCATGACCGACATCGTCTCCGACGTGCTCGGCAAGCAGGTCACCATCGATACTCCGGTCGAGGAGCTTGCTGCCGCCGCGCGCGAGAAGGGCCTGGAGATTAAGCCCGAGTGGACCGCCGGCAAGATTATCGCCGAGATCTACGATGAGCTGGGCGAAGACACCATCGTCAACCCCACGTTCGTGTGCGATTACCCCATCGAGGTCAGCCCGCTTGCCAAGCGCTTTGAGGACGACCCGCGCCTGACGCACCGCTTTGAGCTGGTTATTGCCGGCCACGAGTACGCCAACGCGTTCTCCGAGCTCAACGACCCGGTCGACCAGGCCGAGCGCTTTGCTGCCCAGATGGCCGAGAAGGCCGGCGGCGACGATGAGGCCATGGAGTATGACGAGGACTACGTGCGCGCCCTCGAGTACGGTATGCCTCCCGCGGGCGGCATCGGCATCGGCATCGACCGCGTGGTCATGCTGCTCACCAACCAGGCTTCCATCCGCGACGTGCTGCTGTTCCCGCACATGAAGCCCGAGAAGGGTTTCCAGTCCGGTGCCGCTGCCGCCAAGGCTGCAGAGGCCGGCAACGCCGCGAGCCCGTTCGTTACGTCGCTTAAGCCCACGCTCGATTACTCCAAGATCGCCGTTGAGCCGCTGTTTGAGGAGTTCGTCGACTTTGATACCTTCTCCAAGAGCGATTTCCGCGCTGTGAAGGTCAAGGCATGCGAGGCCGTCAAGAAGTCCAAGAAGCTGCTGAACTTTACGCTCGATGACGGTACCGGTACCGACCGCACCATCCTCTCCGGTATTCACGATTATTACGAGCCCGAGGACCTGGTCGGCAAGACCCTGCTCGCCATCACCAACCTGCCTCCGCGCAAGATGATGGGTATCCCCAGCTGCGGCATGCTCATCAGCGCCATCCACGAGGAGGAGGGCGAGGAGCGCCTCAACCTGATCCAGCTCGACGCTTCCATCCCTGCCGGCGCAAAGATGTACTAAGTAGTTACGCGGTTCTACGAACCGCGTAACGGCTCGACGCTGCGCGGGCCGCATTTGGACAATCTGACGTTCAACTTCAAGGGCGCGACCAGAAGGTCAGCGCCCTTTCGTTTCACGTCACCTTGTCTCAAATGCAGCCCGCTCGCTGACTTATGCTCAACCTGCGGCGCCATTTTGTTTGAAGGCACCTTGCTCACTCTGGCGGGCTTTCGCTGTCCGTCCTCTACCTGTGGCGTTGCCCTGGTTGGCACTTAGGGACGTTCCTCTTGTGCCGGCACTTGGGGACGGTCCTAGCCGCCTGGGGTCTACCGGTGCATTGGGGGTTTACGCCTTCCATGCATGACAGTCGTCTCTTTTATGTTTCCTTTAGCCGTCGCTGCCTAGGATGGGAGTTAGTCGGCAGGAAGGGAGCGTCTATATGGACGACGCGAGCGAGCGTGCAATCGAAGAGGACATGCTCGATCAGTTCAACTACTTTGATGATGAGGACGAGGAATTGATCGACCGTCGCGAGCCGGCGGCGCTCGATACTTTCGACCTTGTTGATGAAGAGCCCGACGAGGACGAGGTCGGATCAGCGGAGCCCCCACAGTCTTCGCGCCTTGACTCGCTGCTTTCGAGAGCCCCCATGCACCACGGTGTTCGTGCCGGCGCACTCCATATGAAAACTGACTGGCACCAGATCGTGACGGCAGGCGATGAGCTTGCCGTCGATGCGCCGCTCACCGATAAGTCATCCATCATCTGCCGCACCGGTATGCTTATGCTCGCGAGCGGAACGGGTGCCTGGCGTGTACGCGATACCATGAATCGCGTTGCCGCCGTACTCGGTGTCACCGTCCACGTTGACTTAAGTCTTCTGTCGTTTGAGTGCACCTGCATCGAAGATGGCCACTGCTTTAACGAGGTTGTCAGCCTGCCCACAACGGGAGTCAATACCCATCGCATTTGGATGATGGAGAGCTTCCTAAAGGAAATCGAGACGTATGGGCGCCGGTTTACCGTGCACGAATACCACGAGATGCTCAAGACCGTTGAGAGTTCAAAACCCGATTACTCTCCCTGGCAACAGGGCCTTGCGGCAGCTTGTGCTTGCGGCGCCTTCGTCTTTTTGCTCGGCGGCGGCCCTATCGAGATGGCCTGCGCATTCGTAGGCGCTGGTGTTGGCAACTTTGCTCGCTCTCATATTCTCAAGCAGGGTCTTGGCCAGTTTAGCGCGCTGACGATTGGCGTTGCGCTCGCTTGCGTTTCGTATCTGCTGACATTGCTCGGCCTTGGCCAGGTCGTACCGGGGGCAATGTCGCACCAAGAAGGCTATATCGGCGCCATGCTCTTTGTGATTCCCGGCTTTCCCCTCATTACGGCAGGCCTCGACATCGCTAAGCTCGATATGCGAAGCGGCATTGAGCGTCTTTCGTATGCCGTGTCGATTATTGTGATGGCGACCCTTGTGGGCTGGATGGTTGCCGAGTGTGTGGGGCTGGCACCGGATGATTTTGCCCCGCTCGGCCTTTCGCCGCTTGCCCTTACGCTCCTGCGCGTGGTGATGAGCTTTGTTGGCGTATTCGGCTTCTCGGTGATGTTCAACAGCCCGGTAAAGATGGCCGCGGCAGCTGGGCTGATCGGCGCCGTGTCCAATACCTTGCGTCTGACCCTTGTTGATGCGTCGGCGCTGTTTCCCTTCCTGGGTCTGAGCTTAGGTATGCCTCCCGAGGCGGCAGCGTTTATCGGTGCGCTGGTATCGGGCCTGCTCGCGAGCTTAGCCGAAATCAAGCTCACCTACCCACGTATCGCCCTCACGGTGCCATCGATTGTCATTATGGTGCCGGGCTTGTATCTGTATCGCTCGATGTATTACATGTGCACCTTCGACACGGTCAATATGCTCGGCTGGTTTGTGCGTGCAGTGCTCATTGTGGCGTTTCTGCCCGTTGGCCTGGGCGTGGCGAGAACCCTCACCGACTCTCGCTGGCGCCACACCAGCTAATTGGTGCAAATGAAACTGATCCGCAAAACATGAACGTGGATAATCTCCCGTTTTTGGCCTGTTTACGGGCTCAAAACGGGAGATTATCCACGCTCGTGGAATGGGTGTCCGAAAATCCACGCTCGTTGGGCCGATGCAGAGGCACCTGGCAATTCCTTTTTTGTAGACGTTGTCGCGCGGCTACGGGCAGGAAAGGTCCCAACGGTTAACATATACTCCATATGGGTAAAGAGACCAAAGCGCCGCCACGAGTGGCGCTTTGCGTTTGAAAAACTAGCTCGTCTAAGAGGAACTAGCATGTTAGACCGTTTTACCGATCGCGCGCGCAAGGTCATGTCCATGGCCAAGCAAGAGGCGCTCGATCTGCACTCAAATAAGGTGGGCACCGAGCACCTGCTGCTCGCGCTCGCTAAGGAGGACGAGGGTATTGCCGCCGAGGCACTGCGCTCGCTCGATATCTCCTACGATGACATCATGGATACCCTCAAAGAGGTCCAGACCACGGTTCCCGAGCCCAGCGAGGAGACCGAGGCTGCCAAGCTCGCCTTTACGCCGCTCGTCATCAGCGTGATGGAGCGCTCCTTCCGCGTGGCACGCGAGAACAACCAGACCTACGTTTCGACCGAGCACTTGCTCATCGGCATCGTCGAAGAGGGCAACGGCATGGCCATGGACATCCTCATGCGCCTGGGTGTGTCGTCCGCCTCCATCAAAAAGGCTATCGAGAAACTCACCGCCAAGGACCAGGATAAGAAGCGCCCGCTCGCTGGCGCCGGTGCTGGTCGTCCCGGTACGGGTCTGCCGTTCTTTAGCGGCTCGGATGCCTCCCAGCAAAAGGGGAGCGGCACCGATACACTTAAGCAGTTCGCGACCAACCTTACGCAGAAGGCGCGCGACGGCGAACTCGATCCGGTGATCGGCCGCGAAAAGGAAGTCCAGCGTATGATGGAGATCCTTTCGCGCCGCACCAAGAACAACCCGCTTATCCTGGGCGATCCCGGCGTGGGCAAAACGGCCATCGTCGAGGGCCTGGCGCAGCAGATTGCTGCTGGCAATGTGCCCGAGAATCTTATGAACCAGAATATCTGGACGCTCGATCTGCCGGGTCTTGTCGCGGGTGCCAAGTATCGCGGTGAGTTTGAGGAGCGCCTCAAGAACGTGATCCAGGAGGCGACCGAAGCCGACGACGTCATCTTGTTTATCGACGAGATGCACACCATCATCGGTGCCGGTTCTGCCGAGGGATCCATCGATGCAAGCTCCATGCTCAAGCCCGTGCTCGCGCGTGGTGCCTTCCAGATTATCGGCGCTACCACGGCCGAGGAATTCCGCAAGTACCTCACCAAGGACCCGGCCTTCGAGCGTCGCTTCCAGACCATCGATGTCGAGGAGCCGAGCGTCGAGGACACGGTCAAGATCCTGACTGCGCTCAAGCCGCGCTACGAGGAGCACCACCACGTGCGTTACACGCAGGGTGCCATCGAGGCCGCTGCGAACCTCTCCAACCGCTACATTCAGGATCGCTTCCTGCCCGATAAGGCCATCGACCTCATTGACGAGGCCGGTGCCCGCGCTCGCATCGCCGCGAATCGCGCACCCGAGCCGGTGCGCGAGGCCGAGCATCGCATCGAGGAACTCAAGGCTGCCGCACAGGAGGCTACCGAGAGCGACGACATGAACAAGGCCGCCGAGATCACCGAGCAGCAGAAGGCTGCCGAGATTGAACTCGCCGAGGCCAAGGCTGCCTGGACCGCCGAGCTCGACGCCAGCCCGCTCACCATCGACGTGAGTCAGATCGCCGACATCGTGTCCGTGACTTCGGGCGTGCCGGTGTCCTCGCTCACCGAGAGCGAGAGCCGTCGCCTGCTGCAGACCGAAAGCGTGCTCAAGACCCGCATCATCGGCCAGGACGAGGCTGTCGAGGCCGTTGCCAAGGCCGTGCGCCGCAGCCGCTCGCCGCTTAAGGACCCGCGTCGCCCCGGCGGCAGCTTTATCTTCCTGGGCCCCACCGGCACGGGCAAGACCGAGCTCGCCAAGACGCTCGCCGAGTATCTCTTTGGCAGCAAGGACGCGCTTATCAGCTTCGATATGTCGGAGTTTGGCAGTGAGTTCGAGGTCTCTAAGCTCATCGGTAGCCCTCCGGGCTATGTGGGCCACGACGAGGGCGGCCAGCTCACCAAGGCCGTTCGCCGTCATCCGTACTCGGTCGTGCTGTTCGACGAGATCGAGAAGGCGCACCCCGACATCTTCAATATCCTGCTGCAGGTGCTGGAGGAGGGCCGCCTGACCGATAGTCAGGGCAAGACGGTCGACTTCCGCAACACCGTGATCATCATGACGTCCAACGTGGGCGCCCGCGAGATCGCGCAGGATGCGAGCGTCGGCTTTGGCACCACCGGCGAGCAGGGTCTCACCTCGAGTGAGATCCGCGGCCGTGCGATGGGCGAGCTCAAGCGCCTGTTCCGCCCCGAGCTGCTTAACCGTATCGACGATATTGTGGTGTTCCAGAAGCTCTCGGGCGAGAACCTGACTAAGATTGCGCACCTGCTGGTGGACGATCTGCGTCAGCGTTTGATTGCCAACGGCATGAACGTCAAGCTCACCGATGCGGCCTATGACAAGATCGTGGCCGAGGGTACCGACCTCACCAATGGCGCGCGTCCTCTGCGTCGTGCCATCCAAAAGCTCATCGAGGATCCGCTGTCCGAGGAGCTGCTGGCCGGCGAGTGGGGCGAGGGCGATACCGTCCTGTGCGACGTGGCCGATGGCAAGTTTGTCTTTAGCCACGGCACGGGCGAGATCCCAGCACCGCGTCCGGCAGGTACGCTCGGTGGCGATACCACCCCGGCGGCACCGCACACCGGCAACGCCGCGCCCGTGAGCAGTGGCGTGAGCTCGGGCCCCGGTGGCATGATGCAAGCCGGCTCTGGTGCGCTGTAGGGATTGAACATACCTTGTATAACGGGGGCGTTTCCGATAAGGAAGCGCCCTCATTTCTATTGAAATGCGCTTCAATCTGCCGTGCTATACTAAAATCGAGATATAGTATAGCAAAGGAGCTGATATGCCTACGTCAATACTCGACACGCGGCCAGTTCAGATGAACGTGCGTATAGATCGCCAGCTCAAAGAGGCGGGAGACGCCGTCCTGACTCATATTGGCATGACGCCGTCACAAGCCGTTCGGACACTTTGGGAGTATCTGGTCGTTAACGGACGCATGCCCTCGAAGGGAGACGCGGCGGCTCCGGTTTCTGACGGAGTGGAGCCCCGGCGCATGGAGTCAAGGGCCGCGCAAGGCAGCCATATCGTTCGCGATTCGTGCCTCAAATACGGCATCCCCATCCCTGAGTTCTCGGGAGACTATGACGACCTCTATGAGGAGGCCATGGCGGAGCGCTATCCCGAGTGGGTGGAACTATGAGCACAGAAGGCGTCCTCAAGCTGTTAATCGATACCAACGTATGGATGGATTATTTTTCTGGCAGGTCCGACCGTACGGCAAATGTCGTCCATCTGATCGAGATTGCCGACGCCTCGGAGCGGATTGCCCTGTTTGCCTCGTCGCTTTCGGTCAAAGACGTTTCATATCTTGTCTCGGCGGCAATCAAGCAGGAGTGCCGAAGAAAGACTGGCTCACTGAGCGATAACGCCATTGCGGCGGCAGACGAAACGGCCTGGGCATGCGTTCGACAGATGCGCGAGCTAGCCCTCATCGCCCCGGTCGGTGCAGACGAGGTCTTCGACTCCTTTGTGTTCAAGTACCACCACAATGACTTTGAGGACGACCTGATGCTGGGCGTCGCCAATCGCATTGATGCCGATTACGTCGTGACGGAGGACAAGAATCTTATTAAACATACCAATGGTGTATGCATTAATGTTCAACAGGCGTTGAGGTTGGTTGGGGGGTCCAACGTTCCCTCTGCACGGCCCGTCTAGCTTGCTTTACCTTGATAAAGTGGCGTTTCCTCACCGTTAGCCGATGATGCAAGGGCGCTCGGCGTTTTCGACTGGTTTATGCACGCAAAGTCTGGGAATATACAAGTCGCATATCTTACTGTCTAACCAGTTGCGCCAAGGAGGCACCATGGACTACAAGATTACCGGCTACGAGCCCGCTCAGCTGTTCCATTTCTTTGAGGAGGTCAGCGCGATCCCCCGTGGGTCTGGCAACGAGAAGGGCATCAGCGATTTCCTGGTTGCGTTTGCCAAGGAGCGCGGCCTCGACGTGTATCAGGACGAGGTCTACAACGTCATCATTCGCAAGCCCGCATCTGCCGGTGCCGAGAATGCCCCGACCGTGATGCTACAGGGCCACATCGATATGGTGTGCGACAAGTTGGGCTCCGTTGAGCACGACTTTACGACCGACGGTATCGACCTGGTCGTCAAGGACGGCGTCCTCACCGCTAACGGCACCACCCTGGGCGCCGACAACGGTATCGCCGTCGCGCTTATGCTTACCGTGCTCAACGATGATTCGATTGTCCATCCGGCCCTCGAGTGCGTATTCACCACCGACGAGGAGACTGGCCTGGTCGGCGCCGAGACGCTCGACAAGTCCCAGATTAGCGCCCGCACCATGATTAACCTTGACTCCGAGGAAGAGGGCGTTGCCACCGTCAGCTGCGCCGGCGGCGTCGTCGTTACCTACACCTGCCCGATCGCGCGCGAGCACAAGACCGGTAGCGCCCTCACGCTCGACATCTCCGGCCTGCTGGGCGGTCACTCCGGCAGCGATATCAACCTGGAGCGCGGCAACGGCAACCTTATCATGGCCCGCATCATCGACCGCCTGATGGTTGCCGGTGAGCCCGCCATCGTCAGCTTCAACGGCGGCACCAAGGACAACGCCATCAATCGTGAGTGCAAGGCTGTTCTGGTCTACGCCGACCACGCTGCCGCCGAGGCCGCGGCCGAGATCGCCCGTGGCATCATCGCCGACGTTACCGCCGAGCTCGAGGTCTTCGACCCCGGCTTTACCTGCACTGTCGAGATCGCCGACAACGCCGAGGTCGAGGCCATGGACGAGAAGTCCGCGCTTGCCCTCATCCGCGCTCTGCGTCTTGCCCCCAATGGTGTGATTCGCCGCAACGTCGCCACCGACGGCTCAGTCGAGGTTTCCTCCAACATCGGCGTGGTCGCCACTTCCGATGATCAGGTCAAGATTATGCTGTCCCCGCGCTCCTCGATCACCTCGCTGCAGAACGAGTTCAAGGACCGCCTGCAGACGCTTGCCGATGTCCTGGGCTTCGACGCCAAGTTTGAGTTCGAGTATCCCGGCTGGAGCTATGCCGAGCATTCGCCGGTCCGCGACGTCTTTGTCGAGAGCTATCGCGAGCTATTTGGCTCCGAGCTGCGCATCGAGTCCATTCACGCCGGCCTTGAGTGCGGCCTGTTTGCCGAGGCCCTGCACGGCCTGGACGCCATCGCCGTGGGCCCGACGCTCTCCGATGTCCACACCCCGGACGAGAGCATGGAGCTCGCTTCTGCCGAGCGCTTCTACGAGCTGCTCATCGACGTCCTCAAGCGCCTCGCTGCGTAAAGGTTGCGCTAGCGGCAGTCCGAGCCACGTGCTGGCGGATTGCAAATGACATTACGAGAGGGGGCATCCGAACTTTTGCGACGGGTGCCCCCTCTCTTCTTTTAAAAAATGGGAAATTGATTGGCGTCTAGCCCATATCCGCCCTGATGAGGTCGAGGGTTCGCTGGCAGTTTTCGCGGACGGGGCCGAGCATATGCTCGCGCAGGTCCGCCATGCCGGGCAGGTCGGCGTATTCGTCCATGACCTCTTCCATGCAAATGGGTACCTCGTAGGCGAGGTCCATCATGGTCGCAAAGCAAAACTTCTCGGATAGCCCGGCATCGGTGAGCGCCGTCTCCAGCGCGGGGTCGCCCATACCGTGGTATCGGCGGATAGCACCTGGACCGATGCGCCCCACACGATTTTCGCCGCCAACGCTCATAGCAAGGCGTGCCCGACGTCGCATGCGCTCATACGCCAAGCCCGATGCGACATCGTACATGGGTGCGAGTGCCGCGTTTGTGCCTTTGCCTAGGATGAGCGAGTAGTTTTTAGCGTGTGCGTCAGGCGCTCCGATAATGGCGTTATAGAACAACATATAGGTAAAAAGCACAAGATTCATGTGGTGGGGGACTGTGTTAATCAGTCGTTCTTGGATGTCTCGTGTAGTCGGTCCTCCGTCGGCGGTGTATTTCTGGCCTGGCAATACACCGAGCGCCTGGCAAAAGTCCTCCTGATGCAGCCTTTCGATACTTCCGCTGCTAGTGACCATTCTGTCGTACCGTTCAACGACGAGCGCGGCTTCATCTTCAAATGTGCAATAGGAGACGTTGGCAGTTGGAACGCCAACACGCCGAGCCGTTTTCATGCAGACGAATTCGTTTAAGGCCTGATGTTTGAACCCAACGACACCATTTTTGAAGATATGGGTAGTGGGGGATGACCCTAGACATTCGCACCATTGGCCATCATGCCAAGCTAGTGCAAATTTGCCTTGGTTGCCGCCCAGGGACCAGCTTTCGTTGGAGCCCATCCATGTCTCTCTTTCGTCATCGCGAATTGCTTTGAGCTTGTGAGCGATTTGAGAATCGGTAAGCGGGCGGTATGCCGAGACCCTGCCGCGGGCGGCGCCTAATTGATCGGTTCGACAAAACTGAACGGCCCCCGCGCAGTCAAGACCGATATGGCACAAGAGGGCGACGGGGTTGTTGGATGCAACGTCATGCTCGGCGGCAATAGCGCGACGCTGCTCTTGACTGTCGGGCAAAAGGCCAAATAGGAACGGGCGGACGATGTTATGGCCATACGTGCGATTGGAAAGCGGCATTGTTAGCGATAGCGGTGCCCCGCGATAGGTTGGGACGTATACAAAGCTGCAGAGTCCATGCTCGTCTTGCCGGAGAGTGCCTGCGATTTCGCCACAAATGAGGGTCGCAAGCTCTATCTCTGCCATTTATTTCACAACCTTACAGCCAAAGGAGAGGTCTGAAGTGCCGGAAAGGCCTTGCTCGGCTGCGATTTGGGCCAGCAAGGCACCATAGGAAGATGGCGTTCCTTGTCGGGCGGGTCGTCTGCCTACACTTGGCTTGGGCAGGGCATTCGAGTTCGCGATAGGGAGGTCCGCTATCGTCGTCGGATGTTTAAAGGGTGATGCGATTGGGTCGTTATCGCTTTGCACAAAGAGACTTATGCCGAGTGCGTTAAAGACGGTCAGTAACTTGTCGAGCCGAATGCCCGTGGCGTCGCCCAGCTCGAGCGATGCGAGCAGGCGCTCCGAAACACCGGCTTTTTTAGCGAGGGTCGCACGAGTGATCCCCTGTGCCTTGCGCGCTTGGCGCACGTAGATGCCAGCTTGACGCGGCGTGGTGATGGGAAGGGTATCCATGGCGATCTCCTAACGTGCAGACTTTTGCATATCAGTATGACATGCAAAAGTCTGCACGAAAAGGCAATATGCAAAACTCTGCATGAGGCCTTGTACTGGCGTTGAGTTTTGAGCGATTGTGTTTGGCGTCACAGCGCCAAAATCCCCAGATGCTCAAGCAGAATCTTGAGGCCGATGAGAATGAGCACGACGCCGCCCACGATGGTGGCAGGCTTTTCGTAGCGCGCGCCAAAGGTGTGGCCGATCGCTACGCCGGCGACGGAAAAGATAAACGTTGTGACGCCGATAAGCGATACAGCGGGAACGATGTCAACCGAGAGCGCCGCAAATGAGATGCCTACGGCTAGGGCGTCGATTGAGGTGGCGATGGCGAGGATCAGGTACTCGCCCAGGTCAATCTTTTCGGCATCCTTGTCGTCGCCTTCATCCTCGTCCTCGGTAAAGGCTTCCCACAGCATCTTGCCGCCGATAAAGGCCAAAAGGACAAAGGCGATCCAGTGGTCGATGGGCCCGATGATGCCCATGAATTGACTGCCGAGCGCCCATCCGATTACGGGCATGCCGGCCTGAAAGCCGCCAAAGAACAGGCCGAGCACCACGGCGACTTTAAGGTTGATCTTCTTCATGCCAAGGCCCTTGCAGATGGAAACGGCAAAGGCGTCCATCGAAAGGCCAATGGCAAGCAGCGCGAGCTCTGCGAGTCCCATAGTCTGGCTCCCTCTCTGCGGGCGGGCCCGCGTGTACCTCTTGGGGGAGCAACAAAAAAGACCCGTGGCGTATGCGTTGCGCGCACAGCCACGAGTCTCGTTCATTAAGGCAAGCCAGGCCGCATCGGCCAGTGTGTTGACTTACCGCGCCACCGGAGGCGAACCCGGTCACGCGACTACTCCCTCATATATGTGAATCCCGATGCTACCACATAAGCAGCTCATTTGGGTTGGGGCTCTTTTGACTACCCCAGCGGTGTTCGCTCATTCTGTAAGCATCGGATTTCGCAAGCGCCGCAGGGACAAACCGTGAGAAACTATTTAGCGTTTATGGAGCGTATACGATGGGAGCGATGCCTTGGATAAGAACGAGCTGCAAAAGCGTATGGAGCAGGCCATTCGCCTGACGGCACCTGGCCAGCCGATCCGCACCGCCCTCGACATGATCATTGCCGGTCACCTGGGTGCCCTTATCTGCGTCGGCGACACCGAAAACGTGCTCGCTGCCGGTAACGACGGCTTCCCGCTCAACATTTCGTTTACCTCGAACCGCCTGTTCGAGCTTTCCAAGATGGACGGCGCCATCGTCATCGATGGCGACCTCACCCAGATCCTGCGCGCCAACTTTCACCTCAATCCCGATCCCTCGCTCGCCACGAGTGAGACGGGCATGCGTCACCGTACTGCCGCTCGCATGTCGGTGCTCACCGATGCCATCGTGATCTCGGTTTCGGCTCGTCGTGCCGTCGTCAACGTGTACGTTCACGGCAAGAGCTACGAGATCCAGCCCGTCACCACCATCATGAGCTCGGTCAACCAGCTCGTCGCCACGCTCCAGACTACCCGTCAGTCGCTCGACCGCTCCTTGCTGCGCCTGACGGCCCTTGAGCTCGACGACTACGTCACGCTCGCCGACATCACCGGCATCTTCTCGAGTTTCGAGATCATGCAACAGGCAAAGACCGAGCTTAAGGATTGCATCGTCAAGCTGGGCAACCAGGGCAAGCTCGTGCAGATGCAGCTCGAGCAGCTCGCGGGCTCCAGCATGGATACCGAATACGACTTGATGATCCGCGACTACGCGAGCGATTCTTCCGAGGCAAACGCCGAGAAGATCCGCGCCAACCTGAGCCGTATGACGCCCAAGGACCTATCCGACCCGCAGCATGTGGCGGCGGTTCTGGGTTACGACGACCTGGACGAGGACTCCGTTATGACACCTCTGGGCCTGCGTACGCTTTCGCGCGTGTCTGTCGTGCGCGACGGCGTGGCCGAGAAGATCGTCGACGAGTATGGCTCGCTGCAGGAGCTCATGGACGACATCAGCGAGGATCCGGAGCGCCTGGGCGACTTTGGCGTCAACAACCCTGCCATTCTTGCGGACTCCTTGTACCGCATGAAGGGCACCAAACAGGGGAACGCATAATGGCGCCCGTATGCGCCGTGGTCGTTGCCGGTGGCAGCGGCCAGCGCTTTGGTAACCCCGGTGGCAAGCAGCTCGTCAATGTAGCGGGCCGTCCGCTTATGAGCTGGTCCATCCGCGCATTTGATCGTAGCGATAAGGTCGGCCACATCGTCGTGGTTTGCCCTGTCGAGCGTCGTGCCGAGATGCGCCGCCTGGCTATCGACCCGTTTGACTATGACACGCCCATCAGCTTTGCCGATGCCGGCGATACCCGCCAGGATTCCACTCGCGCCGGCGTGCACGCGGTGCCGGCGGGCTTTGAATACGTCGCCATTCACGATGGCGCTCGTCCGCTCATTACGACCGAGGCCATCGACCACGCTATCGACGTGCTCGTGAGCGCCCGCGCCCTCGATGGTGTCGTGTGCGGCCAGCCCGCGATCGACACGCTCAAGATTGTCGATGGCGACAACATCGTCGAGACGCCGCCGCGCGAGCTGTATTGGGCCGCGCAGACGCCGCAGATCTTTAGCGTCGATGCTATGAAGCGCGCTCATTCCGAGGCAATTGCCGAGGGCTTTATCGGCACCGATGATTCGTCGCTGGTCGAGCGCATTGGTGGGCGCGTCCGCTGCGTCCAGAGCCCGCGCGACAACCTTAAGGTGACGGTGCCCGAGGACCTGCGTCCCGTAACCGCGATTCTGCTCGGTCGCATGGCCGAGGGAGAGGACCTTCCCCATGTTCAGTAACCTGCGCATCGGCCATGGCTACGACGTTCACCGTCTGGTGGAGGGGCGTCGATGTATCATCGGCGGTGTCGACATTCCCTACGAGCGCGGCCTGCTGGGCCACTCGGATGCCGATGTGCTCGCGCACGCCTTGGCCGACGCCATTCTGGGAGCCTGCCGCGGGGGAGACATCGGCAAGCTATTCCCCGACACCGATCCCGCCTACGAGGGTGCCGATTCGATGGTGCTGCTCGCTCGCGTGATGGACTATGCGCGCGAGCTGGGCTTCGAGTTTGTCGATGCCGATTGCACCATTGCCTGTCAGCAGCCCAAGATCACTCCGCACCGCGATGCCATGCGCGCCAACCTTGCCCATGCCCTGGGCGTTGACGTCGAAAACGTGGGCGTCGCCGCCACTACGACCGAAAAGCTCGGTTGGGAAGGCCAGGGCGAGGGAATCGGTGCCTGGGCCGTCTGCCTGCTACAGAAAACCGTTAAGGAGTAACGAATGCGTATCTACAACAGCGCTACCCATAAAAAGGAAGAGTTCCAGCCCATCGAGTCCGGCAAGGTCCGCATGTACGTGTGCGGCCCCACGGTCTACGACAACATCCACATCGGCAATGCCCGCACGTTCATCAGCTTTGACGTGATTCGCCGCTGGCTCATCGCGAGCGGCTACGAGGTCACGTTCGCCCAGAACCTCACCGATGTCGATGACAAGATCATCAAGCGCGCCAACGAGCAGGGCCGAACGGCCGCCGAGGTCGCGACGGAGTTCTCCGACAAGTTCATCGGCGTCATGCGCGCCGCCAACGTGCTCGATCCCGATGTGCGCCCCCGCGCCACCAAGGAGATCGGCCCCATGATCGCTATGATCAAGACGCTTATCGAGCAGGGCCATGCCTACGCCGCCGATAACGGCGACGTGTACTTTGCCGTGCGCAGCGATCCCAACTATGGTCAGGTTTCGGGCCGCAACATCGACGATCTGATGGTTGGCGCGCGCATCGAGGAGAACGAGGACAAGAACGACCCGCTCGACTTTGCCCTGTGGAAGGCCGCCAAGCCCGGCGAGCCCAGCTGGCCGAGCCCCTGGGGCGAAGGCCGTCCCGGTTGGCACACCGAGTGCGCCGCCATGGTGCATCGCTACCTGGGCACCCCGATCGACATCCACGGCGGCGGCTCCGACCTTGCCTTCCCGCATCACGAGAACGAGTGTGCCCAGGCCACCTGCGCCTGGCACCAGGGTTTCTCCAACACCTGGATGCACACGGGCATGCTGCTGGTAGACGGCGAGAAGATGTCCAAGTCGCTCGGAAACTTCTTTACGCTGGCCGAGGTGCTCGAACAGCACTCTGCTGCGGCCCTGCGCCTGCTGATGCTGCAGACGAGCTATCGCTCGCCGCTCGACTTTTCTTGGGAGCGCCTGGAGGGTGCCGAGAACTCGCTTACGCGTATCGCCGGTACGGTCGAGAACCTGCGCTGGGCCGCGAACCATGCGGCGGCCGATGCCGATGAGGCAGCATCTGAGGCGTTTGCCGCCAAGGCCGCCGAGACCCGTGCCGCCTTTAAGGAGTGCATGGACGACGACTTTAACACTGCCGGTGCCATGGGTGCTGTCTTTGGCTTTGTGACCGAGTGCAACCAGTACCTGGAGCAGGCGGGCGACGCTGCCGACAAGGCCGCCGCGCTTGCCGCCGCCGATACGCTGGTCGAGCTGCTCGATACGTTTGGCGTTGTGCTTCCCGAGCCCAAAGTCGAGCTGCCGCTTGGCCTGCTGGGCGTTGCCGCCGGTTTGGTTGCCTACATTGGTGACGACGTGGATGAGGCCGCTGCCAAGATTCTCGAGGCTCGCGCCGATGCCCGTGCCGCCAAGAACTGGGATCTGGCAGACGCCATCCGCGACCAGCTCAAGGACTTGGGTCTGACGATTGAAGATACGGCCGCCGGCACTCGTATTAAGACTCTCTAATCCCTGCGGGTTTTCCAAGCACCCGACCGCCCGAGCCACGGCACCTTGCCTTTCAATCGTCGGGCATGACCTCAAGGTCTATGCCCTTCTCTTTCAAGGCAATCTGCCGCACCTCGGGCGGTCGGTCTATTTGTTTCGTTTGATAGTTGTATTTAGGAGGTCGCTTTATGGCCGACAATCGCAAGTGTGCGCCTCGTGGTGGCAAACAGGCTGCTTCTGGCTCGCGCCCGATTCGCCGCAATGACCGCGCTGCCGCTTCCAAGGACCAGCGCGAGCGCTCCCAAGCCCAGGCTGCGCGTTCGCAGCGAGATCGCAACCGCGACAACATTCAGGTCCCCAAGGGCGAGTTTATCGAAGGTCGTCGTGCTGCCGCCGAGGCGCTGCGCACTGGTTTTCCCATCAAGTGCGCGCTCATCGCCGAGGGCGGGGAGCGCGATGCCGCCTTGTCGCGCCTGGTCGATGACCTCAACGCCGCGGGTGCCCGCATTAAGTATGTGCCGCGCGCGCAGCTCGATGCGCTGTCGAGCCATGGCGCTCACCAGGGCATTGCGCTCGAGGTGGGTAATTTCCCCTATGCTGATGTCGCCGATATCCTCGATCGCGCGGGTGACGGACCGGCGCTCGTCGTCGTGCTCGACCATGTGACCGACGATGGCAACTTTGGTGCGATCGTGCGCTCCGCCGAGGTCGTGGGCGCGGCGGGCGTCATCATTGCAAACAAGCGCGCCGCCGGTGTGACCGTGGGCAGCTACAAAACCTCTGCTGGTGCCGTCATGCACCTGCCCATCGCGCAGGTTCCCAATATCGCCCGAGCGCTTGACGACCTCAAGGCCGCCGGCTTTTGGGTGAGCGGTGCTTCCGAGCACGCCAAGGGCAGCTGCTGGGATGCTCCCTTTGAGGGCCGCGTTGCGCTCGTCATGGGCTCCGAGGGCGACGGCATCTCGCGCCTGGTGCTCGAGAAATGCGACTTTTTGACCAAGCTTCCCCAGCGCGGCATGACCGAGAGTCTCAATGTGGCCCAGGCGACCACCGCGCTGTGCTTTGAGTGGCTGCGCCGCAATGCCGGCGAGCTCATGGGGGAGGAGTAGCGCATGTCCAAGAAGAACCGCGCCAAGTCCAAGGCCAAGCGCTTTGGCGAGGGCTCGGCCAAGCCAATTGTTTCGGCCGCGACCTATGGCGTGGGCGGCAATGCGTTTGCGCAGGCTATCGCCGACCCGGTCTCGACGGTGCACTCCAATAAGCCCGAGCTGCTGGTGGTCGACGGCTACAACGTGATTCACTGCACGCCGCGCTACGAAAAGCTCGTCTACGACCATTCCGACGATCCATATTCCAGCGACGTCCACGATATGGCTCGTACTGCGCTTATCAACGATGTCGCGGCGTTTGCCCAGGGCCGTTACGAGGCCGTGATCGTGTTCGACGGCGCGGGCAACATCTCCAACGAGCGCCCCAACCTACCGGCCCGCGGCGTGCGCATCGAGTTCTCGCCGACGGGCGTCTCTGCCGATACCGTGGTGCAGAAGCTCTGCATCGAGGCGCGTGAGGAAGGCCGCGCGTGCTCCGTGGTATCGAGTGACGGCACAATACAGGCCGTCGTCATGGGCAAGGGCGTCACGCGCATCTCGAGCCGTATGCTGGTGGACGAGATCAAACAGATCGACAACGACGTTCACGAGGCAGAGGAAGCTCCGCAGATCAAGATGACTCTGGGCAGCCGCCTGAGTCCCGATGCCCTGGCCAAGCTCAAGGCCCTGCGCGGACGGTAGGGGATTATCCATAGAGACCCGTTTTCCAATTGGCCGGCCCGTTGATTTGTAATCAATGGACTGTGGGTTGCCGTCGCCAAAACGAATAGTTTTTTGTTTTGGCGAACGGATAAAACTATTCGTTCTGACGAATAGTTTTGAGATGTGGTCGGTCAAAGGGTCTGTTGCGCCTTGTCAGCAATTCCTTTATTCTTAATTGGCTTCGCGCGAAAGCGCCAAGTGTGCCAGTGTGGCGCAACGGTAGCGCAACTGATTTGTAATCAGTGGGTTGCAGGTTCGATTCCTGTCACTGGCTCCATGAGAGTTTCGGGCTCTGTCTCTATATGGGACAGGGCCCGTTTCTATTTATGTTGACATGTCAGCGGGTTTGACTCCCACCAGGCTTTAGGTTTGTCTCGATCTGTAACACGGGCGGGCTGAAGACCCTCCTTATTGTTACAGATCGAGACATTGCCAAGGGACGGACGATAACATCTCGGTCTGTAACACGAAGAGGCTGAAAACCGTTCTTACTGTTACAGATTGAGACGTAAGCTGGGGTCTCTGCGTAATATCTCGACCTGTAACAGATAGGGGAGAAAATGTTCTCTATATGTTACAGATCGAGACAAAAGCCGTGTCGAGCTCGGCTGCCCCCCCCTGAGCGTGGATTATCGGACGTACGAGCGTGGAAAATCTCCCGCTTAGTGAATGATCGTGGATAATCTGCCACTTTGGCCTTGGGGGCACGCCAATAGTGGGAGATTGTCCACGCTCGATTTCAAACGGAAGAAAATCCACGCTCGAATCTGCCACGGAAGCCCGATCTCGACCTATATATAGGTGCAAATAGGCTGTTATCGAAGTTCGATCCTGAAGGTGTACTCCACTACGCCAAAGTGTTACCTTGGGAAATGTCACCTCTGTATCCAAAACCACCGTCCTTCATATCCAAACTCAATAAAACCGCAGGTCACGGCTATATAGATACGCCCGGAACCGTGTATCTAGAGGTTTTCGTTGACAGCCCCCAAGGTTGCATCGTATTATCTTTTTCGTTCGCGGGGGCGGCGGTCCAAAAGACCAAAGGACCTGCGGATACTTGAACGATTGGGAGTTTGCCCGAGTGGTTAATGGGGACGGGCTGTAAACCCGTTGGCTCTGCCTACATAGGTTCGAATCCTATAGCTCCCACCCGTCAAGTGCCTGTATAGCTCAGTCGGTAGAGCACTTCGTTGGTAACGAAGAGGTCACCAGTTCAAGTCTGGTTGCAGGCTCCATCCGGCGGTGTAGCTCAGTTGGTTAGAGCACACGGTTCATACCCGTGGCGTCACTGGTTCGAATCCAGTCACCGCTACCATAGGTAACACGGTGGCTTCTCAATAGTATGTTGAGAGGCCACTATGGTATAAAGGCAAAGTCCCGTCCGGGGACGACCTGTTAAGAGGAGGGCTTTATGGCCAAAGAGAAGTTTGAGCGCACTAAGCCGCATGTTAACATCGGCACCATTGGTCACGTCGACCACGGCAAGACCACGCTGACCGCCGCCATCACCAAGGTTCTCTCCGAGACCGAGGGCTGCAAGGCTGACTTCACTGCGTTCGAGAACATCGACAAGGCTCCCGAGGAGCGCGAGCGCGGCATTACGATCTCCGTCTCCCACGTCGAGTACGAGACCGCTTCCCGTCACTACGCTCACGTTGACTGCCCGGGCCACGCTGACTACGTCAAGAACATGATCTCCGGCGCTGCTCAGATGGACGGCGCTATCCTGGTCATCGCTGCTACCGACGGCCCCATGGCTCAGACTCGCGAGCACATCCTGCTCGCCCGTCAGGTCGGCGTTCCCTACATCGTCGTCTTCCTGAACAAGTGCGACATGGTCGACGATGACGAGCTTATCGACCTCGTCGAGATGGAGACCCGTGAGCTCCTCTCCGAGTACGATTTCCCCGGCGACGACATCCCCGTCATCCGTGGTTCCGCTCTGGGCGCTCTCGAGGGCGACGCCAAGTGGATGGACGCTATCCGCGAGCTCATGAACGCCGTCGACGAGTACATCCCGACGCCTGCTCGTAACAACGACCTCCCGTTCCTGATGGCCGTTGAGGACGTTATGACCATCTCCGGCCGTGGTACCGTTGCTACCGGCCGTGTCGAGCGCGGTGAGCTCAAGCTCAACGAGCCCGTCGAGATCGTCGGCATCAAGGATACCCAGAACACCGTCGTTACCGGTATCGAGATGTTCCGTAAGTCCATGGACTTCTGCGAGGCTGGCGACAACGTCGGTCTGCTGCTCCGCGGCATCAAGCGCGAGGACATCGAGCGCGGCCAGGTTCTCTGCAAGCCCGGTTCGGTTACCCCGCACACCAAGTTCACCGGTGAGATCTACGTTCTGACCAAGGAGGAGGGCGGCCGTCATACCCCGTTCTTCGATGGTTATCGTCCTCAGTTCTACTTCCGTACCACCGACGTTACCGGTACGGTCAAGCTCCCCGAGGGCACCGAGATGGCTATGCCTGGTGACCACATCACCATCGAGGGCGACCTCATCCACCCGATCGCCATGGAGGAGGGCCTGCGCTTCGCTATCCGCGAGGGTGGCCACACCGTCGGTTCGGGCATCGTCTCCACGATCATTGAGTAAATTAGCTCTTTGATATAGCTGACTTAGAGAACCCGGCACTTATTTGGGTGCCGGGTTCTTTTGTGCAATGGATATTGAGCCGTTGCTGGTGTCGAGAGGATCGATAATGGTCCTGGATGCACCGTCGATTAGATCTCGATGGCTTCATTGATGTGTTCCAAATATGAATGGATCCACCGAGAACCAATTGACTCGAGGTTTTCATTGACAGCACTTACGTGGAGCTGATAAAGTAACAATTCGTGCCCGTACGGGGCGGAAATGAAAGGTTCAGGATACATGCGTACTCTAGTTACTCTTGCGTGCACTGAGTGCAAGCGCCGCAACTATACGACCACCAAGAACAAGTCGACCATGCCTGATCGTATGGAGATCAAGAAGTATTGCCCCTGGTGCCGTCACCACACGCTGCACAAAGAGACTCGCTAGTCTCTAGTCATATACGCCAGTAGTTCAATTGGTAGAGCATCGGTCTCCAAAACCGAGTGTTGAGGGTTCGAGTCCTTCCTGGCGTGCCAGTCATTATTCCGTAAGCTCCCACTTGGGGGCTTACGGTTTACTCATGTATAAGCGCATTGCGCGGAGGTAACCCAAATGGCCAACAAGAAGAACAAGAAGAAGGCACAGCAGCAGGCGCCTGCCAACAACGCTGCCGCCAACTCCAAGGTTGAGGCCAAGAAGGCCGTTGCCAAGAAGAGCGAGAAGGCTGCGAAGTCTAAGAAGAACGAGAAGCCTGGTTTCTTCGCCCGCACCAAGAAGTATTTCGCTTCGGTGAAGTCCGAGATGAAGCGTGTCACGTGGCCCGATAAGAAGGAGCTCGTGAACTACTCGGTCGTCGTTTGCGCTTCTCTGATCGTCGTCGGCGTCGTCATCGCTCTGCTCGATGCTGGCTTTGGCGAGGCTCTTGCTCTGTTCTCTGGATTGAGGGGCTAAACCATGTCTAAGCGTTGGTACGTCGTTCACACTTACTCTGGATACGAGAACCGCGTTAAGTCCGATCTCGAGCATCGCATCGAGACTATGGGCATGCAGGACCGTATCTTTGATATCGAGATTCCTATGGAGCGCGTCACCGAGATCAAAGAGGGTGGCAAGCGCGAGACCAAGGATTCTAAGATCTTTCCGGGGTATGTCCTGGTTCGCATGGAGATGGATGACGATGCGTGGACGTGTGTTCGCAACACGCCCGGCGTCACCGGTTTCCTAGGCGGCAACGGCAAGCCCGCTCCGCTTTCCCGCGACGAGTACAACAAGATGACTCGTCGTCCCGGTAAGGGCGATTCGCCCAAGCGCACCTCGGTTGATATTCAGGTCGGCACGTCCGTCCGCGTCACCGATGGCCCGCTTACCGACTTTGATGGCAAGGTCTCCGAGGTTAACACCGAGGCTGGCAAGCTCAAGGTCACGCTGATGATCTTTGGCCGCGAGACGCCGGTCGAGCTCGACTTTAACCAGGTCGCTGTCATCGCTTAAGTTTTCGTCCGTTCGCGCGAGCGTGCTTCTTCTGTGACTGCTCATCTCAGGAGTGCTTCTAACACGTGCGTGCTTACGATATAGCAAGTACTTCACACTCGTGATTCGAAAGGAATGACCATGGCTGAGAAGAAGGTTGCCAACGTCATTAAGCTCCAGATTCCTGCTGGTGCAGCTAACCCCGCTCCTCCCGTCGGCCCCGCTCTGGGCGCTGCTGGCGTGAACATCATGCAGTTCTGCCAGGCCTTTAACGCCGAGACGCAGGACAAGAAGGGCGACATCATCCCCGTTGAGATCTCTGTCTACGAGGATAAGTCCTTCTCCTTCATCACCAAGACCCCGCCGGCGGCTCACCTCATCAAGAAGGAGCTGAACCTCAAGTCTGGTTCCGCTAAGCCCCAGGCCGACAAGGTTGGTCAGCTCTCCCAGGAGCAGCTCACCAAGATCGCCGAGATCAAGATGCCGGACCTCAATGCCAACGACATTGACGCCGCCAAGAAGATCATCGCCGGTACCGCCCGTTCCATGGGCGTCACCATCGCTGAGTAGCGATTTCTTATGGTAACGACGGGTGCTCCGACCTGGGCGCCCGTTAAATGTGTGCAATAGGGCACACGATACGATGTGGGAGGGCTCACGCCCGTTTAACCACAGGAGGTAATGCACATGGCTAAGCATGGTAAGAGCTATAACGCCGCTGCCGAGAAGATCGATCGCGCCACGCTCTACACCCCCCTTCAGGCTGCCAAGCTCATTAAGGAGCTCGACACCGCCAAGTTCGACGAGACCGTCGAGGCCCACTTCCGTCTGGGCATCGATACTCGTAAGGCTGACCAGAACATCCGTGGTTCCATCTCCCTGCCCCACGGCACCGGCAAGACCGTTCGTGTTGCCGTCTTCGCCGAGGGCGAGAAGGCCCGCGAGGCTGAGGCTGCCGGCGCCGACATCATCGGTTCCGACGAGCTTGTCGCCCAGATTCAGAAGGGCGAGATCAACTTCGACGCCGCTATCGCTACGCCGAACATGATGGCCAAGGTTGGCCGCATCGGTAAGATCCTTGGTCCCCGTGGCCTCATGCCGAACCCCAAGCTCGGCACCGTGACCATGGACGTCGCCAAGATGGTCTCCGAGCTCAAGGCTGGCCGCGTTGAGTACCGCGCCGACCGCTACGGCATCTGCCACGTGCCCCTGGGCAAGAAGTCCTTCACCGAGCAGCAGCTCGTCGAGAACTACGCTGCCCTGTACACCGAGATCCTGCGCGTCAAGCCCTCTTCTGCTAAGGGCAAGTACGTCAAGTCCATCTCCGTGTCTTCCACCATGGGCCCTGGCGTCAAGGTCGATCCCGCTATCCAGCGCGACTTCCTGGCTGAGTAACTAACAGTTACTGCCTGAGCAAAGCAAGCATTGCTAAAGAGACCCGGTTCTGCCTCGTGCAGGACCGGGTCTCTTGCTTTTGAGTCAACGAAACCACCACGAAGGGGACAGGCACCCTTGTGGTGGTTTTACTTGTGTTGTACTTTAGCGCGATGTAGTACTACCCGAGGCCGAAGGGAGCCCAACATGTTTAAGAACACGCAACAGCTCCTAGGCCTAGCGCTACTAGATTGGATAGCGCGCTAGGGTTGTAATCTCGCTATAACGATTTGTTGTACCCGGGTGCGCTATCGTCTGCCGCTTTCAGGCGTGATGAACGACACGGGTATTTTTCTATCTCTAGGCCTTCTCTCTCTCCTGAAAGCCATCTGTCATAAAACGGTCAATCAGGAGGAACATATAAGCCACAAAATCACAATCTTTGACGCCACCCTGTGCGACGGTGAGCAGTCGCCGGGCGCCAGCATGAATACCGAGGAAAAGCTCTTCATCGCCCGCCAGCTGGTGCGCATGAACGTGGACGTTATCGAGGCGGGCTTTCCCATCTCGAGTCCTGGTGACTTTCGCTCCGTACAGGAGATTGGCAAGATTGCGGGCGACCGATGCACGGTATGCGGCCTGACGCGCGCTGTCGACAGGGGTATCGAAGTGGCTGCAGAGGCGCTCAAAACGGCCCAGAGGCCCCGTATCCATACAGGGCTGGGTGTGAGCACCAGTCACCTGCGCGACAAGCTCCATATGACTGAGGAAAGGGCAATTGAGTGAGCGATCCATGCCGTCAAACATGCTCGCAAGTTCGTTGACGATGTTGAGTTTTATGCCGAGGATGCCGGCCGCTCCGATCAGGAGTTTCTGGTGCGCATTATCGAGGCGGCCGTAAAGGCCGGTGCCACGGTCGTGAACATCCCCGATACGATGGGCTACAACATGCCGTGGGACTTTGGCGCCCGCATCCGTGACCTGCGCGGGCGCTGCGGGTGCGGCCGGTCAGCGTGCGGTCGACGTGATGGAGTATCGCGAGTACGAGATTGAGCGCATTGCGCGCCAGGCATTTGAGGCGGCGCGCAAACGTCGCGGCAAGGTGACGAGCGTTGATAAGCGCAACGTGCTGGAGACGAGCCGCATGTGGCGCGAGATCGTGCATCGCGTGCAAGACGAGGAGTACTCCGACGTGGAGCTTGAGGACCTGCTCGTCGACAACGCCGCCATGCAGCTCATCAGTCGACCGGCAGACTTTGACGTCGTGGTGACGGAGAACATGTTCGGCGACATCCTGTCCGATGAGGCGGCTCAGATTACCGGATCGCTCGGTATGCTTGCCTCTGCCTCGCTGGATGATGGCGTATCGCTGTTTGGGCCGAGCGCTGGCAGCGCTCCTGACATCGCGGGGCTCGGCGTGGCCAATCCGCTGGCTCAAATCTTGTCGGTGGCGATGCTGCTGACCTACGCGCTCGACATGGGCGAGCAAGCCGCGTGGATCGAGAGCGCCGTGGCGCGCGTGCTCGACGAGGGCTGGCGCACCCGTGACATCGCCGATGTCAACACCCCGGCAGATAAGATCCTCGGCACCACGACGATGGGCGACAAAGTCGTCGCCGCGCTGTAGGCGATGCCGATTCAAGCTGTCAAATATCTCAATCTGTAACATCTAAGGGGCAAAATCGTTCCTACCTGTTACAGATTGAGATTTTCGGCCGAGCATCCGTGGTCTGTCTCGATCTGTAACAGCTAACCGATTATTTGGGCCCTACCTGTTACAGATTGAGACAAACCGTTGGGACAGGTCGGACGAGTCAGCAAAACCACCACAAAGGTGCCGGTCCCCTTCGTGGTGGTTTTTAGCGCAACGAGGTGTTCCCAGCCGACCATACGGGCGGCCTTGCGCTCACGCTGCTCGATGACAGCGCATCTTTAGACGCGAAGTGCGGAACCGGGTGCATATACGAGCCGCGTAGCGTTACGAATTCATGGGAATGACCGTATCGCCAATTTGTACGCTTGCAATCTTGTCTGTGTCACAAACTTGCGAGAACGGCCAGGTCTTGTGGACATCAGTGGTGCCGTTATCCAGTTTATTTGCGAAATAGCCGCTGTGGCTGGTTGCGTCCTCAACATGACCGTCTTTGAACGTCACGATGAGGGGTATGTTGCCAACGGCATCCATAGACTCCTCCATGTTTTGAGACATCTTGCCGCTGTTGTTGTCGTGTTCGATGGAACGATCTATGTTGTAGCGGACTGAAACGCCAACGCAGGATACGGTGGCCTCTTGAATCGTCGCCTTGGTGCCGTTAAAGTTGACCGATTTGGGCGCGGGAATCGTAACGGATGTATCTTCGTAATTCAGCTGGAACTTAAGATCCCATGGGCCCGTAAGTATTTTCTTATACTCGGGAAGCTCTTTGCCAGCACGTGGCACAACGAGAGAGTTGATATGCGTGCGGACGGTCCTGCCCATAAGGCCGGGTGATTCAACGCTGAACTGTGCAAAGTATTGAATGCTGGAGTCATTGGGGTTCTTGTCAATGAGCCATGATTGGCCTTGGCCGCCATGCTCGCCATCAACGTATACGTTTCCATCGACACTTCCGGCGATAGTTCCGTTCTCGCCCGGCTCGGAAAGCTTTTTCAGGGCAGCGGGATCGTCGAACGTAAGCGTATAGGCGATGGTAACCATATCCTTGTCGCCCATGATGGCGTCGGCGGTCACGGTGACTCCGTTGTTGGAGCAGCTAGCACCGACGGGCCGGCCAATACGGTCGATGATCTCGGTTTGAGAAGCAGGTCCGTCAAAGATGTCGGAAAGCATGTCAGAAGGAAGCGGCAGGACGCCTGTTGCCATAGCCGTGCCAGCGCCTCCAATGACGATAGCGAGGACTGCCGTTACAGCGGCAATGCGAGCGACTGTTCTTACGGGATGGCGGGCGATGCGCGGCTTGCGTCGCGTGCCATTAAAGTTGCTTTGAGCGGTCGCCGCATCGCTCGAGGCGACGGACTGAGCAATCGAGTTTGCCATGTGCTGCTTCGCATTATCGGTAAACGAAATGTGCTCCAGGGCGTGGCGATAGTCATTCGAATTCGTAGTCATTGTGGTCTCCTTTCAAGGAAAGCCGAAGTGACGCACGTCCGCGGCTAAGGTGCTGGGCGGTTGCAGCTGGCGTCGCGTGAACGGCGTCTGCGATTTCCCTGATGCTCATGCCTGCGTAGTAGTGCAAAAAGATGGCGATGCGCTGTGCTTGAGGCAGGGCCGTGACAGCGGAAAGAATGGCGCAGTCGCGTTGCGCGAATTCTTGCTCGGTATGTGTTACGGGTGCGCAGAAATCGGGGAGCGAATCGAGGTCGACAACCGGGTGATTCGCGTGCGTACGGCCGATATCGCGACATGCGTTCAGTGCGACTCGGATCACCCAAGCACGTTCGTGTTCGAGCGAGTCGAACGGTTGAGTGCGTTGGAGAATCTTGATCAGCGTGTCCTGGCAGATGTCTTGAGCGTCGTCAGCGGATCCAAGGGCCGAATAGCACAATCGAAGGATGAGGTCGGAATACGTGTCGACCAAGCGCTTTGCTTCCCGCTCGATCTGATCGGCATCGCATCGGAGCGTGCTATTGCGGTTACGGCGTGCAGGCATAGTGTCACCTCCAATTGGTCGTGGTGGATATAGGGAAGGCGTCTCGCGAGGTCCCTCTACATACAACACGGTCGAGACTGCATAAGTTGACAAAAAAAGACGGCATGTGAGCGCCGTCCTTACAAAACAATGAGTGTTCTCGTTAATTACACAAGCACCGTGATGGACAGGTCGGACGAGTCAGCAAAACCACCATAAAGGTGCCTATGAACTGCGCCCCGAAACTTGGACTGAATAAATAGCGACTACGCCGCAAGGGCCCGGCTCCGGAACTCCTCCGGCGTCAGGCCCTTCAATCTTACCTGCCTGCGCCGCGTGTTCCAATGGACTATGTACCCTTCCAGGTCGCGCTTGAAGTCCTCGAAGCTGCCCCACTCCCTGCCGCGGTAGAACTCGTCCTTCACGTGGCCGAAGAGCTGCTCGGTGGCGGCGTTGTCGATGCAGTTCCCCTTGCGCGACATGCTCTGGGTGATGCCCGCCCCCTCCAGCCTGGAGGTGTAGGACTCGTGCTGGTACTGCCAGCCCATGTCCGAGTGCATGGTCGGTGCCGCCCCGTCGGGCAGGGCCTCGAGGAGCCGGTCGAGCATCCTGTGCTGCTGGGCGAGGTCCGGCGAGGTCGATATGTCGCTCGCCACGATCTCCTTCGTGCAGAAGTCGAGCACCGGGGCCCAGTAGGCCTTGGCGCCGGCGACCTTGAACTCGGTGACGTCGGTGCCGAGCTTCTGCCACGGCCCCTCGGCGCCGAAGTCCCTCGCGATGACGTTCTCGAACGTGCTCCCCACGAGCCCCCTGTAGGAGCTGTACCGGCGGCGGGAGCCCCGGCGGCGTATCCCGCACCGGATGCCCATCTCGCGCATCATCTTGAGCACGGTCTTGTCGGCCACGACCGCGCCCAGCTCGGCGCGCAGGCACATGGCTATCTGCCGGTGCCCGCAGCCGTTGGCGGTGCGCGAGAATATCTCGGCCGCGGCGTCGCGCAGCTCGGGCCGGGTCGGCCTCCGCGGGTGCGCCAGCGCGTAGTAGTAGGTCGACCTCCTGAGCCCCGAGCACTCCAGCAGGTGGCGCAGGGAGTGCCCCTCCGCTCTCAGCGCCCTCACCGCCTCGGCCGCCGCCCTGGTCAGAGCCCGTCCCGCTCGACCAGGGCGCGCAATTTTTTAGGTAGGCGACCTCGGCCTCGAGCCTACGGCAGCGCTCCTCGAGCTCCTGCTCGCGGGTGCGGGCCCGGGGTTTCGACCTCGACCCCCTCGGCCTGCCCTTCGGTCCGGGCCGCAGCGCCTCGGCGCCGCCCTCGCGGTAGAGCCTGCACCAGCGCTCCAGCGGGGACTTCGACCTGATCCCGAACTCGGCCATGGCGTCGGTCTTCGCCATCCCGCCGTCGACCACGGCCGACGCCGCGGCGACCCTCTGCTCGAATGTGTACCTGGATTGTTTCCCGCCCATGGACAGCAGCGCCTCGCTTCCGAACGCCCGGTATACCCACTGCCATTCTCTCACGGTCTCGCGGGGGACGGACAGGGCCTCGGCCGCCGGCTTGCAGCCGACGCCGGCGTCGAAGAGCTCGACGGCCCGCCTCCTGGACTCCAGGTCGTGCTTCACCCTGAGGTCTATACTCATGGAAAACCTCCCATTTCCCGATGTCCAAGAAATGGGAGGCAGTTCACTATCCCCTTCGTGGTGGTTGTTGGCAGTTACCAGGGGGTTCTGGCGGTTGAAGACTCGATTGCTTCGTGGCGTTTGAGCTCGCGGCGCATGGTTTGCGAGTTGAGCCAAGCGGCCTTCCAACCGCGCGTGGGGTAGCGCGCCTCGTCAATTTCGATCTTGGTATAGCCGCAGGCGTTGACAATCTTCGTTCCGCATGGGTGTTGGCGCTCGCGTTGAAAGTTGGGGCCGTAGCTTTGGTGCACATGCCCGTGAATCATATAGTCGGGACCCCAAGACTCAAGAGCCGCATTAAAGCACTCGAATCCTCGATGCGGCAGGTCGTCCAGGTCGCCCATGCCTGCGACGGGTGCATGGGTAAGTAGAATATCGCATCCGTCTACCAGTGCGATTTTTCGCGATAGCTTGCGCATGCGTTTTGCCATCTCGCGCTCGGTATACATGTTCGCGCCGTCGCGGTAGCGCATGGAACCGCCCAGACCCGCAATGCGAATACCTCGGTACACATATACGCTGTCCTCAACACAAATGCACCCGCCCGGTGCATGGCGCGCGTAGCGGTCGTCGTGGTTGCCACGAACGTACACAAGCGGTTTGTTGATGACAGTGACCAAAAACTCAAGATAGTCCGGATCCAGGTCGCCTGCGGATAGAATCAGGTCAACGTCCTCAAAGCGCTCCTTGCGAAAGCACTCCCACAGGCATCGCTCTTCGGTATCGGCTATGGCAAGGATTTTCATAGGGCGCGGACCTTCGGCTCATCGTCGAGTTGCGGAATGGTGCCCACCACGTTGTCGGCCAGCCAGTCCATCTCGACGATTTGCGTGCTCGGCAGTGGGGGAAAGCCCTCGATCTGCACCACGCCGTCTTGGCTATGGAGCTCGCCGCCAAATGGATTGATGGAGCCCTCGACGATGCCATTGCGCAGTAGCTGAACAAGCTTGCGCGTCTGATAGGGCAGGCCCGGAGCGTAGCGAATGTCGATAACGCCCGAGCTCATACCATACCAGTAGTTGACGGCGCGAACCTGGCTGTTGTCACTGGTCTCATCCCAGGTGCCATGCAGCAGGCTTCGCACGATAAGCTCGTAGTAACGGCCCCAGTTCCATACCGGCATGGCGATGCCGACGACCTTGCCATCGACCAGGCGGTGGAGTCCGTAGGCCGTGGGGTCCTCCAGCGACTTGGACATGTCGACACCGGTCATAACACTCACGCCTTCGCGGCACATGGCCTCGGCAAGACCGCCGGCGGGTACATCGCCCCAGGTGAGGATTACCTGCGCGCGAGGGTCGAGCAGCGAGGCGCCGATGGCAAAGGCGTTGATCTCGCTAAGCGCGCCCGACGCAAAGACCGACGCGTGGTAGCCAATGCGATGGTTGTCCGCCATGCTAGCCGCAAGGGCGCCCAGGAGGAACTTGGCCTCGTACATCTTGCCAAAGTACGAACGGACGCTTTGGTGGGGAAGGCCGATAGAACAGTTAAGGAACCGAACCTGGGGATACTCAACGGCTGCCCTGAGCGTGTATTCCATCAGGCGGTGCGAGGTCGAGAAGATGACGTTGTCTCCATGTTTGACAGCCGTTTCCACGGCGGCGTAGAACACGTCCGGATCGTGGCAGTCCTCGAACGCCTCGGTGCGCACGATACCGCCAAAGTGCTCGTCGAGATACTGACGCCCTTGGTCGTGTAGGCTGTCCCAGCTCGACGTTGCACAAGGGAATTCATGGATAAAGGCGATGCGCAGGGGATTGGCCGCCGAATAGACGGTCTTGCCCATAAAGAAGTTGAGCACACCGGAGGTGGACTTGGCGGGCGACTCTTCCTCATCGACACTCGGCGCTTCGACAAGATCGACCTTGTCCTCGTCATTTTTGCCGGCAATGACCAGCTCGCGCCAAATTTTGCACAGGCGGTTTACGACGATATCCGTCGGCGTATCCAGCAGGCGGTCCTGGTTGTACACATTGAGGTAGACGAGCATGGCGTCGGCGGGCGTAATGTCCAGGTGGTCGCCGCCCGCGCGAAGGTAGGCGCGCTTAAAGAGCAAGAAGGTGTGGCGCAGGTAGTCGACCTTCTTTTGAGGCCATTTTTCGACAAGATCTTGGCCGAGCATTTTGGCAAGCATCTCGTAGCTGCCCTCGCGCGAAAACTCAATCTCGTACAGGGGGCATACGTACCAAAAGGCGCAAAACTCACCGTACAGGCGGCTCTCGACGGAATCCCACTTACCGGGGTACAGACGCGTCACCTTGGCCGAGACCGTCGGAGCGTCAAGGAATTTGAGGACGCTGACACGCTTGTTGCCCTCTTGGACGTAAAAGCGGTGCATGAACTCGGTGACGATGATGGGGTCGCGGTAGCCCTCGGAGATTTGGATATCGTAGAGGTTGGACCATTTGCGGGCGAATTCGGTATTCCAGGGGAGCAGCGGCATAAAGTTACACGAAAAGGCGGACTGGCGACCTTTGGTAACCGTGCCGACGACCATTTCGAGCGGAATGTCCCGCAGGCCGATGTTCTCGCGCTGCCCGCAGGGAAGCTGGGCGACCAAGCTGTCGAGGTCCGTAAGATATGGATGCTCGCTTTGGCTGATGGCGCGACGGCGTTCCTGTTCGCCGCGCTTGCGCGCTTGACGATAGGCCTCTTCCATGGTGTCTACTCCCTTAGTCGTTTAAACAACGATATGAACCATGGTACCACGATGCGAAACCACCACAAAGGTGCCTGTCCCCTTTGCGGTGGTTTTAGGCGATGATGGGGGCGATGGCGCGGATGCAGGCGTCGGCTGCCGTAAAGGTGGTGCTGTCGTCACTGACGATAAAGATGATCTTACCCTTAATGCCAAAGTCGCCGATCTCGCTAAAGAGCACGTAGGGTTCCTTGTCAAAGCCCGAGATGGGTGAAACGGCGACCTTGGTGGCACAGGCGAGCTCGTCTGCCAGCGCATCGAGCGAGTCCCACTTTGACGTGTCCTTCACCGCGACGGGAACGACAACGCGTCCAAAGGGCATGAGGTGCACGAGTGTGTTCTTGGAGATGTTGGAGTTGGGGACGATGATGGTCTGTCCGCAGGCGTCCTCGATGGTCGTGTGGCGCCAAGTGATGTCCTGGACCACGCCCGACACGCCGCCGACCTCGATATTGTCGCCGGGCTTGATGATGCCCATAAAGGTCACTTGCATGCCGCCGATAAGGTTTGATAGCGTGTCCTGAAAGCCGAGCGAGATGGCGATGCCGCCGACGCCAAGAGCGGCGACGAGCGCGTTTGCGTTAATGCCAAAGCAGTTGTCGAGGATAAAGCTGCCGCCGATCATCCAAATGACGGCACGCGCGATGTTGATGAAGATGCTCGATGCGGGAAGCGGGTTGTCGTCTCGGTTGAGTAGGTGGCGCAGGGTCTTGGATGCCACCTTGGCGGCGATGGCGGTGACTATTACCAAGATGACGGCCCAGATGATGTTGTGGACCCAGCGCTGCTCAAAGAAATGAAGAATCGGTTCAAACAATTCCATGTAGGGAAAACCTCCTAATGATCATTCAACCATGATACCCACCAAAAAGCCCGTCCGATCACATCGGACGGGCCGATAACTTGAGATGGGGTGGCCGCGGTGGCGTAAGCTGGGCCGCCGGCGAGCACGCCGGCAAGGAGTGCGGCGGTCAAGCAAGACGGGGAAGGAGTCTTCTCATGGCAGTTTCCTTAGTTCTTAACCAGTGGTTCCTGCTGACGCTGGATTATCGACATGATATGCGAAAACCGTCGCAAAGGTATCTGTTCCTTTGCGGCGGTTTTGACGTTTGCGCAGATAAAACCTGCCAAAATAAACCTGTCCCTTTTGGTAGGTTTAGCTCAGCAGCATGCGGTCGTTGGCGAGCTCGCCGCCCGAGACCTCCTCGAACTTCTGCAGCAGGTCGGCTACGGTGAGCGACTTCTTCTCGTCGCCGGCCACGTCGTAGATCACATGGCCCTCGTGCATCATGATCAGACGGTTGCCCAGACGGATAGCGTCATTCATGTTGTGCGTAACCATGAGCGTGGTCAGATGGTTTTCGTCGACAATCTCCTCGGTCAGGTTGAGCACCTTAGAGGCCGTCTTGGGGTCGAGGGCCGCCGTGTGCTCGTCGAGCAGCAGCAGGCGCGGCTTGGTGAGCGTGGCCATCAGCAGGGTGAGTGCCTGGCGCTGGCCGCCCGAGAGCAGGCCGACCTTGGCGTTGAGGCGCGTGTCCAGACCGAGGTCCAAGCGCTTGAGCAGCTCAACGTACTCGTCCTTCTCGGCCTTGGTGACGCCCCACGAAAGACCGCGACGCTGGCCGCGGCGCTTGGCGAGGGCCAGGTTTTCGGCAATTTGCATGTCGGCTGCGGTGCCGCGCATGGGGTCCTGGAACACACGGCCCAGGTACTTGGCGCGCTGCGACTCGCTCAGACGCGAGATGTCGGTGCCGTCGAGCTCAATAACACCCGAATCAAGCGGATACACGCCGGCGATCATATTGAGCAGCGTGGACTTGCCGGCGCCGTTGCCGCCAATCACGGTTACAAAGTCGCCATCATTCAGGGTAAGGTCGACGCCGGTGAGTGCGCGCTTCTCGGTGACGGTGCCCTTGTTAAAGGTCTTCTTGACGTGCGAGAGCTTAAGCATCTGCCTCATCTCCCTTCGTGTAGGAGCTGCGGAGCTTGTAGCGCTCCCAAACCACGGGCACGCACAGGGCCACGGCAACGATCACGGCGGAGAGCAGCTTCATGTCGTTGGCGTCCATGCCCAGCTGCAGCACGATGGCGCGGATGAGGAAGTAGACCACGGAGCCAAAGACGGCAGAGGCAAGACGGACGCTAAACTGCGTCAGACCGCCGGGCAGCAGGCGACCGAGCACCTCGCCGATAACAATGGCGGCAAGACCGATAACGATGGCGCCGGTGCCCATGCCAATGTCAGCGTACTTCTGGCTCTGGCAGATGAGCGCACCCGAAAGGCCGATAAGGGCGTTGGAGAGCACGAGGGCGATCATCTTGGTGGAGTTGGTGTTGACGCCCAGGGCGCGGATCATGTATTCGTTGTTGCCGGTGGCACGCAGCGCCGAGCCGATCTCGGTGCCAAAGAACCAGTACAGGATGGCGACGATGGCCACGGCCAGCACAATGCCCAGGATAATGGCAACAGTGGACTGCGGCAGGCCCGTCATGTGGCTGACGGATGAGAAGATGGTGCCCTTGGCAAGGATGGGCGTATTGGACTTGCCCATGATGCGCAGGTTGATGGACCACAGACTGATCTGCGTAAGGATTCCGGCGAGGATTGCGGGAATCTCAAAGACGGTGGTCAAGATGCCTGTGACGGCGCCCGCGATGGCGCCGGCGCACATGCCGGCCAGCACGGCGAGCAAGGGGTCGACGTTATTGTTGACGATGAGCACGGCGCAAACACAGCCGCCGAGGGCAAAGCTGCCGTCGCAGGTCATATCGGGGATGTCGAGCAGGCGGAACGTGATAAACACGCCGAGCACCATGATGCCCCAGAGGACGCCCTGCGAAACGGCGCCCTGCAATGCAATGAGCATGCTTCATACCTCCTAGGATAGGGTGGACACGTGATTTTCCATAATAGCGGTACCAATGCATAAAAGAGCGATGGACAGACGTTTTGTCTCATCCGAAACAAGCAGGGCGAACGCCGGTCTTTAGCGTTCGCCCCAAGGACTCAGATATTGAATAACGCGGCTGTGGCGCGCGTGCGGGCCCTAGACGCGTTACCGCGCATGGCGCTACTCGTCCAGAGCGGAAAGGTCGATGCCCAGGGCCTCGGCCGTCTCGTCGTTCTTGACGACGACCAGGTCCTTGCTCGAGAGGTGCTTGATCGGCATATCCTCGGGCTTGGCCTCGCCCTTCAGGATCTTAACGGCCATCTCGCCCGCGGCGTAGCCCAGGTCCTTATAGTTGATGGAGAGGGTGAACAGGCCGCCGGCCATGCACATACCCTCCTCGCCGGTCACGAAGGGGAGCTTATTCTCCTTGCAGATCTGGCCGACCTGCGAAGCGCCCGCGGCGATGGTGTTGTCAGTGGGGGAGTACAGCGCGTCGACCTTGCCCACGGCAGACTCGACGACGGACTGAATCTCGTTGGAGCTCGAGACGGTGAAGTCGGTGTACTCGAGGCCCAGCTTGTCGAGCTCCTTCTTGGCGGCCTTGATCTGGACGTCGGAGTTGGACTCGGCGGTGCAGTAGAGCAGGCCGACCTTTTTAACGTCGGGCAGGACCTTCTGCATCATCTCGAGCTGCTCAGCGACCGGGGTGAGGTCGGAAGCGCCCGTGACGTTGGTGCCGGGCTTGTCGTTGTCCTGGACCAGGCCGGAGGCGGCGTAGTCGGTGATGGCACAGCCCACGATGGGGATATCGGCCGTGGCGCCGGCGGCAGCCTGCGCGGCGGGCGTGGCGATGGCATAAATCAGGCTGACGTTGTCGCCCACAAACTTGTCGGCAATGGACTTACACGTGGACTGGTCGTTCTGAGCGTTCTTCTGGTCGATCTTGACCTTAAGGCCGCTCTCCTTGATGGCCTTGACAAAGCCATCGTTGGCGGCGTCGAGTGCGGAGTGCTCGGTGAGCTGCAGAACGCCGATGGTGTAGTCGGAACCGGCGGCAGCAGAGCCGGAACCAGAGTTGCCGCCGCATCCGGCGAGCGGGGCGAGCGCGAGCAGGCCAGCGGAGACCAGAAGGCTCCTGCGGCTGATGGTGATGTCCTTCATATCATTACCCCCAGTATAAAAATGGCTGGAAACACTGCACTGGGACAAAGTGCAAGTGGGACTATAGTAGCGCTGATGTCCATTTTTACAACAGCCTGGCGGGTTTTTTAATACAGAATCGGATGGGCGGTACGGGTAGTCGAATGGGCGGCGGAGGGTCTTATGCGGCGGAGGAGGCATCGTCCTCGTCCAGGGCGGCGAAGAGCTTCTTGCCGTCGAGGAGACGTGTGGTGACGTTTCTCATTCGGCCGATCTCTACGGTACGCAACGTGTCATCGGCGCCTCGCGCGTCATAGACCGTTCCCAGCAAATACGAGATGCCGTCTCGTTGCTTGATGGCAAAGGGCCGGAGTGTCATCCGTGCCACTTCGACCTCTCCGCGTGCCGTGACACTCGAAATATCAAAACTCACCGTGGTTCCGTGGTCGATGGCCTGCTCGATGAGCTCGCAGGCATCGATGCGCTTGACGGGCGTGCGTGTGGCCTTGGTGGATTTGTCGCCTGCGCTTGGAGCAGGCTCGGGTGCATCGAGGTAGCCGCGAACGTCGGCACTCGCCATGGCGACCAGGTGCTGCGCCATGCTCTTTCGAATGGCGATGGGCGTGGAGCGGTTGCGCATGACCATGCCGTGGAGCCGGATGATCTCTTCGTCGGTGAGCGGACGGGTCAAGAGTCGATAGCCCACGCCGCGCTTGTACTCAATTTCGTATCCGGCATGGCGAAGTGCGGAGATGGCGGTGTAGATGCTGCGCCGCGCCGCCGAGATGGGCATGCGGGCGGGGTCGTCGGGATGGGCGAGGCGCCGGATCAACTCATCGGAAAGCATGGCCTTGTCCTCGCCGGTGTTTTCGCTTAATAGTTGCAGGATGCGAACGGCGCGATAGGCTGCCATCGAGGCGGCGCCCCTCGTCGTGGTCTCGTAAGTTTCAACAGCGGTTTCGGTCATGGCGCCCACGTCCTTTCCGTTTTGGGTGGCGACGGTATGGAGCCTAGGACGCGGGGCTTTCCCAGGGGTGCAGGACGCCCTGGGCGGTCGGTAGCCGTCGGCAAGCGGCGGGTCGAGTTTTCAACAGCCCTGCCCAACTGACCAAAAACTTGCCAAAAGCTTGACGGATGCTGTTGAAAAAAGCGCCCCTCGGCTTGCCGAGAGGCGCTGGCGTGATGCGCTGGAACGTGTTTGGTGGCGCTGTGGCGATTAGAAGTCGGCGTTGCCCACGGTGCGCGGGTGCGGCAGGACGTCGCGGATGTTGCCCACGCCGGTCAGATACATGACCAAGCGCTCGAAGCCCAAGCCGTAGCCGGCGTGCTTGCAGGAACCGTAGCGGCGCAGGTCAAGGTAGTACTTGTACTGCTCGGGATTCATGCCCAGGTCCTTGATGCGGGCCTCGAGCAGATCCAGGCGCTCCTCGCGCTGGGAGCCGCCGATAATCTCGCCGATACCCGGCACCAGGCAGTCGGCGGCGGCGACGGTCTTGCCGTCCTCGTTCATGCGCATGTAGAACGCCTTGATCTCGGCCGGGTAGTCGGTTACGAAGGTCGGGCGCTTAAAGTGCTCCTCGGTCAGGAAACGCTCGTGCTCGGTTTGCAGGTCGATGCCCCAGCTCACGGGATAGTCAAACTTGTGACCGGCGGCGACGGCCTGCTCCAGGATTTCGACAGCCTCGGTGTAGGTAACGCGGGCAAAGTCGGAGTTTGCCACATGGTCCAGGCGCTCGATCAGGCCCTTGTCCACAAACTTGTTGAGCATATTGAGCTCGTCGGGGCAGGTGGCCATAACGTCCTTAAGGACGTACTTGAGCATGGCCTCGGCGTTATCCATGTAGTCGTTCAGGTCGGCAAAGGCCATCTCGGGCTCGATCATCCAAAACTCGGCGGCGTGGCGCGTGGTGTTGGAGTTTTCGGCGCGGAAGGTGGGGCCAAAGGTGTACACGTCGCCAAAGGCCATGGCAAAGTTCTCGGCATTGAGCTGGCCGGACACGGTAAGGCTCGCGTGCTTGCCAAAGAAGTCTTGGCTCCAGTCGACCTCGCCGGACTCGGTGAGGGGCGGATTTTTGGGGTCGAGCGTGGTCACGCGGAACATCTCGCCGGCGCCCTCGCAATCACTCGTGGTGATGATAGGGGTGTTGACGTAGACAAAGCCCTGCTCCTGGAAGAAGCGGTGGATGGCGGCAGCCGCGACAGAACGGATGCGGAACACGGCACGGAACAGGTTGGTGCGCGGGCGCAGGTGCTGCTGGGTGCGCAGGAACTCGACGGTTGCGCGCTTCTTCTGCAGCGGGTAATCCGGGGCGCTGACGCCCTCGACCTCGATGGAGGTGGCAGAAAGCTCGAAAGGCTGGGGTGCATCGGGGGTCAGCTTGACGGTGCCGGTGCAAATGAGTGCGGCCGAGACGTTTTGATGGGCGATCTCGTCGTAGTTGTCGAGCGCCTCGCGGTTCATGACGACCTGCAGGTCGCGGAAGCAGCTGCCGTCGTTGAGCGTAACAAAGCCAAAGTTCTTCATGTCGCGGACGGACTTGACCCAGCCGGCAACGGTGACGGTCTGGCCACCGAGCGACTCGGCATCGACATAGAGCTGCGCGATTTTGGTGCGGTTCACGTATCCTCCCATAACGGTTGAATGATAGTTATCCATACAGTTCGATATTCTAGCAGCTCGGCTCATTTGGGCTATACAGATAAGGCATTGGCGGGATGGTTTTTCAAACGAAAAGCGCCCGCGGCCAAATGGTCGCGGGCGCTTGACGAGGTGCCTTTTGGTTGTGTGGCGCGGGGCCTGGCTACTTGGTCTTGGCAACCAGCAGCGGGTCGCCAAGCTTGACGAGCGGGTTGCCGCCGATAAGCGTTCCAGACTCGCCGACATGGTCGATGCTCTTAAGACGATCGAGCTCGGAGACGATGACGGTCACGATGTCCTCGTGGCCGGCGGCCTTGATGGCCTCGCGATCGAAGCTGATGAGCGGCTGGCCGGCCTTGACCACATCGCCCATCTCGACAAAGCGGGCAAAACCCTTGCCGTTCATTTCCACGGTGCCCAGGCCAACATGGATGAATACGCGCAGACCGTCCTCGGTAATCATGCCGATGGAGTGGTTGGTGACAGTGGTGGCGCCGATGCGGCCGTTGGCGGGCGCATAGATGGTGCCGGTAATGGGCTCGATGCCATAGCCCTGGCCAAGCATGCCCGAGGCGATCGTCTCGTCGGGAACCTCGTCCAGGCTGACGAGCACGCCGTTGACGGGGGCATAGATGACGCCTTCGCGGGTGGCGAAGCTTGCTGCGGGCGGAACGGACGCCTCGCCGGTCGAGGTGAAGGTGGACTTAAGCGAATCGAGCAGACCCATAGTTGCCTCCAACTTAAATAGGCGCATATCGCGCGTTTGGTTTGCCGGAAACGTTTCATATCTGTTTCGCGGCTTGGTCAACACCCCCTATTCTACGCTGCTCAGCGATACCTCTGAGCTGGGATTATGTGATATATCAGTTGAAGGGAAACTTATTGCTGGCGTGTTTCTGCGTCACGGGTTCAAGTGGGGTACGCTTGAAGGCGAAAAACAATGGCGCTTAATTTGCGCGAAGGGAGCACATATGATTGTCGAGAACCATGCGCTGTGGGGCGAGGAGCCGACCGAGGAATATCCGGCGACGTTTACGTATTTGGGTGCCGAACCGCTGCCCGATAAACCGAATGGCCGCCGCCCTGCCGTGATTATCTGCGGCGGAGGTGCGTTTACGCATATCGCTCCGCATGAGCAGGATCCCGTGGCGTTTGCGTTTTTGGATCACGGTTACCAGGCCTTTGTGCTCAACTATGTCACAAGTTCTACGGGTGACGTGAGCTTTCCGCACCCCCAGGCAGATCTTGCCAAGATGGTCGCCACGGTGCGTGCGAATGCCGACGAGTGGCATGTCGATCCCAAGCGCGTGTGCGTCGTGGGCTTTTCTGCTGGCGGCATGATTTGCGCCTCGCTGGCAACGCAGTGGAAGACCGGCCCCTTCGCGGCACTTGCCGGGGCGCGTCCGGACGACATTCGTCCCGACGCCGTGGTGCTGGGCTATCCGTTGCTCGACCTTGCCTATGTGCGCGATATGCAGACGCGTGACCCGCGCATCGACCTGCGCGTGCCCAAGACGGGTGGCAAGACGGGGCGCGATCTTCTCAACGACTACCTGTCGATGGTGACGGGTGGCGAGGCAACTGACGAGCATTTGGCCGATATCTGCCCCACCACACATGTTTCGCGTCAGATGCCGCCGACCTTTGTGTGGGGCGTGTCCGACGATAAGACGGCGCCGATCGCGCAGGTCTACCCGTTTGCGCAGCGCATGGCCGAGGAGGGCGTTGCATGCGAGATACACGTCTTTGACCAAGGTGGTCACGGCCTTTCGCTCGGCAACGCCAACGCCGCGGTCGACAACGAGGACAAGCAGGTGGCGGTCCGCCCTTGGATTCGCCTAGCCTTCCGCTTCCTGGAGCGCCACGGTTTCTAGACCGCGCAGCACGAGAGCGGATAATCTCCCATTTTTTGGTCTGCTTTTCGACAAAAAAGGGGGGATTATCCACTCTCGTGAGATGGGCGTCTGATAGCTTTCCTTGTTGTATTTCTACCAGACGGTGAACTGGGCGTTTTCCGTGTTCCAATGGACATCGCGAACGTAGTCGCGCACGCCCGTCGCATCTCGTGCTTCGAACAACTCAAGAATATGAGCATGTTCGTTGTTGGCTTTATTGAGCAGCTTACACGCCGTCTCCTGGTCAACAGTCTCGTAATCGCGCTTGATAAAGCAACGCTCGAGCTGCGAGATCATATCGCGCAGACGGTCGTTGCCACAGCGGTTGAAGTACGTAAGGTGAAAGTCTCGCTGAATGTCGTCATACTTACGGATGAGACCGCCTTGGATCGCGAGGTCCATGGAGCCGACGAGAAATTTCAGCTGCGTAATATCGTCGTCAGTTAGATTCGGACAGGCGAGATATGCGGCCTGCCCGTCGAGCGGCCCCATAATCTCAAAGACTTCAACGGCGTTTTGCTGATCGAACCCACGGACGCGGAATCCGCGGCGGGGGAGATTGTCCAGGTAGCCATCGCTTGCCAGCTGGATGAGCGCCTCGCGGACCGGCGTGCGCGACACGCCCATGGCATCGCAGATCGCTTGCTCGCTCAGCCGGTCGCCGGCGGACAACTCGCCGGCGTCAATACGGCTCGAAATATAGTCGTATACGTGGTCCTTCAGGGGCCTTCTGAGCGTTTCCATGAGCTTGTGTTCCTTAACGGTATATTTCTAAAATTAAATACGTTTCGCTTGAATAGCTCAGTCGAATTATAGAACGACCAGCTAAATCGTGCTACTTTGCGCCGATAAGCAGGAATACGCTTACCGAGGATTATCTACCGTTCGGGATTGTATACAATATACAAAACAGCAAAGACACCCTAAGATAAAGCCATCGGAAGGAAGGCGGACGCAAGGAAGTCCGCTCAGTACTATGAGATCCAAGGAGGATCATCATGACCAAGTTCAGCCACGTCATCATCCGTCGTCCCGGCAAGTCCCTGAGCAATGGCATCACGAGCGCTCCCGAGCTTGGCCAGCCCATCTACGAGCGCGCTATCGAGGAGCATTACGATTACGAGCACGCACTCGAGCAGTGCGGCGTTGACGTGTCGGTGCTGCCGGCACTCGAGCAGTATCCCGACAGCTGCTTCGTCGAAGATCCGGCCGTTATCACTCGCTGCGGCGCCATCATTACCAACCCCGGCGCCGATAGCCGCAACGGCGAGAAGGACGAGATTGAGCCGGCCGTCCGTCGCTTCTTTGACGACGAGCATGTCAAGCACATCGTTTCTCCGGGCACGCTTGACGGCGGCGACGTCATGATGGTCGGTGACCATTTCTACGTCGGTCGCTCCGCTCGTACCAACGAAGAGGGCATTCGCCAGTTCTGCGAGATTCTCGAGGGCTGGGGCCTCGAGGGTTCTGAGGTTCCGCTGGAGGAGGTCCTGCACCTCAAGACGGGCGTCAACTACATCGAGGACAACAACATGCTCGTCTCTGGTGAGTTCATCGATAAGCCCGACTTTGCCCAGTACAACAAGATCGTCGTGCCCGAGGACGAGGCGTACGGCGCAAACTGCATCTGGGTCAACGGTACGGTCATCGTTGCCGAGGGCTATCCGACTGTGCTCAAGGCCGTGCAGGATCTGGGCTACAAGACACTCGTCGTTGACACCTCCGAGTATCGCAAGGTCGACGGCGGCCTTTCTTGCCTGTCGCTGCGCTTCTAACGCGATAGCTGTAACAGTCTGATGATCGCTTGACCGATGGCCCGGCACCCGATTCGGGACGTCCGGGCCATCTTTCGTTCGATCACATGATGAAGGGGGTGCACATACAATGGCCTCTAAAGCTCAAAATGAAGAGATTATCGACCCTAATGGCCTCGATCTCTTTCGTCTGACCATGATGGTTATTACCGCCAGTATTTGTGGCGGCATCTTTTCGCTTGCCGGCGATATGGCAGCAGGCGGGGCAAATACCGGTGCGGTTATCGTCTCGTGGGGAATTTGCTTTATTGGCGTCTTTGCGCTGATGATGGTGTTCAACGGTTTGTCTCAGGCCCGTCCCGACCTGACCGGCGGCATCTATGCATACGCTGCGGCCGGTTTTGGCGATTACATTGGATTCAACTCCGCTTGGGGCTACTGGATCAGCGCATGTCTTTCCAACGTGAGCTTTGCGCTCTTGCTGTTTAGCGCGCTGGGCTATTTCTTCCCCGCGTTTGGCGCGGGTAACAACCTGCTTTCTATCGTCTGCGCCAGCGTGTTTTTGTGGTTCCTTACCGCCCTTGTGCTTCGTGGCGTTAAGGAGGCTGCGGGCATTAACACAATCGTCACGTTGGCGAAGCTGGTGCCGTTGGGGCTCTTTGTGCTGAGTATCGTGCTCCTGGGTAAGTTCAACGTCGATATCTTTATGGACAACTTCTGGGGAGAGCCGGCTGGTCCTGGCTTTGGCGAGCAGGTTGTCTCGACCATGATTGCCCTTGTCTGGGTCTTCACGGGCATCGAGGGCGCTGTCGTTATCTCGGGCCGTGCTAAGTACGTGCGTGACGTCGGCCGCTCGACGGCGCTCGGATTTGCGGCTGTATTCACGCTGTATCTGATCATCTCGATGCTGTCGCTCGGCATTATGCCGCGCGAGGAGATGGCACAGCTTGCAACGCCCTCCATGGCGGGAATTCTCGAGTGCGCAATCGGTCCGGTTGGTGCTGCCATCGTAAACCTTGGCGTTATCCTTTCGCTGGTCGGCGCGCTGCTGGGCTATGTCATCATTGCGTCCGAGACGCCGTTCGAGGCGGCGCGCCAGGGATCCTTCCCTCTGGCGTTTGCCAAGACGAACAAGCACGACGCCCCGGTGGTAACGGTTCTCGTGAGCTCCGGCATTACGCAGCTCTTCTTGATCGTGTCGTATGTGGCGGCGAGCACCTACCAGTTCTTCTATAGCTGCGCAGTCAACACGATTCTGGTTCCGTATGTCTGCTCGGCTGCCTATTACATGGTGATTGGTTGGAAGAAGGAGCATCTGGACGGACCGCATGCGCCAAGCGTCGGCAAGGCGCGATTCTTCGGCACGCTCGGCTTCATTTACACATTGTTCCTTGTGTGGTCGACGGGCCTCCAGGGCGTCATGATCACGACGATCCTTTTTGCTCCGGCCATTCCCGTTTATATGCTGGGCGAGCGAGGTCGCGGTAAGCCGGTACTTCCGCACCTGCACGACAAGCTGATCGCAGCGGTGGTCATTGTCGTGGCGGTCATCTCGCTGTATCTGCACTTTGCCGGCATTGCGCCGATAGTCTAAGACTGCGGCAAGCTTCATCGCTTGGTAAGCCGACGGAGGCGTCGCGTGCCGGTGCCGTTCGGTAATCCTTAACTGACGTGGGCCTCTGTAACGTGCCTTTGTGAGCGCCCACCAAGCCTGCGCAGGTGACATTTGTTGCCAGCGCGGGCTTTTGCAGTTGCGGTGGAATAGTTCCTGTTTTACTGGTTAAAGCATCAAGCGGGAACTATTCCACCGCAACTTGTTTTGATTCGCTGGGGGACGGAGGAAGCGACGATCCGGAATCCACCTGCACGGTCGTCGCTCCGCATCCCGTCCGTTGGCGCAAATGGTGCCAAATGTAACCTGTCCCCCTTGCACGCTTGTCCCCCTTGCACCAATCTGTTGATTGAACGTCGTTGCGTGTTCACGGTTTCTGGGCAAGCCGTCTCGCAGCAAAGTAGACTAGATGGCCATTTCAAAAAGTCTGCTTAGAGGAGGAGCCATGCTTGAGGGTACGTATGTGGTTTCGGCCCAGACGCCGGTGGGGAGTAGACGCGGCGAGGTGACGTTTTCGCATGGGGTGAACGGCGCGTTCAGGGCAGTGCTAAACGTCAGGGGTCTCAATATCGCTCTCTCGGGTGCCCGCGCTGAGTGCGATTTCTTTGAGCTCTCGGGTACTATCTCCCACGTCTTGATGGGCAAGGTGCCCTTTACATGCACGGGGTCGGTCGAGGGTGATCGACTCACCGCTACCGCGCGGTCGGGTTCCGTTTCGATCTCGCTGAGCGGTATGCGCAAAGAGCTTTCGGGGCGCACGGCATAAAGTTTGCGCAGGTAAACATCGGTATTTGACTTTATAAAATAGTTCAGAGCGCTATCATTTGGCGTTACGAGTTGGTTAGCCCCGGTAAACGGTTAGCCGCGTCTAACGAAAGGATGAGCGCGTGAAGCTCGATACGCTCGAGATTGGAAAGGACGCCGTTGTCGCATCGGTGGCATCGGACGATCAGGCACTCCGACAGCATATTTTGGACATGGGCCTAACACCGGGCACCGAAGTCACCATGATGAAGTACGCCCCTATGGGCGATCCACTCGAGATTCGCCTGCGTGGCTACGAGTTGACGCTGCGCAAGGACGATGCCGCTCGCATCGAGCTCGTGGGTATCCACGACACCGATACGGGTCCGCGCGCTAACGCCGCAATCGGCACGACGGAGCACCCGGCACTGGGCGAGGGCACGTATTCGCCCCGCGCGGCCAAGACGGCCGTGCCCGAGGGTGCGCCGCTGCATTTCGCCCTCGCCGGCAACCAAAACTGCGGCAAGACCACGCTGTTCAACCAGCTGACGGGCTCCAACCAGCATGTCGGTAACTTTCCTGGCGTGACGGTCGACCGCAAAGATGGCGCCATCCGCAACCACCCCGAGGCAAGCGTTACCGACCTGCCCGGCATTTACTCTCTGTCGCCGTACACGGGCGAGGAGATCGTAAGCCGCCAGTTTATCCTGGATGAGCACCCCGACGCCATCATCGATATCATCGACGCCACCAACATCGAGCGTAACCTGTACCTGACGCTGCAGCTTATGGAGCTCGATCGCCCTATGGTTATCGCGCTCAACATGATGGACGAGGTGACGGCCAACGGCGGCGCCGTGGACGTCAACCTGCTCGAGAGCCTGTTGGGCGTGCCCGTTGTCCCCATTAGCGCTGCCCGCAACGAGGGTATCGGCGAGCTGGTGGAACATGCTCTGCACGTGGCGCGGTTCCGCGAGCGCCCCGGTCGCCTGGACTTCTGCGCGCCCGATGGTCCAGACGGCGGCGCGCTGCATCGCTGCATTCACGGCATCGCCAACCTTATCGAGGACCATGCCGCGACGGCCCACATCCCGGTGCGCTTTGCGGCGACCAAGTTGGTTGAGAGCGATGAGCTGGTGACCGAGGCACTTCATCTGGACCGTAACGAGCTCGACGCCATCGAGCACATCATTACCCAGATGGAGGGCGAAGCCGGCACCGACCGCCTGTCCGCACTGGCCGACATGCGCTTTACCTTTATCGGCGACATGTGCGGGCGTTGTGTTGTCAAGCCGCACGAGAGCCGCGAGCACGTGCGCTCCGTCAAGATCGACCGCATCCTGACGGGTCGCTACACGGCCATTCCGGCGTTCCTGGTGATCATGGGCCTCGTATTTTGGCTGACGTTTGGCGTGATCGGCGCGGCGTTGCAGGGACTCATGGAGGACGGTATCGCTGCCATCATCGCCTCGGCCGATGCGGGCCTCAAGGCGTTCGGAACCAACGACGTGGTGCGCTCGCTGGCTGTCGACGGCGTGCTTACGGGCGTGGGTAGCGTGCTGACCTTCCTGCCGATTATCGTCGTGCTCTTCTTGTTCCTCTCCATTCTGGAAGACTCCGGATACATGGCACGCGTGGCCTTTGTCATGGATAAGGTGCTGCGTCGCTTTGGCCTGTCGGGCCGCAGCTTTGTGCCCATGCTCGTCGGTTTTGGCTGCACCGTGCCGGCTATCATGTCGACCCGTACGCTCCCATCCGAGCACGACCGCAAGATGACGGTCATGCTCACACCGTTCATGAGCTGCTCGGCCAAGCTGCCGGTTTACGGCTTGCTGTGCGGGGCGTTTTTCCCACAGGCGACGGTTCCCGCCATGGTCTCGCTCTATCTGATTGGTATTGCGGTTGGTTGCATTGCGGCTCTGGTGCTCAACCGTACGGCATTTAAGGGCGACCCGGTGCCGTTTATCATGGAGCTCCCCAATTACCGCCTGCCGAGCGTCAAGACGACGGTGACGCTGGCATGGGATAAGGCCAAGGACTTTATTACCAAGGCCTTTACCATTATCTTTGCCGCTACGGTGGTCATCTGGTTCCTGCAGACGTTCGATATCCGCTTTAACGTGGTCGCCGACCAGTCGCAAAGCCTGCTTGCCGGTCTGGGTAGCATCATCGCGCCGGTGTTGGCCCCGCTCGGTTTTGGCGACTGGCGCGCCTCGACGGCACTCGTCACGGGACTTATTGCCAAGGAGAGCGTCATCTCGACGCTCACGGTGCTTTTGGGCGCAACCTCTCCCGCGGCACTGTCAGCCATGTTTTCGCCGTTTACCGCCTACGTGTTCTTGGTCTTTACGCTGCTGTACCCGCCTTGCGTGGCGTCCATCGGCGCCGTCAAGAGCGAGTTGGGCGCGCGCTATGCCGTGGCCGTATTCGCGTTTCAGGTGACGGTCGCCTGGATCGTGGCGTTTGTCGTGCATTCGGCGGGCATATTGCTGGGGTTGGCTTAGGGGCGCGTTGATGCTCCGCGCTTTTGGGCGAGCAACAATTCAATAAATATGAGCCAAAATACCGGTAATTGTCGGCCTGCGGGGACTGTCCTACGCTGCAGGTTGCCGTTCGCTGCCTATTTGCTGCCGTTTACGGATTCGTAAATACTTGCAATCGTCGGTCGATTTAACCGCATTACGCGATGCCGATGCGCATTTTGTGTGCCCCTTTCTACAATCACTTTGTGTCTATTGCCGAACATGTCTTCCGTTTCGCCTGTGTGGGGACGTGGGGTGCAATAGTCGTTTGTAGAGGCTCATTGAGGAGGGAATTGATGAAAGAAAAATTCCAATCGTTCGGAAAGGCAATGCTCGTTCCGATTACGCTCATTGCCATTTCCGGTCTCTTTTTGGGTATCGGTAGCGTTTTTACGACCGAACTGACCCTTGTGTCCCTTGGCGTTAATTGGGACTGGTATGCCGCTTCGCCGCTCTTTACGTTCTTCTCGGTATTTAAGGGTCTCGGCGAGGTAATCATTGGAAACCTCGGTGTTTTGTTTGCCGTCGGCTGCGCCTTCTCCTTGTCTCGCAAAGAGAAGGGCTGGGCTGCCTTTTCTGCCCTTGTCTGCTATCTCACCATGCTCAAGACGGTTGAGATTCTGCTTGGAGCAGCTGGCTTGGCTGCCGACAATACAACGGTGGAAGCTCTTCAGAAGGTCGGCCTTACGTCCATTCAGGCGAGTGAGCAGTCCGCACTCTACACTACCTCGCTCGGCTTTTTTGGCTACAGCTCTGGTGTCTTTGGCGGCATTATCGTGGGCTGCCTGGTCGCCTGGATCACCGGCCGTTTTTACAAGACCAAGCTTCCAACGGCGCTGGCGTTTTTTGCGGGCAGTCGAACGGTTCCCATTGTATCGCTGGTCGCCGGTGGCGTCCTGGGCGGCATCATGTACTTCGTTTGGCCCGTCATCGGTGGATGCTTCTCGGGTATTGCGACGTTCGTGAAAGGCTCCGGTCTGGTCGGTACGTTTGTCTATCGCTGGGTGCTCGAGAGCCTTGTGCCGTTTGGCTTGCATCCGCTGCTCGAGACGCCCATGTATTGGACTGAGCTTGGCGGCTCCATGGTCGTCGACGGAACGCGCGTGGTGGGCAATAGCGCTATTCAGCTTGCACAGCTCGCCTCTCCCAGTAGCGACAAGCTCTTGGTTAGGGCCTTCATGGCTGGCTATGGCATTAACGATTACGCGTTGTTCCCGGGCATCGCCCTTGCTATGTGGTCTTGTGCCAAGCCCCAGAACCGCAAGAAGGTTGCTGGTCTTTTAATCCCCACAGTGATTTCGACTGTTTTCTTTGGCGTTACGGAGCCTATTCTCTTTACGTTCCTGTTTGCCGCCCCCTGGCTCTACTTTGGCGTTTACGCTCCGCTTTCCGGACTGGGTGAAGTTCTCTCGGAGGCAATGGGCGTTTCGGTGTACCAGGGAAATATCAAGGACCTGATCCCATTCTTATTCCGCCCCGAGAAGCTTAATCTGCTTCCGTACCTTATTCTGCTCCCCGCCTTTTTCCTGGCAGCTTTCTTCCTCTTCCGGTTCTTTATTACTAAGTTCGATATCAAGACGCCCGGTCGAGACGATGGTGACGATATTGAGTTGATCAACAGCAGAGCCGAGTTCGAGGCAAAGGCCGCTGAGGCAAAGGGCGAGTCTGATAGCACTCCCGAGAAGGCAGTCCAGGGCCGTGCGACCAAGGACAGCGCGCTTGCTGTTGGCATTGTCGAAGCGCTTGGTGGAGCCGACAACATTGATGATCTTGACAACTGCATCTCACGTCTTCGCGTGATTGTCAAGGATGGTTCTAAGGTTGCAGACGACGAGGTGTTCACCAAGAATCTTGAAGCTATGGGCGTTATCCGCCTGAGCGACAAGGCAATCCAGGTCATTTACGGTCCTCGTGTCGGCGAAGTCGCTTCTGAGGTGCACGAAGTTCTCGGTGACGAGTAAAACGCGCAAGTGGCTTTCAATTGCATAGCGCAATTCCAGGGCTTGGCTTCCTATCGCATGATTTAGGGAGCCAAGCCTTCTTGTTTTAGATTGTCAAGGCAGATACTCAATAGTTCTTCGAATGCGAGAATACAACTTCCGGTAAAGCAGTTAGGCTTAACGTTCTTAAGATCCATTGGGTGATCGTCATGTATCGTAAAGATCGCGTCTGCCGTCTTGGCGAGCTCGCTGTCTTCGTTGCCGGTAAACGCGAGGGTCGTAATGCCCGCGTCGTGGCATGCCCTTGCGGTTTCCAGGATGGCTTCTGTCTGGCCCGATTTGGATATGAGCATCATGCAGCTGAGCGTATTTCGGTTGGATTCGACAAACTGATCGGTTTCTAGGAAGTCCTGTATGACGGCCAAAAAGCCAAGTCCAACGAGCTTGGTCGCCATGTACTGCGCAACGATGCGTGAGAAGCCCTCTCCGTTTACTCCGATCATTCTGTTGCGATGCAGTGCGGCGATGAATACGTCTACATCTCCGGTGTGGCATACGAAGTGGACGCTACTGTCTTTGAGTGATTGATTCATTTCGCGGGAGACATGCTGAAGGTGCTTGAGATCGTACATCATTTCGCGGTAGCCACGGTAGCCGAGCTTTTTCGAAAGCCTGATGACTGTCGTCATGCTGGTAAAGCATGCCATGGCGACGGGTTTTATGCCAATATCATCGAGGGTGTCGATATTGTTGAGCAGGTATTCGAGTACGCTTTGCTCGGTTTCGGATAGCTTTGCGGCTGAGTAGAGCTTGGAAATCTGCTTTTTATCAACCATCGGTGCTCCCTTCCCGCCGGACGTGTGTGGCCGCTTCCGTTGCGTAAATAATAACTCCTTGGGGAATTCCTTTCCCGCCTTGCAGCCGGGGCGGGAAGCGGCCCTCCATGCTGGATACAATATCCATACACAGGCGAACCATGCAATATTGAATGTGCTAATTGGGGGTTTCGATATGAAACTTACGGTCATAGGCGGCGGTGGCGTCCGCTCCATGTTTTTGGCAAAGAGCATAGCCCAGCAGGCGTCATCGCTTGGAATCGATGAACTTGTGTTTATGGACAATGATCCCGAGAAGCTGCGCATCTACGGTGGCCTTGCCGCCCATGTCTCGGGCATGCTTTGCCCCACGCTTAATTTTTCATTGACGGGCGATGCAGTCGAGGCCGTTAAGGACGCCGATTACGTGATCACGACGATTCGCGTCGGTGGGGACCATATGCGCGTTCGCGATGAGCGCATTGCTCTCTCACATGGGGTTCTTGGCCAAGAGACGACTGGCGCAGCCGGCGTGTCTTTTGCCATGCGCTCCGTCCCTGCGCTTGCTTCGTATTGCGAGTTAATCAAGAAGTACGCAAAGCCGGGCGTCAAGGTGTTTAACTTTACTAATCCCGCTGGCGTCGTATCTCAGGCCTTACGCGATATGGGCTACGATTTTACTTATGGCATTTGCGATGCCCCCTCGGGCATGTTGCATCAGTTTGCCGAGTATAAAGGCGTTGATCCCGCATCGGTTCAGGGCGAGTGCTATGGACTCAACCACCTCTCGTTCTTCCGCAATGTGACGGTTGACGGCGAGGACATCATGCCCGACTTGATCCACGACGACGGGGCATATGCTCATACGGATCTTAGGTTCTTCGAGAAGGATCTCGTTCTAAATCGCGGATGCGTGCCAAATGAGTACCTATACTATTTCTACTATCGCGAGCGCGCCGTTGCCAACGTTCTCTCTTCGCCCCAGACGCGCGGCGAACTAATCGAAGAAATTAATCGAGAAATGACGAGCGAGCTTGCATCTATCGATATTGAGAACGACTTCGAAAAGGGCCTCGCGTGCTTTGAGAAGTGGTACGGAATGCGCGAAAACAACTACATGGCGGCCGAGACAGGTATTCACCGCGACAAGCCGTGGACGTTTGACGTGTACGGCAAAGATGCTGGCGGATACGCAGGTGTTGCGCTCCGTTTCATGGATATTGCTCGCTCTGGCAAGACGCAGCAGATGATCCTGTGCACCCCCAACAATGGCGCCATCCCCGGCCTTCTCGATACAGATGTCATCGAGTCAACGTGCGATATCTCCACCGATGGCTGTGTACCGCATCGCGTCGAAGCCGATTCTGTGCCCGCGGGAAACCTCGAATTGATTCGTCGCGTCAAGTACTACGAGCGCACCGTGGCGCGTGGCATCGTTAACCGATCGAAGCGCGACATTGTCGAGAGCCTCGCGATGCACCCGCTCGTTAATTCGTACTCCTTGGCGAAAGACATCGCCGCGCAGTACTTTGAGCTTAACCGCGACTACATCGACGGCTGGACAGACTAGTCTGGACGTTAAAACTAGAAATCATGGATGGGCGGACCGGCGTTTATATTGGCGCTCGTTCGCCCTGCCTAGTAAGAAAACGGGTATAGAGTGAACTTGCGAGAGAACTTCAATGTCTTTCTGGAATCGGGCGATCGGGCGAAGGGATGCCGGAGTGGCTGCACGATGGCGTTATATATCCCCTTGTTTGTTATGAGCGCGCTTCAAATTGGTGTATCAAACGTTGCAACCGAGCTCGCCTATATCAATCCGTCCATTACGCTTATTTGCACTGTGGTCGCGGCCTTTTTAAACCCGCTTCTATCGAATGTGGCTTTTTCATTATTTGCCGTCGACCGGTCCAAAGAGACGGTGCAACCTGCTCGAACCCCTCCGGTTTATCTCTTGGCCTCGACGGTTCCCCTCCAGATTTCTGGGGCGCTGCTAATTTATTTGGTTCACTTGATTTTATCGGCAATTGTAGTCTTTGCCTCGCTTGCGAGCAGCCAGCTCGGGGTGTTGTGCTCGCTTGTGGTGGCAGTAATCGTGACGCTTCTTTCCGCGTCGTTCGTATTCGTGTTAATTGAAGATGCGGACGTGGAGCAGAGGGGACTACGAGGCATTCGGTTTGCACCACGCTACATCATGCGTTCGGTCACGGTGCTTCGTTCCTCCTGCAGGGAAATCGCGCGTCCCGCAACGCTGCTGGTGGCATGGAACCTGGTTGCAAGTTGCGCTATCCAGGTTCTTGTTGGATGGGTAGTTTCGAGTGCGGCGCTGCCGTCGGCACTTTCAGTGACGGCGCTTGTACATGAGGGACTTTATTATGGGGCGTTTGCTTATATGCTGCTTTTGCTAGTTCATTGTGCGGTTGCGAGTTGGCTCGAAATTGACGTGCTCATGGGGGTGTCCTTGTGCGTATCCGAGCAGGCGCGATAGCCCGAAGATGAAGCCGCGTTTTCGACATTGAGTTTCTGCGTACCTTGCTTTCTAAGCAGAATTGGCGCGCCATCTGTTAACGATCGTTTTCCAAGAATTCTTTTGTTGCTCATTTTATAGACTTCTCATTGCTATAATCGCCCACCGCTCTAGATGATCGGAGAGGTTTTCCTATATGGCTCAAACAAAGCAAGGTGGTATCGCACTCAGTCAGTGGCTCCCGCTTATCGGGCTCGCCTGCTGCGCGTTCGTGTTCAACACGTCGGAGTTTATGCCCATCGGCCTTCTGACTGATATCGCCGCATCGTTCTCGCTCACCGAGGCCCAGGCAGGCATCATGATCTCGGTCTATGCTTGGGGCGTCATGCTGCTGTCGCTGCCACTCATGGTGTTTGCCTCGCGCTTTGAGTTCAAGTGGATGCTGCTCGGCGTGCTCGCCGTGTTTTCTCTGGGTCAGTTCCTGTCCGCTGTGGCACCGACATATCCCATCCTGGTCTGTGCGCGCCTGGTGGTCGCTTGCGCACATGCCGTGTTCTGGTCGGTCGCCTCGATTATGGCCTCGCGCCTGGTTGACGCCCGCCACGGGGCGCTCGCCATCAGCATGATCGCCACGGGCTCGTCTATCGCGCAGATTTTCGGCCTGCCCCTCGGTCGTGCCATCGGCCTGGCCGTGGGCTGGCGCATGACGTTTGCCGTGGTCGGGGTCTTCTCTGCCGCCGCGGTGGTGTACCAGGCAGCGGTGTTCCCGGCCATGCCGGCGGGTGAGCGCTTTACCGTTAAGCAGCTGCCCGAGCTGCTCAAGAACCCGTTCCTGATCGCGCTCTACGCGGTCACGGTCTTTATGGCGACCGGCTATTACGCAAGCTACAGCTATATCGAGCCCTTCCTGGCGCAGGTCGCGCACGTCGATGCGGGCGCCATCACCATGACGCTGACGGCGTTTGGCTTCTCCGGTCTGGTGGGCAGCTGGCTGTTTGGCCGCCTGTTCGACGGGCACCGCTTCCCATTCTTGGCTATCACGCTCTCCGGCGTGCCGGTGGCTCTGCTGCTTATGGCCCCCGCAGCCTCGTCGCTCGTAGCAGTGCTTGCCGTCTGCGCGCTATGGGGCTGCTGCTCCACGGCCTTTAACGTGGCGTTCCAGGCCGAGCTCATCAAGTACACGCCGGCAGACTCGTCGGCCGTCGCCATGTCGATCTTCTCGGGCCTGTTTAACCTCGGTATCGGCACGGGCACCGCGGTCGGCGGCGCCGTGGTGTCGGGTCCCGGCATCGCCTGGATCGGTTGTGCGGGCGGGGCGATTGCCGTCGTGGGTGTCATTCTCGCTATCACGGTGCTATTCCCGGCCATACACCGCGCAAAGCCTGTCGCCTAATCACGTCTCCTCATCAGTTGCGGTGAAATACGGACTGCTGAGCCCAATAAACCCGGCAAACAGTCCGTATTTCACCGCAACTTAGAAAGGGGCTGGGGTAGCTAAAAGAGCCCCGTCCCAAAATAGCTACCCTGCTGGGCATACAATGGATGTCGTTGTGTTGAGCTTGCCGGGAGGTTGCTATGTGGGCATACGAGACGACGTTCTATCAGATCTATCCGCTGGGCTTTTGCGGAGCTCCGCGCGAAAACGCCGCGCCCGTTGCCGAGGATGAGCTCGCCCAGGCTGCCAACGCTGCGCCCAACCCCGATGCGCCCATCATGAAGATCGCCCAATGGGCCGACTACCTGCAAAAACTCGGTATTGGCGCTGTGCTGATTAACCCGCCGCTCGAGTCTGATAGCCACGGCTACGATACGCGCAGCCTGCGCCATATCGACCGCCGCCTGGGCGGGGATGCCGATTTTGCCGCCGTATGCGAGACGCTGCACGCCCATGGCATCCGCGTGGTGCTCGATGCCGTCTTCAACCATGTGGGCCGTGGCTTTTGGGCCTTCCGCGATGTGCAGGAGCGTAAGTGGGACTCGCCGTACAAGGATTGGTTCCACATCAGCTTTGACGGCGATTCCTGCTATGGCGACGGCTTTTGGTACGAGGGCTGGGAAGGCCATTTTGAGCTCGTGAAGCTCAACCTGCAAAACCCCGCCGTGGTCGATTACCTGCTCGAGTCCGTGCGCCGCTGGGCCGAGGTCTTTGGCGTCGACGGCCTGCGCCTGGACGTTGCCTATATGCTCGACCGCGACTTTATGCGTCGCCTGCACGCCTTTACCCGTGAGCTCAAGCCCGACTTTGTGCTGATCGGCGAGACGCTTCACGGTGACTACAACCAGATCGTCAACGACGAGATGCTCGACTCCTGCACCAACTACGAGTGCTACAAGGGCCTGTACTCCAGCTTTAACTCGGTCAATATGTTCGAGATCGCGCATTCGCTGCATCGCCAGTTTGGCGGCGATCCGTGGTGCATCTACCGCGGCAAGCACCTGCTGTCGTTTGTCGACAACCACGACGTGCCGCGCCTGGCAAGCATCCTCACCGACAAGTCGTGCCTGCGTCCCGTCTATGGCATGCTCTTTGGCATGCCGGGCATTCCGTGCGTCTACTATGGCAGCGAGTGGGGGATTGCCGGCGAAAAGGGCGGCCCCGATGGTGACTGGGCGCTGCGACCTGCGCTCGATGAGCCTGCGCCCAACGAGCTGACGGCGTTCATCACGCAGCTTGCGCACCTTCGCTCGGCCGATGACGCGGCGGCCTGTGCTCTCAACTACGGTGCCTATCGCAACGTGGTGATCCAGAACAAGCAGCTGCTGTTCGAGCGCGCCTGTGATGACGCGACGGTGCTCGTGGCGGTGAACGCCGTGGGCGAGCCTTACACCTTTGGCGCCGGCGAGCTCAACGGGTCCTTTGTCGACCTGCTTGCCGACGATGCGCCCACGGTCGAGCTGACGGGTACCCTTGAGCTTGCACCCTACGAGGTGCGCTATCTGTTGAGAGCCTAGCCCATGGCCGTGTCTGACGAGGACTATCAACATATTGAGCATGGGTTTGAGCCTGTGTTCGACCAGCGCTCGCGCGTTTTGGTGCTGGGGTCGTTTCCCTCGGTGCTCTCGCGTGCAAATGCCTTTTATTACGGCAACCCTCAGAATCGCTTTTGGCGTGTGATGGCTGCGTGCCTCGGTGTGCCTGTGCCGCCCAACGAGGGCGATCCTTTGGCAAGCGGTGAGCCCGCGACGCTCGATGCCTCCATTGCTGCCAAGCGATCTATGCTGCTGAACGGCGGCGTGGGCCTGTGGGATGTGATCGAGAGTTGCGACATTAAGGGCTCGAGCGACGCGAGCATTCGCAACGTTGTGCCGGCACATATCGAGCGCATTACCGATGCCGCGCCGATCGAGGTCGTTGTCTGTAACGGCGGTACGGCAGGGCGACTCTACAAACGCTACTTGCAAGATCGGACGGGGTTGCCCGCCGTCGTCCTACCCTCGACAAGTCCTGCCAATGCCGCCTGGCGACTGGAGCGTCTTGTCGAGCGTTGGCACGAAGCCGTTGACTGGGCTGTTATTTAATTTAGATTTTTGTTTGAGCGTGGGCGCCCAGACGTTTCAGAACGCCTCGCCAGATCGGCGCGGGCACGGCTGGCTCGGCGCAAACCATGCCGTCGGCGTCGACGTTGGCGGCATTGCCGCCGCCAAGTCGCTGTGCATGCTCGACGGAGCAGCCCATGCGCACGGCGCCCACGAGCTTGTCCATGGCCTCCGAAAACGGTCGCCGCAAGAGTCCCATGCGCGGGGAGCGACGAAGCGCCGCAATGCCGCTGCCGGCGCAGATGGCAACGCCGCCACACCACAATTGGTCATGGCGCTCACATGCCTTGTGCAGGCGAACGGCGGCCCCACGCGCCTGCTCAGTGCCCTCTTGTGCGGCTCGAATCGCGGCATAGACGCGCGTTCCCGTACCGCCAAAGCGCTCAAGCGTCTGCTCGATAGCTGTCAACGTCTCATCGTCAGCCACATCTTCAATGGCCAGCACGATGCCATCGGCAACGCTGCCGGCGTCATTTGCCTTCAAGTCGACTGGGAGGGGGAGTGTAGTGCCGGAAAGCTGTGCATAGGCGGCGATGGCATCCTGCAGGTCCCAAAGCAAAAACTCAAGATCGGCGCTATTGGGAATGCTGATATACGCAATGGTTTGCAGCGTTTTTGGTACATCGCCGCGCGCGGTCGTCTCCATGCCATCTCCTTTCCGGCTCGTTTCCGTTTAGGTTACACCGTCTGACGGCGCCTCGCCGCGCTATCCTAGTGCAACCCTTACGAAAGGAACGCCATGCGTCTGCCCATGAATACCTCGCTTGCCACGCTCAAGCCCTCCGGTATCCGCCGGATCAACGCGCTCGCCGCCCAGCATCCGGGGTGCATCGCGCTCGCGCTCGGCGAGCCCGATTTTCCCACGCCCGATGTGATTAGCGCCGAGGTGACCGCCGCACTGGACCGCGGTGACACGCACTATCCGCCGAACAACGGTCGCCCCGCCCTGCGCGAGGCGTTATCTGCCTACATGGGGGACGCGGGCCTTGCGTTTTCGGCCGACGAGGTCATCCTGACTGATGGCGCGACCGAGGCCCTGTCGGCAACATTCATGGCTATGCTCAACCCCGGCGACGAGGTCATTATCCCCACGCCGGCCTTTGGCCTGTACGAAAGCATCGTCGTGGCCAACCACGCCAAGGCGGTCTTTTTGGATACGGAGCCTGCGCAATTCCAGATCGATGAGGAAGCGCTGCGCGCTTGCGTTACGCCGGCGACCAAGGCCATCGTCATCTGCTCGCCCAACAATCCTACGGGTTGCATCCTCAATACGGCGTCGCTCGACGCCGTGGCGCGCGTGGCAGACCAGGCGGGCATCTACGTAGTCTGCGACGACGTATACAACCGCCTCGTCTATGTGGACGGCTACGAGCGCTTCGCCCAGCGACGCCCGGAGCTGCGCGAGCAGACGGTCGTCATCGAGAGCTTCTCCAAGCCCTGGGCCATGACCGGCTGGCGCCTGGGTTGGCTCGCGGCAGCGGCACCCGTCATCGCCGAGATCGCAAAAGCTCACCAATACCTAGTATCGAGCGCCGTCTCCTTCGAGATGGACGCCGCAGCCCGAGCCCTGACTGTCGACCCAACCCCCATGCTCAAAGTCTACCGAGCCCGCCGCGAACGCGTACTCGCAGCCTTAGACGCCATGGGCCTCGACGTAGTGGAACCGGCAGGCGCCTTCTACGCCTTCCCGAGCATCAAAAAGTTTGGCCTAACCAGCGAAGCCTTCTGCATCAAAGCCATCGAAGAGGCAAACGTAGCCCTAGTCCCGGGCGACTGCTTCGGCACCGAAGGTCATATCCGCCTAAGCTACTGCGTCTCCGACAAAGACCTAGACGAAGGCCTCCACCGCCTGTCCACCTTCATTTCAACCTTTTAGCCCTCAGGGATGCAACACATCAGCCCACCGACCCAAGCATTATGAGTGGGGCACGTCGCTCAACGGACACGAGGATTCGCAGCAAAGTTACCGCAGCTCCGGTCCGAGGGGCCGGGTTGAGATTTTCGTAGATTCCGCACGAGCCGAAGAGCACTTAATGTGCTCTTCGTGCGAGCCAGGACTTGACCGAGCGAAAATCTCAACCCGGCCCCTCGGACCGGAGCGTATGCAGGGTTTGTGTACGAATCCTCGCGCCCGTTGACCGACGCCGGGGTCCCCGCCATAATACTTTCGGTTCACGCACGAATCCGCTGCCAGAGACAGCCGGCGCAAACGGGCATCGCCCGCGAGCTTAATGGGATATCCCGCCAGCCGAGGTGGTCGAGTAGATATGTCTTCTCGCCCCCGTCGCTCATGCAGCGCGGGGGCTTTCTTTTTGGACATGCCCCCGTCACGTCCTTGTGGCGGACCGTGCCCGGAAAGAATTCGAGGAGGTGTAATTCATGCCCCAGCAGTACAAAATCGACAAGGTTGCAGAGATCGAGTCCCGTATCGCCGAGAACGCCGGTCTGTTCGTCGTCAACTACAACGGTCTGACGGTTAAGCAGGCTCAGGAGCTGCGTCATCAGCTTCGCGAGTGCGGCGCCGAGATGAAGGTCTACAAGAACAACCTGGTCAAGATCGCTCTCAAGAACCAGGAGCAGCCCGAGCTCGACGAGATCCTCGCCGGCCCCGTCGCTTATGTGTTCTACGAGACCGAGCCGGTCGAGGCCGCTAAGGCCCTTAAGGACTTCTCTGCTAAGTCCAAGGGCGTCCTTGAGATCAAGGGCGGTATCTCCGACGGCAAGGCCGTTTCCGCTGATGATGTTAAGGCTATCGCCGAGCTGCCCACCAAGGATCAGCTTCTCGGCCAGATCGCCGGTCTCATCTCCGGTTTCGCTCGCGACATCGCTGTCTGCGTCAACGGCGTTTCCTCTGGTCTCGCTCGTTCGATCCAGCAGGTCTCCGAGCAGAAGGCAGCCTAGTCGCTGCTTTCACCCGCGGTGGCAACGCCGCACCCCAGGCGCATTCGCGCCATGTTTTAACTGATCTCCGTGCATCCGCACGGAAACCGAAAGGACTTAGAAATGGCTAAGCTTACCACCGATGAGATCATCGATGCTCTTAAGGAAATGACCCTTCTCGAGGCTTCCGAGCTCGTCAAGGCTATCGAGGACACCTTCGGCGTTTCCGCCGCTGCTCCTGCCGCTGTTGTCGCCGCTCCCGCTGCTGGCGCTGCTGAGGCCGAGGAGAAGACCGAGTTTGACGTCGTGCTCGAGGGCTTCGGCGACAACAAGATCCAGGTCATCAAGGCCGTCCGTGAGCTCACCAACCTTGGCCTGAAGGAGGCCAAGGAGGTCGTCGAGGGCGCTCCCAAGGCTGTTCTCGAGGGTGCCAAGAAGGAGGACGCCGAGGCTGCCAAGGAGAAGCTCGAGGCTGCTGGCGCTGCTGTCACCCTCAAGTAATCAGGCTTTCTCGCCAGATTTCTTTGCAGACGGGGTTCGCATTGCGAACCCCGTCTTTTTGTTATGACCCCTCATTCCCATTGCTCGGCATACAGAACACCGTTGTCTTCGCCGTGCTAATCCCGTTACCGCTGGGGCGTAAAATTGCACCATTCGAGCAATAATTTGCGTTGACCTGCTGAAGAATTGCGTTTGCCTTACGGCGACGTATGTCTCCGGCGGTAAGATACTTCGGTATCGCAATTTGGTCTGCGGCCACCGTGCCGCACGCACAGGGCGCATTCTGCGCCTGCGAAAGGATCCTTGAATAACATGAAGGCAATCATCCCCGCCGCCGGTCTTGGCACGCGTTTTCTGCCTGGCACCAAGTGCACGCCCAAAGAGATGCTGCCGGTGCTCGACAAGCCGGTCATCCAGTATGTCGTTGAGGAGGCGCTCGACCCCGAGGAGGTCGACGACGCCATCATCGTTACCTCGCCCGGCAAGCCCGAGCTGCTGAGCTACTTCCAGCCCGATCGTTCGCTCGAGAACCTGCTGCGCGAGCGCGGTAAGGACGCCTACGCCGACGCCGTCGCCCATGCGGGTGGTATGCCGGTCGACTTCCGTTATCAGTACGAGCCCAAGGGCCTCGGTCACGCCATTCGCTCTGCCGCCGACGCTGTAGCGGGGGAGAACTTCCTGGTTCTTCTGGGCGACTACGTTGTGCCCAACCGCGACATCTGCGACAAGATGCTTGCCGTCTCCAAGGAGCACGGTGGCGCTTCGGTTATCGCTGTTGCCGCTTGCGCTCCCGAGGAAGTCAGCCGCTATGGCGTCATCGCCGGTGACCGCGTGGGTTCCCTCGAGGGCTTCGAGAATGCTGCCGACGACGAGCCTGGTGCCGTTTGGCGCATCGGCGGTCTGGTTGAGAAGCCCGCTCCCGAGGCGGCTCCGTCCAACCTGTACATCGTCGGTCGTTACCTGCTGAGCCCGCTGGTCATGGACCTGCTCGCCGATCAGCAGGCCGGTAAGGGCGGCGAGATCCAGCTTACCGACGCCATGGCCCGCTCGCTCGACCGCGAGGCCATGTACGCTGTCGTCATCGACCCGCTCTCGGGCTACGACACCGGTACCCCGTCTGGCTGGATGGCCACCAACGCCCTCATGGCCGCAAGCGACCCTCGCTTTGCCAGCGCCTTCTGGGACGCCATCGACGAGCGCGGCGGTTTGATGCGCAAATAAGCCTTCGGGCATCGACATTTACGGGTGCGGACTTCTGTCTGCACCCGTTTTTTATTCGAGCTACAGCTTGGCTCCGGAAAGTGCGGCCCACAATTTGATCGAATTCTGGGACGCGCTTTCCGGTTGGAGCCCCTAGCGGAAACTGCGGCCCGGAATTTCGGCTCAGAACGGGACACGCTTTCCCGAACAGGGCTCAACCGGAAACTGCGACCCAGTTTGGGGCCTCAAAACGGGATGTAATTTCCGTCCGGCCAACCCTCGCTGCCATTCCGCCGTTCAGCGGCCAGCACCAGCAGGCTCGTTCACAGAAAATATATGAACAGGTGTTCGATGCACATCTATCTACCTGCGTATTTTCTGTCGAAAAACTTTGCTACTCCAAAAACTCAATCGCGTCAAGGCTTTTCTTGCTCAACGGTCGGTACCTGATAAACTATTAGGTTGCGATAACTGGCGAAGCCATGCCTCGCCAACCCACCGAGCATTTCCGTGAAGGAGGAAAAACCTGGTGACCTACGCATACACTGCCACTGAGCGCAAGCGCGTCAGCTTCGGGAAAATCCCGGAGGCCATGGAGCTCCCCAACCTTATCTCTGTTCAAAGGGAATCCTTTGAGCGTTTTAAGGACGAGGGCCTTCGTGAGGCGTTCAAGGAATCCAGCCCCATCCAGAGCCAGAACCATGTTCTCGAGGTTACCTTCGGCGAGCATCAGTTCGGCGACCCCGCGCACACCGTCGAGGAGTGCCGCGAGAAGGATATGACCTATCAGGCTCCGCTTCTGACCGACGTCCGTCTCACCAACAAGGAGACCGGCGAGATCAAGGAGCAGCTCGTCTTCATGGGCGACTTCCCCATGATGACCGATCAGGGCACCTTTATCATCAACGGTACCGAGCGTATCGTCGTCTCGCAGCTCGTCCGCTCCCCGGGCGTGTACTACAGCTCCGAGATGGATTCGGGCAAGCAGATCTACAAGGCCCAGATTATCCCGTCCCGCGGTGCCTGGCTTGAGTTTGAGGTCGACAAGCGCGACCAGCTCATGGTCTCCATCGACCGTAAGCGCAAGCAGAGCGCCACGATGTTCCTGCGCGCCCTTGGCATCGCCGTCACCAACGACGATATCATCGAGCTGCTCGGCAACTCCGATGTGATCAAGCGCACCCTGGAGCGCGACACCGCCCTCACTCGCGAGGACGCCCTCATCGAGATCTACCGTCGCCTGCGCCCGGGCGAGCCTCCCACCGTGGACGCTTCCCGCAGCCTGCTCGAGGGTCTGCTCTTTAACCCGCAGCGCTACGACCTGGCCCGCGTCGGTCGCTACAAGGTCAACAAAAAGCTCAACCTCACCACCGAGGAAGAGGTCACGGTGCTCACCGACGAGGATATCGTCGCGACGCTGCGCTACCTGCTGTCCCTCGCTGCCGGCGAGCAGGGCTTCAAGGTCGACGACATCGACCACTTTGGCAACCGCCGCATCCGTACCGTCGGCGAGCTCGTCGCCAACCAGTTCCGTATCGGCATGAGCCGTATGGAGCGCGTCGTCCGTGAGCGCATGAGCTCCCAGGACATCGACGAGATCACCCCGCAGTCGCTCATCAACATTCGCCCGATCGTGGCCTCCATCAAGGAGTTCTTCGGTTCCTCGCAGCTCTCGCAGTTCATGGACCAGGCGAACCCCCTGACCGGTCTGACCCACAAGCGCCGTCTGTCCGCACTCGGCCCTGGTGGTCTTGCCGGCCACAAGTCGGGCTCCAGCCGCCGCACCAACGTGCCGACGGCCGTCCGCGACGTTCATAACTCGCACTACAGCCGCATGTGCCCGATCGAGACCCCCGAAGGCCCCAACATCGGCCTGATCGGCTCGCTCGCCCTCTACGCCCGCGTCAACGAGTATGGCTTCATCGAGGCCCCGTTCCGTCGCGTCGAGAACGGCGTTGCCACCGACCAGATCGACTGGATGACCGCTGACGAGGAAGAGAAGCACGTCATCGCGCCGGCCAACACGCCGCTCGATCCTAAGACCAACGAATTCATCACGACCGATGCCGAGGGCAAGCTTGTCCGCCCGCACACTGTGATCGCCCGTACCCGCGACTTCGACGGCTCCTTCGGCGCTCCCGCCGACGTGCCTGTCGAGGACGTCGATTACATGGACGTCTCGCCGCGTCAGATGCTCTCCGTCGCAGCCACGCTGATCCCGTTCCTCGAGCACGACGACGCCAAGCGTACGCTGATGGGCGCTAACATGCAGCGTCAGGCCGTGCCGCTGGTTCACCCCGCCGCTCCCTATGTCGGTACCGGCATGGAGCGCCGCGCCGCTCTGGACTCCGGCGAGGTCACCCTGGCCAAGAACGCCGGCGAGGTCATCTTTGCCGACGCCGCCAAGATCATCGTCAAGCATGCCGGCGGCATGGATGAGTATCACCTGGCCAAGTACCAGCGCTCCAACCAGTCCACCTGCATCAACCACCGTCCGCTCGTGCGCGTCGGTGACACCGTTGAGCAGGGCGAGCCTCTGGCCGACGGTCCTTCGACCGATCACGGCGAGCTCGCACTGGGCCAGAACCTCACCGTGGCCTACATGCCGTGGGAAGGCTTTAACTACGAGGACGGTATCGTCGTGTCCGAGCGCCTGGTGGCCGAGGACCTGCTGACGACCATCAACATCACCCGTCACGAGATCGACGCCCGCGACACCAAGCTCGGCCCCGAGGAGATCACCCGCGAGATCCCGAACCTCTCCGAGGACATGCTTGCCAACCTCGACGAGGACGGCATCATCCGCATCGGCGCCGAGGTCGGCCCTGGCGACATCCTGGTCGGCAAGGTCACGCCTAAGGGCGAGAGCGCTCTGACCGCCGAGGAGCGCCTGCTGCGCGCCATCTTCGGTGCCAAGGCTCACGACGTTCGTGACACCTCCCTTAAGATGCCTCACGGCGCTTACGGCCGCGTCATCGACGTCGTCCGCTTTAGCCGCGAGAACGGCGACGACCTGGCCCCCGGCGTTAACGAGCAGGTGCGCGTCTACGTCGCCCAGCGTCGTAAGATCCAGCAGGGCGATAAGATTGCCGGCCGCCACGGCAACAAGGGTGTTATCTGTAACGTTCTGCCGGTCGAGGACATGCCCTACATGGCTGACGGTACCCCGATCGACGTTATCCTCAACCCGCTGGGCGTTCCTTCGCGTATGAACGTCGGCCAGCTGCTCGAGTGCCACCTTGGCTGGGCTGCTGCCTGCGGTTGGGATACCGAGCAGGCCGATTCCGACAAGTACGTCCCCGGTCCGTTCTTCACCGCGACGCCTGTCTTCGACGGCGCCAAGGAGGACGAGATCGCCGAGGTCATTCGTCGCGCCAACAAGAACATGCTCAACAAGGCCACCGCTGCCTTTGGCGATCACATGCGCCCCGAGTTTGTCACCCAGCTTGACGAGCGCGGCAAGACCCGCCTGTTCGACGGCCGCACCGGCGAGGAGTTCCGCGAGCCCATTACCGTGGGTACGTCCTACATCCTCAAGCTCGGCCACATGGTCGACGACAAGATCCACGCCCGTTCGACCGGCCCTTACAGCCTGGTTACCCAGCAGCCTCTGGGCGGCAAGGCCCAGTTCGGCGGCCAGCGCTTCGGCGAGATGGAAGTTTGGGCACTGTACGCATACGGTGCTTCCAACGTCCTGCAGGAGATCCTGACCGTCAAGTCCGACGATACCGTGGGCCGCGTCAAGACCTACGAGTCCATCGTCAAGGGCGAGAATGTTCCGGTCCCGGGAATCCCCGAGTCCTTCAAGGTTCTCGTCAAGGAGATCCGCTCCCTCGCACTGGACATCGAGCCCATGCACGATGCCGACGAGGACGCCTCCGCCCCTGTGACCGCCGAGGAGACCTCTGCTCTCGACGACCTGGCTGCGCTCGCCGGCGTTGACGCCGACGTCGAGGCCGAGGATGCCGAGACCGCCGAGGCGCCCGAGGCTGTCGCCGCCACGACCACTGATAAGGAGTAGTTGACTGTGGCAGATTTCGAAGCTACTGATTTTGACTCGGTAAAGATCTCCCTTGCCTCCGCCGACCAGATCCGTTCCTGGTCGCACGGCGAGGTCAAGAAGCCGGAGACCATCAATTACCGTACCCTCAAGCCCGAGAAGGACGGCCTGTTCTGCGAGAAGATCTTCGGTCCCGCCAAGGACTGGGAGTGCTCCTGCGGCAAGTACAAGGGCATCCGCTTTAAGGGCATCGTCTGCGAGCGCTGCGGCGTCGAGGTCACCTCGGCCAAGGTGCGTCGCGACCGCATGGGCCACATCGAGCTCGCCGCTCCCGTGTCCCACATCTGGTACTTCAAGAGCCCCACGAGCTTCCCGATGAGCCGTATGCTCGACATCAAGTCCAAGGACCTCGAGAAGGTTCTGTACTTTGCCAGCTACATCATCACCGAGGTTGACTATGAGGCCCGCGAGGCCGACGCCGACGACCTGCGCGAGGAGCTCGCCGCCGATCTGGAAGAGATCGATGCCGAGTGCGCCCGCCAGATCGAGTCCCTCAAGGAGCAGGGCGACCCCGAGAACTTTGACGAGTTCTCCGACGAGGAGCCGCTGACCCCCGAGGAGATCGCCTCCGGCATCGTTGACATCGAGGAAGAGTGCAAGGACGAGAAGCAGCTCCGCACGGACGCCTTCAACGCCTTCATGAAGCTCACTGAGCGCGACCTCATTTCCGATGAGCCGCTGTTCCGCGAGATGACCCGTTACTACTCCATGTACTTCAAGGGTGGTATGGGTGCCGAGGCCGTCCGCGACCTGCTCGCTGCCATCGACCTCCCCTCCGAGGCCGAGAAGCTCAAGGCCATCATCGCCGACGAGGACTCTCAGAAGCAGAAGCGCGAGAAGGCCGTTAAGCGCCTCGAGGTCGTTGACGCCTTCCTGAAGGGCGGCAACAGCCCCGCGAACATGATCCTGGACGTCATCCCGGTCATTCCGCCCGATCTGCGCCCGATGGTCCAGCTCGACGGCGGCCGCTTCGCCGCGTCCGACCTCAACGACCTATATCGTCGCGTGATCAACCGTAACAACCGACTCAAGCGCCTGCTCGACCTGGACGCCCCCGCGATCATCGTGAACAACGAGAAGCGCATGCTCCAGGAGTCCGTGGACGCCCTGTTCGACAACGGCCGTCGTGGTCGCCCGGTCTCTGGCCGTGGCGGTCGCCCGCTCAAGTCGCTCGCCGAGGCCCTCAAGGGCAAGCAGGGTCGTTTCCGTCAGAACCTGCTGGGTAAGCGTGTCGACTACTCCGGCCGTTCGGTTATCGTTACCGACCCCAAGCTGCTGCTGCACCAGTGCGGTCTGCCCAAGACTATGGCGCTGGAGCTCTTCAAGCCCTTCGTCATGAAGCGCTTGGTCGAGCTTGGCAAGGTCGAGAACATCAAGGGCGCCAAGCGCGCTATCGACCGCGGTGCCACCTTTGTGTGGGACATTCTCGAAGAGGTCATCGACGGCCGCGTCGTGCTGCTCAACCGTGCACCGACCCTGCACCGTCTGTCCATCCAGGCCTTTGAGCCGGTGCTGGTCGAGGGCAAGGCTATCCACCTGCACCCGCTGGTCTGCTCGCCCTTCAACGCCGACTTCGACGGCGACCAGATGTCTGTCCACGTGCCGCTGTCCAGCCAGGCTCAGGCCGAGGCTCGCGTGCTCATGCTCTCTGCGAACAACCTGCGCTCGCCGGCATCCGGCAAGCCGGTCAACATCCCTTCGCAGGACATGATCATCGGTGTGTACTACCTGACCCAGGTCCGCGACGGTCTGCCGGGCGAGAACCACGTGTTCTCGAGCTTCGATGACGCGCTGCACGCCTATGACTGCCGCTCCGAGGTCGACATGCAGGCCAAGATCCAGGTCCGCGTGTCCGCCGAGAACGCCAACGTCATCAACGAGGACGGCACCCGTATCTTCCGCGTCAAGAACGGCAAGAACGAGTTTGTTGACTACGACGTCACCGGCAACAAGACCGCGCGCTTCGAGACCTCTATCGGCCGCATCATCTTCAACCGCCAGTGCCTGCCCGAAGACTATGAGTTCATGAACTACAAGATGGTCAAGGGCGACGTGGCTAAGCTGGTTGCTGACTGCTGCGATCGCTATCCCGAGGCCAAGGTCGGCCCGATCCTCGACGCCATCAAGTACTCCGGCTTCCACTACGCTACCCGCGCCGGCCTCACCATCTCGGTGTGGGACGCTCTCATCCCTGCCGAGAAGCAGGAGCTGCTCGATCGCGCCCAGGCCAACGTCGACCAGATCAACGAGTACTTCGAGGAGGGCTTCATCAACGAGACGGAGCGCCACATCGAAGTCGTTAACGAGTGGACCGCTTGTACCGATAAGGTTGCAGCGCTCATGCTCGACTTGTTCGACGAGGAGAACCCGCTCTACATGATGGCCGACTCCGGCGCCCGTGGTTCTAAGACCCAGCTGCGTCAGCTCGGCGGCATGCGTGGCCTGATGGCAGACATGTCCGGCGAGACGATCGACCTTCCCATTAAGGCGAACTTCCGCGAGGGCCTGCTGCCGCTCGAGTACTTCATTTCGACCTACGGCGCCCGTAAGGGCCTGGTCGATACCGCATCCCACACCTCGGACTCTGGTTACCTGACCCGTCGTCTGGTCGACGTGGCCCAGGACGTCATCGTCCGCGAGGAGGACTGCGGTACGCACGAGGGCGTCACCTACAACCTCATCATCCCCGGCACCACCGACCTCAACACCGACCTCGTCGGCCGTTGCTTCATTGAGGACGTCGTGGCTCCCGATGGCACCGTGCTCTTTGAGCAGGACGGTTACATCGAGAAGGTCGCCGACATCCAGAAGATGGTCGATGCGGGCCTCAAGAAGGTTAAGCTCCGCGCGCTGCTCACCTGCCGCTCCAAGTACGGCGTGTGCCAGAAGTGCTACGGCTGGGATCTTTCCACCCGTCGTCCGGTCGCCATCGGTACTGCCGTCGGCATTATTGCCGCCCAGTCCATCGGCGAGCCCGGTACGCAGCTTACGATGCGTACCATTCACTCCGGCGGCGTCGCTGGCGTCGACGATATTACGCAGGGTCTGCCTACGGTCAGCCGTATGTTCGATATCGTCGGCAACGTCAACGAGAAGATTCTGGGTCGCGAGGCCGAGCTGGCTCCGTACTCCGGCCACCTCTCGATTAAGCCCGAGAAGTCCGAGTACGTGCTGACGCTCACCGACTCCGAGGATCACACCCGTGTCCTCGATGAGCGCCGCGTCCCCGCTTCGGTGCGCTTTATGCCCGAGATCGAGGACGGCTGCGAGGTTCGCGCCGGCGACCAGATTACCAAGGGCTTCGTCAACTTCCGCAACCTGCGCAAGCTGACCGACATCGAGTCGACGATGCACACCTTCGTCGAGAGCGTCAAGGACGTCTACACCAGCCAGGGCGTCGACCTGAACGACAAGCACATCGAGGTGCTCGCACGTCAGATGCTGCGTCGCGTTCAGATCACCAACCCCGGCGACTCCAAGTACCTGCTTGGTCAGTATGTCGACCGCTACGAGTTCGCCGACGAGGTTGAGCGCGTTGCCCGTCTGGGCGGTCAGGCTCCCGTGGCCGAGCCCGTCATCCTGGGTACGCTCAAGGTCGCGTCCAACATCGACTCCTGGCTGTCGAGCGCTTCGTTCATCCGCACCGCCGGCGTCCTTACCGAGGCTGCCATCGAGGGCAAGGTCGACCACCTGCTCGACCTTAAGTCCAACGTCATCGTTGGTAAGAAGATTCCTGCCGGTACCGGCCTCAAGCCGTACGCCAACGCCAAGCTGACGTATCGCACGGCCGACGGCTACGTGGACATCGACGGTCCGGCTTCGCCCAACGCCAAGTCGCTGCCTGAGTGGGCTCCTGTGGAGCTCAAGGACCTGGACGAGCAGCTCCCGCAGCAGCTCGACTGGGCCGGCTACGACGAGTTCGGCGGTGCTGACGGTTCGTTCACCCGCAACGGCCACACCATCTCCGCCGAGAAGGCTCGCCTGTACCTGTTCGACGACCTGGGCGTGTCGCAGCGCTGGACCAACAAGTTCAGCGAGGTCGGCATCGAGACGGTCGGCGACCTGGTCGGCAAGTCCGAGGAGGATCTGCTGCGCATCGATGGCATCGGTGCCAAGGCGATCGAGGAGCTCCGTGACGGCCTGGAGGCCCACGACCTGCTCTACATCCTCGAGAACAACGACGACGTTGCCGACGAGGAAGACCTCTCGCAGCTGCTGCAGATGGTCTTTAGCCCCGACGGTCCGGACGACATCCTGCTGGGCACCTCCGCCACGCCGACGCATCACGCCGACGCCGACGAGGAGCTCCTGGGCGCCCCGATCGACGACAAGAAGGCTCCCGCCAACGGTGCCATCAACGAGGACATGGCTTCCCTCGACGAGCTGCTCAACCAGCTCGTGGACACCGACGATGCCGAAGAGGCCAAGGACAACGACGAGGAGTAACTTCCTAGTACGTTAACCGCCCTTCCAAAGACCCGTTTCCCAACAGGGAAGCGGGTCTTTTTTGGTGAGGAACGTTGCCCCGACGAGCACGTCGGATTCCCGGAACGGGCCGCCCGCTGTTTAAGTTTGTCGCGAGTTCCGCACGCAAAGGAAAGCACTTAATGTGCTTTCCGTCTTGCGCAGGACTGTAGAGCAGCAAACTTAAACAGCGGGCGGCCCGTTCCGGGAATCTGCCCCCGCGCACAGAAGGGGATTCCTTTCGCCAAAAAGGGACAGGTTTATTTTGGTAGGTTTTTCCTGCTTGAATTTGAAACATTTCGTTCGGTCAAAGCGTATCTATGGTGAGGACCTCATCAAGAACCATCAGCGTCACCGGGAGGTGATTATGGAAGAACAAACTTTTAGACAGGCGGTCGAAGATCACCGGGATGTCGTGTTTCGAATCGCATTGACGTACCTGCGCGATCGTGCCGATGCCGACGATATTGCCCAAGATGTCTTTCTTAAGTTGCTTAAAAGCGATGGACACTTTGAAAGTTGGGAACATCTTCGCCGCTGGCTTATCCGGGTCACGATCAATGAATGCAAATCTCTCTTTCGAAAGCCGTGGAGACGCGTGGAGGATATTGAAAGTCTGGCCGATTCGCTTTCGACGGCGCGGGAGGAGACCAAGGCGGTCCTGTCAGACGTTATGCGACTTCCGGAGCGATTCCGTGTTCCCATCGTGCTCTATTACTATCTGGGCTTCTCGACTTCAGAGATTGCCGAGTTGCTGCATGTGCCAGCCGCGACCGTTCGAACGCGTTTAGCTCGTGGTCGATCGAAGCTCAAATTCATCCTAGAGGAGGGCGACCGTGAAATCCAATCAAATCAAGCAGGCCTTCGAGTCCATCCAAGCCGATAGCGATCTTGCCGACCGTGTTATTGATGCTGCTGCGGGTGAGCCGCTTCATCGAAAGGGTCACGCGAAGCCTCTGTATGTTGCCGTAATCGGATGTCTTGCCGGAGTGCTGGCGACCGGAGGGGTCGCCTACGCTGTTGTCAATTCCAGTTATTTTGCCTCTGCCTGGGGAAACCATGGCAACGGAGAGTCCGTTACCTGGACAAATGGCGGCTCGTCGGGGACGAAATATACCTACACCAGAGAGTTTGGTGATGGTATCGCGCCCCAAAGCTTGGAGGGTTCAGTACAGAAGGTCAATCTGTCCGTCGAGGGCAACGGCTATACACTCGACATTCATGATATGGCTATCGACCAAAACGGCTGCGGTGCTGTGACGTTTACGCTGTCCAATCCAAATGGTGTTAACTACTACAAGCCGGCAGCAGAGACAGGCGAACTTGTTCTCTATGGTGAAGAAGAACAAGGCATCGGTACACCCAGCATGAACTTCGGCGAGGAATGGGCTGATACACGCTGCACCATTGATAAGGACACATCAAGCGATACTGTCATTAATGGCACGATGTACTTTGCTTCTATGGATCGCGAGCGAGGTTTTCAACATGCGGTCACCTGGAATATCTCGTGGACCGAGGGCGAAGGAGAGGATGCGAAGCCGTTCGAGGCATCGACACCCGAGTTTAGCGTTGGAGCGTACGTCGATGCTAAGGAACTCCGCTCCGATGACACGCCTCTCGAGATCAGCCCGTTTTCCATCCAGACGCACATCGATGATCTGGGCATTGACGCAGTCACGAAGAAGTTGACGGTTACCTACAAGGATGGATCGGGGCAGATTATCGAAGATGACGACGCAGGGGCGTTCAACTTATATTTTTCTTATACGCGCAATAGCGGAGAGAACATCTGGGTGCCAACGAAGTTGATTGATGTCGACCAAGTGGTCTCGGTAACCCTCGAGGGCACGAGATACACATCAACAGGAGAGACCGAAACAGAAGCACCCTTTACCATCGTCTATTCGTAAGGTCTAGGCCGCTTCCTGCTAGAGGAAGCGGCCATTTTCGTGTTACATGGACGGCTGGAATGGGCACTTGCGCACAGGCGGGGATTCCTTTTGTGGAGGGTTTGCGGAAATGTGGCTATTTAAGGATACGCCCGGCGGCGTGGTCTGTTGACGGCACAGCTAACGGCACGTATCCTATCGAACTGCGTGTTTCGTAGGGGGATGCTGACCCCTCGATTCAAGCCGTTGCACTTTACAGAAAGCTGGAATCATTCGAGAAGGAGTACGCTTTGCCTACTATTAACCAGCTGGTTCGCCAGGGCCGTCGTTCCGTGCCCAAGAAGTCCAAGAACGCTGCTCTGCAGCACAACTCCCAGAAGCGCGGCGTGTGCACCCGCGTCTTCACCACGAGCCCCAAGAAGCCGAACTCGGCTCTTCGTAAGGTTGCCCGTGTTCGCCTTGTCAACGGCATCGAAGTTACCGCTTACATCCCGGGTGAGGGCCACAACCTGCAGGAGCACTCCATCGTGCTCGTCCGCGGCGGTCGTGTCCGTGACCTCCCTGGTGTCCGTTATCACGTCATCCGTGGCGCCTACGACGCTGCTCCGGTCCAGAACCGTATGCAGGCCCGTTCCAAGTACGGTGCTAAGCGCCCCAAGGCTAAATAAGCCAGATAACGTTTTGATACTTTCGCCGTGTGCCGTCTTGAGCGCCGCACGGTAGACACTTAAGGAGATTTCACATGCCGCGTCGTGCAGCAGCTAATCGTCGTGAGGTTCAGCCTGACGCCGTTTACAACAACCGCCTGGTGACTCAGCTCATCAACAAGGTCCTTCTTGACGGCAAGAAGGCCACCGCTGAGCGCATCGTTTACACCGCTTTCGAGATCGTTGCCGAGAAGTCCGAGGGCGGCGACGCTCTCGCTACCTTCAAGAAGGCTATGGACAACGTCAAGCCCACGCTCGAGGTTAAGCCCAAGCGTGTCGGTGGCGCTACCTATCAGGTCCCGATGGAGGTCAACTCCCGTCGTTCCACCGCTCTGGGCATCCGCTGGATCGTCAACTTCTCCCGCGCTCGCAAGGAGAAGACCATGGCCGAGCGTCTCGCCAACGAGATCCTCGACGCCTCCAACGGCCTGGGCGCTTCCGTCAAGAAGCGTGAGGACGTCTTCAAGATGGCCGAGGCCAACCGCGCGTTCTCTCACTATCGTTGGTAAGTTAAGGTAAGGAACTAACATGGCTAAGCCTAAGTACAAGCTTTCCGATACCCGTAACATCGGCATCATGGCTCACATCGATGCCGGTAAGACCACCACGACCGAGCGTATTCTTTACTACACCGGTAAGACCCACAAGATCGGTGAGGTCCATGAGGGCGCTGCCACCATGGACTGGATGGTTCAGGAGCAGGAGCGCGGCGTAACCATTACCTCCGCTGCTACCACGTGCTTCTGGAACAAGGACGGTAAGGACTACCGCATCCAGATCATCGACACCCCGGGCCACGTTGACTTCACCGCCGAGGTCGAGCGCTGCCTGCGCGTCCTCGATGGCGCTGTCGCCGTCTTCGACGCCGTTGCCGGCGTTCAGCCCCAGTCTGAGACCGTTTGGCGTCAGGCTTCTACCTTCAACGTCCCCCGCATCGCCTTCATCAACAAGTATGACCGCGTGGGCGCTGACTTCTTCAACGCTATCGAGACCATGAAGGATCGTCTCGACGCCAACGCCGTGGCCGCTCAGGTCCCGATGGGCGCCGAGGACAACTTCTGGGGCGTCATCGACCTGGTCACCATGACTGCATGGGACTTCAAGGCCGACGAGAAGGGCATGACCTACCCCGAGCCGATGGACGAGATCCCGGCTGAGTTCGCCGACATCGCTGCCACCAAGCGCGAGGAGCTCCTCGACGCTGCTGCCAGCTTTGACGACGAGCTCATGGAGAAGATCCTCATGGAGGAGGACTTCACCGTCGAGGAGCTCAAGGCTGCTCTGCGCAAGGGTGTTCTGGCCAACGAGCTCAACCTCGTCTTCGTGGGCTCCGCCTACAAGAACAAGGGCGTTCAGGAGCTGCTCGACGCTGTCGTCGACTACCTGCCCAGCCCGCTCGACGTTGAGGCCGTCACCGGTACCGATCCGGACACCGGCGAGGAGATCCAGCGTCATCCTTCCTTCGACGAGCCCTTCTCCGGCCTGGTCTTCAAGATCATGACCGACCCGTTCGTCGGTAAGCTCACCTACGTCCGCGTTTACTCCGGCCGCGCCGAGTCCGGCTCCTACGTTGTCAACGCTTCCAACGGTCAGCGCGAGCGCCTCGGCCGCATCCTCGAGATGAACGCCGCCGAGCGTATCGACCGTGACGACGCTGCCGCCGGCGACATCGTCGCTTGCGTCGGCTTCAAGAACTCCACCACCGGTGACACCCTGTGCGCCGAGGGCAAGGAGATCGTCCTCGAGAAGATCGAGTTCGCTAAGCCCGTTATTGACGTTGCCATCGAGCCCAAGACCAAGGCCGAGCAGGACAAGATGTCCCTGGCTCTGACCAAGCTCGCCGAGGAGGACCCGACCTTCCAGGTGTCCACCAACCACGAGACCGGCCAGACCATCATCGCCGGCATGGGCGAGCTGCACCTCGAGATCATCGTCGACCGTCTGCTCCGCGAGTTCAAGGTTGACGCTAACGTCGGTAAGCCCCAGGTTGCCTACCGCGAGACCGCTGGTCACGACGTCGAGAAGGCTGAGGGCAAGTTCGTCCGTCAGTCCGGCGGTCGCGGTCAGTACGGCCACGCCGTCATCAAGCTCGAGAAGATGGAGGAGGGCTTCGGCTACGAGTTCGTCAACGCTATCGTCGGCGGCGTCGTGCCCAAGGAGTACATCCCGTCCATCGACAAGGGCATCCAGGAGGCCCTGAACACCGGTGTTATCGCCGGCTTCCCGGTCCTCGACGTTAAGGTCACCCTGTTCGACGGTTCTTACCACGAGGTCGACTCCTCCGAGGCCGCCTTCAAGATCGCCGGTTCCATGGCTATCAAGGACGCCCTCAAGAAGTCCGATCCGCAGCTGCTCGAGCCGATCATGGCTGTCGAGGTCGAGACCCCCGAGCAGTACATGGGCGACGTTATGGGCAACCTCTCCGGTCGCCGCGGCAAGATCGAGGGCATGGAGGATCGCAAGAACAGCAAGCTCATCCGTGCCAAGGTGCCGCTGGGCGAGATGTTCGGTTACGCTACCGACCTTCGCTCCCAGACCCAGGGCCGTGCATCCTACACGATGCAGTTCGACTCTTATGAGCCCGCGCCCAAGTCCATCGTGGACGAGGTCATGAGCAAGAACGCCTAAGTTCGAGCTCCCTGTTACGTAATCCTGCGAGAACATCTCTCGCACTCTTTGGAGGTTTAAGTTGGCTACCCAGAAGATCCGCATTCGCCTCAAGGGCTATGATCACGAGGTCGTCGATCAGTCCGCGAAGCTCATCGTCGAGACCGCTCAGAAGACCGGCGCTCGCGTTTCCGGTCCTGTCCCCCTGCCCACCGAGCGCAACCTGTACACGGTTATCCGCTCGCCGCACGTGAACAAGGACTCCCGTGAGCAGTTCGAGATGCGCACCCACAAGCGCCTCATCGACATCCTCGACCCCACCTCGGGCACCGTTGATTCGCTTATGCGTCTCGACCTCCCCGCTGGCGTCGACATCGACATCAAGCTCTAAGCGATATCGCTCATAGCTTAAAGGGCCCCGCTGCCGTTACGGTAGCGGGGCCCTTTTGTTTTGCATGATGGGTTTGGATCGCCGGGTAAGGCTGCCGAGCGGCTGGCTGTGGCGACCTACTCACTCAAGGGGCGCAATGACGCTTCCTCAAAATGGAAGGATCGCAAGCCGTCTTCTGTTTCGATGCACGCACGACCAAAGCCATCGACCGTTTTAAAGATGCCTCGCGCCAGCTCGTCACCGGCAGGGGAGCGGGCGATAACGTGCTTTCCAATCCAATTGAGGTGAGCGACATATTCGCCGTGGACGGGCGCGAGCGGTCCGGTGTTTTCTTCCATGGCGTTGAGGCGTTCTGCCCAGGCATCTATAGCGTCTATAACTGCGTGATAGACCTCATCGAGGAGCATGTCGACAGCTGGAACGTTCTCGTTAAGGTCCGAGAGACCGATTGCCGGCAGGCCGCCATCGGGCACCTCTTGGGGCGCATAGTTCACATTGACACCAATGCCACAGACGGCGAAAGGTTTGCCTTCGTTATCGCGTGCGGCCTCGACCAGAATGCCGCCGAGTTTGCGTCCACGCGCGACCAGGTCGTTGGGCCATTTGAGGCCAATCTCGTTTGCAAGACCCTGTTTTTCGAGCGCCTCGAGCACCGCTAGGCCGCTGACGGCAGCAAGACCAGAGTACTTCGCAGGATTAACGCATGGACGCAGGACAATCGAAAGCAATAGGTTGCCGGCGGTTGAATCCCACTTGTGGCCGCGCCGGCCGCGTCCTGCTGTCTGAGCCCGGGCGGCAAGTCCTGTGCCGTGCGGCGCTCCCTGTTTTCCTGCTTCGAGCAGGTCATCGTTGGTCGATCCGGTTACGTCGACTATCGTTAATTTGGCATCCATAACGGCTGCTACCTCCTTAATGAATAAGTGAATAACGCAATGGTGTCGAGAGAGACACAATGTGAAGCCTTTGTCGCATTTGGACAATTTAATGTTAACACGTTAACAACGACTGAAATGCGCTATCCTCTCTTGGTCGATGTAAACACGTCAACAACTCAAAGGAGGTTAGTGATGGGTTTCACGATTCTTGGAACAGGCTCGGCGCTTCCTAAGCGCAGTGTTTCCAATGACGAGCTGTCCGAGTTCCTCGATACCTCGGATGAGTGGATTTTTACCCGCACAGGTATTAAGAGTCGCCACGTCTGCACCACCGAGTCACTTGACGACCTTGCCGTAGCGGCGAGCGAGCGGGCACTTCAGGTGTCCGGAATCGACGCGAGCCAGTTGGATCTGATCGTCTGCTCGACGACGACGGGTGATCACCTTGTTCCCGCCGAGGCGTGTGCCGTTGCTGAGCGACTGGGCGCGACGTGCCCTGCCTTCGATGTCTCGGCTGCCTGCGCCGGCTTCGTATTTGCGCTCGATGTTGCCGAGGGCTATATCGCCCGAGGACGAGCCAAGCATGTGCTTGTCGTTGCCGCCGAGCAGATGACGCGCGCGCTCGACTGGACCGACCGCGCCACCTGTGTGCTCTTTGGCGATGGGGCAGGCGCCGCGGTGATTGAGGCTGGGGGAGACAGCCCCCTTGCCGTTGAGCTTTCGACGGCGCCCGACGTCGAGACGTTGTGCGTTCCCGGTCTGGTCGGCACCTCGCCGTTTAAGGCCTCCGCAGATAGCGAGAGCGTGCTGTCCATGAATGGCCGCCGCGTGTTCAAGTTCGGCGTCAACGCGATTTGCGACACGGTCCATAAGCTTGCGAGCGATGCGGGCATTTCGGTCGAGGACATCGACCATTTTGTATTCCATCAGGCTAACGAACGAATCCTGAGTCAGGCGGTCAAGCGCCTCGGTGTGCCAGACAAGCGCGTGGTTCGAACGCTGCGCGAGACCGGCAACATTTCGAGCGCATGCATTCCGCTTGCCCTCGACCGGCTGGCAAACGCCGGTGCACTTCACACGGGCGACACCATCACCCTCGTTGGATTTGGCGCCGGTCTGGATATAGGTGGCTATCTACTTCGTTGGAAGTAGTCGCACATAGGAAATAAAAACGCCCCTAGGGCACAAACAAAGGAGAACTACCATGGCAGATCAGAAGACCTTCGAGCGCGTTTGCGATGTTATCCGCGAGACCGCCGGTCTTGACGATGTCGAGATGAAGCCCGAGTCCACGCTCGAGGAGATTGGTCTCGACAGTCTGGGCACCGTCGAGATCCTCGTCGCCGTTGAGGACGAGTTTGGCATCCAGCTCGATACCGAGGAGAACCCCAAGACGGTCGGCGAGTTCGCCGATACGGTCGAGGCGGCATTGGAGAAGTAGAGATGCTCAAGACTCCTCTCTGCGATCTGCTCGGCATCGAAAAGCCCGTGTTCCAGGGCGGTATGGCCTGGATCGCCGACGCCTCGCTGGCGTCCGCAGTGTCCGAGGCGGGCGGCTTAGGGATTATCGCGGCCATGAACGCCGACGCCAACTGGCTGCGCGACCAGATTCATGAGCTGCGCGCCAGGACGGATAAGCCCTTTGGCGTCAACGTCATGCTCATGAGCCCGTTTGCCGACGAGGTCGCGCGGGTCGTGATTGACGAGCGGGTACCGGTCGTCGTGACGGGTGCCGGCAATCCCACCAAGTACATGAAGGCGTGGAACGAGGCGGGCATCAAGGTCATCCCGGTCGTTGCCTCGGTCGCGCTGGCGCGCCTCGTGGCGCGTCGTGGAGCCACTGCCGTGGTTGCCGAGGGTACCGAATCAGGCGGCCATATTGGCGAGACCTCGACGATGGCACTGGTGCCGCAGGTTGTCGATGCGGTCGATATTCCCGTGGTTGCGGCTGGCGGTATCGCCGATGGCCGCGGCGTGGCGGCCGCCTTTATGCTGGGCGCCGCCGGCGTGCAGGTGGGTACGCGCTTTCTGATCGCAGATGAGTGCACCGTATCGGAGCAGTACAAGGAGATGGTCCTGAAGGCCAACGACACCTCGACGCGTGCGACCGGCCGCTCGACGGGACACCCGGTGCGTGCCCTCAAGAGCCCCTTCACCAACGCCTACGCCAAGAGCGAGGCGGCGGGCGTAAGCGTCGAGGAGCTCGGGGCCATGGGCACGGGCGCCCTTCGCAAGGCCGCCAAGGACGGCAATTACGAAGAGGGCTCGTTTTTGTGTGGACAGATTGCCGGCATGGTCAACGAGCGCCAAAGCGCACGTGAAATCGTTGACGACCTGGTCGATGGCGCCGAGCACGTCCTGAAGGGTGCGTGCGCATGGGTGGCGTAGCGTTTCTGTTTGCCGGCCAGGGCGCCCAGCACCCCGCGATGGGCGTCGACCTGATCGAGGCATCGCCGGCGGCCGCCGAGGTGTTCGCCATTGCCGACGAGGTGCGCCCGGGGACCAGTGAGCAGTGCCGAAGCGCCTCCAAGGAGGAGCTCTCGCAGACCGAGAACACGCAGCCGTGCGTGTTCGTTCACGATCTGGCAGCGGCTGCCGCCCTGCGTGAGCGCGGCGTGGTACCTGCCGCCTGTGCGGGTTTTTCGCTTGGCGAGGTCGCCGCGCTCACCTTTGCGGGGGCGTTCGATACGCGAGCGGGCTTTGAGCTCGTGTGCGAGCGCGCGGCGCTGATGGCCGCGGCTGCCGAGCGCCATCCGGGCGGCATGCGCGCCGTCATCAAGCTCGATGCGGCGCAAGTCGAGAACCTGGCAAAACAGGCCGGCGAGGACTGCTGGCCGGTCAACTACAACAGTCCGCAGCAGACGGTTGTTGCCGGACCGCCCGAGGCGCTGCAGGAGCTCGACGTCCTAGTAAAAGAGGCTGGCGGCCGCGCTATGAAAGTCGCGGTGTCGGGCGCATTTCATAGCCCCTATATGGCCGAGGCGACTGAGGGGCTGGCGACGTATATCCAAGCCGGCCACGCGCCGTCACCGCTGCTGATTCCGGTCATGGCAAACATGACGGCGGCGCCCTATCCGGCGGACCCGCGAGCGGCATCGGATGTCTTGGCCAATCAGGTGAGTCATGCCGTTCGTTGGGTCGACACGCTGCATGCTCTGCAGAATCAGGGCATCGACACGTTTATTGAGGTCGGCCCTGGCAAAACGCTGTCGGGCCTGGCCAAGCGTACGCTGAGCGACGTTCGCGTGTATTCGTGCGAAACGGCCGAGCAGGTCGCAGCTATTGCCGACGAGCTCGCATAGTCCACAGGGCTGTAACCCGAAAGGAATGACATGGGCAACTTGAACAACGGCGCGCTCGAGCGCAACGACTCACGTCGCGTGGCACTGGTCACGGGCGGCTCGCGGGGTATCGGCCGCGCCTGCGCTGTCGGTCTGGCGGAGGACGGCTTTGATATCGCCGTCGTCTATGCCGGCAGCGTCGATGCGGCGCGCGAGACGTGCGAAGCCTGTGAGGCGGTTGGCGCCACGGCACGCGCATATCAATGCGACGTGGCCGATCCCGCTGCCGTCAACGCGTGTGTGGAAGCGGTCCTCAACGACTTTGGTTCCATTTGGGCGCTCGTCAACAATGCCGGCATCACCCGCGATGGCCTGCTCATGCGCATGGGCGATGACGCATTCGATCGCGTGCTCGATGTCAATCTCAAGGGAACATTCAATATGACGCGCGCGTTCACCAAGACCTTTATGCGCCAGCGCGGCGGTTGCGTCGTCAACATGAGCTCGGTCGTGGGCCTGATGGGCAATGCCGGGCAAGCCAACTACGCTGCTTCCAAGGCGGGCGTGATAGGGCTTACCAAGGCGGTGGCGCGCGAGCTTGCGCCTCGTGGCGTACGAGCGAACGCGGTCGCCCCCGGGTTTGTCGAGACAGATATGACGGCAAAGCTCTCGGAGAAGGTGCGTACGGCAACCGAGGAACAGATTCCCCTTAAGCGCATGGCACGCCCCGAGGAAGTGGCCGGCGTGGTGCGCTTTTTAGCGAGTGATGCGGCTGCCTACATTACGGGCGAGGTCGTGCGCGTCGACGGCGGAATGGCGATGTAGAAACCAGGGCCGAAGAACGGCTTGGATGAGGAGACCATGATGGAACAGAGAGTTGCAATCACCGGCATCGGTGCCGTATCGCCGCTCGGCAACACCGCGCTTGCCACCTGGGCGGCCATGTGCGCCGGGACCTGTGGCATCGGCCCGATCACGCACTTCGATACCGATGCGTTTACCGTCAAGGTGGCGGCCGAAGTCAAGGGCTTTGACGGCAACGAGTACTTTGGCAAGCGTGACGCCAAGCATCTCGATCCCTGCGTTCAGTTTGCGCTGGTGGCTTCGGACGAGGCCATGCACGATGCGGGCTTTGATGCCGAAGGCGCCATCGATCGCGAGCGCCTGGGCGTTTACGTGGGGTCAGGCGTGGGCGGCATGCAGACGCTCGTCGACAACGTCCATACGATTGCCGACCGTGGGCCCCGCCGCGCATCGCCTTACATGATCGCGATGATGATCCCCAACATGGCATCGGGCAATATCGCAATCCGTCACAAGGCAAAGGGACCGACCCTGCCAGTCGTGACTGCGTGCGCGACCTCGGCCCATGCGGTGGGCGAGGCGTTCCGTGCTATCAAGCACGGCTATGCCGACGCGATCCTCGCGGGCGGTGCCGAGGCGGCCATTATCCCCGATGCTGTTGCAGGCTTTACGTCCTGCCGCGCATTGACCACCAACCCCGATCCCGCGACGGCCTGCCGCCCGTTCGATGCAGACCGCGACGGCTTTGTGATGGGCGAGGGCGCCTGCGTGCTCGTGCTCGAGAGCATGGAACATGCGCAGGCGCGCGGTGCGCACATTTATGCCGAGGTCGTGGGCTACGGCAACACCGATGATGCCTATCACATCACGAGCCCCGATCCCGAGGCTGCCGGCATTGCCCGCGCGATATCGCTGGCGGTGGCCGAGGGCGACGTCAAGCCTTCCGAGGGTCTCTATATCAATGCCCACGGCACATCGACCAAGCTCAACGATTCGTCCGAGACGGCGGGCATTAAGCGTGCGCTCGGCGAGGACGCGGCGCGCGCCGCGCATGTCTCGTCGACTAAGTCGATGACCGGCCACATGATCGGTGCCACGGGTGCCATCGAGGTCATGGCCTGCGCCATGGCGCTCGAGCAGGGCGTGGTGCCGCCGACCATTAACTACCACACACCCGATCCCGCCTGCGATCTTGACTACACGCCCAATCGCGCGGTTCGCGCCGACCTTACCTGGGCGCTTTCGACCAACCTGGGCTTTGGCGGGCACAACGCCGCCATCGCGCTGCGTAGATATACGAGGAGCTAGAGCATGGATTCCAAAAGACTTGCCGAGATAGCCGATGTTATGGAGGACCGCGGCCTCACGCGCGTACGCGTTGAGGAGCCCGATGGCACCGCGGTCGAACTCGAGCGCGCGAGCGCCGCGCAGCCTGTTGCCGTGCCCATGCCTATGCCGGGTGCCGTGACTGCTCCGGCGGTGGCTCCTGTCGCCATGCCTGCCGCCGCACCGGAGCCCGCCGCGCAGGCGCCTGCCGCCGCACCGGAGCCCAAGGGCACCGAGGTGACCGCTCCCATGGTCGGCGTTTTCTATGCTGCCCCGGCGCCGGGCGACGAGCCGTTTGTGCACGTGGGCTCCAAGGTCAAGGCCGGTGAGACCCTCTGCATCATCGAGGCCATGAAGGTTCTCAACGAGGTGACGGCAGAGGCGGATGGCGAGGTGCTCGAGATCTGCGTGGCCGACGGCGACCTCGTGGAGTTTGGCAGCTGCCTCATGAGGATTGGATAGGTGATATCCATGAACAAAGAAGAGCTCAAGAAGCTGTTGCCGCATCGCGAACCGATGCTTTTGCTCGACGAAGCCGAGCTGGTGGGCGACGAGGCCCACGGCAAGATCACGATTACGGGTGACGAGTACTTTTTGCAGGGGCATTTTCCGGGAAACCCGGTAGTCCCCGGCGTGATTCAGTGCGAGATGCTCGCCCAAAACTGTTGCGTGCTGCTGATGGGCGACGAGGAGGCGCGCGGCGCGACGCCGTTCTATACGAGCCTCGATAAGGTGCGCTTTAAGCGCCCGGTGCGCCCGGGCGACACGGTTGATCTGGTGTGCACCATCACGCGTGCGCGCGGGCCGTTCCGCTTTGCGACGGGTACTGCGAGCGTCAACGGTGAGGTTTGCTGCCGCGCCGATATGTCTTTTGCACTCATGCACGAAAGTTAAGGAAGGCTTCATGTTCGACAAAGTGCTCATCGCCAACCGCGGAGAAGTCGCGGTCCGTGTTATCCGCGCGTGCCGCGATATGGGCATCAAGACCGTCGCCGTTTATTCCACGGCCGATGCGGACGCGCTGCACGTGCAGCTTGCCGACGAGGCGTATTGCATCGGCGGCCCGCGTCTTGCCGAGAGCTACCTCAACGACGATGCCGTGCTCACCTGTGCCGTGAAGTCGGGGGCAAAGGCGATCCATCCTGGCTACGGTTTCTTTTCCGAGAAGGCGAGCTTCGTGCGCGACTGCGACAAGTATGGCCTGGCGTTTGTCGGTCCTTCGGCCAAGGTGATCGACAGCATGGGCGACAAGGACGCCGCGCGTCGAACGGCCGCCGCGGCGGGCGTGCCCATCGTGCCGGGCTGCGATTTGCTCAAAAGTCCCGAGGAGGCAACGGCCGAGGCTGAGCGCATTGGCTGCCCCGTGCTCATCAAGGCGCGTGCGGGTGGAGGCGGCCGCGGTATTCGCAAGGTCGAGCGCGTGGAAGATGCGGCAAAGGCGTTCATCGAGGCGCGTGCCGAGGGCGAGGCCGTCTTTGGCGACGGCGAGTGCTACATGGAGAAGTTCGTCTCGCCGGCGCACCACGTTGAGGTGCAGATTATGGCCGATAAGCAGGGCCATGTGTTTTCGCTCGGCGAGCGCGAGTGCTCGGTTCAGCGTCGCAATCAAAAGCTGATCGAGGAGAGCCCCGCGCCGTGCCTCGACGGACACGACGACATTCGTGCTCGCATGCACAAGGCAGCGCGTGACTTGGCTCGTGCCGTCGGCTACGAAGGAGCCGGTACCATCGAGTTCCTGTATTCGGACGACGGCAATTTCTACTTTATGGAAATGAACACGCGCTTGCAGGTGGAGCATCCGGTTACAGAGTTTGTGACCGATACCGACTTGGTCAAGTGGCAGCTGCGCGTGGCAGCCGGCCAGCCTCTGCCCTTTGAGCGGGAGGACATGCCGGTCCGCAACCACGCCATGGAGTGCCGCATCAATGCCGAAACGCCGGACTTTCTGCCGTCATGTGGAACGGTCACCGCGTTGCGTGTGCCGGGTGGTCCGCGCGTACGCTGGGATTCCGCCATGTTTACCGGTGCGAAAGTTCCGCCGTACTACGACTCTATGCTCGGCAAGCTCATCGTGTGTGCGCCCACGCGTGACGGCGCTATTCGTAAGATGCGCTCGGCCCTGGGCGAGCTCGTGATTGAAGGCGTGAGCGAAAACAGCGAGCTTCAGCTCGACGTGCTGGCAAACGACGAGTTCTTGTCGGGCATGTATCACACCGATCTGATGGGGCATCTCTATGCTGATGAATAGAAAAGCGAAGACGGTCAACGTCCTCGAGGGACCGATGACCGAGTCGTGCGCCGAGTTTCCTGCGCGCCACGTGTTTATCAAGTGCCCGGAGTGCCGCCGTGTGATCGATGAGGCGCGCCTGCATGACAACCTCGAGGTCTGCCCTCGTTGCGGCAAGCACTTTCGCGTGAGCGGGCGCGACCGTATGCGCATGACGGTTGACGAGGGCACGTTTGAGGAATGGGATGCTAATCTGGCGTCGGAGGACTTCCTCTCGTTTCCCGGTTATGCCGACAAACTCAAGAGCGTGAGCGAGCGTTCGGGCGAGCGCGATGCCGTTGTGTGCGGCAGGGGCAAAATCTGCGGTTGCGATACAGCTCTCTTCTTTATGGACGCCAACTTTATGATGGGCTCGATGGGTTCTGTGGTGGGCGAAAAGATCTGTCGCACATTTGAGCGAGCGACCGAGCTGGGATTGCCAGTTGTCGGCTTTACCGTTTCGGGCGGTGCGCGCATGCAAGAGGGCGTGACATCGCTTATGCAGATGGCCAAGATTTCTGCGGCAGTTAGGCGCCACAGCGAGGTGGGCGGCCTGTATATCACGGTGCTCACCGACCCCACGACCGGAGGCGTAACCGCGAGCTTTGCCATGGAGGGCGACATTATCCTGGCCGAGCCCGATGCCCTGACGGCATTTGCCGGCCCGCGCGTGATCGAGCAGAACATGCACAAGCGCCTGCCCAAGGGATTCCAGCGCTCCGAGTTTTTGCTGGAGCACGGCTTTTGCGATGCCGTTGTTCCGCGTGGCGAGATTGCGCTCACGGTAGGCGAGCTGTTGGCGCTGCACGAAGGGCACGCGCCCGGCCTGGGGGCACCGCATGAGATCGTGCATACGGGTCGCCGCGGCAAAAAGTTGGGACACTTGTTCAAGCGCTCGGCCGCACCAAAAACCGCGCTCGAGATTGTTAAGCAGACCCGCTCGGCAGATCGCGCCACGGCAGGCGAGATGATCTCGCTGGGCCTGGATGGATTTGTGGAGCTGCACGGCGACCGCTACTTTGGCGACGACGCTGCTGTGATGGCTGGCATTGGCTGGAAAGACGGATGCCCCGTAACGGTCATCGCCATCGAGCGCGGCACCACGACCAAAGAGCGCATGCGTCGCAACTTTGGTATGGCACATCCCGAGGGCTACCGCAAAGCGCGTCGCCTTATGCGCCAGGCCGAAAAGTTTGGTCGACCGGTTCTGTGCCTGGTCGATACTTCAGGCGCGTTTTGCGGCATCGGTGCCGAGGAGCGCGGCCAGGGTGAGGCGATTGCCCAGAATCTCATGGAGATGAGCGGCCTTAAGACGCCGATTGTCTCGGTGGTGACAGGCGAGGGCGGCTCTGGTGGCGCGCTGGCGCTGTCCGTGGCCGACCGCATCCTGATGCTCTCGAGCTCGGCCTATTCGGTCGTGAGCCCCGAGGCCTGTGCGTCGATCCTGTGGAAGGATACCGAGCGCGCGAATGAGGCCGCCGAGGCGCTTAAGCTCACGGCCCCCGATCTGCTGGCGCTCGGCATCATCGACGGCATTGTCGACGATAGGGGCCTGTCGCATGAGGAGATCGCCGGTGCCGTCATGTCTTCGGCATTTGATGCCTTCGATACGCTTGGGCAGCTCGACGACGCGACCCTCACAAACCTCCGCTATGAAAAGTACCGCACAATCGGTCGGTACCGCACGATGTGACAAAGGGGCAGCCCGTATGTCACATTGGGAAAGGCGTTCCATGTCACAAGTTTCTAACACCTCGTTTACAACGACGGTCTCATCAAACGCCATGGCCGTGGTGGACTATCTGTCCAAAAGCATGATGTCGGCGCTGCCCTTTATTGTCTGCGCGGCGTTGTTCCGCACCGTTGCCGTCATTATGGGCGAAGGCATGCTGGGCCTGTGGTCGGCCGATTCCGAAATCTATCGCCTGTTCTACAGTTGGCTTTATAACGCCGGCTACTACTTTTTGCCCATTTATCTTGGTTGGGCGGCCGCCCGCCAGCTCGGTTGCTCGGAGCAGCTGGGCATGATGCTGGGCGGCGTATTGATTGCGCCCGATCTGCTTAAGCTCGTCGATGCCGCATCGACGACGGGGGCATCGATGACTTCCGTGTATGGTCTGCTTCCCGCGCCGGTCAACGATTACACGACGACTGTTATTCCGGTCCTTATCTCGGTGCCTGTGCTATGGCGAGTGGAGTGTTTCTTTTCGCGCATTATCCCTAAGGCCGTGGCGTTTTCGTTCGTTCCGTTTACAACCATGCTTGTCATGGTTCCGGTTTCGCTGTGTATTACGGCGCCGGCGGGCAGCTATCTGGGCATGCTGTTGGGCCAGCTTATGTTTATGCTTGGCAATTCCGGTGGCATCGTGTCGCTGCTCACGCTCATGGGGCTTGCCGCGGGCTGGGAGTTTCTTAAGATCGCGGGTGTCAGCAACGTTGTCCTATCGCTCGCCTATGCGCAGTTTATGAGTGTGGGAACGGATTCGTGCATCCTGATCGCCGCGACGATGGCAACGTTCGCCGTTTGGGGTATGCCCTTTGGCGCGTCGCTCCGCGTTGCGGATAAGGACGAGAAGGCGCTCATGCTGGGCTATTCAATCTCGGGTATTCTTGGCGGCGTAAGCGAGCCAGCGCTGTACGGATGCGGCTTTAAATATGGCAGGTGTCTGACGTGCATGGCCGTTGGCGGCGCCGTCGGAGGCCTTGTTGCGGCCGTAGGCCACGTTACGGCTTATACTATCGGTATGACGAATGTTCTTATGGTCATTGGCTTTGCCACGGGCGGCATCTCGAATCTGCTGTGGTGCTGCGCTGCCGGCGGCGCAGCATTTGCGGTGTCTGCGGCGCTGAGCTACTGCTTTGGCGTGGTGCCGACAAAGGTGCAGGCGGCAGAAGACGAAGCTGATTCGCTCGAAACAGTGGCGAGCGCTGCTGAAGCAAGCGCATAAATCTGTGCGACAAAAGGACGATTCCTTTGTCATATTCCAAGGCTGCGGCCCGTGTGGGCTGCGGCCTTTTTGTATCTGGAGGACAAAGTGGCTACACTACAATCCGTTTGAGCAATAGATATATAGGTAGTACCGTGGGGGCGGATGCAGATGGTCGAGTGGATTGTTCGTCGTGCGCAGGGCGACCGTGCACGCGTGGGAACGTTGACGGGCATGGTGTGTATTCTCGCCAATGTGGCACTATGCGCTGCGAAGGGTGCAATTGGCGTGCTGTCGGGATCGGTTTCAATCGTGGCGGACGCTATGAACAACCTGTCTGATGCCAGCTCGAACATCGTGAGCGTGCTTGGCTTTAAGCTGGCGGGCAAGCCGGCAGACCCCGAGCATCCTTACGGCCATGGCCGCTACGAGTATCTCTCGGGTCTGGTCGTGGCGGCGCTCGTGCTGCTGATTGGCGTTGAGCTGGTGAAGTCGTCGGTGGAGCGAATTGTCAACCCCGAGCCTGTCGAGTTCTCGCTTGCCCTGGTGGCAGTTCTAGTGCTTTCGATGGTTGTTAAGCTGTGGATGGCGGCCCTCAACCAAAAGCTCGGTGACCGCATTGAGTCCGAGACGCTGCATGCGACCGCGCAGGATTCCAAGAACGATGTTCTTGCTACGGGCGCCGTGCTGGCGTGCGCGATTGTTTCCCAGGTGACGCATATCAATCTTGACGCATGGGTCGGCCTTGCCGTTGGCGCCTATATTGGCTGGAGCGGTTTTGAACTCATCCAGGATACGGTGAGCCCGCTTTTGGGCCAGACGCCCGATCCTAAGCTGGTCAAGCACATTCGAGACAAGATCATGAGCTATCCCGGCGTTTTGGGCGTCCACGATTTGATGGTTCACGATTACGGTCCGGGCAGGAAGTTCGCAAGCGCGCACGCCGAGATGGCAGCCGAGGCCAGCCCGCTGGAAAGTCACGACACGCTCGATAACATCGAGCAGTCGTTTAGGAACGAAGACGGCATGATTGTCACACTTCACTACGACCCCATCGTGACCGACGATCCAAAGGTGGCGAGCATGCGCTTGCGCATCAACGCTATGGCTCAAGAGATCGATAGCCGCCTTTCGATTCATGATTTGCGCTGCGTGCCGGGCCCCACGCACACCAACGTGTTTTTTGACTGCGTGCGTCCCTCGGATCTGCAGATGAGTGCCGAAGACGTAAAGCACGCGCTGGCACAACGGGTCGAATCGGAATATCCCAAGTCGATTGCCAAGATTACGATCGACGAAGACTACGTAGGCCATACCCACGAGTAGGGCTGTGCCGGTAAAGCAAGTTATACAGAAGGGGAGAGCATGAAGCGTCTATATCTACTCCGCCACGGTCAGACAGAATTCAACGTTAAAAAGCTGGTCCAGGGCCGCTGCGATTCTCCGTTGACCGACCTGGGCCGCAAGCAAGCGGGAATGGCAGCCGCATGGCTCAAGGACCACGGCGTCGTTCCCGACAAAGTGGTCTCTTCGCCCTTAGGCCGAGCCATGGACACAGCTCAGCTCGTCGCATGCGAGCTCCTCGGCCCGGACACAGCAGTCGAGCCCTGCGAAGGCATCATCGAGCGCAGCTACGGTACCTTCGAAGAAGGCCCCCACGACGCCCTGCCCACCGATGTCTGGGACCCGGGCGAGGACCTGGTCCCCTTCGGAGGAGAAGGAAGCCGCGCACTGCAGGAGCGCATGGTGGGCACCCTCACCAATCTCATGGGCGCCGAGGGCATCGAAACCCTCCTAGCAGTAAGCCACGGCAGCGCCAGCCGCCAATTCATCAAGGCTGCAGCCCCAGAGGGTTTCGAGCTCCCAGCAAAACTCCCCAATTGCGCCATCATGATTTTCGATTTTGATGATGCGCGAGAAGAGGACGATGCGCCCCAATGCAAGTTCACCTTGCAGCAAATTGTGGACCCCCAACAAAGTCATTAGCCTGAACGAGCAGAGTTAAGCAGACATCAACGTGGCGTTCCCAGTGTGCGGCGGAGGGGGCGGGCCTGAGACATATTAAGGTTGTCGCGAGTTCCGCACGAACAGGAGAGCACTTAATGTGCTCTCCGTCGTGAGCAGGACTGTAGAGCAGCAACCTTAATATGTCTCAGGCCCGCCCCCTCCGCCGCACACTGGGAACGTGCCACGCACTTTACCTGCGTAAACAATGTGAGTGAAATATGAATCTCGATGGATACGCCCGCAGCCGTGTATACTAAACAGCTGTGTGTAACCAGGGGAGTATTCTGGCTGGACAAAATGCCTGCTTAATAGGGTTGTCAGGTAGTCCGGGCGAAATACAAGGCTGGGGAGCACGTCGTGTAAGTAGTGGTCCTCTAGGGGCGTACGCTCGGTGGTGTACGCATTGTCCCAAGACCACGCGAGAGTTGGGATCATATCTTGATCAGCATGATTCTCGGCCGCAAGATTGGCATGACCCAGGTTTGGGACGAGAACGATAACGTCGTTCCCGTCACGGTCATCCAGGCTGGCCCCTGCGCTGTCTCGCAGGTTAAAACTCAGGCAACCGACGGCTATGACGCCGTCCAGATCGGTTTCGGCGACATCAAGGCCAAGAACGTGAACAAGCCCATGGCTGGTCACTTCGCCAAGGCTGGCGTCGAGCCTGTCCGTTTCCTTCGTGAGGTCCGCGTCGAGAACGGCGAGGAGCACAAGGTCGGCGAGGTCGTCACCGTCGCTGATTTCGCTGATGTCGAGAAGGTCGACGTCATCGGTACCTCCAAGGGTAAGGGCTTCCAGGGTCGCATCAAGCGCTGGGGTCAGCGCCGCGGTCCTATGACGCATGGTTCTCACTTCCAGCGTCACCCCGGTTCTATCGGTCAGTGCGCCTATCCTGCGCGCGTCCTCAAGGGCGTCAAGATGGCCGGTCACATGGGTAACGAGCGCGTTACCGTCAAGAACCTTTCCGTTGTCCGCATCGATGCCGAGCAGAACCTCATCTTGGTCAAGGGCGCTGTCCCGGGTGCCAAGAATGGTCTCGTCGCCATCCGTATGGCCTAAGGGCCCAGCCCATTTAGCCCAGCGTCATACCAAGGAGAACACTTAAATGGCAAAGTTTGAAGTAAAGAACAGCGAGGGCAAGAAGGTCGCCGAGACCGAGCTCGCCGCTGAGGTGTACGGCATCGAGCCGAACATCCACGTTATGCACCACATCGTCAAGTGCCAGATGGCCTCTTGGCGTCAGGGCACCCAGTCCGCTAAGGGTCGCTCTGAGGTTTCCGGTGGCGGCAAGAAGCCTTGGCGTCAGAAGGGCACCGGCCGTGCCCGCCAGGGTTCCATCCGTGCTGCCCAGTGGCGTCACGGTGGCGTTGTCTTCGCCCCCAAGCCCCGTTCCTACGCTAAGCGTATGAACAACAAGGAGGTCAAGCTGGCTATGCGCTCCGCGCTGTCCGCCAAGCTGGCCGATGGCGAGCTCGTGCTCGTCGACGACTACGGCTTCGAGAAGCCTTCCACCAAGGCTGCCGTCGCCATGCTCAAGGCTCTCGGCCTTGAGGGCAAGCGTCTGACCATCATCGTTCGCGACGAGGACGTCAACGCCTACCTGTCGTTCCGCAACATTCCCAAGACGTTCATCATCACTGCCGACGAGGCCAACACCTACGATCTCGTCAACAACAACGCTGTGCTGATGCCCGCCGACATCGCCGCTCACTTCGGGGAGGTGCTTGCATAAATGACCGCCCACGAGATCATCATCCGTCCGATCGTGTCCGAGCGTTCCTTCTCCGGCATGGAGCAGAACAAGTACACGTTCGAGGTCGCCAAGGATGCTAACAAGTATCAGATCAAGGACGCTGTCGAGGAGATCTTCGGCGTCAAGGTCGTTCGCGTGAACACCCTGACGGTCAAGCCCAAGACCAAGCGCGTGCGCTATGTCGCCGGCAAGACCCGTTCTTGGAAGAAGGCCATCGTCACGCTGGCCGAGGGCGACACCATCGAGGTCTTTGGCAACCAGGCCTAAGACTCGCTGCTGTTGAGTGAGCTCATGCCTCCCAAATAGGGGAGGCGAGAGCTCAAGGTTTTGGGCGTATAAAATGGACACGCCCGGAACCGTGTATACGTCCGGTGTCATCGCACCCGAGGCAGAACCTCGAATCCCTGTCTGCGATGGCTAACGGATTCCTATTGAAAGGGATTGTAATGGCTGTAAAGCACCTTAAGCCGACCTCCGCTGGTAGGCGTTGGCAGACGATCTCCGACTTCTCCGAGATCACCTGCACCAAGCCCGAGAAGTCTCTTCTCGAGCCCCTGCCCAAGAAGGCCGGTCGTAACAACAACGGCCGCATCACCACCCGCCACCAGGGCGGCGGCGTGAAGCGTCGTTACCGCGTGATCGACTTCAAGCGCAACAAGGACGGCGTGCCCGCCAAGGTTGCCACGATCGAGTACGATCCGAACCGTTCCGCTCGCATCGCTCTGCTGCACTACGCTGACGGTGAGAAGCGCTACATCCTGGCCCCCAAGGGCCTCGAGGTCGGTCAGACCATCATGTCCGGTTCTGACGCCGACATCAAGCCGGGCAACGCTCTGCCCCTCGCCGACATCCCCGTCGGTACGCTCATCCACGCCGTCGAGTTCCAGCCGGGCAAGGGCGCTGCTATCGCCCGTTCCGCCGGTAACTCCTGCCAGCTGATGGGTAAGGAGGGCAAGTACGCTATCGTCCGTATGCCTTCCTCCGAGATGCGTCGCATCCTCGTTACCTGCCGCGCCACCGTCGGTGAGGTCGGCAACGCCGATCACGCCAACATCGTCATCGGCAAGGCCGGCCGTAAGCGTCACATGAACGTGCGCCCGACCGTCCGCGGTACCGTCATGAACCCTGTCGACCACCCGCACGGCGGTGGCGAGGGCAAGAACCACACCTCTGGTCGTCCCTCTGTTACCCCCTGGGGTAAGCCGACGAAGGGCCTTCGTACGCGCAAGAAGAAGAAGGTCTCGAACCAGCACATCATTCGTCGCCGTAAGAAGTAATTTCGGATACCGAGTTTTAGGAGAAAGCACTTATGAGCAGAAGTCTCAAAAAGGGCCCGTTCGTGGAGACTCGCCTTCTCTCGCGTATCACCGCGATGAACGAGGCTGGCAAGAAGGACGTCGTGAAGACCTGGTCCCGCGCGTCCACCATCTTCCCCGAGATGGTTGGTCACACCATCGCCGTCCACGACGGCCGCAAGCATGTGCCCGTGTATGTTACCGAGTCCATGGTTGGTCACAAGCTCGGCGAGTTCGCGCCGACTCGTACGTTCCGTGGCCACAAGGCCAAATAGGGGGTTAACCGTAAATGGCAACTAAGTCTATTGAAACTGAGGCCACCGAGGTTCGCGCCGTCGCTAAGTACGTGCGTGTTTCCCCCAGCAAGGCCCGCCTGGTGGTCGATTTGATCCGCCGCAAGCCTGTCGCTCAGGCCTTCGACATCCTCCACTTCTGCGACCGCGCCGTCGCCGTGGATGTCGAGAAGGTTCTCCGTTCCGCCGTTGCGAACGCCGAGAACAACAACGGTCTGCGTGCCGACAACCTGGTTGTCGCCGCTGCCTATGTTGACGAGGGTCCGACGCTTAAGCGCATCCGTCCCCGCGCCAAGGGTTCCGCTTCTCGCATTCTGAAGCGTACTTCCCACATCACCGTCGTCGTTGCTCCTCGAAAGGAGGCGTAAAGCTGTATGGGTCAGAAAGTCTACCCCACCGGCTTCCGTCTTGGCATCACCGAGAACTGGCGCTCCCGCTGGTTCGCAGAGAAGGATTACGCTAAGACCCTCGGTAACGATCTCGAGATCCGCAAGTACCTCGAGAAGCGTCTTTCCCGCGCAGCTGTCTCCCGCGTCGAGATCGAGCGCGCTGGCGACAAGGTGAAGGTCATCATCCTCACCGCTCGCCCCGGCGTTGTCATCGGTAAGAAGGGTGCCGAGATCGATACCCTCCGCACCGAGCTCGAGAAGGTCGCTGGCGTCTCCAAGGGCCAGCTCTCCGTCGACGTTGTCGAGATCAAGCGCCCCGAGCTCGACGCCAACCTCGTTGCTCAGTCTATCGCCGAGCAGCTTGAGGGCCGCGTTGCCTTCCGTCGCGCTATGCGCAAGGCTGTCCAGTCTGCCCGCAAGGCCGGCGCTAAGGGCATCCGTATCCAGTGCTCCGGTCGTCTCGGCGGTGCCGAGATGGGCCGTCGTGAGTGGTACCGCGAGGGTCGCGTGCCTCTGCACACCCTCCGTGCCAAGATCGACTACGGCACGGCTGTCGCCAGCACCACCATGGGCGCTTGCGGCGTGAAGGTCTGGATCTACCTGGGCGAGAAGCTCCCGGGCCAGCCTGTTCCCAACCCTGCACTCGAGGGCTCTTCCCGTCCTCGTCGTCGTAACTCCGAGAGGAGGGGTCAGTAGTGCTTGCCCCTAAGCGTATTCTTCACCGCAAGGTGCAGCGTGGCTCCATGAAGGGCCAGGCCAAGGGTAATACCGAGCTGCATTTCGGCGAGTTTGGTATCCAGGCTCTCGAGGCCCATTGGATCACCAACCGTCAGATCGAGGCCGCTCGTATTGCCATGACCCGCTACATGAAGCGTGGCGGTCGTGTCTACATCACGATCTTCCCCGATAAGCCCATCACCAAGAAGCCTGCCGAGACTCGCATGGGTTCTGGTAAGGGTAATCCCGAGGAGTGGGTGGCCGTCGTCAAGCCCGGCCGCATCATGTTCGAGGTCAAGGGCGTGCCCGAGGAGGTCGCTCGCGAGGCTCTGCGTCTTGCACAGCACAAGCTTCCCATCAAGACCAAGATTGTTGCTGCCAAGAACGCTGAGCAGCGCATCGAGAAGGAGATGGCTGAGGAGGCCGCTCTCGAGGCCAAGTGGGCTGCTGAGGACGCCGCCGCCGCCAAGGAGGAGAACTAATGAAGCCCGCAGAGATTCGTGAGCTCTCGGACGCTCAGCTCGTTGAGAAGCTGAAGGAAATGCGCGCCGAGCTCTTTAACCTTCGTTTCCAGATGGCCACCAGCCAGCTGGACAACACCGCTCGCGTCAACACCGTGAAGAAGGACATCGCTCGCGTCCTCACGGAGCAGCGCGCCCGCGAGATCGCAGCGGAGAAGTCCGCTGTCGCCGAGTAGGACCTAAGGAGAGAACATGACTGATTCGCGTAACTCGCGTAAGGTCCGTACGGGTGTCGTTACCTCCGTCTCCGGTGCCAAGACCATTGTTGTCACCATCACCGAGCGCAAGCGTCACCCCAAGTACGGCAAGATGATGACCAGCTCCAAGAAGCTGCACGCTCACGACGAGGAGTGCACGGCTGGCGTGGGCGATACCGTCCGCGTTATGGAGACCCGTCCTATGTCCAAGATGAAGCGTTGGCGCCTCATCGAGGTCGTCGAGCGCGCTAAATAAGCAGTCGCTCTTACGACTTGTACGTTTCCGAAGATGTGCGTATGCCTGGCTTGCATACCACGGGCCGTATAAAGGCTGCGCACCTCTCTTCGGTTCTTAGTTCGGAGGAACATCTACCATGATTCAGATGCAAACCATGCTGAACGTCGCCGACAACTCCGGCGCTCGCAAGATTCGCTGCATCAAGGTGCTTGGCGGTTCCAAGCGTCGTTATGCAGGCATCGGCGATGTGTTCATCGGTGCTGTCCAGGAGGCTACCCCTGGCGCCAACGTCAAGAAGAAGGACGTTGTCCGTTGCGTCGTCGTTCGCACCGTTAAGGAGATCCGCCGCAAGGATGGCTCCTACATTCGCTTTGATGAGAACGCCTGCGTTGTCATCAACAACGATGGTTCGCCCGTCGGCACCCGTATCTTCGGGCCCGTCGCTCGCGAGCTTCGTGACAAGAAGTACATGAAGATCGTCTCGCTCGCTCCCGAGACCCTGTAGTTAGGGGAGATATATGTATATCAAGAAGGGCGATAAGGTCCAGGTTCTCTCTGGTAAGGATCGCGGCAAGCAGGGCGTTGTCCTGCGTGCTCTCCCCGCCGAGAACAAGGTCGTTGTCGAGGGCGTTTCGGTCGTCAAGAAGGCCGTCAAGCCCAACGCTGCCAACCAGCAGGGCGGCATCGTTTCGCAGGAGGCTCCCATCGACGCCTCCAACGTCAATCTCGTTTGCCCCGAGTGCGGTAAGGTTACCCGCGTCGGTCACGAGAAGGACGGCAAGAACAAGTTGCGCGTCTGCAAGAAGTGCGGCCACAAGTTCTAAGCTGCCCGCAACATCAAGTTGCTAGCAAAGGCCCGGATGCCATGGCACCCGGGCCTTTTTCTATCCCCACTCGATGGCTTCGGTTCTGCCGTCCTGTCATTCCGGTTGCATCCAGTTTTCGGTGCCGTCTCGAATCGAGTGCCGCCAGGTGACACCCTGTCGCGTTTCGTCGGCTTCGGGGACAAAAGTCGGGACAACTCCAAAAACTATTTTCGAACTCAGGGCTTTGAGTTTTTGTTTTTGTCCCAAAGGGCGCGGCGGGATGCCTTTGGAGGCTCGATAGCGCCGAAAACGCCCGTTTTGAAACTTAAATGCCTTTTCGCGTGCAAGCCGCCAGCTGCAATAGGAAGTGAATCAACGCAGGTGGCTTTCAAGCAGTTTGCAAAACTGCAGGTCGCAGGTCTTCATTGCCAGTAGGAGAAATGAGTAGTCTCAGGTGGCTTGCCCATGAGTTGACGAACGGGATTTGAGATTACGCTGACGTCCGGAAACGCTTCGAGCACGGCGTTACGTTTTTGGGGTTTGGGCGTAGCCCCTGCACCCGCGAGCGCGGGCCTTAAGCCCGCCGAGAGGGTGACGCGTCGAAAACGAAGGGGAAAGAGAGAAGGGGCCGTCCCTATCATTCAGGTTGCGACCGAAGAAGACAAGGAGACCCCCTGAGCCTGAATGATGCCCCACAGACCGCGTCCGACCGAGCTCAAGCCGAGCTTTTCCTGACGTCCGCCTTCGCGAAGATGATGGCTGGATTGGCTATGGATTGGCAACACTTATTTGGACGATTCCGGGAGGGACGGCCCCGCCTCCCTGAACTCGACCGGCGACATGTAGCCCAGCGTCGAGTGGATCCTGAAGTTGTTGTACCAGTGCACGTAATCCAAGAGCTTGGCTCGGAGCTCGCGCGTCCCTCCTCGGTCCTTCGGAGTGGCCGACGATCTCCCCGTTGCAGAGGTCGACGAGCAGGCAGACGTAGTTCCACGACGCCCCGACGCGCACGCAGACCAAGTCGCTGCATATATGGGTGCACGGCGCCCTGCCGCCGAAGCCGCGCGCGACGACGTTCGACACGTCGGCCTCGTTGACCGCCCCGGGGTGCACCTTGAACCTCTTCCTGCCGTATGCGCCGGCCAGGCCGTTCTCCCTCATGATGCGGCAGACGCGGCGCCGGCTGACGGTAACGCCCGACCTCCCGGGCGACGCCTTGATCTTGCGCGATCCGTTCCGGCCCTTGCTGGCGGCGTGCGCCGCAGCGGCCGCCGTCGCCCCCGACATTAAGGTCCTCAAGGGCCGCGTCGTCTCCGGCGACCAGTTCGTCTCGCCCGCGGAACAGAAGGAGCGAATCCTCGCGACCTTCGGCGACCTGTGCTGCGAGATGGAGGGCTGCACCATCGCGCAGGCCGCTTATCTCAACGGCGTGCCCCTCGTCGTCGTGCGCGCCATCAGCGACAAGCCCTGCGCCGAGGGCCGGGTCGTGACTACAACACTTTCGAGAAGAAGGCCGCCTGCGACTGCGCCCGCATCGCCGCGCGCATGGTTAAGCTTTAGGCCCTGCGCGCCGGGGCCCTTCTTTATGTTGGGACCCCGGCGCGCCGGGCCCTTTCCAAAGCGAAGTGTCGAGCCGAAGTGTTGAGCGTCGGCCCTGAATGTTCAATGGCCGTTGTTTTCTGCCCCTCAAGTGGTGGACTTTTCCTCGGAGCTGTTGATTCCCCCACGCGCCCCCTTCCGTTCTCTGTTCTCCCCTTATACTCCTTGTACGAGGAGGTAAGAAGTCATGGACAAGACCACACAGGACAGCTTGGCAAAGAAACCCGTCGACATGAGGGACAGGATTCTCGAGCATCTCGAGGCCCTCACCTCTGCCGTCTCGCTCGACGACCTTGCCCGTCTGTCCACCTCCGACATCGCCGAGACGCTCATCATCTCCAGGAGCCTGGCGAGCCAGTACCTCAACGACCTTGTTCGCGCCGGTCTTGTGGTTAAGGTGGCGGGCAGGCCTGTCCGTTATTTTCATCGCCGCGCGTTCCAGAAGCGTTTTCAGGTAAAGCTCTCTGCAAGCGAGTACGCCTCGCTCGCCGACCTCATCCAGGCGACGGGAATCGCCGATCACCGCGACTTCGCGCGTGCCGTGGGCTTCGACATGAGCCTCAGCTCCGTTGTCGAGCAGTGCAAGGCTGCGGTTCAGTACCCTCCGTTTGGCCTGCCCATCCTCTTGAGCGGCGGCGTGGGTGTCGGTAAGTCTTTCCTTTCTCGCCTTGTGTACGAGTACGGCAAGAACCAGGGCTTGCTGTCCCGCGACTCCTCCTATGTGCGCATCGACTGCGCCGGGGTCCCGGACGCCGCCTCGTTCAACGGGCTTCTTGACGAGTCGATCGCGAAAGCGCGCGGGGGTGTGGTCTTTGTCAACGGCATCGAGGCACTCTCTCCCTCTGCGATGGAGCACTGCCTTGCGACGGCCCTCGGGCTCGATGCCTCCCAGGATGCGCCGCGCGCTCGCCTCGTTCTTTCGACGACGCTTTCCGCCGATGACCTGAAGGTTTCCTCGGCCTACAGCAAAATGCCCATCTGTGTCCGCGTCCCCTCACTCAAGGAGCGGACCCCCGAGGAGCGCGAGGATCTCATCTTGAGCTTCCTGCGCAGCGAGGGGTGCCGAATCGGTTCTGATGTGAAGATCAGCCGCGGCGCATACCGTTGCCTCGTGAACGCGGACTTTTCCGATAACATCGCCGGCTTGCGCGCCTGCGTGACGAACTGCTGTGCCAAAGCGTTCCTCAATCGCGAGGGCGACTACGTCGTCGTTCGCCCGTATCTTCTTCCCAGCGGGCTCCTCTCCTCCGCGCAGATCGATCAACAGCCCGACGATGGCGTTCTGATCGACGCGTCTCTGGATGCCGCCGAGAGCACAGGGCCGGTCGAGCAGGCGCTCGATGCCCTGTGCTCCCTCGATGAGCGATTCTGCGCCGGGGAGCTCTCTGTCTCCGAGCTTGTCTCGCAAGCTGTCTCCGCTGTGCGCGGCGTTGAGGATCACTTGATCTTCGACCACGGCGTCGCCTCCTCGAGGTCGCGCGCCTTCGAGCGCGTCGTGGGCGCGGTCCTTGCCGACGCAGGCTCTCCTTATGGCATCGAGCTTTCGAGGAAGGTCGCTTTTCTACTGGCCCAGGAGATTTGCCTGCAGTTGTGGCCGGGTATCGGCCTGGCTAAGCGAAAGTCTGCCTGTGCGGAGCAAATCTCCCATCTCCTCGGTGCCGTGACCTCCGAATTGCCGTTTGCCTCGAGTGTCTCCGATCAGGTCGCCGCAGACGTGGAAGGGGCGCTTGGAATCTCGCTCGATCACTTCACGAAGACGCTTCTGACGCTGTGCGTCGCATCGGAGTCTCGCGATGCGAAGGCCCTTCGGACGCTCTGCGTCATCTTGTCCCACGGCTACTCAACGGCGACGAGCATCGCCGACGCGGCGAACCGTATGCTCGGCATGCATGTGTACGAGGCGGTCGACATGCCCTACGACCAGCAGCTGAAGGACATCGTCGGTCCGCTCCAGCGCCTCGTCGACCGCCATTCCTACTGCACCGGGGTCGTGTTCCTCGTCGACATGGGCTCCTTGGAGGAGGCCTATAAGGCCCTCGAAAACGTTACCGACTCCACTATCGGCGTGGTGAACAACGTCTCTACCGGTCTTGCGCTCGAGATCGGGGTTGGGCTGCTCGGCGGCAAGTCCATCGCCGAGGTTCTTGGCGACGCGACCGCCGCGTGCGTGACGCACTGCAAGGTGATCGAGCGCGTCAACCGTGAGGACGCCATCGTCTTCTGCTCCGAGTCTGGGGTCGACGCCGCGGAAAGGATACGCCAGCTCGTCTCGCAGAGCCTCCCGCGCACCATAGGCGCGCGCCTGCTCACGAGGCCCTTCAAGCAGCTCGTCGCGAACGGGTCGAACGACGCCGTTTTCTCCGAGCACCGCGTCTGCGCCGTCATCGGCACGGGAGACCCCGGGGTCGCCTCCGTTCCCTTCGTCGCCCTCGAGGACATCATGTCGACGGCGTCCGCCTCTAAGGTTGATGCCGTGTTCGGCAGGTGGCTTGACGCTTCCGAGCTCTCTTCTTTCCACGAGAAGTTGCTCTCGAACATGACGCTGCAGAACGTCATCCGCTCCATCACCATCCTCGACCCGGAGCGGCTATTCCACGAGATCGAGAGCGCCGTGCACGAGCTTCAGCGCAGGACAGGCGAGAAGATCGGCAGCAACGCCATCATTGGGCTCTACGTCCACCTCTGCTGTCTCGTCGAGCGCCTTGTTACCAGAAACCCCATTGAGACCTACGTTGGCCAGGACCGCTTCGAGGAGGAACGCGCCGATTTCATCGAGTCCTTCAGGCAGAGCTTCTCGAGTATCTCGACGCGCTATCGCGTAGAGGTTCCCGTAAGCGAGATCGCATATGTCTTCGACTACATAAGCGTGAGCGCCGCCCCGGCGCGAGAAGAGCGCCTCGGCTCCTCGGACCTCCTGCTCGACGAGTGACCTTCCCCGCGCCGCCGCGAGCTGACCGCGCGTCCTCAATAATCCGATAACCCCTTGCCCGGCGCGAATCCGGATAGCGCCGAGGCAGTACCGAACGTAAAACTTCATTTGATAGGAGCAAACATGAGTGTTGTTATGGCACGAATCGACAATCGCCTGCTTCACGGCATCATCGTGACGCAGTGGGCCCCGGTGTCGGGCGCGACCCGAGTCATGGTCATCGACGACAAGGTCGCCGGCGACGAGGTCCTGAAGTCCACCATGAGGATGGCGCGCCCCGCGGGCATGGCCGTCTCGATCATCTCCGAGCAGACCGCGCTCAAGAACTTCGCGGCGGGCAAGTACGACCGCGAGAAGGTCTTTGTCATCGCCAGGGAGCCCGAGACGATCCTTCACCTGGTCGAGTCGGGCATCGAGCTCCCGTCGCTGATCGTCGGCGGCTCTCTTGTCAAGGAGGGCGGCGTCCAGCTCACCCAGCGCGCCTATGCCTCCGCCGAGAACGTCCAGAGCTACAAGGCGCTCATCGCCCGCGGCGTCAAGGTGACGGCACAGTTCGTGCCCGCCGACAAGCCCGTCTCCGTCGCCGACCTCATCTAAGGAGGGATCATGGTCAACTTCACTATCCTGCAGGTCGTCCTTTTGACCCTGCTGGCCTTCATCAAGCACGTGGACTACTACGGCATCCCGATGATCTTCGTCAACTATGCCGTCTTCTGGGGCCTTATCACCGGTGTCGTCATGGGCGACTGGCAGACCGGCCTCGTCATCGGCGGCACCATCCAGCTCATGCAGCTCGGCGTCGCGGGCTTCGGCGGCTCGTCGATTCCCGACTACGGCACGATGGCCATCATCGCCACAGCCTACGGCGTGACCCTGGGCGCGGACACGGGCCTCGCCATCGGCCTGCCGGTCGGCATGCTCGGCATCCAGCTCGACGTCATCGTCAAGATCCTCAACGGCTTCGTCGTCGAGAAGTCCCAGAAGTTCTGCGACGAGGGCAAGTTCAAGCAGATGAACGCCATCCTGTGGGTCTGCCCCGTGCTCTTCGGCCTGTGCGCCGCCCTGCCCGTCTTTGTCTCCGTGACCCTCGGCCAGCCCGCCGTCAACTGGCTCCTCGAGGTTATGCCCCAGTGGTTCCTTTCCGGCCTCACCCTCGCCGGCAAGATGCTCCCGGCCGTCGGAATCGCGATGCTGCTGCGTTACATGCCCACCGGCAAGTACTTCCAGTACCTGCTCGCCGGCTTCTTCCTCTCGGCCTTCCTGAACGTGCCCATCATCGGCGCCGCCATCGTCGGCTTTGCCCTCGCGATCGCGTTCTACCAGCGCGCCGAGAGGGACATCGAGCTCGCCGCCCACGCTTCCGCAGACGCCTTCATCGGAGAGGATGAGTAACCATGGAAAACGAGAACATCACCGCCGTCGCCAAGGGCAAGCCCTCCGGCTACAAGGTCACCAAGAAGGACCTGCGCAACGCGAACTGGCGCTGGCTCATGAGCGTGTGCACCTTCAACTACCAGACCCAGCAGGGCGCCTCAGTCGCCTACGCCCTCTCGCCGGTCCTGAGGAAGATCTACACGAACGACGAGGACTATAAGCAAGCGCTCAACAACCACTTCCGCTACTACAACACCCAGCCTTGGCTCGCCGCCATCATCCTTGGCGCCTGCGTGGCCATGGAGGAGCGCGACGGCCTAGCGGCGGCGGACGCCGTCCAAGACCTGAAGATCGGCACCATGGGACCGCTCGCCGGCGTCGGCGACTCCCTGCTCATGACCATGATCCCGACCATCATGGGCTCCATCGCCGCCTACATGGCCATCGAGGGCAACCCCGTGGGAGCCGGCATCTGGTTCGCGCTCATCCTGGCCATCTTCTGGGTCCGCATGCACGCGCTCGAGTTCGGCTACAAGCAGGGCGTGAAGCTCGTCACCGACTTCAGCGAGAAGCTTCCCAACCTCACTGCCGCCGCCTCCGTGCTCGGCCTCACCGTGGTCGGCTGCCTCATCGCCTCGGTCATCGGCGTCACCTGCCCGATTAGCTTCAGCTTCGGCGACGTCGCGATGGAGATTCAGCCGCTGCTCGACAAGATCCTGCCTGCCATGATCCCCGCCGCCATCACGGGAAGCGCGTATTACCTTCTTACCAAGAAGAACGCGAGCATGACGGCCCTCATCCTCGTGGTGATTGTCCTCGCGATGGTCGCCTCCGCCGCCGGCATCCTCGCTTAGCTTCGACCCAAGAGATTGGTGAATCAATGAGAAAGATAGTTGTGGCGAGCCATTCCCTTCTCGCCCAGGGCTTCAAGGACACCCTCGAGTTCCTTACGGGTAAGGGCGACGCCGTCAACGCCGTGTGCGCCTACGTGAACGACAACGGCGAGGGGCTCGACGCGGCGGTCGAGGCGGCTCTTTCGGGCACTGACGAGGTCGTCGTCCTTACCGACGCGTTCGGCGGCAGCGTGAACCAGCGCTTCTCCCGCTTCGCCTCCGACCGGATCCACGTGATCGCGGGTGTCAACCTCCCGCTCGCCATGACGGTCGCGCTCGCGCGCCCCGACGAGAAGCTCGACTTCGATGCCCTCGTCAACGAGGCGCGCCAGCAGATCATCTACGTGAACGGTGTCAGTTCTGCCGAGTGCGACGACGACGAATAGAGGAGGTCGACGATGAGAGAGTTCCTTAAGGACGTGTGGATGCACGGCGGTGAGGAAAGCCGCGCCATCACCCCCGAGAACATCACGGGCGAGAAGGGCCGCGCCGCCATGTCGGCCAGCCACCTCGGCGTCGGCCGCAAGGGCTCGTGCTGCGTGCCCCTTGAGTCCGGCGAGACCATCACGCTCGCGGACATCGAGGGCCCCGGCATCATCCGCCACATCTGGATGACCGTCCCCGACAAGACCGCCGCCGGCAGCTTCGTCATGCGCGACCTCGTGCTGCGCTTCTACTGGGACGACGAGGAGACCCCCTCGGTCGAGTGCCCTGTCGGCGACTTCTTCTGTAACGGCTTCGGTGAGCGCGCCATTGTCAACTCAATGCCCATCTGCGTGAACCCGACGGGCGGCATGAACTGCTACTTCGAGATGCCCTTCAGGAAGCACGCCAAGGTCACGCTTACGAGCGAGCACCCCGGGTTCATTAAGTACATCTTCTACACGTTCAACTACGCGCTCACCGACGTGCCGGACGACGCCATGTACTTCCACGCTCGCTTTAACCGCGAGCGCAGCACCCGCAGGGGCGTCGACTACACCGTGCTCGACGGCGTGCGCGGCAAGGGCTACTACGTCGGCACCTACATGGCCCTGTGCGCCCTGGAGCGCTATTGGTGGGGCGAGGGCGAGATGAAGTTCTTCCTCGACGGCGACGAGGAGTTCCCCACGGTCACCTCGACGGGAGCCGAGGACTACTTCGGCGGTGCCTGGGCCTTTCTCGACAGGCCGCCCCACGCGCTGCCCGAGGCGCAGTGCTTCAACACGCTGTTCGCCGGCTACCCGTACCGCTCGACGCGCGACGCCACGCGCGACCGCTTCAGCGCGGGCAAGCCGAACCCGAACCCGATGCTCGCGACCAACGACGACGCGCTGCCCAGGCACGGTCTCTACAGGTGGCACCTTCCCGACCCGATCTCGTTCAAGGAGGACCTGCGCGTGACATTCCAGGACCTCGGCAACGACGACATCAAGCTCTACGAGCGCGAGGACGACATCTCCACCGTCGCCTACTGGTACCAAAGCGAGCCGCACGCCGTGCTCGCCCCGTTTGCCGCAAGGCAGGACCGCGTGCCAAGGTAGGGTCGCCTCGAAACATGCCAACGTTATGGGCGCCCGCGGTTGACCATGACTGCGGGCGCCCCTTTGCAAGGAGGATCACATGAGCGAAAAGCAAATGAGGCTCGGCGCCCTCGAGGCCGGCGGGACCAAGATGGTCTGTGCCGTGGTGTCCGGCGACGGCGAGGTCCTCGACCGTATGGAGACCCCGACGCTTGCGCCCGCCGAGACCGTCCCGCAGATGATCGAGTGGTTCGCCGCCCGCGATGTGGACGCGTTGGGCATCGGCGCCTTCGGCCCGACCTGCGTCGACCCCGCCGACGAGCGCTACGGCTCCATCCTGCAGACCCCCAAGCTCGCGTGGCGAGGCTATGGTCTTCGCGCCGCGTTCGCCGACGCCCTCGGGATTCCGGTGGCCTACGACACGGACGTGAACGTTGCCTGCCTCGGCGAAGTGGTCTTCGGCTGCTGCAAGGGGCTCGAGGACGCCGTCTACGTGACCATCGGCACTGGTGTGGGCGCGGGCGTCATGTGCGCGGGCAGGCTCCTTCACGGCATGCTGCACCCCGAGGCCGGCCACATGCTGGTAAGGACCCGTCCCACCGAGGAGGGACGCTGCGTCTGCCCGAGCCACGCGAGCTGTCTCGAGGGCCTCGCCTCCGGCCCCGCCATCGCCGCGCGCTGGGGAAAGCCCGCGGCCGAGCTCGCGGACAACGATGAGGTGTGGGCGCTCGAGGGGGATTATCTGGGGCAGATGTGCGCGAACCTCGTGCTCATGTACTCGCCTCGCCGCATCGTCCTCGGCGGCGGCGTGATGCACCAGGAGCAGCTCTACGGCATCGTCCGCAAGAAGACCCTCGAATATCTGGGTGGCTACATCCAGACCGCCGAGCTTAAGGACATGGAGAGCTACATCTGCGCCCCGGGCTGCGGCGGCGACCAAGGAATCCTCGGCGCGGCCGAGCTGGCAAGAAGGGCGCTCGCGTAACTTGCGCTCTCTCCGCCATACAACGCGTTAAGAAAAGACGAGCGCTTCTTGCCAATTGAGCGGCAAGAAGCGCTCGTCTTTTGCATTTGTTTTTGGGGCAGGACGCCCCGCCTCCGCTAGAGTCCCTGGACCGCCACACCCACGAGGTTTGGACCGGTGTGGACAAGAAACGCGGGGCTGATGTCGGAGCGGACGACCTCCACCGCGTTGGCCACGCGCTCGCACAGGGCCTGCTCCATGCGGTCGTAGAGGTCGGCGTGGGCCGAGGTGCAGCTCGCGGCAAAGCGCACCTTGGGGTGCTTCTCGACGATGGCGGCGATGAGCTTGATCTCGGTGCGATGCGGTGCTTGCACAGCCATTTCGTGTGCGCGAGGCTGCTGGCTTTCTGGGCCACAGCAATCACCTTCCCCCTAGCATGATGACCTGAACAATCCTCATGCTAGGGGGAAGGTTTTTGTCGCGTAGCGGAAATTGGCCTCCACCCGCTGAGCGGGTGGCTTTCTATGCCGCGCGTGCCGTGCGGCACGGACTAAAGTCCATGAATAAAAACGAGGAAGGCCACGTCCGGCCTCCCTCGCAAAGAGTCTCTGATTGCTCCCACTCATTGGGGACAGACTTACATGAGTGATTGCACTTATTGGGGACAGACTTAAATGAGTGCTCATGAAATGCCGGCGCCTGGGGCCGTTCTTTTTCTGTCTGCAGTTTGGGACGTTCCTTTTCTGTCGGCAGTTTGGGACGGTCCTTAGAGCTGCAGCGCGCCATGAGCGACGAGGCGAAGCGGATCATCCTGTCTTTCGAGTTCTAAGCAGAATTCCCCGTCTCTGAGTAATGATTAGTGCGCATTTGTGCGTATTTGTGTGCGTAGGATTGCGTGGCTATGCGTGTATAAGCGCCGTCTGCGGCTGTATTTTGACCATTTAGCGGTTATATACGCAAAAGTACGCACATACGCGCTAATTTGTGCGAATATAGAGACGGCAGAAATGTTAGACGCTCCATGACCCAGGAGGCACATATGGCAGATTCCAAGCAGGCTCCACTCGACTCCGCGGCAGCCGCAAAGGCAGCGTTCGCTTCGGTCCAGGGCAAGCCGTTCCCCGATGATATCTTTACGGCTCCCGAGCTTCGCTGGGCTGTGATCGGTTGCGGCGTTATCGCCAACCAGATGGCCCAGTCTCTCGCTCTTGCCGGCCGCAAGCTTGCGGGCGTCGCAAACCGTACGCTATCCAAGGCTCAGGCTTTTGCCGAGCAGTATGGCATCGAGAAGGTCTATGAAACGGTCGAGGACCTCTATGCCGATCCGAACATCGACGCCGTCTATATCACCACGCCTCACAACACGCATATCACCTATCTGCGCGCCGCGCTGGCCGCCGGCAAGCACGTGCTCTGCGAGAAGGCCATTACCCTCAACTCTGCCGAGCTCGACGAGGCCCGTGCCATTGCCGACGAGCATAACGTGGTCCTTATGGACGCCACCACGGTGCTCCACATGCCGCTGTATCAGGAGCTGCGCCGTCGCATGGAAGCGGGCGAGTTTGGCCGCATGAACCTCGCCCAGCTCAACTTTGGTAGCTACAAGGAATACGGCGACCTGACCAACCGCTTCTACAACCGCAGTCTCGCCGGCGGCGCCATGCTCGATATTGGCGTGTATGCCCTGTCCGTCATGCGCCTCTTTATGGTAAGCCAGCCCGCTGAGGTCGTTTCGCTGGGCAATACCTGCGAGACTGGCGTTGACGTCGCGGGTGGCATTGTCTGCCGTAACGCCGAGCGGCAGCTGGGCGTGGTGAGCCTCACGCTCCACTCCAAGCAGCCCAAGCGCTCGGTCATCAGCTTCGACAAGTGCCATATCGAGGTCAACGAGTATCCGCGTGCCGATCATGCGACCATCGTGTGGACTGCAGACGGTCACCGTGAGGAGGTCCACGCTGGCACCGAGGCATACGCTCTGTGCTACGAGATGGCCGACCTGGAGAAGGCCGTTGCCGGCGATGATTCGAAGCGCGAGCTTCTGGGCTATGCTTCCGATGTTATGGAGCTGATGACCAAGCTCCGCGCCGATTGGGGAGTCGTGTACCCCGAGGAGGAGTAAGCGATGCTTGCGGAAGATAGGCTCAACGAGATCGTGTCGATGGTGCAGCAGGCCGGCTCGGTTACCGTGCCGGAGCTTGCCGAAGCCCTGGGTGTGACACCGTCCACCATTCGCCGCGACTTGCAAACGCTCGACCGCGCGCACCGTATCGCCAAGGTGCACGGAGGTGCGACAAGTCTGGAGCGCGCGCACGTGACGCGCGACCTAACGCTCAATGAGCGCAGCGACCTCCATAACGACGATAAGGAACGTATCTGCGCCCGTGCGGCGGCGCTTGTGGAGCCCGAGAGCTTTGTATACATCGACTCGGGCTCGACGACGCTCAAGCTCATCGAGCATCTTCCGCACCTTGAAGGTGTCACCTATGTGACTGATTCCGTGCTTCACGCTCAGCACCTCGCTTTGCGCGGCATGCGTACCGTGGTGCTGGGCGGCGAGCTCAAGCCCGAGACCGAAGCACTCGTTGGTCCCGATGCCTTGGCAACCCTGGACCATTACAACTTCAACTGCGGCTTTTGGGGTTCTAATGGCATTGCCGCCGAGCAGGGCTTCACGGCGCCCGATATCGAGGAGGCGCAAGTAAAGCGTATCTCGATGCGCCATACGGCCAAACGCTTCGTAATCTCAGACGCCAGCAAATTCGGCATGGTGGCGCCCGTCAAGTTCGCGGACTTCCGCGACGCAACGATTATTACCGCGGGCGAGGTGCCAGCCAAGTACCAGTCGATGGACAACGTCATCACGGTCTAGCGACAGGGCAAGGTCAAAACCATTTAGGTTCCTCAATAGAAAAGCGGCAACACCCTCGATGGGCGATGCCGCTTTTGTTGTCTGCCGTTTTGTCTAAATCTGTAACAACTAGACCGTTAAAAGTGGGCTAGGTGTTACAGATTGAGATACTTCCGAACCTTGCCGTCCCTTTGTCTCGATCTGTAACATCTGGGACCGATTTTGACGAGTTATTGTTACAGATTGAGATTTTCCCGTGAGGGGGATTCGAATGTCTCGATCTGTAACGGATAGACCGGAAAATGGGTTCTAACTGTTACAGATCGAGACGTTTTTGGACCGTGGCTGAGCCATTACGGCAAAACCACCACAAAGGTGCCTGTCCCCATTGTGGTGGTTTAGGGCTCCCAGGGGCAAGGGGCTTCGATGTGGATGTGCTCACCGGTTACGGGATGCGTAAAGGACACGCTGTGGGCATGGAGCATCAGGCCGCAGGGGCGCGGCGTTCCGTACAGGTCGTCGCCAACCAGGGGATGACGCTCGCTCGCCAGATGCACACGGATTTGGTGCTTGCGGCCGGTGAGCAGCTCGACATCGATATACGAGCGCGTGGGCAGGCCACGACGGCTCTTAAGGCGCTTGAGCACCTTCACGCGCGTTTGAGACGGCTTGCCGCTGGCGCCGACGCGCATCTTGCGGCTGTCGTGACGGTCGCGGGCGATGGGCTTGTCGATGAGCTTTTCGTTCCAGTCGATCTTGCCCTCGGCGAGCGCCAGGTAGTGCTTTTCGAAAGCGTGGTCGATGACCATCTGGTCAAAGGCGGGCTGCGTCTGCTTGTCGAGCGAGAACAGCACCACGCCGGTGGTGTCGCGGTCTAGGCGGTTGAGCGGTTGCATGTCGGTCGCGGCAAAGCCGTCGCCCATCGCCAGCAGCAGGTCGCTGGCGTAGTCGGTGAGCGTGCGCTCGCCGGTGCCGTCGCCGTGGACGATCATGCCGGCGGGCTTGTCGATGGCCATGAGCCAGGCGTCGCAGTAGAGGACTTGAGGTTCTTCGTTCACGTGTAAGCCTTTCGGTTAGCTGATTCCCACAAACATGCAGCCCGAGGTCGCCCCGCGTAGGCGGGCGGCGGGCTTGCGGCCGGCCTGCGCTGCTTCGACGGCACGACGGACACGGGCGACGGCACGGCCCACCTCATCCGTCTCGAGCAGCGTTCCGTCCACCATGAGACGGCGCACGCCGGCATCGAGCAGCTGAGGAACCTGTGGCGTGAGGTCGATGGGGTAGGCATCGTACAGGCGAGAGCGGCCGTGGATGTCGGTACGCACCGGCATGACCTTACCGTCGATATTCTTGAGCGAGAGCTTGCGGGTACGCAGGCGGCAGTTGGCACAATCGTGGATACAGCCGTTGGCAACCTGCAGAATGCAATGCTCGCTTGTCATAACGCGCGGGCGGCCGAAAACGGTGATGCCCAGGGCTGCGGGCGCGGAGGTGCCAAGCGAGACAATCTCGTCGAGCGTGATTTCGGGCGAGAGCCAAAACGCACCGGCTCCGCGCTCGGCAAGTGCCTCCATGCAGGGCGTGTTGTGCACCGGCAGGCAAGAGCGAATCTCGGCCGTGGCGCCGGCCTGCGCGGCCAGGGCAAGCTCGGAGATGTTGCCAATAGCGACCGTGGCACCGGCAACAACCCACGGGTCAACGCGCTCGTGGTCGACGGCGCGGCAGACCTCGTCGAGTATGGGCACGATGCCCTGCTCAAATGCATCGGCAGGGGAGAGTCCGACAGCCTCGACCGCGTCAGTGGTCATATAGATGCGCGCGGCGCCCTCGGCACGAGCTGCCTCGGCGGCTTCGAGCGTGGTGACGGTGGCGCAGATCTGCGGCTCGTCACGGTAATGCTCGGGCATGGCGCGCGTACATTTGTCGAGCACCGGCAACTCGAGCGTTTTCGCGCGCTCCTCGTACGGCGACAGAATGGCCTCCTCCAGCGCCTTGCAGGCGGCGGCGCGCACCTTGTGCACGGCGGAGAAGCCCATGCCGCAGCCGGCGTCGAGCGAAACGTCAAAGCTCTCTGCCTCAAAGGGCGAGGAGCCCATGCGGCCCACATGCTCAACCAGATCGGCCGCCTCGACGGCGCGGGTCTTGGCAGCCTCGACGGTGAAGCCCATGGCGGTGGCGGTGAGGGCGGGGTTGTCACAGCAGGTGAGTGTGACAGTAAACGGCTCGCCCAGGCGTGCCACGACGGACACATCAACTGCTCGGCGGCGCAGCACATCGCGCTTGAGCGCGGCGCCGGCGGCGTCGATGGCACGCTGACTGCGAATCACGCGGACGCGACAGCCCTCGGGCATGCTGCGGGGCACGCGACATTCGATGATGTCGCCCGCGGCGGCATCATCGGCGGCAATGGTGGTCAGGAACTGGTCAAACTTGTTATCGTGGCGAAGCTCTAGCAGGTCGCCCTTGCCCACGGGCTCAAACAGCTCAATGCGGGCGATGGCGGCGCGGCGACGGCGGTCGTCGGGCTTGAGGCCGCGCACGTCGCGGTTGGCCAAGCGGCTGCCCAGCACCGTACCCACGATCTGGCCGCGGTTGTTGGAACGCTCATAGCTCATCATCTCGTCGCCCGAGGTGCCGTCCTGATAGGCGTGCGTAAAGTCTCGGTTAAAGCAACGCTTGAGCTGGCGCTGGCGGGCGGCTTCCTCGTCCTTGGCAACGGTGGCTCCGGATAGCATGTCGTCAATTTCGTGACGATACACATCAACGATGGAGTACACGTAATCGGGCGCCTTCATGCGGCCCTCGAGCTTGAGCGACGAGGCACCGGCGTCATACAGACGGCGAACAAGCTGTGAGGTGTTGGTGTCACGCGGGCATAGCGCACGCTCGCGGCCGGCGGGGGAGAGCGCGCGACCGTTCTCGTCGATCAGCTCGTAGGGCAGGCGGCAGGGCTGGGCGCACATGCCACGGTTGGCCGATCGTCCCGCCATGGCAAAGCTCGAAAGCAGGCATAGGCCCGAGTAGCAAAAGCAGATGGCGCCGTGGCTAAAGACCTCAAGGTCCACATCGGGCGCGGCATCGTGAATGGTGGCAATTTCGTCGATGGAAAGCTCGCGCGAGAGAGTCACGCGGTCGGCGCCCTGCTCGCGGCACCAAAGGGTTCCGCGGTCGTCATGGATGTTCGCCTGGGTTGAGATGTGCGTCTCGATGCCGGGCATCGTGCGCTTGACCTCAAAGAACAGGCCCCAGTCTTGGATGATGAAGGCGTCGGCGCCCAGCGTGGAGCAGCGATGGATGAGTTGCAGCGCATCGCCCATCTCGGACTGCTTGATGACGATGTTGACCGTGACGTAGACGCGCGACCCTGCTAGATGTGCGGCGCGGCAGGCTTGCTCAAAGGCCTTGTCGGTAAAGTTGGTGGCCTTGCGGCGGGCGTTGAAGCTGCCCATGCCGCAGTAGATGGCGTCTGCCCCGGCGGCGAGTGCGGCGGCAAAGGGCTCGGGCCCTCCGGCGGGCGCCAAAAGCTCGGGTCTGCGGTTGGTGGTTCGACTGGCGGTTGCGGTCATATCCTGCCTTTCAAAATGCTCAGATACTCAAAAGTATAGTGGCGCCGTCGCGATGGGCGATGCCCGCAGCCTAAGCAGGATAAAGTCTTCAGCAGCCCTTGCAGCAAAAATGATCCGTTTCCCTCCGTCCCCTATGGATTGCCTGATCCGATGGGGACGGAGGGAAACGGATCATTTTGAGCTTCACCGTCCGGTCGTGCCGTTCAGCGGCCGACAGGCGCCGTTGGGCGATAAATTATTCTCGCAACGTGATAATAATCTTGCATCGCGCGGAAACCTTGAGTACTATCCCAAATCAAGCGCGGTGTTCAGACCGAATTGTGCCTCCCGGTGCGAACGCCGCGCTCACGCTCTCTATCTGATCGTAAGGAGAAAAAAATGAGCAAGACCGTCGTGTCTTCCGATAACGCACCCGCAGCCATCGGCCCGTATTCCCCCGGCATCAAGACCGGCAACATGGTGTTCCTGTCCGGCCAGCTGGGTATCGATCCCGCAACCGGCAAGATGCCCGAGGGCGTCGAGGCCCAGGCTAAGCAGTCCCTTGCTAACGTTGAGGCCCTGCTGACCGCTGCCGGCGCCACCTTTGCCGATGTCGTCAAGACCACGGTCTACCTGGCCGACATTGCCGACTTCGCTGCCGTGAACGAGATCTACGCCTCCAAGTTCGAGGCCCCCTTCCCCGCGCGCAGCGCCTTCCAGGTTGCCGCTCTTCCGGCCGGCGGTCTGGTCGAGATCGAAGTCGTCGCCGCTCTCTAAGTCGTTGGCGAAAACAAAACATGACATGCAAAAAGACCCTGCAGTGCGAGCTGCAGGGTCTTTTGTCAAGCGACGGATCACTTGTGGAGCCACCAAGGGCAGCCTTTTTGCTCGTTAGCCTTCCTTGCGAACTTTTTGCAGGTAGCGGTAGACGCTGGGCTCCGAGATGCCCAGCGCGGTGGCAGCGCAGGCTACGGCGCCCTTGAGCATGAACACCCCGTTGCCGTTGAGATGGCGAATGACGTCCACGCGGTCGCTCTGACCAAGCGACGCTACATCCAGCCCGCGCGCGCTCAGCAACTCGGCAATGCTGCGGTCGATGAGCTCCTGTGTGGACTCCGAAAGGCTTTCGACCTCGATAGACGCGGGCTCCGTGCGCGTCGGCGCCGCGTCGAAGCACGCCATGAGCTGCTGCGCCATGGTGTTGATGGAGCGCACGGTCGAGAGGTCGGTGTTGACACAGAGCATACCGACGATCTCGTCATTCTCGCGGATAAAGAACGTCGCGGACTCCAACGTCTTGCCACCGGCGCCGCGCCCTTCATAGCCCGTAATAAACGGCAGGTCGCGATACTTGGCGTCGTGCATGATCTTGAGTGCCAGATCGGTGGCGGGGCCGCCGACCTTGCGGCCGCTCACGATGCCGTTGCGAATATCGACAATGGCGTGGTCGGGATCCGAGAAATCGTGCAGCACGATTTCGCTGTTCTTGCCGAGTATCTGCTCCAGGAAATCGACCATCGGCAAAAAGCGACGTACGGTCTCGTTCACGGGCAACTCCTTGGGGTGAAATCGGAAATGTTCATAACAATTTTTTCTCATGGTAACACGCCATTTCTCATCTCGCATATTCGCAGGTACATTGCGTAATACAGACGAACGGTAGGAATTTGGCGGTAAACGGTCGACCAAAAGAAAAGTTAGATGTTATTTTGACCAGACACTTTCCTGACCTGCGGAAATGCATTGTCTCAGCTTAAGAATAGTCTGATAACAAAAAATTATTATTGAGAATGAGAATCATCTTTAATACGATATCCAACGAAGGCACAACCTCAACCCCGCACTGCGTCACAATAGAGCGTTAGATGCGAAAACAACTATTTCGAGGATTGGTGGTCAAATGACCCAGGAGACGGTTACGAACGGCACTGAAGCCCTGTTCACTCGTGAAGGCATGCCTCCCGTTAAGGAAATGATCCCGTGTGCCCTTCAGCACGTACTGGCATCGTTTGCCGGCATCATTACCCCGGCGGTCATCATGGCCGGCGTCTACGGCTTTAATAGCCAGCAGAGCACCGACATCATCCAGGTCGCGCTCATTCTTTCGGCAATCGATACGGCCCTCCAGGCCTTCGCTCCCTTCCGTCGCATCGGCGGCGGTCTGCCCATCGTCATGGGCGTTTCGTTCGCGTTCCTGCCGGCCCTGCAGGCCATGGGTGCCTCGGGCTTTAGCTTTGGTGCGCTGCTGGGCGGCGAGATCGTCGGCGGCGCCGTCGCGGTCCTCTTTGGTCTGGCTTACAGCAAGATCAAGTGGCTGTTCCCGCCCGTCGTGACCGGTACGGTCATCTTCTCCATTGGCGTCTCTCTTTATCCCACGGCCGTTAAGTACATGGCCGGTGGCATGGGCACGCCGCTGTGGGGCACCCCGCAGGCGTGGTGCGTCGCTCTCATCACCTTCGCCGTGGTCTTTGCGCTCGCCAACTTTGGCAAGGGCACGCTCAAGCTGGGATCCGTGTTCTTTGGCATGATCGTCGGCATGATCGTTTCGATTCCCTTTGGCATGATCGACTTCTCCAGCGTCGCCACCGCTCAGGTCTTCGCCCTTCCCAAGCTCATGCCCTATGCGCTCGAGTTTGATCCCGAGGTCTGCATTACCCTCGCCGTCGTGTTCCCCATGGTTGCCATCCAGGTTATCGGTGACGTCTCCGCCGCCTGCCTGGGCTCCATCGACCGTATGCCCACCGAGCGCGAGCTCTCCGGCGCTATCGTGTCCCAGGGCCTCACCTCTATGGTCGGCGGCCTGCTGGGCGGTCTTCCCACCAGCGCCCTTGGCCAGAACGTGGGCATCATCTGCTCCAACAAGGTCGTCAACAAGTGGGTCTTTGTGATCATCGCTGCCGTCTTTGCCATCGCCGGTCTGTTCCCGCAGCTCTCTGCCGTCCTTTCCGCTATCCCGCAGCCCGTCATCGGCGGCGCGACCGTCGGCGTCTTTGGCACCATCACCATGAACGGCGTGCGCATGTTCACCCGCGAGGGCCTCACGCAGCGCACCACCACCATCGTCGGTACCTCCGTCGTCTTTGGCCTGGGTATCTGGATGGCCAGCGGTTGCCTTGCCGGCGAGGGCATGCCCGCCTGGGTGTCCACCGTCATCGGCTCCAATGCCGTAACCCCCACCGCCATCATGGCCATTGTCCTTAACCTGATTCTTCCGCAGACGCCGGTTGTGGCTCAGCACATCGATGCTGCCAAGGACGCTGCCGTGGATCTGGTCTTGCCCGAGAGCAAGAAGTAACCAATTCGGTGCTATTCGTCGGCGGGCGCATCGCCTCGTCCGCCGACGTCATACGGCGCCAAGCCGCACTTCAAAGGGTTTGTCCCTTTGGTGAAGCGTTGACGGGAGAGGGCCCGTTTCCGGTGTAGGCCGGCGCTTCGCACTCCGCCATGTCAGAGGTGTCAAACCCCGCCTCTGATGTCGAAGGGAGCATCCATGCTTCTGGTCGCTAACGGTTCCGTCTTTACCCGCAACGCTCAGGCCCCGTTCATCCCCAACGGTGCGGTCGCCATTGACGGAGATACGATCGTCGAAGTGGGCCCCGAGTGCGAGCTCAAGGCCAAGTACCCGGATGCCGAGTACGTCGACGCCCGGGGCAACCTCATCATGCCCGGACTCATCAACTGCCACACCCACATCTACTCGGGTCTGGCCCGCGGCCTTGCCATTAAGGGCTGCAATCCCACCAACTTCCTGGAGAATCTTGAGCAGCAGTGGTGGAAGATCGACGACAACCTGACGCTCGACGGCACCAAGGCCAGCGCCTATGCCACGATTCTGGACTCCATCCGCGATGGCGTCACCACGATTTTCGATCACCACGCGAGCTTCTGCGAGATCCCGGGCAGCCTCTTTACCATTAAGGACGCCGCTCAGGAGCTGGGCATGCGTTCGTGCCTGTGCTACGAGGTCTCCGATCGCCGCGGCCAGAAAAAATGCGACCAGACCATTGCCGAGAACGCCGAATTTGCCCAGTGGGCCGCCAAGGAGCGTCGCGATAACGACAATCATATGATCGCCGCCATGTTTGGCGGTCACGCCACCTTTACGCTTTCGGACGAGACCATGGACAAGATGGCCGAGGCCAACAACGGCCTGACCGGCTTCCACATCCATGTGTGCGAGGGCATGAATGACGTGTGGGACTCCCGCCTCAACCGCGGTGGCATCAGCCCTGTCGAGCGCCTGCTGCAGCACAACCTGCTGGGTCCCGACACCATGCTTGGCCACTGCATCCACGTGACGCCCGCCGAGATGGATATCGTCAAGGAGTCCGGCACCTGGCTGGTCAACAACCCCGAATCCAATATGGGCAACGCCGTGGGCTGCGCCCCCGTGCTCGAGTTCTTCCGCCGCGGTATCCCCGTGTGCATGGGCACCGACGCCTACACCCACGATATGCTCGAGAGCCTCAAGGTTTTCCTGATCATTCAGCGCCACAACGCCGCCATGCCCAACGTGGGCTGGTGCGAGGCCATGACCATGCTGTTCGAGAACAACGCCAAGATGGCCAGCAAGTACTTCGATCGCAAGCTCGGTGTGCTCGAGGCCGGCGCCGCTGCCGACGTCATCGTTATGGACTACAAGCCCTTTACGCCGCTGAGCGAGGAGAACATCGACGGCCACATGCTCTTTGGCATGATGGGCAAAAACTGCCGCACCACCATCATCAACGGCCGCGTCCTGTACAAGGATCGCGAGTTCGTTGGCATTGATGAGGAAAAGATCAATGCGTGGACCATGGCTGAGTCCAAGAAGCTCTGGAGCACGCTCAACGATCGCACTTACTAATTACAAGTAGATTCACGCGTGTCGGATGTTTCGCCGCATCCGACACGCGCATAGGCGGCCTCCGCGGGGTCGCCGGCGCTGTGCTAGCGCTACACCGTATTTGCGCCCGCCGCGCGGTCTCGCCGGGCGTTACAGAGAGGAGCTCACTATGAGCGACATCATGAGGCCGATCCCGTTTTCGCAGCTGATGAACTGGATCATCGAGGAGCACAAGACCCAGGACGCCATCTTTGGCGTGCGCAAGATGGTCACGACCAACCAGGAGGGTGCGCTTCCCATTTTTGACGAGCGCATCGAGACTCCGTTTGGCCCGGCCGCCGGCCCCAACACGCAGCTTGCCCAGAACATCGTGGCATCCTACGTGGCCGGTTCCCGCTTCTTTGAACTCAAGACCGTTCAGGTTATGGACGGCGAGGAGCTCTCCAAGTGTGTGAACAAGCCCTGCATCGTGGCGCAGGACGAGTGCTACAACTGCGAGTGGTCGACCGAGCTCGAGGTTCCGCAGGCTTTTGCCGAGTACGTGAAGGCATGGTTCGCATGTCACCTCATCGCTCGCGAGTATGGTCTGGGCAGCCCGGACGGCTTTGTCTTCAACATGTCCGTGGGCTATGACCTGGAGGGTATTAAGAGCCCCAAGGTCGATGCCTACATCGAGGGCATGAAGGATGCCAGCGGCTCCGACGTCTGGAACGAGTGCCGCGCATGGGCGCTTGCCAACCTGGACAAGTTTGAGCATGTCGATGCCGCGTTTGTCGAGTCCATCCCGGCGCGCGTTTCCAACTCCATTACCGAGTCAACGCTGCATGGCTGCCCGCCGGCGGAGATCGAGCGCATCGCGACCTATCTGATCACCGAGAAGGGCCTCAACACCTACATCAAGTGCAACCCCACGCTGCTGGGCTATGAGTTTGCCCGCCAGCGCCTCAACGAGCTGGGCTTTGACTACATCGTCTTCGATGACACACACTTCCGCGAGGACCTGCAGTGGGCCGACGCCGTGCCCATGTTCGAGCGCCTGATTGCCCTGTGCGCCGAGCACGGCCTGGAGTTTGGTGTCAAGCTGACCAACACGTTCCCCGTCGACGTGACGAGGGACGAGCTACCTTCCACCGAGATGTACATGTCGGGCCGTTCACTGTTCTCGCTGACCATCGAGGCTGCCCGCCGCATTACCGAGCAGTTCGATGGCAAGCTGCGCATCAGCTACTCCGGTGGTGCCACGGTCTACAACATCCGCGCTCTGTACGATGCCGGCATTTGGCCCGTCACCCTGGCGACCGACGTGCTCAAACCCGGCGGTTACGAGCGCTTTAGCCAGATGGCTGGCGAGTTTACCGACCTGGATGGCAAGCCGTTCGCGGGCGTCTCGCTCGAGGCCGTGACCGCGATCCAGACCGATTCGCTTACCAACCCGCTCTACAAGAAGCCGCTGCGTCCGCTGCCCGACCGCAAGGTCGCCGGCAAGAGCCCGCTTTCCGACTGCTTTACCACGCCGTGCCGCACGAGCTGCCCCATCCAGCAGGATATTCCCGCCTACCTGGCGGCTGTTGACGAGGGTCGCTACGAGGACGCGCTCAACATCATTATCGAGCGCAACGCCCTGCCGTTCATTACCGGCACCATCTGCCCGCATCCCTGCGGCCGTGCCTGCGAGCGCGCATTCTACGAGCCCGAGGGCGCCCAGATTCGCGCCAGCAAGCTCAAGGCTGCCCGCGAGGCCATGACCGCCGTGCTGCCCAAGCTGCGCGCCCAGGCCATCGCCAACGACGGCGAGCGCAACGTTGCCGTTATCGGCGGCGGCCCGGCCGGTCTGGCGACGGCGTTCTTCCTGACGCGCGCCGGCGTGCCCGTCACCATCTTTGAGGCCCGCGATTCGCTCGGCGGCGTGGTCCGTCACGTGATCCCCGAGTTCCGTATTGCGAGCGACGATATCTCCCACGATGCCGAGCTCTGCCTGGCCTTTGGCGCCAAGGTGCAGCTCAACGCCCGCGTGGATTCCATTGAAGAGCTCAAGGCCCAGGGCTTTACCGACGTGGTCGTGGCCACCGGTGCCTGGATGCCCGGCTCTGCGGGCTTGGGCGAGGATGCCGAGCTCGACGTGCTGGAGTTCCTCGAGACCGCCAAGAAGGGCGAGAAGCTCGAACTGGGCGAGGACGTCGTGGTTATTGGCGCCGGCAACACCGCCATGGACGCGGCCCGCGTGGCCAAGCGCCTTGCTGGCGTGAAGAACGTGCGCCTGGTGTATCGCCGCACCAAGAAGCAGATGCCCGCCGACGAGGAAGAGCTCGATCTTGCTCTTGCCGACGGCGTTGAGTTCTGCGAGCTGCTGGCGCCCAAGGCACTCAACGGCGCCGTGCTGACCTGCGACGTTATGGAGCTTGGCGAGCCGGATGCAAGCGGCCGCCGCAGCCCCGTCGCCACGGGCGAGACCGTCGAGCTTCCCGCCACCACGGTGATCTGCGCCGTGGGCGAGGGCATCGATGCCAGCCTGTACGATGCTGCGGGCGTCGAGCACGACCGTCGCGGCCGCCTTGCCGCCACCTCCACCGGCGTCGAGGGCGTTTGGGCTGCAGGCGATTGCCGTCGCGGTCCGGCCACCGTGGTCGAGGCTATTGCCGACGCCGCCGAAGTCGCCCGCGCCATCGCCGGCGTGGACTTTAACAAGTACGCCGACTGCAACGAGCAGGCCGGCCGCGAGGACACCTGCTACGAGCGCAAGGGGTCGCTGTGCCGCGACAAGCGCAACTGCACCAAGACCCGCTGCCTGGGCTGCGGCTCGGTGTGCGAGGTCTGCTGCGACGTGTGCCCCAACCGCGCCAACGTTGCCATCAAGGTGCCGGGCCTGACCAAGCATCAGGTCGTCCATGTCGATGGTATGTGCAACGAGTGCGGCAACTGCGCCGTGTTCTGCCCCTACCAGGAGGGTCGTCCCTACAAGGACAAGCTCACCCTGTTCTGGAGCGAGGAGGACATGGAGAACTCCGAGAACGAGGGCTTCCTGGCCGTGGACGAGGATCACTTTAAGGTCCGCGTCGCCGGCACGGTCCGCACCGTCTCGGTCGATGCCGTCAACACCGGCCTTCCCGAGGCCGTCCGCCTGACCATCAAGGCCGTGCGCGACAACTATTCGTACCTTCTTAAGAAATAGGCGAGTCTCTTATGGCCAAATCCATTCAACATAACGTGGCCTACGTTGCCTGCGGAAGCGGCTGTACTTCCGCAGGCGGCGACGCCCGCTGCAGCGAAGGCTGCATTGGCTGTGGCGCCTGCGTCACGGCCTGCCCTCACGGCGCCATTGCTCTGGTCGATGGCATCGCCCGCGTGGATCGTTCTAAGTGCACGGGTTGTGGCCTGTGCGGCATGGCGTGCCCGCAGCGCGTGATTGCCTTCGTCCCCGGCTACCAGAACATTCTGGTGCGCTGCAACAACACCGATAAGGGCGCCATCGCTCGCAAGATCTGCGACACGAGCTGCATCGGTTGCGGCATGTGCGCCAAAAAGTGCCCTGCCGGCGCAATCCGCATCGAGGACAACTGCGCCCATATCGACGGCACGGACTGCCTGTCGTGCGGCATGTGCGCTGTCGTCTGCCCGCATGGCGCCATTCACGACCGCACCGGCATCGCCGCCGGCGTGTAGAAGGGAATCACCATGGCACAGGAATTCACTTTTACCGTTAACGGCGTCGAGCACACGACGACCCAAAACAAACCGTTGCTGCGCTATCTGCGCGATGACCTACACATCCATTCCGCCAAGGATGGCTGCTCCGAGGGCGCCTGCGGCACCTGCACCATCCATGTGGACGGTGCGGCCGTCAAAGCCTGCGTACTGACCACCGCGCTTGCCGCCGGCCGCAATATCGTGACCGTCGAGGGCCTGCCCGAGGACGTGCGCGAGGCCTTTGTGTACGCCTTTGGCGCCGTGGGCGCCGTGCAGTGCGGTTTTTGCATCCCCGGCATGGTCATGGCGGGTGCAGCGCTCATCGCCGAGGATCCCGAGCCTACCGAGGAGCAGATCAAGTACGCCATACGCGGCAACGTCTGCCGTTGCACTGGCTACAAAAAGATCATCGAGGGCATTTCGCTGGCGGCCGCGGTGCTCCGCGGCGAAAAGCAGATCGACGAGGACTTGGAGCGCGGCGACGACTACGGCGTGGGCAAGCGCGCCTTCCGTATCGACGTGCGCAAGAAGGTGCTCGGCGAGGGCAAGTACCCCGACGACATCGACGAGCTCGATCAGCCGGGCCTGACCTACGCCAGCGCCGTGCGCTCCAAGTATCCGCGCGCCCGCGTGCTCTCCATCGATACCTCCAAGGCCGAGGCCCTGCCCGGTGTGGTGGGCATTCTGCGCGCCGAGGACGTGCCAGTCAACCAGGTCGGCCACCTTATCCAGGACTGGGACGTCATGATCGCCCAAGGTGATATCACCCGCTGCGTGGGCGATGCCATTGTGCTGGTGGTCGCTGAGGACGAGGCGACGCTCGAGAAGGCCAAGAAGCTCGTAAAGATCGATTACGAGCCGCTGGAGCCCGTGCGCAACATCGCCGAGGCCAAGGCTGCCGACGCCCCGCGCCTGCACGACAGCTTCTTTGCCTTTGGCAACACGGTGGAGCTCAAGGACAACGTGTGCCAGAGCCGCCATGTGACACGCGGCGACACCGCCAAGGCGCTGGCCGAAAGCGCGTTTACCGTGACGCAGCGCTTTACCACGCCCTTTACCGAGCATGCCTTCTTGGAGCCCGAGTGCGCCGTTGCCTTCCCGTACAAGAACGGCGTCAAGGTGCAGTCGACCGACCAGGGCGCCTACGATACGCGCAAAGAGTGTGCTCACATGTTTGGCTGGGACAACGAGCCCGAGCGCGTGGTCGTCGAGACCATGCTCGTGGGTGGCGGCTTTGGCGGCAAGGAGGACGTGTCCATCCAGCACCTGGCCGCGCTCGCCGCATATAAGTTCCAGCGTCCTGTGAAGTGCAAGCTTACACGTGCCGAGTCGCTCGCGTTCCATCCCAAGCGTCATGCCATGGACGGCACCTTTACGCTGGGTTGCGACGCCGAGGGCAACTTTACCGGCCTGGACTGCGAGATTAACTTTGACACCGGCGCCTACGCGTCGCTGTGCGGCCCGGTGCTCGAGCGCGCCTGCACGCATGCCGTTGGTCCCTACAAGTACCAGAACACCGACATTCGTGGCTTTGGCTACTACACCAACAACCCGCCCGCCGGTGCGTACCGAGGATTTGGCGTTTGCCAGTCCGAGTTTGCGCTCGAGAGCCTGATCGACCTGCTTGCCGAGAAGGTCGGCTTGGATCCGTGGGAGATCCGCTACCGTAACGCCATCGAGCCGGGCGAGGTTTTGCCCAACGGCCAGATTGCCGACTGCTCCACGGCGCTGAAGGAGACGCTGCTCGAGGTCAAGGATGCCTACTACGCGCATCCCGGACATGCCGGTATCGCCTGCGCCATGAAGAATGCCGGTGTGGGCGTGGGCCTGCCCGACGCCGGCCGCTGCAAGATTCGCGTCGAGAACGGCGTGGCCGTGGTCTATGCCGCCACGTCCGACATCGGTCAGGGCTGCAACACGGTCTTTTTACAGGACGTTGCCGAGGCCTGCGGTCTGCCGCTGAGCTGCATTGCCAATGGCGAGTGCTCCACCGAGAACGCTCCCGACTCCGGCACCACGTCTGGCTCGCGTCAGACGGTCGTGACCGGCGAGGCCGTGCGCGGCGCCGCCTTCCTGCTGCGCGATGCCATGGTTGGCATCGAGGCCGGCAAGCCTGCGCCTACCGCCCCGGTGAGCGCGCATGGCGACGGCGTCAAGATCGAGTACGACGACGGCCGCGCCTATCAGCTGCGCACGCAGGAACTCGTCGCCGGCCAGGGTATGCATCCTCAGGATCCCGCGACTGCCATCAAGGCGCTCGAGGGATGCGAGTTTGGCTACGTGTACCTGGAGCCGACCGACAAGCTGGGCGCCGATGTTCCCAATCCCAAGAGCCATATCTGCTACGGTTTTGCCACGCATGTGGTCATTCTGGACGATGACGGCCGCGTGAGCGAGGTTTATGCCGCGCACGATTCCGGCAAGGTGGTCAATCCCATCTCCATCCAGGGTCAGATCGAAGGCGGCGTGCTCATGGGTATGGGTTATGCACTGACCGAGGACTGGCCGCTCAAGGACTGCGTGCCCCAGGCAAGGTACGGTACGCTCGGGCTGTTCCGTGCGCCCGAGATTCCGGATATCCACGCCATCTACGTTGAGAAGGACGAGCTGCTGCCTGTGGCATACGGCGGCAAGGGCATCGGCGAGATCGCAACGATCCCCACGGCGCCCGCCGTACAGAACGCCTACCGCGCATTTGACGGCAAGCTGCGCCCGGATCTGCCCATGGTGGATACGCCGTACAGCCGCGCCCGTCACCGCGGGTAGGGTAGAGCGCGGACGGTCATTGCTGACGAGCTGTTCGCGCTCAACATCAACTGCATATGCTGCACCTTTGGCCCCAGCTCCATCGCGAGCCGGGGCCTTTTGTTTGGAGCGGAGGCAGCATCCCGGATTCAAGCCTCGGAACGGGATGAACTTTCCCAATGGGGCCGCATGCGGAAACTGCGTCCCGGATTCGATGTTCAGAATGGGATGCATTTTCCCCTTGAGTCCCTAGCGGAAAGCGTGTCCCGGAATTCGGCTCCAGAGTGGGATGCGCTTTCCGGAACAGCTCTCAACCGGAAACTGCGATCCGGAATTCGATGCCAGAACGGGATATGCTTTCCGAATCGCCTTCAGGCGGAAATTGCATCCCATTCTGAGTCTTCATTCTGGGACACGCTTTCCGCAAGGAGCTTCGTCAGGAAAGCGCATCCCGTTCCGAGCCCCTATTCCGGGACGCACTTTCCGGTTGTCATTCACTTGGAAACTGCATCCCAGTTTGAGCGTCTATTCCGGGATGCAGTTTCCGCTGAGCGCTTCAACCGGAAAGTCTGTCCCGTTCTGAGGCTTGATTCCGGGACACGCTTTCCGCTGGCCCGCCATCCGGAAAGTGCATCCCGTTTTGAGCGTCCAGACTGGGACGCGCTTTCCGTTGGCGTGGCCGTTGGGAAAGCGCGGCCCAGATAGGGGGGGATGCGATCCGGCGATGCGTGGCCTAGCAGCTCCTACAGGTCCACCTCGTTGAGCCACGTCGGCAGCGCGGTCTGCCGGATGCCTGCCGTCTGCAGCTTTTTGGCGAGCATTCCTGCCGAGCGGACCTCGTTCATGGTAAAGCGCAGCAGAGGGTGACCGTAGAGCGATAGGTGCGCCTCGCGCTGTCGTTCGGCAACGAGCGCTTCGGCGGTGGTGCGTCCGGCCAGCATGGTTTGGTTGGTATATTTGATGAGCCCGTCGAGCTCGCCCAGCGTGAGTTCCCGCGCCTGGCGCTCCCAGGCAAAGTCCGTTCGTATGGGCTTGGCCGAATTGAAGGGGTCCGTCAGCTCGTATTGAAGCCAATCGGGCGCAAAGCCCGTCTCGATCATGACGGCGCGGGCGACCGATTCCCCGCCGCTCTCGGCGCGGGCGTCGGCATATCGAAGCGTTGTGAGGGCGGTACGAATTGCACGACCATTGCGGGCAGTCGCTCGTTGCTCAACGGCCTCCATCAGCTGTTCCCGTGCAAGGCCGAGCTTTAAAATCGCCGAATCGGCAATGGGCATGCCGTCGGCAAAACCAGTTTGCAGCAGGCAATCTGTGACCGTTTGGATTGGCGGCGTTACCGATATGCCGGCTCTGCGTATTGCTCCGGCCGGCTCAATCTGGTGCCGCTGAATATGTGCGCCCGGACGAGCCGACGGCTTTGTCGAGCTGCAGACATGCACGACGTTCAGGTGTCGCCACGAGACCTCGAGCCCCAGCAGACAGGCGGCCGAAAACGAGCAGAACGTCCAATCGGGGTGGATGATCGCAAGGGCGCGGATAATCTCGCAATGGCGTTGCGCTCGGTTGAGCTCTTTCCAGCGTGGCTTGCGCGCGAACATGCCCGGCATGGGGGAGACGATCGCGCTGCCGATGCGCCGAAGGAGCGCTTTTCGGGTCGCCGTGCTCGGGGGAATCAGGCAGCGCCCCTCTTGTTCGGCTTGAGTGAGCAGTTGATCGATGAGTTGGTCATTGCAATGGGTCATGAGCTACCGCCTCCTTTTGGGTAGCAAAAACGTATCAGCTGGAACTTGCCGCTCAGCTGACCAAAAGCTGACCAAAATCTAACCATGCAGGTAGATGGCCTGTTTTTGACGTCATTTTTTGAAGCCGAATCGGTGGGCGGTAATCGGCACCCGTGAATGGTAGCTAGCTATGAAGCCTTGGTAAGTTTAGGGACGTGTACTTTTCCGAAAAAGAGCAATCTATCTGCTGTTTTGTGTTTCTGGATCGCATGCTTGAAGGCATGTGATATGGGCCGCGGATCGTCGTCTGTATCGGCGGAAACTGCGTCCCGGATTCGACGCTCAGAACGGGATTCGTTTTCCGGATCAGCCCTCAACCGGAAACTGCGTCCCGGAATTTGGTTCCAGAGTGGGACGCAGTTTCCGATTGGGACCTCTGACGGAAGCTGTGTCCCAGATTATGGCTCCAAACTGGGATGAACTTTCCCAACGGGGCCGCAGGCGGAAATTGCGTCCCGGATTCGACGTTCAGAATGGGATGCATTTTCCGGTAGAAGCTTCAGCGGAAAATGCATCCCAGAATTCAGACTCAGAACGGGACGCGCTTTCTGGATGGCATGTTTGGCGGAAGCTACGGCCCAGTTTTTTGCACCAGAACGGGATGCATTTTCCGGAACGGTCCACGTGCGGTGGTGTACCGCCCCTTTTGCGTGCGCCGCTTGTCGAATTACGTTATAGCTAGCTATATTATAGTAAGGTATAATATAGCTAGCTATAACGTAAAGGAAGGATGACCCTGTGTTTATTGGAAGAACAGCGGAAATGTCCGAGCTCAATCGACTGCATGGCACGGGCTCCTTTGAGATGCCTGTGATTTACGGCCGACGTCGTGTGGGTAAAACGCGCCTTATCACAGAGTTCATCCAAGGCAAGAAGGCTATTTACTTTCAAGCTCGTCGTACCAATGCAGAGGCAAACCTGCACGGCTTTAGCCAGGCAATACTTGCAAGCTCGGTTGGTGCTGCGGGCGTGTCGTTTCGTAGTTTTGACGAGGCGTTCGATGCATTGGCCACCATGGCTCGCACGGAACGTTTGATTGTCGTGATTGACGAGTATCCCTATCTCGCCCAATCGAATCCCGAGATCAGCTCGTTGTTGCAAGACAAGATTGATCACTTGTACAAAGAGACCAAGCTCATGCTGATTCTATGCGGCTCGTCTCTTTCGTTTATGGAAGAGCAGGTGTTGGGCTACGAGAGCCCACTATACGGTAGGCGTACGGCCCAGTTTAAGATCATGCCGCTCGATTTTACGACGACCCTCGGCCTGTGGCATAGCATGGGTCGCGAAGACGCTGCGGTTTGCTATGGCATGACGGGCGGCATTCCTGCATATATCGAGAAAGTCGATCCTGCCGCACCGCTCAAGGACAACATCAAACGTCTTTTTCTTACTCCTACGGGCTATCTCTTTGAGGAGCCGAGCAACCTGCTATTGCAAGAGTGCCGCAATCCCGAGCAATATGATGCGATCGTGCAGGCAATTGCCCAGGGGCACTCGAGAATCTCGGAGATTGCGAGCTCCACGGGAATCCCTACGAGCAACGTAAAGAGCTATGTGGATAAACTGGCGTCGCTTGGGATTGTCGAGCGCGAGATGCCCCTAAACGAGACGAGCAATAAGCGAGCCGTGTATCTGCTGAGCGACCAGATGTTTAGGTTCTGGTACAAGTTTGTGCCGCAGAACATCGGGCTGATTCAAAACGATATGGCCGAGGTGGCGTATAAGCGCATTGAGCCGCACGTATCGGATTACATGGGTACGGTCTTTGAGCTTATATGCAGGCAGTATTTGTACGAACTCGCGCGGGCGGGCCAACTCGATGTGGTTCCGGCGAACGTCGGGCGCTGGTGGGGGACGGATAATCGCACGCATACGCAGGAAGAAATCGACTTGATTGTTGACGATGGCGAGGGCGCTGCGTTGTTTGCGGAGTGCAAATGGCGCAATGAACTGGTGGGCGAAGACGTGCTGCAAAAGCTCGTATACCGAAGCGAGCTCTTTAGGCGGCAGCACAAAAGCTACGTGATCTTCTCGAAGCGTGGCTTTACGCAAGGATGTCAGGAAGCTGCGGCGAGCAGGGGAGATACCAAGCTGATTTCGTTTGCCGAGATGTGCGAGCGGAGATAACCAAGCGTGCTCTGATGTGATGCTCGAAATGGGTCGCGCTTTCCGGATCGCCCTTCAAGCGGAAGCCCATATGTTCAAGAAATGGGAGGCAGCTCATCGCGAGCTGGGGCCTTTTGTTTGGAGCGAAGACAGCATCCCGGAATTCAGGCAATCCGGTGGTCAGGGGTTGAGCGAGCGTTGCGCTAAGGATGCCAAGCGTAAAACCTTCAATGAATATGGCGTAAAAACTACATCGGTCATGGCGTAAAAACTGCATTGAAAGTAGCGTAAAAACAGCATTGAGAATGGCGTAATTTCGCATATCGCATGATCGCCCGAGCTTGCACACGGCCTTTTGCGAGCTCTTGCCATGAACGAGAGCCAGGCGGTCACGTACAAGACGCTCATGAAGGATGCCTCGTACGGCGAGGCGGGCCCCGACGAGAGGACCATCGCTGCGTACCTGGACCTCTTCAACAGGCTCAAGCTGACCGAGGACCTGTGCGGATGGGAGCCGCCCATGCGCTCGAAGGCCCGCGTTCGCGTGCGCCCCAAGCGCTACTTTTGCGACCCGTCACTTGCGGCGGCGTTGCTGGGGGCTACCCCTGAGCGGCTGCTTGGCGATATGCAAACGCTGGGGATGCTCTTTGAGAACCTCGTTCTGCGCGACGTGCGCGTGTTCCTTTCCACCTACGGCGGTGTCGACAACAGTGTCCATTATTTCCGAGATGAGAAGGGCCTTGAGGTCGACCTGATCGTTGAGCACGACGGGCGCTGGGGAGCCATCGAGTTCAAGCTGAGTGATGTGAAAGCAGACGATGGAGCGAGAAATCTCAAGGCGCTGGAGAGGAAAGTACTCTCCAATCCTGCCGCCCAGAATGCCGCGCCGGCGTTTTTGGCGGTCGTGGTTGGAAAGGGGAGCATTGCCTACACACGCGACGACGGCGTGGCGGTGATCCCCATGGCGGCACTTGGGGCGTAGCGATTTTGCGGGCGTGCCGTGCTTCCTTTACCGAAAATCCATTTGGTAAACCTGGCAGCCGTGGGTAGAATAAGGTCGACGGCAGCCCAAGGGTGATAGCTGGGCAGCGCCGTTACTTCGATTAAGGGGTCAATGCCTTAGTGGCGTCGACCCCTCTTTTTCTGCTTCGTACGCTGCTTGAGTGCCTCGGTAAGCCCGATAAGCGCCGTGAGGAGCGAGACCAAAGCGGTCAGGAGCTTCACGAAATCAGTCAGATCGGTCATGGGCATCACCTCCCGTCGCATGGAGGGCGCTGCCCGGCACATGGAACTGCCGTCAACAATAACCAGTCTATCAAACTGCAGCCATAAATACGAATATATGTTCGCTAATAACAGCGACGTGGCCATCTCAAAGCGCGGCTTTACGCAAGGGTGCCGGGTGGCCGCGCTGGGCGATTTCATGTCCGCACGAGCGCCTATCCTTACGGCAATGTAGCCGCCTATGTAGCAAGCGGCAGGCAACGGAGAAAGGCCATAACCGTGTCAGCTGAAAAGACGCCGTGTATCTCGGCTATCGATACGACGAACTTTGCGCGCCAGATCGTGCTGGACTTTGAGTTTGCGCCGGTGCCAAAGCAGCGCCAGCGCCGTGGGTTGCGCAATGAGATTATCGAGGTCGGCGCCGTCAAGCTCGATTACCACGGCAACGTTATGGGCGAGTTCTCGCAGTTTGTGCAGACGGAATTTACCGAAGGCGTTGCGTTTCCCGTCCGCGAGCTCACAGGGATATCGGCCGTGGACACCGCGATGGCCGATCCGCTCTACGTGGTGATCAAAAAGCTCAGCGATTGGATCGGTCGCTACTCCGCCCAGGTGGTTTGCTGGAGCGGGGCGGACCGTCGACAGCTTTTGACCGAGTGCCAGGCAAAGCACATCGATCTTTCCGCATTTCCTACGGACTGGGCCGACCTGCAGGTGTTTTACACCTCGATCATGGACGTGGGCAGCCACGGGTGCGTCTCGTTGAGTGACGCGGCAACGTGGTTTGGCATCGAGTTCGACGAGTCGACGGGCCGCGCCCACAGCGCCCTGGCCGATGCGCGCGTAACCGCCAAGTTGCTCAAGCAGGTGATGGACGGGGACTACCGCGTGAGCCCGCACGCCCAGGAAGTCCGCCAGCGGTGGGGGATGGGCGAGCGAGCCCAGACACGCCTTTCCAACAAGTGCCCCGAGTTGGGAGACCTGCTGCTGAAGCTGAAGGCGGAGGGGAGGTAGGGGCTCATTTGGCGACAAGCGGATGGAATGGTTGCGCGAAGGATTCTAGGATCAGCAGCAGATGACTGCATTTGGGATCCCACTCAAGGGCGCGCTGACACTCGCTGGGACCAAGCAGGTCATGAGCGTGGACATCGAGATGGCTTCCATTATCGAAGAGCGGCTTGCTAACATGATTCGCAGGACGGATAGGCAGAGACCCGTGACGCTGTGTGCGCTATCGTGCACAATGAGGTGTACAGGCTGCCAGTGGCGAACTATCCCGACGAGGTTCTGAGCAACTGCATCACCGAGATTTTCGAATACTTCTACGAAGAGGGATTTGGCGGCGTAGAGCAATCTGATTTTACGCGTTTGCAGGAGGAAATCGGTATGGCAGACGAACTTGTTTTTAGTGGTGGCGAGATAGTCTACACCATGTCTCAGCTGCCCAAAGTTACATCTGCGCCGCTGAACGGTAGCGCCGTGCTGGTTGGTTTTAAGGACGCTCCCGATGGGGAGGAGGTCCTCTTTGATTTTGACCCTCGGGCTGAAAAGGCTACGAAGCTCGACTATGAACTTGCAGCCGTTAGCGGGCTCCTCACGGGCGCGTTGAATATCCTTTGGCAGAAAGACTTCAACCTAGAGGGTGCCAAAGAGTGGGGCGACGAGAAGGTTGGCAAATTCGTTCTTACGATTGCCAAGTCTGCGGGTATGGCGAAGGCGGATGCAACTCTAGAAGACGCTATTCGCTTTCTAGAGAAAGAGTTTCCTCTTGCCGCGGACAAGCTGACTGCCGAGTTTGGCGGCGGGCTCCAACATCATCTGCGGGACTTCTCGCACCACCCGAGCTTGATTGGCCTTGCGTGTTCGATCCTCTCGCAATTCACGTGCAAAGGCTATGGCACTGATACGGCCGGCCGGTTTGTCGCCTTTGACCTGCCTGCCGCCGCCTTCGATCCCGACTGCCCTCTTATAGGCAGGAACGTTCCAGAGAAGATCGCGTTTGGCACTCTGTTCTGGGCGATGCATCTCGTGAGCGACATGGCGGGGTCTAGTTCAAACCCCGGTAAGGGGACGGGTATTCCCGGCGTCGTGCTGTCCCTGCTAAAGGAGCTCTCCTCCCTGCCTGTTTTTCAAGACATGCAGATTGCCTATAAGGGCGAGGATATTCGCATTCAGCAATGGATCTCAAAGCTGTTTAACGGAACGGCGTTCAAAACCGAGGACGGTAAGCCCATTCGCTTCGACCTTCGGACGGAAGTCGGTCTTCTCGATCAGGCTTTAAGTCAGGTGCCAGCAGTCGTGGCCAACGAGGTTATCGTTCGTTGTCTCTACATGCTTTCAAGGCTCAAGGCCGAGCTGGAGCGTTGTGAAGTGAGCAAGGTCTCCGGCTTGAACAAACTCAAGGCTTCGCATTTTATGCCCTATAACAGTAGGGCCCTCACTCGCATGGTCACGGTTTCGAGCACTTCGTTTGTTCTGGCGAATCTGGCGACGGCGGCGGTCAGGGCGGGTATCGAATGCGAGGGGAATAAAGTCGGTTTCGCCCAGAAGTTCTTCTTGCGTATAAACTACGTCGGAGTTGGACGCCTTGCGTTTGCACTCCATGCCGACTGGGACTATATGGCGGAGGAAATGTCCGAGGCTTGGGCTGAGCGCGCCAGGCGCCGCCAGGATATCTTCGATGGATTTCACTTTTATAGCCTAGATAGAGAAACGACGAGGATTGCCTTGTCGCTGAAGCTTGCAGCCATCAACTACGACTGCGGGAACGAGAAGAACGAAGTGCGCAAAGGGCAAAAGAGGAGTTGGGCCCGCGCGTGGCAGGATTCGGTTGCGGATGGCTTAGGCATTGATGCAGACGGCTACTTTTTGAGCGAGGAAGATGCGTACGGAGCCCTTGAGACAGTTTCGCGGCGGCGAGGCGGTAAAGTGCGTGCCTTGCTTGTTGCACAGGAGTTGGTTGAGTTTTGCCCTTATTCCCAGATGAGAGATGAAGAGAAGAAGGAATACAAAGGTTTGAAGGAGAGTGGATCTTGGGTTAAACACGAATTTCCCAGGAGACAAGACGCGGTTGATTTGGACGCCATACGTTCTCTCGAGAAACGTTGCGGGACACGCTTCCGCGAGCTTTCAGGTACATTGCCAAAGGTCTTGGTGGGTGGCGCCATCGCCGTGGCGGCGGCCCTGGGCACAGGAGGAGTGGCCGCGGCATTGGCTCCGGATATTGCTGTCGGTATCTTTGGAGGCTCGTTTGTCGGCCTTCACGGGGCCGCGCTTGTCAATGCGAGCCTTGCTGCAGCTGGCGGTGGGGCCTTGGCCGCCGGCGGCATGGGCATGGCCGGTGGCACTGCTTTGATTACGGGCGGCGGCGCCGCGCTTGGTCTATTGGGTTCCGGCGGCGTTGCCTTGGCGGCATCGATGGGGGAGGACTACGCGCAGTTCGTGCTCGTCGAATGTTCGAGGCTCCTTGCTTTTCTTGATGTGGCAACCGACCGCTGCCCGCATGAAGGGGCCATTTTGGTGCGGAAAGCGGCCGAGGCCGTGCAGCGCAGCATCGCTGGTGTTGAGGAAGATGTCGAGAAGGAGAATGGAAAAAGGGACCGCAGGGATGACAGGTTGCTTAAGCAACTGAAGAAGGGTTTCAAGTATTTGTCCTCAACACTTGAACAGATCGAGAAGATGCAGAAGCGCGTTGGCGCCGCTGCTGAGCGCGAGTCGCTCAGCAGCTTGTTAGCATCGGGCGGCGAATAGGTCTGGGCGATCTGGCTACAATTCCCTGTCAGTATCGCCATCGATCAAGATGACGCCGTGCTTGCCCGTCTTTTTGTGAGGCGCGATGAGCGCAACGGCGACTTACTCGATGTCTTATTTGCCCTTCGATCAGTTCTTGTCAAGCTCCTTTAGGCGGGAGAGGCGGCGATCCAGGAGTTCGCTCTTGGCATATGAGGCAAGAAGCCCGTAAGACTGTGGCAATGTCAAAAGACATACACAAGTGTCGGTCTCTTGACATCGGATGATTTTGGGGAGTGGCGCGCAACGATTGCGCGTCACCATGACGGCGTCAGCGTTTGCCTACGTTGTAAAATCTAGTGATATGAGCATCCCGGTTGCTTCAGCGCTTCGATGCTCTCGTCTTTAGCGCCCTCCGCTCAGTGGAGGACTGACTGCAAACGGCGTAAACAAGACAAGGGGGATTGCGCAAATGAAAGCAACCGAGGCAAATCTGCTCGACCTTATGGGCGTGGCGAAGATGCAGTTCGTCATTCCCGTGTACCAGCGAGTTTATTCGTGGAGCGTAAAAGAGTGCGAGGTTCTATGGGATGACGTCATGCGAGCGGGTCGTGATGGCGTATCGCACTTCGTGGGGTCGATGCTTTATATCCCCGAGTCCGAGAGCTCTGCCACGAGTATTTCGCGCGTGCTTCTGATTGACGGGCAGCAGCGCATGACGACGTTTTCGTTGATGATCGCTGCCTTGGCTGACTATCTGGAGGGTAATCCCGACAAGGCTGGCTTCCTTGGCGATCTTAAGATTTCGGCGCTGCGGAAGAACTACCTCTTTAACGATGACGACTACAACGGTCTAGCGCGCTACAAATTGGTGCTCTCGCAGGACGATAAAGAGACGCTGTTCTCCATCGTGTCTAGGTCACCCGTGCCGGATGAAAAATCGGATCGCATTGTCGAGAACCACGCGTTCTTCCGTGAAAAGATGCACGGGAAATCATTCGACCCTGCAAGGCTTTGGGCGGGGCTAAACCGCGTGCAGGTCATCGACACTAAGCTCACTGCTGGCGTCGATAATGCCCAGCTCATATTTGAGTCCATGAACTCCAAGGGTAAGCCGCTCACGCCTATCGACCTCATTCGTAACTACGTTCTTATGTCGCTTCCCAACGACGAGCAGGCCAAGCTCTACGAGGGTTACTGGCATCCGCTCGAGCGCTTGTTCGGAAAAGGCGGCGAAGAAGAGTTCAATGCATTTATCTGGTACTGGCTGTGGCTTAAAGTTCCCAATAGGATGCCGAAGGAGAACGAGGCCTACTACGAGTTTAAGCGCTATTTCGCCGACGACTACGATGGTGACACCGAGGGCCTGCTTAAGGAGCTGCGCGGGTATGCACATAGATACGCCAGTCTGTTCCTTGGTAAGGAGAAGGACGACGGACTGCGCCGAGTGTTCGGCAGAATCGTAAGCCTCGACGTGAAGCAGATAAGGCCCCTCTTAATGTTGCTTTATTCGGTTTACGAGGGGAATGGACTAAACCGCAATGCTTTTTTACGTATCTGCGAGACTATCGAGTCGTTTCTGTTCAGGCGAGCGGTTTGCGGCAGACTTACCACGGGCCTAAATAATTTCTTTGCCGGCATGTATCGCAATCTCGAGCAGCAGGACGATATCGAGGAGTACGTTACGGCGATGCTCCTTATCCACAGCAGCGGTATGACCGCATACTTTCCGACAGACGAGCATTTTGTCGAGGAGTTTAAGACGCGTGACTGCTACAACCGCTTCTCTAAAAAGCGCTATTACCTGGAACGCATGGAGAACTGGCACCACCCGAAGGAGTCCATCTCAGCCGACGATTACCAGATCGAGCACATCATGCCCCAGACGATCGATGACGAGCACGGCTGGAAGGAATCGCTTGGTGAGAACTGGGAAGACGTCCACGACAGGCTGTGCAACAACTTGGGAAATCTTACGCTGACGGGCTACAACCAGGAGTACTCAAACCGGTCGTTCTCGGACAAGCTCAATCTGCCTGACGTCGGATTTAAGTGCAGCCCGCTCTACCTAAACAAATCGATTGTCTCGCATGAAAAATGGGGTGAGGAAGAGATTGGGCAGCGCGCGGACGAGCTGGCGAAAGAAGCGTGCGAGATATGGAAGTATCCCGACCTCCCGGCAGACGTCGTCGACAAGTACCGTCCTTCTCGTGGGGAGTCTGACGAGGCTCCTGTCTGGACTCTGCAGGAGAACCACCCCACCTTTGCCGAAGGTGGACTCAACCAGAAGCTTTTCGATGAGGTGCGTGAGTCCGTTCTGAGTGGCAACCCTTCGTGGGAGTCCTATATAGCCAAGTACTATGTAGGCTTCAGGTCGGGCAAACGAAAGTTGCATGCCGTGCTGGAAGGCAGGACTAGCAACGGTGGCTGGATTGCCGTTGGCTTGGCAAAGAGTGTGGACGAGCTTATTGACCCGGAGGCCATGTGCCAGGACAAGCGCACACAGGGCGGATTTGGGCCGGGTATGCCGACCTATGTTGCACTCCGTAGCGCTGACGATATCCCCGCGGTGCTCGATCTCGTAAGGCAGTGCTAGACAAGGGCCGGGAATCTAATTCTCGGCCCTTGCAATCTCGGAATTGCCGATGGCTTATCTGCCCACCTACACCTCCGCAATCCCGCGCGCTACACTCAGCAGCTCATACTCCCTCTGGCTCCACTGACGCAGCTCGGCCGCGCGTACGGCGTCGCGGCACAGGTCCAGGAACACCTCGCCATCCTTGCAGAAGCACTCGCGGGCAAAGTCACCCGAGCCGCTTGCGATGCACGTGCCGTCTGCAAACAGCTTCCAACTCGACGGCTCGCGCGAGTCATTTCCGAGCAGCTTGATCTGCAGTACGTGTGGGTTGCCGGCGGTGTAGAGCTCTTCCTCGAGCACCTGCACCGTAAAGCGCATCTGATAGGAGAGACTGTTCTTGACCATGGCCGAGGCATAGCCGCTCGGCTTGTCCAGAAGATGCATTCGTTTTGGCTTGGCTGCCAGGTTGTGGAAATTGCGCTCGCTGCGCACGGAGAAATTGTCCATATGGACTCCTTTCATCGATGTTGGCAGGGCCACCGTGCCTTTTGGCCGGTTGGCGTCGGGATCGTGGAGCCAACTCTCTACCCCGACTCTGGATAAAACGCGCCCGCTCCTTGCGGGCAAGATGGAGTCTATCAACGCACGCGGACAGAAATCAAGCGCCGCCTGCGAAATGATGTGCAGACGGCGCTTGATTACGCGGCAATTATTCGGCCAACATCCGGAAAAGTGTCGAAATCAGCCGTATGAAAGTACGGAAAAGTGTCAAATTCGAGCCGCCCAAATTACGGAAAAGTGTCGAAATGGGCGCGTGGAAATCACGGAAAAGTGTAAAACTGCACGTAAACAGGGGTGCGGCATAGCCTATGTTCAAACCTAGCTGTTGGGGTCGCCCTTGAGGGTGTTGATGTCCAGATACTCGTTATCGTCCTCTTTTTGCTGGGTCTCCGACTCCGCTTGGGTGGGGCCGCGGAACAGCTGGAATCCCTCAAACGCAATGACGCCGAGCAGGGCGATGATAATGGCGATAAAGGCAACCTTGACTGCCAGCGGAAATTCCGAGAAACGCAGCGCCTTTTCCTCGGCGTAATAATCGGCGAAGCGCTCTTCGCCCGTGCTTTTGGTATACGCCGGTGCGGACGCGGCCTCCGGGTCATATTCTGGTGCAGGTGTGGCAGTGTACGGATCGTTGAGATAATCGCTCGATGCGGTGCCATAATCCTCGGTCTCGATGCGACCGGTGCCAGCATAGTCATCGGAATAATCGGAATATGCCGCACCGCCCTCATAGTCCGCGGCGCTCGTGTTGACGGCAAAAAGCGGGTTAACTGGAACGTCGAGCGCCGGCATGCCGGTAGAGGTCTCATCAAGATCGGTTGCAGCCCAGGAATCGTAGGCAACCTGACGGGCAACGGGCTCATCGAGCCTTGTGACCGGAGGCTTGCGTGCCGCAGGAACGGGCAACTGCTGGGCGTTGTACATAACGGTGCTGTCGGCCGATTTGCCCTGCGTCGCTGCGGCGAGAAATGCCGCCGTCTCGGACGGGTCGCTTGCGGGGCGGGGAGCGGGCGTGGGCGCCGAAGTGGGTGCGGCCTTAACCTCGGGCGTCGAAACAGGCGACTGCGCAGGAGTCGGCGCGGATGCGGGCTTAGGCGCAAGTGCGGGATTGGGGCTTGACGGGCGAGCCCCGCCGCCCATGAGTTCGTCGGCGGTCCACGGGCGATCATCCATCACGTCGTCAAGGCTCAGCGAAAACAGGTCGTCTTCACCCTCATCGAACATGCGGTGCACATGTCCACCAATTGCCGGAATCAATCCGCGACCGGTGCATGATGCCTTGCTCAACGCCATTCTGTTCCACCCTTTCGAAATACTAATGACATCGATTATATGGAACTTTCCAAGCGGCTCGGTCTTGGATTCGTGCTTTCCAGAACTCGCGCCCAAAAGGGGAGGGGCAATCCAGGCGAGTGCCTACTTATCGCCGGCGGCAGCCTTTGCCTCGTTGAGGTAGCTATAGAAGCTGTACTTAGAGATGCCAAAGAACTCGCAGGCACGCTCGCTCGACTTGGAAATGAGGAAGGCGCCGCGACGGTCGAGGTAGCCAATGGCGCGAATGCGCTCGTCTTTGGTCATAAGGGCTGCGGGCTTGCCCACGTATTGCTCGCACTCGCGCAGCAGATCTTCGAGCAGGTCGCCGATGTTTTTGGTAATGGGCTCGGGCTCGGTGTAACCCGTGCCGCCGGTGCCGGTAAAGGCGTCGAGCGAACGCTCAAAAGCCTTCATGAGCGTAATGTCAAAGTTGATGCCCAGAATGCCGACGGGCTTGCCCTCGTCGTTGCGGATAAAGATCGTCGACGATTTGAGCAGCTTACCGTCGGTGGTTTTAGTGAGGTACGGTTCGCGGTCGTGTACATCGGTGGCGCCCTCGTGCATGGACTCAAACACGATATGGCTGGGGCCGTCACCCAGTTTGCGCCCGCTGACGTGGCCGTTTTCGATCACTACGATGGAGTGGTCCACGTCCTCGGTCTCCAGGTCGTGGACGACGACTTCGCAGTTGGGGCCAAATTGGAGCGTCAGACCGTGTGCGAGGCGCTTGTAAAACTCAATCTGTGCGGGGGTCATGGGTACCTTCCTAAAAATTAGTTTGGGCTCACTGTGCCATAAACCACACATGACCGCAAACAAATCCATCAACTAGGCAATTCATGACCGTTCGGCGGCGAAATAGTACCGATTACGGCAACAAACAATTCGTTAGGTATGCCAATCAAAAAGTGTGATAGAACATTACTAACAAACTTTTTGTTTGGCATCCACATAAAAGTTCAGCCGTGTGAATGGGATCGGGCTGAAACGCGTATGCGGGGGCCGGCAAGAGAGGACTTAAGGAGTTCACCGTATGGCCGATAAGATCCAGTGGGCGGGCAACACGATGCCCAAGAGCGATGACAAGCACTTGGGAATCATGAGCCTCGACCACGTGAAGAAGGCCCGCGCCTTCCACCAGTCGTTCCCTCAATATACCGTCACCCCGCTTGCCCGCCTGGACGGTCAGGCTGCGCGCTTGGGTCTGTCCAACCTGTGCGTTAAGGACGAGAGCTATCGCTTTGGCCTCAACGCCTTTAAGGTTCTGGGCGGTTCGTTTGCCATGGCCAACTACATTGCCGACGAGACCGGCAAGGACGTTGCCGACTGCACCTTCGACTACCTGACCTCCGATCAGCTTGCCAAGGACTTTGGCCAGGCCACCTTCTTTACCGCCACCGACGGCAACCATGGCCGCGGCGTGGCATGGGCTGCCAACAAGCTGGGCCAGAAGGCCGTCGTGCACATGCCCAAGGGTTCCACCAAGCCTCGCTTCGATAACATCGCCGCCGAGGGCGCCACGGTGACCATCGAAGAGGTCAACTACGACGAGTGCGTGCGCATGGCCGCCGCCGAGGCCGACGCCTGCGAGCGCGGCGTCATCGTTCAGGACACCGCCTGGGAGGGCTACGAGAAGATCCCGTCCTGGATCATGGAGGGCTACGGCACCATGGCTTCCGAGGCTGCCGAGCAGTTGCGCGAGATGGCCATCAACCGCCCGACGCACGTGTTTGTCCAGGCTGGCGTGGGTTCGCTCGCCGGCGCCGTGGTGGGCTACTTTACCAACCTGTATCCCGATAACCCTCCCACCTTCGTCGTGGTTGAGTGCGCACCTGCCGCCTGCCTGTACAAGGGCGCTGCCGCCGGCGACGGCGATCCACGCATCGTGGACGGTGACATGCCCTCCATCATGGCCGGCCTGTGCTGCGGCGAGCCCAACATCCTGGGCTGGGATATCCTGCGCAACCACACCACCGCCTTCGTGTCCTGCCCCGACTGGGTCACCGCTCGCGGCATGCGCACCCTGGGCGCTCCCGAGAAGGGCGACCCGCGCGTCATCTCCGGCGAGTCCGGCGCTGTGACCACCGGCCTGGTCGAGACCCTCATGCTCGATCCCGAGTACGCCGAGCTCAAGGAGCTCATCGGCCTGGACAAGACGAGCTCCGTGCTCTGCTTCTCCACCGAGGGCGATACGGACCCCGACCAGTATCGTCGAATTGTTTGGGAAGGCGAATATCCCACTTGCTAATCGTTGGGGCGGAGTAAATAGGTATCGCTCCGCCACCTCACAGGTAGATTCCTTCGTTTGAAAGGTTATGAACAATGGCTAAAGAACTCGATTACGACGCTATCAAGGCTGCTGCGGAGTCCCATCGTGCTGATATGACTCGCTTCCTGCGCGCTATGATCTCCCATCCCTCTGAGTCCTGCGAGGAGGGTGAGGTTGTTGCCTGCATCAAGGCCGAGATGGAGAGCCTTGGCTATGATGAGGTCAAGGTCGACGGCCTGGGCAACGTCATGGGCTTTATGGGCGAGGGCGACAAGATCATCGCCATCGACTCTCACATCGACACCGTCGGCATCGGCAACATCGAGAACTGGGATGCCGATCCCTATGAGGGCTACGAGACCGACGAGATCATCTACGGCCGCGGTGGCTCCGACCAGGAGGGTGGCATGGCTTCTGCTACCTATGCTGCCAAGATGATGAAGGACATGGGCCTCATCCCCGAGGGCTACAAGATCATGGTCGTCGGCACCGTCCAGGAAGAGGACTGCGACGGCATGTGCTGGCAGTACATTTACAACAAGGACGGCATTAAGCCCGAGTTCGTCATTTCCACCGAGCCCACCGACGGCGGCATCTATCGCGGTCACCGCGGCCGCATGGAGATCCGCGTCGACGTTCACGGCACCTCCTGCCACGGCTCCGCTCCCGACCGCGGCGACAACGCCATCTACAAGATGGCCGACATCATCGCCGACGTCCGCGCCCTCAACAACAACGGCTGCGACGAGTCGACCGACATCAAGGGCCTCGTCAAGATGCTCGACCCCAAGTACAACCCCGAGCACTTCGAGGACGCCCGCTTCCTGGGCCGCGGTACCTGCACCGTCAGCCAGATCTTCTACACCAGCCCCAGCCGCTGCGCCGTGGCCGACTCCTGCGCCATCTCCATCGACCGTCGTATGACCGCCGGTGAGACCTGGGAGTCCTGCCTGGACGAGATCCGCAACCTGCCGGCCGCCAAGAAGTACGGCGACGACGTGAAAGTCTCCATGTACATGTACGACCGTCCGTCCTGGACCGGCGAGGTCTACGAGACCGAGGCTTACTTCCCCACGTGGATCAACAAGGAGACCGCTCCGCACGTCAAGGCCCTCGTCGACGCCCACAAGGCCATGTTCGGTGACGAGCGCATCGGCTGCGAGCCCAGCATGGACAAGCGCACCGGTCGTCCGCTGTGCGACAAGTGGACCTTCTCCACGAACTGCGTTTCCATCCAGGGCCGCTATGGCATCCCCTGCGTCGGCTTTGGCCCGGGTGCCGAGTCTCAGGCTCACGCTCCCAACGAGGTCACCTACAAGGACGACCTGGTCACCGCTGCCGCCATGTATGTGGCTGCCCTGAACCTCTACGATCCGAGCCAGGCCGATGGCGACGCCACCGTGTTCCGCGCCGGTCTGACCAACAACAAGATTGACTAGTCCCATTCCTTGATCTTGTTGAGCCGGGGGCCGCTCGTGTCCCCGGCACCCCCTGTTGACTTGGGGCCCGCGGTCGTTATCTCCCATGCTTCCTCGACGGTGGCGGGTCCTCGTCATGGTGTTCTGCATGTTCTAGCCACACGCGCATGCTGGAGCACATCTATTCATTGCGATCGTTTCATCTTTGGAAAGGATATTTACATGGACGCCAAGTTTACCGAGCTCGTCGAGCAGCTGAACGGCCTCGATTTTAAGGGCATGTACGGCAGCGACTTCCTGCACACCTGGGATAAGACCACCGATGAGCTCAAGGCGCTCTACATCGTCGCCGACGCCCTGCGCGAGCTGCGCGAGAACAACGTTTCGTCCAAGATCTTCGACTCGGGTCTGGCCGTCTCGCTGTTCCGCGACAACTCCACTCGCACGCGCTTCTCCTTCTCTAAGGCAGCCAATCTGCTCGGCCTTGAGCTGCAGGACCTGGACGAGAAGAAGTCCCAGATCGCTCACGGCGAGACCGTCCGCGAGACCGCTACCATGATCTCCTTCATGGCCGACGTCATCGGCATCCGCGACGACATGTACATCGGCAAGGGCGACGCCTACATGGCCGAGGTCTCCGAGTCTGTCCAGCAGGCCTACGAGGATGGCGTTCTGGACCACCGTCCCACGCTCATCTCCCTGCAGTCCGACTCCGACCACCCCACGCAGTCCTCTGCCGACATGCTCTACCTCATCAACGAGTTTGGCGGTCTCGAGAACCTCAAGGGCAAGAAGGTTGCCGTCACCTGGGCCTATTCGCCCTCTTACGGCAAGCCGCTGTCCTGCCCGCAGTCGCTGATCAGCCTGCTGCCCCGCTTTGGCATGGACGTCACCCTGGCTCACCCCGAGGGCTACGACCTCATGCCCGAGGTCGTCGAGCGCGCCAAGGGCTATGCCGCCGAGTCCGGCACCACCTTTAAGCAGGTCAACACCATGGCCGAGGCTTTCGAGGGCGCCGACATCGTGATCCCCAAGAGCTGGGCTCCGTTTGCCGCCATGGAGAAGCGCACCAACCTGTACGCCGAGGGCGACGACGCCGGCATCGCTGCGCTCGAGAAGGAGCTGCTCGCCCAGAACGCCACTCATCAGGATTGGTGCTCCACGACCGAGCTCATGGAGAAGACTGCCAACGGCCAGGACACCATCTTCATGCACCCGCTGCCCGCCGACATCTCCGGTGTCTCCTGCGAGCACGGCGAGGTTAATGCCGACGTCTTCGACATGCACCGCGTGGGCATGTACAAGGAGGCCAGCTACAAGCCGTACGCCATCGCTGCCATGATGTTCCTGCAGAAGGTTGCCGATCCCGCCGCTACCCTCAAGGCCCTCGACGAGCGCAACACCGCCCGTTGGTTCCAGGCCTAAAGCTGGGCTGAGGTAAGCCATGCAAAGGGGGCACTCTGCCAACCGGCGGGGTGCCCCCTTTTTTTGCATCGTGGGCGTGCGGGATAAACGCTTTCGATGTAGATGCCCCGCGACGCGAGTTATGGGTACGATGGTTTCAGGGGAGGTATCGCCATGAAACTTGGTTGCGTCATTATGGCTTCGGGCGAGGGTAAGCGGTTTGGCTCTAACAAGATGCTTGCTGATATCTATGGCGAGCCGCTGATTGCCCGGACCATCGATTCGGTTCCCCGGGGCTTTGACGTCGTGGTTTCGACGCGTTGGCCCGAGGTCGTCCAAATTTGCAAGGACAAGCATTGCCCGTGCGTGTTGCACGATGGCGAGCTGCGCAGCGAAAGCGTCCGTGCGGGCCTTTCGTGGGGGGCGAGCCGCAACTGGAAAGGTTGTCTCTTTTTGCCGGGCGACCAGCCGCTCGTGAGTTCGGATTCTTTTGAGGCCATGGTTCGCGCGTTTGATGAGCGTGGCCGCAAGCATCCGGTGCGTCTTGCGTGCAACGGTGAGCCTTCGAGCCCGGTGCTCTTCCCGGCGGAACTGTTCGCTGCGCTTATGTGTCTTGAGGGCAAGGACGGCGGCGGTTCGATCCTCAAGGACCGTACCGACGTGGTGCTGGCCGAGGCGCGTGCCTACGAGCTGTGGGACGTCGATACCGCCAAGGGACAGCGATGCATAACGGAGCATATCGCCGCCTGCTCGTACTTTGATCGCGTGGCCAACTGCATCAATCAATAAGGAGCAATTATGATCATCATCAAAAACGGCGCGCTCGTGACGCCCCAGGGGCTTCGCCGCGCCGATCTTGCCATGGATGGCGATAAGATCGTGCGGATCGCCGCGGCGATCGAGCCGGCCGAGAGCGATACCGTCGAGGATGCCACGGGCTGCTGGGTGTTTCCCGGCTTTATCGACGGCCACACGCACATGCAGTGCTGGACCGGCATGGATTGGACAGCCGATAGCTTTGAGACCGGCACGCGCGCGGCTGCCTGCGGCGGTACGACGACCATTGTGGACTACGCGACGGCCGATCGTGGCGTGACCATGCCCGATGCCCTTGCCGAGTGGCATCGCCGCGCCGACGGCACCTGCACGGCAAACTACGCCTTTCATATGGCACTCGCCGAGTGGAACGAGCGCAACCGCGCCGACCTTTCGGCCATGCGCGAGGCGGGCGTATCGTCGTTTAAGACCTACTTTGCCTACGACCACCTGCGCTTGGACGATGCCGAGACGCTCGAGGTGCTGGAGGAGCTCAAGCATATTGGCGGTATCCTGTGCGTGCATTGCGAGAACGGTACGCTGGTGAATGAGCTGCAGAAGCGCGTGTTTGAGCAGGGGATTCATGGCCCCGAGGGCCATGCGCTCAGCCGTCCGGATGTGTGCGAGGCCGAGGCCGTGAGCCGTCTGCTGTATCTGGCGCACCTGGCCGGCGACGCACCGGTCAACGTGGTGCACCTTTCGACCAAGCTGGGGCTCGAGGCCATCCGTGCCGCCAAGGCGCGCGGGCAGAAGAATATCTATGTCGAGACCTGCCCTCAGTATCTGATGCTCGACGATACTTGCTACTTGGAGCAGGGCGAGGACGGCTTTGCGGGTGCCAAGTATGTGATGAGCCCGCCGCTGCGCCATGCGGGCGACCGTGCGGCACTGCGCGAGGCGCTTGTGGCCGGCGAGATCGATACGATCGCGACCGACCACTGCAGCTTTAACCTGCACGGGCAAAAGGACCGCGGGCGCGACGACTTCCGCGCGATTCCCAACGGCGGACCCGGTGTGGAGCATCGTCCCGTCGCGATCGCTACGAGCTTTGAGGGACAGCTGGGCCCCGAGGATCTGTGCCGCTTGATGAGCGAGAACCCGGCGCGCGTCTTTGGCATGTATCCGCGCAAGGGCTGTCTTGCCGAGGGTGCCGATGCCGACGTGTGCGTGTGGGATCCCAAGGCGCGCTGGACCATTCGCGCGGCGACGCAGCATCAGGCTGTGGACTACACGCCGCTCGAGGGCTTTGAGGCGCATGGTCGCGCCAAAGCCGTGTTTGTGAACGGCGTGCTGGCCGCGCGCGACGGCGAGCCCACCGGAGCCCAGCCCGGCCGCTACGTCCCCCGCTAGTAGCAAGGGTGCCGCCAGGGTAGCTAAAAGAGCCCCGTCCCAAATTAGCTACCCCTGGAGGCTGGTGGCGACGATGGGGCGGTCGAGATCTGTCTCGAAGCGGTCGGCCATCGTGGGGTCGCTGAGCGTGTCGACTTGGTTGAGCATGACGCGTGCGGTGCAGAGTCCCAGCGCCTGCATCTCGGCATTGAGCACCTGGGCGACGCGCCCTGGGGTGGCAGTGTCGGTGGGCTCGCAGCCGCAGTGCTCGCAGAAGATCTCGGGGCGGTGGACAACCTCGGCGACGGGCTTGCCCAGCCCCGAGGCGCCGACGACCCAGACAACGTTTGCCGTGGCGGCGGGAATTACCGGCTCCCAGGCGGCATGCGCCTTGAGCGGGAGTCGCTTGCTGCCATCTGCCTCGGCCAACACATAGTCAAAGCGCTGTGCCAGCTCGCCGAGCGGCTCGGCGGGGGCGGAGAGCTTGCCTGTCTCCGGGTCCAAGACGCCTGCCTGGCAGATGCTTCCGCGCGCAAGGCCCGCGCAGGCCTCGCAGGTGCAGCCTGGGGTGTGTAAGGCGCCCGGCTTCCAAGGCGCGGCGTCCAGGCGACGGCTCGACCCGTCCCATGGCACGCCGGCGACGGGAAACATATGCGTGGTGGTGCAGAGGAGCACGCGGCCGCCAGCGCGCATGAGCTCGAGACCCATCGTCTTGAGCAATGTCGACTTGCCACCACTGCCGATAATCGCGGTAATGCCCGGCTCGATCCTGAGCGCCGAGGCAAGATTGCCGCTAACCGTTTCCATCTGTTCACCGCCGTATAATACTGTGATAATAAATAATCATCAGAGTAGCGGTCGAACCGCTTTTGCTCTGTTCAAACCGTAGCACAGGGAGGTGCCCCGGGAATGCTCGTTTATGTTCGCGGCGCCGGCGATATCGCCACGGGCGTCGCCGCTCGCTTGGTGCGCGCCGGCGTGTCGGTTGTCATGGCCGATATCGCGGTTCCCACGTGCATCCGTCGCACAATCAGTTTTTGCGAGGCCATTCGCCTGGGCGAGGTCCAGGTCGAGGGCATTCGCGCTCGCTTGGCGCAGACGCCGGCAGATGCGCTTGCAATTACCGAGGCCGGAGACGTCGCCGTCGTGGTAGACCCCCAGGCCAAGATGCTCGACGAACTGAAACCTGCTGCCGTGGTAGACGCGATTCTGGCCAAGCGCAATCTGGGTACCACGCGCGACATGGCTCCTGCTGTCATCGCGGTGGGGCCGGGCTTTACCGCGCCGGTTGATTGCGATGCCGTAGTCGAGACTATGCGCGGGCATTTTCTCGGCCGTGTCATTACCCAAGGTTCGCCCCAGCCCAACACGGGCGTGCCGGGCATTATCGCCGGCTATGGCAAGGAGCGTGTTATCCACAGCCCCGCTGCCGGTGTGTTTCGGTCCGACCGCGCAATCGGCGACATCGTGAGCGCCGGAGACGTGATTGGCTATGCGGGCGATACGCCCATGTGCACGCAGATCGATGGCTGTCTGCGCGGGCTTTTGGCGAACGGCGTGCAGGTGACTGAGGGCTTTAAATGCGCCGATGTCGATCCGCGCGGCGATGCCAGCTATATCAACTATATTTCGGACAAGGCGACGTCGGTCGGCGGCGGCGTGCTCGAGGCGCTCGCCATGCTCACCGGTGTATTCCAGGGATAGGAAATTGCAATGGAAAAGCTCGATGTGGTGAATGCTGCGCTTGGCGCTCTGAAGGCTGGTAAGACGTGCGAGCTGGTGGTAGTTGCCGGCACGGCAGGGTCATCGCCGCGCGGCGTGGGCGCCTGGATGGCCGTCTTTGCCGATGGCAGCCAAGCAGGTACCATCGGCGGCGGCAAGATCGAGCTCTTTGCGCTGAACGAGGCGCGCGAGCTGTTGGCCGCAGGGCAATCGCGTCTGGTCCGCTACACCATGGGCGGCGAGAACTCCGATACCGGCATGATCTGCGGCGGAGCCATCTGCCTGTGCTATCTGCACCTGGATGTATCGCAGGCGCCGTTGTTCCAGTCGATTGCCGACGTCTTGGCGTATCGACGCATCGGCGACTTCGTCATCGACTTTGAACCGTTTATCGCAAACGCGCTCGAGGGCGATGTGGTCGAGTACCATGGCGAGACGTCGCGCCATACCATTGCCGGCTGCCCCGAGCTTTCGCTGGTGGAGGAGGGGAGTAAGGTCACCTACACCAACGCTGCCTCCGAGATTCCCCCGGCGCACATCGAGACGCTCTGCCCCGAGGGCCTGACCTACATCTTTGGCTGTGGACACGTGGGCGCCGCGACGGCGCGCGTACTCACGGCGGCGGGCTTTGCCGTTGTGGCGTGCGATGACCGCCCCGGCACGCTGATGCCCGAATGGGTGCCCGGTGTCTACGATCGTCGCCTGGTCGATTACAAGAACCTGAGCGAGCTGTGTCCCATCGGCCCGCGCGACCTGGTGGTCGTCGCCACGGCGGGTCACAAGTCCGATATCGACGTGGTGATTCAGGCCATGCGCGCCAAACCCGCCTATCTGGGCTGCTTGGGTTCGCGCCGCAAGACGGCATTTGTGCGCGCCCGCTTGGAGCAGGAGGGCTTTACGCAGGAGCAAATTGACGAGCTGCACCTGCCGATCGGAGTCGCCATCGAGGCGGAGGACCCCGAGGAGATCGCTATCTCCATTGCCGCCGAGATGATCCACCTGCGCCGCACCAAACTCGTTCCCCGCAAGCGCTAATCGCATCCCCATATATGAGTTGCGGTGAAATAGTTCCTAAATAAGCCTGACGGGCGGTCAGTCAGGAACTATTTCACCGCAACTGCTGTTTGACCCCGGGGGATGCAGGATTGCGGGTCAAAATGCTACCTGTGTCATATGCCCTATAATGTCCGACCGTTGAGCGGCATGGGGCCGCTGCTTAGGGTATGGGAGGCGCAAATGGCAGAGTCGGCAGCAGGGGATGCCCTGTTCGAGCGTACGGGAAAAGTTTCGTTTGTGCAGGTATTACCCCATGCGCTGCAGCATGTGCTGGCGGCATTCGCGGGTATCGTCACGCCCGCCATCATTATCGCGTCGGTCTGTGGCTTTACCCCTCAAGAGGAAGCCGCTGTCATCCAGGCGTCGCTCGTCCTCTCGGCGCTCGACATTTTCCTTCAACAGTTCCCCATAAAAGGTGTCGTCGGTTCGGGCCTGCCCATCGTGATGGGCGCGAGCTTCACCTTCGTGCCGGCGCTCAAGGCGGTCGGTCTTGAGCTCGGCTTTGAGGCCGTGCTGGGCGCCCAGGTAATCGGCGGCGCACTCGTCGTGCTCTTCGGCCTGCTGTTCAGGCGCGTGAGTTTTCTGTTTCCGGCCCCGGTGCTCGGCACCGTCATCTTTGTCATTGGCCTGTCGTTATGCCCAGTGGCAGTTGCCTCCATGGCGGGCGGGGAGGGCGCTGCCGATTTTGGCAGTGTCACCAACTGGGCCGTCGCGCTCGTGACGTTTGTCGTCACCTTTATGGTCGGTAACTACGGCAAGGGCGCGCTTAGGCTGGGCAGCATCCTGGCCGGTATCTGCGCGGGCTTTGTTTTGGCGACGGTGCTGGGCATGGTCGATTTCTCGGCTATCGCGACCGCCAGCTGGTTTGCTCCGCCGACCCTGGGTGCCCATCGTCTGGTGTTTGACCCTGCCGCGTGCGCCGTTGTGGGCGTTGTCGCCATTGTCAACGCCGTGCAGGTTATGGGCGAGTTTGCCGCCGTGTCGTCCGCCGCGCTCGATACCCCTGCGACCGATAGCCAGATCTCGGGCGGTCTGATCGCCAACGGCCTGGTCGGTATGCTGTCGGGCTTTTTGGGCGGCGTCCCCACGGCAACCTTTGGCCAGAATGTGGGCATTATCGCCGAGAACAAGGTCGTCAACCGCATGGTCTTTACGCTTGCCGCCGCCATCTTGCTCATCGCGGGCTTGCTGCCCAAGTGCGCGGCAGTGCTCACGTCCATTCCGCAGCCGGTAATCGGCGGCGCCACGATCGGCGTGTTCGCGACCATCGGCATGAACGGTGTGGTCATGTTTGCCCGCCACGGCCTGCCTCAGCGCGATACCACGCTCATGGGTCTCTCCATCGCCTTTGGCACGGGCATTGAGCGCACGGCCGGCGCGCTTGCCGGCGCTGGATTCCCCGCCTGGGTCGGCACCGTCTTTGGCGGATCCTCCATCGCCGTCGCCGCGCTCGTTGCTGTGATCCTCAACCTGGTCCTCCCACGCCAAAAATAACGCCTCATATATGAGTTGCGGTGAAATACGGACTGTTTAAGCTTGTTAAGCCATCAAACAGTCTCTATTTCACCGCAACTGCCATTTTCCTCCGTCCTCTAGGGATCAATTTGTGCGGGGGAGTTGTGGAGTTGTGCAGGCAGACGAGGTTTTTCTGGAAATATGCACCCAATGCGCGTATAGTACCGATTGTTTTGTCGGCTCCTGCTGCGTCGAGTCCAAACCGCAAAATGCCATGAGCGGCGCGGATGCAGCCAGGAGGCACGAGGACAACCCATCGTGGCCACGCCCCGTGCTTAAAACCCCAAGAAGGAGTGAACAATGGCAGAAGAGAAGTATGTGCCGCGTCTGAAGACCAAGTACAACAACGAGGTCAAGCAGCAGCTTCAGGACAAGTTCCAGTACGAGAACGTCATGATGATCCCCAAGTTTGAGAAGATCGTCGTGAACATGGGTGTCGGCGAGGCCGCTACCGATTCCAAGGCCATCGACGGTGCCGTGCGCGACCTGCGCGCCATCACCGGCCAGCAGCCGATGATCACCCGTGCCCGCAAGTCCATCGCTACCTTCCGCCTGCGCGCTGGTATGCCGATCGGCTGCAAGGTTACCCTGCGTGGCGACCGTATGTGGGAGTTCTTCGATCGTCTGACCTCCGTCGCGATCCCCCGTATCCGCGACTTCCGCGGCATCTCCGCCAAGAGCTTCGACGGCCGTGGTAACTTCTCCATGGGCGTCACCGAGCAGCTCATCTTCCCCGAGATTGACTTCGACTCCGTCGATCACCAGCGTGGTATGGACATCACTTTCGTGACCACCGCCAACACCGATGAGGAGGCCAAGGCCCTTCTGGACGCCTTCGGTTTCCCGTTCAAGAAATAGGTTCACCTGCCCTATAAGCGCCGTTCCCACAAGGGGGCGGCGCTTGGGGCGAACAATACTCTATGTGAGGAGGATATAAGTGGCTAAGACATCGATGATCGTCAAGTGCAATCGCAAGCAGAAGTTCTCTACTCGTGAGTACACGCGCTGCCAGCGCTGCGGCCGTCCGCACTCTGTGTACCGCAAGTTCGGCCTGTGCCGTGTCTGCTTCCGCGAGCTTGCACTCAAGGGCGAGCTTCCCGGCGTTAAGAAGGCCAGCTGGTAAGTCACTACCAGCGTTTCAAGCATCCGTTTGGAACAGGGAAAACGCGCTAGTTAGGCTTTGCCGTTAAGGGCGGCGAAGAACCAAGAGCACGTGTTCATCAAGAACGAAGGAGAATCTGTATGAACCTTACAGACCCGATCGCAGATATGCTTACGCGCATCCGTAACGCTAACTCTGTGAACAAGGCCACGGTCTCCATGCCGAGCAGCAAGAAGCTCGTCGAGATCGCTCGTGTTCTGCACGAGGAGGGCTACATCGAGGGCTACGATGTCGAGGACACCGTTCCCCAGAAGACTCTGCACATTACGCTTAAGTATGGTCCCAAGAAGGCTAAGGTCATCAACGGCATCCGCCGCATTTCCAAGCCGGGCCTGCGTAAGTACACCGGCGTTGCCGACATGCCCCGCGTCCGCGGTGGCCTTGGTACCGCCATTATTTCCACCAGCCATGGCGTCATGACCGACCGCGATGCTCGCAAGCACAACGTCGGCGGCGAGATCATCGCTTACGTCTGGTAATTCGCTCGGTAGGTAGAAGGAAAGGAGATCACCGTGTCTCGTATCGGTAATAAGCCTGTCCAGATTCCCGCCGGAGTCGAAGTGGCAGTCAACGGCAACAACGTTGTCGTCAAGGGCCCCAAGGGCCAGCTCGAGCTCGATGTCTTTGAGAAGCTCGCTATCAACGTCGAGGACAACGTCCTCACCGTTTCCCGTCCCGACGACGAGCGTGAGACCCGTGCCCGCCACGGCCTCACCCGCGCCCTCATCCACAACATGGTTGTTGGCGTTTCCGAGGGCTTCGAGAAGAAGCTCGAGCTCGCCGGCGTCGGTTACCGCGTGCAGCAGAAGGGCAAGAACCTCGAGTTCTCCCTGGGCTTCTCGCACCCCGTGATCGTCGAGGCTCCCGAGGGCATCACCTTCGAGGTTCCCGACAACACCCACGTGAACGTCAAGGGTATCAACAAGCAGCAGGTCGGTCAGATCGCCGCTGAGATCCGCGGCCATCGTCCTCCCGAGCCTTACAAGGGCAAGGGTATCCACTATGTTGGCGAGCACATCCGCCGCAAGCTGGGTAAGGCCGCCAAGTAGTCGTAACCGACTCACTCGCATAAGACCAGCACCCCGTCAGGTGCTGGCAAGATCAACCTTTTTAGGAGTTTACGTATGAACAAGCATAAGGCGAAGCTGGAAGGCCTCAAGCGTCGTCAGCGTCGTGTTCGCGGCAAGGTCTCGGGTACCGCCGAGCGTCCGCGTCTTCGCGTGACCCGTACTAACGCCAACATCTATGCCCAGATCATCGACGACAGCAAGGGCTCCAGCCTGACGCTCGTCTCTGCCTCGACCCTCGAGGCCGAGTTCAAGGGCACTCACACCTCGAACAAGGAGGCTGCGGAGAAGGTCGGTCAGCTCGTTGGCAAGCGCGCCATCGAGGCCGGCATCACCAAGGTCGCCTTCGATCGTGGTGGCCGTATCTACCATGGCCGCGTCAAGGCCCTCGCCGACGGTGCTCGTGCCGCCGGTCTCGAGTTCTAGGAGGTATGTAGCACATGGCTCGTAATCAGAAGCAGCAGCGCGAGGCCTCCGAGTTCGAGGAGCGCGTCGTTTACATCAACCGCGTGTCGAAGACCGTCAAGGGTGGTCGTCGCATGAGCCTCGTCGCTCTCGTCGTCGTTGGCGACGGCAAGGGTAACGTCGGCGTTGGCATGGGCAAGTCCGCTGAGGTGCCCATGGCCATCTCCAAGGCGTCTCTCGATGCCAAGAAGAACATGTTCCACGTGCCGGTGACCGATCAGGGCACCATCCCGCACGAGGTCCTCGGCCACTTTGGTGCCGGTCGCATCATCATCAAGCCCGCTGTCGAGGGTACCGGCGTTATCGCCGGCGGCGCTGTGCGTCCTCTCTTTGAGCTTGCTGGCATCAAGAACGTCCTGTCCAAGTCCCTCGGTACCGACAACGGCCTCAACATCATCAAGGCTGCCGTCGAGGGCCTCAAGGAGCTCTCCAGCCCTGAGGACGTCGCGGCTCGCCGTGGCCTGACGGTCTCCGAGATGTTCGTCGGTAAGGAGAACTAAGCATGGCTGACACCATCAAGATCAAGCAGGTCCGCAGCACCAATGGTTGCAAGCAGGACCAGGTCCGTACTGTCCGTGCCCTCGGTCTCCACAGGATCCGCGAGGTTCGCGAGATTGCTGACAACGAGTCCGTCCGCGGCATGATCTTCAAGGTCAAGCACCTTGTCGAGATTGTAGAGGAGTAGCAAATGCAGCTTCACGATCTTACTCCCGCGCCCGGTTCCACCAAGAACCGCAAGCGCGTCGGCCGTGGCAATTCTTCGGGTCACGGCACCACTTCTGGCCGCGGTCAGAAGGGCCAGGGTTCCCGCTCTGGCGGCACCAAGGGTGCCGGCTTCGAGGGTGGCCAGACTCCGCTGGCTATGCGCCTGCCCAAGCTTCCGGGCTTCCGCAACCCCCGTCGTATCGAGTACACCGCTGTTAACGTCGAGCGTCTCGAGCGTAAGTTTGAGGATGGCGCTGTAATCGACGGTGCCGCTCTTAAGGCCGCTCGCATCACCAAGAGCGAGTTCGAGCCCGTCAAGGTGCTCGGTAATGGTGAGCTCACCAAGAAGTTCACGGTCAAGGTCGATAAGGTCAGCGCTTCTGCGCAGGCCAAGATCGAGGCCGCCGGCGGAAAGGTCGAGCTGCCGTGCTAAATGGTCTTAAGAATGCTTTCCGCATCAAAGAACTGCGCGAAAAGATTCTTTTTACCATAGCTATGCTCGTCGTGTACCGCATTGGTGCGCACGTTCCTGTGCCCGGCATTCCCTACCAGGGGATGCTGGGCCTTTTGTCGACCGACACTAGTTCGGTCGCCGCAGGCGCTATGGCCCTCCTGAATCTTTTCTCTGGTGGCGCGTTGAGCTATGTTTCGGTGTTCTCCCTGGGCATCATGCCCTACATCACGAGCTCGATTATCCTCCAGATGCTCCAGGCCGTCGTGCCTTCCCTGCATGAGCTTGCCCGCGAGGGCGAGGTCGGTCAGACCAAGATCACGCAGTATTCGCGTTACCTTACCTTGGCCCTGGCAATCCTCAACTCCGTGGGTTATCTCTTCCTCTTTAAGGGCTTTAACATCAGCTTCAATGGTGCTGGTGCACCCGAGATCATCTTTGACATCATGATTGTTGGTACGCTCACCGCGGGCGCCATGCTGATCATGTGGATTGGTGAGCTCATCACCCAGCGCGGTATCGGCAATGGCATGTCGCTGATCATCTTTGCGAACATCATGGCCGGTCTGCCGCAGGCGATCTTCTCCAGCACCGAGGGCAATGCCGGTGGCATCATCACCATGGTGATCATCTGCGCCATCATCCTGCTGGTTATCCCGCTGATTGTTTTCCTTGAGCGCGGCCAGCGCCGCATTCCGGTCTCCTACGCTAAACGCGTCGTGGGCCGTCGCATGATGGGTGGCCAGACCACGTACCTGCCCATCAAGGTCAACACCGCGGGTGTCGTGCCGATCATCTTCGCTTCGGCGCTGCTGTACTTCCCGGCTCAGATTGCCGTGTTCTTCCCCGGCATCGGCTGGATTCAGGCAGTTGCCTCTGCGCTTTCGACCGGTTGGCTCAACTGGGTGCTTAACGTTGTCCTCATCGTGTTCTTCGCTTACTTCTACACCTCCATGGTGTTCAACCCCGATGACACGGCCGACAACCTTAAGAAGCAGGGCGGCTTTATTCCGGGCGTCCGTCCGGGTAGGGCTACCGCGGCCTACATCAAGAACGCGCTCAACAAGATCACGCTTCCCAGCGCTGTCTTCTTGGCGCTCATCGCCATCGTGCCTTCGATCATTTTCTCCTTCACGGGTAACCAGCTGATCCAGGCATTTGGCGGCACGTCCATCCTCATCATGGTCGGCGTCGTGCTCGACACGGTCGATAAGCTCGAAGGCCAGATCAAGATGTATGATTACGATGGATTCTTTAAATAGGCTAGAGGAGGATTGCTCATGAACCTCGTATTGCTCGGAGCTCCGGGTGCCGGCAAGGGCACCGTCGCACAGGAGCTCGTCGCCGAGTTCGGCGTCGCTCACATTTCCACGGGCGACCTGCTGCGTGCTGCCGTCAAGGGTGGCACCGAGCTTGGTATTCAGGCTAAGAAGTACATGGACGCTGGCGAGCTCGTTCCCGACCAGCTCGTGATCGACCTTGTCAAGGAGCGCCTTGCTGCCGATGACGCCCAGCAGGGCTTCATCCTCGACGGCTTCCCGCGCAACACCGCCCAGGCTGTGACGCTCGATTCCGAGCTCTCCGCTCTGGGTCGCGAGATCGACTGCGCCCTTCTGGTCGACGTGGCCCCCGAGGTCATCATCGACCGTCTGTCTTCGCGTCGCACCTGCCGCGCCTGCGGTTACACCGGCACTGCTGCCGATGCCACCTGCCCCAAGTGCGCCGGCGAGATGTATCAGCGCGACGACGACAAGCCCGAGACCATCAAGAACCGTCTCGACGTCTACGAGAAGTCCACGAGCCCGCTCGTCGACTACTATCGTGGCCAGGGTCTGCTCAAGTCGGTCAACGGTGACCAGGCTCGCGAGACCGTGTACGGGGATGTCAAAGAGGCTCTTGGTCTATGATCAAGATTAAGTCTGCAACGCAAATCGAGCAGATGAAGAAGGCAGGAGCGCTATCTAAGATGGCGCTCCGCCACGTTGGAGCCATGGTGCGTCCCGGCGTTTCGACTTTTGAGCTTGATCAGCTTGCGGAGCAGATTATCCGCATGCATGGTGGCACCCCGGCCTTTAAGGGTTACGGCGGGTTCCCCGGTACCATCTGTGCATCGATTAACGATGCCGTGGTGCACGGTATTCCCAATCCCGACATGATCCTGCGCGATGGCGATATCATCTCCATCGATACGGGTGCCGTTGTCGACGGGTGGGTCGGCGATAACGCTTGGACGTTCTTCGTCGGTACCCCCACGCCCGAGGCCAAGGCCCTGTGCGAGGTTACGCGCGATTGCCTTAAGGCTGCCATCGAGCAGGCTGTTCCCGGTAACCATATTGGGGACATTGGTTATGCCGTCCAGTCCCTCGCCGAGTCTCACGGCTATGGCGTGCTTCGCGATTATGTGGGGCACGGTATTGGCCATGTGATGCACGAGGACCCCAACGTTCCGAACTACGGAAAGAAGGGGAGGGGCGTTCGTCTCCAGGCCGGTATGGTCATTGCCATCGAGCCGATGGTCACGATGGGATCCAATCATGTGAGCACGGGCTCCGATGGTTGGATCGTCACGACCAACGACCACCTGCCCGCCGCGCACTACGAGAACACCGTCGCCATTACCGATGACGGCCCGGTGATTCTTACTACCGACGCGCAAGGCGCTTGGTGCTCCTTGCAAGGAGGCGAGATGTAGAGGCCGCGTTCAAATTCGTCGGCATTTACATTTCAAAGTAACAAGTTTCACTTAGTTGTGGAGCCATTACGAAGATATTACGATACGTGCACGCGTATTGTAGAATACTCAATCGCTGTCGTTTTCTAGAGAAAGATGATTGCTTGTGAAGAAGGAAGACGCAATTGAGCTCGAGGGTACGGTAAAGGAACCGCTGCCCAACGCCATGTTTAAGGTTGAGCTCGAGAACGGTCATTCGGTTCTGTGCAACATTTCTGGCAAGATCCGAATGAATTACATCCGTATTCTCCCCGGTGACAGGGTTGTCGTGGAGCTTTCCCCGTACGACCTGACCCGCGGCCGCATCACCTATCGCTATAAATAGCGGCACGCATACACGCACTCCTTTTCCGACTGCAGGCTTAGCTCAACCTACGGTCGGATTGTGTGTGAAGACCAGCCATAGTTTTAAACGCCTGCGGCTGGGCGAGTAGATAGTAGGGAAGTAGTTTGAGCGCTACCGAAAGGAAGAACGATGAAGGTACGTCCTTCGGTCAAGAAGATGTGCGATAAGTGCAAAATCATTAGGCGCCATGGCAAGGTCCTCGTCATTTGCGAGAACCCCCGTCATAAGCAGCGTCAGGGTTAAGAGAGGAGACTACGTTGGCCCGTATTAATGGTGTCGACCTCCCGCGTGAGAAGCGCGTTGAGATCGGTCTGACCTACATTTACGGCATCGGCCGCACCACTGCGACGAAGATTTGCGTCGAGTGCAACGTTAACGTGGATACGCGCGTTAAGGACCTCACCGAGGATGAGGTTAACGCCATCCGCGATTATATCGACAAGAACCAGATCATGGTTGAGGGCGACCTCCGCCGTGAGCGCAACCAGAACGTCAAGCGCCTTATGGACATCGGCTGCAACCGCGGCCTTCGTCACCGCAAGGGCCTCCCGGTCCGCGGCCAGCGCACCCACACTAACGCTCGTACCCGTAAGGGCCCGAAGCGTCAGATCGGTGCTAAGAAGAAGAAATAAGGAGCGCTAGATAGATGGCTACTGCTAAGAAGAACGTTCGCGCTGCCCGTCTGAAGCGCGCGGACCGTAAGAACATTTCCGTGGGCCAGGCTCACATTCGTTCTACGTTCAACAACACGATCGTTTCGATCACCGATCCCCAGGGCAACGTCATTTCCTGGAAGTCGGCTGGCCAGGTGGGCTTCAAGGGCTCCCGTAAGTCCACGCCGTTCGCTGCCCAGATGGCTGCCGAGGCTGCTGCCAAGCAGGCCATGGAGCACGGTATGAAGAAGGTTTCCGTCTTCGTCAAGGGCCCCGGCTCCGGTCGTGAGACCGCCATCCGCTCCCTCCAGGCTGCTGGCCTCGAGGTCTCGAGCATCCAGGACAAGACCCCCATCCCGCACAACGGCTGCCGCCCCAAGAAGCGTCGCCGCGTGTAACTGAAAGGATCGTATCAATATGGCAATCGACAGGACTCCTGTTCTTAAGCGCTGCCGTCAGCTCGGGATCGATCCCGCTGAGCTCGGTTACAGCAGCAAGAAGGAATCTATCCGTCAGCCCAAGCGCCGTCGCAAGGAATCTGAGTACGGCATGCAGCTGCGCGAGAAGCAGAAGGTCAAGTTCATCTATGGCGTTCTGGAGAAGCAGTTCCACGGCTACTTCAACAAGGCCCGTAAGATGAACGGCGTTACCGGTGAGAACCTCATGATCATCCTTGAGTCTCGCCTCGACAACGTCGTCTTCCGTCTTGGCTTCGCCCGCACCCGCAAAGAGGCTCGTCAGTCCGTCCGTCACGGTCACTTCACCGTGAACGGCAAGCGCGTGGACATCCCGTCCTACCGCGTCAAGGCCGGCGACGTCGTCGCTGTCGGCGAGAAGTTCCGTGACCTCCTCCCCATCAAGGAGGCCCTGATTTCCTCCGAGCGTTTCGAGGTCCCTGGCTGGCTCGAGGTCGATATCGAGAAGCTGTCTGGTAACGTGCTCGCTCTGCCGACGCGTGAGCAGATCAGCGGTGATATCAACGAGCAGCTCATCGTCGAGCTCTACTCTAAGTAGTCCATCCGGGCTGCTGAGGCTGGAGGTAATACATGTCAGAATTCATTAGGCCTCAGGTTCAGGTCGAAGAGATTAACGAGACGTCTGCTCGTGTCTCCGTTGAGCCGCTCGAGCGTGGCTACGGCGATACGCTGGGTAACTCCCTTCGTCGCGTTCTTCTGTCCTCGCTCGAGGGTGCCGCCGTCGAGGCTATTCAGATCGATGGCGCGCAGCACGAGTTCATGACCATCCCTAACATGGTCGAGGATGTCACCGACATCGTCCTGAATGTCAAGGGTCTTGTCTTCAGGGCTCTCGGCACGACCGGCGAGGCGACCGCCACTATTTCTGTTGACGGCCCCTGCGAGGTCACCGGTGCGGACTTCTTTATTCCGTCCGAGTTTGAGCTGGTCAACCCCGAGCAGCACATCGCTACGCTCACCGAGGGTGGCCATCTCACCATGAGCATGCGCATCGGCTATGGCCGCGGCTATGTCTCTGGCGAGGCTAACAAGCGCGACAACGATCCCATCGGTGTGATCCACGTCGACTCGCTGTACTCGCCGGTGTCCCGTTGCGCCAAGCTCGTTGAGGCTTGCCGTGTCGGTCAGCACACCGACTACGACCGCCTTGTCCTCGAGATCGAGACCAACGGCTCCATCGCTCCGCGCGACGCCGTGGTCCAGGCTGCCAATATCATCAACCAGCATATGGCTGCCTTTATGAACCTTGCCGAGACCCCCGAGGTCGAGGAGGAGGCTTCGATCTTCGCTCCCGAGGTCACCAACGACAACGCCGAGCTGGACAAGCAGATCGAGGATCTGGACCTTTCCGTCCGTTCCTACAACTGCCTTAAGCGCGCCAGCATTCACTCGGTCCGTCAGCTCGTTGAGTTCTCGGAGAACGATCTGCTCAACATTCGTAACTTCGGTGTTAAGTCGATCGAGGAAGTGAAGGACAAGCTAGAGTCCATGGGCCTGAGCCTGAAGGCTTAATGCTTCGCATATTTGAGGAGAAACTAGACCATGCGTCACAACGTTAAGAAGGGCCTGAAGCTCGGCACCGATGCGAGCCACACCAAGGCCATGAAGAAGAGCCTTGCTAAGGCCCTCTTCGAGAACGACCGCATCAAGACCACCGAGACCCGCGCTAAGGCGCTGCGTTCGGTCGTCGATCCGATCATCACCTGGGCCAAGAAGGGCGACCTGCACTCTCGTCGTCTGGCCATCGCCAAGCTCGGCGATAAGCAGCTCGTTGCCGAGATCTTCGACAAGGCTGCTCAGGGCATGTGGCAGGACCGCAACGGCGGTTACACCCGCATCATGAAGCTCGGTAACCGCAAGGGCGACAACGCTCCCATCGTTATCATGGAGCTCGTCACCGAGCCTTGCACGCCTAAGGCCAAGAAGGCTGCTCCGGCCCCCAAGAAGGCCGCTGCTCCCAAGAAGGTCGAGGCCGTCGAGGAGGCTCCTGCTGAGGAGACCGCTGAGTAGACAATCCGTCTGCATAGGCTATATTCGAGGGGTACGTTCGCGTACCCCTCTTTTTTTGTCGCAATACCGTTGATTGTTTGTTGGGAGCGTCCATGACCGCGCCGTCTGATTTCAATTCGAACCCAGAGCTCGATGCTACGCTCGTATTCCGTGTTGCCTATGACGGCTCATCGTATAGCGGATTTGCCGAGCAACCGGGCCAGGCGACCGTTGCGGGCGAGTTGCGCCGCGCTATCGAGACGCTGCTGCGCCGCCCGATCGATCTGACGTGTGCGGGGCGTACCGATGCCGGCGTGCATGCGGTGGCTCAGTACATTAGCGTGCCCGTAACGGACGCTGAGCTTGCTCTGACGCGCCGTAGGTGGCTGAGGGCTATGGATGCCCTGTTGTCCAAAGATATCGCCATAAACGAGGTCTACAGGGCCCGTAAAGGCTTTTCTGCTCGCTTTGACGCGCGGTCCCGTACGTATACGTACCGTATTGCCGATCGCGATGCGCGCCCCGTGCTCTCGCGCGGCGCTGTGTGGTGGCATCGCTATCCCCTCGACGTCGATGCGATGGCGGCCGCCTGCCCTGCGCTTTTGGGCGAGCAGGACTTTAAGAGCTTTTGCAAGGTGGCATCTGCCGTGGGCAAGCCCACGCATCGCTGCGTGATGCGTGCCGAGTTTGGCCACGAGGTCGCTTTTGGCGAGGATATCCTGACCTTCACCATCGAGGGCAATGCGTTTTTGCACTCGATGGTGCGTACCATTGTAGGAACGCTCGTGGAGATTGGCATGCATCGTCGCGATCCCGAGTGGATGCGCGAGGTCATTGATGCCTGCGACCGTACCGCCGCGGGTCCCACGGCGCCTGCCTGCGGCCTTACGTTTATGGGTGTGGATTACGGCCCCGACGAGCTTGTCGTACTCGACTAGGGGAGTGCTCGGCGCGTCCGTACCTGACACATACTATGTGTGAGCTGCGCGTGTGCAACATCTGTTCTTGGCGTGCAACATGTTAGGCGGCTCGTTGCTTTTATAGCTCGGGTGTACCATGAACGACAGTTTGATTTGGCGCTATCGAGAGGATGGAAAACTTGGTTCGACGTGGTTCGCATCCGCGACTTTCGGTGATCCTTATTGTTGAGGGTTCGCCCAGCTATGCGATGCGTGCGCTCGAGAGCGTCCAGAACCAAGACCTCTATGATTTGCAGATTGTCATCGTATGCCGCGATGTTGCACCAGGTGTGCGCCATTCGCTCGAGGTTGCCGCCGGCAGAGATATTCACATCGATTTGATTGACGTCGAGGATTCGGCGCGCGGAGCATGTCTCAAGGCCGGTTTTGCCGCCTCGCGTGGATTGCAGATTGTTGCCATGAACGCCGACGAGTGGTTTGCCCCACAGTCCCTTTCCAAGATGGTCGACGTTGCGTGCGATGCTGCGGCAGACATGGTGATTCCCACGGCATCGCTCGACCGCTACGATGCTCATCGTGAGCGCCATTCGCGTGTACTGGATGCCACCTCTCTTGCGATCGATGACCGTGCTTCATTGGCGGCCGGTCTGTCTCAAATGATTTCCGGCGGCCTGATTGCCCAGACTCCCGGTGTGATGTACAGCCGCTCGCTGTTCGAGACGTGTTTGTCGCGCGACCGTGCGTTTCGCTCGATTGGGTTTATGACATGCGCCCTTTCGCAGGCACAACGCATATCCGGGTGCGGTGGCGCCTGTTTCCATGCGGTGGCGCCACGACTTACAGATGCTTTTGACCCCACATTGTTTGCCAAGCTGACCGATGACGCCCGGGCGCTCGACGAGCTTATTGATTCGCTGGCAGAGGCGAACGGTGACGCGCAGCTAAAGGTGGCGAGCCATATGTTTTACTTCGCCGGGCTGGTCGCCTGCATCGAAAATTTGTGCTTGAGCCCGCATGGGGTTTCTTCAATTGAGCGTTCCGCTCGTATGCGTGATATGCTCGAGGCATCTCGAACTCGTCAGATGGCTGCGGCACTCAAGGATAACCATCGTGGACTCGGCTTGTTGTTTGGACCGATTGCCAGTGCCAAACCTACGCGTTGCGTGATGTATACGCATCTGGCCGCTTTTTTTAACCGGACGGGCGTCAAAACTGCTTAAGACGGCTATTTTCGAAACAATCTTGCATGGAATTGTTTCGAAATGCGTTCTTATTCACAAATACCCTCAAATAGCGCTAAACTATTCAATTACTGATTGATTGTCTCCGCCATCTATGGAGTGAGGTTTAGTATGGCTAAAAAACGCAATGGGCGCCAGGATGCCATCAGAGATATCGTGCGCAACAAGGATGTTCGCACGCAGCGCGTGCTGGTGGACGAGCTTCGTGCCATGGGGTTTGATTGCACGCAGGCGACCGTTTCGCGCGACATTGCCGATATGGGGCTGCGCAAGCTCCCCGAGGGTATCTATGTCCTGGCCGAGGACTTGCATCTGCAGCGTATGGTTTCCGAACTGGTAACGGGCGTTCTGCGCACCGACAACTTGGTTATGATCAAGGCTCAGCCCGGTACCGCTTCGGGCATTGCCGCTGCGGTCGATGCCGCTGAGCTGCCCGACGTGCTCGGTTCGCTCGCCGGTAACGACACCATCTTGGTTATCGCCCAGACCGCCGAGGACGGCGAGCGCCTGGAGGCCCTCATCAACAAGCTGAGCAACTCTCGTAAGTAGACGAGGCGGCGCGTGAGGACAGCGCCGTACGAGCGCATATAGCGACTTTGATGGGGCGTCGACGATGGTCGGCGCCCTTCTTTATTGTCGCATCGTGTTGAGGCGCATGCGAGGTTTCTCGTGACAAAAAGGCGCCCGAGCAGCATTTGATCTGCTCGGGCGCCTTTGATTGGCTATGGCTGGGTGCCTACTGACCTGTAGAGGGATCGGGCGTGGGCGTAGGCGTTGGAGTGGGGGAACCGCCCTCGCCGCCGCCTTCGCCACCGCTACCGTCGCCGCCGGTCGAGCCGCCGGTCGAGCCGCCGGTCGAGCCGCCGGTCGAGCCGCCGGTCGAGCCGGTGCCACCCGTGGTGCTGCCGCCCGTGGTCTCGGTGGTCGTGGTGGTCGTCGTCGTGGTCGTGGTGGTCTCTTTCTCGTCCTCTTCGTTCTCGTCCTTGGACTCTTCCTTCTTGGCGTTGTTGGTGCCGTAGAACTTCCAGACGTTGTTGTTCTTATACGTGGGGGCAGTGCCCGTCGGGAACTCCTCGCGGTCGGTGCCGGCAAGGACGGTGTTCATGAACTTCTTAAAGACGGGCAGGTTGGTGCTGTCGCCCAGCAGGTCCGTGCCGTACTTTTGGATGGGAATCTCACCTGCGGAGTAGCCGGTCCACAGGGCGCATGCCAGCTGCGGGGTATAGCCGCAGAACCACAGGTTGGTGGTGTTGTCGGTGGTACCCGTCTTGCCGGCATAGGGCTGGTTCACGCTCAGAGCGCCGGCGGCACCCGTACCGCTGCCCTGCATGACGCCGGTCAGGACATCGGTCACTGCCGCGGCCTCGCCGGTGGAGAGCACCTGCGAGGGGTTATCGGTGTGCTGGTACAGTACCGAGCCAGTTCGCGAATCAATCTCGGTGATGGCGATCGGCTGGCGATAGTAACCGCCGTTGGCAAACGTGGCATAGGCCGCAGCCATCTCGAGCGGCGAGATGGAGCCGGTGCCGAGCGTCATGACGGGAACGTCCTCGATATTGTCCTTAGAAGGATCGATGCCGAGCTTTTTGACGAGCGACATGATCTTGTTATTGCCGATAGCCTCTGCAACCTGGATATAGCCGGTATTGGAGGAGTATGCCGTCGCCTGCTTGAGCGTGATGGTGCCGTAGCTTTGGTTGGCGTAGTTTTGCACCTCGGTCGTGGTGCCCTTGGCCTTGAGCGGCGAGTTGCAGTTGAGGGTGACGTTGGGGTTCATGCCGTTTTGGATGGCAGTGGCCAGCGTAAAGGCCTTAAACGTGGAGCCCACGGGACGCTTGGCCGTGGCGTGGTTCACGTGGTTCTCGTCGGCGTTATAGTCGTAGCCGCCCACCATGCACTTGATGTAGCCGGTCTTGGGGTCGACGACGACCATGCCCATGTCCAGGCCGTCGAGCGAAAGCGTGTCGAGCTGGGCGCGCACGGCCTCCTCGGCAGTCTGCTGCATCGTGGGGTCGATGGTGGTCTTGACGGTTAGGCCGCCCTTAAACAGCACGTCGGTGGAGAATTCCTGCTCCAGCAGCTGCTTAACATAGGCGACAAAGTAGGGCTGCGAATACACGTCGACGCCGCTGCCCGAAATCTCGGTTACGTTGAGGGTGATGGGCTCTGCCTGCGCGGCGTCGTGCTCCTCCTGGGTGATGTGGCCCAGGCGCAGCATGTTGTCGAGAACCTTGTTGCGGCGAGACAGTGCCAGATCGGGATTGACCGTGGGGTCGTACTGCGAAGGTGAGTTGGGAAGGCCAATGAGCAGCGCGGCCTCGCTCAGGGTGAGGTCGGCGGCGCTCTTGGACAGGTAGGTCTCGGCGGCGGCCTCGATGCCGTAGGCACCGTGGCCGTAATAGATGGTATTGAGGTACATCATAAGGATCTCGTCCTTGGAGTACATCTCCTCCATCTTGATGGCGATATAGGCCTCGCGCACCTTACGCTCGATGGTCGAATCGAACTGCTCCTCCTGCAGGATGGTGTTGCGTACCAGCTGCTGGGTGATGGTCGATGCGCCCTCGTGGCCACCGGAGACGGTTGCCACGGCGGCACGCGCGATGCCCCACAGGTCGATGCCGCCATGCTCGTAGAAGCGCTCGTCCTCGACGTCGACGGTGCCCTGCAGCACGTACGGGGAGACCTGGTCCTTGGTAATGGACTTGCGGTTTTGCGTGTAGAAGCTCGCGATCTTGTTGCCGTTGCAGTCGACGATTTCGGTGGGTTCACTCACCAGATAGGCGTTGGCGTCGGTATAGTCGGGCAGATCGGACAGCCAACGATTGACGTTGCCGATCATGCCGATGCCAAACGCTACGCCCGCGATGAGCAAAAAGCCCAAGAACGAGAGCAGGATCATGGGCAGGGCATGCGTCTTGGAACGACTGCGTCCCTGTCGTTGGCGAGGACCCATATATTGACCTCCAGGTATGTCGTGCCGGGCGGCGGGTGCGCCGCTGGGGCAGGATGGACATAAGTTATTACACGATAAACCAAACGAGGCGCACGAGGCCTCGTGTATGCTGGATGACGGCATTTTTCAGAGTGAATGCATACCTTGTTGGTAAGGAGTTTGCCGATGGCGATTCGGGCGATGGGGTCGAGTGGACAATATGGGAGGAAGCCGGGGGCTGCTGGGATGGCGCTGCCCGAGCTGTTGGCGCCTGCGGGCGGGCTCGATCAGATGCTCGCTGCCATCGCGGCGGGCGCCGATGCCGTCTATGCGGGCCTGGGCGGGTTTAACGCCCGCGTGAGCGCACACGGCTTTACCGACGACGAGTTTTTGCGCGGCTGCGTCGTGGCGCATGCGCACGGCGTGCGTGTATACGTGACGCTCAACGTGTTTGTGTTCGATGACGAGTTGGCCGACGCGGTGGCGCTGGGGGCGCACGCGCATGAGTTGGGTGCCGATGCCTTGATCGTGGCGGATGCCGGTCTGGCCTGCGCGTTGCGCGCGGCGATTCCCGCGGTCGAGATTCACCTGTCCACGCAGGCGGGCGTCCATAGCGAAGGCGCCGTGCGCCTGGCTGCCGACGAGCTGGGCGTCGAGCGTGTGACGACCGCGCGCGAGCTGGCGGTCGACGAGATCGCCGCCCTGTGTGCTACCGGCGTGCCTATCGAGGTATTCTGCCACGGCGCGATTTGCATTGGATATTCGGGTGCCTGCGAGTTTTCGGCCCTGCGGCGTGGACGATCGGCGATGCGCGGCGACTGTACGCAGCCGTGTCGCTTGGCGTACGACCTGGTGGACGAGGCGGGAGAGAGCGTCGTTTCCGTGGAGGGCGATCGTCTGCTGTGCCCGCGCGACTATCTGGGCATTGCGCACCTGCCTGAGCTTGTTGGGGCCGGGGTGGCGTCGCTCAAGATCGAGGGACGCATGAAAAATCCCGACTACGTGTTCAACGTGGTGCGGGTGTGGCGTCGTGCACTCGATATGCTGCGCGATGGCGCGTGGGATGCCGCTGCCGTGTCGGCGCTCGAGCGCGAGCTGGGCAGGTCGTTCAACCGCGGGTTTACCGATGCGTATCTGCGGGGGCGATCGGGTGCTGAGCTCATGAGCTTTGAGCGTGCGATTAACCAGGGCGTACGCGTGGGCCACTTGGTGACGGTGGGTCACGAAGAGGTGACCGTCGAGCTCGATGCCGCCGTGGCCGCGGGTGACACACTCGAGATCCGGTTCTATCCGGGTGCCGATGCACGCCCCGATGTGCCCAAGCGCTGGCCCCAGGTGCCCTGCCCGGTGGATGCCGCAGCGGGGGAGCGCGTTGTCGTGCACTGCAAGCGCAAGGTCGATGCGGGCTGCGAGGTGTACCTGATTCGCAGCGCCGGCGTGTTGGAGCAGACGGCGACGGCGCTGGAGCACATGCGGGTCGAGGCGGACGCGGTCGTACCCGTTGCACGAGCCGTTGAGATACTGCCCTTTGAGGGCGCCGTGGCTGTTGGCGACGTGCCCGAGGCGGTGTTGGCGGAGCCGACGGAAAAGGGGGCTTCCGCTCGCATGGTCTTTGCCTGGCAGCTGATGGATGCCGACCCGTGTGGCGAGCGCGATCTGTCCGATGCGATCGTGGTGCTCGACGAGGCCTGTCGCGCAGCCGATGCCTCGCGTACCCGCTCGCTTATGCGGCGTGCCGGGCGCGTCGTCTGCCGTAATCTGGGACAGGTGGCGATGGCGCGTGAGCTGGGTGTGGCGTTTGACGTTGCAGCACCGGTGTTTTGCGCGAACCGGGTTACGCTTGCCTGGCTACGCGGGCTCGGCGCGGGCCATGTGTATTTGCCTGCCGAGCTTGTCGCCGATGACGCGGAGCGTGTTGCCGAGCTTGCCGCTTGCCCCGGTGTCTTGGGGCCTGTCGACGCCGATCGTCCCGAGCTCATGGTGTGCGAGCACTGCTTGCTGACTGCCGAGGGCGCCTGCGCCACGGATGCGACGGGGCAGGTCCGTTGCCGTGACTGCTCGCGCCGTCAGCAGGCGCGCTTTTTGGTCGAACGTGACGGCACGCGTTTGCCGGTCGTTATCGACGCGTGCGGCAGGACGAGGATTTTCCTGTCGTAGGTGTTCGGCCGCGCCGTTTTGGTTATTATTAGTGGGTTTATGAACTTCGAGCACCGCCGTATCCGGTGAGGGTGCTATAGCAAAAGGAGGATACCCAATGCTGTCTGTCGACGAGCAAATGCGTATCATCACCTCGGGCGCAGCGCAGATTGTCCCCGAGGCCGACCTTCGCAAGAAGCTTGAGAAGGGCGAGCCCCTCAACATCAAGCTCGGCGTCGATCCCACCAGCCCCGACCTGCACCTGGGCCATGCCGTGCCCCTGCGCAAGATGCGTCAGTTCCAGGACCTGGGCCACAAGGTCACCCTCATCATCGGTAACGGCACCGCATTGATCGGCGATCCTTCGGGCAAGAACTCCACCCGCCCGCAGCTTTCGCAGGAGCAGATCGAGGCCAACGCCGAGACCTACGTGAGCCAGGCCATGAAGATCCTTGATCCCGAGAAGACCACCATCGTGCACAACGGCGACTGGATCCTGTCGATGGATCTGGCCGGCCTGCTGCAGGTGTGCTCCAAGTTCACCGTCGCCCGCATCCTCGAGCGCGATGACTTTACCAAGCGCTACCAGTCCCAGACGCCGATCGCCCTGCACGAGTTCCTGTACCCCGTGATGCAGGCCTTCGACTCCGTTCAGATCAAGGCTGACGTGGAAATGGGCGGCACCGACCAGCTCTTCAACCTGCTCGCCGGCCGCGAGCTTATGGAGAAGATGGGCATGGAGCCGCAGATCGCGCTTACCATGCCGCTGCTCGAGGGCACCGATGGCGTGCGCAAGATGTCCAAGTCCTACGGCAACTACATCGGCCTGACCGATGCTCCCAAGGACATGTTCGGCAAGACCATGTCCATCCCGGACGAGATGATCGGCAAGTACTATCGTCTGGCCAGCTCGCTCACCCCGGCCGAGGTCGACAAGATTGACGCTGCCCTGGCCGACGGTTCCGCCGATCCCTATGAGCTCAAGCGCGCGCTGGGCCGCGACCTGTGCGACACCTATCACGGAGCCGGTGCCGGCGACGAGGCCCAGGCCGAGTTCGACCGCGTGTTCAAGGAGGGCCAGCTTGCCGACTTCCCCGAGAAGCATGTCGAGCTGACCGTCAACGACGAGGGCCAGATCTACCTCGCAGGCCTGCTTAAGGACCTGGGCCTTTCGGCGAGCGCCGGCCAGGCCCGTCGCGACATTGACGGCGGCGGCGTCAAGATCAACGGCGAGGCCGTGGCTCCCAAGAGCTACAACATCGACCCGAGCGCCCTCAAGCTGGGCGACACCCTCTCCGTAGGCAAGCGCAAGGGCTTCAAGTTGGTCTAACGAGCAAGTTGACCTCACAAGTGCAACAAGGCCGCAGCCGGAACGATTCCGACTGCGGCCTTTTTGGCACTTGGGGACGTTCCTTTTGTGCCGGCACTTTGGGACACTCCTTGTCATTGGTGCAAAGCAACCTGTCCCCATCGCGCCAAGCGGCGTGTGCCGTTAAGCGGAGGGGCGTATTGTTGGCCCATCGTTTGGGCATACAATGGCTATTGGCTTGCTGCGGTGAAGGCTCGTCCGCTCCGCAGCTGTTTTCTACGGTTAAAGGAGTATGTATGTCCGTTGAGGTCATGAGGTCTGTGATCGAGGCCGCCGAGGGTCGCGTACCCGTCGACACGCTGTTTACCAATGCGCAGATTGTCGACGTGTACGGTCAGCGCGTGGCGCGTGGCAGCGTTGCCGTCAAGGACGGCGTAATCGTCGGCGTGCTCTACAACGGTCGCGACGATGCCGCCGGTACCTATGAGGCTGCCGAGGTTATCGACTGCCAGGGTCGCTATCTCGCCCCCGGTTTTATCGACGGACATCTGCACATTGAGTCCTCGAACATCCGCCCTGCCGAGTATGCGCGCATGGCGGCGACGCGCGGTACCACCACCGCCATTGCCGACAGCCACGAGATCGCCAACGTAGCGGGGCTCGACGGCCTGCGCTTTATGATCGAGGACGGTCGCCGCGCGCCCATTTCCATCAAGTACATGATGCCCTCGTGCGTGCCCGCGCTGCCCGACGAGCAGGCCGGCGCCGTCATCACCGCCGCCGATATGCAGGCGTTTTTTGCCGAACATCCGGGCGATGTCTTTGGCCTGGGCGAGATGATGAACCTGCCGGGCGTCTTTATGGCCGATCCCGAGACCTGTGCTCGTATCGACGCTGCCAACCAGACGCCGTCCAAGCAGGTCGACGGTCACGCCCCGCTCGTTGCCGGCAAGGATCTCAACGCCTATGCCGCAGCGGGCATTGTCGCTGACCATGAGTCGACGATTCCCGAGGAGGCGCTCGACAAGCTATCCCGCGGCATGTATGTGATGCTGCGCGAGGGTACGTGCAGCCATGACCTGGCCAACCTGTCGCCGATGCTGCTGGAGAATCCTGCGCGCGCCCGCCGTTGCTGCTTTGCGACCGACGACCGTGCTCCCTCCGACGCGCTTTCGACCGGTATGATCGACAACGCCTGTCGCGTGGCTATCGAGGCCGGTATTGACCCGGTGGTCGCCATCTCTATGGCATCCCTTTCCACGGCCGAGGCGTTTGGCCTGGACCACGGTTGCCGCGACCCACACGAGCTTCGCGGTGCGATCGCCCCGGGCAAGCGTGCCGACCTGCTGGTGCTCGATGACCTGACGTTTGCCACGGCTCCGCATCGCGTATATGCCGCCGGTGCTCTGGTGGCGCAGGACGGCACCTTTGTGGGCGAGATCGCACCCGAGATGGCCGAGGTTGCGGCCCTTGCCGATGAGCTGCGCGCCTCTGTTAAGCTGCCGAAGCTTTCGCTCGATGTATTCGACTACGCCTTTAAGCCGGGCGAGGCCGTGATTGACGTGGTGCCGGGTAAGGCCATCACGGGTATGGCTCGCCCCGAGAGTGTCGAGGGCCTGCGCCGCATTATGCTGATCGAGCGCCACGGCCGCGGCGTGTCACTGCAGGCCGAGGGTGCCGACGGTGATGGCCCTGCGGGCCTGGGTCTTGTTGGCAAGCACATCGGTCGCGGCTGGGTGCGCGGCTTTACCATCACGGGCGGTGCCATCGCCTCGACGATCGGCCACGATTCGCACAACGTGTGCGTGGTGGGCGACAACGCGGCCGATATGATGGCTGCCGTCGAGGCTGTTGGCCAGGGCGGTCACGTGCTGGTACGCGATGGCGAGGTCGTAGCGCGCATCCCGCTGGCGCTCGGTGGCCTGATGAGCGAGGGCGCGGCCGAGGACGTGGCGGCGCAGCACGACGACTTTATGGTCAAGGCGCGCGCCATGGGTATTGAGCCGCCGCTCGACCCCATCATGGGCATCATCTTCCTGCCCCTGCCGGTCATCCCGACGCTTCGCATCCGTCCCGAGGGCATGTTCGACGTCACGACCTTCACCTACGCCGACTAGTCATCGGGGACGTTCTTAAACGACTAGCCGTCGGGGTGGCGTGTCGCCTGACGCTGCGGCCGTGGGACATCCGGCGCGCGTGAGCTATTTGCTAGGTCCTTGTAACGTTTACGCCCGCAGAGTCTTATCTGAGCTCCTTTTGGGTACGGTGATTTTGGATATACGTCCGATTCCATCAAGCCCGAAGGGAGCTTTTCTATGTTTAAACTGATTGCATCCGATATGGACGGCACGTTGCTTGATGAGAATAGCCAGGTACCGCCCGAGACATATGAGCTGATTGAGGCCCTGCGCGAGCATGGCGTGCACTTTGCTGCGTCCTCGGGCCGCCGTTACGACCGCCTATGCGAGTTCTTTGCGCCCGTTCGCGACAAGATGGACTTTGTCGCGGCGAATGGTGCGCAGGTCTATGCAGAAGGGGTTGAGGTCGATCGCGAGGTATATTCTCATCTCGCCGTCCGCAAGCTCGCGCGCACGGTCAAGATGTTTCCTAACATGCATCTGGCGCTCTTTGATCGCACCAAGTCCTTTTTGCTCGACGACGAGGACAAATTTGTCCGCGAGATCGACAAAGATCTGCCCAACGCCGAACGCATTTGGGGACTGCCCGATCCGCATGTGAATATCATCAAGGCATCGATTATCTGCGATGACGGCAACGTGATGGACAACGCCTACGTGTTGCAGCGCGAGCTGGGCGACCTGTTCTCTTTCGCGCCTTCGGGCAACGCGTGGATCGATGCCATGCAGCCCGGTGTGTCGAAGGCCTCGGGCATCGCACAGCTTGCGGAGCATTACGGCATTGGACGCGACGAGATCATGGCGTTTGGCGACTCGATGAACGACTACGAGATTATTCGCTTTGTCGGCACGGGCTGCGCGATGGAAAACGCGCGCCCCGCGCTCAAAGCGGTTGCCGATCGCGTCGTAGGCTGCAACCGCGACCACGCTGTTCAACAGGAGCTTCGTCACGTGCTAGAGGGCCTCGCTTAATCCGACAGCTGGGGACGTTCCTTTTCTGCCGGGTTGCTGCTGCTAGGCGAGGGCGGCCATGATGGTGCGGGCGACGCCGTCGTGGTCGTTGTCGTATTCGGTGATGGCGTCGGCGGCCTCGCGGTCCTCGGGCTCGGCGTTGATCATGGCCATGCCGTGGCCCGCTGCCTGCAGCATGGGGATGTCGTTGATGTTGTCGCCGAACGACCAGGCGTCGGCGAGACGCTCGCCCAGGTGCTCACATAGCCACGTGAGGGCCGTTCCCTTGGTGGCTCCCTCGCCCATGACCTCGATATTCATGGCGTACGAACGCGTGACCTCGATGCCTTCGAGCGTGTCGAGCGCTGCCGCGATGGCGTCGCGATCGGCTGGGTCGTGCCAGTACATGGCGATGCGTTCGAGTGTCTCGACTCCGTCGATCTTGCTGTCGATATCCATGTCGATCGGCGTTCGCGTGCGCTTGAGCGAAGCTGCGATGTGGGGGTCGCCGCCGCAGAATTCGTCCAGGCGCTCGTAGAGCGAGCGGGGGAGGAAGCACTGCCCGTCCGCGAAGATATCGAAGGTCACATCGTGGCCGGCGGCAATGCTATGGACGCGGTGGGCGATGGCGCGGTCGAGCGGTCGGCTCAAAATGCGCGTAGCACGTGAGGCATCGGTGGGCGTACCGTCGTCGAGCTGCCAGACGCTGGCACCGTTGGCGCAGACCGCGTAGTGTACGGCGGGGTGGGCGAGGATGGGCTCAAAGATGCCCGACAGCGGGCGCCCCGTGCAGGGCACAAACTCAACACCGCGGCGCGCAAGCTCGTCGAGCATCGTCCAGGTGGCGTCGCTCATCTGCTTATCGCTCGTCAGCAGCGTTCCATCCATATCGGAAAACACAATCATTCGATGCAGCCCTTTCTACTGGCATAAAAAGCGTGGCCGAGGGCGGTGATGCCCTGGCCACGCTCGGGTTCTATAACGGTCCGCGTCCTAGCGGTCGGCGAGCGGCTTGTACTCCAGCGGCTCGATCACCGGACGGTATGCCGGGCGGATGATGCGGTGCGCGCAGAAGAGCTCTTCCATGCGGTGCGCCGACCAGCCGGCCATGCGGGCGACGGCGAACAGCGGTGTAAAGAGCGTCTCGGGCACGCCGAGCATCTTGTAGATAAAGCCCGTGTACAGGTCGATGTTGGCGCAGATGGGCTTGGTCATGCCGTGCTCGCGCATCACCTGCGGTGCCAGGCGCTCGATGCGCTCGATGAGCGCGAACTCATCGCCCAGGTCCTTCTTGGCGGCAAGCGTGCGTGCGTAACGGCGGCACACCTCGGCACGCGGGTCGCTCAGCGTGTAGACGGCGTGGCCCATACCGTAGATGAGACCCGTGCCGTCGAAGGCCTGCTTGTCGAGGATCTTGCCCAGGTAGGCTGCGACCTCGTCCTCGTCCTCCCAATTGGAGACATGCGCACGGATGTCCTCGTGCATGGACACGACCTTGGCGTTGGCGCCGCCGTGGCGCGGGCCCTTGAGCGAGCCGATGGCCGCGGCGTAGGCGGAATACGGGTCGGTGGCCGAGGAGGACAGCACACGGCAGGCAAACGTGGAGTTGTTGCCGCCGCCGTGCTCGGCATGCAGCATGAGCATCACGTCGAGCAGCATGGCTTCGTCACGGTTGAATGCCATGCCGCCGCGCAACACCTGCAGGATGGTCTCGGCGGTGGAAAGGCCGGGCGTGGGGTGCGGCACATGAACCTCGGAGCCGCGGCGCTTGGCGACCGAGGCCATATGCGCGAAGGCGGCGATGCGGGGGAGACGGGAGAGCATGGAAATGGCGACGTCGATTTCGTGCTCGGGCGTAATGGCGTCGGGTTCGGCGTCGAAGGCGTAGAGCAACAACACGGCGCGCTGAAGCACATTCATGATGCTCGACGACACCGTGGTCATAGGGAACTCTTTGACGTACTCGTCGCTCAGATGTCTAAAGGCGCCCAGGCGCTCGCAAAAGCCGTCGAGCTCTTCCTTGTTGGGCAGCGAGCCCGTGATGAGCAGGTAGGCGACCTCTTCGTAGCCATAGCGATTCTCGGCCTGGGCATTGTTGACCAGATCCTCGATGCTGTAGCCGCGAAGCGTGAGCTTGCCCTGATCGGGCACGACCTTTCCGTCGACCTTGTTGTAGCCGTGCACATCCGAGATGCGAGTGAGGCCCGCGACCACGCCCGAGCCGTCGGCATTGCGCAGGCCGCGCTTGACATTGTGCTCAACAAACAGGCCCTCGTCATAAGGGTCGGTCGGCAGGCCGTGGTAGAGGCTTTCGCTCTCAGGCGAAATCTGGCGGCTTGCTTCGTAATCCAGAACCAGGCGGCTCAAGTGGTCATCGAAGCGGTAATAGATTTTCTTGGCGTCGTAGGCCATGCGCGCTCCTCTCCGGGCCGCATCGGGGTGACTTGCATGGGCATGCGCGCGTCAGGCTATCCCCAGCGGCTTGCTCGCTACAGGCGGTACATAAAGTTGAAGACGTCCTCGCGCTGGATGGACACGTTGACGCCCGAAAGCTCGCCGGCCTCGGCCAGCGCCTTCTGCAGCTCGGCGAAGTCGAGCTTGGACTCGGCGGTATCGGCCAGCATGGTCATGGTGAAGATGTCCTCGATAATGGACTGCGTGATGTCGCGGATGTCGACGTTGGCCTCGCCTAGGACACGGGTGACGCCGGCGACGATGCCGGGGCGGTTCTTGCCAAGGACGGTGATGACGATACGGGAGGACGAGATCTCGGCCATGGGAAACCCTTTCGCGTGATTGCGGCGCGCGCGGGGCGCTCCGCTACGGTACAGTGTTCATCATTGTACCTGTCTGGCGCAAAAAAGGCGCGCTCGCTGCGGCGTTACATGCCTGCAACATGAGCGTAAGGGGGAAGGCCGTACGGGGAAGAGCCGTCTGGCGCGTGTCCGGCTCGTGTTGGGTTGATTTCCGATCTCAGCCGAACACATTGAGCGGAAAGGCCGTTCCCGCAGTCAGTCGAACGTCCCCGGGGCCCTTCTCAGGCCCCGGGGACGGCATTTTCCCAGTTGAAGGAACGGTGGAGATGTGTTTCGATGGGTCAGATTCGTGTCGTTCCGAAAAGACCGTGAACCTTTTGTGGGACACGCGGCGCCGTGGTACCATAGCCGAGTTTGTTGTCTTGGTCGGAAACCAAGACGCCTTATGCGCTGATCGGTAACCAGCGCCTGACCAATAAGGAGTCCTACCATGAAGCAGGGTATCCATCCCCAGTATGTCGAGTGCACGGTGACGTGCTCCTGCGGCAACACCTTCAAGACGCACGCTACCGTGTCCGAGATGAAGGTTGAGCTTTGCAACGAGTGCCACCCGTTCTACACCGGCCAGCAGAAGTTCGTCGACACCGGTGGACGCGTCCAGCGCTTCGCCGACAAGTTCGGTGGCGCCGCTGCCGCCCAGCTCAAGAAGGCCGAGGAGGCCAAGGCTGCCAAGGCTGCCAAGGCTGCTGAGGCCGAGGCCGCTCGCAAGGCCGCCGCTGAGGCTAAGGCTGCCGAGAAGGCCAAGCGTGCCGCTAAGTTTGCCGAGGAGGCTGCCAAGCAGGCCGCCGAAGCTCCCGCAGAGGCTCCCGTCGAGGAGGCCGCTGCCGAGGTCGAGACCACCGAGGCTGCTGAGTAAATAGCTCGCCGAGCAAACACTCGCATTCATGGCTAAAGGGCCGCGTATCCATTTGGGTGCGCGGCCCTTTTCTTTTGGTGGTGCAAACCAACCTGTCCCCATTGCACCAGATTGGTGCGAAGGGGACAGGTTGGTTTGCACCAAATGGCAGAGAGGCGGCGTTTTCCCAGATAAAAGCTACCAAAATTAACCAGTCCCTTTTTGGCAGGTTGGTCGTAGTTATTACGTGGCGGTCGAGGTCGACCGCATAGGGTGCGCCCTGTTTGGCTAAAGTACAATTATCTGTGTTTAACTCGCCCAAGGCTGCATGGCATGGGCGATGGCCAAAAAGGAAAACCACATGGGATTCATGTCAAAGCTGCTGTCCTTTGGATCCGATAAGGACCTGAAGCGCTACTACAAGATTGTCGACAAGATCAACGGTCTTGAGCCCCAGTTTGAGAAGATGACCGAGGAAGAGCTCCGCGCCCAGACCGATAAGTTCCGTGAGCGTTACGCCAACGGCGAGTCGCTCGACGACATGCTCCCCGAGGCTTTTGCCACCGTGCGTGAGGCTTCCAAGCGCATCACGGGCATGCGTCACTTTGACGTGCAGCTCATTGGCGCCATGGCACTGCACGAGGGGCATATCGCCGAGATGAAGACTGGCGAAGGCAAGACCCTTGTCTCCACCTTGGCCGGCTACCTCAATGCTATCGCCGGCAAGGGCGTGCATGTCGTTACCGTCAACGATTACCTGGCCAAGCGCGACTCCGAGTGGATGGGCCGCATCTACAAGTACCTGGGAATGACCGTCGGTCTGCTCCAGAACAACATGCCGCTCGAGCTCAAGCGTCCGGCCTACCAGGCAGACGTCACCTACGGCACCAACTCCGAGTTCGGTTTCGATTACCTGCGCGACAACATGGTCACTCGCCCCGAGCAGCGCGTGCAGCGCGGCCACCATTACGCCATCGTCGACGAGGTCGACTCCATCCTGATCGACGAGGCACGTACCCCGCTCATCATCTCGGGTGCCGGCACCAAGTCCGCCAGCACCTACAAGGACTTCGCGCGTGCCGTGCGCGGCCTTGAGCGCGGCGAGGACGTCTCGCACGACATGCTCACCGCCACCGAGGACGTAGAGCCCACGGGCGACTACGTCATGGACGAGGCCAAGCACACCATTGCCGCCACCGAGCGCGGCCTTAAGAAGATCGAGCGCCGCCTGGGTATCGAGGACATCTATGCCGACCTTTCGGGCCAGCTGGTCAACCACCTGCAGCAGGCGCTGAAGGCCCAGTACATGTTCCATCGCGACAAGCAGTACGTGGTCACTAACGGCGAGGTCAAGATCGTCGACGAGTTCACTGGCCGCATCATGGAAGGCCGCCGCTACTCCGAGGGCCTGCATCAGGCCATCGAGGCCAAAGAGGGCGTGCTCGTGCGCGAGGAGAACCAGACGCTGGCCACCATCACCTTGCAGAACTACTTCCGTCTGTATGACAAGCTCTCCGGCATGACCGGTACGGCACTCACCGAGGATGCCGAGTTCCGCGAGATCTACAAGCTGCCCGTCGAGGTCATCCCCTCCAACAAGCCCGTGCAGCGGGTTGACCACGAGGACCTGGTGTACCGCACCATCCAGGCCAAATACAACGCCGTTGCCGACGACGTCGAGCGACGTCACGCCAAGGGCCAGCCGGTCCTGGTGGGCACCGTCTCCATCGAAAGCTCCGAGAAACTGTCGGCCGCCCTTACCAAGCGCGGCATCGCGCACGAGGTCCTCAACGCTAAGCATCACGAGCGCGAGGCTCATATCGTTGCCCAGGCCGGACGCTACGGCGCCGTGACCATCGCTACTAACATGGCCGGTCGTGGTACCGACATCCTGCTGGGCGGCAACCCCGACGAGCTGGTGCGCGAGCGCCTTGAGTACGAGGGCCTGACCATGGAGGACGTGACACCCGAGCAGCTCGATCAGTTTAACGCCGAGGCCAAGGAGACCTGCAAGGCCGAGCGCGAGCGCGTGCTTGCCGCCGGCGGCCTGACCGTCATCGGCACCGAGCGCCATGAGTCCCGTCGTATCGACAACCAGCTGCGCGGCCGCTCCGGTCGTCAGGGCGATCCGGGCGAGACTCAGTTCTACCTGTCGCTCGAGGACGACCTCATGCGCCTGTTCGGCGGCGACAAGATGGATCGCGTCTCCAAGATGATGGTCACGGCCGACATGGGCGACGACATGCCCATCCAGCACAAGATCATCTCCAAGGCCGTCGAGAGCGCCCAGCACAAGGTCGAGAGCATCAACTTCTCCATGCGCAAGAGCGTCCTCGAGTACGATGACGTCATGAACAAACAGCGCCAGGTCATCTACGCCGAGCGCAACAAGATTCTGGACGGCAAGGATCTGACCGACCACATCACCGAGGTCATGCACGACACCGTGTACCGCTGCGTGCAGGAGTTCTGCACCAAGGACAGCCACGATGGCGAGCGCGATCTCGAGGGCCTGCGCAAGTGGGTCGTGGAGCTCACCGGGCATATCGATACGCCGAAGTTCCCCGACGAGGATTACGAGGCCCTGGCTGCCGATGTCCTGGCCTACGTCGAGAAGTGCTACAACATGAAGGCCGAGCGCCTGGGTGAGGACCTCATGCGCGAGCTCAACACCCAGGTCATGCTGCGCGTCATCGATACCCGCTGGATGAACTACCTGCAGGAGATGGACTACCTCAAGACTGGTATCGGACTGCGCGGCTTTGGTCAGCGCGACCCGCTGGTCGAGTACAAGACCGAGGCTTATGGTGCCTTCCAGATGCTCGTCGACACCATGTATGAGGATTACCTGCGCACCGTCCTGCGCATCGAGATCAAGGCCGCCCCGCACGCCGTGGAGCACAAGGAGGACCCCGCGCTCGAGGGCGCGCGCTTCTCCGGCCCCGCCGATGTCGATGGCGATAACGGCAACTCGGTGCTGCGCAAGCAGGCACAGGTGCAGGCCCGTACGGCCGTCCAGGGAGGCCCGGCTGCCGTCAACAACGGTGGCAAGGTGACCACCTACCGCAAGGACGAGAGCGACGATCCGTACGTCAACGTTGGCCGCAATGACCTTTGCCCCTGCGGCAGCGGCAAGAAGTTCAAGTACTGCCACGGCAGGAATCGTTAATGGCCGAGGCTTTAGAGGTAACGCCCGCCGAGCTGGACGCGTTTGCGGACCGGCTCGGCGAGGTCGAGTCGTATCTTCATTTGGACGAGAAGCGCACGCGCGTGACCGAGCTCGAGGCCAAAAGCGTGGCCCCCGGCTTTTGGGATGACGCCGACGCCGCTCGCGCCACCATGGAGGAGATCGCTCGCACCAAGGAAGATATCGCTGCCGTGGATACCGCGCGCGGCGAGCTATCTGACGCCCGCGCGGCGCTGGAGCTTGCCGAGGAGATGGGCGACGACCCTGATGCCGCCGCATTGCGCGAGGAGGCTGCCGCTACGGCAGAACGCCTGGCCCGCGCTATCGACGAGCTCGAGCTTTCGAGCTGGTTTACCGGTGAGTTCGATCACGGCGACGCGATTGTGACCATCAAGCCCGGACAGGGCGGCCTGGAGGCGCAGGACTGGACCTTCATGCTCTTTAAGATGTACATGAAGTACTGCCAGCGTCGCGGCTGGAAGGTCACCATTAACGACTGCCCCGCAGCCGAGGTCATCGGCATCGACCGTGCGACCTTTACCGTCGAGGGTAAGGACGCGTTTGGCATGCTGCGCGCCGAGGCCGGCGTCCACCGTCTGGTGCGCATTAGCCCCACCGACGACAAGAAGCGCCGCCAGACCACGTTTGCCGGCGTTGAGGTCATCCCCGTGCTGCCTGACGATATCGACATCGAGATCAGTCCCGACGATATCCGCGTGGACGTGTATCACGCGAGCGGCCCGGGCGGACAGGGCGTCAACACCACCGACTCCGCCGTACGCGTGACGCATTTTCCCAGCGGCATCGTTGTCACTTGCCAAAACGAGCGCAGCCAGATTCAAAACAAGGCCGCGTGCATGCAGATTCTCAAGGCCCGTCTGTACGAGATCGAGCTCGAGAAGCGCGCCGAGGCGCTCGACGAGATTCGTGGACCTAAGACCACGATCGGTTTTGGTAACCAGATTCGCAGCTACGTGCTCTACCCGTATCAGATGGTCAAGGACCTGCGTACGGGCGTGGAGACCAGCAACGTCGAGGCCGTTCTTGACGATGGCGATCTGGATCCGTTTGTAATTGGCTATCACCGTTGGGCTACCGGCAACGCCGATGCGGAAGGCTCGGACGCCTAGGCACATGGTTGGCTCCGGATCGATGCAAACACTTCGCAGGGGTGGTATTTGCTCGATGAATCGGTAGAATCGAATGCAGCAAGAAGTTCAAAGCGCACTCGTTTGGGTGTGCTTTTTTGAGGGAGGCAGCATGGCATATCGTCTGGACATCAAGCGCATTCTTTCGCTGAACTTCTTTCATGACTTGCCTAAGATCATGTTTGGCTGCGCCCTGGCAGCTATCGCGACGGACCTGTTTTTGATTCCGAACGGTCTTGCTGCCGGCGGCGTTACGGGTCTCGCCACGATTATCCAGGCGGTCGGCGCCTCGCATGGCATCTCGCTGCCTGTCGGTATTCAAACCATCGTGATGAATGCCTTGCTGCTGCTGGTCGTTATGCGCGAGGGTGGCATGTTCTACGTGGTCCAGACGGCGACGGGCTTTGTGCTGCTGGGCTTTTTCACTGACCTGTTCGCTCCGTTTGTGGCGCCGCTGGCACATGCCGACCTGATGCTGCCCGCTATGTGGGGCGGCATCATCACGGGCATCGGCTATGGCATGGTGTTGCGCGCCGGTGCTAACACTGGTGGTTCTGACACCATCGGTCAGATTATCTCGCGCAACACATCGCTGCCGGTTGGCTCGACCGTCATGGCGATCGATGTTGCCGTGTGTGCGCTGTCGGCCCCGGTCTTCTCGGTCGAAAACGCGCTGTATGCGGGCCTCTCGATGGTCATTAGCGGCTACGTGATCGATGCCGTGGTCGACGGCGGCAACAGGCGCCGTATGGTACTCATCATCTCGGACAAGTTTCCCGATATTGCGGCCGACATCATGTATGGCCTGGGTCGCGGCTGCACCAAGTTTAAGGCGACCGGCATGTACTCGGGTGCCGAGAAGCCGGTGATCATGGTAATCGTGAGTCGTCGCGAGCTCAACACGCTCAAGACCATTGTGCGTGAGCGCGACCCGCATGCTATCGTGACCGTGGCCGACGTTACGGAAACCTTCGGCGAGGGATTCAAGGACATTAACGCGTAGGGTCGACTGCGTTCCATCCAAAAGACGTTCACATTGGTAAACCGTTTCATCAGCGATTCTGCCTGCTCAATTGCTCAAATAATGATAAAAAGTCTGGTAAAGCTTCCAGTTTCCAGCATAATGAATGACGTACGTGCATCGCGGCTGGGTTGGGACGACCTTCTGTGCCGTGCGCATCTTGTCTAAAGAGGATGAAAGGAAGGCACAATGAGCGACGAAGAGCTCAAAAAGGTTGCCAACGAGGTAAGGAAGGGCATCGTCACCGGTGTGCACGCTGCCAAGTCCGGCCATCCGGGCGGTTCGCTCGGCGCTGCCGACATCATGACCTATCTGTACTTTGAGGAAATGAACGTCGACCCGGCCGACCCCCGCAAGGCCGACCGCGATCGCTTCGTGCTTTCCAAGGGCCACTGCGCGCCTGGTCTGTACGCCGTGCTCGCCGAGCGCGGGTTCTTCCCCAAGGAGGATCTCGAGACGCTGCGCCACATCGGCAGCCACCTGCAAGGTCACCCCAACATGAACGACACCCCGGGCGTCGATATGTCCACCGGTTCGCTCGGCCAGGGCATCTCCGCCGCCGTGGGCATGGCCGTTGCCGCCAAGCACTGGGGCGACGATTATCGCACCTACGCCCTGCTGGGCGACGGCGAGAGCGAGGAGGGCCAGGTTTGGGAGGCCGCCATGTTTGCCGGCAACCAGCAGCTTGACAACCTCTGCGTGATCGTCGACCACAACGGCCTGCAGATCGACGGCCCCGTCGAGGAGGTCAACGACCCCATGCCGCTCGCCGACAAGTTCCGCGCCTTCAAGTTCCACGTGGTGGAGCTTGCCGACGGCAACGATTTCGATCAGATCCGCGCCGCCTTTGCCGAGGCCCGCGCCACCAAGGGTCAGCCGACCGCCATCATCGCCGAGACCACCAAGGGCAAGGGCGTTTCCTTTATGGAGAACCAGGTGGGTTGGCACGGCAAGGCCCCCAACGATGAACAGTTTGAGCAGGCCATGGCAGAGCTCACGGCCGCCGGAGAGGAGCTCTAGGATGGCAGACGTCAAGAAAATCGCCACGCGCGTAAGCTACGGCGAGGCCCTCGTCGAGCTCGCCAACGAGCACGATGACTTTGTGGTCCTCGACGCCGACCTGGCCGCCGCCACGCAGACCGGCAAGTTTAAGGCAGCCTGCCCCGACCGCTTCTTCGATGTGGGCATTGCCGAGAGCAACCTGATGGGTGTTGCCGCCGGTATCGCGACCACCGGCCGCGTTGCCTTTGCGAGCACCTTTGCCATGTTTGCCGCTGGCCGCGCCTTTGAGCAGGTCCGCAACTCCATCGGCTATCCGCACCTTAACGTTAAGATCGGTGCCACGCACGCCGGTATCTCGGTGGGCGAGGACGGCGCCACGCACCAGTGCTGCGAGGATATCGCCCTCATGCGCGTCATCCCCGGCATGACCGTTATCGTTCCCGCCGACGACGTGGAGGCTCGTGCCGTGACGCGCGCCGCCTACGAGTGCGACGGCCCCGTGTACATGCGCTTTGCCCGTCTGGCCTCGCCGGTCATCAACGACCCCGAGACCTACAAGTTCGAGGTAGGCAAGGGCATCGTCATGCGCGAGGGCACCGACGTCACCATCATCGCCTGCGGCCTAATGGTCGGCGAGGCCCTCGAGGCCGCCGAGCAGCTCGCTGCCGAGGGCATCGATGCCGAGGTCATCAACATGCATACCATCAAGCCCATCGACGCCGACCTGATCGTCAAGAGCGCCACCAAGACCGGTCACGTCGTGACCGTCGAGGAGCACTCCGTGATCGGTGGCCTGGGCAGCGCCGTTGCCGACGTTCTGTGTGAGCAGTGCCCGACGCCGCTCAAGAAGATTGGCGTCAACGACACCTTCGGCGAGTCCGGCCCGGGTGCCGAGCTCCTGCACAAGTACGGCCTGGACGCCGCCAACATCGTGGCGACCACCAAGGAGTTCTTGGCCTAAGACGTTTTGCGTTGGCCTTAATTTGAGTGTCGTTCCCGTATTGGGCAAAAAATAAGCCGGGGTGCCTTCCATGTGGAGGCGCCCCGGCTTTTTGTTTAAGGGAAAGCGGGGAAGAAGCTAGAGAGGTTTTACGGTCGGGGCGAGGGCGCCGGCAAAGATATCATCTGCCTTGAAGAGCGTTTTGGATTCCGGCGCGTTTGCGGCTTTCATTTCGGAGACGATGGTATCGAATGAGACGGCTCCCAAGGACTGTAAATCGAGGGTCTCGCGGGCGGCATCATCAGAGCAGCCGGTCGAGCTCGATGAGAATTTGGAAAGATGAGCCACCGCGGCGTCGTAGGACCAGCGCGTAATCCATATTTCTACATAGCGGCCGCCGCCGAGGTTGATGTCCTTTACACACCCGCCGCCGATATCGCCGCCACCCCATACCTCATGGTCGTATCCGGTAAGACTGCCGATGTATTTGTCGGGATAGGCGGTCGAGTACAGCCCTATCGAATCCCCGTTGACCTTTGCCGTGACCCTGCCGTCCCAGTACTCGGGCAGGTCGACACTGAAGGTTTGGGCCTCGATGTGGCGTGCGGCGGCTTTGCGCTGTTCCTCGGCCTGGCGCGCCGCTTCCTCTTCGGCGGCTTTCTTGGCGGCGACGGCGGTGTCGCGGCGATTCGTTGCGGCGTGTTGCAGCGCGTCGACGTTGGGCGCGTCCTTGCCCTTATATGCCATGGCGAGCGTCACGGCGTCGTTGATCTCGTCGTCGGTTACCTCGGCGGCGTCGATGGGGGTGAAGTCCAAAACCGAATCCTGCTCGGCGAGCTCGCCCAGGTCAATCTTTTCGCCCTTGGCAAAGACATCGTCGATCGTAAGCTCGGCCTTTGTGCAAGGCACCTGGTAGATGGTGCCATCGGCAGCGATGGGGGAGCCTGCCGCCTTGAGCGTGTACTTGCCCTGGATAAGCTTGATGCCCGAGCCGTCGGAAGCGACATATTCGACCTTGTCGACCTTCTTTCCGTCGACCGTCTTGCCCTTTACGCGCACCAGCACACGCGAAGCGCCGTTATCGGTATCCCACCCTTCAGCCTTTACACTCACCACGAGCGCATGCTTGGAATGCGCCGACTCATACTGCTCCTGCTCCTGGGCATGCTGCTGATACAGGTGATACGCCAGCCCACCGCCCCCGCCAACAACGATTACCGCCGCGCAGACGATAGCGATCACGACGCCTTTCTTGGGCTTCTTGCTGGGGGCGGGCGAACCCACAGGTGCCGGCGCAACCGAAGGGTTGGCTACGGGCATAGCCTGTGTCCCGTTAAGCGCAGCCCCGCATCCCACACAAAACCGAGCACCATCAGCAAGCTCAGCACCACAATAGGGACAAACCATACCAACCTCCAGCAAGCCTAGAACCATCCATCTATCTAACTCAACTGTAAAGCGATATCCCTAACCAAAGTTGCGCAACAATGAGCCCCAATATAAGTTGCGGTGAAATAGGGACTGATTAGGGCTTTTAACTGTTAAAACAGTCCCTATTTCACCGCAACTTCTATAGAGGCCGTATCAAGCGGGGTTTCTATTGGGGTAAGGGCCCAGCACAACAAAGTGCAATTCAGCCAGACTCATGCATGGTTTTGCTGCATTCAAGACGAACGCATCGACTCCTTGGTAGCCGCAGGCCGCGCACAGGGTTACCTCCCAAATCTTTCCGCAGGACGGAGGAGCCCCCGCAGCGCGAAGCGCGCAGTGGGGGCTCCGACATGTCCGAGGACGATTTGGGAGGTAACCCTGTGCGCGGCCGGACAGATCCCAAAGCCCGCCATGCTTCTTATGTGCAGCAAAGGCAATCCTGCTAAAATACAAAGCGCTCATGTAGTTTAAACGCACGACGATAAGGAGCACCAGTGGGTAACCACTTCCGTACCTCCGGTGCGGGCGATGAAGCCCCCAAGACGCAGCCGAGCGTCGCGGGCAGTCGTTTCGCCACTCCGGATTCAGAGGATCAGCTGTTTAGCCCGATCCCCGCACAGCCGGCAGATCAGGCACAGCCGGCGGCAGATCCCTTTGCCTACAACCCCAACAACGATGTTGCGCTTTCCGGCACGGCTGGCTTTGAGCCCGTTCAGACGGTGACCGCCCGCGTGGCTCAGCCTCAGATGAGCGCCGCCACGCCGCAGCCTACCATGGCCGGCATCCCCGATCCTATGGCCCCTGCGGCTCCCGCGCCGCAGCCCGCGCAGTCCGGTCTTTTTGCCGGCATTCCCGACCCCACGCAGCCTGCGGCTCCCGTGGTCGAGCGCGATCAAGCCGCCGAGGTCGCAAGCCTCGACAACGCGCTCAACAACCCCGACTTCACGTCGGTGTTTGCGCCCGTCGACCCGCAGGCCAGCCGCAAAAAGATGGCCAAGCAGGCCGGTGTCGAGCCCGTCATCCTTATGGAGCACGTCACCAAGATCTATCCGGCGCAGCCCAACAAGCCCGCACTCGACGACATCAACATCGAAATCTATCCGGGCGAGTTCGTCTTTTTGGTCGGTCACTCCGGCTCGGGTAAGACCACGCTGCTGTCGACGCTCAACCGCGACGTCAAGCCCACAAGCGGTCGCATTTTGGTCGCCGGCCAGGATCTCATGAAGATCAAGAACCGCAAGGTTCCGTTCCTGCGTCGTCAGATTGGCGCCGTGTTCCAGGACTTTAAGCTCCTGCCGCAAAAGACCGCCTACGAAAACGTGGCGTTTGCCCTGCAGTGCATCGGCAAGCCCAAGGGCGTCATTCGCAGCCAGGTGCCCGAGGTGCTGCGTCTGGTCGGTCTGGCCGATCAGATGGACTCGCTGCCCGATCAGCTTTCCGGTGGCGAGCAGCAGCGCGTGGCCGTTGCCCGCGCTATGGTCAACCGCCCGCCGCTGCTGATTTGCGACGAGCCCACGGGCAACCTCGATCCGGCGATTTCGCTGGGCATCATGAAGCTGCTCGAGCGCATTAACCGCACCGGTACTACCGTGATCGTCGCTACGCACGACCGCGAGATGGTCGATAGCATGCACCGTCGCGTGATCGCCCTCGAGGGCGGCCACGTAATCCGCGACCAGGAGAGGGGAGGTTACGGCAACTATGGCACCAACTAACGTGGGCTACTCGCTCAAAGAGGCAATCAGCCACTTCTTCCGTAACTGGACCACCTCGCTCGGCGCCGTCATCACGATTTTCCTTTCGCTGTTTATCATCGGCCTGTTCATTATGGGTTCCGCGATGCTGAACTCCGTGATCGGCACCGTCGAGGATCAGGTCGTCATCAACGCCTTTATTAGCGATGACGCCGACCAGGCAGATGTTCAGGCCTTCGAGGCCGAGCTCAAGACGTGGAGCAACGTCAAGTCCGTGACGTACAAGGACAAGGACGACGCACTGGCCGAGTACACGAGCAAGATGTCGGGTAACGCCGACGCTACCATGAGCGCGCTCGACGGTCAGAACCCGCTGCCGGCTTCGTATGCCATCGAGATGGACGATCCGTCCATGGTCGAGAGCACGGCCCAGAAGCTCAAGAAGAACGCCGATTTTCAGAAGATCGCGGACGACGGCGACGTTAACGCGAGCGTTCTGTACGGCCAGGAGGAAGTGAGCCGCCTGTTCCAGGTGACGAACTACATCCGTATCGCCGCTGTAGTGCTCGTCGGTCTGCTGACCTTTATCGCGTTCATTTTCATTAACAACACGATTCGCCTGTCCATTACGGCGCGTCGTCGTGAGATCGCGATCATGCGTCTGGTGGGCGCAAGCAACGGCTTCATTCGCGGGCCGTTCATTACCGAGGGTGTGCTGCAGGCCATTTTGGGCTCGCTGCTTTCCATCGGCGTGCTGGAGCTGCTGCGTAACCTGATGGTTCCGCGTCTGCAGGAGAGCATCGGCTGGATGTCGTTTGCGCTGCCGATGCAGTACTACCTGGTGACCTACGCCGCGTTGATTTTGGTCGGCGTCATTATCGGTCTCTTTGGTTCCGCCATCGCCATGCGCCGCTATCTGCGCGTGTAGGCGTGCTTGGAATTCGTTCCTTCAACGGGTCGTCTCTTTTGGGGGCGGCCCGTTTTTTGATCCCTAGGGGACGGCAGGATTGCGCATCATCGTGACGCTGGTCTATCTATGTGACCCGCAATCCTGCCGTCCCCTAGGGATCATTTGGGTAGACTCTTGGGGTGTAAACGGCCATCGATAGTAAGGAGGCGCCATGGGGCGCAATAACAAGCATAAGCGTGGAGCTCGCAATAAGCGCGGGCCGGTGCGCAGCGAGCGTCGCCCGAGTCTGACCGGACGTGTGCAGCTCCATGAGCATAGCGCCTACGTTGTAACCGAAAACGGCGACTACAAGGTCATGGGCCGCGGCAAGCGCGAGATTATGGACGGCGATACCGTTGCCGTGAGCATTAAGAACAGCCCGCATGGCGAGCGACGCGCCGTAATCGAGGGCGTCGTCGAGCGTGCGGCCATTAGTGTGGTGGGCACATACCAGACCGCCGGCCCGCTCGGGGTGATCGAGCCGCTTGATTCTCGCCTTAAGGCCGATTTCTTTATTCTGCCGGAGGACACCTCGGCGGAGCGCTTGGGTGTTCATCCGGGCGATGCGGTCGTCGCGCGCATTCTGACATATCCGACGCGTCTGGAATCGGGCACCGTGACGATCGAGCGCCGTATTGGCGGCGATGATGCGCCCGATTTGGGCGTTCAGTATGTGATGGCGCGCTATGGCTATACCGATACGTATCCCGAGGCCGCGCTAGCCGAGGCCGAGGCACTTTCGCTCGATGTGACCTCGGCGCTCAAGGACCCGCTCCGCCGCGACCTGCGCGACCGCTTTGTTATTACGATTGACCCGGTCGACGCGCGCGACTTTGACGACGCCATTTCGCTGGAGCGCACGCCCGAGGGTGGCTACAAGCTGGGTGTCCATATTGCCGACGTTTCGCACTATGTCGCCTGGGACGGATATATCGATCTGGAAGCTCGCCATCGCACGACGTCGGTGTATCTTGCCGATCGCGTGCTGCCCATGTTGCCCGAGCGCCTGTCGAACGATTTGTGCTCGCTGCGTCCCGACGAGGACCGCTTGGCGTTTACCGTCGACATTGAGCTCGATGCGCAGGGTCGCGTGCGTCATTACGATCCCTATCCCAGCGTGATCCGCTCGCGCGTGCGCATGGACTACGACGGCGCCGAGGCGCTGCTGGTACGTGCCGGTGCGGTGGAGTATTCGGTGCTGGAGGGCGCCGCCGAGGATGTTGCTGCGGTTGAATCCTCGCGCGAGGAAGCGCTCGGGCGCGGGCTTGCGTGCGAGAAAACCGCCCGCGGCTATAACGTCGACTTGGGGGATTTCCTCGTAGCTGCCAACGAGCTCGCCGAGCTTCGCCGTCGTATTCGTCGCGCACGCGGTTCGGTCGACTTTGATACGGCCGAGATCCGTGCGCTGTTGGACGAGGACGGTGTGCCCGTGCAGATCGTGGCCCGTGAGCGCTCGTGCGCCACGTCGCTGATTGAGGAAGCCATGCTGCTGGCCAACGAGTGCGTGGCGGAGTGGCTGGCCGACCGCGATATCGAGGCCTGCTATCGCGTGCACGACGACCCCAGTCCCGACAGCCTGCACGGTGCCGCCGTGGCGCTGGCACAGCTGGGTATCATCGATGACCGTCGCGCGGCAGGCATTGCTCTGGGAAGCCCCGACGAGCTGCAGGCGGCGGTTGATGCCGCAGCCGGTACGGCCAACGCGCCGCTCGTCAACACGTTGCTACTGCGCAGTATGCAGCGCGCACTGTACAAGCCGCGCAACGAGGGCCACTTTGCACTTGCCGCGCCGTGCTATTGCCACTTTACGAGTCCCATTCGCCGCTATCCCGACCTGGTGGTGCATCGCGTACTCAAACTGCAGCTGGCATACGAGCAGCTGGGCGGCAAGGACGCCTTGGTGCGTACGCCGCGGCTGATCGGTAAGGGTCGCGAGTCCCTGCCGCGCATCCTGCCGCAAATCTGCCGCGCGTGCAGCGATGCCGAGCGTGCGGCCGACGCCGCCAGCCATGCGACGCAAAAGATCAAGATCGCCCAGTATTACGAGGATCGCCTGGGTGAGCGCTACGCCGGAACGATTTCGTGGGTCAGCAGCATGGGCCTCTTTGTGCGCCTTGATCTGACACAGGTTGAGGGTTTGGTTTCGATCAAGAGTCTGGGCAACGAGTGGTTTGAGTTTGATGAGGACGCGCTCACGCTCACGGGTGCCGACACGGGGACTCGCTACGAGCTGGGGCAGCGCGTGATCATCGAGGTCTCGCGCGTCAATACCACGCGTGGGCACTTGGACTTTAAGCTTATCCATTAGCCAAATCTCGACTCATGGCGGGAGAGCGGAGGGCGGTCTTTCGGGGCCGCCCTCCGCATTTGGATCATGGCTACCTTGCCGTCTGCTCGGCCGCCCGCTTACCTGCTATTCGAGAGGTAAAACCTACCAAAATAAACCTGTCCCTTTTTGGCAGGTTTACAAGAAAGCGGGGATGAGATGGCGACGGTGTATGGTTATGCGCGGGTGAGTTCGCGCGATCAGAATCTAAATCGGCAGCTGGATGCGCTGGGCGCCTATGGCGTGGGCTCGGCGAATATTTATGCTGACCATGCGAGCGGCAAGGACTTCGATCGCCCGCGGTATCGCGAGCTGCTGCACATCCTGGGAGACGGGGACGTGCTGGTGGTGCTTTCTATCGACCGACTTGGCCGTAATTACTCCGAGATTCTTGAGGAATGGCGACGCATTACCAAGGAGCTCGGGGTTGCCATTGTGGTGTTGGACATGCCATTGCTTGACACGCGCGTCAGGGCCAGCGGCACGCCGGATGTGACCAACACCCTGATTGCCGATATTGTGCTGCAACTGCTGAGCTACGTGGCGCAGGTGGAGCGCGAGAATATCCATCGGCGCCAGGCGGAGGGAATTGCAGCTGCGCGGGCGCGAGGGGTCCGTTTCGGTCGACCTCGCAAGCCGTGCCCTCCTCAGTTTGAGCTGGTGCGCGATAGCTATGAGGCGGGCGATATAACCCGCAGCCAGGCAGCAAAGTGCCTGGGCGTGTGCGTGGGGACGTTCGATCGCTGGATGCGCGAGGCGGGGTAGAGGTTTGCGTCGCTTTGTCGCTTCCTGTTGCGATTCAAATTTTGATACGGTGACGATGTCATTTGGGGCTACACTCGCTGATATTCAAAAAAGGAGGTTGGCCCTTGTCGCGCGTAAAACAAATAATCGGATGGACCGCGATCGTTCTGTTCGTTGTAACGCTGGCGGGCATCTGGGTGCTGACGGAGCAAAATGCGGTGGAGACGTCGTTGCTGAGCGAGTCCACCGCGCGTGTGGTAGAGGGTCAGGCTACGGGCGTTCAGGCTGTCGATGCCACGGGTGAAGCCCAGACGGAGAACGGAATGACCGGGGGCGCCGATTCGGCTGCCTCGAATGTCCGGTCTGGCCGACTTGCTTCCATTCGCATGTGGGTGGGCACGAACGTCCGTCGCGTTGCCCATACCGTAGAGTTTTTCTTCGTCGGATTGTTCGCCTCGGTGGTCGTGGTTTGCTTTTCCAGGCGTCCGTGGAGCGTATGCTCCCGTTGCGTGCCCGTATTGCTCTTTTGCGCCGCCTGCTCCGTTGGCGATCAGGTACATAAGATCTTTGTTCCCGGCAGGCATTTCGACGTTATCGATCTAGGATTCGATGCTGCGGGCTATGTCACCGCCATGCTGTTGGTATTGCTGGCGGCGGCGTTGGTGCGCCATGCGAATCGGCCGATCGGCGCCCATGCGAGGCGCTAGCCTTAAGACGAGACATCGCGACTGCCTGCGCTTCGACATTGACTACAATAACGGCTGCAATCGCGAGTGGCCGTCGATGTGCAGTTTTCCAGACACCCGTTTTCTCTAAGAAAGGAAATCCCATGACCGTACTGTTTGTTGAATATCCCAAGTGCTCGACCTGCAAAAAGGCCAAGGCGTGGCTGGACGAACACGGGGTAGAGTATATCGACCGCGATATCGTTTTGGACAATCCCACGGCTGATGAGCTAGCGACCTGGATTGCTCGTTCGGGGCTGCCGGTGCGGCGCTTCTTTAATTCGTCGGGCATGAAATATCGAGAGCTGGGCCTGAAGGCGCGTCTGGATGCGGGCATGACGGATCGGGAGTGCTACGAGCTGCTGGCGACCGACGGCATGCTGGTCAAGCGTCCGCTGCTGGTGGGCGACGACTTTGTGATTCCCGGCTTTAGGGAATCGGCTTGGGCCGAGGCGTTGCTGTAGCGGCTGCGGAAAGTACGTCCCATTTCGAGTGCGGGCCTGCCCCAGTCAGTCCTTCAGCTGTGCCCATTCGTGCGGATCGTAGACCTTTACGTGCTTGTTGGGCTTGCCGCTCCAGTACTCCTCGTCCATAAAGGGCAGGTATGCCTGAATGCCGGGGCAGATAAAGGGAATCCGCTGCTGTTGCAGTCGCTCGCGCTGGCGCTGCTCCAGGCGCGCCTCGGATATGACGGTCGGCATGCCGGACAGCTCGACGAGGCTTGCCTGGATTCGCTTAAGGTCGGGGAGTCCCGCGTGCCATGACATCCGCATGATCAAAAAGGATGCACGGCGGTAGTTTGCCTGCATCACCGTGATGGCGGGGCGCAGTGTGGGATGGATTTTGTCCCGTTCGGGCCAAAGGTCAGCAGTGATCTCGAGGCCCAGGGTCTCCCATAGGTAATCAAGCTCTTCGTCCATGGCGCCTCGATATCTACGCGATCATTGATACTCCGATTGTGTTGCCTGGTGCTATCGTTTTCACGGTAGAATCTGCCAACGGTTGACGGCTACCGCTCGCGGCGTTTTGCCCTTCGTGTGCAGCGGTCGGCTTCACAGGTCCTTCACGGGTTGGACTAAATTAGGCCAATTTGGCTGAATTTTAAAAAAGTCAAAATTGGGGCTTGCGTCACGGCGGTACTTCCCGTATATTTCTTTCTTGCGCAAAGGCACAGCCGAGCGCAGCGATGCAGTCATTGGGATGTCGTCTAATGGCAGGACAGCGGATTCTGGTTCCGTCAATGGGGGTTCGACTCCCTCCATCCCAGCCATTGCATTTGCTACATATGGCCCGTTCGTCTAGCGGTTTAGGACGCCGCCCTCTCAAGGCGGAGATCACCAGTTCGAATCTGGTACGGGCTACCAAAATTGAACGCCCGGGCCTCGTAAGAGACCCGGGTTTTGTGTATTGACCGATATTTAAGGCGCGCGTTGAGTCTGCCGCCCGGACCGAGGAGTTGTCATGGACCTGCCTATCAGCTTGGAAGACATCACGTATGCCGAGAACTATCTGGCGCAGGGCGACCTGGCTACGGCGACGCCGCTGTTGGAGCGTCTGGTGGAGCTCGCCGAGGAGTATATCGACGCCGAGTGCAAGACGGAGGAGAAGCGCCAGTACTTTAGCTTCGACAGCAAGTTTGAGCGCCTGGCCTATCGCCGCGTGGAGAAGGATCCGCGCGAGCTGGTGCAGGTCGAGGTTCCCTTTGACCGCCTGTACTCCGACATGGCGTTTGCCTACATTCGCCAGCAGGATTATGTGAGTGCTCGGAATGCCCTGATGCAGGCCGTGCGTTGGGATCCCATGAACTGCAACTATCGCTTGGACTTGGCCGAGCTGTTCCGCGCGCTCGAGGACAAGCAGGAGTGGGCATCGCTCTCGTTCTCGGTGCTGGAGCGCGCGAGCGACGGTAAGTGCGCCGCACGCGCCTACACCAATTTGGGTCAGTACTTCTTGGAGCCCGAGACCGAGAACATTTCGGCTGCCGTGGGCTGCGCGCGTCTGGCGCTGCGCCTGGCGCCCAACGATGCGCATACGACGCGCCTGCTCAACAAGATCCATACCACCTATCCGGATGCCGCGGACGAGAGTGACGACCATGTGATGGGTGAGCTCGCCCTGCAGGGCGTGCCGACCTCGCCTTCGGCCGAGATCGCCATCTGCCTGATCATGTGCGCGACCGATGCTGCAAGCGACGGCGACAAGCAGGAGGCTACGCGTCTGACGGTCCGTGCCCGCGACCTGGTGGGCGAGGAGGCATGCGCGGCGATTATCAAGCTGGTGCGCGAGAGCGATGCCGAGCTCAATGCCGAGCGCAAGGCAAAGCGCGAGGCTGCGGGCTCAAACGCCGATGGCGCCAAGGAGGTCGGCGATGCCCAGTAAGCGCGAGCGCAAGCTCATTTCCAAGAATCGCTCGGCACATCACGAGTACTTTATCGATGAGACGTTTGAGTGCGGTATTGAGCTGAGCGGCACCGAGGTCAAGTCGATTCGCGAGCGCGCCTGCCAGATCACCGATACCTTTGCATTGATTCGTGGCGGTGAGTGCTGGCTCGTCGGCCTGCATATCCACCCTTATAGCCATGGTGGCGTGTGGAATCGCGATCCCGACCGTCGGCGCCGTCTGCTGCTGCACCGCAAGGAGATTGACTTTCTTGACGGCAAACTTCGCAACCGTGGTTATGCGCTGGTTCCGTTGGAGCTCTACTTTAATACCGACGGTCGCGTAAAACTGCTGCTGGGCCTGGGTCGCGGCAAGAAGCTCTACGACAAGCGCGAGGACATGGCCAAGCGTGATGTCCAACGCGAGATCGACCGCGCCCTCAAGGAACGCAACCGCTGACCGTCCTTCATAAGTTGCGGTGGAATACGGACTGGTTTGCCTGTTTGAGGGGGCTATTCAGTCCCTATTTCACCGCAACTGCGGGCGTCTCATCTTTCTTACTGTTCTGACACATATGTTTCAAAGGCGGCGTCCGTTATGGGCGCTGCCTTTTTTGTGGGTACATACATCCATGAGGTTCCAACCCGAGCTAGGGGAGTGATCGTTATGGACAAAACTGCGTTCTTTACCATGCCGAGCGGTCTGTACGTGGTGAGCGCCGCGGCAGACGGGCTGCGTGCCGGCTGCGTCATCAACACTGCGGTGCAGGTGACGTCCATGCCGCCGCGCATTTCGGTTGCCGTGAACAAGGACAACGTCACCTCGGGCGTCATCGCTTCGGCCAAAGCGTTCGCGCTGACCGTGATCGATCAGACCGCCGATATGCTCTACATCGGTAACTTTGGGTTCCGCACCAGCAGCGATTATGACAAGTTTGCCAAATACGAGACCCGCGAGACGGCTCTGGGCATGCCCTATGTGCCCGAGCACGCGGCGGCCCTGTTTAGCTGCCATTTGATCGACACTGTGGATGTTGGCACGCATCTACTGTTTATCGGCGAGGTCGAGGATGCCGAGCGCTTGAGTGACGAGACGCCGCTCACCTACGATTACTACCATAAGGTCCTGAAGGGCAAGACGCCTCCGAAGGCGTCCTCGTATCAAGGCTAGAAATGTTTTAAAAATACTTGCATTATATTATTGAGAATCTATACTGATAAATGAAGTACATCACCAGTCGCGTTTGAGAGGAGAACATCATGGCTGAGGAGAAGAAGACGTATAAGTTCGTGTGCGTCGTTTGCGGTTACGAGGTTGAGGTCGATACGCCCGAGCTGCCCGAGGATTATGTGTGCCCGGTGTGCGGCGTCGGTCCCGATCAGTTTGAGCTCGTCGAGGAGTAGCTCGCAGACACACGGCGAAAGCCGAACATAGCTCTGTCCAAGGGCCTCGGTCGAATTCTCGGCCGGGGCCCTTTTCCTCCGCCCCCAAGGGATCACGGTTGCTGTTGGCCGATCCTGTCTGTTGTGAGTCCGGCCGACCTTTTGTCTCAATCTGTAACATCTAACGGTGGAAATTGGGCCCACTTGTTACATATCGAGACAAACCAAAACCGTCCGGCAGAAGATCTCAATCTGTAACATCTAGACATCGAAAGCGGGTCTAGATGTTACAGATCGAGACGTTTGCCTGAGTAGGTGCCCCGCCCCATTACATCCCTGTCAACAACACGACATCGAGAATCGTCACGATGGCACCGATCCCTACGAGCAGCGCGTTGAGCGGGCGCGAATTGGCATATTTGCCCATGACGCGGCGTGAGCTGGTGAGCCGTATGAGCACAAAGACCGTAATCGGCAGCTGAAGCGACAGCAGCGCCTGACTCCAGATGAGACCTTCAAAAGGATTTGGGACGACCAGGCACGCCGTCACTGCGCCGACGAAACAGGCCGCCACCCCGATCGAGGAATGTCGGTCGTGGATGTCGTATTCCTCGTCGAACATGCCCGCAGTGATGGTTCCCGCCGCCATGCCCGCTGTCACGCTGCTCGATAGTCCCGCGAACAGCAGCGCTACCGCAAAGATGGTCGAGCTCGCCGGGCCCAGAATGGGGGAGAGTGTGGCCGCTGCGACGGCGAGGTCGTCTACGACCATGCCGTGCGCAAAGAAGGTCGTTGCGGCAAGGATGACCATGGCCGAGTTGATTGCCCAGCCCACGCCCATCGAAAAGAGCGTGTCGAAGAGCTCGTAGCGCAGACGTTCTTCGATAACCTGCTCGCCTTGGCCTTCGAAGTGCATGGATTGGATGACCTCGGAGTGCAGAAAAAGGTTGTGTGGCATAACGACCGCACCCAGAACGCTCACGATAATCGCGGCAGAGCCAGTGGGCATACTAGGCGTGATCCAGCTTGCGGCGGCTTGCGGCCAGTCGACCTTGACTAGTGCAAGCTCGGCCAAAAACGAGAGTCCTACCACGCCTACGAAGGCGATGATCCAGCGTTCGGCATGCTTGTAGGAGTTCATCATGAGCATCGCCATCGATACTGCCGCCACGATGACGCAGCCCGCGCGCACGGGCAGCCCAAAGAGCATTTGAAGGGCAATCGCGCCACCCAGGACTTCGGCCATGGCGGTGGCGACAGTCGCGAGATAGGCACTGGCGAGTACCGTGCGTCCAACGAAGCGGGGGAGGTAACGTGTCGTGGCCTCGGCAAGGCAGGCGCCCGTGGCGATACCCAGGTGCGCAGCGTTGTGCTGCAGCACAATGAGCATAATCGTGGACAGCGTGACGATCCACAGCAGCGCGTAGCCAAACTGCGAGCCCGCGGCCATATTGGAGGCCCAGTTGCCCGGGTCGATAAAGCCGACGGTCACGAGCAGCCCGGGGCCGATATGCCGCGCAATGTCTAGGCCTCCGTGACCACCGGTGCGTCGGGAGCCAAAATGATGTTTGAGATGGTTGATCATGGTGCGCTCCTGCGTGCCGTTTGCTTGACGCCGCAAAGGATACCCGTTTTAGGCTAAAAAGTTAACCAAGACTAACAAAATATTGGTCCAGCGGGGATTGGTTGGTGCATTGGGGACATGCTGTTCTGCTCCAAAAGGTGTACGTCAGCCTCCAAAGATGTCGTTTTTTGACATGTTTGGAGGCTGATGTACGCGTTTGATGGCAAGACGTAGATGTCCCGCGTGCGTTACGCGATTGTTTCGAAACGGGTGGGAAACACAGCGGACCGGCGATGCTCCTAGTATGCCTATTCAACTGACTGTCATATTTCTAGGGGAGGATCGCGATGCAGGCAGATTCCGCTCAACAGCAGGGCCTTTATCGCCCCGAATTCGACCACGATGCATGTGGCATCGGCGCACTTGCCGATATCAACGGTGAGCGCCATCACCAGATTCTGGACGACGCGCTGTCCATTCTGGTCAACTTGGAGCACCGCGGCGGCACGGGACTCGAGAAGAACACCGGCGACGGTGCCGGTATCCTGTTCCAGGTTCCGCATCACTTTTTTCGCAAAGAGGCTCAAAAGTGCGGCCAGATTCTGCCGGCAGAGGGCGACTATGGCGTGGCCATGCTGTTCTTTCCGCAGGACGACAAGGGCGTAGAGGATGCCCGTCGCGTGTTTGAGGAGGGCTGCGCCGAGGCCGGCGTGCCGCTGCTCTTTTGGCGCGAGGTGCCCGTCGACCCGCACGACCTGGGCGAGACGGCACGCGCCTGCATGCCCACCATTCTGCAAGCCTTTCTGGGCCGCCCCGACGATACGCCGGCGGGTGACGCCTTCGAGCGCCGCCTGTACGTGTGCCGTCGCACTATCGAGAAGAAGGCCGACGCCGAGTTTGCCCTGCGCGACAAGATCTTCTACGTCTGCTCCATGAGCTCGCGCACTATCGTGTACAAGGGCATGCTCGTCGCCACGCAGATGCGCCGCTTCTTCATCGATCTCAACGACGCCGCTGTCAAGACGGCCGTTGCGCTCGTCCACTCGCGCTACTCCACCAACACCACGCCCAGCTGGGAGCGTGCGCACCCCAACCGTTTTATCATCCACAACGGCGAGATCAACACCCTCAAGGGCAACGTCAACTGGATTCGCGCCCGCGAGCCCAACCTGTACAGCCCCGTGCTGCAGCACGATCTTGAGCGCGTGATGCCCATCATCAACCGCGAGGGTTCCGACTCGGCGATTTTGGACAACGTGCTTGAGTTTTTGGTTATGAACGGTCGCCCGCTTACGCGCGCTGCGTCCATGCTGCTACCTGAGCCGTGGGACCACAACGACAGTCTGAGCGAGGAGCGCCGCGCCTACGACGCCTACCAGTCCATGCTCATGGAGCCCTGGGACGGCCCGGCGGCCATCGCCTTTACCGACGGTCGCACGCTGGGCGCCGCCCTCGACCGCAACGGCTTGCGCCCCGCCCGCTACTACGTGACGCGCGATGGCCGCTTTATGCTGGCAAGCGAAGTGGGCACCATCGAGGTGCGCCCCGAGAACATCCTGACGAGCGGCTGCCTGGGACCGGGCCAGATGCTCGAGGTCGATTTTGCCCGCGGCCGCGTCATCTACAACGACGAGCTGCGCGCCCGCTATGCCAAGGAGAAGCCCTACCACGACTGGATTGCCGAGGAGACGCTGGCCGTCGACGCGCTCGATGAGTCCGCCGCGCCCGCGCCCGCCGAGGACGCCGAGGTGCCCGCCGCCGTGCGTATGGCCAAGCTCGGCTACCACTGGGATGACGTCGACGAGGTCGTGCGTCCTATGGCCCAGCAGGGCAAGGCCCCACTCGCCTCGATGGGCATCGACGCACCGCTGGCCTGCCTGTCCAAGAAGACGCGCTCGTTCTTTGACTACTTCTATCAGCTGTTCGCTCAGGTCACGAATCCTCCGATCGATGCCCTGCGTGAGCATATGGTAACTTCGACCACGCTCTACCTGGGCAACCACGGCAACCTGCTTGAGGATTCCCGTACGGCCTGCCAGCTGGTGCGCCTGGAGCGTCCGCTGCTGAGCGAGGAGGAGTTTGACCGCATCTGCGCCATCGACCGCGTGGGCTTTAAGACCCGCCGCTTCCGTGCCGTCTACCGCCGCGATGCCGGCGAGGGCGCGCTGCAGGCTGGGCTCAAGCAGCTTGCCGAGGACGTCGAGGCTGCGGTCCGCGATGGCGTGAACATCGTGGTGCTGAGCGACCGTGCTGCGGCGGGCGAGGTCCCTGTGCCGTCACTGCTCGCCGTGGGATGCGTGCACAACCACCTGATCCGCGCCGGCGTGCGTACTTTTGCCGACATCGTGGTGGAGTGTGGCGACGCCGTGTCCCCGCACGACTTTGCGGCGCTGGTGGGCTACTCCGCGAGCGGCATCTATCCGTACAACGCACATGCGTGCATCCGCGATCTGGCGGCACGCGGCGACCTGGACGTGACGGCCGAGCAGGGCATCGCCAACTACAACAAGGCTGCGACCGCCGGCATCGTCTCCATCATGTCCAAGATGGGCATCTCCACAGTGCAGAGCTACCATTCGGCGCAGATCTTCGAGGCCGTGGGCTTTACGCCGGAGTTCGTCAACGCGTACTTCGCCGGCACGGTGAGCCGTGTGGGTGGTATGGGTGTCGAGGACGTTGAGCGCGAGCAAAACGAGCGCTACGACGCCGCGCTCGCCATCCTTAAGAGCCCGGCTCCCGATCAGCTGCCTACGCTGGGTCTGACCAAGTGGCGCCCGCTCGGCGGCGAGGAACACCTCATCGACCCCCAGACCGTCTACCTGCTGCAGACCGCCTGCCGTGAGGACAGCTACGACACCTTTAAGGAGTACAGCGCCCGTCTGCACCGTACCGGCCGTGCCGTGCGCCTGCGCGACTTGCTCGACTTTGATGCCAGCGGCCGCACCCCGGTGGCACTCGACGAGGTCGAGCCCGCGCTCAACATCGTCCGCCGCTTTAACACCGGCGCCATGTCGTACGGCTCCATCAGCAAAGAGGCGCACGAGTGCATGGCTATCGCTATGAACCGTCTGCATGGCCGTTCCAACTCAGGCGAGGGCGGCGAGGACCCGCGTCGCGAGACCCCGCTGGCCAACGGCGACTCCAAGAACTCCGCGATCAAGCAGGTGGCAAGTGCGCGCTTTGGCGTGACGAGCCGCTATCTGTGCAGCGCCTTTGAGATTCAGATTAAGATGGCCCAGGGCGCCAAGCCCGGCGAGGGCGGCCACCTGCCCGGCAAGAAGGTCTACCCTTGGATTGCCGAGGTCCGTCAGTCCACTCCCGGCATCGGCCTGATCTCGCCTCCGCCGCACCACGACATCTACTCCATCGAGGACCTGGCAGAGCTGATCTTTGACCTTAAGAACGCCAACCCCGGCGCGCGCGTGTCGGTCAAGCTGGTCAGTGAGGCGGGCGTCGGCACCATCGCCACCGGCGTGGCCAAGGGTGCTGCCGACAAGATCTTGATCAGCGGCCACAACGGCGGCTCGGGTGCCGCTGCGCGCGACTCTATCTGGCACGCCGGTCTGCCGCTGGAGCTCGGTCTTGCCGAGGCTCAACAGACGCTGCTGCAAAACGGCCTGCGCTCGCGCGTGGTGCTCGAGGCCGACGGCAAGCTCATGGACGGCACCGATGTCGCCGTCGCCTGCTTGCTGGGCGCCGAGGAGTTTGGCTTTGCGACCATGCCGCTCATCTCCATGGGTTGCCTCATGCAGCGTGACTGTCAGCAGGATACCTGCCCGGCCGGCATCGCCACGCAAAACTGCCGCCTGCGTCACGGCTTCCGCGGTAAGCCCGAGCACGTTGAGCACTTTATGCTCTTTGTGGCCGAGCAGCTGCGCGAGGTTATGGCGAGCCTGGGTTTCCGCACCGTCGACGAGATGGTCGGCCACCCCGAGTGCTTGCGCCAGATCGAGGTCCCGGGCAACCGCAAGGCCAACCTGCTCGATCTGTCGCCCGTGCTGGCGAGCGCGACCTGCGAGTTTGGTGCCCATATCCCGGGTGCCGACGGTCGTCACTTCCTGCCGCAGATGGCTGCCGACAGCGAGCTCGACAAGACGCTCGACTCCACGTTGTTCGTGCCCTATACGGCCGATGCCCGTGCGCACCTGCGTCCGATTCGTTTCCGCGCCGATATCGCCAACGTCAACCGCTGCGTGGGCACCATCCTGGGCAACGCGGTGACCAAGGCTCATCCCGAGGGCCTGCCCGCCGGCTCCATCACCATCGATTGCGATGGTTCGGCCGGTCAGAGCTTTGGCGCCTTCCTGCCGCGCGGCATTACGCTCAACGTGTGCGGTGACGCCAACGACTACTTTGGCAAGGGCCTTTCGGGCGGCGAGGTGTCTGTGCGCCCCAACCCGCATGCGACCTACAAGTTCGACGAGAACATCATTGTGGGCAACGTTGCGTTCTTTGGCGCTACGAGCGGCCGCGGCTTCATTAACGGTCTGGCGGGCCAGCGCTTTGGCGTACGCAACTCCGGTGCCACCGTGGTGGTCGAGGGCTGCGGCAACCATGGCTGCGAGTACATGACGGGCGGTCTGGCGCTCATCCTGGGTGAGGTCGGGCAGAACTTCGCCGCCGGTATGACGGGTGGCGTGGCCTATGTCTTTGACCAATACGGCACGCTCGACGCCCGCGTGAACCACGAGAGCGTCGAGCTTAAGGCCCCGACGGCCGTCGAGCTGGCGCAGATTCGCGAGCTCATCCAGGAGCACGTGGACGCGACACAGAGTCCACGCGGCATTAAGCTGCTCTACAGCTTTGAGACGATGAGTAAGCACTTTGTGAAGGTCATTCCGACCGAGTATGAGCGCGTGCTGGCGATTGTCGCCGCCGCCGAGGCCGTCGGCAAGACGCATGCGCAGGCCGAGGAGCTGGCGTTTGACATTGTGACCGGTCGCGCGAGCGCCGCGGATGTCGCTCGCTTCGATGTGGCGGGTGGTGTCGCTGGTGCTGTGCCCGCCGCCGCCAGCTCTGTTGCTTCGACCAAGAAGGAGGCGTAAGTGCCATGGGTAAGCCCGGTGCTTTTCTTGATATCGATCGCGTGACCCACGAGCTTCGCCCCGTGGAGGAGCGCAGTCATGATTTTGATCCCCTGTATGTGGAGCTCGATGACGACGCACGTCGCGCCCAGGCGAGCCGCTGCATGATGTGCGGCGTGGCGTTTTGCCAGATGGGCGCGAGCTTTGGCAAGGCGCGCCCGAGCGGCTGCCCGCTGCACAACTTGATTCCCGAGTGGAACGAGCTGGTGTACCGCGGCCGCTGGGATGAGGCTGCCGAGCGCCTGTCGCTCACCTCGCCCATGCCCGAGTTCACGAGCCGCGTGTGCCCGGCACTGTGCGAGGCCGCGTGCAACCTGGGTTCGGTCGACGGCCAGCCCACGACGATCCATGACAACGAGCGTGCGATCAGCGACCATGAGTGGGCAAACGGTGGCCCGCGCCGCTTTGAGCCGGCGGGGGAGGGCGCACCCACGGTTGCCGTGGTGGGTTCCGGTCCTGCTGGTCTGGTGGCTGCATGGGAGCTTGCGCGTCGCGGCGCCCGCGTGACGGTGTTTGAGCGCGACGACCGCCCCGGCGGCCTGCTCATGTACGGCATTCCCAACATGAAGCTCGAGAAGTCCGTGGTCGAGCGTCGCGTGGCGCTCATGCGCGAGCTGGGCATTGTGTTCGAGCTGAGTGCCGACGTGAGCGATCCCAAGGTTACCGCCAGGCTCGACGACTTTGACGCCGTCGTGGTGGCTGCCGGCGCCCGTGCTCCGCGTGGACTGGCTGCTGAGAATATTGACGCGCCCGGCGTGGTGTACGCGGTGGACTACCTGACGGCTTCGACCGTCTCGGTGCTCGATGGCGGCGAGCCTGCCATCGATGCACGCGGCCTGGACGTTGCGGTCATTGGCGGTGGCGATACCGGCAACGACTGCGTGGGTACCGCCGTGCGTCAGGGCGCGCGCAGCGTGCGCCAGTTTGAGTTCTTGCCGGCTGCGACCGATAAGCGCGCGGCGAGCAACCCCTGGCCGCAGTGGCCCAACGTTAAGAAGACCGACTACGGCCAGCAAGAGGTTATCGCTGCGATGGGTGGCGAGATGCGTGCCTGGGGCGTGGATACCCTCGAGGTGCTGCTGGACAAGAAGGGTGCGGCTGCGGGCCTGCGCGTGGTCGATCTGGACTGGTCGGCGGGAAAGCCCGAGTGCATCGCGGGCTCTGAGCACGAGGTGCCGGCCCAGCTGGTGCTCATTGCCTGCGGCTTTACGGGCCCGGAGCACAGCGTGTTCGACGCTGCCGGCGTGCCTGTTGCCGCCGCTGGCCGTCCGCTGCCGGTGATGGCTGCCGAGGGCTCGCATCTTGCGGCGCGTGTCGACGGCGTCGCCGCGGATGCCGCGCCGGTGTATGTTGCCGGCGACGCTCGCAACGGCAGCTCGCTCGTGGTGAACGCTATGGCCGACGCCCTGGCCTGCGCTGCTGAAGTCGCCGATGCGCTGGAGCTGTAAAGTAGTCACGGAGATATTCAACAATCGAATCGGCAAGGGCTGTCCCCAACTGCCGGCACAAAAGGAACGTCCCTAAGTGCCGGCAGTTAGGGACGTTCCTTTTCTGTCGGCATTCGGGGACACTCCTTGCGGATTTGCGAGCAGTTTGCTCGTTTGTCGACGTACGGGCGTTCATTTGTCGACTTCTTGGGCTGTGGTCACCTGTTGTTTAAGTGGTGGCTGCGGGCATCTGGCTCAAAAGGGCGGGTTGGCCGTCGATGTTTACCTGCGGTTTTGTTGCGGCGCGCATTTTCGGTCAAGCTTTTCGTCAAGTGTTTGGTCAGCATCTGGTTTGCAGCCGGAGGCCTATTTTGCCCGCGCTGGTCGTGGCTGCCCACCCTCCTTGTAAGCTCAAATTGAGGTCCATCAGTTTGAGGAGGATGCCATGACTGACCACGCTTTTGACCGAGCAGAGCTGGCTGAAGCCGTCGGCAACGATATTGCCGACATGGCTCACTTTTGGATGCTGCGGAAGTTTCAATTCCTGGAGCCGGCGCGCGAACAGTTCGAGATCATTGTCGACCCGTGGCTCAGCTATTGCACCGAGCCTTCGCAAAACGAAATCATGGCCTACAACATGGCGTTTACCGATTGGCTGCTGTTTGAGCGCCCCTATCGCCATGGCAAAACGCTGCTCGAGCTATATGTTGACGAGCCGCCGGCATCGCTTTCGCCTGCCTCGCTCAAGCGGCTCGAGCAGGTACGCGACACGCAGTATTTCTCGCGCTTTGGCATTTTGGACAAGGATCCTGCGTCCGGCATGGTCGTGCTGAAGGACACGCGCACCGATCATCGCTTTGATGTCTACGATCCGCATATCGTGCAGAAGGAGCACTGGAGTGACGGCGCGATTGCGGTGCGCCTCGCCTGCGTCGATGATGTCTGGCTTACGGCGGGACAGCTCTACCTGTATGACATCGCGCGGCTGAGCGATACGGCGGTCGATGGGCCGGGTGCGGTGCATCCGGAGGACCTGCAGGACGGCTTTGACACCTCGTGCATCAGCTTCTTCTTGCGTCTGGTCCGCGACATCATGGGCGTCCAGGGGCGGTACGTAAAGTCGCTCAACATCTACGAGCAGGAGTGGGAGTAGGGGATGGGTGGTTGTCGCCTGCCTTGCCTTTTGCCTTTTTGTCTCGATCTGTAACGTTTGGGGACAAAAAACCAGCCTATCTGTTACAGATCGAGACGAACGCTTGGGCACCGCTGGTTTGTCTAAATCTGTAACGTTTAGGGGCCTGAAGAACGGTTTACTGTTACAGATCAAGACATTTGTCGGCGGAGGCAACGGTGACGATGGTTCATTTGTCCGATGTGGTGGTGATGGAAGTGTCTAATACCGTTTTCAAGCACAAGCATACGACTCGCAACACGTTGGCGCGGAATAGGATGCTCGCGCGGCTCACGGAGGCGACCGAGCAAGGTGCGCTGCTCGCAACGCATGACAATACCGAGCTCATGTGGCTGCGGCGCCATGTTGGAACCGATGATATCGCGGAGCCCGAGCCGTACCTGTTCTGTTTTCAACATGATTGGGATGCGTTGACACCGGCGGAGCGAGCACTGCGTACTATCAAAGGGCTTGCAGAGTTTCATCCCGATTGGGCGTTTTGGGGCTATGACGCGGCGCTTTTGTGGGGTCTGGAGGTGCCGAATGATCTACTCGGGCCGCGTTTTCTTGTTAAGACGGGCTGTTCAGTGACGTTGAGCAGCGGGTGCAGGTTGTTGCGTCCACAGATGGCGGGCGCGCTCGAGCGCGTTGATGGCGTGCGGGTAACGTCGTTTTGGCGCACGGTGGAGGATTGCTTGCTGCGTGCGCCGTTCTCCTACGGGTTGGCGATTGCCGATTCTGCACTGCGGGCGAAAGGTGTATCACGTGGGGATTTGTGCGAGCGCCTCCGCGCCGATTGCGAGGGCAGGCGCGGGTATCGCAGAGCTCAGGTGATTGCGTCGCATGCAGATGGCCTGTCCGAAAATGGTGGCGAGTCTCGGTTCCGAGCATTCTTTATTGCATACGGCTTTCCGGTTCCGGAGTTGCAGGTGGAGTTTCGCGATCCGCTCAATTCGAGCCAGGTGTTTCGGGTCGATTATTTCTGGAGGCTCGAGGACGGGACATGTGTCATCGGCGAGCTCGACGGAAAGGGGAAGTATACCTTGCAGAACGGCGAGGGTCGGGAGTCGGTCGACCCGTTCGTGGCAGAGCGTCAGCGGGAATCTCATCTGACAATGCTCGGGCACAAGGTGCTTCGGTTCACGTTTAACGAACTCAAAGATCCGGTGAAGCTGGTCGAGAAAATGAGGCTGGCGGGTATTCCACAGCGGGCCGATTTTGCTGAGCAATGGAAGCGGCAGTGGTATGGGCGCTGAGGGGTACGACTAACGCGGATGTGGTTGTTCCGGACGAGTTCGTCTCAATCTGTAACAACAAGGGGCCGTTTGGCCTCGCAACTGTTACAGATCGAGACAGAAGGTTGGCTGCCGCTAAAAGATCTCAATCTGTAACGTCTAGAGGCCGAAAACCTGTCTACCTGTTACAGATTTAGACGTTTGACGACAGGGCTGGAGAATATCTCGATCTGTAACATCTAACGGCCAAAATTCGACCAAACTGTTACAGATTGAGACAAAGGTTGGACGCGGTGCCGAAAGATCTTGATCTGTAACATTTGGAAGGTTAAAGACGGTCTACCTGTTACAGATCGAGACATTTCCCTGGTGTCGCTGGGGTGGGACTGCAACGTATTCCGTCTCCCACATCCTCTCTTCCCTCCGTTAACCGATATGTCCGCAGCAATCCTGCCACGCTGGATAATAATGGACAAATGTTCAAGTTTTCTGAGGGGGAGGAGCTCGATATGACGACTGCCGATCGTCCCACGTTGTTTATCAATGCGACCGTTCTGGATGGCTCGGAGCATATGGAGCCGCAGCCCGATATGGCCGTGGTCGTCGAGCGTGGCATCATCACCTGGATGGGACCGAGCGCCGTGGCCCAAGCTCCAGCGGGTGCCGAGATCATCGACCTGGGCGGTGCGTATCTCATGCCGGGCCTCATCAATATGCACGTGCACCTGTGCGGCTCGGGCAAGCCTGTCTCGGCCGGCGATGCGGGCGCGCTGATGAAGAAGCTCGATAATCCCGTGGGCCGTGCCATCGTCCGCCGCATCCTCAAGGGCAGTGCCCAGCAGCAGCTGGCAAGCGGCGTGACCACGGTGCGCGGCGCGGGCGATCCTCTGTTTGCCGATCTTGCTGTGCGCGATGCTATCGATGCCGGCAAGTATCAGGGTCCGCGCCTGGTAGCACCGGGAACGGGCGTCACGGTGCCGGGCGGCCATGGCGCGGGGCTGTTTGCTCAGGTGGCAAATAGCCCCGTCGAGGCAGTCGAGCAGGTGCGCGACCTGTACGCGCGCGGTGCCGACGTCATTAAGCTGTTCGTAACGGGCGGTGTGTTCGATGCGACCGAGGTGGGCGAGCCGGGCGTGCTGCGTATGCCGGTGGAGGTTGCCGCAGCGGCGTGCAAGGCGGCGCACGAGGTGGGCCTGTCGGTTATGGCCCATGTCGAGAGCACCGAAGGCGTGAAGGCCGCGCTTGAGGCCGGCGTCGATACGATCGAGCACGGTGCCCCGATGACTCCCGAAATCTTGGATCTGTACCGCGGCGCCGCTGGGACGCAGCTTGAGGGGCGTGCACCGAGCGTTACCTGCACAATCAGCCCGGCGCTGCCGTTTGTGCTGCTCGACCCGGAGAAGACCCATTCGACCGATACGCAAAAGAAGAACGGCGATATCGTGTGCTCGGGTATTATCGAGAGCGCTCGCGCCGCACTGGAAGCTGGCGTTAAGGTGGGCCTGGGCACGGACTCAAGCTGTCCGTTCGTGACGCAGTACGACATGTGGCGCGAGGTAGCCTATTTTGCCAAGTACGTGGGCGTGAGTAATGCCTTTGCGCTGCATACGGCCACGCAGGTCAATGCCGAGCTGCTGGGGCTGGGCGGCGAGACCGGTACGATCGAGTGCGGCAAGGCTGCCGATATCTTGGTAACGCGCAAGAACCCGCTCGATGATCTGTGCGCACTGCGTGAGCCGACGTACGTGATGTGCCGTGGTGATCTGGTGCGCAAACTCAAGGTGAAGCGTATTCCCGAGGTGGACGCCGAGCTCGACGCGATTATGGCCATGCCTGCCGAGGCGTTGGCCGAGGAGCTTGCCCGCGACGGTGTGGCGTAGACGAGTCAAAGGGACAGCTCCGTTGCCGCATACAAAAAGCCGAGGTCTCAACACGAGGCCTCGGCTTTTTTATCGAACAAATACTTAAGATTTGGGACAAACAAACCTGATTAATTTGTCCCGTGTGCGGGCGCTAGGAGCGGGTTTCCATCTTGGCGTGGCACTTGGGGCAGGTGACGCGGATCTTGCCTTTGCCCTTGGGGACGGAGAGCATCTGGCCACAGTTGGGGCACTTGAGGTATGCCGTGGTCTTACGGCCCTTCCACATCTTCTTGGCCGTGCGTTTGGCGCGCTCAAAGTCTTCCTTGCTCGTTCCGGCTGCGCGCGAGGCGTTGGACGCCGCAGCGCCGCCGCCCAAACTGGCGACGAATTTGCCCAAGCCGGGGACGTTCGCGGTCGCGGCGACAAAGGCCGCGTTCTCCTTGCGACGTGCGTCGATATTCTTGGACAGGCCACGCAGCACGCCGAGCACGATCACGGCGATGGCGATCCAGCTGAGCCACTGGATACGAGCCATCGAACCGATCATCGCGATGACGATTCCAGCAAAGCCCATCACGATGGTGAGCTCGTCAGCACCATTGCGACCCTTCATAAAGTCATTCATGCAAATTGCCTTTCGTTCGATATGCTGCACGCCTTTATACCCGATTTAGAGCAAGGGGGACAGGTTAATCTACACCAAGGTGGTGCAAAACATACCCGTCCCCGATACACCAAGATGGTGCAAAGAAGTCTGTCCCCAATGCCCCAATTACTTGGAGAGCTTGTCGACGACGCGTTCGATCTCGGCGAGCTTGGCGGCTTTGAGGTCTTCGTCGCCCGATTCGATTGCCGAAGTCACGCAGCCCTCGATATGCGCCTTGAGCACGTCGGCGTTGATGCGCGCAATGAGCGCCTGTGTGGCCATGAGCTGCGTGGAAATATCGACGCAGTAGCGGTCCTCCTCGACCATCCGCAGGATGCCGTCGATCTGACCGCGTGCCGTCTTGAGCATGCGGGTCACCGATTTATGGTCTGCCATCATGGCGGGTCCTCGTTTCTGGTCGGGGTACGCGTGGGTCGTTACGCGGCGGTTACGGACAGGGCGTGGAACTTCTCGCCGGCGCCCTCGACGGCGGCGGCGAGCTGCTCGGCGGTCACGGTGTCGGCGCACTCCACCTGGACGGTCTGGGTCTCGTGATCGGCGTCGGCGTCGGTCACGCCGGCCACGTTGAGCAGTGCCGTCTCGACAGTAGCGTCGCAGTGACCGCACATAAGGCCCGAAGTCTTAATCGTGTAACGCATTGGTATTCCTCTCTGTTGTGTCGGCTTTCCCAAGCACCCGACCTTGACCTTCAAGCCGTCGCTCGCGTACCAAAGTACGCGTCGCTCCTCTTTCAGGTCAATCTCGGGCACCTGGAAAACCCGTTCTAAATGGACTTAATGGTGAGCCTATTTTGCCACTTTAGGCTTAAAGGATTTCAGGCGCAGCGCATTGCTTACGACGCAGACACTCGATAGGCTCATGGCCGCGGCGCCGAACATCGGCGAGAGCTGCCAACCGGTGAGGGGGAAGAACACGCCCGCCGCCAGCGGAATGCCGATGCCGTTGTAGAACAGCGCCCAGAACAGGTCCTGCTTGATGTTGCGGATTGTGGCACGTGACAGCTCGATGGCGCGCGCAGCATCCATGAGGTCGCTGCGCATGAGCACCACATCTGCCCCTTCTTTGGCGATGTCGGCGCCGGTGCCGATCGCAAGGCCCACGTCGGCGCGCGCCAGGGCGGGGGAGTCGTTGATGCCGTCGCCCACCATGGCGACCTTGCCGCCCGCATCCTGCAGCTCGCGCACGTGGCGTTCCTTGTCGGCGGGGAGGACGTCGGCGATGACCTGTTCGCTGCTCAGCCCCACGCGGCGGGCGATGGCCTCGGCCGTCACGCGGTTGTCGCCGGTGAGCATGCGCACGTCGACGCCGAGCTTGCGCAGCGCGGCGATGGCCCCGGCGCTCGTCTCTTTGACCTCGTCAGCCACGGCGATGGTGCCGATAAGCTCGCCGTTCTTGGCAAAGAACAGCGGTGTTTTGCCCTCGGCGGCAAATTGCTCGGCAAGACCCGCGGGCACGGTAACGCCCAACTCGTCCATCAGGCGTACGTTGCCGGCTGCAATGGCGTTTTGTCCCTCGCGCGCCGTAACGCCTCGTCCAGGCACGGCGGCAAAGTCCTCGACCATGCGCGCGACGATTCCGCGCGACTCGCACTCGGCCATAATCGCCTCGGCCAGCGGGTGCTCGCTCGAGCGCTCCAACGCGGCGGCCAGCTTGAGCAGCGCCTTTTCGCTCATGGCGGGCGAGCCGTCAACGCGCGTGGCCACCACAATGTCGGTCACGGCCGGCTTGCCGCGGGTGACCGTGCCCGTCTTATCGAGCACCACGGTGCCCACGCTGCGCAGATTCTCCAGCGCCTCGGCGCTCTTAAACAGAATGCCCATCTCGGCGCCCTTGCCGGTGCCCACCATAATGGCGACGGGCGTGGCCAGACCCAGTGCGCACGGACAGCTGATCACCAGCACGGCCACGGCGGAGGTGAGCGCCTCGTTGATGCTGCCGGTCAGTGCCATCCACGCCGCAAAGGTCACGGCCGAAATCACGAACACCACGGGCACAAACACGCCGGCGACCTTATCGGCCATGCGGGCGATGGGCGCCTTGGTGGCGTTGGCGTCCTCGACGAGCTGGATGATTTTGGCGAGCGACGTGTCGGCGCCCACGCGCGTGGCACGGAAGGTAAACGATCCGGTGCGGTTGACCGTGGCGGCGTTGACGGTGTTGCCGGCGACCTTTTCCACGGGGATGGACTCGCCGGTGAGCGCACTCTCGTCCACGGCCGAGCTGCCCTCGAGCACCACGCCATCGACGGGGATGGACTCGCCGGGGCGCACGCGCAGGACCTGGCCGGGAAGGATGCTGTCGACGTCGACGGTGGTTTCGGTACCGTCGTCGGCAACGACGGTCGCGGTCTTGGGCGCCAGGTCGATCAGCGCCTCGATGGCGCCGCCGGTTTTGGACTTGCTGCGCGTCTCAAGGTATTTGCCCACGGTGACGAGCGACAGGATCGTGCCCGCACTCTCAAAATACAGGTTGTCCATGCCCGTCATCATGGCCTCGTGCACCTGACCTGTGGCCAGCTGGTCGGCCATGATAAACATGGCATAGAGCGACCAAGCGATGGAGGCGGTGGCGCCGACGGCGATGAGAGCGTCCATGGTGGGCGCGCCGTGCACGAGTGATTTGAAGCCGTTGATAAAGTATGCGTCGTTGACGTAGACGATGGGGATGAGCAGGACAAGCTCGGTGAGGGCGAGCGTCATGCTGTGGATGTGGTCGGTGAAGATGCTGGGCAGCGGCCAGCCGAGCATGTGTCCCATGCCTATGTAGAACAGCGGAATGAGAAAGATGATTGAGATGATGAGACGGGTGCGCATGGCGGAGGCAGTGGCCTCTAGCTTTTTGGTGGGCGATTCCATATGGGTGGCGCCGGATCTGGCTTGCGTGCTGCCGTTTGAGCCGGCGGCACCGGTGCCCGCATCGACGGGCGAGGCCGAGTAGCCTGCGCGGTCGACAGCGGTGCAGATATCGTCGGGGGAGACCTGCGCGGGGTCGTAGTCGACCATCATGGAACCGGCGAGTAGGTTGACCGCGACGCTTTGGACGCCGTCGAGCTTGCTCACGGCACGGTCCACGTGCGCCTGACAGGCGGCGCATGTCATGCCGCCCACATCGAACTTATCTTGAGCCATGGCTTCTCCTTTCTGTGGCGTAGTGTTTGAATTGTTAACCTGCCGATACTATACACCCATACCCCCTGGGGGTGTCCAGTGGAGATGAGAATGTATGACATTTCGCTACAGATGCGGGTGGCTGCTCAATCGTTGGCAGCTCATGTCAAACATCTCGATCTGTAACATCTAGCGGGGAAAATGACCTCTAACTGTTACAGATCGAGATTATGTTTTGCGATGTTTGAGTTCGTCTCAATCTGTAACGTGTAGACCCGGTTTTGTCTCGTAACTGTTACAGATTGAGACAATCGGCCCAGACCCGCCCCGTCATCTGTGGTTTACGTGGGGGCATGCGAAGCGCGGGTATACTAACCGGCGGCGAATCTGCTCCATCGCTTAGGGCCGCTGCGTCTGGACGGCGCGTGATAGGGCTGCCAAAGCGATCGCCAGCGTGCTGAGCAACGTCCTCTCTGTGCGCACCTGTTTTGTATGTATTAGCGCACTACCAAGCACGCCCCGCGCGGCTGCATGCCGTGCCCATAACGCGTGCAGATAAGGAACAACAACATATGCGTAATTCTGTATCTGACGTCACGGACGCCGAGATTCTGGACGAGACCCGCGAGGCCATGACCCAGGCTGCCTTCGATGCCGCCGATGAGGCCAATGCTGCCCAGGCCGTCGAGTCCGCTACCGAGAGCCTGCCCGCCTTTGACGAGCTGGGACTTTCCGACGAGATGCTTCGTGCTATCGAGAATCTGGGCTACACGGCGCCCACGCCCGTTCAGGCCGGCTCCATCCCCGTGGTGCTCGAGGGTCGCGACCTGCTTGCCGCCGCCCAGACCGGCACCGGCAAGACGGCCGCCTTTTTGCTGCCGACCATGAACAATCTGGAGCACATCGCTCCGCCCAAGCCCGTGCGTGAGCGCGGCGGTCGCAACCGTCGTCGCGGTGCTAAAAAGCCCGAGGGCAACGGTCGCGGTCCCGTGATGCTCGTCATCACCCCCACGCGCGAGCTTGCCCAGCAGATCGACGAGGTTGCGAGCAAGATTGCCGACGTCACCGGCCATGTCGCCGTTACCGTCGTGGGCGGCGTGAGCTACAAGCCGCAGACTGCGGCCCTCAAGTATGGCTGTGACATCCTGGTCGCCACGCCGGGTCGTTTGGTCGACCTGATCGAGCAGGGCGCCTGCCACCTGGACGAGGTCAAGGTGCTGGTGCTCGACGAGGCCGACCGCATGCTTGACATGGGCTTTTTGCCCGCCGTCCGCCGCATTGTGCGCGAGACGCCGGCCGAGCGCCAGACGCTGCTGTTCTCGGCGACCCTCGACGAGGAGGCCGTGGGTGAGATCACCGATCTGGTGAGCGACCCGGCCCGCGTGGAGATCGCGCCGGCCACGTCGACCGCCGATACCGTCGACCAGTTTGTGTTCCCGGTGTCCATCGAGGCAAAGAACAACCTGCTGCCCGAGTTCCTCAAAAAGGAGGGCCCGGAGCGCACTATCGTCTTTATGCGCACCAAGCACCGCGCCGACAGCTGCTGCCGTCGTCTGGAGCGCAAGGGCATTAAGGCCGCCGCGATTCACGGCAACCGCAGCCAGGCCCAGCGCGAGCGTGCCCTTTCGGCCTTCCGCGACGGTACCGTCGACGTGTTGGTGGCAACCGACGTGCTCGCCCGCGGCATCGACATTAGCGATGTGCGCTACGTCGTGAACTTTGACGTGCCGGCCGAGCCGACCGACTACATCCACCGTATTGGCCGTACGGGCCGCGCCGGCGAGCTGGGCTGGGCCATTACGTTTGTGACCGAGCAGGACGTGGACGAGTTCTACGAGATCGAGAAGCTCATGGACAAGACCGCCGACATCTACGAGGCCGGCGGTCTGAATGTGGGTCCCAATCCGCCCGCGGTTGATCCCGAGCGCGACCCTGCGGCCTTTAAGGTGAAGAAGAAGACCAAGCGTGGCAAGTCCAAGAGCAAGAAGAAGCTTGAGCAGGCGCGTCGCGACGGCAAGCGCAACGGCGACGATTACGGCGATGTGGCCGGTCGTTCCAACCGCGGTCGCGACGAGCGCCGCAGCGACGGCGAGCGCCCGAGTCGTCCCAAGCGTGGCGGCAAGACCCGCGTGCGCGAGGGCGTTCAGGCTTGCGTGGACGAGGCTGTGGAGAGCGTGGCCCGCGAGGTGGCTGCCGAGGAGCGCGCTGGTGCTGGTGCCGCTGAGCAGCCTGCGCGCGGTAACCGTGCCGAGCGTCGTGCCAAGCAGTTCCAGGGCGAGGCGCATCGCCGCCGTCGAGAGGATGAGGATCGCGGTGGCCGTCGTCGTGTCGAGCGCGAGGACGAGGGCCGCGGTTCGCGCGGTGGCAAGCGCGGTGCGGGCGACCGCCGTCGTTCCGGTCGTGATGACGAGCGCGGTGGCCGTGATGGGCGTCGCGGCGGCGAAGGCCGTGGTTCGCGTGACGAGCGTGGTACCCGCGGCGGCGAGTCCCGCGGCGGCAAGCGCTTTGACGAGCGCGGAGGCCGCGAGGGCGGCCGCGGTGGTGAGCGTCGCGAGGGCGCTCGTGGCAACGGTGGCCGCAGCGGCGCCGGTCGTTCGAATGAGTCGCGCGATCGTCGCGACCCGCGTGCCAGCCGCGATCGTCGCGATGACTGGCGCAACTACGACGACACCCGCGAGGAGCGTCGCGGCGGCTACCGTGGTGGTCGCGGCGGCAACCAGGCCGGTTCCCGTGGCGGCCGTGCCGGCGGTCGCGATAACCGTGGCAGCTATGGCAACAGCCGTGGCGGCAAGCACGGTGGCAGCTCCCGTCGCCCCGGCGACGGCGGCGGCAAGCGCAAGTAACATACGCGTCGCGCGATAAGGCGAGATGAGTTTGGGCCCCGAGCAGACTATGCTCGGGGCCCTTTTTGGTGCAAAGAGGTCAGGTTAATCTGCACCAACGTCATGAAGTTGCGGTGGAATACGGACTGTTTTGGCCTTTTGAGCGGCTTTTCAGTCCCTATTTCACCGCAACTCATGATTGGTGCAAACAAACCTGTCCACAACGCACCAGAGTGAGGAGTGTCCCTGGGTGCCGGCGGGAAAGGAACGTCCCTAAGTGCCGCCTAAATACCGTTTATCGAAGAAAAAATACCGCTCACCGGTCATAATGATTGTTCTGGCTTTGGGCTTGTCTACAATAACTCCCGTAAAAAGAAATGCGGAAGGTTACCGAGTCCCTCGGACGTGGGCCTAACCAAAGTCTTTGAACGGGTGTGTCTCTATGGATGCATTCGCTTGATTTTGGTTGGGCTATATTTATGAAGGGACATGCCACCATGGGTTTCTTTTCTCGCCTGATGGGCGGTTCGGATGAGCAGAAGACTGCAGCTTCCGAGTTCGAAATCCTCGCTCCCGTTTCCGGCGAGCTTGTTCATCTAGAAAATACCAATGACCCCGCTTTTAGCAGCCGTGCCGTGGGCGATGGCGTTGCCGTGGTTCCCCAAGAGGGAACGGTGTGCGCTCCTGTTTCCGGCACCGTCGCGGCGCTGTTTCCGACTGAGCACGCGCTGGGCATCATGTCCGACGACAGCTCTGCTCAGGTGATGCTGCATATCGGAATCGACACTGTTAAACTTGAGGGCAAGGGCTTCCATGCGCTTGTTGCTCAGGGTGACCATGTCGACGCGGGCCAGCCCCTCGTTGAGGTCGATTTTGACGCGGTCCGCGCCGCCGGCTTCGATCCCACGGTCTTCGTTATCGTGTGCGAGCGTTCGGAGAACTCGACTCTTCGTGAGCACGCTTCCGGCCCTGTTGCTGTTAAAGAGCCTGTCGTCTGGCTTTCCGAGTAAATTCTTTTGGTGGGTACCGTGGTTATCAAGCGAGTTTTCAACAATAACGTCGCAATGGTCACTTCGGACGATGGCTCCGAGCTCATTGTCATCGGTCGAGGCCTCTGCTTTGGCCGTCATGCCGGCGACGCTATCGATGAAGCATCGGTCGAAAAGACCTATGCGCTGCAGGAGGGCACTTCTCAGGATTCGCGTACGATTGACCGCTTGGCACATCTTTTGGAGTCCATCCCCACCGTCAACCTCGTGATTTCCGAGGACATCGTTCAGATGCTTCGTCGAGAGCTCAATGTCGATATCAACGACAAGATCCTCATCGCTCTCGCAGACCATATCAGCCTTGCTTTGGAGCGTGAGCGCAAGGGCGTTCCCTGCGAGAACCCGTTGCTGCTCGAGATCCAGCAGTTCTATCGCAAGGAGTACGCGCTTGCGGGCCGTGCGCTGCAGATTGTCAAGGAGTATATGGGCATCCAGATGAGCGAAGAAGAGCAGGGTTTTATTACGCTGCATATCGTCAACGCCACCATGCCGCAACGCTCCGACCGTCTCATCATCTCGGTCCAGCTTGTTCGCGACGTGCTCGCGATTGTTTCCGAGCGCTATGCCACGACCCTCGATGACACCTCGCTGCCCTATGAGCGTTTCGTCCGCCACCTGCAGTTTTTCGCACAGCGGGCGCTTGACCCCGCGGCCGGGCAGATCAATGACGATGCACTGTTCCGAATCGATGAAACTAAGTATCCGTGCGCGTTCTCGTGCGCGGACGCCATAGCCGCCCACTTGTCGTCTACCTATAACGTTGTCGTTACCGATGCCGAGAAGAGTTATCTCGCATATCACATTGTTAACCTGCTTGGAGAACCCGGTCTCTAGGCATAACGTGCCCACACATCGATTGATATAAGGCAGGGCTCACGGCCTTGTCCAGGGCACATCTGTCTTAATTTGCGGAAAAGGAAGGGGAGTACCGCTATGACCGCAAAAAAGAAGTTCAATTTCAAAGCGCCGTTGGAGGTGTTCGCGAAGTCGATCGTCCAGCCGATGATGTATCTCTCGGTTGCCGGCATCCTGCTCATCGTGGGCATCATTCTGACCAACAAGACCATCTGCGCTTTGGTCCCCGTACTGGGCTCCGGTCCGTTCCAGCTTGTGGGCGCCGTTGTCTATCAGTCGCTGATGTTTATCATCAACAACCTCTCGATTCTGTTCTGCGTGGGCATCGCCGGCGCCATGGCAAAGAAGAACAAGGGCCATGCTTCGCTGATCGCCCTGATGTCGTTCTTCCTGTTCCTGCAGGCTAACAACATCGTGCTCAACGCCACCGGCTCTCTTGCCGATGCGAGCGGCATGCTCGGCCTTACCGGAACCGGCCAGAGCACCGTTATGGGCATTCAGGTGCTCGACACCGGCGTGTTTGGCGGCATCATTCTTGGTTGCATCACCGGTGCCGTGTTCAACAAGTACTCGAACAAGCAGTTCCCCATTGCCCTTTCGATGTTCTCGGGCGTTCGCTTCCCGTTCCTGATCATGATCATCATCTCCTGGATCATGGGCGCGGGCTTCTGCATCGTTTGGCCTCCGGTTCAGGGTGCCATCTCCTCCGTCGCCGGCATTATTAAGGAATCCGGCAACATCGGCCTCTTTATTTACGGCATGCTCAACAAGCTGCTCGTTCCCACCGGTCTGCACCACCTCATCTACACCCCGTTCCAGTTCTCCGATGTGGGCGGCACCCTGACGCTTGGCGATCAGGTTATCGCCGGCGCCTATCCCATCCGTGTCGCCGAGATGGCAATGACGGGCCAGCCCTTCTCCGATAGCACCTACTTCAACAGCTACACCTTCAACAACCTGTGGCCCTACATCGGTATCGGTCTCGCCTTTATCTTCACCGCTTACAAGGGGAACAAGGATAAGACCAAGGCCGTTATCATCCCGCTGATCATCACCGCCGTGCTCTCCTGTGTCACCGAGCCCATGGACTTCCTCTTTGTCTTTGCCGCTCCCGTGCTCTTTGTTGTTCACTCGGTTCTTTCCGGTATCTTCCTGGTCCTGCTCAAGGTCCTCTCCGTGCCCGCTTCGACTGCAGGCGGCATCATCAACATCGTGGTTTCCAACCTGGTCCTTGGTGTCGATAAGACCAACTGGCCGATGATGCTCGTGCTCGGAGTCGTCAACGCCGCTCTGTACTTCTTCCTCTTCACCTTCCTGATTAAGAAGCTCAACCTCCACACGCCTGGCCGCGAGGAGGAGTCCGAGCTCGCCGAGTCCGTTGCCGAGGGCGAGGCCGCCGCGTCTGTCGCGGTGAAGCAGGGCGCTGTTGCCGCGGCCCCCGCAGAGGGCGTCGATGCAGGTATTGCCGACCTGGTCGCAGGTCTTGGTGGCAAGGACAACATCGAGGAGCTCGAGAACTGCTTTACGCGTCTCCGCGTGAACGTTAAGAACCCGGACCTCATCAATGAGGACCTCATCAACCACGTGCCCAACAGCGGCATCAACCGCAACGGCAATAATATCCAGATCATCTTTGGCATGAAGGTCGCCGAGATGCGCGACAAGGTCGAAAACGCAATTGAGAAGGAGCAGTAAACAATGATCATTACTCTGTGTGGTGGCGGATCCACCTTTACCCCCGGCATCGTCAAGTCCATCGCTCTGCGCAAGGACGAGCTCGACGTTGACGAGATTCGTCTGTACGACATCAACGAGGAGCGCCAGCGCAAGATCGGCGTGCTCGTGGACTGGATTTTGCACGAGGACCTTGGCCTGGACATCAAGCTCACGGTGACCACTGACAAGGAGACTGCCTTTACGGACGCGAGCTTCGTGTTTGCCCAGATGCGCGTGGGCGGCTATGCCATGCGCGAGCAGGACGAGAAGATTCCGCTGCGTCACGGCTGCGTGGGCCAGGAGACCTGCGGTTGCGGCGGCCTTGCCTACGGCATGCGCACCATCTTCCCCATGGTCGAGCTGATTGACGACGTTGAGAAGTATGCCAAGAAGGACTACTGGATTCTTAACTACTCCAACCCTGCCGCCATCGTCTCCGAGGGCTGCCGCGTCCTGCGCCCCAACGCTCGCATCATCAACATCTGCGACATGCCGATCGCGATTATCGACGTGGTTTGCGCCGCGCTCGATATCGACAAGAAGGATGTCGAGTACGATTACTTTGGTCTCAACCACTTTGGTTGGTTCACCTCGATCCGCCACAAGGGCGAGGAGGTGCTCCCGCAGCTGCGCGAGTACATCAAGGAGCACGAGATTCTGCTGCCCGATTCGTACCTCAAGGGCATGGGCTCGCTGATGTCCAAGAAGCCCGAGGAGGCCACTGACGAGCACCCCGAGCAGAACCGCCACACCAAGGGCAGCTGGTACTACGTCTGGAAGGGCGAGTACGAGATCATGGAGTGCTTCCCGGAGTACCTGCCCAACACGTACCTGAACTACTACCTGCAGCAGAAGGAGTTCGTCGAGCATTCCAACCCCGAGCGCACCCGTGCTAACGAGGTTGAGGAGACGCGTGAGAAGAACCTCTTTGATGGTATCGATCACTACGAGAAGACGGGCGAGATCGACGAGAGCACGTTCTATGCGGGCAGCCACGGCGACTGGATTGCCGACCTGGCTATCGCTCTGAAGAACGACACCAAGCAGCGCTTCCTGGTCATTTGCGAGAACAAGGGCGCTATCCCCAACATGCCCTACGACGCTATGGTCGAGCTGCCTGCCTACATTGGCAAGAACGGCCCCGAGGTCATCAGCCGCGACAACATTCCTCTGTTCCAGCAAGGTCTTATGATGCAGCAGTTGAACTCCGAGAAGCTCGTGGTCGAGGCTACGATCGAGGGTTCGTACGAGAAGGCGCTCAAGGCCTTCACACTCAACAAGACCGTGCCGTCGATGAAGGTCGCCAAGGAGGTTCTCGACGACATGATCGAGGCCAACAAGGACTTCTGGCCCGAGCTTAAGTAAAGGCAACAGGGTCGCTGGCCGCATACCTAGAGCAATGCCCCGTCCACGTGATTGCGTGGACGGGGCATTGTCATTTGGTAACGCGTTTTATCAAATATGGCATTTATCTGCGGTAATGTTCTATTTCACCGCTGAGGGTGACATTTCATGCCGCCTGCCGAACTGCGTGGAGACCTAACAACTTTTTAGGTCAGTGTTGTGCGTGTAGCAATTTCGCCCGGCCTCGCCTCCGGGCTGCCATGTGAGAGGGGATCTTTATGGCACGACTGCACGTAATGGAACGCAGCCACGCTCAGGCCGTCATGGACGATCTGCACGATGCGCTCGGACGTCGTCTGGCGGTGAGTTCGCTCGCCCCGTGTCCCGTTGAGTTTACGGCAGCGCTCGTCAACCTGTGCTCCACCCAGAGCTGCGGCAAGTGCACACCTTGCCGTGTGGGCCTGAGCGCGCTGAGCGACCTGCTCGCCGACGTGCTCGAAGGACGCGCCGACGATTCCACGCTCAACCTCATCGAGCGTACGGCCCGCACCATCTATCTTTCGAGCGATTGCGCCATCGGCTACGAGGCTGGTGCCATGGCGCTCACCGCCATTCGCGGCTTCCGCGACGATTTTGAACACCACATTCGCGAGCACTCCTGCGGCTTTGACCGTGAGGCGCGCGTTCCGTGCGTATCGGGCTGCCCGGCGCACGTCGACATTCCCGGGTACATCTCGCTGGTCGAGGCCGGCCGTTATGCCGACGCCGTCAAAGTCATCCGCAAAAACAACCCGCTGCCGCTCGTCTGCGGCTTGGTGTGCGAGCATCCCTGCGAGATGCACTGCCGCCGTGGTATGGTCGACGACCCCATGAACATCCTCGTCCTCAAGCGTTTTGCCGTCGAGCATAGTGACCTCAACGACCACAAGCCGCATGTCGTGGACAATACCGGCAAGCGTGTCGCTGTGGTCGGCGGCGGCCCGGCTGGTCTCTCCTGCGCCTATTATCTGGCCGTGATGGGCCATAAGGTGACGATTTTTGAGCAGCGTCACCACCTGGGTGGCATGCTACGCTACGGTATCCCCAGTTATCGTCTGCCGCGTGAGCGCCTGCAGGCCGAGATCGACTGGATCTTGAGCGCCGGCATCGACGTGGAGCTCGACCACTCTGTGCGCGGCGAGGAGCTCGCCCGTCTGCGTGACGAGTACGATGCCGTCTACCTGGCCATCGGTGCCCACAACGACAAGAAGCTCGGCCTTCCGGGCGAAGAGGCGCCCGGCGTGGAGTCGGCCGTCAAGATGCTGCGCGCCATCGGTGACGACGAGCTGCCCGATCTGAGCGGCCAGCGCGTGTGCGTCATCGGTGGCGGCAATGTTGCCATGGACGTTGCCCGCTCTGCCGTGCGCTGCGGCGCCGAAAAGGTAAGCATCGTCTACCGCCGCCGCATCTGCGACATGACGGCCCAGGACGCCGAGATCGCCGGCGCCCAGGCCGAGGGCTGCGAGGTGCTGGAGCTGACGGCCCCGCTCGCCATCGAGACCGGCGAGGACGGTCGCGTGTGCGGCCTGCGCGTACAACCGCAGATTATCGGCGAGCCCCGCCGTGGTCGCCCGGCCCCGCGTGCCGCCGCTACGCCCGAGCGTGTCATCCCCTGCGAGCGCGTGTTTGTGGCCATTGGCCAGGACATCGATTCCAAGCCGTTTGAGGAGATGGGCATTGCCTGCAAGTGGGGCTGCGTCGTCACCGACTCGGACGGCGCCGTGCCCAACTTCGACGGCCTCTTTAGCGGCGGCGACTGCCAGACCGGCCCCGCCACCGTCATCCGCGCCATCAACGCTGGCCGTGTGGCCTCGGCAAACATTGACCGCTACCTGGGCTTTGATCACAAGATTAAACTCGAGGTCGAGCTGCCGACCGTCCAGTTTAAGGGCAAGCACGAGTGCGGTCGCTGCGAGCTGGGCGAGCGCGAGGCCGGCGAGCGTATTCACGATTGGAATCTGGTCGAGCAAGGTCTTACCGAGCAGGAGGCGCGCCAGGAGGCGAGCCGCTGCCTGCGCTGCGACCACTTTGGCTTTGGTGCGTTCCGCGGAGGGAGGAACCTGGAATGGTAGAGCTCAACAACCCCACCGTCAGCGACAACACCGAAAACGGAGCGCATAACATGGTCAAGCTCACGATCGATAATTGCGAGGTCGTGGTGTCCGAGCACACCACGATCCTGGATGCAGCCAAGTCCGTCGGCATCCAGATTCCCACCCTGTGCTATCTGCGCGATCTAAACGAGATCGGCGGCTGCCGCGTGTGCGTGGTCGAGGTCGAGGGCTGCGACCAGCTGGTTGCCGCCTGCAACAACTACGTGCTCGACGGCATGGTGGTCCACACCAACAGCCCCAAGGCTCGCGAGGCTCGTCGCACCAACGTGCAGCTGCTGCTGTCGCAGCACGATGCGCAGTGCGCGAGCTGCGTGCGCAGCGGTAACTGCAACCTGCAGACCATCGCCAACGACCTGGGCATTTTCTACCTGCCGTATCAAAAGCACTTGGCGCGCGAGGGCTGGGACTTCGATTTTCCCATCATTCGCGACAACGACAAGTGCATCAAGTGCATGCGTTGCATCAAGGTGTGCGAAAACGTGCAGGGGCTGGGGATTTGGGACCTGACCAATCGCGCCACGCACACCGCCGTGGGTGCCCGCGGGCGCGCGCCGATTGGCAAGACCGATTGCGTCGCATGCGGCCAGTGCATCACGCATTGCCCGACGGGCGCGCTGCGCGAGCGTGACGACACCGAGACCGTGTTCGACGCTCTCGCCGATCCCGACAAGATCGTGCTGGTGCAGATCGCGCCGGCTGTGCGTAGCGCTTGGGGCGAGGAGCTCGGCATCCCGCGCGAGGAGGCCACCGTCGAGCGCCTGGCGTGCGCGCTGCGCCGCGTGGGCTTTGAGTACGTGTTCGATACCGATTTCTCGGCCGACCTCACCATTATGGAGGAGGGCTCCGAGTTGCTCGAGCGCCTGGGTAAGGCCGCCAAGGGCGAGGGCGACAGCCGCGGCTGGCCCATGTTCACGAGCTGCTGCCCGGGCTGGGTGCGCTTTGTGAAGGCGCGCTATCCGGAGTTTGTCGACAGCCTGTCCACGTCCAAGTCGCCGCAGCAGATGTTCGGCGCCATTGCCAAGACGTACTACGCCAAGGTGTTGGGCGTGGAGCCCGAGCGCCTGTTCGTGGTGTCCGTGATGCCGTGCACGGCCAAGAAGGCCGAGTGTGCGCTGCCGAGCATGGTGGGCGAGGGCGGCGTGCCCGATGTGGACGTTGCGCTGACGGTGCGCGAGATGGTGCGCATGATCCGCGCGAGCCACGTGAGCGTTGACACGCTGGTCGAGGAGCCGCTCGATACGCCGCTGGGCTTCGGCACGGGCGCGGGCGTGATCTTTGGCGCCACGGGAGGCGTGATGGAGGCTGCCGTGCGCTCGGCCTATTACCTGGTGACGGGCAAGAACCCCGATGCGGATTTCTTTACCGACGTGCGTGGACTCGACGGCTGGAAGGAAGCCGTTGCCGATATCGATGGCACCAAGGTTCGCGTCGCCGTGGCGCACGGGCTGGGCAACGCCGCCCGCCTGCTCGATGCGATTCGCGACGGCCGTGTGAGCTATGACTTCGTTGAGGTCATGGCGTGCCCGGGCGGCTGCGTCGGTGGCGGCGGTCAGCCCATCCACGACGGCTGCGAGCTGGCAGCCGAGCGCGGCCAGGTGCTGTGGGGCCTGGATGCCGCTGCGGACATTCGCTTCTCGCACGAGAATCCCGATGTCCAAGCGTGCTACCGCGAGTTCTTAGGTGAGCCGCTCTCGCCGCTGGCCGAGGAGCTGCTGCACACTGACCACCACGCCTGGTCGATGCCTAATGAGGGGACGTGCTAACGATGCGCGCATGTAATGTTGAGATGTCGCGCCGAGGGTTTGCCTCAGCGCTTGCCGCGGGCGCGTTGTCGCTTGCGCTCGCGGGCTGTGGCGGCGGGGCTGCCGGTGCCGGGTCCGCCGCGGGCTCGGCTGCCACGGACGGCGCCGGTGCTGCTGCAGAGTCGGTCGAGGTGCATGTCGCCTCGCTCAAGGGGCCGACCTCGATTGGCCTGGTGCAGTTTATGGACCAGGCCGCAAACGGCGAGACGGACAACGAGTTCGACTTTGCGATCAACACCGCCGCCGACGAGATCGTGCCCAAGGTCATTCAGGGCGATATCGACATTGCCCTGGTGCCAGCCAACGTGGCGAGCGCGCTCTACAACAAGACCGAGGGCGCGGTGCAGGTCATCGACATCAACACGCTGGGCGTGCTGAACGTTGTGACGGGCGATGCGAGTGTGGCCTCGTTTGGCGACCTGGCGGGTCGCACCGCCTACATGACGGGCAAGGGCACGACGCCGGAGTACGTCATGAACTACCTGCTGGAGCGCGCGGGCCTGACCGGCCAGGTGACGCTCGAGTTTAAGAGCGAGCCCACCGAGGTGCTGTCGGCGTTGCTTGCCGATCCGTCTGCCGTGGGCGTGCTGCCGGAGCCGTTCAAGACCGCTGCTATCGCCAAGAGCGAGGGCAAGCTGTCGGCACCGGTGAGCCTGACCGATGTGTGGGACGAGCTGGCAGGAGACACGGGCTCGCGCTTGCTGACGGGTGTGACCGTGGTGCGCCGCGCGTTTGCCGAGGAACATCCCGAGGCCGTGGCGGAATTCCTGAGCTGCCACGAGGCGAGCGTGAAGGCTGTCAATGCGGCGCCGTCAGACTGGGCGCAGGCCGTGGTCGATGCGGGTATCGTCGATAACGCCACGATTGCCGAAAAGGCGATTCCCGGGTGCATGCTCGTGTGCCAGACGGGGAAAGATATGAAGGCGGCGCTCGGTGGGTACCTACAGGTGCTGGCCGATGCGGACGCGAGCGCCGTGGGCGGTAAGCTTCCGGCTGACGATTTCTACTACATGGAGTAGCTCGTGCGTGCGTTTGCTCGACAAATGACTGAGCGTGCGAAGGCGGTGGCGGCAGTAGGTGCCGTCGCCGCCTTTTGGCTTGCCGTGTGGATCTTTGCGGCGGCGCTGGTGGCGCAGCCGTTGATTTTACCGGGGCCGGGCGCGGTTGCCTTGGCGCTGCTGCGCCTGGTGTGCGATGGCGGTACCTGGGCGATTTTGGCGGGCTCGGGCGCGCGGATACTGGGCGGGCTGGCGCTTGCCGCGGTGTGTGGTGGCGTGCTTGCCGGGATTTCGTCACGGTCGCGGGCGTTTGCGCGCCTGGTGGCTCCGGCGCTGTCGTTTGTAAAGGCGACACCGGTCGCCTGCGTGGTAGTCCTGCTGCTCATTTGGCTGGGATCGGCGCGCGTGAGCATCGCCGCTGTTTTTTTGATGGCGCTGCCGGGCGTGTATTTCTCGCTGGCCGAGGGCTTGGCGCAAGTGAACAAACCGCTGGAGCAGATGTTTCGCCTGCATGGCGTACGGGGCTGGCGCCTGTTTTGCGCCCATACCTGGCGCGAAGTTCTACCGTTTGTGCTTTCGTGCGCGCAGTCGGTGATCGGCATGAGCTGGAAGGCCGGCGTGGCAGCCGAGCTCATCGGCATGGCGGTGGGCACCGTGGGTGAGCGCATCTATCAGGCGAAGCTTTTGATTGAGACGGCTGATCTGCTGGCGTGGACCGTGCTGGTCGTTGCCGCCTCGTGGGCGTGTGAGCGCGTGCTGGTGTGGCTGCTGCGGGTTTCGGGACCCGTGGCGTGGCGCGTGGCCGTGCGGGCGCATGGACGCGGCGCTCGCGGGCGTGCGGGGGCTGCCGGGGGCGGCGCTGCGGCGGAGCTTGCGCTCGCCGTGGGCGAGCGGGCGCCCTGGGCTCCGGCGCTCGACGGACTGACACTCTGCGTGCCCGCCGGTGGGCGCGCCTGCGTGATGGGCACCTCGGGTGTGGGCAAGTCGACGTTGCTTGCGCTGGCTGCGGGGGAGTGCGCGCCGTGCTCCATGGTGTTTCAGGACGCGCGCTTGGTTGAGGACGTTTCGGCTTTGGAAAACGTGCTGGTGTGCGCCGACGCGCGCGTGGACGCCTCGGGTGCCGCGGCCCTGCTGCGCCTGTTGGTGCCGGGGGTCGATTTGCATGCTCGCGTGGCCGAGCTCTCGGGTGGGCAGCGTCGTCGCGTCGAGATTGCCCGAGCACTGCTGTGCCCGGGCGGCGCGGTGATTCTGGACGAGCCCTTTACCGGCCTGGATGTCGTCGCGCGCGATGCGACGGCCGAGGTCGTGCTCGATCTGCTCGACGGTCGCATGCTCCTACTCGCCACACACGATGCCGCTGACGCTCGGGCCCTCAATATCTCGGACATCATCACGCTCTAAATACTAACTTAGCAACAAAATGATCCGTTTTTCTCCGTCCCCATGGGGTCGGGTGTGGTATTCTATCTGCGGGGTAATACTTAGGAATACCAAGTAATACCAACGCCGCAGAAACAAACTCCGGATGCGGGCCAATCGGGTTGCCTTCACAGCCCGTCGCCCAGCCGCGTGGCCCGCATCTATCCGCACCACCGTCGTTTCAAAAAGGAAGCGCCATGGCAGAACACATGACCCCGGTTGTCGCGAAGGTCTTGCCCGAGGAAAAGGCGGCCTTCGCGGCGGCAACCCAGCTCGTGGGCACCACGCCGTCCAACGCCATCCGCATGTTTATCGCCGCGTTCAATCGCTGCGGCACCTTCCCGTTCGACATCTCGCCCAACGGGGCCTTTGGCAAAGACTGTCCCCAACGGCTGGTCGTTGAAGAACGTCCCCAATGACTAGTCGTTGGGGACGTTCTTATATGACTACCCGTCGGGAGGAGGTTGGCATGCTCAATGCGCTGGTTTGGGCGCTTGCCTGTTTTGGCGTCGTCGCTGCCGATATCGCTCTGAGCGTGGTTTTGTTCTCCGCTCTGGGCGTCGCATCGGTTTTCATGGGCTTTTCGATTGACGACCTCGATATTCAATTGCTTCAGGCTGCCGCGCAGATGGCGTCGTTTTTGATGGCGCTGCTGTGGTGGCGTTATCTGTGGCCGCGCTCGTTTATGACGCGCTGGCAGGGCGAGCGCCCGCTTGGCGGGGGAGCAGGCAAAGCATGGAGGCGCATCGCCTGCGTTATCGTGATCGGCCTTGCCCTGCAGGTGGTCGTTGGCTACGTGACCGACGCCGTGCTGTCGCTGTTGCCCGAGGTCGCGGCCGACTACAGTGAACTTGTCGAGGAAACAGGCATGGGCGACACGAGCTACCTGGCCGTCCTGACCACGGTGCTCGGCGCTCCGTTTTGCGAGGAGTTGCTGGTGCGCGGCATCATTTTTGAGTTTTCGCTCCGAGCATTTAACCCGCAGTGCCGTCCGCTCTGGAAGCGCCGGCGTCGTGCGGGTGCGCAGGACGGCGCCATGGTGCCTTGGGCGGCCCCGAGCACGTGGGGTATCGCCGCGGCAATCGTACTGCAGGCGGCAATCTTCGGCTTTATGCACATGAATTGGGTACAGGGCTGCTATGCGGGCGCTGCCGGCCTCATTTTTGGCTGGGTGCTCGTGACGACCGGAAAGCTCCGCTACACGATCCTGTTGCACTTTGCCTTTAATGCCGGCTCGTATCTCATGACGTTGCTCTGGTTTGTGAACACGCCGTTCGACGTGATAATCACGGTCGCAATCGCCGGCGTGATCCTGGTGGAGGCAATGCGCTCGCTGCGCCAAGCGTGTGGGATGGACGCAGCGAGAGCACCATTTCGCTAGTTGCGGCGACCGCCTCCGTTGGCACCCTGACGCCCCTGAGCTGCGCGGTTGCGGCCTGCGGTGTTCTGCGCGCGCGACATGCCGCCGTGACCCTTGCTGCCCTTGGGTCCCTTGCCGGCGGCGTCACCGTGCGGCTTGCCGCCCTTCTTGCCGGTGCCATGCCCACCGCCAGCAGACGTCTCGCCCGGGCGCGGCGGCACGGGGCGAATCAGGCAATGCTTGGTGTAGCCGATCAGATCGCGACGGCCAGCCTTTTCCAGTGCCTCGCGCACGAGCTTGTAGTTCTCGGGCTTGCGGTACTGGATGAGCGCGCGCTGCATGGCCTTCTCGTGCGGGTCGCGCGCTACATAGATCGGCTCCATGGTGCGCGGGTCCACGCCGGTGTAGTACATGCAGGTCGACATGGTGGACGGGGTGGGGTAGAAGTCCTGCACCTGCTCGGGCATGTAGCCCATGTCGCGCACGGCCTCGGCAAGGTCCACAGCTTCCTTCATGGTTGAGCCCGGGTGGCTCGAGATCAGATATGGCACCACGTACTGCTTGAGTCCGTATTCGCGGTTCAGACGTTCAAACTTACGGCAGAACGCATCGTAGACGGCGCGGCTCGGCTTGCCCATCACGGACAGCACTGCATCGCTCACGTGCTCGGGCGCTACGCGCAGCTGGCCCGAGACATGGTGCTCCAAAAGCTCGCGCAAAAACTCGTCCGAGGCATCGGCCATGGTGTAGTCAAAGCGGATGCCGCTGCGGACAAAGACCTTCTTGACGCCCGGCAGCTGGCGCAGGTCGCGCAGCAGCTGCGTGTAGCCGCTCTCGTCGACCACCATGTTCTTGCACACGCTTGGCCACAGGCAGCGCTTGTTCTTGCATACGCCGTGCTTGAGCTGCTTGTCGCAGGCGGGACGGCTAAAGTTTGCCGTCGGTCCGCCCACGTCGTTGATGTAGCCCTTAAACTCGGGATCGTGTGTGAGCAGCTCGGCCTCGCGCATGATCGAGTCGTGGCTGCGCATCTGCAGCACGCGGCCCTGGTGGAAGGTGAGGGCGCAAAACGAGCACTCGCCAAAACAGCCGCGGTTGGAGCTAATGGAAAACTTGATCTCGGCAAAGGCCGGCACGCCGCCCGCCGCGTCGTAGTCGGGATGCCAATCGCGTGCGTAGGGGAGCTCGGCCATCTCGTCCATCTCATCGGTGGTGAGTGTTGCCGACGGCGGGTTCTGTACCACATAGACGCTGTTGGGGTAGGGCTCTACCAGGCGATGTCCGGTGATGGGGTCCATATTCTGCTGCTGCACGTTAAAGCTGCGCGCGTAGTTGAGCTTGTCGGCGGCAAGGTCGTCCCAGCTGGGAAGCAGGTCGTAGTCATAGACCTCGTCGAGCGAGCTGGTGCGGTAGACGGTGCCGTTGATATAGGTGATCTGATCGACGGGCAGTCCGGCGTCGAGCGCGTCAGCGATCTCGACGATCGCGTGCTCGCCCATGCCGTAGATGAGGATGTCGGCGCCCGAGTCGAGCAGTACCGAGCGCTTGAGCTTGTCCTGCCAGTAGTCGTAGTGGGCCAGGCGGCGCAGGCTTGCCTCGATGCCGCCGATGATGATGGGAGCGTCCTTGAACGTCTGGCGGATGAGGTTGCCGTAGACCGTGACGGCACGATTGGGGCGGTGCCCCTCCTCGCCACCGGGGGTATAGGCGTCGGTGTGGCGGCGGTGCTTGGTCACCGAATAGTGGTTGACCATGGAGTCCATGTTACCGGCACTGACGAGAAAGCCCAGGCGAGGCTCGCCGAGCACCGTGATGCTGGCGGGGTCGGTCCAGTCGGGCTGACAGATGATGCCCACTTTGTAGCCGTGCGCGTCGAGTACGCGGCTGATGATGGCCATACCAAAGCTGGGGTGGTCCACGTAGGCGTCGCCGCAGATGTAGACGAAGTCACACTGGTCCCAACCGCGCGCGTCCATATCGGCGCGGCTGACGGGGAGGAACTTATCGCGGCCCGGGCGCCAGGGACGGGCGGGCGCTGCCGGGGTATGAGCGGCGTGGCCGCCCTGGGCCTTGCCGCTGCGCTTTTGCTGCTGGCCCTGTTTGCCCTGCTGACTGCGCTGGTTATTCTGAGCGTGCTGAGGCTTTTTTGCCACGATCCCTCCCGGTGTTTGTATGCTGCACGTAATTGTAACCAGTCTTTTTGGGACGGGGCTAAAAAGACTGGTGGAGTACACGAGGCGTCGGGCATCGGGTGTGGCGCCGCGCTCACGGTTTGTTTCCAGACTGTGTATCTGCGCATTGGGAGACCCGTCTCGTGGGCGCGCCATGTTGTCAATGGGTTACAGTATGAACGGCGGCTATGTTTCCGCCAACGCACGAGAGGGTCGTCAACAAGGAGGATGCACGACGATGCAGCGTGCCAAACAGATATCGGAGTCTATTGAGCTGGGCATCATCTTGGCGCTCGCCGGTGGCTTTATGGACGTCTATTCGTACATAGGGCGCGACCATGTTTTCGCAAACGCTCAGACGGGCAACATCCTGCTCGTGGGTGTAAGCATCTCGGAGGGCAACTGGGCGCTGGCGGGACGCTATTTCTTCCCCGTGGTGTCGTTTGCCGTGGGCATTATGCTTGCCGACCTGGTTCACGAGCGGTTTGGCAGTGTGATTCACTGGCGCCAGGTGACGGTGTTCTTTGAAGCCGTCATCTTGCTGGGCGTGAGTTTTATTCCCGGTGGCGATTTCAACCTGCTCGCCAACTGCTTCACTTCGTTTGCCTGCGGCATGCAGGTCGAGAGCTTCCGCAAGATCCACGGTCACGGCATCGCCACGACCATGTGCATCGGCAACTTGCGCAACGCACTGCAAAACGTGGACGATTACATCATCACCCACAAGCGCGGCTTTTTGGAAAACGGCCTGCTGTACTTTGGCGTGATCTTCACCTTTGTGTTTGGCGCCGTGCTGGGCAACTGGTGCATCGAGCGCATGGGGCTGCACGCCATTGCGGTGGCGAGCATGCTGCTGTTTATCGCGTTTGCCATCATGTTTATCGATCGCGAACGCGACTTGCACAGGAAATGGGCCCGCATCGTAGCTGACTGGCAGACCACGAGTCTTAAGCGCTAAGGTGCATGTTCGTAACAACATTCAGGAGCCAGAAAAACTATCTAGCTCCTGAATGTTGTTACGAACTGCTTTTTGCGATTTATTCGAGATGCTCTTCAATCCGAGCCCTAAGAAGGGCAATGGCTGTAGGTATTCCAATTGCGGCGGCTAATTCGGCTTTATCCAAAACCTGTATGCTAAAGCACGATTGTTTATCACATTGAAGGACGATAACTGAAGATAGCTTCACTTCCTGTTGGCTGAATATATCGTAATCTCCAAATAGGAAGTTACCTTTTATTGCGTAATTCGGTATGTTCGTTACGCACTTCATCTCAAGTCTGTTTAGACCATAATCGAACACCGCAACTTCCTTGTGTTCGATGATGAGCGCAACCCTGGGCATGTTGCTAAAGCCACCGTCGACGACAGTGAAGAGTTTTTCATTCGCATCGTCATAAACGGTATATTTAAGACTCGATAGCTGTCCTAGTGGACCCGTGAACCCATGTCTTTTGATGTTGAGGTTGTCTCCCGCTGGGTTGATGAGAGCCAGAGTATGCGGATAAGGATTACCTTCAATTGAGATTCGATATTCGTTTGTAGCCGTCTTGCTCGATTTAGGACCAGTAGCCATCACGCGTCATCGCCTCGATCGAATTGGAACCGTCTTCTACTTCGTGCGGAGAATTGCGCTGTACGTTGCGGTACATGCAGCTGCAATAACCGCATGGGCAATTTCTAACAAAATGAATGACGCTATTTGCTGCATGCATTTTATTTACTATAAAGTATCCTTTTATAAACGTATTGTCAAACATATATTGCTAAAACAGAAACAATTTATAGACTGAGTTGGTCGTATTCTTTGGGCGATTGCTCCTATAATCTAGCCTTCGCTGCTGTCGGGAGGGAAGGGCTAAGGCCCCGTTAGTATGTTGAAGCGCTTTAAACTATTTGACGTTCTCACGTGTTTTTTGTTTCAAAAGCGTTAGGATGGGACTTATAGTGCGGGGCGTAACGGGTGCCCCGCGCACGATAGGAGGCTATCAATGGCTAATCGTTTCGTTCTCAACACCATTTCTTACCATGGTTCCGGCGCCATCAAGGAGATCCCCGGCGAGCTCCAGCGTCGTGGCTACAAGAAGATCTTCGTCTGCTCCGACCCCGATCTGGTCAAGTTTGGCGTTACCGCTAAGGTGACCGACGAGCTCGACGCCGCCGGCATCGCTTGGAGCCTCTACTCCGAGATTAAGCCCAACCCCACCATCCAGAACGTCAAGGACGGCGTCGAGGCCTTCAAGGCCGCCGAGGCTGACGCTATCGTGACCATTGGTGGTGGCTCCTCCATGGACACCGCCAAGGCTATCGGCATCATCATCAACAACCCTGAGTTCGCCGATGTCCGCAGCCTCGAGGGCGTTGCTCCCACTAAGAACCACGCCGTGTTCACCATCGCTGTGCCGACGACCGCCGGTACCGCTGCCGAGGTGACCATCAACTACGTCATCACCGACCCCGAGAAGGTCCGCAAGTTCGTGTGCGTCGACACTAACGACGCCCCCGAGGTCGCCGTCGTCGACCCCGACATGATGGCTTCCATGCCCGCCGGCCTGACCGCTTCCACTGGCATGGACGCTCTGACCCACGCCATCGAGGGCTACACCACCAAGGGCGCTTGGGAGCTCTCCGACATGTTCCACTTTGAGGCTATTAAGCTGATCAGCGAGAACCTGCGCGACTCCGTTGCCGAGGCCAAGTCCGGCCAGCCCGGCTCTGGCCGCGAGGGCATGGCTCTTGGCCAGTATGTCGCCGGCATGGGCTTCTCCAATGTCGGCCTGGGCATCGACCACGCCATGGCTCACACCCTGTCCGCTCACTACGATACCCCGCACGGTGTCGCCTGCGCCATGCTGCTGCCGATCGCCATGGAGTTCAACAAGCCGGTTTGCACCGAGCGCCTGGCCAAGGTCGCCGTCGCCATGGGCGTTGACACCACGGGCATGAGCACCGACGAGGCCGCCGATGCCGCCATCGCCGCCGTCAAGCAGCTCTCTGCCGACGTGAACATCCCGCACGTCTGCGAGGCCATGAAGGCTGACGAGATCGAGGTTCTGGCCAAGGACGCTATGGCCGACGCCTGCTTCCCGGGTAACCCGCGCGAGGCGACGCTCGACGATGTCATCGAGCTCTTCAAGAAGATCTGCCCGGCTGCCTAGTCTCGTTTGGTGGTCCTTCGCCCGTAGGCATATAGTCTTTTGACTTGCCGCTGGCCCCGCCGCGCTACGCGCGGCGGGGCTTTTTGTGCCGTGTCGATGCCCCGAGATGGGTAAAGCCAAGGCATACCGCCCGCTGCGGATAGGTGGCGCACTTCCCAGCGTGCATTTTTGGGAGTATTCAGCAAGCTCTTAAAAATGCATAACGTTTTGAATGGCCCGTAGTGGCCCGCAGACGCCCATCGACAGCCATTGTGGGTGGGCTATCGATGAGTGGAGGGGGTTGTTACTGAGTTTCTGCTTTGCGACGACCCGCAATACTGCTGTAACCGCATCGTTTTGTCGTTTGTGATGGGGCCGTTGGGGCCCACGGTGCTGAATACTCCGTTTTTTGCACGGTCCAAAGTGGGGTACCCTGAGACGAAGCAAGAAGATGCCTCATTTTTATGCAGAAATCGAAAAGCTTTATGCAAGATTCGGATTTTAAACCGTGCGCGTGCGCAAAATCGGCGCGAGGACGTCTGGAGGTGGCTCGGCTTCTAGGGCATTGCACGTGTAGAACGGTTAAAATCGGGATTCGGTCTTAGTTTTATTTGGAAGGATGCATATGGGTTCCAATATCGATGCTTCTCTAGAGGAGACGCTCTCCTATATCGCGGGACAGCTTAAGACGCTGACTTCTATTGCTTCGCCTACGGGCTATACCCGTGCGGCGACTGATTATCTAAAGGAGACCCTGCGTGATATGGGCTTTGGCCCTGAGCGTTCCAATAAGGGCAACGTGCTGGTTGAGCTTGGCGGCGAGGGCGAGCCGCTTGTTTTGGCGAGCCATGTCGACACCCTGGGCGCCATGGTACGCTCCATTAAGGACAATGGCCGCCTGCGTCCCACGACGCTTGGTGGGCACCAGTGGTCTACGGCCGATGGCGAGAACTGCACCGTCTACACGCGTGACGGCAATGTGTACACGGGTGTGGTTCTCAACACCGAGCCTTCGGCGCACGTGGCCGACGAGCCGGTCAAGACCATCGAGAAGAACATGGAAATCCTGCTCGACGAGAATGTCGACAGCAAGGATGACGTGCTTGAGCTGGGCATTCAGACGGGCGACATCATCGCTATGGATCCGCGTACCACGGTGACGGAGAGCGGCTACATCAAGAGTCGCTTCTTGGACGACAAGCTGTCGGCCTCCATTTTGCTGGGCTTGGCGCGTGCCGTCGCCGCTGGCGAGGTGACGCTCTCGCGCAAGGTGTCCCTGCTCTTTACTGTGTACGAGGAGGTCGGCCACGGCGGCGCTTTCGTGCCGGCCGACACGCGCGAGATGATCAGCGTGGACATGGGCTGCGTGGGCGACGACCTGGGCTGCACCGAGCGCATGGTGTCGATTTGCGCCAAGGATTCGGGTGGTCCGTACAACTACGACTTGGTAACCACGCTGTCCAACATCGCGCGCGAGCTGGAGCTCGATTACGCCATCGATGTGTACCCGCACTACGGCTCCGACGTCGAGGCCACGCTCTCGGCCGGCTACGACATTCGCCATGGCCTGATCGGCCCCGGCGTGTACGCGAGCCACAACTACGAGCGCAGCCACATGGACGGCGTGCTTAACACCTACGAGCTCGTCCGCGCCTACGTGCAGCGCTAACGATGCAGCGGCCTCGGCTGACACAGCAGTACCGACCGAGGCCGTCCTCTCTAAGTTGCGGTGAAATAGGGACTGTTTGGCGGTTTTAAACGCTTAAACAGTCCCTATTTCACCGCAACTTATGAAGGGGATGGGGCTACCTGATGGCTGCCGTGACGGTGCCGCCGCCCAAGACGACGTCGCCGCGGTAGGCAACGACTGCCTGGCCGGGGGCGATGGCTCGCTGCGGCTCGTCAAAAGTTAGCAGCATTTGCCCGTCTTCGCCACGTGCAAGGGTCGCTGCCTGGTCCTTTTGACGGTAGCGGTATTTGGCGCCCACGCGAATGCCGTCGGCGTCCAGCTCTGCCTCCATGCGGTCGGCAGGGGCGCTCCAGATCCAGTCGTTGGCCGTGAGCGCTGTGGCCGTCAGGTCCTCGGCCTCGCCCAGATGCACAATGTTGTTGGCGGCATCGACGCCCGTTACGTACACGGGGTGCGCCATCGCGACGCCCAGGCCCTTGCGCTGGCCGATGGTATAGCGCAGTGCGCCGCTGTGACGTCCGACCACGCTGCCGTCACGCCATACAATATCGCCCGGCTCGGCGGCATGTCCGCAGCGGCGCTCGATATAGCCCGCGTAGTCGCCGTCCGCGATAAAGCAGATATCCTCGCTCTCGGCTTTCTGGGCGTTGATAAAGCCCTGCTCGGCGGCAATGCGGCGAACGTCGCGCTCTTTGTCCAAGCCTGCCAGCGGAAAGATCGTGCGTGCCAGACGCTCTTGCGTGAGCGAATACAAAAAGTAACTCTGGTCCTTTTTGGGATCTTCGCCGCGATGTAGCTGCCAGGTGCCGTCTGCCGCCTGGCTTGTTTTGGCGTAATGTCCCGTTGCGATGTAGTCGCAGCCCATGTCCAGCGCCGCATCGAGCAGCGCGCCAAACTTAATGTGGCGGTTGCAGATAATGCACGGATTGGGCGTCAGCCCTTCCTGGTAGGCGTTCACAAAGAGCTCGATAACGCTGTGGTCGAAGGTCTGCTGCAGGTCGAGCGCATGGTGCGGAATGCCTAGGCGCTCGGCGACGGCCTTCGCGTCGGCGATGTCGCGGTCGACCTTACTCATGCCCGTGACGGGATCGGGTGCGGGGCAGGTGAGGCGCATGGTGGCACCGACACATTCGTAACCCTGACTTTTGAGCAGATACGCGGTCACGCTGGAATCGACGCCGCCGCTCATGGCGACGAGCACGCGCTTATTGTGCATGGGGAGGTTCTCCTTGGTGGCATGTGGCCAAAAAAGAAAAGCGGCGCGGGAGGCTGGTTCCGCGCCGCAGACATTGTAGCAAGTTCGGGCGTCGTGTGGGACACCCTAACGAGATGGGCTCAGGCTGCCAGAAGAGAGGGAAGAACGGCGTGCCTTGGGCCTATCGACAAGTGACGGGCCCTTAGTCCTGGAAGAGCGCCGTGGACAGGTAGCGCTCGCCGGTGTCGGCGAGCAGCGCCACGATGGTCTTGCCCTCGTTCTCGGGGCGCTTGGCCAGCTGCAGTGCGGCCCACACGGCGGCACCGGACGAAATGCCCACGAGCACGCCCTCCTTGTGGCCCACGGCGCGGCCGGTGGCAAAGGCGTCCTCGTTCTCGACGGGGATGATCTCGTCGTAGACCTGGGTGTCGAGGACGTCGGGCACAAAGCCGGCGCCGATACCCTGGATCTTGTGCGGGCCTGCCTGGCCCTTGGAGAGCACCGGGGAGGTGGCGGGCTCGACGGCGACGACCTTAATCTCGGGGTTCTGCTCCTTGAGGAACTCGCCCACGCCGGTCACGGTGCCGCCGGTGCCAACGCCGGCGACGAAGATGTCGACCTTGCCGTCGGTGTCGTCCCAGATCTCGGGGCCAGTCGTGGCCTTGTGAATGGCCGGGTTCGCGGGGTTCACAAACTGGCCGGCGATGATGCTGTTGGGAGTCTCCTTCTGCAGCTCCTCCGCCTTGGCGATAGCGCCCTTCATGCCCTTGGAGCCGTCGGTGAGCACGAGCTGCGCACCGTATGCCTGCATCAGCTTGCGGCGCTCGACGGACATGGTCTCGGGCATGGTGATGATCACCTTGTAGCCGCGGGCCGCCGCCACCGAGGCGATGCCGACGCCGGTGTTGCCGCTCGTGGGCTCGATGATGGTGTAGTCGCCGCCACGCACGAGCTTGCCGGCCTTCTCGGCCTCGTCAATCATGTTCTTGGCGACGCGGTCTTTAACGGACCCGGCGGGGTTGAAGTATTCCAGTTTGACGAGCACGCGGGCCCTGAGGTCCTCGTCGGCCTCAAAGTGGGTGAGCTCCAGAAGCGGGGTGTGGCCGATAAGCTGATCGATGGACGTGTAAACATTGCTCATGGTGAACCTCCAAAGTGTTCAAATGACTGGATACCGTGTGGTTTTACGGTGTTTCTAGCAGCGAAACCCACAAACCTTATAGGTTGTTCGTTTAGCTGTTGGGAAGCATAGTAGACACTAAAGCCTAGTAATGCAATAGGAAATAGGAGATTATTGCAAGTTGATTAACCATCTTGACCGGAACGGGTATTTTCAAAGTCAATTTTTCGGCTAGAATTTCAACGGACTAAAAGACCGAAAGGCAGCACTATATATGTTGGTTTCTACTAAGGGCAGGTACGCCCTGCGCGTTATGGTCGACCTGGCCGAGCACCAGGCGACAGGCCGTATCCCGCTTAAAGAGATTGCGGCGCGTCAGGGTATTTCGGAGAAGTACCTCGAGAATATTCTGGCTACGCTCGTGCGCGCCAATATGCTCTCGGGCATGCGCGGCAAGGGCGGCGGCTATGTGCTCACGCGCCCGCCCGAGCAGTACACGGTGGGCGAGATTCTGCGCCTGACCGAGGGTAGTCTGGCACCGGTCGCATGCCTGGACGGCGACTGCAAGGGCTGTTCGCGTTCGGATGAGTGTCCCACACTCGATGTGTGGAAGAACCTGGACAAGCTCATCAACGACTACCTCGATGGCGTGACGCTCGATCAACTTGTCGCTCCCAACGAAGGCTACGATTACGTCATCTAACCCACACCTGCCATTTGGGGACGGGGTGGAAATGGCAGATTCTCTCGCCCTTTGAGACTTGGCAAATAAGAAGGCCGCCCATTTTTGTGATGGGCGGCCTTCGTTTTGGGCTGTTGAGACGGGCGCGGCCGGAATGGCCGTTTTAGCCCTCGGCGATGCTGTCGAGGATGCTGCGCATGATGGACACCAGGATGCTGCCCATAAAGGCCGATCCAAAGCTGGCGATGGAGATACCCGCGCCCAGCAGATTGACCGACAGATAGCTGGCCAGCTCGAGCATAAAGCTGTTGACTACGAGCTGAAAAATACCCAGCGTAATGATCGTGAGCGGCAGCGAGATAACCGTCAGAAACGGCTTGACGAGCGAATCGACGATGTTCAGGAACAGTCCCACGAAGGCGAAACAGACCCAGGCCTCGGCAAAACCGAAGGGCTGGATGCCGGGGACGAGGAACGTGGCAATCGCGATGGCGATCGAGGTAAAGAGCCAGTTAAGCATAAAGCGCATGGTGTGAATCCTTTCTTGCGCAGGGTGCGTCGGTGTCGCGTGAAGCGGTTTGCTGCGGCGGCTTGGACGGCCGCTCGGGTGTGCCGCCTTGTTCGGCCGCCCATTGTCTCAGATATTCGTGGAGCTTACGTGCGCATTCGGTTTCAAAACGGCGTTCGTCCTGAAAAACGCGCCGCTGGCAGAGAGTCTTGTCGCTTTAGTTTGGTGGTGTGCTACACTGCTACGGGCAAAAGCCACAGGCGTTGCCCTATTGCATAGAACGGGCGAACGATGCCCGATGTCAGTATCAACTTCGATGCCTTATGGCGGGTTTGGCGGTGATCGATGAATATCGAGAACATGTTTGACAAGCCTGATGTCAAGCAGCTGGTCCACGCATTTAGTCTTTTGGATGACGAGAAGGATATCCAGGCGTTTTTGACCGATATCTGCACGCCGCGCGAGATCTGCGATCTTTCGCAACGTCTGCAGGTTGCGCGTTATCTGGATGAGGGCGAGCCTTATGTTGAGGTTCAGGCCCGCACCGGCGCTTCGTCCACTACGGTGAGCCGCGTGTCCAAGGCACTCAACGGCGAGTACGGCGGCTATCGCAAGATCCTCATCAAGCTGGAGGATGGCGAGTAGGCCAGCGACAAAAACGAATTGCGCAGAACCGTCCCTTCGGGGGCGGTTTTTTGATCCCTTGGGGACGGAGGAAATCTGTTGGCGTGGGGCAAATGTGTCCGCGCGGGCGGGTAGGATGGAAGCACTGATTATTGCGAACGGTTTGAGTGGAGGACCATGCCTGTTCGAATCTATACCACCAACGCCGGCGCGGATTTGAGCGATGCCGAGGCGGCGCTGCTCGCCGACCTGGTTGCCCGCCACGGGCGTGCCGTTTTGCTGGCGCCTACGTTTGCCGAGCTCGATCTGTGCCGTCATGATGCGGCGGAAGTTGGGGTTTCACTGGGTATCGATTACAAGACCCCTTCGTCGTGGCTTCGCTCGCTTTGGGAGCTTTTGGGCGACGGGCGCGGTTTCGTCGACAACCTGCAGCGCCAGATGCTGTTTTCGGACATGGTAGCGCGTCTCGACGACGCCGACCTGCAGCCGCTTTCGCGCAGCCAGGGCACGGTGCGTATGCTCGCGCGTATGGCTCGCGATGTGCTGCCGGGTGTGGCAGGGACAGGTGCCGAGCGTTGCTGCGACAACGTTTGCAAGCCCAAGCCCAGAAGCGACGCCGAGGCTCGCGTGTTTGAACTTTTGTGCGCCTATGCGCGCGGTTTGGACCGTCGAGATATGGTCGAGCCCTGCGAGGCGGCTGACATTATGGCCGGCGCTTTGGCCGACAACCTGCCGGCGTGCACCCGCGCCGTATGCGTGCGCGGTATCACGTCGTTTACGCACGGCCTGCTCGAGTTGCTGTCTGCCGTGGCAAGCAACGGGGGAGAGGTTGTCGTGCTGCTCGCTTGCGAGCAAGCGGCGATGCGCGAGGACCTGGCTGCCGCCTTTGATGCCCGCGGCGTGCTGTTTGAGGTTGCACCGCTGGACGAGGATGCCGGCGCTCCCGCGATTGCTCCAAAGTCCGTCGTACGTCCTGCCTTTGTGGAAGTCGCCGGGCCCCATGCCCGTGCCCGTGTCTATGCGGACGTCATCGATAAGATGGTGAAAGCGCGCAAGGAGTCCAAGGTCAACGATGCCGCCTCCGCACCCGTCGATCCCGTGCGCGTACTCGTGGTGTCCGCCCGGGCACCCCAGCTGTTCGGCGAGCTTGCCGCTCGTTTGGCGGCGCGCCACGTTGCTGCCGAGACGGCCGAGTTCACGGCGTTTTCCCAATCCATTGCGGGCAGGCAGTTCACGGCGCTCGCCAATCTGATCGAGCGCATGAAGGCCGCCGACGAGGGCACCGCCTCCAAGACCGAGTGGTGGCCCGCCCCGGAGCTTACTGACTGGATCTACAGTCCGCTTTCAGGCGCCGATGCCGCCAGCGCGCGAACCTTCGATAAGAACATGCGACTGTCGCGCAGCAAGACCACTGCGGGCGTCAAGAGCCTGCTGCAGAGCGTGCAGGGCCAGGTGAGGGGCGCGCGTAAAGCGGCGAGCGACGAGAACTGGTTTAAGAACGTGCCGTGCGTGGTCTCGGACGTGTTCCAGGCGCTGTGGCGCGACAAGCCCGTGGCGGCGCTCAAGGCCATGCTTGCCGTTGCCGAGGCACTGCCCGATCGCGCGCTTGGTGGTCTCGACGGTCAGGCCCGTCGCCAGGCGGAGGTGGCCCTGCTGCGCCACGCGATCGACATCCTTATGAACGATGCTCGCGCGCTCGACGTGTCGCAGGCCGCGACCGTGCCCGTGCTCGATGGCATTCGCACCAAGGTGGACAAGCGTAGCACCGCCTACGATTACGAGACCTACGAGGTTGACCGTGCGCCACGTGCCCAGGTTCGCTTTACTTCGCTTGCCGATGCGGCGGCCCTGCGCCCCGGCAGCTACGATGCCGTGCTGTTTGCCGATGTCGATCTGGACAGCTATCCGCTCTCACACGAGGAGGGGCCGCTGGCCACGCTGACGGCGAGCCTTGGTCGCGAGGGCGTGACGCTTGAGCCCGCGGCTTTGCTGCGCGTGCGCTTTGGCCACGCGATGCAGACGGCACGCGGTCCGGTTGCGCTTGCCCGCGTGACGCACGATCGCCAGGCACGCGAGTGCTATCCAGCCGCCGTGTGGACCGAGCTGCGGGCGCACGCCGAGGCCGCTGACGCTGCTAAGGCCGCTGACGCCGACAAGGCCGCTGACGCCGACAAGACCGCTGACGATGCCAAGGCCGCTGACGACGCTAAGGCCGCTGACGCCGACAAGGCGAAGTGCGTGGGTGAGGGCGATATCGTAAGGGACTTCGATCCCGCGGCAGGCGAAGGTCTCAAGCGCGAGCGCGTGACCTGTGAAGCCCCTCAGCATCTGAGTGCCGAGGCCGTGCCGTATTTGGTCCTGCGCCGTCGTGACGGCGAGGACGAGGACGCGCCGCTCGTGCCGCGTCTGACGTCCGCCTCGCAGATCGAGGCCTATTCCACCTGCCCGCTGTGCTGGTTCGTGTCGTATCGCGTCAAGCCCCAGTCCATCGATGCGGGCTTTGGCAACATGGAGAAGGGCAACTTTGTCCATGACGTGCTGGAGCACTTGCATGCGCGTCTTCCGCAGGAGGGCATGGAGCGCGTGACGCCCATGAATCTGCCGCGCGCGAAGGAGCTGCTGCACGAGGTCTTTGCCGAGACCCTGGCCGAGCACGCCGGCAAGCGCGGTACCGAGGGCCCGCTGGTGCCGCTCTCCCCGGTGGAGGAGCGTCAGGTGGCCGAGATTCTGCCGCAGTTGGAAGGCGTGCTCGCCTACGAGTCCGAGGCGCTCGCGCCCTTCGCGCCGCGCTATCTGGAGTTTGCGTTCAACGAGCTCCAGGTCGAGTATGCCGGTTGGCCGCTCGGCGGGCGCATCGACCGCGTGGATGTGGATGCCGAGAATCGCGCCGTGGTAATCGACTACAAGCATCGTTCGGGTGTCGAGGAGTTTAAGCTCGCCGACCCCACGGTGCGCGACGAGGAGTCGGGCGAGGCTCCCATCGACGACCCGCGCTGGCTGCCGCCCCATACCCAGACACTCATCTACGCGCAGGCCGTGCGTCGGGCGCTGGGCCTAGATACCCGCGCAGCGCTCTACTTTTCCACCAAGGGCGGCAAGCCCGCGCTGCGCGGCGCCGCAAGTGCCGAGCTGCTCGAGGAAGAGCGCGGCGACGGTCGCATCCCGGGCCTTAAGAAGGGCTTTCCCGGCGAGGGCGGCAACATGGACTTCGATGCGCTGCTCGACCGCGTGGAGACCGGCATTGCCGAGCGCCTGCGCGAGCTCGAGGCGGGCGACGTCGCCGCTGTCGATCCGACATCGGCGCAGGCCGCGCATGCGCGCTGCTCGTATAACCACGAAGGAACGTTTGTAAGGAGGGACGTGTAGACCATGGATCTTTCGACTTTGATGCCGCAACAGCTGCAAGTCGTCAAAACGCTCGACCGCCCGCTGTTTGTCTCGGCGGGTGCCGGCTCGGGCAAGACCTTTACCCTCACGCGCCGCATTGTCTATGCGCTCTCGCCCGAATCCGGTCCGTTTGTCGAGCATCTGGACCAGGTGCTCGCCATTACCTTTACCAAAGATGCCGCGGCCGAGATCCGTGACCGCGTGCGCCGCGCGCTCATCGACGAGGGTATGGACGAGGAAGCCCTGACCGTCGACGATGCGTGGATTTCGACCATTCACGGCATGTGCTCGCGTATCCTGCGCGCACACGCGTTGGAGCTGGGTATCGATCCCGAGTTCACGGTGCTCACCGATACCGACGAGCTTATGGACCAGGCTGTTGAGCATGTGCTGGCCCGCGCGACGGCGCCCGATGCCGCCCCCGAGCTCGCGGCATCGCTCAAGGCCCTCTACGCCTGGTATCCCATGGCGGGCGAGGGCGGTCCCTTTGGCGCCGGCACGACCATCAAGGGTCTGGTGCGCGACCTGCTGGAGCTCTCGAGCCAGCTGCCGGGCGGTATGGACGACGTGCGCGTGGCGCGCGGCCAGGCCGACACCTCGGCCCTTGCCGATGCCTATCGATCGGCGTTGGGCGCAAGCAAGGCCGCGACCGAAAAAGCGCAGACGGCGCTCGATGCCATCGACGCGTTCGAGGCGAGCGGCAAGACCATGGCCGATGCGGCGCGACTCATGATGTCGTGCACCATGCCGCGCGCGAGCAAGGCATTCCCTAAGGAGCAGGTGGAGCTACTCAAGGCAGAGGCCGCCGATGCGTTTATCAATATCGTGCTGGCCTGCGGCGGTCCCGCGCTCGAGGCGCTGGTGGGGCTTGCCCGTGCTGTAGAGGCTGAGTACCGCGCGCTCAAGGCCGGCCAGTCTGCCCTCGACAACAACGATCTGCTGCGCATGGCCTACGAGGCCCTGCGCGATTACCCGGCCATCCGAGCGGCATACGAGGGTCGCTTTAAGATGGTCATGATCGATGAGTTCCAGGATACCGATCAGATGCAGGTCGACCTGATCCGTTACCTGACGGGTGCGGGGGAGCGCGCGTTGTGTACCGTAGGCGATGCACAGCAGTCGATCTACCGCTTCCGCGGGGCGGAGGTCGAGGTGTTCCGTCGCCAGGAGCGCAAGGTGGGCTCGTCTGCCGCGCCCGAGGCGACTGCCGCGGCCGACGCCCCTGCTGGCGAGCTCGTTAAGCTCGTGCGCAACTTCCGCAGCCACGACGAGGTGCTACGCTATGTGGCTCGCGTCTTCGACGGCGACGACGGCGGCCTGATGCAGGGCTTTTTGGATCTTGAGGCGAGCGACGGCCGCAAGGACACGCTGGTGGCAGACGCCTCGCGTCGTCAGGCCCTCTTTGTTGCCGGCGGCAGTACGCAGGAGCGCACACAGGCCAAGGCCCGCGCGATCGCAGAGCGGTTCCGCGCGCTTGCCGATGCCGGTCAGCCCCAGGGCGGCATGGTGCTGCTGCTGGGCCGCATGACCAACGCCGACGTCTATGCCCAGGCTTTCCGCGACCAAGGACTCGACTGCGTGATCGCGGGTGGCTCGGTCTTTGCCCAGGCAGCCGAGGTGCAGACGGTGCGCGCCCTAGTCTGCGCGCTCGCCAATCCGGCCGATACGGCGCAGGGCCTTATGCCGCTGCTGGCCTCGCCGATGTTTGCGCTCGGCGCCCAGGAGTTCCTGGCGCTGGCGACCAAGCTGGACGACCAGACGGGGGAGACCTCGCGCCGCAACATCGACGCGGGCATCATGAGCGATTCCGATGTGCCGGGCTTGCAGAGCCTGCCGCTCGTGACGCGCGCCCGCGAGGTGCTATGCTATGCGCTTCGTCGTGTGGGCCGCGATTCGTTCGCGGCGATCGCGCGCGACGTGGTCAACGCTTCGGGCTGGTTTGTGCGTCTGGCACAGCGTGGTCCCGAGGGCAAGGCCATTGCCGCCAACGTGCTCAAGGCGCTCGATGCTGTGGTTGAGGCCGAGGCCGAGTTCGGTAACTCGCCGCGCTCCATTGCGCTGGCCTTTGACCGCTTCCTGGCGGGCAAGGAAGCCCCGGGCGCGCTCAACGAGGAGGGTGACGGCGCGGTACGAATCATGACCGTGCATGCGTCCAAGGGCCTGGAGTATCCGGTCGTGGCGGTTGCGGAGTGCTTTGGCGTGCGCAAATCGTCCGGTGCGGCACAGATGGGTCGCGTCGAGGGCGGAGCGCAGGTCGTGGCACTGCCTGCACGCTTCGACGGCGTTAAACTCGCGGACGGCACGTTCGTAAAGGGCGATGACGTCAAAAAGCAGTTTGAGCGCGCGTTTAAGGGCAAGGGCACGTCGCTGTGGCTGCCGCCAGAGCTCATGGAGGATGTCTGCGCGACGGGTTCTCCCGCCGAGGCATTTGCTCACTTGCGCAACGACGACCTGCAGCTTTCGCTCGAGGAGCGGGCTCGTCTGCTTTATGTCGCCATGACGCGAGCGCGCGAGCTGGTCATTCTGGCGATGGATGCCGGCGTGAGCCGCGGCAAGCTGTGCGCGCCGACCTTCGATGTCGAGACCGATCTGACCTACGACGTGCTGCGTCGTATTCTGCCGACGGACGGCCTGGACATGCCGCAGCTCGATGCCGACCGTTTGGTGTTCGACAACTCCCAGCCGGGCGACTACGAGCTCATCTCGCTGGCTGACTTTGCTTTTGGCGAGCAGTCGTTTGAGGCCAATGCTTCGCTTGATGCCGAAGGCAGGCTTGTCCGCGGCGATGCGGAGCCGGAGGGTGCCGGTGCGGATGCCCGCGCCGCCGTTCCCGGTCCTGCCGACCCCGAGCCCGATGCGTTTGAGCTCGTGTATCCCCAGGCGGTGGGCGTGCGCATGGGCACCTGCCCGTATCCGGCGCGCGATTCGTACAGCTACTCGTCAATTGCCGCGGCGCTGCATGCCGAGTCCGAGGACCGTGCCGCCGAGGCACACGTGCCCATGGACGAGGCCGGCGATGATGCGGAGTCGGATGGTTCCGAGATGACGGATGCGGACGTGGCTGCTGTCGAGCCCGCCGGCAACCCCATGGCGCTGGGCTCGGCGTTCCATGCCGCCTGCCAGTGGCTGATCGAGATGGGTGCCGATGAGCTGCCCGCCGCGCGTGCCGATGCGCTGGCGCGTCTGTGGCGCCTGACGCCGGAGCAGCGCGAGCGCTTCGACGTTGCCCTGGACCGCTGGCTCAAGTCGGCGGTCCGTGCCGAGCTGCTTGCCTGGCCGTGCGTTCGCGCCGAGGTGCCGTTCTTTTCGCTGGGCTGCGAGGACAAGGACATTGCCCGCTACGGTGCATATGCCGAGGGCGCCATCGATGCACTGGCGACCGACCCGGCCGATCCGTCACGCGCACTGGCCATCGACTACAAGACGGGTGGCACGCCGGATGAGACACCCGACCAGCTGTTCGAGAAGCACGCCCTGCAGGCGCGCGTCTATTCGGATGTTCTGCACAAGGCGGGCTTTAAGACGGTGACGGTCAAGTTCGTCCGCGTGGAGCAGTCCGATCCCTCCAACCCCGCCGAGTCCCAGGTGATCACCTACAACCTCTAGCTCACCAGGGCCGTCCGCACGCCCAGTCTCCCCATAACTTGCGGTGAAATAGTTCCTGTTTTACGGCCCAGCTGGCTCCATCAGGAACTATTTCACCGCAACTCAGAATCAGTCGGGGGTGCGGATTACGCGGATGAAGTTGCCAATCAAGGGTGCGGATTACGCAAATTTACACTTGACGTTCATCTCGGGTGGGCCTATAAATACATGTGATGGGTTGTTATCCCTTTGGGGAGCATGGCCATCCGGATTCCGTTCGTTATTCAATTGCACATATATTCGGGTGTCACTTTAGGGCATGACCGTAGGCAAGTAGGGTGCTGCTTTCTGCCGAGGTCATGCCCTTTTTGTTCAGCTCCGAATGAGTGCCCTATCATCAAGAGAGGAGGTGCATCGATATGCTGGCGATCAGAAAGCTCAACAATAACGCCGTGATTTGTCGAGATAGTCGCGGTCGCGAGGTCGTGGCGCTCGGCAAGGGTGTCGGCTTCGGTGGTGACTTCCCCCGGGAGCTCGCGATGGACCATATCGAGCGCACGTTCTATAGCATCGATGCCGAGGGGCAGCGTATCATGCAGGATCTTCCTGCCGATGTGGTGCTGTTTACGGCAAAGATCATGGATATTGTAGAGAACGAGCTGCCTTACGAACTCAGTCCCAACGCCGTGCTCATCATGGCCGACCATATCGCCTTTGCGATTGCGCGGCAGAGGAAGGGCATTCGTTTTGATATGCCCCTTACCTATGATGTGCAGCAGCTTTATCCGCTGGAATACAAAATCGGCCGCTACATTACCGCGCGCGTGCGGCAGGAGTTGGGCGTCGAGCTGCCGCGCGAAGAGGTGGCAAGCATCGCCATGAATTTGGTCAATGCAAAGACTGGGGCAGAGGTTACTGTGGCAAGCGATCGCGCCCAATCGTTTGAGCGCCTGCTCAACGATGTCACTGATATCGTCGAGTACGATTTCCGTACCATCATCGATCGGGAGTCTTTTGAGTTCTCACGGTTTGCGACACACGTGCAGTATCTGTTCAAGCGTATCAAGGGTAACGATAGCCTCAGCAGCGCCAATTTGCCGCTTTATGCGAATTCGCGCGAGGAGTTTCCCGAGCTTGCGCAATGCATCGACCACATCTGTACCTATATGAAGCGGGAATGGCATACGGAGCTCACCGACGAGGAGAAGCTTTACTTCATGCTCCATGTCAACCGTATCTGTACGAAGGCGGAATCCGGCACAGCCGGACGCTGACAACCCAGGCCAGAAGGATTGTAACCTGTGTTAGGGCAGGGCATGACCTCCGAAAGTACGAGAACCATCTCGTGCCACGACGATTCGTGGCGTAAAAGGAGGAATGATGACTAACTATCAAAAACTCGCCCAAAGAATCATCGAAGAGGTGGGCGGCAAGGCGAATGTTTCAAGCGCGACGCATTGCATGACGCGTCTGCGCCTCGTTCTTAAGGACGAGGGGCTTGCAGATGACGCCAAGCTCAATGCGATTCCCGAAGTGATTAGCGTGGTGCACGCTGGCGGCCAGGTGCAGCTCGTAATCGGGCCGACCGTCGACAAGGTCTACGACGCGGTATGCAGGGAAGGCGGCTTTGAAGTCCAGACGGCGATTGATGAAGATCTGGACGCAGCAGAGAGGCTTCCCTGGAAGGAGCGGTTCGCTCCGAAGCGCATCGGCAATCTGATTCTCGATGCGGTGAGCGGCTCTATCGCTCCCATTCTGCCCGTGTTCTGCATCGCGGGTATCTTCCGCATGTTCACCATTTTGCTTGGTCCGGAAGGCGCGGGCCTTCTAGCCGCGGAGGGCAGCATGTACCGGCTCTTCACCTTGGTGGGAGACGCGGCATATTACTTCCTGCCGATCTTCGGTGCCTATGCGGCGGCCAAGAAGTTCCAGACGAGTCCTGTGCTCGCGCTCATGACGGCTGCTATTATGATTCATCCGAGCATGCTCGCTATCGTCGAGGAGGGCGCTCCGTTCGACGTCTACGGCATCCCCATGACGCTGGTGAATTACACACAGTCGGTGCTTCCCATCATCCTCATCGTGTGGATTCAGTCCTACGTAGAGGGGCTTATCAAGAAGCATTGCCCTGACATGCTGCGCATCCTCGTGATTCCAGTGGGGACCATGCTCATCATGCTGCCGCTTGCACTCTGCGTCTTCGGCCCCGCCGTCTCCTTCATTATGGGCATCATCGCCGATATCATCATCTGGCTCGGCGCGAACGCCGGTCCGCTGTGCGGTCTGGTGGTCGGTGCGACGTGGAACCTCGTGATCGCTACCGGCATGCATGTGCCGATTCTCACCGCTATGATGCCCGGCTGGCTTGAGGTGGGCTATGACGCCGTGTGCACTCCGGGTACGACGGTGGTTGTTTACGTGACGCTTGCGGTCGCGCTCGCCTACGGCATCCGTGCAAAGGGCAAGGCTAACCGTCAGCTCGGTTGGACTACCTTCGCTACCTATGCGCTCGGCCGCGTATCCGAGCCCATCATTTACGGCATCCTCTTGCGCGATAAGAAGGCGCTCGCTTGGTCGATGATCGGCGGCGCGGCCGGCGGCCTTGCATGCGGTCTGCTCAACGCGCGCATCTTCGTCTTCTCGGGAGTCGGCTTCCCGTGGATGAACGTCATCAAGTTCAGCCAGGACATCATTCCGGGCGCCATCAGCTGCGCGATTGGCTTTGCGGTGACATTCGCCCTCTGCATGGTCTTTGGCTTCGACAATCGCGAATCGGGCGAGAAGGAAGCCGAGGAGGCCCTTGAGGCTTAAGCGCTGCATCTAGAAGGGTGCCTTAGCGCAACGAGTCTCTTCTCGGAACTGGGGCCCCATGAACCCGGACGGGCACCGCTGCATGGTGGTGCCCGTTCGCACTAAAAGCAAGATAAGGAGGACTCCCATGCCATTGCGTTCTGATTTCCTCTGGGGCGGCGCGCTTTCCGCCAACCAGTGTGAGGGTGCCTGGGACGAGGGCGGGCGGGGGCTCGCCAACGCGGATCTTCTGCCGTACGGGCGGGACCGTCTCGCCGTCATCAGGGGTGACGACGTTCCGCTCGAGCCGCTGTCCGACCATTACTACCCGGCCCAACAGGCCATCGATTTCTATCATCATTACCGCGAGGACATCGCGCTCTTCGGCGAGATGGGCTTCAAGGCTCTGCGCCTCTCCATCGCATGGAGCCGTATATTCCCCAACGGGGATGACTCCGAACCCAACGAGCAGGGCCTCGCGTTCTATGAGGATGTGTTTCGCACCTGCCTCGAACAGGGCATCGAGCCGGTGGTGACGCTCAACCACTATGACGTGCCCATGCATCTTGTTACGGCATACGGCGGTTGGCGCAACCGCGCTCTCGTGGGCATGTTTGAGCGCTTCGCTCGCACTGTGTTCGCACGTTACCGCAATCAAGTGCGCTCTTGGCTCACGTTCAACGAGATCAACATCATGACCTCTGCGTGCTTCATGGCGGCAGGCATCGTGTTTGATGAGGGGGAGGACCGCTACGTCTCCGTTCATAACGCGGTGCATCACGTGCTCGTGGCGAGTGCTTGCGCGGTGCGCGCCTGCCATGAGATCATCCCTGGTGCGCAAATCGGCTGCATGCTCAATGCGGGTATTTTCTATCCTGCTACCTGCAACCCTGCCGACGTTAAAACGGCTCAGGACGAGAATCGCAAGCACTACATGTTCACCGACGTGCAGGTGCGCGGCCACTATCCGTGCTACATGCTCACGGAGTATGAGCGTCAAGGGTTCGCGATTCCTTGGGCGGAGGGCGATGAGGAGGTCCTTGCGCAGAATCCGGTGGACTTCGTGGGCTTCTCTTACTACTCGACGCGCGTGGCGCAGGCAAACACCGAGGGGCAGTTCGACTCCAATCTACTCAAGAGTGCCCCCAACCCTTACCTCAAGATGGAGCCATGGGGCAGATTCATCGATCCCGCAGGGCTGCGCATCACCATGAACGACATATACGACCGGTACGAAAAGCCGCTCTTTATCGTGGAGAACGGTCTCGGAGCCCCGGATGAGCCGGATCAGAACGGCTTTGTGGATGATGGATACCGTATCGATTACCTGCGCGAGCACATCCAGGCTATGAAGGACGCCGTCGAAATCGACGGGGTGGACCTCCTGGGCTACACGTGCTGGGGACCGATCGATCTGGTTTCGGTCGCAACGGGCCAGATGCGCAAGCGCTACGGTTTCATTTATGTCGACCTCGATGACGAAGGACACGGCACACGTCGGCGCAGCAAGAAAAGATCGTTCGAGTGGTATCGCAAGGTAATTGCCTC
>CABJEP010000001.1:0-54364 GCA_902364645.1 Coriobacteriaceae bacterium | reverse complement strand
AAAGATCGTTCGAGTGGTATCGCAAGGTAATTGCCTCAAACGGCGAGGACCTGAGCTGAGCTTTCCTCAGGGGCCGGACCGCGACATGGGGTCGCGGTCCGGCCCCTTTGCGACGAATGAAGCAATCAGGTCAAAGCAGCTAAAAAAGACACGTCCCAAAAAGACTGCCCGTGTGGGTTTGGCTAGGTTCGGGCGCTGTCCGTGCCGTGGGGTAAAATCGTTCAGTCAGAACACGAACCCGCATCGGAGCTCATCACATGGCATTCGTCCATCTGCACAATCACACTGTTTTCTCCATGCTCGACGGCGCAACCCGTATCCAGGATATGGTCAACCGTGCCGTTGAGCTTGGCATGCCTGCCGTGGCCATTACCGATCACGGCTACATGTATGGCGTGCCCGACTTGGCGCTGGCCTGCGACGCCGTTAACCACAACACGCCCGAGTACAAAACCTGGAGCCACGACAAGGCCTTCTTGGAAAAGGACCGCCGCGACGAGCTGGTGGAGCCCGACCCCGAGGAAAACCCGCGCGAGCATGCCCAGTACGTTAAGGACATGGCTATGTGGGACGAGAAGGGCAATATCGACGAGCTCAAGCCGCCCCTGGTCATCAAGCCCATCTTTGGCTGCGAGGTCTACTTTACGCCGGACGAGACCCTTGCCCGCGACCACAAGCCCGAGCTCTACCACATGATCCTTCTGGCCAAGGACCAGGAGGGCTACGTCAACCTGATGCAGACGGTCTCCGAGGCCGCCGTGCAGGGCTTTTACTACAAGCCGCGCGTGACGCTCGACAACCTGCGCCGCCACGCCAAGGGCATGATCTGCACCAGCGCCTGCATCGCGGGCATCATTCCCAAGTACATCGACCGCGGTGACATGGAGGGCGCCATCAAGTGGGCCGAGACCTTCCGTGACACCTTCGAGCCCGGCGACTTCTACATCGAGATCCAGGAACACGGCATCACCACCGACAACGGCCTGACCGACGAGCAGATGGACCGTACGCTCATCGACATCGCCAAACAGGTGGGCGTCAAGGTCATTGCCACCAACGATTTCCACTACCTGCGCCGCGAGGACGCTCCCGTGCAGGATGTCATCATGTGCATTGGCATGAACGCCAAGGTCGACGACCCCAACCGCATGCGCATGACTGGCTCGGAGTTTTATATGAAGACCGAGGAGGAGATGCGGGCGATGTTCCCGTATTGCCCCGAGGCCTGCGACAACACGCTCGAGATTGCCGACAAGTGCTACGTTGAGCTGGACTGGGACTCCATCATCCTGCCGCGCTTCCCGTTGCTCGATCCCGGCGAGACGCACGAGAGCCAGTTCCGCCGCGAGTGCGAGAAGGGCCTGCGCCAGCACTACGGTGACGACTGGGCCACGCGCGAGATCGGTGGCGTCAACATCAAAGAGCGCTTTGAGTACGAATACAAGGTCATCTGCGACAAGGGCTTTGCCGCCTACTTTTTGATCGTCGCCGAGTACGTGCAATGGGCCAAGGACAACGGCATCGGCGTCGGCCCCGGCCGAGGCTCGGCCGCCGGCGCTATCGTCGCCTACGCCATGAACATCACCGCGTTCGACCCGCTCGAGAACGGCCTGATGTTCGAGAGGTTCCTGTCCCCGCAGCGTACCGAGATGCCCGATATCGATATGGACTTCGACGATGAGCGGCGCCTCGAGGTCGTGGAGCACGTTCGCCAGCTCTACGGCCCCGAGAAAGTCACCCACGTCATCACCTACTCGACCATTAAGGCCAAGCAGGCCATCAACGACGCCGCTCGCGTCCTGGACTACCCGGTCTACATGGGCCAGCGTCTGTCCAAGATGGTCTCGAGCGACCCCAAGGTCAAGCTCAAGCAGGTGCTCGAAAAGCAACCCGGCAAAGAGGACCTGTTTAACCCCGATTTTGCCGAGGCATATAAAAAGGACGACGACGCCCGCCGCATCATCGACACGGCGCTCTCAATCGAGGGCCTCACCCGTGGCGAGGGCGTGCACGCGTGCGCCGTTCTGATCTGCCGCGACCCCGTCAACGAGCACGTGCCCACCAAGCTCGACACCAAGGGCGGCGTCGAGATTACCCAGTACGAGGGCCATACCGTTGCCGACATGGGCCTGCTCAAGATGGACTTCTTGGGCCTGCGCACGCTGACTGTTATCTCCAAGGCAAAGGCAAACATCAAGAAGAACTTCGGCATCGACATCAAAGAGGAAGAGATTCCCTTTGACGACCCCGAGATCTTTAAGCTCATGGGTTCCGGCCACACCGCCGGCGTCTTTCAGGTCGAGTCCGCCGGCATGACGGCCACGATCAAGAACATGAAGCCCACCGAGTACAAGCACGTCGTGGCATTGATCGCTCTGTACCGCCCGGGCCCGCTGGGCGCCGGCATGGTCTCGTCCTACATCAACCGTATGAACGGCAAGGAACCGGCGGTTTCCTACGACGACCGCCTGGACGACATCCTGGGCGAAACCTACGGCACCATGGTCTACCAGGAGCAGGTTATGCTCATCTCCGTCGAGATGTGCGGCTTCTCCAAGGGCGAATCGGACTCGCGTATCCGTAAACCCGTGGCTAAGAAAAAGATCAAGCTGCTCACGTCGACGGTGCTGCACTGGGAGGATGGCTCGGACGAGACCACCTACGACCACTGGATGAACGGCGCTATCAAGAACAACTACACGCGCGAGGTCGCCCAGAAGATTTGGGACGATGTTCTCGAGTTCGCATCTTACGCCTTTAACAAGTCGCACTCCGCCGGCTACGCCATCCTGGTTATGCAGACGGCGTGGCTCAAGGCGCACTATCCGCACGAGTACATGGCGGCCGTTCTGACGTCCTACACGGGCAAGACCGACAAGATCGTTCATTACGTCTCGGCGTGCCGTCACGACGGCATCCCCGTGCTTTCGCCAGATGTCAATGAGTCCGGTACCGAGTTCACGGCTACCAAGGAGGGCGTGCGCTTTGGTCTGGCCGGCATCCGCGGCGTGGGCACCGGCGTGGCGCAGGCGATTATCGCCGAGCGCGAGGCGGGCGGTCCGTTTAAGACGCTGCACGATTTTGTCGAGCGCGTGGACTCGAGCCAGGCCAACCGCCGCGTGATCGAATCGCTCATCAAGGCAGGCGCCTTCGACTCCACGGGGTATCCGCGTCGCCAGATGATGCACTTTGTGGACAAGAACAACCCCGAGAACATCATCGATGCCGCGGTAAAGCGCCAGAAGGATCGCGCGAGCGGCCAGACGTCGTTCTTCGATATGTTTGGCGACGTTGAGGGCTCGGGCTTTGAGGTGAGCGTGCCCGATCCGGATGGCCAGGAATGGGACCGTCACCTTAAGTTGAGTCAGGAGAAGGAGGTTCTGGGCATCTATGTCTCGGACCACCCGCTGCGCCCGTTTGAGTATGCACTAGCCAAGGCGCGTGACTTCTCGTTCTCGCAGATCGACACCGGCTACGAAGTTCAGAATCCTACGGGCGGCACCATCAACCAGGAAATTCCCGAGGGCAAGGCGCTGTGGTGGGCCGGCATGGTCTCGAGCGTGTCCAAGCGCGTGACCAAAAACGGTGACCCCATGGGCATCGTGCAGCTCGAGGACATGGAAGGCGAGGCCACCGTCGTCGTGTTCCCCAAGACCTACAAGGAGGCCGAGGGGTACCTGTACGGCGAGGTCGATCCCGAGACCGGCGCGCAGCTGTCCGATGCCTTTGTGCGCATTAAGGGCAAGCTCGAGCGCTCGGACCGCGGCGACCAGATCATCGCGCAGGAGATCGTGCCGCTCGAGCTCAACGAGGAGAACAACAAGCCCAAGGTGTTTGAGGTCATGGTGCCCAACAGCCGCTTTAGCCAGGGCAATATGGCGCGCCTGGCCACGGTGCTCACCGCTAACCCGGGCGGCGACCGCGTGGAGATCTTTATCGAGCAGGTGGACGGGCGCGTGCTGCGTGCCGAGGTACCTGCCAAGGTCAACGCGCGTTCGATTCCGCTGCTGGCCGAGGCCAAGGCCATTGTGGGTAACCAGGGCCGCGTGACGGTGATCTAAGCTACCCCGGGTGAGATTGGAGGAAGTGATGGCGCAGGGGACGTTTGTGCAGGCGCTTCGCAAAGAGGCGGCGTTGAGCGGCACCTTTATGAAGGGCCGCTCGCTCATGCTCAACGGCGCCGTGCTGTCGATTGAGGACAGCGGCTCGCGCTTCTCCAAAAACGTGACGGTTGAGGGCTCGGTGCGCGGCTCGCGCGGCGACCTGTACAAGACGCACGTGGCGCTCGATATGGACGAGCACGAGGTTATCGACTACGACTGCGACTGCCCCGCCGCATACCGCTATCCCGGTATGTGCAAGCACGCCATCGCCACAGCGCTGGCGTACCTGGACACCAGCGGCATTGAGCCTGTTGAGGGGCTGCGCACGCCGGTTCGCACGTTTACGGCGCAGCCGAAACAGCCCGCACGCGCCGCGTCCGCCGCGCCGGCCGTCAACCCCAACTTTCCCTTCCCGGCGCCCGTCCCCACGAGCCCGAGCCTTGTGGCGGCGCTTTCCGATCTTTCGGACGCGCGCATGGATGAGCTGGCGAGCATGCGCCGCAAACTTGCCGGTGCCGTTGATCCCGACGCCCCCAAAGCGGCGTTGGAGCCCTCGTTGGTGCCGTACTACAATCCGCTGTTCGCTGACCGCTTTAGCTGGGCGCTCGAGTTCCGCATTCGCTGTGGATCGGTCTCCTACGTGGTCAAGGACATCGACGGCATGGCCGATGCCTACGTGCGCGGCGGCACGTTCTCCTATGGCAAGAAGCTCACGTTTGTCCATTCACCTGAGGCCTTTGACGAAACATCGACAAAGCTGCTCAACCTTGTTGTGACGACAGTTGCCTATCTCGATGACATCACAAGCTCGCGTTCGGCGTCGTACGACTTTGCCCGCAGCGGTTTTGTTGCCGAGCGTCAGTTGCCGCTGTCCGAGCATAGCATCGTATATGTGCTGGACCTGCTGCGCGGCCAGACCATCTCTTTTGAGCCCGCCTGGTCGCGGGGGACGACGACGCGTCGCACCTACGACGTGGCGGTTGAGCTGTCTCCGCAAGGGGAGGACGAGGCGTCCGCTAAGCGCCCACCACTTCTTGCCGCCAAAATCGCGCCGGCGGCTGGTGGTAGCTATGACCTGCGCCTGCCCGCCGATATGTACTGCTTTGCGTCGGGCGATGCCGCCTACTTGGTTGACACGCGCCGCGCGCGCCGTACCGACGCTGCATTTGCTCAGCATGCCGCACCTTTTTTGTCGCGCTTGCTGCCGTGCCGCACGCCCGCCCATATTGCCGCCGAGCAGGTGGGTGAGTTCTGCCGTATGGCGCTGCCCATTTTGCGCGACTATACCGACCTCACCGCGCCCGCCGCGCTCGATACTGTGGCACCCGAGGCGAGCTTTGCCATGGCAATCGGCGTCGACGATGGTCTTGTGACCTGCAAAATTACGGTTACCTACGGCGATTGGTCGGCTGATCTCTTTAGTCTTGGTGCTCCGGGCAGTCCTTTCGAAGAGCAACGCCCCGGCGTTCCGCCCCGCGATACGCTGGCGGAGTTTCGCGTTATGGACACGGCTGCCATGTACTTCGATTTCTACGAGGGCGGCCTGGCGTTTGAGGAGCGCGATGACGAGAGCCTGTTCCACTTGCTGACCGAGGGCCTGTCTGCCCTGTCCGAGCTGGGCGAGGTCATGCTCAGCGACCGTCTGCGCCAGATTTCGGTCCGCCCTGCGCCCAAGCTCTCGGTGCGCGCGACCGTCAAGAGTAACCTGCTCGATGTCGAACTGGGCGCGAGCGGCCTTTCGGCGGCAGATCTTGCCATCTATCTGGACTCGTACAAGCGCCACCAGACGTTCGCGCGCCTGACGTCCGGCGACATCGTGCGCCTGGATGAGGGAGCGCGTGCCGCGTTTGGTCTTGCCGAGGACCTAGGCGTCGATGCCGTCGACCTGCTCGACGGCGTGTCGCTTCCCGCGTCGAGTACCCTTTTTGTCGATAGCATGCTCGCACGCACGCCGGCGCTCGAGGCCGATCGCGACGCTGCGTTCCGCCGCACCGTCGAGCGCCTGGACACGCTCGGCAAGATGGACTTTACGGTGCCGGCATCGCTCAAGGCAACGATGCGCGGCTACCAGGTCGACGGATACCAGTGGCTCGGCTCGCTCGAACACCTGGGCCTTGGCGGCATCTTGGCCGACGACATGGGCCTGGGCAAAACGCTCCAGATGATCGCGCATATCCTGGCGCGCGTGGAGGCGGGGGACACCAAGCCCACGCTCGTGGTATGCCCGGCCTCACTCGTGTACAACTGGACTGCCGAGCTGGAGCGCTTTGCCCCGTCGCTCGATGTGTGCGCCATTGTGGGCGCCAAGGCTCAACGTCGTGTACAGATTGCCGGCGTGGCCGAGCATAACGTGGTCGTAACGTCGTATGACCTTATGCGGCGCGATATCGACGAGTACGTCGAGCAGGATTTTGCCCGCGTGGTGCTCGATGAGGCACAGTACATTAAAAATCCGCTCACGCAGGTGGCGCGCGCTGCCAAGCGCCTGCCTGCCGGCGTGCGCTTTGCCCTGACGGGCACGCCCATCGAAAACCGCCTGTCCGAGCTCTGGAGCATCTTCGACTTTTTGATGCCGGGCCTTTTGGGGACGCGCGAGTCGTTTGCCAAGCGCTTTGAGAGCCCCGTCGAGCATGCCGAGGGCGATAGCGCCGCTCGCCTGCAGGCGCTCGTGTCGCCGTTTGTGCTGCGCCGTGTTAAGGAAGACGTGGTGGCCGACCTGCCCGAGAAGATCGAGGACACCGTCATGGCACAGCTTACCGGCGAACAACGCAAGCTCTACCTGGCCAACCAGGACCGCATCGCCCAGCAGGTGCAGCACCGCGAGGCTGGGGAGTTTAAGAAGGACAAGCTCAAGGTGCTCGCCGAGCTCACCAAGCTGCGCCAGATCTGCTGCGACCCACGTCTACACTACGAGGATTACAAGGCGGGGAGCGCAAAGCTCGATACGTGTATGGAGCTCGTGCACGGCGCACTCGACGGCGGGCATCGCATCCTGTTGTTCAGCCAGTTTACGGGTATGCTCGATATCATCGGTAAGCGCTTGGCCAAGGAGGACATCGCCTTCCTTAAGCTCACGGGCGCTTCATCTAAGGAGAGCCGCGCCAAGATGGTCGCGCAGTTCCAAGCGGGCGAGGTCCCGGTCTTTTTGATTTCGCTCAAGGCGGGCGGCGTGGGCCTTAACCTGACGGCGGCCGACGTGGTCATCCACTACGACCCGTGGTGGAACGTGGCGGCGCAGGACCAAGCGACCGACCGCGCGCATCGTATTGGCCAGCAACATACCGTGACCGTGTACAAGCTCATCGCCAAGGACACGATCGAGGAGCGCATCATGCAGATGCAGGAGTCCAAGCGCGACCTGGTCAACAGCGTGCTCGGCGGCGACGGCATCTCGTCGGCGCTGTTTACCCGCGAAGATGTTCTGGCGCTGCTGGGCGGCGACGGGCGCTAACCCGCTCGGGTGGGGCCGCCAGGGCGGATAGCGCACGCTGCCCCATCGTCCCCGCCCGTTATGTGTTCATTTGCAATGCCGTGGATGGTTTGTCTGCCTTTGGGCATAAGAACCATCAAGAACATTGGCACGTCAGCAAAGGAGAACATCATGGCGAAATTCTTTAAGGACCCCGACGGTAAGCTCATTGCCGCCCTTGGCAACGACGTTGCAACCCCTGCCGGTTGCACGGAACTGACCGCAAACACTGAGGACGCGGCGCACGAGAAGCACGTGCCTGTTGTCGAGACCGAGCGCGACGGTCACGTGATTCGCGCGCGCGTTGGCTCGGTCGAGCACCCCAGCCTGCCCGAGCACTATATTGAGTGGATCGCCCTTGAGGCCGAGGGCCGCTTAGAGGTCCATTACCTTGAGCCCGGCATGAAGCCCGCGACGTTTTTCGCGGGCGGCTCCAAGACCGGTACCGTCTATGCCTATTGCAACCTGCACGGGCTGTGGTCCGCGACGTTCTAGGAGCGCGCCCCCGCTCGGGGTATCATAGCTAGCATATGCACATGCGAGCGCCGGCTGCATTATGCGGCCGGCGCTTTTACTACGACAACGATGGTTTACGACGGAAAGGGCTGAGCCATGAAGCTCGCGCTTGCACAGATCGATATGCGCCTGGGTGATATTGAGGGCATTTGCGGCCGCATCGAGGACCAGGCTCGTCTGGCCCACGAGCGCGGGGCGCGCGTGCTGTGCGTTCCGGCTCCGCTCTTTATGGGCGCCATGCCCGGGGGCCTGGTGGGCACTGCCGACTTTGAGCACGACATGCTTGCCGGCTTGACTGGTGTCGCCGAGCGTATCCAGGAGCTTGACATGATCTGCATCGTGCCCGCGGCGGTTTCGTTTGAGGGCCAGCCGCTGCTCGACTACATGATGCTCAAGGACGGTCATGTGGTGCCGGCGCGTTCGAGCATTGCCCTGCAGCGTGGCGAGAACAACGACACGCGTTGGGCGCCGCCGGTGTTCGACGTGGACGGCGTGCGCATCGCCGTGATTTTTGACTTGGACCGCGAACTCGAGATGTTGCCGACCGGTGTTGACCTCATTGCGTATTTCCAATTCAATGCGTTTGACATGACCGACCGCGAGACTGCCGCCATTGCCGCCGTTCGCAGCGGCGCCTACCGCAAGATCGCATCCAAGCGCAGTGTGTGGTTTGCCTGTATGGCGCCGGTCGGTGCCTATGACGAGTCGGTGTATACCGGCGGTTCGTTTGTGCTCGACGACTGCGGTCGCGTGGTGGCCCAAGCGCCGTGTTTTGAGGAGAGCCTGCTGGTTCAGGAGATTCAGCGCGGCGTGATGCTCGATGCCCTGGAAGATCACGAACTGCCCGAGTTCCGTTCCGAGGAGTGGCTGTGGCAGGCGCTGGTGCTCGCCGTGCGCGACAACGCCCGGGCCCACGGTGCGTCGCGTGCCGTGGTGGCACTCGAGGGCGACTTGCCGTCGTCCCTGCTGGCGGCGCTGGCCGTCGACGCTCTGGGCCCACGTAATGTGATTGGCCTGGTGCTGGGGCGCAACCGCATCTTTACGCCGGCGCAGGAGGAGGCCGAGGCTGCTCGCTGTGCCGCCGTTCGCGCCATTGCCGAGCGCCTGCATATTCGCACGGTTGAGCGCGATGCGCCGGATGCCGCGCGCGTGCTCGACCGCGATGTGTCGGCGGGCGACGCCGAGCGCCTGCGCTCTCGCACGCTGGGCCTCATGCTGGAGGACACGGCGCTCGAGTTGGGTGCGATGGCGCTGAGCCCGCTGTCCAAAACCGAGTACGCACTGGCGGCGCCGGCGCTTTGCGGCGGCTACCAGGGCGATTATGCGCCCTTTGGCGATGTGTACCTGTCGACGCTTGAGTTTGTGGCGCGCGTGCGCAACCGCACGTCTGCCGTGGTGCCCCAAGAGCTCGTGACGCTCAACGCGGTGGAAGATTGTATGGAGCGAGTGCTGGCGCAGGCGCTCTCGACGCTCGACGGTCCGGTCGATATGCTCGACCGCGCGGCACAGCTGCTCGGCGGGGTCGAGCCGGGTGAGATCGATGGCGCGCTTGAGGCGCACGTGGACCGCAATCGATCTTTCGACGACATCCCGATGGCCGCTGGCAAGCCTGAGGCCTGCTCGCTGCTGCTGATGCTCGTTCGACAGGGTGAGGCTGCCCGCCGCATGTTGCCGACGGCGCCGATCGTTTCGTCCCGTTCGTTTGCCGAGCGCTCCTGGCCGTACATGCTCGCGTGGTCCGACCTGGGGCTTAACGGCAAGGAGCGTATGACGGTCGATTCGCTGGCGCGCGCCGAGGTGCGCCGTTTTGCTGACGAGGATACTAGTGAGCGCGTGCGAAACGAGATGATGGGCGTGCTGGGCGAGCTACTGGGTATTTCGCCCGAACAAATGGAGGAGTTGCGCTCTGAAGACGGTCAGCGTCGTTTACACGAGGGAATGAAAAAGTTCGAGGGCGAGGTTCAGGACGCCATCGATAAGATGATGGGCGGCCAGGGTGGCCCGCAGGGTGGGCCCCAGGGTGGCCCGATGCCGCATCCGCCGGTTGATCCCCGACAGTTCCCGTTCTTCTCGCAGAACTAAAAAGGTTACGCGGTTTTGCCAAACCGCGTAACGAGTCGACGCTGCGCGAGCCCCTGCCGGGCAATCTGCCGCTCAAACCGTCGCTTGCGTACAAAAGTACGCGGCGCTCCTCTTTCGCGACACCTTGCCACGGCAGGGACTCGCTCGCTGACTTATGCTCAACCTATGGTTCAACCTTGCTTGCTAGATGCGGCCGCTATTGTGTTATTCTAGAACAGACGTTCGTGAATGATGCGCGGGGCCTTGTCTTGCGCTGCGCTTGTGGCGAGGGGAGGTTGGCTTGGTTATCTTGGGCATTGACCCCGGTTTGGCTCATACGGGTTGGGGGATTATCGAGGAGCGGCGTGGCGAGGTTCGCTGCCGTGCCTATGGCTGCATCGAGACCAGCGCGGGTAGTCCGCTCGCGGTGCGCCTGTCGCATATCGCCCGCGACCTCAAGGGCGTCGTGGAGCGTTATCGACCCGATACCGCTGCCATCGAGAGCATTTACTTTGGCGCCAACGTTCGCTCGGCCATCCCTACGGCGCATGCCCGCGGTGCCGCGCTCGTGGCGCTTTCGGAATGCGCGCTCGAGATTGGCGAGTACACGCCTATGCAGATTAAGCAGGCTGTTGTGGGCACCGGAGCCGCGGACAAACGGCAGGTCGCGTATATGGTTCGTACGCTCACGCAGCTCGACCACGACCCGCATCCCGACCATGCCGCCGATGCCCTGGCTTGCGCCATCTGCCACGTAAACCTCAGCCGCACCCGTGCCCTTACCGGTGGCGAGTTCTATCAACAGAGAGGAACCGGATACTGATGATTTCCCAGCTCCATGGAACGCTTGTCGAGGCCACGATGAGCTCGGCCGTCGTCGACGTGTCGGGCGTTGGCTTTGAGCTCGGCATCTCGGGCGGCACTGCGGCCACGTTGCCGACGCCCGGCGGCGAGGTCCGCCTCTACACGCGCATGCAGGTGCGCGAGGACGCCATGACACTTTTCGGTTTTTCCTCTAAGGATGAGCGTACGATGTTCGACCGGCTCGTGTCCGTCTCGGGCGTCGGTCCGCGCCTGGCGCTTGCCGTGCTCTCCACCTATACCGTGGGCCAGTTGTATTCGCTGGTGATGGCCGAGGACGACAAGGGCATGGCCAAGGTGCCCGGTGTGGGCAAAAAGACCGCGCAGCGTCTGATCCTGGAGCTCAAGAGCACCTTTGCCAAGGATAAGGGCTTTGTGCCGGTCGACGTGATTCCCGGACAGGTTGCGATGCCCGTGCCCGCTGCCGCTCCCTCGGCCATTGATGATGCTCGTGCGGCACTCCTTTCCATGGGCTTTAGCCCGCAGGAGACCGATGTCGCTCTGAGCGGGTATGATGGGCAGGATATGCGTGTCGAGGATCTGCTCGGCGCGGCGCTTAAGCGACTCGGAATGGATGCGTGATGTGGGAAGCCGATGACTCTCAGGACCTGTGGGCGACGCCCGGCAACTCGCCGGCGGCATCCATGGCGCACGGCGAGCGCATGGTGGGCTCGGAGCTGACGGCCGAGGACCTCGATGTCGACCGCACTTTGCGCCCCCAGCGCCTGGACGACTACTGTGGCCAGGAGCACATCAAGCAGAGCCTGCGCGTGTTGATCGAAGCGGCGCAGAGCCGTGGCGAGACGCTCGACCACGTGATTTTCTCGGGTCCTCCGGGCCTGGGCAAGACCACGCTGGCCACCGTTATCGCCAACGAGCTGGGCGCTCAGATCAAGACCACGAGTGGCCCTGCCATCGCGCGCACCGGTGACCTGGCGGCTATCCTTACCAACCTGCAGCCGGGTGATGTGCTGTTTATTGACGAGATCCACCGCCTCAACCGTTCGGTCGAGGAGGTCCTGTACCCCGCGATGGAGGACTTTGCCCTCGATATCGTGATCGGTAAAGGCCCGGCCGCACGATCGATTCGCCTGGATATCCCCAAGTTTACGCTGGTGGCGGCAACGACCCGCTCGGGTATGCTGACTGGCCCGCTGCGCGACCGCTTTGGCATTTCATATCGCCTGGATTACTACACGGTCGAAGAACTCGCGCAGATTGTGACGCGCTCGGCGTCCATCCTGGGTGTGACAATAGACCATCCGAGCGCGCTCGAGATCGGCTCACGCTCGCGTGGCACGCCGCGCTTGGCTAATCGTTTGCTCAAGCGCGTGCGCGACTATGCGCAGGTGCGTGGCAACGGCCCCATCGAGCTCGATATTTGCCGTCAGGCACTCGAGTTCTTTGAGATCGACGAGCTCGGCCTGGACTGGATGGATATTCGTATCTTGGAGACGCTTGCCAAGACGTTCTCCGGTCGTGCCGTGGGACTTACGACCCTTGCCAGCGCGGTGGGCGAGGACCCGGGCACGCTCGAGGATGTCTATGAGCCGTATCTGCTGCAGTGCGGGTTGATGATTCGTACGCCGCAGGGCCGTCAGGCAACCCTTCGCACCTTTGAGCACCTGGGGATTGAACCTACCATTTAGGGCGCTTTGTTTTGGCGGGTTGTTAAGCTATCGCTGAGCATTGGATAAACAGATCGCCGTTTGTCGGTTGCGGGTGTTTTACTATTGCACGCCCGTGCTATGCTGGATTGGTCTTTTTCTCATCCGGTAACGAAAGGACCGCCCATGCCTACTGACATCGAAATCGCACGTTCTGTTACGCCGCTGCCTATTACCGAGGTGGCCAAGAACGCCGGCGTCGACGTTAAGCACCTTATTCCGTACGGCTTCGACAAGGCTAAGGTCGACTATTCACTGCTCAACGAGCCGACTGATCACCAGGCCAAGCTCGTCCTCGTGACCGCTATCAACCCCACGCCCGCCGGCGAGGGTAAGACCACTACGACCATCGGTCTGGCCGATGGCCTGCGCCGTCGCGGTGTCAAGAGCGCCGTGGCCCTTCGTGAGCCTTCGCTCGGTCCCGTCTTCGGCGTCAAGGGCGGTGCCGCCGGCGGTGGCTGGGCGCAGGTCATCCCCATGGAGGACATCAACCTGCACTTTACTGGTGACTTCCATGCTATTGGTGCCGCCAACAACCTGCTGGCCGCCATGCTCGACAACCATATTCAGCAGGGCAACCAGCTCGGTATCGATGTTAAGCGCATCACCTGGAAGCGCGTTGTCGACATGAACGACCGTCAGCTGCGCCATGTCATCGACGGCATTGGCGGCAAGGCCCAGGGCGTGCCGCGCGAGGATGGCTTTGACATTACCGTCGCCTCCGAGGTCATGGCGATCCTGTGCCTGTCCACGAGCATCAACGATCTTAAGGAGCGCTTGGGCGAGATCGTTGTCGGCTACAGCTATGCCGGCGAGCCCGTCCGCGCACGCGACCTTAAGGCCCAAGGAGCTATGGCCGCACTGCTCAAGGATGCGCTCAAGCCCAATCTGGTGCAGACGCTTGAGGGTACGCCCGCGTTTGTCCACGGCGGTCCCTTCGCCAATATTGCCCACGGCTGCAACTCCATCATGGCCACGCGTATGGCGATGCGCTTTGGCGATGTCGCCATTACCGAGGCCGGCTTCGGTGCCGATCTGGGTGCCGAGAAGTTCCTCGACATCAAGTGCCGCATGACGGGCGTTCGCCCCAGCGCCGTCGTGGTCGTCGCGACCGCTCGTGCGCTGAAGTACAACGGTGGCGTCGCCAAGGCCGACCTCAACGAGGAGAACCTCGAGGCACTCAAGGCCGGCATGCCCAACCTGCTGCGTCACGTCGACAACATCCAGAACGTTTATGGTCTGCCCTGCGTAGTCGCCATCAACCGCTTCCCGACGGACACCGAGGCCGAGCTTGCGCTCATCGAGTCCGAGTGTCAGAAGCTCGGCGTCAACGTTAAGCTTTCCGAGGTCTGGGCCAAGGGCGGCGAGGGCGCGCTCGAGCTTGCCGATGAGGTCATGCGTCTGATTGAGCAGCCGAGCGAGCTCAAGTTTGCCTATGAGGACGGCGCCGATGTGGCCGACGCTCTTGAGGCCATTGCCACCAAGGTCTACCGCGCCGACGGCGTCGACTTTACGCCGGCCGCCAAGCGCCAGCTCGCCGAGCTGCGCGAGAACGGCTTTGGCAACCTGCCGGTGTGCGTGGCCAAGACGCAGTACAGCTTTAGCGACAACGCCAAGGCCCTGGGCGCTCCCGAGAACTTCCGCATCACGGTGCGCGAGCTCAAGGTTTCCGCCGGTGCCCACTTTGTGGTCGCACTGACTGGCAGTGTTCTGACCATGCCGGGCCTGCCCAAGGTCCCTGCGGCCGAGAACATCGACGTCGACAACGACGGCAACATCACCGGCCTGTTCTAAGCCTGCTGCCCATAGCTGCTTGTCCGCCCCGCCGTGCCCCCAAGGCCCGGCGGGGCTTTTTTATCCTTAGGCCCGCGCATGTCTTGTAGATACCGACGGACTCTGCCCATCATAGGCTTTTGCGCGGGTAGAATGCATGGATAACTTGAGGCTCACGCGCGACGGAAAGGAATCGTTGCATGGATCAGGACAAGACAACCGTGATGGGCGGCTACGGTTCCGCGCAGGCTGGCGATAGCGCCGATGCGACCCGCGTTGTTCCCAACCCCGGTTATACCGACCCTGCCGCGACGCAGCCTTCGGTCGAGCCCACCCGGGTTATGGGCTATGGCGACACGGCGCAGGATTCTTACGCTGCATCTTCGCAAGGCCCCTATGGCAACGCAGCTCCGGACCCGTTTGATTACGTGCCGCAGGATTCTTATGCCGCCTCGACGCCGAATCCCTATGATGACCTGCCACAAAATCCCATTCCGCAGCCTCAGCAGACGACGTATATGCCTCGCACGGCGCAGTCTCGCTACGAGTCGCGCGAGCCGTATCGCGAGTACCCCAAGTCGATTCCGCAATATGGCGAGGACGAGGAGAAGAAGCCGTCGCGTTCGTCGAGCGTGATCAAGAAGATCCTCATCGTGCTGGCGATCTTCTTTGCGCTGTCGGTTGTGTTTGCCATTGTGTCGGGCATGCTCAACAAACGAGGGAGTTCAACGGCCGATACCGCTGCCGAGCAAACCGAGTCCGCCTCGTCTAGCACCGTCGATCTGAGCGATATCCCGGGGCAGTACTGGTCCAACGCCAAGAAACTTCTCAAGTCGCGCGGCGCCAATCTTTCGAATGCCGTGGTCCTGACTGATGATGGCTCAACGCCCGTCATCGATGCCAACTGGGTCGTTACTTCTGCTTACTATAACGACAGCGGCAACCTCGAAATTCAACTCACGCACAAGAATAGCTCGGGCAACTCGCCCGACGGCCAAAGCGGTACCGACAGCTCGAGTTCCAATACGCTGGAGGACTTGAGCAACAAGGCACAGGAGCTTGGGGATAAGGCCCAAGAGCTGGGCGACACGGCCCAGAACCTGGGCGACACCGCTCAGAACTTGGGCGGCATGGCGACGGATGCCTGGAACGCTCTGCAAAACGGCATCTCGGGCGCTCAGGGAAACTAGCTGTTAAGCGGGCTACAGCTGCTCGGCCGGACGGTCGGGCGAGCTAAAGCCCGAGTCAAACGTAACGACGCATGAGGCATTGGGTCGGCGCTCGTGCACGATGCGCGTGACGAGCTCCAGCAGCTCCTCGTCGGATATGTCAAAGCCGTCGGGACGCACAAGGTCAAACGAAACGAACCCGTCGTGCTCGTGCAGGTCGTGGATGGAGAGCGCGGGGTCGATCTGCATGATGCCGCGCTTGACCCAGCCGCGCAGGTCGTCGCCGGTGGTGGCGATGGGGTCACAGTGCAACGTGATGCCGATGCCCATCTGGCGCTTGATGTCGTGCTCGATGGTGTCCAAAATCTCGTGGTGCTCAAATGCGTCGCCCTCGCCGGGCATCTCCACGTGGGCGCTGGCAAACTGACGACCGGGGCCGTAGTCGTGCACCATCAGGTCGTGTGTGCCCAAGACCTGCGGATAGGACATGATCTTGTCGCGGATTGCCTGAACGAGCTTGGGGTCGGGCGCTTGTCCCAGCAACGGGCTGATGGCGTCGCGCACTAGACCCATGCCGCTGATGCAGATGAAGATGCCCACACCCAGGCCTGCCCAGCCATCGAGGTCAAAGCCGGTCGTCTGCGAAATAAGCGCCGCCATCAAGACCGAACCCGAGGTGATGACGTCGTTTTTGGAGTCCTGCGCTGTGGCAATGAGTGTTTCGGAATCGATACGGTTGCCCAGCGCGCGGTTGAATGCGGCCATCCAGAATTTGACGAGCATGGACAAGACGAGAGCGGCTAGGGAGACCGGCGTGTAGGCGGTGGGGGAGGGCTTGATGATCTTGGTGACCGACTCGAGGATCAGGTTGATGCCGACGGCGCAAACCAGGACGGCGACGAACAGACCGGCTAGGTACTCGTAGCGGCCGTGGCCATAGGGGTGGCCTTCGTCTGCCGGGCGGCTGGCAAGGCGGAACCCGAGCAGGCTTACGATGTTGCTCGAGGCATCGGAGAGGTTGTTGAAAGCGTCGGCGATGAGGGAGACGGAGCCGGCGAGCAGGCCCGCGATGCCCTTGGCCAGGCACAGAGTGATGTTGAGGCCAATGCAGATGAGGCTTGCGGCGAAGCCCGCGTTGGTGCGGCAGGAGGTATCGACCGGCTCGCCCTCGCTGCCGGGAACAAGCGTATGTACCAGCCGATTTACAAATAGCATAGCGGTCGTCCTCACAATCATGTTTAAGGGGATAGTGTAGCTCGCGCGGAGGCGCTGTGCACCGATGCTCAGAAAATGCAGTAATGGTCTGCCGGTGCTAACGAGCGAGCCTTCTCGTCTGCCTGGGTGGTCCATTTTGGGCCACATGGGTATGGGCATGTGCCTGTTTGCTCGACATACTTTATGTCGACAGCCCCTGTGCAAAGGAGGACGTTTCCATGGACGAGATGTTTGCCATTAAATGTCAAAACTGCGGCGGCCCTATGTACTCGCACCAAGCTAAGCGCAGCTTTGAGTGCGCTTATTGCGGTGCGGTCATTCCGTGGCAGGCGGACGCCGGAGAGCCCAAGAGCGCTTTGGGCATTCGCCATACGCCGTTGACGGTAGTGGATGGACTGCTCAAGCTCACGCATGTGTCGCAACTCGAGCGCCCGGAGGACCCGGACTGGTATTTCTTCAATTCGCACTGGCGCAATCAGTCGGTCCTGGAACATCTGCTGTGGGAGGACCGCGGCACGGCGCAGGAGTTCCAAGAAGCGACGCACGTGAGCATTCCCTGCCCCTTCTGCGGAGCGTCCTTTGAGGGCGAGTCAACGCAGCGTGTGTTTGAGTGCCCGTCCTGCGGCAACAAGATCGGCATTGCCGACCTGCTCAAGCCCGGTACGTTTAGCAAACGTCTGACCATGGGCGTGGGTGCGGAGTATGTGCCGGAGCAGGGTATTCCCTGCGAAATTTCGCCGCAGCAGGCACGTGCCAACGCGCTGCAGCTGGTGCGCCAGTACCCGGATGCCTTTGCCGGGCACGACGTGGAAGACGCGATCCAAAACGACATGATGCTCTTCTATTTCCCCATGGCGCTGGCGGACCTGCGTATGATGGCGAGCTTCCCGGGCAAGGGCCTGAGCAAGGAAACCCTGGTGTACTACGAGGTGCTCGACTGGGCGTATCCGCGGGCAAACTATCTGGATGTTCGCCTTATGGGCATTTTGGAGCCGTGGGACTTTGCCAAGGTTGGGCCGTTTGACCCGGCCATGCAGGAAGGTGACTTTCGCGTTGTCTCCGTCGATGCGTCTACCAAGGACCAGGTGGTCATTGATAAGTTGGCGCTCGACATTGCCGGCAACGATGCCGAGGCGGTGCTGGGGCTCAATAAAAAGAGCATCCGCACTTGGGCGCGCAAGGCCCGCAAGCATAAGGACGGCCTGGTGATGGTGCCGGTTTACTTTGTCGACCGTCCGGCAACGGACAGCCGCGACGGCGAGCAGGTGCGCATCGCCGTAAACGGCCAGACGGGTCGTGCGGCCGCGGTGGTGTTTAGCGACAAGCGCGAAACGCATATCGTGGCGCCGCTCAACCCGAGCCTGCATCTGTCCGGCGAGAGCACCGTGCACGCCACGCCCATCGAGGTCAAATACGTTAAATCGCCCTTCCTATACCAGATCGTGCGCCGTGGAGGTGGTGAGCAACCGCGCCAGGTTGCAGCGGCAGCTGAGGGTTCCTACCGAGAAGAAAAGCCCAAACGCAAGGGATTGTTCGCTGCGATTTTTGGTAAGTAGGGGAGTGGTGCCGGGGCGTCGGGCTGCATCGCAAGGTCATGAGACGAACTTAAGACTGCTGGGAACGTGCTACCATTGCCGATAGCCTTAATCTTGTAAGAAGCGGAGGCCAGATTATGGGTTTTGCGGATCAGCAGCTTCAGCTTCAGGTACCGTATTCTCCTGACGACACGTTTAATGCCTTGAAGGCAGCTATGGAAAAGCTGCCTAAAGTAAAAGTTGATAGTGCATCGCCCACAACAAGAACAGTTGCAGCCGAGATTGGTATGAGCCTTTGGTCTTGGGGCGAAAATATCAGTATTTCGGTTGTTCCAGTTGAAGGCGGATCTGGCGTTACTGTCAAGTCGTCATCTAAGGTCAGGGCAAACGTATTAAACGGGGGCAAAAATGCAAAGAATATTGCCGAGATAGTCGATGCCCTATCGAAGGAGCTTGAGCGGTATCCGCAGGTTTCACAGACTATTGAGACGCTGGCGGATAGTGATTGATGTAGTTGCAAGGCTTGAGAGGCTTGCAACGCTGCGTGATAGTGGAGTGCTTACCGAGGAAGAGTTTGCTGCAGAAAAGGCAAAAATCTTTTTGTAATCAGACACGGTGGTTGGATTTGCATTCTATTATTGAACTTGGTTATACCAGGCTGAAAATATCGTGTGTAATAAAGGTGCGTAGTAGTCTCGTCTTGATTGGCAGATGTAAATAAACGGTGGAACGGCTGTAAAAGAGCCTTGCCACTGGGTAAAATCAGGATGTGCCGCGGAACCCGCTCCTCAGTCGGTCAACTTTGGAAGCGCGGGCAACGCAGGTATTATCGTCTAAAGGGCCGGGTGCAACCGGCCCTTTGCATGACTCCCTTCGCTATCCGTTACTGCTTATATTCCCGCCAGATCGAGTAGAGGTTCCGGACGATGCCGGTTACATACATCGAGAGGCGCAGGATTTCAAGAAACAAGTTCATAGGCTTCACCCCAATCAGAGATTAGAGCGTTGCCCGCAGGCGGATTCCGCGGCAGGCATAATTCTACCTCACGGGCCGCGGTGGAGGATAGCCTGCCCCCTGGTTTTGAGCAGTGTCGATCTAACGGGCGATCAAACCTCTAGTACTCTTTGAATTGAGCAAGCATCTGTCCGAAGAAGCTTAGTTCGGATGGCTCATAAATGATCGAACCGCCGTCCGCGGTCCTGTAGACCCCGCAGGGGAGGTAACGCCCGTCGGGGAGGATATAGAGGCTGGCTTCTTCCTTCAGTCCTACTGGAAATAGCGGAATCCCGTTTTCGTCCACTTGGAACTCGTCTATATTTGCGACCTTCCTCTCCATGATGCCTCCTGCCTTATTTCTTGAATGGCGCCCTAAAACAGGCAGCTCTCAATCAACTCTTTACCGCGCAGGGTGTCGACCCACTCCTGCGGGATGGCCTCGATACCGTATACCGTGCCGGCGAGGGCGCCGGCGACGGCTGCGGTGGTGTCGGCGTCGTCGCCTAGGTTGACGGCGGCAAGCACGCATTCATCGTAGCTGTTGGTGTTCACAAAGCACCAGGTGGCAGCCTTAAGCGTGTCAAGCACGAAGCCGCCAGACCTGATTTCGTGCTCGGGCGCGCCTTTCAGGTGAAGCGCCCACGAGGGGAGCACGTCGTTCATCACGTCTCTTATCAGCTCGACAAATATGATACATGCGTCGGTTGACGTTCTGTGGGCATGCGTAATCGCGGAGACCTCGCTGATCTCTTCGTCTGTCGCATCGGTGAACGCCAGGGGCGCGATGCGCATGAGCGAGCCGTTGCCGTTGTCGCGCTCGCCGGAGCCTCCTTTGCCGGTGCGCAGGGCGCGAGCGGTCGTACCGCCGTAATCGAAAACGCCGTCGACCGTATACTCGCCACGGGCAATCCAGCTCACAAACTTGTCGCTCATGTCCGCGGTGTCGATATGCCCGAGCTCCCTAATCGAGTCGCAGGTAGCAAGCGTCATAGATGTGTCGTCGCTCCAGGTGCCGGCGGGCTGCCCATGCGTGCCGTAGCCGATCATGTCCGCGCATTCGAACGTGCCGCGGGGCCTGAACTCGTAGGGAACACCCAGCGCGTCGCCGACGGCAAGCCCATAGATGCAGTCGCGCAGTGTTGTTTTCGGTCTGCCTGTCATGGAGCGCTCCTCTTATGTCGGGGGATATGAAACTCCGTCGGGGGTATCGGTCGCAACGTGCTGCTACCCTTGCGCTTCGCCATTAGTCGCTTCGTTGATGGCGCGGTACTCGGCACTCAGCTCGCGCGCCAGCTCTTCCTTGCTTGGAAGATACGGCAGGTATTTGGCGGCAAACACTTGGTCGTTGTCTTCGGGCAGCGTATACTCGACGATCGAATCGCTTTTGTCCGCGCAGAGCACGATGCCTATGGGCGGATTGTCGCCTTCGTTCATGAGCTCACGCGTGTAGTAGTTCACATACATTTGCATCTGGCCCAGGTCCTGATGCGTAAGGTCATCGGTCTTAAGGTCGATGAGCACGAAGCAGCGCATCAGATAGTTGTAAAAAACAAGGTCAATATAGAAATGGCGCCCATCAAAGGTGATGCGCTTTTGGCGCGCCTCGAAAGCGAAGCCACGGCCAAGCTCCAGCAGGAACTTCTGAAGATGTGTGATGAGCGCCTGCTCTAGATCGCTCTCGCGAAACGCAGTATCGTCCGAGAAACCTAAAAACTCCAGCACATATGGGTCGCGGATGATATCCTCGGGACGATGAGCCGGGGTGCTCTTTTGGATTTCCTGGGTGACGACCTCCTTGTCCTTGCTGGCAAGTAGGCGCTCTCGGAACATGGTGTTGATCTGGCGTTCGAGCTGACGCGTGCTCCAGCGAGAATCGGCGCATTCGTTCATGTACCATGTTCGAGTTTCGGGGTCAGGAATGCGTATTAACCTGCGGTAATGTGTCCAGCTCAATTCGGGACGCAGTGAGTCCCGAATTGGAAATGCAAGATGGAACTGACGCATTTTACGCAGCTCTCTTGCTTCAAAACCTTTACCAAAATCTTTGGTAAGTCTGATTGCGAGGGCCTTGAGCAGCGCCTCTCCATACTTGGCGCGCTCCTCTCCGCCCTGCTCATCAACAATACTCTTGCCGATCTCCCAATATGCCTCAACCATCGCAAAGTTAACGGCGGTATAGGCCTTGTCGCGAGCGGCGTTGAGGATCGAGGAAACCTGCTTGTAAAAAACTTCTGGCACGATTGTCGATTCCCCGCGGTTTACCAGTTCGCCCATCACTGTCGCCCCACTTTCCTCTTGTGGAATGCATCTATATCGCATCTAGTTTAAAGCCTCGCGCGGACACGAATTGCTGTGCTGTCTGGCACCTTCGCATGGGAGCCTTGCGGTGACTAAAATGTGGCAATAGAGACAGTTTTAGCGAACCCCACGGGAGTGACACGTATGGACAACAACACGCTGCTATTCCAGGACAAAGGTTCGGGTAGGTTTAAAGACGTTAAGATCTACCCCAATCGTATCGAGGTGCTCAAGAAGGGCACTTTTGGCGACAGGCACACCGAGATTGTCTACCTTAAGGACATCACGGGGGTCAACAGGATCAAGGGTCGCGACGTTTTCCTGCGTAACAGGCTGTTGACCGCTTGCGTCTTTAGCCTGAGTAGCCGTGCGAAGGCCCAGGAATTTGTGAAAGCTCTGAACATGGTGATGTAGCCGATAGCGGCGTTCGGGCCAAGGTAAAAATCGGGGCGCAGAACGGTATTCTGCGCCCCGATTGAGTTAATGCGCCCAAAAGACTGGCTTGCCTATTCGTTAACGTCCTCGGTATTGTCGCGGTCACTGGCAAGCATTGCAGCGCCAGCGACCGTTGTCGCCACGGCGGCAGCGGCGAGCCCGGCGGCAATGCCGGAGCCGTCGCCCGTGTCGGCGAGTTTTCCGGCCGAGTTCTTGCCCTGGTCGCTCTTGTTGCCCTTGCCGTTCTTGTCGGCGCCGCCTGCGTTGGAACCCGTGCCGCTGCCGGTGCCGCCTGCACTGCCCGAGGCCGCTACGGTAAAGCTTGCGGCTCCATCGCTGGCGAGCGTGTAGTTCTGTGCCGCGTCGCCCAAAAGGCCTTTCGCGCGCACCCAGTACGTCCCTGCGGCAAATGTTTCGCCCTCGGCCATTGCCGTGCCCGGAGCGCCGTTCGCGTCGTGCACAAACTCGAGCTGGGCCGTGCAGGCATCGGTTTCGAGCTTGCCCTCGAGTGATGCCGCAATCTTGGCGCGCACGTCCTCGCCGGCCTTAAGGCCTTCGAGCCCCTCAAAGTGGGGTGTCAGCGCGCGTGGATCGATATCGATGGGCACGGAGCCCCGCAGCTCCGTAACGGTCTCGTTGCCCAAGGCGTCGACATCCACATATTCGATGGCAAACGCATGGCCCGAAGCCGTCACGTTGAGTACGTTGCTGCTGTCGACAAGGCGGAAATGGCCCTCGCCAACGGTCTTGCCATCCTGGAGCGAGGCATCGCTCAGCGAGTCGCCGTACGTCATGCGCATGCGGCTCGGGAGGTAGTACGAAGCTGTCTGCTTGTGCTGTGTATCGTAATCGTAATTGCGCTGGTAGATGCTCCGGGCCAGCGCCGCATCAACAAAGTCGGATGCGATGATGCCAATGTGCTTGAGGTAATCTGACTTTGTTTCCTCGTTGTCGCTGGGGTTGATGTACGGGCTCTTGTACAGATGCTCGTTGACTACTCGCGCTGCGGTAAATGGGTTGCTTCCTTGCTTGTGATTCGTGCAGCTGGTGTAGTTGATAGACCAGCAGCGCTCCAGGACTTGCTCCTTGGCCCCGTTATCGTCCTCTACATCTACCTCGTTGCGGGTGAGCTTAGCCGTCTCCTGCAGGGCCATATCGACCCAGCTGATCTTGTCGGTTCCGGTGCATTCGTAATGGTCCTGGGCATATACCTTGGTGCAATAGGCTTTTTTGTCGCCTGTTTCCCCTGCGGCTTCAAAGCCTTGCGCGTTTTGGACGAGACACATAGAGGAGCTGCTGGGGTGTGCTGCGATTTTGCTGTCCCATTCGGTTAGGTCGAGGCCCCACGTGTGGCCGCTTACGCTGTCGCCGGCGAGTCCAAATCGGCGCAGCAGGACGATCTTTCCGCGCACCTCGTTCAGTGTGGGAACGCGGCTCGACGTATAGAACAGTTTGGGGTTGTCGTCCAAAACCTTGGCGAAAGCCGTCGTAAGGCTCTCGTCAGTAGCCTCGTTGTTGCCTCGGGATACAAGCATGATGAGAGCTTCTGACGGATTTTCGTTCAAAAACTTTTTGAAGTAGCCAACGACATCGGAGAGATGCATGAAGTGCCCGTCTTTTTTGAGCAGGTAGCAACTTCCATGGTCGATGCCGGGGTCGTCGCCTTTTCCGAGTCGGATATCAAAATAGCGAATGCCTTCGAGCAACTGCGTGGGGATGTAGTCCTGCTGGCACTTTGCTTGCGAGGATTGGGGTTCGGTGTCGTTGTCCACGCTGCAAGTTCCCGAATCGTGCGTGCCCGGGATGCTCAGCTCGTCGAGGTACTTGTTGCCTTCGACGTGGCTCATCCAACATGGTCCGTCGACGTAGCTGCTATACGTGGTCCAGTCGATGCTGCTAACTGTGGCATTGGTCTTGTCCATGCTGTAGCCGACAAGCTCGAGCTCCCACGGAATGGAATATTTCTTTTGGCAAATCTTGTTGTTGTCTTGGTCTTTGCCTTTCGATTCTATGGCCAGGTAGTTAATACCGTTTTTCGTGTATATGCGGTCTCGAATAATATAAGTTCCGTCGAACTGGCGGTCGAACGTATAGGCGCGGCTGTCCTTATGGTCGTACTCGCCACTCCATACGTGGATGACCTTTCCATCTTTGTCCGAGTCGCCATCGACCGACCAAATGCTGTAGCCCGTCTTCTTGTGCTCTTCGAAATTGAGCAGGGTGCGGATGGCATACCAGTTTGTGCCGTCCGCATCGGTCCCTACGTGCTCAAGGATGAGCTTGCTGGACGTGCCGTCATTAAACAGGTGGCAGACGTTGCCGATGACGTTGCCGTCTTCGTTGACGCTCGCGGTGCGAAAATAGCCCGCGGGGCGAAGGCGAATGACGAAATTGTCGAGGGTGGCCGCTGACTCGGCCGTGCCGTCCGCAAAGGCTGTCCGCGGGCTAATGCCCAGCGTGGCGGTTTCGGGCAGGCTTGCAAGTGGCGACAACGCCGCGAGTCCAAGGCCCAGCGTAAACGCTCGGCGACTGATGGCATGATGTTCGGTCATAACTCCTCCATTCGCAGGGTGCGGTTATGCACTTATTTTGGTCACTTTACTGCCCGGATGTTTAAAGGTGTCGGCTCAATTGTCTGCGCGGCGCTATAAATCGGCGAGCGGACGTGCTGGGGTGCTTGTTCATGTTGTGCCGTTACCGCGCTGGGGGGGCGGTTTTGCCGCCCGGCATCTTCGCGTTCGTCGGCTGCCGGCATAAGAAAGGGAGGGTCGGTTTACCGGCCCTCCCTTAGTACGAAGCGCTGGGGTACCGTCGCTTGTTTGCGCTGCGCTCGTGTTTCCCGCTGCGCTCGCCAGTCGCTTAGCGCTTGATCTCGATATCCTCGAGCTTGACGTCCATGGCCTCGGTCTTGGCCTTGGCGATATCATCGGCAAATTCCAGGGACTTCATCATGGTCTCGACGGCGTCCTTGTGCTCCTCGACGTTGTCGATGCGCACGTAAACGCTGCCGCCTTCAACGTCGGTAAAGCACTCGGTCGTTACGCCGCCCGAGTGCGTAAAGTAAGCACTGCGCCAGGTCTTGCCGTTGTATTTAACGGGGTCGCTCTCGGTCCATCCGGAGTTGGCCTTCCACTTTGCCTCGTAGTCGAACAGTTCGTCGGCGTTCTTATCGGGGTCGAAGATGGGTATGAAGCGGTCGCTCGCATGCTCGCTCTCGGTGAACTTAAACTGGGCCCTGTCGGCGGTGTCGCCGGCAACGTCGGTGATCTCGACGCCCTCGGGAACCTCGACCTTAAACCAAATGAAGTCGGTCCTCATATCCACGGCTGGCTTTTCTGCTCCGCCGCCACCGCCACTGCCGGTAGCGCCACCGCTGCCACCGCAGCCCACCAGGGCAACTGCGGCAAAGAGACTGATGCAGAGGGTGAGAATCGCAAAGGCCTTCTTTTTCATGGTCGTGTCCTCCTCGATCTGTAACCGCCCATGGATTACCTGCCTTTACTGTACGCGTGGACGGCTCGCTAGGGTGGGCCATGTGTCCCATTCTGAGGGCTGGAATTGCGCCGACAAGTGGCAATATGCGCGGGTCCAAAAGAGGGGAGGGCCGATGCTGTCGGCCCTCCCCGGGTTGGGCGCCCGTTGTTTTAATGGGCGCATGCGCGCTGGTGCGCGTAGGCGCGTGCGGGTGTCCCGTTACTTGATCTCGATGCTCGAAATCTCGACTTCGCGTGCCTCGGAAACTGCCTCTGCCATGTCATCGGGGAACTCGATGGAGTTGAGGAGCGCCTCGGCTTCTTTCTTGTGCTGGTCGAAGTTCGAGATGAGGACGTAGACGCTTCCCGGCTCAACGTCGGTAAAGAGGAGGGTTGTGATGCCACTGTTGTCCTCGTACGTTCCGACGAGCCACGTCCTGCCGTTATACTCGACGGACCCGCCATCCTTCCACTGGAACGTATCCCCCTTCTTTTCCGCCTGGTCGGCGTGGGATTCCTCGGCAGTCAGCGCTTTTTTCCAAACGGGGATAAAACGATCGGCCGAGGCGTTCTCGTCTTCGGGGAAGGTGAGCTGGACCCTGTCGGCATTCTTGCCGGCGGAGTCGCTTACGCCGACGCCCTCGGGCATCTCGACCTTAAACCAGATAAAGTCGGTCTTCTTGGCGACGGGGCCTTTTCCTTGCTTTCGCTCTTGGCGGTGCTGCCGCCTCCGCCCGATGCGCTCCCGCCGCAGCCGACAAGGGCAAATGCGGCAAAGAGGGCGACGCAAAGGGAAAGGATCGATAGGGTCTTTTTCTTCATGGTGGTGTCCTCCTTGTCTGCCAGGGACATCGTGTGCCGCGGATCGCTGGGGCGGCGGTTGCGCGTGCACATGATGACTTTGTTTGCTGTGCGGTGATTCCTCCATTCGTCGTCCGGTGCCGTGATGAGCGTTGCCCCAACATGGGGCTCCTTACCTATATGTATGCCCCAGTTGCCGCTGCCCGGGAGTCTCGAAACGTGGGCCATGTGTCCCATGTTTGCGTTGGCATGGCCTATCGTTCGTCATAGAAATCCGCGATGGCCAGGTGCGCTGACGCCCATGTGCTTATGGGCTAGACTTAGCACCATTATGTGATCGATGCGGTCGGTCGGCGGTTGCCACCCGACCGATGTATATGACTTGAAGGTGCATGCGTATGAGCCAAGAGATGATGGACAAGACCTGCCGCGGGTTTGCCGAGGCGCTTGCCGCGCGCGAGCCGGTGCCCGGCGGCGGCAGCGCGAGCGCCTTTGTGGGTGCGCTGGGCGCCTCGCTGTGCGGGATGGTCGCGCGCTACGGCGCGACCAACCCCGCGCTTGCCGATCGCGCGGATGACCTGACGCGCGCGTTTGCCCAGGCTGATGAGCTGGCCCAGGAGCTTGTCGAGTTGGTTGCCGAGGACGTTCGTGCCTATGGGCAGGTGTCCGCGGCGTACGGTATTCCGCGTGACGATCCGGCTCGAGCGACCGCGATTCAGGATGCGCTGCATGTGGCCGCTATGCCGCCGTATCGCATTATGGATGCCTGCGGGCGTGCGCTGGCGCTGCTCGAGGACATGGCCGACAAGGGTTCGCGTCAGCTGCTGTCCGATGTGGCGTGCGGCGCCGTGTTCTGCCGTTCCGCTATGCAGGGCGCGAGCTTGACGCTCTTTGCGAACACCACGTCTATGAAGGATCGCGCTCGTGCTGAGGAGCTCGAGACGGCGTGTGATGAGTTGCTCGACATGTGGTTGCCGCGCGCCGATGCGCTGGCGCGCCGCGCCGCCGACGCCGCAAGGAAGAGGGGATAGCCATGGCTGAACTGCTGAAGGGTGCCCCCGTTGCTCGCGCTTTGACTGAGGAACTTGCTGCTCGCTGCGTGGCTTTGCGCGAGCGCGGCGTTGTGCCGACGCTGGCTATCGTGCGCGTGGGTGAACGCGAGGACGACCTATCCTACGAGCGCGGTGCGCTCAAGCGCTGCGAAAAGGTTGGCATTGAGGCTCGCCGCGTTTTGCTTCCCGCCGATGTTTCGCAGGACGAGCTGTTGGCGGCCATCGAGGACATCAATACCGATTCGTCTGTTCATGGCTGCCTGATGTTCCGCCCGCTGCCCGCCGGCCTTGACGAGGACGCGGTTGCCGCGGCACTCGATCCTGCCAAGGACGTTGACTCCATGACGCCGGCTTCGCTGCTCACCACGCTTTCGGGGCGCGGCGAGGGTTTTGCCCCCTGCACAGCCGAAGCCGTGCTTGCTTTGCTGGATCATTACGGCGTTGAGCTGGATGGGGCCAAGGTCGCGGTCGTTGGTCGGTCGCTGGTGATTGGCCGTCCCGTTGCCGCCATGCTTACGGCTCGCAATGCCACAGTGACGACGTGCCATACGCATACGCACGACCTTGCTGCCGAGTGCCGTGCTGCCGACATTGTGGTTGCCGCCGTTGGACGCGCGCGTACGATTGACGTGGATGCGGTTCGAGAGGGCCAGACGATCATTGATGTTGGCATTAATTGGGACGAGGCCGCTGGCAAGTTGGTGGGTGACGTCGATTCTGATGCTGCGGAGCCGGTCGTTAACGCCATCACGCCCGTGCCGGGCGGCGTGGGCGCTGTGACGACGGCGATCCTCGCCAAACACGTGATCGAGGCGGCCGAGCGCGCATCGAAATAGGCGTTTTGGGCTGTTTGAGGGGTTAGCTCTATACCCCGTGGACAAAAAATGCCAAATATGAGTACTGTTTCCAAGATAGTCACATATTCTTTAGGTCAAATAGGCTCTCTAACGATATTTATTATCGATAAAGAGCCTATTTTATTGGACCTATGAGGAATTACATCATCTAATTTTTGAACAAATGTAGACTTTTGGCACCCATACGTAGCAAAATTGATGTTACTAAATTGGTGACAGTACTCACATTTGGCATTTTTTGACCACAGGGGTTGCCAGCGCCGCGGTTTCGCCCTTTCTGCGCCGAAGCGATACACTGTTATCGTTTGATTTCTTCGCTCAAGGAGGATGCGCATGCCGTGCACAACGATTTTGGTTGGTAAGAACGCGAGCTACGACGGGTCGACGTTGGTTGCCCGCAACGAGGACTCGTCCAACGGGGTGTTTGAGCCCAAGCGTATGCGCGTGGTGCATCCCGACGAGCAGCCGCGCGTCTACACGAGCGTCCTGAGTCACCTGACCGTTGAACTGCCCGATAACCCCATGCGCTACACGAGCGTCCCCGATGTTGTCCCGGGCCACGGCATCTGGGCCGAGGCCGGTTTCAACGAGCTCAATGTGGGCATGTCCGCAACCGAGACGCTCACCACCAACGAGCGCGTTCGCGGCGCCGACCCGCTCGTCGACTACGTGCCCGCCAAGGGCAACGAGGACGAGGACGGCTATGTTCCGGCGCAGCCCGGCGGTCTGGGCGAGGAGGACATGGTGACCCTGGTGCTGCCATATGCCAAATCCGCCCGCGACGGCGTACGCATTCTGGGTGACCTGCTCGAGCGCTATGGCACCTACGAGAACAACGGCATCGCCTTTAGCGACGTGGACGAGATCTGGTGGCTCGAGACCATCGGCGGTCACCACTGGATCGCCAAGCGCGTGCCCGATGACGCCTATGTGACCATGCCCAACCAGCTGGGTATCGACAGCTTTGACCTGGATGACGCCGAGGGCGCCCAGGCCGATCACATGTGCTCCGCCGACTTGCGCGCCTGGATGGCCGAGTGGCATCTGGACCTGACGCTGGGCGTCGAGGGCGACGGCCCGGCTGCGGTCTTTAACCCGCGCGAGGCCTTTGGCTCGCACAGCGACAGCGACCACGTCTACAACACGCCGCGCGCGTGGTACATGCAGCGCTGTCTCAACCCCAGCGACGTGTGGGATGGCCCCGACGCCGACTACACGCCCGAGAGCGACGATATCCCCTGGAGCCGCGTGCCCGAGCGCAAGGTGACCATCGAGGACATCAAGTACGTACTCTCGAGCCACTACCAGGGCACGGAGTACGATTGCTACGGTAGCAAGGGCACGCCCGCTACGCGTGGCGCCTATCGCCCCATCGGCATCAACCGCAACAGCCAGCTCGCCGTGTTGCAGCTGCGTCCCTATGCACAGCCGGCCTATCGCGCCGTGCAGTGGATGGCGTTTGGCTCCAACTCGTTTAACGCGCTGGTTCCGCTGTACGCCAACGTCGAGACCATGCCCGAGTACTATGCCGACACGCAGGCTCGCGTGACGTCCGAAAACTTCTACTGGGCCAACCGCCTGATCGGCGCGCTGGCTGACGTCCGCTTCCATGAGTGCGGTCGCGCGGTCGAGGATTATCAGGAGAAGGTCGGTGGCATGGGCCACAAGCAGATCCATGACATCGACGCTGCCGTAGCCGTTCTGCCCGAGGCCGAAGTGCCTGCCGAGCTTGCACGCGCCAATGAGGCCTTTGCCGAGCGTGTTCGCGTGGAGACCGATGCTCTACTGGGCAAGGTGCTCTACACCACGAGCTGCGCCATGAAGAACTCTTTCGCGATGAACGACAACGTGAGGTAGGGATTTCCCGTCAATCGAATAGCGCTAAAACGCTTTGTCGCTTTCGCTCAATCTTGGGTACAAGAACGCCAATGCAGTTGTTTGTGATTGGAGACAACCATGGTTATGAAACTCGATCAGCTTGTTAACGGCGCCATTAACGTGGGCTTTGGCGCTGCCGCCGTTGCTGTCGAAGGCGGCAAGAAGGTCCTCGACGACCTTAACACCAAGGGCGAGCAGGTCCGCAAGGACACCGCCACCCCCGATATCGCCCGCAGTGTGTCCGACATGTTCGAGCAGGCCGGCGGTACCATCTCCGATCTGACCGAGCGCTTGGGCATGCAGGGCGAGACCGCGGCCCAGCGCGTGCTCGACGAGCTCATCCTTGCCCGCGTCCGCGTTATGACCGCCCCCGAGCGCACGGCCTTCCTAGCCCATGTGCGCGACATCGTCGATTCAGTCGAGGACAACGTGACCTCGGTGCCCGTCGAGTCCGTTGAGCCCGACGATGCGAAGGATACCGAAGAGGCCGAGTAGCAGCGCAGATGGCAGATTCCACCACCGATTACAACAATCTAGATCCTCTGGGTGACGAGGCGGCGGTTGTCGATGAGGTCGATGCCGCCGTCTCGGGCGCTCGCAAAAAGCCGCGCGCTGTCGATATGGTGCCCGAAGAGCCCGACGCGATGGCGCCGGACGAGGAATACCAGCTCACGCCGGCGGGTCGTCGCGAACGCATCGGACAGATTGTTCGCCTGGTCAAAAAGTACCGCGTGTGGGATAACCTCACGCCGGTTCGTTTGCGCCGCCTGCTCGAGGAACTCGGCCCCATGTTCGTCAAGATGGGGCAGATTCTGGCCAACCGGTCCGAGATTCTGCCGCAACGCTTTTGCGACGAGCTGCGTCGTCTGCGCTCCGACGTGGAGCCGGTGCCGTACGAGGTCGTACTCAGTTGTCTGGAAGAAGAATACGGCCTGCGCCTGGGGGAGATGTTCGATGCGATCGATCCCAATCCGCTTGGTAGCGCATCGCTCGCGCAGGTGCACCGCGCTCGTCTGGTGACGGGCGAGGACGTGGCCGTCAAGGTGCAGCGCCCCGGTGCGCAGCAGGTTATGGCGCAGGACATCGATATCATCCGCTCGGTGGTGCGTATCGTTTCCAAGTTCGTCAACACCGATCAATTCGTTGACCTGCACGGCGTAGTCGAGGAGTTGTGGACCTCGTTTCGCGAGGAGACCAACTTTTTGGCCGAGGCCAAAAACCTCAACGACTTCTACGAGTTCCATAAGAGCGTTCATGGCGTGACGTGCCCTAAATCCTATCTGGACCTGTGCACCGAGCACGTGGTGGTTATGGACTACGTCGACGGCATTTCGATCGCCGATCCTGAACGCTTGGTGGCCGAGGGCTATGACTTGGAAAAGATCGGTGCCGCGATTGTCGAGGACTACTCGACGCAGGTGCTCGACGACGGCTTTTTCCATGCCGACCCGCATGCGGGAAACATCATTCTCAAGGACGGCATCGTTTACTTTATCGACTTGGGCATGGTCGGGCGTATGTCGAGTCACGACCGCGGTATCGTCAAGGACATGATTTTCGCCGTGGCCGAGGGTGACGTGCCCAAGCTCAAGGATTCGCTCATGCGCTTCGCCGTGACGCGTGGCGATTCGGCCGAGCTCGATCATTCAGCGTTTTTGTCCGACCTTGACTTTATCGTGGCTGACTTTGCGGGCCTTGACCTGAAGGATCTGGATATCGGCGAGTTTTTGACCTCGCTGTTAAACCTCGCGCGTAAGAATGATGTTGAGCTGCCGAGCGTGGTGACGATGTTCGCGCGCGGCATGGTGACGCTCGAGGGTTTGTTGACCGAGTACATGCCCAACGTCAACATGATCCAGATCATCCAAACGCACATTAAAAACGAGAAAAGCACCTATGCGCGCGTGCGTGATATGGGACGCGATCTTGCCGCGAGCAGCTATCGCGCGGCAAAAGGCTCGCTCGAGGCGGCCGAGTATCTGGGCTTGGCTTCGCGCATGCTTACGCGCGGCCAGCTTAAGGTAAACACGCAGATCATGAGCAGCGATAAGGCGCTGCGACAGCTAGGTGGGATTATCGACCGCATGTCGATGGCAATTGTGATCGCCGGTCTGTTTATCGGTTCGTCGGTGGTGTACTACGCGCGCATCGAGCCGGTTGTGTTTGGTATCCCGGTCATTGGCTTTATGGGCTACGTGAGCGCGCTGGTGCTGGCGCTTATGCTGGGCCGCAATATCTGGCTCAACAGTCACGGCGGCAGGCACTAGAGGCTGCGGCCGTCACCGCATTTTCCTATCGCAAACAATAGCTTTTACCTTGGGCTTCGCCTGCGTGCGAGGCCCTTTTGCGTGATACCATTTTGACGGTAATAATCGATGGCCTAGATGGTGGTGCGGAGACGCACGAATGCGCGGTTATCCTGCGCATTTGGGAGAATCGGGGTGCAAGTCCCCGGCTGTACCAGTAACCGTAATTCCTCTTGGCTCGGGATGCTCGCGTCGCAGATCGGACGACGTGCCCGAGTCGTTAAGGTTAAGTCGGATCGCCTCCCGTCTTGCATGCGGCTGCGGCTTTTGCCGCCGGTGTGCATAGGGCTCTGGAGGGAAGGGGGTCCCGATGGGGGAACTCGAGCGCAACATGCGCGATGACGTGGGGCAGTCTCAAGGCAACGCTCCAAGTACAGACAGTAGGAGACAAATGGATATGTTTGAGGACGAGCGCCAGCGCGTCTCGCATCGCCGTGGCGCGATTGCGCGCGATGTAGCCAAGCGCGGCCTGGTGGCATTCCTGGCCTTCGCGATGGCCTTTGGCACCACGCCGGCTCAGCTGTGGGCCGAGGGCGCTGAGGGCATTGCCGAGGCTGTGGCTCAGGCTGCGACGCCGGGCGAGGACGCAGCGCTTGCGGGCGGTACCGCTGAGCAGAGCGGCGCCGAGGTTTCGGATTCTGGGAGCGCGTCTGCAACTAGTGTCGCCACAACTGAGGCGGCAACTGGCGACGAAGGCTCGGCGACGGGGGAGAGCCCTGCCACGAGCGAGCAGTCTTCGACGGCATCCGCTGGCCAAGCAGGATCTGCCGCCGCGGCTGCCATCCAGACAGAGAACCCGACAGAAACCGGCGATGTCGCCAAGAAGCAGGTCGAGGTCTCGTTCTCGATTATCGGCACCGATGCCGACGGCAAGGCTCAGACCTGGGTGGCACCCACGCAGCTCAAGCTCGACGAGGGCGCGACGGCTGCGGATGCCTTCGTTAAGCTGCAGCAGAAGACGGGCTTCAAGGCAGACTACGATCCGAACACGGCATACGGTTTCTACCTCAAAAGCATCACATCCCCGAGCGATGGCCGTACGCTTGCCTTCGATCCGACGACTTATGCCTTCTGGCAGCTGTTCGTCGACGGCGCGTCTTCCTCGGTTGGCGCGAGCAGCGTCAAGCTCACCCAGGGGCAGAAGATTGAGTTTGCCTATACGGCTGGTAGCTCGTCCCCTGTCGTTAAAGACCAGGTTGCCGCAAATGTGACCGTCATTGGTCGCGATGCCCAGGGCAAGACTCAGACTTGGGTCGATAATGCGCAGTATGTGGTGACGTCCGGTTCGAGCGCGCTTGATCTTACGAAGGTCGCACTCGAGGCGAACGACATTGACGCCGTTGCTGCGGGCTCCTTCATTCTGAGCCTTAAGTACAACGGTGTTGAGCTGGGTACGCCCCAAGATTATTCGACCTATTGGCAGCTGTTCATCAACGGCAAGTCGAGTGACTATACGGCGGACAATGTCACCATCCATGCCGGCGATACCGTCACGTGGTTCTACGGTGGCTGGGGCGACCAGTTGCCGTCCGATTCTGTCCATGCTTCTGTTCAGGTTCTCGGTAAGGACAAGGACGGCAAGCAGCAGGTTTGGGCTTCGACGGGTCAGACGAGTCTCAAGGCAGGCTCCACTGCCAAGGATCTCCTTGAGCAGGTCGGCCTTACTCTCGATGCTGGCGAATCGTCTTGGGGCTGGTTCCTCAACGGCATTTATTCGCCCTTCGATGGTAAGTCCTATTGTGGCTATGATGCTGCGACCAATAGCTATTGGCGCTTCTACGTAAATGGCAAGTTCGCCGACGTTGGCGCCGGTGCCTACAAGCTCCAGGAGGGTGACGCCGTCACCTTTATGTATGGTGCTGACGCCGATGCCCTCCCCGGTCAGGTGCTTGGATCCGCCGATGTTATCGGTCCCGATGTCAACGGGAACAATACGCGTTGGGGCACGGCAAGCAATGTTTCTCTGCCCGAAGGCTCCACGGCCCAGAACCTTATTGAGGCAGTTCTGAAGGCCAAGGGCGTTGCGTACAACGGCTCCCAGAGTGGTGAGTACTGGTTCCTGAATTCCATTACTTCGCCGTTCGATCACAAGCCGTATGGTTGGGATGCTGCGACCAATAAATATTGGCATCTGTATATCAACGGAGAGCCCTCCTTACTCTGCGCCAATCAGATTACGCTCAAGAGCGGCGATAAGGTCACGCTTGCCTATACCACCGATAATTCTCCCATGCCCGATCCCGACAAGATTGTCGTGGATCCGAGCGCGACGACTCCTGATTGGGATGCCGAGTGGGCCGGCTACGGCAACAGTGGCAACGGTTCGACCGTAACGGATGCCAAGACGCCTGCGCAGGCCGCCGGTCTTAAGTGGGCCTTCGATTGGAAGGCCGAGTCTGGTCAGCAGTATGCCAACTGCAGCGAGCCTGTCATTGCTAACGGCTTTGTGTACATCGCGACCGAGAACGAGCTCATTAAGATCGATTCGTCCACGGGCAAAAAGGTTGCCTCTGCGCCGCTTGCCTCCAAGGTGAGCTATACCTCTCGTCCGATCTATACCAATGGCCTTATCATCGTTCCGCTCAACGGCGGTGCGGTCCAGGCGATTACTGCAGACAAGCTGATCTGCAAGTGGCTGACGCCTGGTTTGACGGACTTGACGCAGAGCTCCTGCACCGTCGTTTCGGACGGCGAGTACGTCTATGTAGGCTCGGTCGATATTTCGTATGACGAGAATTACAACGCGACCTACGGCAACGGCTCCTTTGCGCGCATTAAGATTGCCACGGGCGAAGTTTCTTGGCAGAACATCGACCCTGCCGAGGGCTATTACTGGACTGGTGCGGCTTTGACGGATAAGTATGCCATCGTTCCTACGAGCGCGGGTACGCTTAAGTGCATTGATAAGACGACGGGCGATGTCGTTTCGACCATGAAGCTCGGCGCTGTCGCAAATGCCGATTGCATTGCCGATCCGTCCAATGGTTCGACCTTCTATCAGATGACGCACGACGGAAAGCTCCATGTGATTTCGCTTTCGGCGAAGGGCGTGCTGAGTGAACAGAAGACGGTTGATCTGGGCCTTACGAATAATCTGAGCGCCCCTGCGGTGTCTGGTGACAATCTGATTGTCGGCGGACAGACGGCTACTGGCTCTGCTCTGGTTCTCTATAACCTGAAGACGGGTAAGACCACGATGGTCGCTGCTGCCGACGGCAAGGCGCTGCCGGCTGGCCTCAACGGTATTGCTGCTACTCCGCTGGTGAGTGTTCAGGGCGGCAAGACCTATGTGTACTTCACCGTTAACAGCGCGGATAGCAAGGATTACGTCAACTACTCTGCTGGTGGTGGCGTGTATCGCTATACGCTCGGCGATGCAGAGGCGACGCAGATTTATGATGCGGCTGGCCATTACCAGTACTGTGACTCTCCGGTCATTGCCGATGCTTCTGGCAATCTCTACTACATCAATGATTCGGGCACGCTGTTTAAACTTGGAGCTGTCGAGTCTTGGACGGTTGCCTTTAACTCCAACGGCGGGTCTGCTTGCGACACTAAGTTTGTTGCTACGGCCGATGGCAAGCTGGTCAAGCCGGCCGATCCGACGCGCGATGGCTACACTTTCGGCGGTTGGTATACCGATGAGGCTTGCACGCAGGCGTATGACTTTAGCACGCCGGTGACGGCCGATCTGACGCTGTATGCCAAGTGGACCAAGAATGCCGTTAACCCTGGCGGTAATGGCGGCGCTGGTTCGAATGGCGGCGGCGGTTCTGGTACCGGTACTGGTTCCGGCACTGGCGCTGGCACTGGCACGGGTTCCGGCTCCGGCTCGAAGGGCGGCGCTGTCGCCCCGGGTCATAAGCCGACGACCAAGACGACGGTGTCGACCAAGACCGAGACCAAGGACAACAAGTCCGACAAGAAGGACTCCGATAAGTCCGATAAGAAGGACGAGAAGAAGTCTGACAAGAAGTCTGACAAGAAGTCTGACAGGAAGGACGGCAAGTCCGACAAGAAGTCCGACAAGAAGTCCGATTCCAAGTCCGATACGGGTGCTGCTTCTACGACCACTGCTAAGAAGTCCTCTAGTGCTTCCGAGCAGGAGACTGGCACCAACCCGCTCGCCATTGTTGGCGTTGCCGCCGGCGTCATCGGTCTCGCCATCGTCGGCGTGTTCGTGTTCACCAAACGTCGGTAGGTGAGGGTTGTGTCCAATAAATCCAAGGACGCTGACCCCAAGCAACCAGATTCCTCGTTCATTCAGTTCGACGATGCAAAGCAACAGGGCGCCGCTTCGGCGGCGTCCGCCTCTCGTCGCAAGGCGCTCCTTGGCGTTCTTGCTGCCGCGTGCACCATTCTGATCGTCGTCTCGCTGGGCTTCGTCCATCCTTCCGAGAGCGGCGCCTGGTCCATTGACTGGATCGTTCAGACCGTGACGGGGGAGAGCGTCGTCGCCAAGGACACCAAGGGGTCTGGCTCGTCTGCCGCTTCGGGCGAGGCTAGTTCCAAGGATTCCAAATCTTCGAATGATGCAAAAGACGAGCCCAAGGGTTCGAACGACGCCAAGGACGATTCCGAGTCTTCAAACAAGGAATCGGACAAAAACTCGGATAGCAAGAAGTCCGAGGACCGGGGCGGCAAGAAGTCTGGCGATAAATCCGCTGCCCAAAATACGGGAGCCGGTGATACTTCCAATGCGTCTGGCGGTGCTTCTTCGGGCGGTGGCCAGTCGTCTGATGGAGCCTCATCCTCTAATGGTGGAAATGCCTCCTCGGGCAGCCAAAGCGGCTCACAGGAGTCCAGCTACGTAACAGTGACGGTTTCGGTTACATCGAGCGCTGTGGGCAATCCCGTGTCCTCTGGCGGCACCTTTACCTTTAACGAAGGCGCCACCGTTTACGATGCCCTGTGCGCGCTGGGCCTTTCTGTCAACGCACATGGCTCGTCGTACGGTACGTATGTCTCCGCGATTGGTGGTTTGGCCGAGAAACAGTACGGCGGCACGAGCGGCTGGATGTACTCCGTCAACGGCGCAACGCCCATGACGGCCTGCAGTAACTACGTTCTCTCCAATGGCGACAACGTCGTTTGGTATTACGTAACGGGCTAGAGGCCTCGACATAGCGCGCCAGACGGGCGGTTCGGACCAACATCCGGACCGCCCGTTTTTCATGCGAATGGGACTGGGTCGCCGGGTCTCTCTGCAAACAAAAAACCGGTTGGAACGGTAATTCCAACCGGTTATACATTCAAGCAAATAGTGAATCGACTACGACCGTGCGCCCTCGAGGAAGAAGCGGCGACTGAAGTAGTTGTACCAGGTGACAAGGAACGTGGCGATGGCCTTCATGGCCTGGTAGCCGATGCTCAAAAACGTGACGCCCACAAACATGTACAGGTCGTTGAGGCCCAGGCCGATCACCGACAGGATGGTGAAGATCGTGAACTCGCGCTTGCGGCTCATGCCTTCGCGGTGGTCGAACACGTACTTCATGCTGAGCCAGTAGTTGACCACGACGGACGTGATAAACGAAACCGTGGTGCTCATCAAAAAGTCGAGGTGAAACAGCTCGACGAGCGCAATGAGCATGCCCCAGTCGATGCCAAAGGAGATAAGACCCACGACAGCAAACTTGAGGAACTGCTTGGTATGAGGTTGTGCCAGCGCCTTGCGCACGTAATCACATCCAATGCGTTGATGAATCGAGCAGGGGATACTTTAGATCTTTTGCAAGGGAAACGTAAGGTCTTTGCCAAGAACTATACGAACTCGTCAAATTTTCAAGAGCTAATCCGTAAACGTTGAAAATTTGCCCGTAAACGAGCGGCGCCCACGGACGATACTGCGCTGAGTGCGTGTCGTCCGTGGGCACCGTAATGCTGCGGGGGTGTCGAGCTACTTGGTCTCGTCGCCCTCCAGGAAGATCTTTCGGGTCACAAAGTTGTAGACCATGACAAGCGCGGTGGCGCAGATCTTGGCGATATTGGCCTCGAGCCCCAGACCGGCGTTGAGCGCCAGCACGATGCCGTCGTTGAGCACCAAACCGATCACGGACAGCACGACAAAGATGATGAACTCGCGGCGGCGGCTCATGCCTTCCTTGTGCGCAAACACGTACTTCATGCTTGCGAGGTAGTTAAAGATGAGTGAGATGATAAAGCCGCTGGTGTTGGCGATCAGGATGTTGAGGCCGAGACCGTAGTGGAGCAGATTCATAATGCCAAAGTCGATAACCGTGGCAATGACACCGACGACGCCAAATTTCATGATCTGCGCAAGGAGCTTTTGCATGGTACCTGCCTTAGGGTGGCGCGGGGACGCCGTGGGGATGATAAACTCAGCAAGTTTAGCCAATCCCCGCGGGTGGTGCTAGGCGCGCTCCTCGATAGCACCGTTTCTATATGCATCGAGCAGCTGACGCAGGTCTTGGATTTGGCTGCGGATCTTGGCGCCAGTATCGGTGTCGCTCACCATGCGGCGACGGTCCGCTTGGTCAAAACGGTTGGTCTCGCTTTCGATGTCCACGTTGCGCGTAAGTGCCTCGGCAACCGTCGTAAAGGCCCGGTGCGACTTGAGGCGGCAGCCGCGCGAGCTCGAGATGAGCGTATAGCCGGCGATACCCGTCTTGGGATGGTAAGCGCGGCAGAAGCCGCCATCGATGACCAGCAGCTTGCCCTCGGCGCGGATGGGCTGCTCACCCTTGGTGGTTTTAACGGGCGTGTGGCCGTTGATGATGTGTCCGGTCGGCGAACATGCCATGGGCGCGACGCCAAACTCGCGCATGATGTCATCGCAGACCGAGGGCGACTTGGTAAGCGTAAAGTACGGGTCCATCGGCTCGACCCAGGTGCTCCTATCGGCGATATAGGCGCGCTCAAAGGTACGCACTAAGCGTCCGCTGGCGGGTGAATTGAAGCCAATCCACAGGTACCACATCCAGTCGAGGGCGTCGCAGTCGCCCACGCGCCAGGCGCGGCGGGCGATGTGGTCGCAAAAATCGAGATAATCGCGGCCAGCGTGCCAGGTGCCCAGACAGTTCATGCTGCTAAAGGTGCCGTCTTCGTTGAGCGGAACGCAGCCATGGAACAGCAGGTTGCCGTTGGCGACCTTGTACATCGAGCCGTGGGAATAGAGGAAATCGATATGGCGATGCAGGTGATCGGCGGTGACAAACTCTGACACGAGCTTGTCGATGATGTGCTGCTCCTGAGACGTGAGCGTGTAGGGGTCCGCCGGGTCGACGGTGGGGAAGTCGTTGGTCGTGAGCGGCCACACGCTGCCGTCGGCGAGCGTGACTGTGCCGGTGTCGTGGTCGATCTTGTCGAGTAACAGGCGGTCGGTCATATCGAACTCGGGGTGGCGCTGGATAATCTGGCCCTCGAGCTTAAAGAGCAGCACGTTTATGGCCTTGATCAGCGGGGTGATGGACTCACCGGCGGTGTAGGTGGCATCGGCAAAGGCGACAAGCTCACGCAGCGAGATGCCGTAGTCGTTCTCCAGGATCTCGTAGTTGTCGTAGCGCAGGTTGTTGCGCAGCACCGTGGCGATGCAGGCGGGCTCACCGGCTGCAGCGCCCATCCACAGCAGGTCGTGGTTGCCCCACTGGATGTCGAGTGAATGGTAGGTGAGCAGTCGGTCCATAATCTTGGCCGCGCCGCCGCCGCGGTCGAAGATGTCGCCCACCAGGTGCAGGTGGTCGACGGCCAGGCGCTTGATGAGCGAGGCGAGCGACTCGATAAAGTCGTCGGCGCTGGCGGTCTCCAGGATGGACTCCACGATGCGCTCGTGATAGCGCACGCGATAGTTGTTCTCGTCCGGGTGCGTGTGCAACAACTCGTCGATGATGTAGGCGTAGTCGCGCGGGATGGCCTTACGCACCTTGGAGCGCGTGTAGCGGCTTGAAAGTGAGCGAGCGACCATGATGAGCTGGTCAAGCATCGTCTTGTACCAGGCTGGCGAGTCCTCGCGCCGGCTGCGGACCAGGTCGATCTTCTCGCGCGGGTAGTAGATGAGCGTGCACAGCTCGCCCTTTTCGTCAAAGGAGAGCGTGTCGCCAAAGATCTCGTCGACATGCTCGCGCACGACGCCCGAGCAGTTGTTGAGGATGTGCATAAAGGCTTCGTATTCGCCGTGCACGTCACTCATAAAATGCTCAGTGCCTTTGGGCAGGTTGAGAATGGCCGAGAGATTGATGATCTCGGTAAACGCGGATTGCTCGGTGGGAAATTGTCTCGACAGCAGACGCAGATACTTGAAGTCTTGCGGGTTGCGATCGAATGCGACCATGAAACACCTTCCGATATGGTTGGTAAAACTGATAAACAACGTCAAACGTTTATCAGTATGCGCCGCTTTTGTTTCGATTTTGCGCCAGCGGCTGAATTGTCGGCTGAACGGTTTGGTAAATCGATTTAGTTGAGGTAGATATGGCGGTTGGGTGGAGACGACAGAGGGTGTTTTCTCAGATATTTATGCGTGGGGCCGGTGGAGACGATGGTGGTAAAGATGTTCACTATTTTTGGTTCGATTTGGTAAATAGTGGACATATGTACCGCATGTAGGCTCACTGTGCGATAATTTGCGCAGCAATGAGTAAGGAGCCTCATATGAGTGATTTTGTCCTGACCTGTGAATCCGCCGCCGATCGAACCCGTGAGTTCTTTGCGTCGCGCAATATCCCTGTCGTGTGTTTTCATTACGAGATCGACGATGTTGTCTATACGGACGATCTGTATCAGTCGATTACGCCGGACGAGTTTTTTGCCCAGATTGCCGCGGGCGCCATGCCCAAGACGTCTCAGGTGAGCGTGGGTGAGTACGAGGAGTTTTGGGAGCCGTTTGTTGCCGAGGGTAAAGACGTGCTGCACCTGACGTTGTCGTCGGGTATTTCGGGCACGTATGGATCGGCCTGCGTCGCGGCGCAGATGCTCGCGGATCGCTATCCCCAGGGCGGCAAGGTGCGCGTCATCGATTCGCTGGGGGCGTCTTCGGGCTTTGGTCTGTTGCTGGAATATGCCGCCGACGTGCGCGATAGCGGGGCTTCACTCGACGAGACGGCTGCCTGGATCGAGGAGCACAAACTCAACCTGCACCACTGGTTCTTCTCGACCGATCTGTCGAGCTACCTGCGCGGCGGTCGCATTTCGGCCGCGAGCGCGATCATTGGCACGGCGCTTAAGATTTGCCCGCTTATGACGGTCGATTGCGAAGGTAAGCTGTCGCCACGTGAGAAAATTCGCACTAAGAAGCGCGCGATTTCCGAGATGGCTAAGACCATGATGGCACACGTACAGGGCGGTACGGATTATTCGGGTAAGTGCATCATGTCGCACTCGGCGTGCCGCGAGGATGCCGAGGCAGTTGCGGCGCTGATTGAGGAACAGGTTCCGCAGCTTAAAGGCAAGATTGAGATCAATGACATCGGTACTCTGATTGGCTCGCATACCGGACCTGGTACGGTGGCGCTCTTCTTTATGGGCGACAAGCGCGTGGATTAATTTGCCCCATCACGTTGCTGCATGATTGCTCAAACGAAAACGGCCCGTCTCACGTTTGTGGGGCGGGCCTTGCTGTTGCGGCTAGCGTTTCTTTCCGCGGAAGAAAAAGCCGTGCAGTGACGGCTTGAGGCCGCGGTTGGCGCGATGCTCCTCGACGCGCTCGTGGATCGAAGCGACGCGCTCGATGACTTCGTCGGGAATCGGCACATCGGGATTCATGTTCTCGACTTGGCTGACCTCGGCGGCGGCGACCTGGTCGATAATGGGCACGTCGTCGCGCGAGATGACAGGTGTGGCGTCTTCCTTCATCTTGCGATAACGCTGCATCATGTCGGTCTGTAGCTGCTGGGCCGAAGGCGGCGTCCAGATGATGGCGTTGGCGCCGGCGGCGATGGTCTCGCGAATGCTCTCGGGCGTCTTGCCGCCCGGCGCGATAAGCGGCAGGTTGGGATAGTGCTCGCGCAGCTCGCGTAGGACCTGGGGCGTGTTCTTGCCGGCGGCGATGTTGAGAATCTTGGCTCCAGCGCGCACCTTGGCGTGGGCATCGTCGTCGCAGCGAACGACCGTGGCGATGACGGGGATGTCGGCGATGTTGGTGATGTGCTCGACCATCTCGGCAGTAGCGGGGGAGTTGACCACGCAGCCCGCCGCGCCCTGCATCTCGGAGACGGCTGCCATCTGCACGGAGCGCTTACCGGTCGTAGTTCCGCCACCCACGCCTACAAAGACCGGGCACTCGGCGACGGTCAGCAGCGCTTGCGTAATGGCGGGCTGCGGCGTGAAAGGGTAGACCGCAAAGACGGCGTCGGCGTTGGAGTTGCGGATAACCGCGACATCGGTGGTGTAAATGAGCGACTTGATGCGTCGGCCAAAGAGCGTGAAGCCGCTGGCCTCCTCGATCTCGTCGGGCATGCGAAGGGCAGCCTTGCGCAGGCGTCCGTCGATGGGCAGGGGCTCCATAGGGAGCAGGCCGTTGGGCGTGACGGCTATTTGGGGCTCGGTGAACTCGTCTGCAAGCTCGACCTCGGAAAAATCGACCGAGGCGACGATGTCCTCGTGCACCTCGGCGGGCACATCGATGGGAGCTTGGTCGTTTGCCGCCGCAGGCGTGTCGAAGGAGCTGGTGCCGACGAAGGCGTCGACGCGCTCATTTAGATCGTTGAGGGTATCCATGGAGGCTCGATTCTATGTGATGATGGCCGGCGCGATGCAGCCGGAATTGCGAATGCTAAATCGTTTGACGAGTTGATTTTTCCCCGCCGCGCCATCCGTTAGACCGAAGGGCCGGCGAACGTGAAGGAGCTGTGGTGGCGGGTATCGAGGTGCTATCTTGAAAGCCCCGTTTAAAAGAGAGGTGACGCGGTATGGAATTGACAGCAATGTTTGGCTCGATCGGCCTGTGTGTGGCCGCAATCGTTGCCGCCGCGGTCATCTACTTTGTGGTCACGGCCATTAAGGGCAAAAGGGCCGAACGCAAGGAGCGCGCGACGCTTAAACAGCATCGCGACCAGCAGGGCAAACGCGCACAGAGATAGCTTGTTGAGTTTTGGATCCGTGCGCTAGCTGCGTTTTCGGATCAGGGCAATGTAGAAGCCCTCAAAGTCGCGGCTAGGCGGAATGGTGAGCGTGCCGGGCAGGCCGTTGACGATGGCCGATACCTGACCCGCGGCAATGGCTTCGGTCAGAGCGTTGGACTCGATGCGCGGCTCCTCACCAGCTTCCTGGGTGCGTCGTGCTTCACTTTCGCTTGGCGTGCCGTCGAGGGGGATGAGCTCGCAGTCCATATGCTTGTCGAGGGCCTCTTGCAGGGCGTCCTCGTTTTCCTGCGGCAAGATCGAACAAGTCGAATAGACGAGCGTGCCGCCCGGTTTGAGGGCCCCCATGGCGCGGTCCAGAAGTGCTCGCTGCGAGCGGGCGCACTTGCTCAGCAACTGCTCGGTGAGGCCGCGCAGGCTTTTCTCGTTGCCACTGATGACGGTGCCCGTGCCGGTGCAGGGAGCGTCGAGCAGGATGCGGTCAAAGCGGAAGAACTCGTCGAGCTCGCGTGCGTCGATGCGCATGACGGGCACGTTTTTGGCACCCTGGCGATGGAGGTTCGACTCGAGCTTTTCGGCGCGGGGAATGCTCATCTCACAGGCGGTGAGGTGCGCCTGTCCCTGGGTGAGGGCGGCGATCTGCGTCGTCTTGCCGCCGGGGGCTGCGCACATGTCCAGGATGTCCTCGCCTGCCTGGGCGCCCAGGACCAACGGCGGCATCATGGATGACAGGCTCTGCAGGTAGATTTTGCCGTCGCGGTAGATGTCGAGATCCCACAGATCTGAAACCTGGGCCTCGGGCAGGATAAAGGCGTCCGGATACCAGGTAACGGTTTGGTGGGCGATGCAGGCGGCATCGAGCGCCGCAGCGATGTCCTCGGCGGTCGCCTTGAGCGTGTTGGCGCGCAGCGTGACCGGGCGTGTGGCCGCGGCGCCGAAGCCCTCGATCATGAGCTTGGCATCGGCGGGCGCATAGGCGCCGGCGACCGTGTCGACCATAATGCGCGGCAGGTCGGCGGCGGAGTGTTGGGCGGCAAGCTGGTCGGAAAGCTCGGTAGCAGCAAACTGCCTGAGCTTGAGCTCGGCCTTGACCTGCTTTTTCTGCTTACGACGACGCGGCTTGGACATCCGTCTTTCCTTCCCGTCCCAAATTGACTACTTTCCGGGCACGCCGCTGCTGGCGTGCTTTAGTACTGGCTCTCGTGCTTGCTAAAGAAGTCGAAGCGCGGGGGCAGCGGCTTCACGCGGTGCTCGCCGGGCTTCTCGCCCAGGCTCTCCACAAACTCATCCGTGGAGGCAAAGATGTTATCCCAGCTAAAGAAGGCGACCGGGTCAACGTCGAAGTACTCGCAGATGAGCTCGCAGCCGGCCGGCACGATGCCGTGCATGAGCACGGTCGCTACGCGCAGCTCGGTAAAGGCGTCGACGAGGGCCTGCGTCATGGCGGCGTTGGCCGGCTCGCCCTCGAGCTTGTTGGCGGCCTTGGAGGCATCGCTCCAGCGCTTGTTGGCGGCGCGCAGGTAGTCGTCGCACACAGCGAGCGCTCGGTGCGTCTCGAACTTGTACATGGCCTGCTCAAAGGCGAGGGCTGCCTGCTGGGCGGCTTCGACCACGGTGTCAGAAGCGGCACCGGCGGGGATGCAACCGTTGCGATAGGGACTCTCGTCGCCCTCCTTGACGGCGACGCCGTAGAAGCAGCTGCGGGCCAGGCGGTTGAACACGCCGGTCAGCAGCGCGCTCTCCTTAAGGGCGGGGTCGATAACGCGCTTGTCGTCGCAGGCGCGCACCTCGTTGCCGTCCTTGTCCTTGCCGGTCACGCGCGTGTCGTATGCCTTGGGGCTAAAGCTCACCGGCTTCTCGGACAGGCCGAGCGACAGCCAATGCGCGCGCATCTGCTCGCAGGTGTAGTGGTTGAGCAGGTCGTCTGCCGGCGGGGGAGGAGTCTGCGAGGACGAGCTTGCCTTTTTGCCCATGTAGAGCAGGTGGTAGCAGGCGCTGACGGTGCTCTGCGTGAGGTTCCAACCCAGGGCCTCCCACATGGCGGTCTGCGCGATGCAATAGAAGTAGATGTTGTCCTGGCCAATGAACTGGTAGATCTGTGCGTCATCCGAGCACCACCAGTCGCGCCAGTCGAGCGAGCTGTGCTGGTAGGTGGGCGCGGGGACCTGCGTGGAATCGGCGGCGGGCTCGCCCATGAGGGCGGCATCCTGGGCGGCGACGCCCTCGGTCACGCCGGCGGCCTTGGCATCGCGTGCGAGCACGGTGCGCGTATAGCTGATGGGAGCCCACAGGCTCTCGGGCCAGCACCAGCAGGTGACGTCGGAGACGCCATCGACCTCGGGCACCGGAACGCCCCAGTCGATGTTGCCGGTGATGCGGAAGGGTACGAGCGCCTTGCCGCTGCGGAAGCGCACGCCGCCGTTGGCGAGCACCGCGTGGGCATCGTCGCGCTCCTTCCAGCTGGGGAAGGTGACGGTAAAGCTGCTCTTGTTGCCCTCGGGCTCCAGCACGGTGTGCTCGGGAAGCTGATCCTCGACGGCATCGAAGGCCTCGCGGAACTTGTTCTGGATGTAGAGCTGGGCCGGCAGCAGCCACTCTTCCATGGTCTTGGAGACCACGGAGCGAACCTGCGGGTTCTGGGCGAGCTTGGCGGTATAGGTTTTCATAAAGTCGAGGTAGGCCGGCAGGTCGAAGTAGAGGTTGTCGACCGGGCGCAGCTCGGGCACCTCGCCGGTGAGCTGGCTTTTGGGCGCGATGAGCTCCTCGGGCTCAAACTGGTGACCCAGGTCGCACTCGTCGGCATAAGCCTTCTCGGACTTGCAGCCCTGGATGGGGCAGCGGCCGATCACCTGGCGGCCGTTGAGGAACGTGCCGGCCTTGGCGTCGTAGAACTGCAGCGTGGAGCGCTTGGAGATGGTGCCCTGTTCGTGCAGACGCTCGATAATCTCGGCGGTCACCTCGTTGTGAATCTGCGCAGCCGGCTCAAGGCCCGAGCCGCCGTAGATATCGCAGCTGATGTTGTAGTTGTTGAGGGTCGCGGCCTGGCGGGAGTGATTGGACTCGACATACTCGGCGATGGACTTGTCGTAGCCCTCGTTCTCCTTGAGCTTGCGGTAGCTCTCCATGATGGGCGAGCCATAGCAGTCGGTGCCCGAGGTGAAGATGACGTTCTCGCGGCCCAGACGGTCGCGCAGGAAGCGGGCGAAGAAGTCGGCCGGGACAAAGACGCCACCGACGTGGCCAAAGTGAAGGCCCTTGTTGCCGTAGGGCTCGCCGGCGGTAACGATGGCGCGGCGAGGCCAGCTGGGACGGTCGTTCATGGAGTATTTGGATGCCATGGGACTCCTTCGCATATGGTGAGAGCGCGGCCGGGCGCAAGGCCTGGCGACGCGGTGGTCAATTCGTGCATATCGTTCGACATTATCGCACATGCGGACGGGTACGTGGCAGGGGCGCTATCCTAAGATGCTATGAATGAGATTTCCAACATACATGCGTTTGAAGACGAGGAATTTCTGCACGCTTGCTTCGTGTGGGGGATGGTCGTAGTCGGCGTGTTTGCCGTGTGCCTGGCGCCGGTGTTTATGCTGCTGGGCGGGCCTGCAGACTTGGATGCGGCTGACGCGGGCGGCTGGATGGCTGTCGTGGGCTGGATAGTCGGCTTGGCTGCGGTTTCTGCGGCGTCATTTGCCGTGCACGAGCTGGTGCACGGTGTGTTTTTTAAGCTGCTGGCGCCTGCGGGCGCGCAGGTGACCTTTGGGGCGAATCGCGAGACGGCGATGATCTATGCCTGCGCCGAGGGCGTTGTGTATTCGCGCCGGCGGTACATGGCGGTTTGCCTGGCACCGACGGCTGTTGTGACGACAACGCTTGCCCTGGGGTTTGCGTTTTCGGGCTATCCGCTGCTGTGCTATCTGGCGGCCGGCTTGCATTTGTCAGGCTGTGTGGGCGACTGGTATTACGTGCGGACCATTTTGCGCGACCGCCGCATTGTCGCCTGCGAGGACACGTCCTTCGGCGTGCGCTTTTTCGGGTGAGGAGATGTCGATGAAGCCGTTGTTGTTGCACGCCTGCTGTGCGCCGTGCTCTCTTGAGCCGGTCCGCCTGCTGCGCGAGGAAGGGTTTGAGCCCACAATCTGCTGGACCAACCCCAATATTCAGCCGCACGATGAATGGCAGCGGCGTTTGGACGAGCTGCGCCGGTGGTGTGCCGATGGCGACATCGAGCTTATCGAGGCGGGGGAGGACCGTGAGCGCTGGGAGGCCGGCGTGGCACCGCTGGGTGCCGATCGGCCCCGTCGCTGTCGTGCGTGCTATGCCCTGCGCTTGGCCGAGGCGTGCCGCGTGGCCCAGGAGCGTGGGTTTGAGTTTGTGGGTACGACGCTCGCCGTCTCGCCGTATCAGTTGTTCGAAACCTGCAATGATGTGTTGGAGCGTCTGGCTGCCGCCCGCGGTCTCACTCCGGTGATTCGCGATTTTCGTCCGTATTACCCCGAGGCGACACGCCGTTCGCGCGAGCTGGGCATGTATCGGCAGAACTACTGTGGTTGCCGCTTCTCGGCTGTCGAGGCGGCCATGGACCGCGCCCGCATCCGCGACGAGCGCAAAGCGTCCAAAAAGTAGTTCATTTGGGACGTCAGCCTGCTAGGATGTAGAGCGGACTTTAGCTATATAAGGAGTATCCGACGTGTCTATGCGTACCGATGATTTTGACTACAACCTTCCTGAGGAACTGATCGCCCAGGCTCCAGCCGAGCCGCGCGACTCCTGCCGCCTGCTGGTGGTGGATCGCAAGGGCTCCCAGGCGGGAACGCCGCTGGAGCACGGCGGTACCGTTGAGCACCGCATCTTCCGCGACATCATCGACTATATCGAGCCGGGCGACGTGCTCGTCATCAATCAGACGCGCGTGATGCCGGCCCGTCTGATCGGTCGTAAAACGGGATCGGGCGGCGTGGTCGAGACCCTGCTGCTCAAGCGCCGCGAGGACGTGGATCCGCTGGGCCATGTTTGGGAGTGCTTGGTCAAGCCGGGTAAGCGCCTGAAGCCCGGTGCTCAGATTGAGTATCGTGCGGGCGGCGCCCATGCGCCCGAGGGGGCTCCCGTGGTGCTGACGGCCGAGGTCATCGACTTTGTCACCGATAGCCGCGGCGGCCGCCTGGTGCGTTTTGAGCCGGCCGGTTGCAATGCCGCCGGCGAGCCGCGCACGCTCGACGAGGCCATCCATGCTGCCGGCCACGTGCCGCTGCCGCCCTACATTACCGATTACGAGGGCGATCCCGAGAAGTACCAGACCGTCTACGCCATGAAAGAGGAACACTCGGCTGCAGCTCCCACGGCGGGTCTGCACTTTACTTCCGAGCTCATGGCCGCTATCGAGGCCAAGGGTGCGAAGTTTGCCGCCGTCGAGCTCGAGGTGGGCATCGATACCTTCCGCTTGGTGGAGGAGGACGACCCCACGCAGCACGTCATGCACACCGAGCGCTACCACGTGTCGCAGGAAGTTGTCGACGCCGTGCATAAGGCGAAAGCCGAGGGTCATCGTGTGATCGCCGTCGGCACTACCGCGGTGCGCTCGCTCGAGAGCGCGTTTGACGCAGAAGCCCCGGTGTTCGATCCGGCCGTGACGGCGCGCTATTTTGAAGGCCGCGAGGACGGAGCCGACACGCTTGGCCGCGGTGACATCGTGGTGCGCGAGAACGCCACGACGCAGCTCTACCTCATGCCCGGCTCGACCTATCACGTGGTAGACGCGCTGATCACGAACTTCCACGTGCCGCGCTCCACGCTCATGATGCTCGTGAGCGCACTTGCCACCCGCGACCAGATCATGGATGCCTACGCTGCTGCTATCGAGGAGCGCTACCGCTTCTTCAGCTTTGGCGACGCCATGCTCATTCAGTAGGTTACGGCGTTTTACAAACGCCGTAACCGGTCGACGCTGCGCGGGCCGCATTTGGACAATCTGACGTTCAACTTCAAGGGCGCGACCAGAAGGTCAGCGCCCTTTCGTTTCACGTCACCTTGTCTCAAATGTGACCCGCTCGCTGACTCTGCCATTACATCGGTGTTGCCGTGGTTGTTGAGTAGTCATTGGGCACTTGGCACTTGGGGACGTTCCTTTTGTGCCGGCACCTGGGGACAGTCCTTATGTCATGAGATCGGTGCAAGAGGGGTAGGTTGCCTTGCGTCGATCTAAATAAGTTGCGGTGAGATAGTTCTTGAATTGGCCTTTTTGGGGCTAAACAGGAACTATCTCACCGCAACTGCGTTGAGCGTTTTTTGGCGGTTGGTTTACTTGCTTGCGAACAGCCAGACTAGGATGATCACCAGGATTGCGGCGACGATGCAGACGATGGCGCCGGTGAATTTGATGCGTGAGTCGCGGGTACGCTCGCGCACCGCGTCCTCGGTGGCCTCGAGCTGGGCGACTTCTCGCTCGGTCTCGGCGTGTTCGGCTTTGTCTCGGGCCAAGGATCCTGCAAGCGACTCAGTGATCTCTGGATGGTCATGTACCTCGGTCGCCTGCTCGATGATCGACTGTGCATGTGCGGCATCTGCTTGGGCGTTGGCGATGCTTTGCTCTTGGTCGCGGCGTGCCTTGTCCTCGGCGGCGATCTTCTCGCGCAGTTCGCGCTGGCGCGTCGTGGCGGCAGTTTTCGCCGTCTGCAGCTCGTCGCGCGCGGCATCGGCCTCAGTCGTCACGGCTTGGTGTGCGCGTTTGGCTTCGGCAATGGGGGCTTGAGCCTGCTCGACGGCCTGCTCGGCTGCGGCAAGCGAGTGCTCAAGGTCGGCGGTGATGCGCGGGACATCTTCTTCGGCTTTACGCAGGGCATCTGCCGTGTCGGAGATCTGCATCGAGAGCTCGCTGGTGCGCACCGTATAGCTGGCGGGATTTGCCGAGGGATTGCGTTGCAGCTCGGCATACTCATGACGCAGCGTCTCGAGCTGGGCGCGCGTGGCGTCGACGGTTTGTTGTGCGGCCGCAATGCCGGCGTCTCGCTCGGCCTTCACCTTGTCGCGGATACGCTTGGAATCCTCAAGACGTCGAACGAGGCGGTTGCCGGTCTCGCGCGAGCTCGCCTCGCGGGCCTCCACGGCGTCGAGCGCGGCCTTCAGGCGGAGCTCAGTCGCGTCATCCTCTGTCTTCATTTGTTCGAACTGACTCTTGAGCTCTGTCGCTTTGGCGGCGTGGGCATCACGGTCAATCTCGGCTGCCGCAGCGGTCTTTTGCGCTGTGGCGATCGCCTGACGCTGGTCGGCGACGATCTGGTCGTAGCGGCCTGCGATATCCTGGCGCGTCTCGAGTTCCTCGGTCTGATCGGTAATGCGCTGCTCAAGTTCGGCCAGGTGGGCGCGGGCATCGGCAAGTGCCTTTTTCGCGGCGTTCATCTCGCGCATGGCCGAGGCACCTTGGGCGATAAAGGTGCCCACGGCGTTCGCAGTGTTCGAGACAGCGGTCCCCAGATCGTGGCTCGCGGCGGGGGAGTGCGGGGCGGTCGGGCGAGCGGTGTCGGCAGCGTCCGCATCGTCAGCCTGCGGCGCGGCGATATTGCCGGTACCGCCCTCGACCACAGAAAAGCCTGCTGCGTGCGGATCGACCGCATCGGCGCCAATCGTGGGGTGCTCGAGCTGCAGAAACGAGGGCATGGTGCTGCCCTGGTCGGCAACCGGAGTCTCGCCGGGCACAAAGGTCGAGGCGGCCTCGGCAGCCTCCTCTTCCTCGGCATCAATATCGGCATCGGACACGGCGTCTTTCATCGCTTTGACGGCGTCCATCATGGAGTCCATGACGGCATCGAGCTCTTCTTCCGAAGACACCTCGATGGGGCCCGCAGCTTGCGGGGCGTCGTCCTGTACAGGGGCGTCGTCCTGAGCGGGCGCATCGTCGTTTTGCTCATCGGCGTTTTCTGTTTCGGGGGTTTCCGCCGTAGCGCTTTCGTCCAAGATGGGGTCGTCGATGTCGATACCATCGCAGGTCACAGCGTCAGTATCTGCGGTGACGTCTGCGGGATCATCAATATGCTGTTGAGTCTGGGGGTCCAGCTCGTCTGTCATAGGCATGTGCTCCTCATCGTTGTTTGTCACCCTATGATAAAGTCTCGCGCCGACATCCCGCGCGCCGCAGCAAAGTTTCAAAACGTGTTCGATGGCTCGATCTGATAACAACAACTCGGCCGCTTTATCCAGTTTGTACTTGACAATCCCTTCGCCGAATGACGTTGCGCCGTTCGCCTGCTGCGGTCTTTATTTTTCACTTGAACACGCTAAAGTTGCATTTCAGCTTTTGGCGCGTGAAGTTGGATACGCGCAGTCGGCGGGCGTGCCCGTCGCGATTCGAAAGGACTTTGTATGGGACTTTTCACTGGTAAGACCGTGATCGTCACCGGCGGCGGCAAGGCCACGCTCAAGGACGGTTCCGCTGGCTCCATCGGTTACGGCATCGATATCGCTTTTGCCAAGGAGGGCGCAAACCTCGTTATTACCGGCCGCAACGTTGCCAAGCTCGAGGCTGCCAAGGAGTCCCTCGAGGCCGAGTACGGCGTCAAGGTTCTGCCTGTTCAGGCCGATGTCTCAGCTGGTCAGGACAACGAGGCCGTCGTCCAGAACGTCATCGACAAGGCCATTGAGGAGTTCGGCCGCATCGACGCCGTCGTCAACAATGCTCAGGCCAGCGCCTCGGGCGTGACCATCGCCGATCACACCATGGACCAGTTTAACCTGGCCATTTACTCCGGTCTGTATGCTACCTATCTGTACATGCAGAAGGCCTATCCGCACCTGAAGGAGACCAAGGGCTCCGTGGTCAACTTTGCCTCGGGCGCCGGCCTGTTTGGCAACTATGGCCAGTGCAGCTATGCTGCCGCCAAGGAGGGCATCCGCGGCCTGACCCGCGTTGCCGCCAACGAGTGGGGCCCCGACGGCATCAACGTCAACATCGTGTGCCCGCTTGCTTGGACCGCTGCGCTCGAGAACTTCCAGGATGCCTACCCCGAGGCGTTCAAGGCCAACGTCCACATGCCGCCGGCTGGTCACTACGGCGACGTCGAGAAGGAAATCGGCCGCGTGGTCGTTCAGCTCTGCGGTCCCGACTTTAAGTACATGAACGGCGAGACCGTCACCCTCGAGGGTGGCATGGGCCAGCGGCCTTAGGGGTTACGCGGTTTTACCAAACCGCGTAACGGCTCGACGCTGCGCGGGCCGCATTTGGACAATCTGACGTTCAACTTCAAGGGCGCGACCAGAAGGTCAGCGCCCTTTCGTTTCACGTCACCTTGTCTCAAATGCGGCCCGCTCGCTGACTTATGCTCAACCTGTGGCGCCATTTTGCCTGAAGGCACCTTGCTCGCTCTGGTGGGCGCTCGCTCATATGACCCAATCCGCTGTCAAGAGCCACAATGGCCCCGCCGACCGCTTGCAATCGGTCGGCGGGGCCTGCCGTTGAACCCGTCCCGGTCCGCCCCCGGCATGTCGTCGACGCCTTCGGCTCAGTCTCATATCCGCGGATACCGTTCTGTCGGCCCGCACTCCATTCCTTCGGCGGGGTTCCCCAAGTCTGTCGAGGCGCATGCGGAGGGCTCCGCGCGCACAGCGAAATAGGGGGTATCCCCGAAGGCCGCCCGGCTCGCCGGGACGGGGGCTATGTCTATTCCGCGCCCTCCCGGCACATCATGCCGAGGGCCCAGAGCCACCTCACGAGCTCGGCCGCGGTGGCCGCGTTGGCCTTCGCCGCGGGCACGCCGCGGGCGAGCATCTCCTCGCGCCGCCGCAGGAGCCGCTCGGACCCCTTCCTCCCGTGCATCCTTATCTCGAGGGGCACGCCCGTGTCCCTTGGCATGAGCTTCGGCTGGTGCCGTGCCGCGGCGTAGCACCATGAACCCTCAACGGCCAGCTTCCTCACGAGCGCGTTGCCCGCACCGCTGATGCCTCCGAGCCGCACGGAGTCGCCACTCGACCTCTGACTCGGCGCGAGGCCGAAATAGGCCGTGACCTGCCTTCCGGAACGGAACCTCGTGAAGTCGCCGACCTCGGCCGAGAAGGCTGCGGCCAGCGCGAAGGCGCAGCCCTTGATCGACTGGAGGGCGGCCACCTCCGCGGCGATCGGGCTGGCATCCACGGCTGCCCTGTACTCGGAGAGCAGGTCCGCCCGGGCCTCCGCCGCGGCCTCGACCTCGTTCCTCAGGGCGGCGAGCGTCCGAACCCCGCCATCGTCCTCAGGCCTGACCTTGTCGAGCCACCTCAGGAAGTCGTAGGTCCAGTACTTCCTCGGGTTGCCGGCGGGCGTGGTGCCGCCGTAGACGAACCCTCGCCTTGCGAGGAAGGCGAGCAGCCGCTGCTTGGCGGTCGCCAGGCGCGCGGTCGCCCCGTCGTAGGCGCCGGCGAGGTCCCTGATGCCTTCGACCTCGGGGGAGGGGACCCATACGGGGGAGATGTCGTGGGCGAGTATCGCCTTGGCCATCCTGGCGGCGTCGTTCCTGTCGTTCTTGGAGGCCGAGTCGGCGGCCGACCTGGGGATCTTCGAGACCGCGGCGACGACGCACTCGACGCCGAGCCCGGCGAGCTCCCTTTGCGGGGCGAAGCCGAGGTAGCCGCTCTCGTAGGCCGCGAGCGACGGCCCGGGGAACCCATCCATCCACCCGGCGATCTCGCCCCAGGGGTTGCCGGGGAACCTCCTCGTCACGGCCTCGCCGGTGTCCGCGTCGAGGGCGCAGACGGTGGTCGACCTCAGGTGGACGTCCATCCCGAACGCGGTAGAATACTTTGGCATGGGAGCCTCCCAACCTCGTTGCGGCGCGGCTGCGCCTATGGCACTTCAACATCATTGTCGCAGCCCCGACCCGCGGTCACGAGCGGGGGCTCCT